>NC_017278.1:0-1200000 GCF_000236585.1 Thermus sp. CCB_US3_UF1
GTCGTACCTCATCCCGCCCTCCACTTTACCCAACCCCTTGCCGTAGAATGTTCCCCTGGAACTCGGGGGTGGCCTTGACCCACGAAGCCATCTGGCACCACGTCCTAGAGCACATCCGCCGCAACATCACCGAGGTGGAGTTTCACACTTGGTTTGAGCGCATCCGTCCCCTGGGAGTAAGGGAGGGCGTTCTGGAGCTGGCGGTACCCACCTCCTTCGCCCTGGACTGGATCCGCAAGCACTACGCCGAGCTCATCCAGGAGGCCTTGGGCCTGCTGGGGGCCCAGGCCCCGCGGTTTGAGCTCAAGGTGGTCCCGGGAACCGCCATCCAGGAGGACATCTTCCAGGCAACCCCCTCCCCTGAGCCCGCCCAGCCCCGGCTCAACCCCAAGTACACCTTTGAGAACTTCGTGGTGGGGCCCAACAACTCCATGGCCCATGCCGCGGCGGTAGCGGTGGCCGAGTCCCCGGGCCGGGCCTACAACCCCCTCTTCATCTACGGGGGGGTGGGGCTGGGGAAGACCCACCTGATGCACGCGGTGGGCCATTCGGTGGCCAAGCGCTTCCCCCACCTCAAGATCGAGTACGTGTCCACGGAAACCTTCACCAACGAGCTGATCAACGCCATCCGCGAGGACCGGATGGCGGAGTTCCGCGAGCGCTACCGCTCCGTGGACCTCCTCCTGGTGGACGATATCCAGTTCATCGCCGGGAAGGAGCGCACGCAAGAGGAGTTCTTCCACACCTTCAACGCCCTCTACGAGGCCCACAAGCAGATCATCCTCTCCTCCGACCGCCCCCCCAAGGACATCCTGACCCTCGAGGCCCGCCTCAGGAGCCGCTTTGAGTGGGGGCTCATCACCGACATCCAGCCCCCGGACCTGGAAACCCGCATCGCCATCCTGAAGATGAACGCCGAGCAGCGGGGCCTGCGGGTGAGCGAGGAGGTGCTGGAGTACATCGCCCGCCAGGTGACCTCCAACATCCGCGAGCTGGAAGGGGCCTTGGTGCGGGTCATCGCCTACGCCTCCTTGAACGGGGTGGAGCTGACCCGGGCCGTGGCCGCCCGGGCCCTTTCCGACATCTTTGCCCCCAAGGAGGTGGAGGTGGACCCCCAGGAGATCGTGGCCAAGGTGGCGGAGCACTTTGGCCTCAAGCCCGAGGAGCTCCTGGGCAGCGGCCGGCGCAAGGAAGTGGTCCTGCCCCGGCAGATCGCCATGTTCCTGGTACGGGAGTTCACCCGCGCCTCCTTTCCGGAAATCGGCCAGTTCTTTGGTGGCCGGGACCACACCACGGTGATCTACGCCATCCAGAAGGTGCAGGAGCTTTCGGAAAGCGACCGGGAGGTGCAAAGGCTCCTCCGGCAGCTGCGGGAGGCCTTCCTGTGAACCCTGTGGATAACCTGTGGATAACCCTGTGGATAACCGGGGGGTGCCTGTGGATAACCCTGGGGATAACCTGTGGAAAACCGGGGGGGTTTCGGGGGTTGTGGATAACCCGGGAGTTATCCACAAGTTATCCACAGGCCAGGGCGGGTTATCCACAGGGGTTTTCCACAGGCACTTTTCCCTCCAGAAGGGCATTTTCCCCCACTTATCCACATATCCACAGGCCCTACTACTACGACTACGATCTTTTAAGATCTTTAAAAACCTTTAGTAGTAGCAGTAAAAGGAGGCAGCCACAATGGACGTAACCCTTCCCAAAAACCTCTTGGCCGAGCAGATTGCCCTCTTGGAGAGGGTGATCCCCTCCAGAAGCTCCAACCCCATGTTCACCTACCTGGGCCTGGCCCCGCAGGCCGGCGGCCTGACCCTTTTCGGGAGCAACGGGGAGGTGGACCTCGAGGTCCACCTCCCCGCCCAGGTCCAGGGGGAGGGCCGGTACCTGGTTCCCGCCCAGCCCTTCTTCCAGCTGGTGCGGAGCCTGCCTGGGGATACCGCGATCCTTCGCTTGGGACTGGACCTGGAGCTCTCCTCGGGGAGTTTCCGCACCCGCTTGAGCCTGGCCCCCAGCGAGGGGTACCCGGAGCTCATCTTCCCCGAACCCGGGGTTGCCTCCCCCGACTACCCCCTCCAGACCCGCCTGCCGGCGGAGGGCTTCTTGCGGGCCCTGGTCCACGTGCGCTACGCCGCCAGCAACGAGGAGTACCGGGCCATTTTCCGGGGGGTGCAGCTGGAGTTCTCCCCCCAGGGGGTGCGGGCCGTGGCCTCCGACGGCTACCGCCTGGCCCTGTACGACCTTCCCCTGCCCCAGCCTTTCCAGCGCAAGGCGGTGGTCCCGGCCCGGAGCGTGGACGAGGTCATCCGGGTGCTGAAGGGCATGGGGGAGGGGGAGGCGGTGCTGGCCCTGGGGGCAGGTACCCTGGGCCTGACCCTGGGGCAGGAGGGAGGGGGCCGGCTCCGCCTGGCCGTCCGGCTCATGGAGGGGGAGTTTCCCGATTACGAGCGGGTCATCCCCAAGGAGTTCCCCTTGCGGGCGGGCCTCGAGGTGGAGCCTTTCCGCGAGGCCCTGCGCCGGGTGAGCGTCCTTTCCGATCGGCAAAACCACCGGGTGGACCTCCTTTTCGGCGAGGGCCACGTCCTCCTGTCCGCCGAAGGGGACTACGGCAAGGGGCAGGAGGAGCTTCCCGTGCGTCTGGAGGGGACCCCCTTGGCCGTGGCCTACAACGCCCGCTACCTCCTGGAGGCCTTGGGCCCCCTGAGCGGCCAGGCTGCCCTCCTCCTCTCCGGCCCCACCAGCCCCAGCCTGATCCGCCCCTTGGGGGAGGGGGAGGGGTACCAGGCGGTGGTGGTGCCCCTCAGGGTGTAAGCTGAAGGACAGGGGGGCGTGAAGCGCTTCCACGCAGGGGCCTTGGCGGCCCATAGGAGGTACCCATGACCACAATCGTGAGCGTGAAGGCGCGGGAGGTGCTGGACTCCAGGGGCTTTCCCACGGTGGAGGCCGAGGTGGAGCTGGAAGGGGGCGTCCGGGGGCGGGCCATGGTCCCCTCGGGGGCCTCCACTGGCACCCACGAGGCCCTGGAGCTCAGGGACGGGGGACGGCGCTACCTGGGCAAGGGGGTGCGCCGGGCGGTGGAGAACATCAACGAGCGCATCGCCCCTGAGCTCATCGGCATGGAGGCCTTGGACCAGGAGGGGGTGGACCGGGCCATGCGGGAGCTAGACGGTACCCCCAACAAGGCCAACCTGGGGGCCAACGCCATCCTGGCCGTTTCCCTGGCCACGGCCCGGGCGGCGGCGGAGGCGCTGGGGCTTCCCCTCTACCGCTACCTGGGCGGGGTCCAGGGGGTGGTCCTGCCCGTGCCCCTCATGAACGTGATCAACGGGGGGAAGCACGCGGACAACCGGGTGGACTTCCAGGAGTTCATGCTGGTGCCCGCGGGGGTGGAAAGTTTCGCCGAGGCCCTGCGGGTGGGTGCCGAGGTCTTCCACACCCTTAAGGGGGTGCTGAAGGAAAAGGGCTACAGCACCAACGTGGGGGACGAGGGAGGCTTCGCCCCGGACCTCCGGAGCAACGAGGAGGCGGTGGAGCTTCTGCTCCTGGCCATTGAGCGGGCGGGCTACACCCCGGGGCAGGAGGTTTCCCTGGCCCTGGACCCGGCGGCCAGCGAGCTCTACCGGGAAGGGCGCTACCACCTGGAGGGGGAGGGGAAGGTCCTCACCTCCGAGGAGATGGTGGCCTTCTGGGCCTCCTGGGTGGAGAAGTACCCCATCCGCTCCATTGAGGACGGCCTATCGGAGGACGACTGGGAGGGGTGGCGGCTTCTTACAAAGACCCTGGGGGAGCGGGTGCAGCTCGTGGGGGACGACCTCTTCGTCACCAACCCCGAGCGGCTGGCCCAAGGCATCGAGCGGGGCGTGGCCAACGCCATCCTGGTCAAGGTGAACCAGATCGGCACCCTTTCCGAGACCCTCGAGGCCATCCGCCTGGCCCAGCGCTCCGGCTACCGGGCGGTGATCAGCCACCGCTCCGGGGAGACGGAGGACCCCTTCATCGCCGACCTGGCAGTGGCGGTGAACGCCGGCCAGATCAAGACCGGCTCCCTCTCCCGCTCCGACCGCCTGGCCAAGTACAACCAGCTCCTGCGCATTGAGGAGGAGCTGGGCCGGGCAGCGCGTTTCCTGGGCTATGCTGCCTTTTAAACGCACCAAGATCGTGGCCACCCTGGGGCCCGCCTCCAGCAGCAAGGAGGCCATCCGGGCCCTGGCCGAGGCGGGGGCCGATGTCTTCCGCCTGAACTTCAGCCACGGTACCCCCGAGGACCACCGCCAGCGGGTGGCCTTGGTGCGGGAGGTGGCCCAGGAGCTGGGCCGGCCCCTGGCCATCCTGCAGGACCTCCAGGGGCCCAAGATCCGCATTGGCCGCTTCCGGGAGGGACGGGTGGAGCTCAAGGCGGGCCAGCCCTTCGTCCTCACCCGCGAGCCCATTGAAGGGGACCAGGGCCGGGTATCCCTCACCTACGGGGGGCTACCCGAGGACGTGAGCCCAGGCCAGCTCCTCCTCCTGGACGATGGCCGCCTGCGCCTGCGGGTGGAGGCCGTGCGGGGGGACGAGATCCACACCGTGGTGGAGGTGGGAGGCGTCCTCTCGGACCACAAGGGCATCAACGTCCCCGGGGCCGACCTCTCCATCCCTGCCCTTTCGGAGAAGGACATCCAGGACGTGGCCCTGGGGGCAGAGCTGGGAGTGGACTGGGTGGCGGTTTCTTTCGTGCGCACCCGGGACGACCTCCTCCTGGCCCGCCACTACCTGGCCCGCTACGGCTCCCGGGCCAAGCTCATGGCCAAGATCGAGAAGCCCTCCGCCGTCCACCGCTTTGAGGAGATCCTGGAGGAGGCGGACGGGATCATGGTGGCCCGGGGGGACCTGGGGGTGGAGATGCCCTTGGAGGAGGTGCCCATCGTGCAAAAGCGCCTCATCCTCCGCTGCATCGCCGCCGGGAAGCCGGTGATCACCGCCACCCAGATGCTGGAATCCATGGTGCACAACCCAAGCCCCACCCGGGCCGAGGCCTCCGACGTGGCCAACGCCATCTTTGACGGCTCCGATGCGGTGATGCTCTCGGCGGAAACCGCCGCCGGGGCCTATCCCGTGGAGGCGGTGGCCATGATGGCCCGCATCGCCCGGGTGGTGGAGTCCTCCCCGGAGTTTCTGCAGAAGCTCAACGTCCTCCGCCCCGCCCCCACCCCCACTACCCAAGACGCCATCGCCCAGGCCGCGGACGACGTGGTGGAGGCGGTGGGGGCCCGGGCCATCGTGGTCTTTACCGCCACCGGGGGCTCGGCCCGGCGCATCGCCCGCACCCGGCCCCAGGTCCCCATCCTGGCCCTCACCCCGAACCCCGAGGTGCAAAGGCAGCTGGCCCTGGTCTGGGGGGTTCTGCCCCAGCTGGCCCCCGACCCCCGGGATACCGACGACATGGTGCGCATCGCCCTGGAGAAGGTGAAGGCCTCTGGCCTGGCCCAGGTGGGGGAGCGGGTGGTCATCGCCGCGGGGGTGCCCTTCGGGGTCCGGGGGACCACCAACCTCCTGCGGGTGGAGCGGGTGAGCTAGGGGTAGAAGCGGGTCCCCGCCTCCCCCTTCAGGACCCCTTCCAGTACGCCCCCCCTCCCCTTGGCGATGGCCGCCCAAGGGGAGCCGGCCCGCAGGGCGGCCAAGGCGGCCTCCACCTTGGGGATCATGCCGCCCTGGAGCACCCCCTCGGCCTTGAGGGCCGCCACTGCCTCAGGGGTGAGCTGGGGGATGCGGCTGGCGGGATCCTTGGGGTGGCGGTAGACCCCTTCCACGTCGGTGAGGAAGACCGCGGGCCAGCCCAAGGCCCCGGCCACGGCGGCGGCGGCGGTGTCGGCGTTGACGTTCAAGGGGCCCTCCTCGTCCAGGGCGATGGGGGCGAGAAGGGGGGTGTACCCCGCCCCCAGGAGGTCCAGGAGGGGCCTGGGGTCTACCCCCACCACCTCCCCCACCCGGCCAAGCCCGGGCAGGAGCCGGCCCCCTAGGCAAAGGGCATCCCGCCCCGAAAGGCTTAGGGCCTTTCTGCCCCTTTGGGAAAGGCCTTGGGCCAGGCGCTTTCCCGTGAGGCAAAGGGCCATCTCCACCGCGTCCATCTGCTCAGGGGGCGTGACCCTAAGGCCCTCCACGAAGCGGCTCTCATATCCTAGGCGCTCCAGCAGGGCCCCGATCTCCGGACCCCCCCCGTGGACCAGGACCAAGGGGCCTGGGTACTGGGCCAGCTCCTCCAGGAGTTCCTCCGCTCCCCGGAGGCTTCCCCCCACCTTGACCAAAAGGGCTTCACGCAAGGTAGACCACCTCCTCGGGCAGGCCTTCCTCCTCCTCCGCCTCCAGGAGGTCCAGAAAGCCCAAGGCCGCGTGGTCCGGGTGGAGGCCGAAGGCGATGGCCAGGGCCTGGACCGCGCTCAGGGGGGGCATGGCCTGGGCCCTTTCCAGGAGGGGGAGGAGGGCTTGGGGGGCGCGGAGGGCCCTCCCCAGCTCCGGCCCCTGGCGGAGCTCCGCCCGCACCTCCCCCCCTTCCGCCAGGAGGAAGAGGAGGTCCTCCTCCCCTAGGACCAGGAAGGCCAGGGCCCGCCCCAGGTGGGAGAGGTCTTCCAGGAAGCCTTGGATGGCCCCAGGGTCCTCATGGGCTTCGAGGGCCTCGTGGTAGAGGCTCACCCAGGGGGGGTCGGGCACCAGGTAGACCCCGGCCCCCCCGGTCCGCCCCTGGGCGAAGGCCAGGGCCGCCTCCAGGGGGGCTTGGACATGGAAGGAGAGAAAGCTCCGCACCACGCCCTATACTAGCCCTTGTGAGCGCCCTTTACCGCCGGGTGCGCCCCCTGACCTTTGCCGAGGTGGTGGGCCAGGAACACGTGAAAGAACCCCTCCTGCGGGCCATAGGGGAGGGGCGGCTGGCCCAGGCCTACCTCTTCTCCGGGCCTAGGGGGGTGGGGAAGACCACCACCGCCCGCCTCCTGGCCATGGCCGTGGGGTGCCAGGGGGAGGAGAAGCCCTGCGGGGCCTGCCCCCACTGCCAGGCGGTGCAGAAGGGGACCCACCCCGACGTGGTGGAGATCGACGCCGCCAGCAACAACTCGGTGGAGGACGTGCGGGAGCTAAGGGAGCGGATCCTCCTCGCCCCCCTTTCCGCCCCCAGGAAGGTCTTCATCCTGGACGAGGCCCACATGCTCTCCAAAAGCGCCTTCAACGCCCTCCTTAAAACCCTGGAGGAGCCCCCGGCCCACGTCCTCTTCATCTTCGCCACCACCGAGCCCGAGCGGATGCCCCCCACCATCCTCTCCCGCACCCAGCACTACCGCTTCCGCCGCCTCACCGAAAGCGAGATCGCCGCCAAGCTCCGCCGCATCCTCGAGGGCCTGGGGCGGGAGGCGGAGGAGGAGGCCCTGTTCCTCCTGGCCCGCCTGGCCGACGGGGCCATGCGGGATGCGGAAAGCCTCCTGGACCGCTTCCTCCTCCTTCCTGGGCCCCTGACCCGGGCCCAGGTGGAGGCGGCCCTGGGCCTCCCCCCCCAGGAGGCCCTGTTCCTCCTGGCCCGCCGGTTGGCCGAGGGGCAGGTGCGGGAGGCCCTGGAAGAGGCCCGCAGGCTCTACGGCCAGGGCTTTGCCCCCAGGAGCCTGGTGGGGGGGCTCATGGAGGTCCTGCGGGAGGCCCTTTACGCCGCCCACGGCCTGCCGGGGCGGTCCTTGCCCCTTTCCCCAAAGGAGCTGCTTTTTGCCCTCTCCCGCCTGGACGAGGCCCTGGAGCGCCTGGCCAAGCGCTCGGACCCCCTGGCCCTGGAGGTGGCCTTGCTGCAGGCCTTTTCCCCCAGCCCAGCCCAAGCCCCCCCTGGGCTCCAGGCCCCGCCCCCCCAGGAGGCCCCCCTGCCCGAGTTCCATCCCCTGGCCCCCCTGCCCCCAAGGCCCAGGCAGGAGGCCTCCCCCCAGGCGGACCTCTCCGGTCTTTGGCGGGCCTTCCTCGAGGACCTCAAGCCCACCTTAAGGGCCTTCGTGCGCGAGGCCCGGCCCGAGGTCCAGGGCAAGACCCTCCTCCTGCGTTTCCCCGAGAGCAAGGCCTTCCACCACAAAAAGGCCGAGGAGCAGAAGGCCCACCTCCTCCCCCTGGCCCAAAGCCGCTTCGGGGTGGAGGAGGTGGCCTTCCTCCTGGAAAAAAAAAGCCCGGGGCCTAGCCTCCAGACGGCCCCGCCCCCCAGGGCCGAACCCCCTACCCCTAAGCCCGCCCCCCTTCCCGTGGAAGCCCCCCGGGCGGAGGAGGAACCCTTGCCCCCCGAGCCCGAGGGGGAGGACCCGGGCCAAAGCCTCACCCGCCTGGCCCGCCTCCTGGGGGGCAGGCTGCTCTGGGTGCGCCGGCCCAAGCCCTCCGAGCCCGAGGAACCCCTAAGCGAAGACAGCATAGGGGGTAGTGGTATATAATGCCCCCATGACCAGGACCACCGAACTGGGGCAGGACACCGTGGAAAACATCCTGAAGCGCCTGCGGCGCATCGAGGGCCAGGTGAGGGGCTTGCAGAAGATGGTGGCCGAGGGCCGCCCCTGCGACGAGGTCCTCACCCAGATGACCGCCACCAAAAAGGCCATGGAGGCGGCGGCCACCCTGATCCTGCACGAGTTTTTGAATGTCTGCGCCACCGAGGTTTCCGAGGGCAAGGTGGACCCCAAGAAGCCGGAAGAGATCGCCACCATGCTGAAGAAGTTCATCTAGGGGAGTTGCGGAAGGGCTTCGCCTCCAGGCTTGGGAAACGCCTGGCCCGGCTTTTCCGGGCCTTCCGGGGGGAGGTGCCCGAGGACGCCTTCGCCCTGGCCTTCCTGAAGGGGGAGGAGCGCGCCCTTTACCTGGCCATGGACCCTCGGGACCGGGCCCACGCGGTGCGGGTGGCCAAGCGCCTCCTCCGGGCCCATCCCCAGGCCCCCTCCTTCGCGGTGCGGGCGGCCTTGCTCCACGATGCCGGGAAGGCCCTGAGGCCCTACCGCCCCTGGGAGCGGATCCTCACCGGCCTTTACGCCCCTCCCGTTCCCCCTTACCCCTTGCGCCGGGGCCTCTGGGGGGCCATCCAGATCCGCCGCCACCACCCCCTCTACGCTGCCGAGCGCATCCAAGACCCCGAGGTGCGGGCCTTGGTCCTGGAGCACCACCGCCCGCAAAGCCTTTGGGGAAAGCGGCTTCACCGGGCGGACCAGGAGGAGTAGGGCCTTCTGGGCAAATGCCCCTAGCCAAGCCCTGCCCTTTGGGAGTAGGGTATCGGAGAACGGAGGAGGGCGTATGGATGAGTTGACCTGGCGCGTGGGCGGCCCGCAAGGGGGCGGCATTGAGACCGCGGCCACCCTTTTCGCCCGGGCTGTGGCCAAGGGCGGCTGGTGCGTGGCCACCAAACGGGAGTACCACTCCAACATCATGGGGCGGCACTCCTACCTGGACGTGCGGCTATCGCGAAAACCCGTGGGGGCTTTCCGGGAAAAGGTGGACTTCCTGGTGGCCCTGGACGGGGAGACCCTGGCCCGCCACCTGGGCGAGGTCCGCCCCGGGGGGGTGCTCCTCTATGACCCCCGGGTCTTGGACCTCACGGTCCACAAGCTTCCCATGCTGGACCACCGGGTGCAGGAGGCGCTATCCCAGCGGTTTGGCAAGCCGGACCCCAGCCTGAAGGAGGTCCTCCAGGCCTACGCCGAGGGGGGGGTGCAGCCCTTGCCCTACCCCTTTGAGGAGGTGGCGGACCGGATTGGGGCCGAGCTGGGCGTGGCCTCCCTGCAGGCCCGGCGCACCCTGAACACCATCGCCGTGGCGGCCAGCCTCCACCTCCTGGGCTTTCCCCTGGAGCCCTTGCTGGAGGCCTTGGCCCTGCAGTTCCGCGGCAAGGTGCTGGAGCTGAACCAGGCGGTGGCCCAAGCGGTGTACCGGGAGGAGGTGCCCAGGCTTCCTTTCGCCCTACACCTGAACGGACCCACCCCGGGCCGGGTCTACCTCACCGGGGCCCAGGCCGCGGCCTTGGGGAAGCTGGCCGGGGGCCTCCGCTTCCAGACCTACTACCCCATCAGCCCGGCCACGGACGAGAGCGTCTACCTCGAGGCCCACACCGCCTTCCAGGGGGCGGAGGTGGCCGTGGTCCAGACCGAGGACGAGATCGCCGCGGTGACCATGGCCATCGGGGCGGCCCTCACCGGGGCCAAGGCGGCCACGGCCACCAGCGGTCCTGGCTTCAGCCTCATGGCCGAGGGGCTGGGCTTCGCCGGGATGATCGAGGCCCCCCTGGTGGTGACCCTCTACCAGCGGGGCGGCCCCTCCACGGGCCTGCCCACCCGCACGGAGCAGGGGGACCTGTTCTTCGCCCTCCGCGGCGGGCACGGGGAGTACCCCCGGCTGGTCTTGGCCTCGGGGGACGTTCTGGATGCCTTCCTGGACGCCCAGAAGGCCTTGGCCTGGGCCTGGCGCTACCAGACGGTGGTGGTGCACCTCCTGGACAAGTTCCTGGCCTCCACCGCCCAGAGCCTGCCCAAGGAGGCCCTCAGGGTCCTTGCCCTAGACGGGGAGAAGCGCCTGGAGCCGAGGCGGGAAGGCTTTGGCCCTTACGAGCGCTATGCCCCCAGCGAGGACGGCATCTCCCCCTTCGTCCCCTTGGGTACCCCGGGGGGGTTCTACTGGATGACCTCCGACGAGCACGACCTCGAGGGGCACATCACGGAAGACCCCGTCCTAAGGGAGTACCAGATGGAAAAGCGCATGCAAAAACTCCACACCGCCCGGCGGGAGATCCCCCCGGAGGACCAGTACACCCTCTTCCGCGACGGGGAGGTCCTGGTCCTGGGCTGGGGGACGGTGAAGGGCACCCTCCTGGAGGCCCTGGACCACCTGCCCGGGGTGGGGTACCTGCACCTCAGGCTCCTCTGGCCCTTCCCCGAGGTCGGCCCCCTCCTGGAAGGGAAGCGGCTGGTCACGGTGGAGCACAACTACACGGGCCAACTGGCGGATCTGGTGCAACAGGAAACCCTGAAGCGGGTCCACCACCGGGTGGTGAAGTACAACGGCCGCCCCATCACCTTGGACGAGGCGGTGGCGGCCCTGAAGGCGGTGATGGCTGGCCAGGCGGCCGAGCGCCTGGTCCTGAGGGGAGGAGTCTAGGATGGTGGAGCTGAAGCTTGCCGACTACAAGGCGGAGAAGAACCCCGACTGGTGCCCGGGCTGCGGGGACTACGGCATCCTCTCCGCCCTGCAGATGGCCCTCTTTGAGCTGAAAAGGGACCCCAGCCAGACCGTGGTCTTTTCCGGCATCGGCTGCTCGGCCAAGACCCCCCATTACCTGAACGTCTACGGGGTCCATACCCTGCACGGCCGGGTCCTGCCCGTGGCCCAGGGGGCCAAGCTGGCCAACCCCCACCTCACGGTGGTGGCCGTGGGGGGGGACGGGGACGGCCTGGGGATTGGGGCCGGGCACTTCGTGGCCGCGGGCCGGCGGAACGTGGACATGCTCTATATCCTTTACGACAACGAGGTCTACGGCCTCACCAAGGGCCAGGCCGGGCCCACCCTGGGCCTAGGGGAGAAGACCAAGAGCCTGCCCAAGCCCAACCCCCAGGGGCGGATCAACCCCCTCCTCCTGGCCTTCGCCGCCGGGTACACCTGGATCGCCCGGGGGTACGCCTACGACGTGAAGGGCCTGAAGGAGCTCATCAAGGAGGGGATCCTCCACCGGGGCCTAGCCTTCTTGCACGTGCTCCAGCCCTGCCCCACCTACAACGACCTCCACACCAAGGAGTGGTTTGCCCCCAGGCTCTACAAGCTCCAGGAAGAGGGCTACGACCCCCAGGTTCCCGAGGGGCTTTCCCCCGAGGAGCTGGATGAGAAAATGGCGCGCTTCCAGGAAAAGGCGGCGGAGTGGGGGGAGCGGATCCCCATCGGCATCTTCTGGAAGGCGGAGGTGCCCACCTTTGAGGAGCGGCTTAGGGCCTACCTTCCCCGCTACCCCGAGGTCTACCCCGCCTTGGGGCAGCGGGAGGCCTTGGACCTCGAGGGCCTCCTCCAGGAGTTCGCCCTTTAGTCAGAGCTCCGCCCGGGCCGCCGCCCCGTGGGGCCGGTAGCCGGGGTCCTGGTAGCGCTTGGGGGATAGCGCTTCGGCCCAAGGAGGCGGGGTTTCCCCCACCACCCAGCGGGCCAAGGCCTCTCCCGCCCCCAGGGCGGCCATGACCCCGTAGCCGGAAAAGGCCCCAAGGAGGTAGACCCCCTCGGCCACCGGGCCCAGGAGGGGGCGGTTCTCCGGGGTCTTCACGTAATACCCCCCATCCACCCGGGGGCGGCTTCCCAGGTAGGCCCGAAGGCCGGGAAGGAGGGGAAAAAGCCCCCTCAGGGCCACCTCCCCCGCCCAGGAGGGTGGGGTGGGGGCGCAACCCCCGGGCGCCTCCGCCTTGGGCCAGGGGTTGTAGAGGGCCAAAAACCCCTCCCCTTCGGGCCGCCCGTGGGCCCCCGGGGGCAGGGGGCTCAGGAGGGGGGCCAGGGAGGGTTCCTCGGCCAGAAGGGCCTTTTCCTCGGGGGAGAAGATCTCTTGGGGCTCGTTCCAGATGAGGAGGGGAGCCTCCCGGGGAAAGCGGCGGAGGGGGTCGGGGAACCAGGCCTTGAAGTGGGGTTCGGCCCCAAGGGGGAGCTCCAGGCCCAGAAGGGAAAGGAGGGAGGGGAGGCCGGGTCCGGGAGCCAGGACGCAGGCGGCAAAGGGGAGGAGTTCCTCCACCCCGCCAAGGCGCACCCGGGCGAAGGCGGGCCGCCCCCCTTGGCCCTCCAGGCCGCAAAACTCCCCCCGGAGAAGCCTTCCCCTCCGCTTCCGCAGGGCCTCGAGGAGGCCCATCCCCAGGCCATGGGCGGAGAGCCAGCCCGCCCGGCGCACGTGCAGGCCAGCCACCCCCCTGAGGTGGGCCAGATAGGGGAAGGCCTGACCCAGGGCCTGGGGCCGGAGGAGGTCCATCCCCGTCTCCGCCCCTTTGGGGTAGCCCGTGGCCTCCTGGTGGACCCGGAGGGGCCCGGCCAGGGGGGCCTCCTGGGCCATCCTGAGGAGGGTTTCCTCCTCCCCCAGGTAGAGGTAGCCCCGCCCCTGGGGCCGGGCCACCTCCCCAAAGGGGCCAAGGAGTTCCAGGCTCCGCGCCACCAGGGCGCTTAGGGCCTCGTCCCCCGGCCAGAAGACCCGGTAGCACTCCGTGGACTTGTCGCTGGTGCAGGCCAAGGGGGCTTCCCGCTCCAGGACCAGGACTCGAAGCCCCTTCTCGGCCAGGAAATGGGCGGCGGAAAGCCCCAAAATCCCCGCCCCCACCACCAAGACCCCTTCCCCCGGCATTGGCCTCAGGGTACTACACTGGGGCCATGGACCTTACCCACTTCAAGGACGGGCGGCCCCACATGGTGGACGTGACGGAAAAACCCGCCACCTTCCGCACCGCCACCGCCGAGGCCTTCGTGGAGCTCACCGAGGAAGCCCTGGCCGCCTTGGAACGGGGCGGGGTGGGCAAGGGGGACCCCCTGGTCGTGGCCCAGCTCGCCGGCATCCTGGGGGCCAAGCGCACCGCGGACCTCATCCCCCTCTGCCACCCCTTGCCCCTCACCGGGGTGGAGGTGGACCTGGCCTTGGAAAAGGAGGCCCGGCGGGTGCGCATCCAGGCCACCGTGCGCACCAAGGCGGAGACCGGGGTAGAGATGGAGGCCCTAACCGCCTGCGCCGTGGCCGCCCTCACCGTCTACGACATGCTCAAGGCGGCCTCCAAGGGCCTGGTGATCTCCCAGGTGCGCCTCCTCCACAAGGCGGGGGGGAAGAGCGGGGAGTGGCGGCGGGAGGGGTAGGCTTGGGGTATGCGGCTCGCCATCGCCTTAGCCAAACACGACGAGGGGAAGGTTTACCCCGGCCCCTTTGGCCACGCTCCCCGCTTCGCCATCTACGAGCTGGCCGAGGACGGCACCTTTCTCTTGGTGGAGGTACGGGAAAACCCCCACGCCGCCCTGGAGGGGGGGGACAAGCACCAGAGGATGCGGGAACTCCTTAAGGACGTGGACCTCCGGGTGGGGGCCCGCTTCGGCCACGGGGGCTCCATGGGGGCTTTCCCCATGGCCGATCGCCTCGAGGTGGGGCCGGTCAGCCTGGCCGAGGCCCTGGAGCGGGTCAAGGCCCGCCGAAATACCGCCTGAGGAGCTCCCGCACCTCCGGGGGCAAGGGGGTGCGCTCCAGGTAGACCTCCACCCCTCGGCGCACTTCCTCGGGGGGGCGGCCCGCCGGCCAGGGGGAAGGGAGGTCGGGCGCCCCTCCTTCCCCCCCGGGTCCTAAAAGCCCCTGGCCAGGTCCCAAAGGGGTGGGGGCGGGCAGGGCCTCCCGGTCTACCTGGGGGAGGGGTCCCCCCGTGCCAGGCCTATCCCCTTGGCCCTGACCTTGGGCTCCTTCCCCTCCCGAGGCCCCTTGAGGGCCCTGGACCCCCTCCTGCCCCGCGCCGGCGCTGCCCTGGGCCCCTTCGCTCCCCCCAGGGCCTTGGGGCCTCTCCCGACCCGGGGCCTGTTCTGCGCTTCCGGGGTTGCCTTCATCCCCTTGGGCGCCTGGGGTTCCTGGCCCCCCTTCCCCCCCTTGGCCCGAAGGGGCTTCCAAGGCTCTGGGGGCTTCCCCTGGGGGAGGCTCCTGGCTTCCCGGCGGACCCTCAGCCCCCCGGGTGGGGGCGGTAGGGGAGGTGGGGGCGATAGGGGGAGTGGGTACTCCCTCGGAAGCCCGCCAGGGGGTCCCGGCCAGGGCCAGGAGGAGGGCGAGGAGGTAGGCAAGGAGGAAGCCCCAAGGGAAGGAGGGGGGCTCTAGGCGTACCCGCGCCGCCTCGGCCCAAAGCCGGGCCTCCCCATAGGCCAGGGCCGTGGGGTAGGCCAGGCTCACCCGGGCGATCTCCCTTAGGGCCCGCCCTTCCCACCACCGGGCGGGGAGGAGGAGGGCCAGGGGGGAGAGGAGGGCCCAAAGGGGATGGAGGAGGCCCAAAAGGGCCATGGCCAAGGCAAGCCCCAGGCGGTAGCGCCAGGCCAGCCGCCCCGCGTAAAGCCGGTGAAACCCAGGGCCCACCTCGAGGCCATTATCCCGCGAAAAGGCCCGGGGCCCAAGGGCCCCGGGGGGAGGGAGTACGCCGGTCTACTTGACCGGGGGACGGGACTTGAGGACGTCCTGCGGGGAGAGGGGTTTGGCCCGCAGGGCCTTCACCTCCTCGGCGGTGAAGGCCTTGGCCTTGGACTTGGCGAAGGCGGTGAGGACGTGGTTCAGCAGGTCGGCCACCTCCTGGTCCTTGAGCTGGCGGAAGGGGGGCATGACCCCGTTGTAGGCCTTGCCCTCCACGGTGAGGGGTCCCTGGAGGCCGTAGAGGACCACGTGGACCAGGTACTCCCGGCCCCCCTTGGCCTGGACCACCTTGTCCAGGTGGGTGAGGGGCGGGAAGGCCCCGGGTAGGCCCTGCCCGGTGGCCTGGTGGCAGCTTTGGCAGTTGGCCGAGTACAGCTTGGCCCCGGGGCTTTGGGCCAGGGCCAGAAGGCCCAGGAGGAGGGCAAGGGGCAGGAAGCGCTTCATGGTTTTTAGGATAAAAACCCTCCCCGGCCTAGGCCAGGGGCATTTGTCCTGGACCCCGGGGGGTATAGGCGCACCGGGGGTCGGCGGCCAGGTAGTCCCCGGTTTCCGCCCAGGCCCGGGCCCGGCTGCCCCCGCAGAGCTCCCGGTACTCGCAGACCCCGCACTTGCCCTTGAGGAGGGTGCGGTCGCGGAGTTCCAGGAAGAGGGGGCTTCGCTGGTATATCTCCAAAAGCGGTTTTTCCCGGATGTTTCCGGCGGCCAGGGGCAGGAAGCCGGAGGGATAGACCTCCCCGTTGGCGGCCACGAAGACGAAGCCGAAGCCGTCGGAGAGGTGCACCCCCCGGCCCTCCCCCACCAGGGCTCCGTCCTCCCCGCCCTCCCGCCGCCGCCTTTCCAAGGCCACCCGGCGGAACATGGGGCCTTCCGTGGTGCGTACCTTGAAGGGGTAGCGGCGGGAGAGGTCGTAGAGGAGGTGCATCACCTCCTCGTAGGCCTCGGGGGAGAGCTGTTCCAGCATGGCCCCCCGGCCCACGGGCACCAGGAAGAAGACCTCCCAGGTGGCCACCCCTTTCTCCGCCAGGATCTGGGCCAGGCCCGGCAGCTCCCCCACGGTGCGCCGGGTGACCGTGGTGTTCACCTGGGTCATGAGGCCCACCTCCTGGGCCCAGGAAAGGGCCTCCAGGGCTAGGGCGAAGGTGCCCGGCACCCCGCGGAAGCCGTCGTGGGCTTCGGGGCTGGCCCCGTCCAGGGAAAGGGCCATCTGGTGCACGCCCAGCTCCTTGAAGCGGGCCACCACCTCCCGGGTGAGGCGGGGGGTGACCGCGGGGGTGATGCCCACCTTGAGGCCTAGCCGCCGGGCCTCTTCCAGGAGGAGGAAGAGGTCGGGCCGGGCCAGGGGGTCCCCTCCGGTGGGGAGGAGGATGGGCTTGGGGGTGTAGGTGGCCAGTTCCCGGAGAAGCCGCAAGCCCTCTTCCGTGGAGAGCTCATCGGGAAGGGGGTCGGGCACCGCGGAGGCCCGGCAGTGCAGGCAGGCCAGGAGGCAAGCCCGGGTCATCTCCCAGGCCACCAGGAGGGGGAAGCGGTGGAGGTCGGGCTTCATGCCCTCAGGCTAGGGGAGGGGGAGGGGGGCGGATGTCCCTAGCGGGGCAGGGTGAGGCGGTAGGTGAGGGTGCGGGCCTCCTTGGCCTTCAGGCCCAGCTCCAGCCGGTAGCCCTGGGGCAGGAGGGTAGCCCCGGGGAGGTCCAGGCGGAAGGGCTGGGGGAAGGTTTCCGAAAGGAGGAGGGTGACCGGGTAAGGGTAGGGGTTTTCCAGACGGGTTTCCACCTGGTAGGTGGCCTCCTTGTCCGTTTGGGAAAGGAGGCGGACGGAGCGGAGGAGGCGGGCCTCGAGGTCCTGCCCCAACCAGACCTCGGCCACCTCCCCCCGGGGGGTGGGGGGCAGGGAGGCCTGGCCCAGGAAGAGGCCCCCTTCCACCGCCTCCAGGGGCCCCGGGGCCAGGGGGAAGGGGGCCTGGAAGCGGTAGCCCCGTTCCAGGGGCAGGAAGCGGTCGGTGCGGAAGGGGCCTGCCAGGCGCAGGAGGCGCTCGGGGCGGACCTCGGCTTTCTGAAAGGGGAGCTCGGTGGTTCCCGGCAGGAGGCGCCTGGGGGGAAGCTCGTAGCGGAAGAGGCCGAAGGGGCTCCCCTGGGGGGCCTCGGCCAGGGCCCTAAGGGCCACCCCGGGGGCGGGCTGGGCCTCGAGGGACACGGCCCCGGAAACCAGGGTGAGCCTTTGGGCCTCCAGGGCCTCCCCCTCCAGCCTCAGCCGGGCCCAGGCGGTGAGCCGGCCCTCCTCCAGGGTGTAGAACACCTCCCCCGAAAGCCCGGTGTAGAGGTAGCGCAGGGTGGCCTTCCCCTCCCCTCGGTAGCGGAAAAGGACCGCCGTCCCCTGGTAAACCCGTTCCTCCTCCTCCACCCCGAGGAGCCTTAGGGAGCCTGGGGGGATGCGGGCAAGCTTTTCCCCGGCCAGGTATACCCAGGCCGAAGGGGGGAGGACCACGGCCTCCTTCACCTCGGCGAAGCCGGGGTAGACCGTGACCTCTTGCGCCAGGGCGGGAAGGGCTAGGGCCAGGAGAGCCAGGGCTTTCCTCATACCCCCAGTCTACGGGCCAGGGCCGCCACCTCCTCCCGGGAAAGGGGCCCCCCGTGGCCCAGGAGGATCCTCTCCGCCCCCAGGTCCAGGATCTTGCGCACCGTCTTCCGGGCCAGGCCGTGGTCCTCGTTGATGAACCGGGGGGGGAGCCCCTTTCCCCTCAGGGCGTCCCCGGCCAGGAGCACCCCCTCCTTTAGGAGGCCCACCTGCCCCAGGGTGTGGCCAGGGAGGGCCACCACCCGCCACCCCAGGACTTCCATCCCCTCCTCCGCTGGCCTCAGGGCCTCCCGGGGCAGGGGCGGGGCCAGGTTGGCCAGGCGCCGCCCCAGGAAGGGGATGGGGAGGGGCGGGCGGGGCCTTTCCCCCGTGAGGTAGGGCCATTCCTGGGGGTGGGCCAGGATGGGGAGGCGGAACCGCCGCCAAAGGGTGAGGGCCCCGCCGCTATGGTCCAGGTGGTGGTGGGTGAGGAAGAGGAGCCGGGGGGGCTGGGGGAGGAGGCGCAAAAGCCTCCCGGCCTCCCAGGGGAGGCCGGCGTCCACCAGGAAATACCCCCCCTCCACGGGCACGCGGTAGAGGGTGGCGGCGAAGCGCAGGGGCTCAGGCCCGCTCATAGGCGGGGTGGAGCCCCATCTCGGCCAGGGCCCTGCGGATCCCCTCGGCGTCGATCCCCGCTTGCCGGTGGAGGCTCGGGATGGTCCCGTGGTCCAAGAAGCGGTCGGGGAGGCCCAGGACCCGGATCTCAGGCCTTAGGCCCATCTCGTTCAGGGCCTCGAGGACCGCGCTGCCGAACCCCCCCATGCGCTGGTGGTCCTCCACGGTGAGGAGCTTGTAGGCGGCCAGCTCCCGCAGCATCTCCCGGTCCAGGGGCTTGAGGAAGCGGGCGTTCACCACCCCCACCCGGGGGTCGTCCCCGGCGGCCTCGAGGGCGTACCTCAGGGTCTTGCCGAAGGCCAGGATGTAGGCCTCGCGGCCCTCCTTGACCACCTCCCACTTCCCCCAGGGGATTTCCGGCCAGACCCCCTCGGGGACCCGCTCCACGTTGTCCCGGGGGTAGCGGATGGCCACCGGCCCCCCCACCTCCAGGGCCTTCCTCAGCATGGCCCTCAGCTCCAGGGCGTCCTTGGGGGCGGCGATCTGGAAGTTGGGGATGGTGCGCAAGTAGGCGATGTCAAAGACCCCGTGGTGGGTGGCCCCATCCGCCCCCACGATCCCCGCCCGGTCAATGGCGAAGACCACGGGGAGGTTCTCAATGGCCACGTCGTGGATGGCCTGGTCGTAGGCCCGCTGCAAGAAGGTGGAGTAGATGGCCACCACGGGCTTCATCCCCTTAAGGGCCAGGCCGGCGGCCGTGGTCACGGCCACGTCCTCGCAGATGCCCACGTCCAGGTAGCGCTCGGGGTGCTCCAGGGAGTAGCGCACCAGGCCCGAGCCCTCCCGCATGGCCGGGGTGATGACGAAGAGGCGGGGCTCTAGGTGGGCCAGCTCGGTCACGGCATCCCCGAAGGCCTGGCTCCAGGAGTAGCCCTTGGACACCTTTTCCGGCTTCTCGGGGTTGAAGCCCGGGGGGCCGTGCCAGTAGATGGGGTCGGCCTCGGCCACCTTGTAGCCCTTGCCCTTTTGCGTGACCACGTGGAGCAGGGTGGGGCCTTCCAGCTCCTTGAGGTGCTCCAGGATGTGGATGAGCCCCTTGAGGTCGTGGCCGTCCACCGGGCCCACGTAACGGATTCCCCAGGCGTAGAAGGGGTTTTCCTGGTGCAGAAGGAGCTTGGCCGCCTCCTTGGCCCGGTCCACCAGGCCGAAGAGCCTGGGGGAGATGTGCTGCAGGATCTCCTTACCCAGCTTTTCCGCGTCCTGGACCCACTTGCGGATCTGCAGCTCCTTGAAGTACTTGTTGAGGGCCCCTACGTTTTCGGAGATGCTCATCTCGTTGTCGTTGAGGACGATGAGCATCCGCTTCCCCAGCTCCCCGATCTTGTTGAGGGCCGCCAGGGCCATCCCCCCGGTGAGGGCCCCGTCCCCGATCACGGCCACCACGTGGTGGTCCTCCCCCCGGAGGTCCCGGGCCAGGGCCATGCCCAAGGCGTTGGCCAAGGAGGTGCTGGCGTGGCCCACGGTGATGGCGTCGTGTTCCGACTCGGAAACCTTGGTGAAGCCGGAGATCCCTCCCTCTTGCCTTAGGGTGTGGAAGCGGTCCTTCCGCCCGGTGACCAGCTTGTGGGCGTAGGCCTGGTGGCCCACGTCAAAGAGGATCCGGTCCTTGGGGGAGTGGAAGACCCGGTGCAGGGCCAGGATGAGCTCCACCGCCCCCAGGGAGCTCGCCAGGTGGCCGCCGTTTTGCGCCGTGACCCGGATGATCTCGCTGCGGATCTCCTCGGCCAGGGTGAGAAGCTCCTCCAGGCTCAAGCGCTTCAGGTCCTCGGGGCTGTTGACCTTGTCCAGTACCATAGCCACCTCTAGTTGAAGTTCCGTTCCACCAGGATCCGCCCCTCCCGGGTGCGCACCTCCCCCACCCGGGGGGCCAACCAGACCTCGCGGGCATCCTGGCCCTGGCGGTCCCGGAAGGTCTGGCGGATGCGGTATACCCGGAAGACCCCGGCGGGCAGCCGCACCTCCCGCTCCTCCAAGACCTCCATGGTGTAGTCTAGGGCCCCTTGGGCCAGGGGCTCCCGCCCCCCGGGGGTGAGGAGCTCCACCCGCACCTGGACCGTCCCGCTCCAGCGGTAGCCGGGGCTGAGGAGGGCCTCGGGGGGGTACTCCAGGAGGGCGGGGGTGAAGACCACCCGCGCCGAAGGGTCCTGGAAGCCCAGGAGGCGTACCCCAAAAGGGCCCACCTGCCGGTAGTAGACCCGTTCCTCCCCCCGGCCAAAGCTGCGGAAGCGCAGGGCTTCCTGCCCCTCAAAGACCGCCGGGCCCTCGGCCCGCACCCGGTAGGGGGGGGCGGAGAGGGCCTCCCCCTCCGGCACGTACACCCACTCCAGCCCCGTGGTGCTGGGGTAGAAGCCCACCTCCTTGAGCTGGGGTCGGGCCTCCGGGGACTGGGTCACCTGGGGGGCGCAGGCGGCAAGGGCCAGGGCAAGGGCCATAAGGTACCGCCTCATGGTAGGGAGTTTACCCCTTCCCCGGTCGTAAGCTGACCAACACTTCCCTGAGGGCGCGGAGGCGTTCTTCCAGGCGGCGGGCCTCCTCGGCCCCCCCACGGGCCAAGGCCCGCTCCGCGGCCAGGCTTTGCACAAGGGCAAGAAGGCGCCGCCGCGTTTCCCTGGCCTCTTCCAGGGCCCTTTCCAGCTCTCCCCGGGTTTCCGGGAGGAGGTGAGGGGCCTGAAGGGCCTCCTGGAGCTCCTTTTCCCGGGCCTCCAGGGCCTTCAGGGCCGCCTCCACCTCGCCCCAGTCCACCAGGCCCTGGAGCCGGGCCCGGGCCCAGGCCAGGCCCTTGGGCTCGGGCCTTAGGAGAAGGGCCAGGAGGGCTAGGGCCAGGGCCAACAGGAGGAGCTCCAGGAAAAGGGGCATGGGGGCATCAGGCCTGGCCCAGTTCCCGCTTCAGCCGCGTGAGTTCCTCCTCTACCTCCTTGTCGGCGGAGAGGGCGGCTAGCTCCTTTTCCAGGTCCTTGCCGTCCAGTTCCTTCAGGGCCTCGTGCCGGTCCTCCAGGGCCAGGATGCGGGCCTCCATCTCCTCAAAGGCCTCCAGGGCAGGGTGCTGGTCCAGGCGGGACTCCAGGCGCCGTACCGCCTCGGCGGCCTCTACCCCTTTTTTGCGGGCCAAGAGGAGCTTTTTCCGCGACTCGGCCTCGTCGATCTTGGCCTCGAGGGCCTTGAGCTGGGTCAGGAGGCGCTCGCTGAGGGCCCTTTGCTCCGCGAGCTGCTGTTTGAACCCCTCGGCCAGGTCCAGGGCCCGCTTCCGCCGCCTGAGGGCCTCCTTGGCCAGGTCTTCCCGGCCCGCCCCCAGGGCTTCCTTGGCCTTCTCCTCCCAAAGGGCGGCCTCCTGGAGGTGGCTTTCCACCTCCCGTTCCAGGCGCTTGCCCTCGGCCAGGGCGGCCGCCACCTGCTCCCGGGCCTCCTTGAGGGCCTCCTTCATGTCCCCAAGGGCCTGCTCCAGGATCTTCTCCGGGTCCTCGGCCCGGCGCAGGAGGTCGTTCAGGTTGGCCCGGATAAGCCGGCCGATGCGGTCCAGTAGGTTCATGGCTTTCCCCCTAGCCCGAGTATGCCACACCCCGGGCTTGACCGGGCCAGGGGGAAGGGGTAGGATGCCCCCTGTAAGTATGCACTTACTAAAAGACCCTGTGGAGGCCCGCCTGCTCCAGGCGGCCCTGGAACTCCTGGCCGAAAGGGGGTACCGGGGGGCCACCACCAAGGAGGTGGCCCGGCGGGCGGGGGTGAGCGAGGTCACCCTCTTCCGCCGCTTTGGGCGCAAGGAGGCCCTCTTCCGCCGGGCCCTCTCCAGCTTCGTCCCCCCGGGGTTCCTGGAGCGCCTGCCCGGGGAGGGGGTTTCCCTGGAGGAGGGGCTCATGCGCCTTCTGCAGGCTTACCTGGGGCTTTTGGAGGCCCACCGGGCCCTTTTCCTCAAGCTCCTTCCCGAGCTTCTGCGCCACCCGGAGCTCAAGGAGGAAGGCCCCCCCGAGGGGCTGCGGGCGGCCATGGAGCGGGTGGTGGGCTTCTTCCGGGCCCACCAGGGGCAAGGGGGTCTAAGGGAGGACGAGCCGGCGGAGGAGCTGGCCCTGGCCTTCCTGGGGCCGCTTCTTGCCCGCTTTCTCCTGGGGGAGGTCCTGGGGGTGGGGATGCCCCTGGACCCCGCCGCTTACGTGCGGGGGTACTTGGAGGGTCGGTATGGTCCACGCAGAGGAAGTCACGCGTAGCTTCGGCGGGACAAGGGCCCTGGACCGGGTGAGCCTCTCGGTGCGCCCGGGGGAGGTCTTTGGCCTCTTGGGCCCCAACGGTGCGGGAAAGACCACCCTGGTGCGCATCCTGAGCGGGGTCCTGCGGCCCGATGGGGGCAAGGCCTGGGTGGCGGGGCTGGAGGTGGCCAGGGAGCCCCACCGGGTCAAGGCCCGCATCGGCTACGCCACCCAAGAGGCCTCCGTCTACCGTGACCTCATGGTGGAGGAAAACCTCCTCTTCCGTGCCCGGCTTTACCGGCCCAAGGAGGCTCGGGCCCTGGCGGCGGAGGCCCTGGTGCGCTTCGGCCTTACCCCCTACGCCAAGGCCCTGGCCGGCCACCTTTCCGGGGGATGGCGGCAGCGCCTGGCCCTGGCCCAGGCCGTGGTGCACCGCCCGGAGGTCCTCTTCCTGGACGAGCCCACCACCGGCCTGGACCCCCTTTCCCGCCGGAGCATCTGGGAGCTCATCCACCAGGAGGCGGCCCGGGGGGCGGCGGTCTTGGTCACCACCCACTACATGGACGAGGCGGAGCGGTGCCACCGCCTGGGCCTCCTCTTCGGGGGCCGGGTCTTGGCGGAGGGGACCCCCCAGGAGCTGAAGGCCCAGGCCAAGGCCCGGGCCCAATTCCTCTTCGCCCCGGGGGCTTCCCTGGAGGAGGTCCGGGGGTGGCCGGGGGTCTTGGAGGCCTGGCCCAGCGGGGAAGGGGTGCGGCTTTTGCTTCGGCGGCAGGCCCCTCGGGCCGCGGGGTGGGTGGAGGTGGAGCCCAGCTTGGAGGACGTCTTCGTCCTCCTGACCAAGGAGGCGGCATGAACCGGGTCCTGGCCTTGGCGGAAAAGGAGCTCCTGCAGATCCGGCGGGACCGGGTCCTGCCCCGGCTCATCGTCCTGCTCCCTACCCTGATGCTCCTCCTCTTCGGCTACGCCATCAACTTCACTCTGGAGGGGATCCCCTTGGCGGTGGCGGACGCCTCGAGGGACCGGGTCAGCCAGACCCTGGTGGAGGAGCTGCAAAGGGATGGCCGCTTCCGCCTGGTCTTCCAGGCCGCAAGCCCGCAGGAGGTGTTGGAGGCCGTGGACCGGGGCCAGGCCCGGGTGGGCCTGGTGGTGCCGGCAGGGGCCCTGGAGAAGGTGCGGCGGGGGGAAAGCCTCTCCCTGGAGGTCTACGTGGACGGCACCGACCCCAACTTCGCCTTCCAGGCCCAGGCCGCCTTGCGCAAGGCCATCCAGGAGGTGAACGCCCGCATCCTCCTGGGCCGGGCCCTGGCGGGGGAAGCGGTGCTTCCCCCCTTGAGCCCCGTCCTGCACACCCTGTACAACCCGGAGAACCGGACGGCCTGGTTCATGATCCCGGGCATCATCGGCCTGGTCCTCACCATGTTCACCGTCCTCCTCACCGCCTTGGCCATCGTGCGGGAGGCAGAAAGCCGCATGATGGAAAGCCTCCTGGCCTCCCCCCTACGCCCCCATGAGATGGTCTTGGGCAAGGTCCTGCCCTACCTCCTCATCGCCTTTTTGGTGGCCCTTTTGGTCCTGGCCCTGGGGCACTGGGTCTTCGGGGTGCCGGTGCGGGGGAGCCTGGCCCTGCTCCTTCTGGCCATGTTCCTCTTCGTCCTGGGCTCCTTGGCCGCCGGGGTCCTTATCTCCACCCTGGCCCGGACCCAGGTGCAGGCGGTCTTCGGCACCTACGCCTACGCCTTCCCCACCATCTTCCTCTCGGGCTTTGTCTTCCCCATTGACGGCATGCCCCGCTTCTTCCAGGCCCTTTCCTACCTGGTGCCGGCCCGCTACCTCATCGAGGTGCTCCGGGGGGTGATGCTCAAGGGGGTAGGGTTTTCCGTTCTCTGGCCCCACCTCCTGGCCTTGGCCCTCTTCTCGGTCCTGGTCCTCTTCCTGGCCTCGGCCCGGTTCCAAAGGCAGGTGGCGGTATGAGGCGGTTCTTGGCCTTGGGCTTCCTCCTGGGCCTGGCCCTGGCCCAGGGGCGGTTGGAAGGAGGGGTGTACGCCTCCCTGGCCTCCATGGGGCCCACCCTCGAGGCCGCCCTTTCCCTGGGGGAGGGGGAGGTCTACCTGCGGGCCCAGGGGGGGCGGGCGGGCCTGGGCTACCTGGGGGGTCTGGCCCTGGGGCCTTTGGGCTACCTGGCCTACGGCGTCCAGGGGGAGCTGGGGGAAGGGGGCCTGGGGGGGGTCCTCTTCGCCGAGGGGGGGGCGGGGCTCCTGGCCTTCCAGGGCCGTTTGGGCTACCGCCCGCAAGGGGCCTTCCCCCTCTTCCCCGAGGCGGGGCCCTTTGGCCGGCTTTCCCTCCGCTACCGCCTTGTGCCGCGGGAGGTGGTGGGCTTCCTGGTGGAGGGGGGGGAGGCCTTCCGCCTCGAGGCCACCTACGCCCTAAGGCAGGAGGCCACCCACACCCTGGGGTTAGGGGTGGCGGGCTGGCCCTACCTGGTCCTGGGGCACAAGGGGGAGGTGGGGGAGGAAGGGGAGGTGCTGGACCTCCTTCTCCGCCTCGGGGGGATCAACCGCCTGGAGGCGGGGCTTTACTTAGGGGAGGCTAGCCTTTTCCTCACCCTTTCCCATCCCTGGGCGGGTAGCGTGGGGGCGTGGCTGGGGGACCTGGGCCTCGAGGCCGGCTACCGAGGGGCCCCCTACGCCTGGATCCGGTATGTCTGGAGGTGGCCTTGATGGGGAAACGCATCCTGGTGCTGGTTCTGTGTTTGGGCTTGGCCTTGGCCCAGAGCGTGGCGGAGATCCTGGAGCGGGTGGAGAAAAACCTGCAGGACCCCTGGCAGGCCCTGGTCCAGGGACAGGTCCAGGGGCCCTCGGGCCTGGAGGAGCTCCGGGCCCGCCTCCTGGCCATCCCCAAGGAGAACCTCTTCCGCCTGGAGTTCCTGAAGCCAGGCTCCTTGGAGGGCAACTTCACCGTGATCACGGAGAAGGAGGTCTGGAACTACCTCTACCTCACCAACCAGCTGGTGGTGAGCCCCAAGGAGAAGGCCCAGGTCCAGGGCCTCGGCTTCAGCCCCCAGGGCCTGGGGGACCTCAAGGCCCTCTCCGAGCGGGTGAGCCTGCGCCTAGGGGGGGAGGAGCGCCTGGCGGAAGGGGTGGCCTGGCGGCTTTTGGGCCAGGCCAAGGAGGGCCAGGGCTTCGCCCAGCTGGAGCTCTACATCCTCAAGGCCGACCCCCGTCCGGTGCGCTTCCTCTTCCGCGACGAGGCGGGCAAGGTCCTGGCCGAGCTCAGGGTGGTGGAGTTCAAGAAAACCCCCTTGCGGGCCCAGGACCTCAAGCGCTACCCCAAGGACGCCCAGGTGGTGCGGCGCTGACCTAGAAGTCGTCGGCCAGCCGCTCCATTTCCGGACGGCCCTGGGCCACCTCAATCAGCCCCTCGCGGAAGAGGTCCACCAGGTAGAGGGCCGTCTCCTGGGGCTTGAGCCCCAGGATCTCCCCGATCTGGGCCGCGGTCCGCTCCCCGTTCACCCACTTGAGGAAGAGGTTGGCCATGAGGCTGGAAGGGGGGTGGTAGTTGGCCCGCCGCGGGGCGCGGGCGGGCACGATGAGGCGGAGGCCAAAGAGGGCGGAGGGGCGGAGGAGGCCCCGGTGCAAGAGCTCCTCGGCCTTCTCCCAAGCCCGCTTGGGGTGGAGGCCGGAAAAGCGCAGGACATTGGCCAGGCTCCGCCGCCCGTTCACCAGCCGCACCAGCCGCCAGGCCTCCTCGTCCAGGTGGACCGGTCCAGGCTGGGGGGCAAGCTCCACCGGGGCGCTCAGGGGAAGGGGCTTGTGGAGCCGCAGCCATTCCAGCAGAAGGGGGGTGATCTCCAGGTCGGCCTCCGGGGGCGGCAGGGGGGGCGTAGGGCGGAAATGGAAGGCCTGGCCCGGCAGGTAGTGCAGGAGAAAGGCGATGCCCAGGTGGACCTGGAGGGACAGGGCCTCCCTCAGGGCTTCCGCCCCCAGGCCCTGTTGAAGGAGGGCCTGCCCCAAGGGGCGGACCCTCCGCTTGAGGGCCTCCGCCAGGTCCTCCTCCTCCAGCTGCCCCCGGGCCAGCAGGATATCCCCCAGGGGCAACAGGCCCGACACCGCCTGCAGGCGCCCTTCCCGGAGGTGCAGCCCTGCGGCCACCGGCTGGATCCATAGGGTGCCCGTGGAGCGGGTCTTGGCCAGGGTTTGCAGGACGGCGCTTAGGGGGAACTCCTCCAGCGAGCCCGTCCAGGAGAGGGTGTCCTCAAGGGCGGTTTCCCTTGGGGGCATGGGATCGGCCTGCGCCATGCCCCCATCTCACGGGGCCTCGGTCAGAGGAGGTTCAGGGCTCGAGGGTGGCGTAGAGGGGGGTGGAGAGGTACTTCCAGCCCCCGTCGGGGCTGATGCAGGCCACCCGCTTGCCGGGGCCCAGCTCCCGGGCCACCTGCAGGGCGGCCCAGACGATCCCCCCTGAGCTCATCCCCAGGAAAAGCCCTTCCTCCCGGGCCAGGCGCCGGGCCAGGGGAAAGGCGTCCTCCTCCCAGACCTGGATCACCCCATCCAGGAGGGAGAGGTCCAGGTTTTCCGGGATGAAGCCGGGGCCCATGCCCTGGAAGCCGTGCTGGCCCATCTTCCCCCCGGAGAGGACGTTGGAGCGGGCGGGCTCCACGGCGAAGACCTTGACCCCGGGGATCCGTTCCTTGAGGTAGCGGCCCACCCCGCTCAGGGTCCCCCCGGTGCCCGAGCCGTAAACAAAGGCGTCGATCCGCCCCTCCAGGGCCTGGTACAGCTCGGGCCCCGTGGTCTCGTAGTGGGCGCGGACGTTGGCGGGGTTGGCGAACTGGTCGGGCATGAAAGCCCCCAGCGCCTCCTTGAGGCGCAGGGCCTCCTCCCGGGCCGCCAGCATCCGCCTTTCCGGGTCGGTGAGGACCAGCTCGGCCCCGAAGGCCCGGAGGACCCGCTTCCTCTCCTCGGACATCTGGGCGGGCATGGTGAGGATCAGGCGGTAGCCGCGGCTGGCGGCGATCATGGCCAGGCCGATGCCGGTGTTGCCGCTGGTGGGCTCCACGATCACCTGGCCCGAGCCCGGCCTTAGGAGGCCCCGCTCCTCGGCGTCCCGGATCATGTACCAGGCGGGACGGTCCTTGATGGAGCCCCCGGGGTTTTGCCCCTCCAGCTTCACCCACACCTCGGCCATCCCCGGCTCCACCACCCGGGCGAGGCGCACCAGCGGGGTCCTGCCGATCACCCCTTCCACCCGCATACCCCCACTATAGGCCCTGGGGAGGGCGAAAACAGGGGATGCCTTTTCCCCAACCCAGGGGTTTGCTAGGCTAAGGGGAGCAAGCCTGGCTTGCGAAAGGGTGAACATGAAGGTTGAACAGGACAAGGTGGTGACCATCCGCTACACCCTCCAGGTGGAGGGGGAGGTTCTGGACCAGGGGGAGCTTTCCTATCTGCACGGGCACGGCAACCTGATCCGGGGCCTCGAGGAGGAGCTGGAAGGCCGCGAGGAAGGGGAGAGCTTCCAGGCCCACGTGCCCGCGGAGAAGGCCTACGGCCCCCACGATCCCGACGGGGTCCAGGTGGTCCCCCTCTCCGCCTTCCCCGAGGACGCGGAGGTGGTTCCGGGGGCCCAGTTCTACGCCCAGGACATGGAGGGCAACCCCATGCCCCTCACCGTGGTGGAGGTCCAGGGGGAAGAGGTGACCATTGACTTCAACCACCCCCTGGCGGGCAAGGACCTGGACTTCGCGGTGGAGGTGGTGCGGGTGCGGGAGGCCACCCCCGAGGAGCTCCTCCACGGCCACGCCCACGAGGGAGGCCACGCCCACTAGCCCCCTCCCGGAAGCCCCAAGGGGAGGCCCCCCTTGGGGCTTGACTTTTTCCCCCTCCCGTGGGATAGTAAGGAGTCCCAGGAAAACCAGGTGGGTTTTCGGGATGAAGGAGAAGCATGAAGAAGGGTACCGTCAAGTGGTTCAACGCGGAAAAAGGCTACGGGTTCATCCAGCAGGAAGAGGGTCCGGACGTGTTCGTGCACTTCTCGGCCATCGAGGCCGAAGGTTTCCGCACCCTGAACGAGGGGGAGCGGGTGGAGTTTGAGGTGGAGCCTGGCCGGGGCGGCAAGGGCCCCCAGGCCAAGAAGGTCCGCCGCCTCTAAGGCCCCCAGGGAAAGGGCCCCCCTTGGGGGGCCCTTTTTCCTTTAGGCTAAAGGCCATGCGCATCCTGGTTTCCAACGACGACGGCATCTTCTCCCCCGGCATCAAGGCCCTGGGCCTGGCCATGCGGGCCCTGGGCGAGGTTTACGTGGTGGCCCCCGACGTGGAGCAGTCCGCGGTGGGGCACGGCATCACCGTCCGCCGCCCCTTGCGCTTCAAGCACACGCAAAGCGCCGGCTTCGGTGAGATCCCCGCCTACCGGGTGGACGGGACCCCCGCGGACTGCGTGGTCCTGGGGGTCCACCTCCTGGGCCGGCCCGACCTCCTGGTTTCCGGCATCAACATCGGGGTCAACCTGGGCCTGGACCTCACCCATTCCGGCACCGTGGCCGCGGCCCTGGAGGGGGCTTCCCTGGGCATCCCCTCCATCGCCTTCAGCCTGGACACCTCGGGGGAGGAGATGAACTTTGCCCTGGCGGCGGAGTGGGCGGTGCGCATCGCCCGCCGGGTGGCCGAGCGGGGGTTGCCCAAGGGGGTCCTCCTCAACGTCAACTTTCCCGCCGGCACCCCCAAGGGGATCCAGGTGACCCGGCTTTCCACCCACCGCTTTGAGGACACGGTGGTGGAGCGCATCGACCCCGAGGGGAAGCCCTACTACTGGATCGCCGGCACCCCCGTGGGGGAGGAGGAGGAGGGGACGGACCTCTGGGCGGTGCGCCGGGGGTACATCTCCCTCACCCCGGTGAGCCTGGACTTCACCGCCGCCCATTTCCTGGGGGAGCTGGCCGAATGGGCCCAGGGGCTTTAGAGGAGGCGGACGGGCATCCCCTCCCGTAGGCCCAAGGCCTCGCGGGCACGGCCCCGGTTCACCGCCACCTCCAAGAGCCCCCCGCTTCCCCGGTAGGCCACGGCCTCCCCTTCCCCCACCTCGCCGAAGGTGCGGCGGACGGGTATCCGCCAGCCCCCCACCTCCACCCAGCCCCCGAGGGGGGCCTGGAGCAGGGTGGTGATGGCGTTGCCAAAGCGGTCAAAGGTGAGGACCTCCCCTTCCGGCCCCGGGGTGAGGGCCAGGGGGAGGCGCACCAGGTCCGCCACCGGGACCTCGAGGCCCAAGGCTTCCGGAGGCAGGCCCAGGGCCAGGTGGGCGGCGGCGGGGGCGAAGCGGTCGCGGCCATGGAAGGTGTACCCCCCGGGGCTCCAGCCGGGGAAGCCCCCGTGAGGGGTGGGAGGCCGGACCCTTTCCAAGGTAAAGGCCCTTCGCGGGGGATCCAGGAGCCAGGCCAGGGTGAAGAGGCCGTTGTCGGGACCCACGTACCACCACCGCCCCTCGGCGGCGATGGCCCTCCGCTCTGTGCCCACCCCGGGGTCCACCACGGCCAGGACCACCGCCCCCTCGGGCAGGTAGGGCAGGGCCTCAAAGAGGGCGTAGGCGCCCCGGCGCAGGTCCTGGGGGGGGAGGCCGTGGCCCAGGTCCACCACCCCTACCCCGGGGGCCCTTTGGGCCAGGACGGCCTTCACCACCCCCACGTAGGGGTCCTCGAGGCCAAAGTCCGAGAGGAAGAAGACCGGGCGCATGCTAGAAGCGGCGGAGCCAGCCGGGGGGCAGGAGGGCCAGGAGCACCCCGGCCACCACCCAGCCCAGGGCCACCCCCAAGACGCTTCCCGCCCGCTCTTTGGCCCAAAGGAGGCCGGCCCCCAGGAGGAGGAGGAGGAGGCTGGGGCCGGGGACGGCCACGGCGAAGAAGAGGGCGGTGAGGGAGCGGCCCATCTCCCCATAGCGCTCGCGAAAGGCCAGGGGGGCCAGGCCGCGGAAGAGGGGTTCCATGAAGGCGAACCCCAGGAAGGTCAGGAGGTCCAGGGGCAAGGTGGAAAGCCCGAGGAGGGAGCGGAGGGCCCCGTAGGCCAGGAGGGCCAGGGCCAGGGTCGGCCCTACCCAGAACCCTTCCACCCAGCTTCCCCAGGGGCCCAGAAGCCCTGGCAGGCGGCGCCGCTCTCCGAGGAAAACCCCCAGGAAGAGGAAGAGGCCGTAGGCCAGGTAAAAGGTGGGAAGGACTTGGCCTTGCTGGTAGGGGGTAAAAAGGGCCAGGAGGTTGCCGAAAAGGGCCTTGCCCAAGAGGAGGGCCACCAGAAAGGCCCCCAGGAGGGCGGCAAGGACCAGGAGGTACAGCCGGCCCGGGCCGGGTTTGGGCTCCTCCACCACCTCCAGGGTGCGCAGGGGCTCAATCCGGCTCTCCCCCAAGAGGACCAGGACCAAGAAGGCCAAAAGGGCCAAAAACCAGGGCCAGGTCCGCTCCAGGAAGCGCCCAGGGAGGTTTTCCAGCTGGGCCAGCTGGGCCAGGGCCGCCCGCCCTCGGGCCAGGTCCCCTTGGCCCAGGTAGGCCAGGACCAGGGTGGCGAGGGCCTTGCGCTGCAAGGAAGGCTGGCCGGCAAGCTCGGGCAGGAGGGCCTCCAGCAGCCTGGCCGCCTCCTCAGGGTTGCCCAGGAGGAGGAGGAGGTGCCCCTGTTCCACCCGTTCCTCCCGGCTGGAGCCCAAGGCGGCCAGGGCCCGCTCTGGATGCCCCAGGGCCAGGTGGAGCCGGGCCAGGAGGAGCCGGGCCTCCGGGGTGGGGGGGAGGCCCGTGGCCTCGGCCAGGGCTTCCTCCAGGCGGCCTAGGCCTTCCAGGGCCGAGGCGCGCAGGAACCGCCCCTCGGGGTCCTGGGGCAGGGGGAGGCCGAGGACTTCCCCTGGCTTTCCTTCCCCCAGGAGGAGCCGGGCCCGCAAGCCTAGGGCCTCCGGGTCCTCCCCCAGGCGCTCCAGGTACCCCCTGGCCTGGGCCAGATCCCCCCGTTCCAGGGCGATGCGGGCCAGGAGGCGGAGGCTTGGGCGGTGCTCCGGGTTGCTCACCAGGGCCAGCTCGCAGGTGGCCTGGGCGCTTTCCAAGGCCCCTTGAACGTAAAGGCGTTGGCAGCGGGCGTAATACTCCTCGGCCCCCTGGGCGAAGGCGCTCAGGCCCCAGAGGACCAGCAACCCCCATATAAGCCTCATGCCTTCCAGTTTACGCCCCTAGCCTTGGACCGGGTATAATCCCCGCGGGTGAAACCCATGAAGCGATGGACGACCCTTTTCGTGGCTACGGCGATGGCCCTTTCCCTGGCCCAGGCCCCCCAGGTGGCGGCCTTGGTGGACGCGGGACGGTTCCAGGAGGCCTACGAGGCGGGCCTCAGGCTGGCCACCCCGGAGGCTTTGGCCTTGGCGGCCAAGGGGGCCAGTTTCCACGCCATGTACCTGGCCAAGCCCGAGGAGAAGCGGGCCTGGTTTGAACGGGCGGAGAAGGCGGCTTCCCAGGCCATCGCCAAGGCCCCGGACTACGCCGAGGGGTACTTTGAACGGGCCCGGGCCCTGGGGCGGCTGGCCCAGTACAAGGGGATCCTCGAGGCCCTGGCCGAGGGCCTGGCCCCCAGGATCCGCAGCGACCTGGAGAAGACCCTGAAGCTGGACCCCAACCACGCGGGGGCCATGGTGGCCCTGGCCCTGTGGCACTTTGAGCTGGTGCAAAAGGGCTGGCTGGTGGCCGCCACCCAGGGGGCGGACGGGGCCAAGGTGGAGCCCCTGATGAAAAAGGCCATAGAGCTGGAGCCCGACGGCATCATCCACCGGGTGGAGTACGCCAAGGTCCTGGCCGCCTGGAACAAGAAGGAAGAGGCCAGGAAGCAGCTGGAAACCGCCCTCTCCCTCCCCGCCAAGACCGCCGCCGACCGGTACGACCAGGAGAGGGCCCGGCAGGAACTGGCCCGGCTCAAGTAGGGTCACCGGGGGGTGGGGAGCCTGAGGCCAAGCCGCCGGCCGAAGACCCGGAGGAGGACCGTGGCCAAGGCCCCGGCGAAGAGGGCCCACTCCGGGTGGGCCCCGTGCAGGGCGTAGGCCACCAGGGCCCCCACCAAGGCGGCGGAGGCGTAGAGGTCCCCTGCCCGGTAGAGGATGCCCGGCACCTCCCCGGAGAGGACGTCCCGCAGGACCCCGCCCCCCACCCCGGAAAGGGTGCCGGCCAGGGCCACGCCAAAGGGCCCCAGGCCCGCCTCGAGGCCCCGTTCCGCCCCTAGGGCGGCGAAAAGGCCCAGCCCCAGGGTGTCCAGGTAGTAGATGGGCCGCTCCAGGGCCTGCACCCGGGGGTGGAAGCGGAAGACCAGAAGGCCCGTGAGGACCACGCTCCACAAAAGGGCCTCGTTCCGCAGGGCCGTGGGGGGAAGGGTGCCCACCAGGACATCCCGGATGGACCCGCCCCCCACCGCGGTCACCGTGGCCAGGACCAAGACCCCGAGGAGGTCAAACCCCTTCTCCACCCCCTTGAGGGCCCCGGTGGCGGCGAAGACCAGGGTGCCCAGCCAGACCAGAAGCTCAACCATCCAAAAGCACCACCGCCCGGGCCTGCACGTGCCCTTCCGCCAGCCCCTCCGAGGTCTTGAAGGAGAGGCCCACCCGGTCCTGGGGCAGGCCCAGGAGGCGGGCCAGGTTGTCCACCAGGGCCTGCCGGTGGGGAGAGAGCTTGGGCCGGTCCAGGACCAGGACCAGGCTGGCCTGGACCAGCCTGCCCCCCCGCTCCTCCACCCGGCGCAGGGCCTCCTTCAGAAAGACCTCGCTCCGCACCCCCTGCCAGCGGGGATCGGTGTCGGGGAAGAGGAGGCCGATATCCCCCAGGCCGTAGGCGGAAAGCAGGGCGTCGGTGAGGGCGTGCAGGGCGGCATCCCCGTCGGAGTGGGCCAGGGCCCCCACGGGGCTTGGCAGCCAGAGGCCGCAGAGGTAAAGGGGCCTTCCTTCCAAGAGCCGGTGGCTATCCTCCCCGTAGCCCAGGCGCATGGCTATACTTTAGGGCATGCCGAGCTTCGCCGAGGCCCTGGCCCTCATGGAGGCCTGGACGGAAAGCGAGTCCCTGAGGCGGCACATGCGGGCGGTGGAGGTGGCCATGCGGGCCTACGCCCGCCGCTATGGGGAGGACGAGGAGCTTTGGGCCATGGCCGGGGTCCTGCACGATATGGACTACGAGAAGTACCCCGGGGAGCACCCCTACCGCGGGGTGGAGGCCCTGCGCCAGCTGGGCTACCCCGAGGAGGTCTTGGAGGCCATCCTGGCCCACGCCTCCTACACTGGGGTGCCCCGCCGCACCCGGATGGCCAAGGCCCTCTTCGCCGTGGACGAGCTCACGGGCCTCATCACCGCCGCGGTTTACGTGCGCCCCGACCGCTCCATCCTGGGCCTGGAGCTCCCGAGCCTCAAGAAGAAGTTCAAGGACAAGGCCTTCGCCAAGGGGGTGAACCGGGAGGAGATCCTGAAGGGGGCCGAGGACCTGGGGGTCCCCTTGGACGAGCACCTGGCCTTCGTGTTGGAGGCCATGCGGGCGGAGGCCGGGCTTCTGGGCCTAGGCTAGTTGCCCTGCCCCTTGGGGGCGGCTAGGGTAGGAGGCGTGGAGCTACCCGACCTCACCCCCTACCTGGGGCAGATGACCTTTGGCGGCCTGGCGGGCTACGCCGTGGGTTTTGCCCTGAAGAAGGTGGGCCGCCTGCTGGCCTTTTCCTTGGGCCTCCTCTTCGTGGCCCTGCAGCTTTTGGCCCAGGCCGGCTACGTGCAGGTGGACTGGACCCGCATCCAAAAGGAGGTGGAGCCCCTGCTCCAGGGCCCCGGCCTCAAGAACCTCTGGGAAGGCCTCCTAAGGACCCTCACCTACAACCTCCCCTTTGGGGCCAGCTTCATGGGGGGGTTCCTCCTGGGCCTCAGGGCCGGATGAGCCGCTCTGGGGTGGCGATCAGGTCCACCCGCCGCTCGGGCGTCACGGGCAGCCTGGGGTAGACCATCAGGGGGTGGGCCAGGGTGGCGAAGGGGGCCGCCACCCGCAGCCAGGCCTGGGGGAAGCCGTACCCCTTGCCCACCCACCCCCCCTCTTCGTCCACGGCCACCGCCCCGATCAGGACCAGGTCTATGGGCTGGCCCTCCAGGGGGGCCTTCACCCCGAAGCGGTAGGCCTCCCGCACCCGCTTGAGCCGCCTGGGGTCCAGGTCCTTAAGGAGGAGAAACTCCCCTGGGCGGTCGGGGTGGGGGAGGAGGAGGGCCTTGCCCCGCCTCAAGGCCTCCTCCCGCAAGGGCTTGAGCACGGCGTCCATCCCCACCAGGAGGAGCCTTGCCCCCAGGAACTCTGGGGTGGCCAAAAGCCTTTCCGCCGCCCGCCTTCCCCCCAGGAAGTTGGGGTGGTGGCCGTGGGGCGGGGTGGGGTGGAGGGCCAGGCCGTGGCGGGCTAGGGCGTTCCAGACCTCTTCGCGCAGCTCGCCCAGGGTCATCCCGCCCCCACTTTGCCCCGGCCGGGGGGCCCCGTCAACCGTAGACTGGAGGGGTATGGCCTCGAGGCTCAAGTTCGCCCACCTGCACCAGCACACCCAGTACTCCCTTCTGGACGGGGCGGCCAAGCTCACCGATCTCCTCAAGTGGGTGAAGGAGGTCTCCCCCGAGGAGCCGGCCCTGGCCATCACCGATCACGGCAACCTCTTCGGGGCCATAGAGTTCTACAAAAAGGCCACGGCCATGGGGGTGAAGCCCATCCTGGGCTACGAGGCCTACGTGGCGGCGGAAAGCCGCTTTGACCGTAAGCGGGGCAAGGGCCTGGACGGGGGCTACTTCCACCTTACCCTCCTGGCCAAGGACTTCCGGGGCTACCAGAACCTGGTGCGCCTGGCCAGCCGGGCCTACCTGGAGGGCTTTTACGAGAAGCCCCGCATTGATCGGGAGATCCTGAGGGAGCACGCCGAGGGGCTCATCGCCCTCTCCGGGTGCCTGGGGGCGGAGATCCCCCAGTTCATCCTGCAAGACCGCCTGGACCTGGCCGAGGCCCGGCTTCAGGAGTACCTGTCCATCTTCGGCGACCGCTTCTTCCTTGAGCTCCAGAACCACGGCCTCCCCGAGCAGCAGAAGGTGAACGCCGTCCTCAAGGAGTTTGCCCGCAAGTACGGCCTGGGGATGGTGGCCACCAACGACGGCCACTATGTGCGCAAGGAGGACGCCCGGGCCCACGAGGTCCTCCTGGCCGTCCAGTCCAAGACCACCCTGGACGACCCCGAGCGCTGGCGCTTCCCCTGCGACGAGTTCTACGTCAAGACCCCGGAGGAGATGCGGGCCGCATTTCCTGAGGCCGAGTGGGGGGATGAGCCCTTTGACAACACTGTGGTCATCGCCCGCATGTGCCAGGTGGACCTCCCCATCGGGGACAGGATGGTCTACCGCATCCCCCGTTTCCCCCTCCCCGAGGGGCGGACCGAGGCCCAGTACCTGCGGGAGCTCACCTTTTTGGGCCTTTTGCGCCGCTACCCCGACCGGATCACCGAGGGGTTTTACCGGGAGGTCTTCCGCCGCCTGGGCAAGCTCCCTCCCCATGGGGACGGGGTGGCCTTGGCCCAAGCCCTGGCCCAGGTGGAGGAGGGGGCCTGGGAGGCCTTCCTTTCGGGCCTTCCGCCCTTGGAGGGGGTGGGGGAGTGGACGGCGGAGGCCATCCTCCACCGGGCCCTTTACGAGCTTTCCGTCATTGAGCGCATGGGCTTTCCCGGCTACTTTCTCATCGTTCAGGACTACATCAACTGGGCCAGGCAGAACGGCATCTCCGTGGGCCCAGGCCGGGGTTCGGCGGCGGGGAGCCTGGTGGCCTACGCCGTGGGGATCACCAACATTGACCCCTTGCGTTTCGGCCTCCTCTTTGAGCGCTTCCTCAACCCCGAGCGGGTCTCCATGCCCGACATCGACACCGACTTCTCCGACCGGGAGCGGGACCGGGTGATCGAGTACGTGCGCAGGCGCTACGGGGCCGACCGGGTGGCCCAGATCGGTACCTTCGGCAGCCTGGCCTCCAAGGCGGCCCTGAAGGACGTGGCCCGGGTCTACGGCATCCCCCATAAGAAGGCGGAGGAGCTGGCCAAGCTGATCCCCGTGCAGTTCGGCAAGCCCAAGCCCTTGGCCGAGGCCATCCAGGTGGTGCCCGAGCTCCGGGCGGAGATGGAAAAAGACCCCAAGGTGCGGGAGGTCCTCGAGGTGGCCATGCGCCTGGAGGGCCTGAACCGCCACGCTTCGGTCCACGCCGCCGGGGTGGTGATCGCCCAGGAACCCCTCACGGACCTGGTCCCCCTCATGCGGGACCAGGAGGGCCGCCCCGTGACCCAGTACGACATGGGGGCGGTGGAGGCCCTGGGCCTTTTGAAGATGGACTTCCTGGGCCTGCGCACCCTTACCTTCCTGGACGAGGCCAAGCGCATCCTGAAGGAGTCCCGGGGGGTGGAGCTGGACTACGACCGCATCCCCCTGGACGACCCCAAGACCTTTGACCTCCTTTCCCGGGGGGAGACCAAGGGGGTCTTCCAGCTGGAGTCCGGGGGGATGACCTCCACGGTGCGGGGCCTGAAGCCCCGGCGCCTGGAGGACATCATCGCCCTGGTCTCCCTCTACCGCCCGGGGCCCATGGAGCACATCCCCACCTACATCCGCCGCCACCACGGCCAAGAACCCGTGGCCTACCCGGAGTTTCCCCACGCGGAACGCTACCTGAGGCCCATCCTGGAGGAGACCTACGGCATCCCCGTGTACCAGGAGCAGATCATGCAGATCGCCTCGGCGGTGGCGGGGTACTCCCTGGGGGAGGCCGACCTCCTGCGCCGGGCCATGGGGAAGAAGAAGCTGGAGGAGATGCAGCGCCACCGGGAGCGCTTCGTGCGCGGGGCCAAGGAGCGGGGCATCCCCGAGGAGGAGGCCCACCGCCTCTTTGACATGCTGGAGGCCTTTGCCAACTACGGCTTCAACAAGAGCCACGCCGCCGCCTACAGCCTCCTCGCCTACCAGACCGCCTACGTGAAGGCCCACTACCCCGTGGAGTACATGGCCGCCCTCCTCAGCGTGGAGCGCCACGATTCGGACAAGGTGGCGGAGTACATCCGGGATGCCCGCTCCTTGGGCATCCCCGTCCTTCCCCCCGACATCAACCGCTCGGGCTTTGACTTCAAGGTGGTGGGCGGGGAGATCCTCTTCGGCCTCTCGGCGGTGAAGAACGTGGGCGAGGGGGCGGCCTCGGCCATCCTCCAGGAGCGGGAGCGGGGGGGGCCCTATAGGAGCCTGGGGGACTTCCTCAAGCGCCTGGACGAGAAGGTGGTGAACAAGCGCACCCTGGAGTCCCTGGTCAAGGCGGGGGCCTTTGACGCCTTTGGGGACCGGGCCCGGCTTCTGGCCTCCTTGGAACCCCTCCTCCGCTGGGCGGCGGAGAGCCGGGAGCGGGCCCGCTCGGGGATGATGGGCCTCTTCGCTGAGGTGGAAGAGCCTCCCTTGGCGGAGGCTTCGCCCCTGGACGAGATCACCCGGCTGCGCTACGAGAAGGAGGCCCTCGGCATCTACGTTTCCGGCCACCCTGTCCTCCGCTACCCCGGCCTGCGGGAGGTGGCCAGCTGCGCCCTCGAGGACCTCCCCCACTTCGCCCACGACCTCCCTCCCCGGGCCCGGGTCCTCCTGGCAGGCATGGTGGAGGAGGTGGTGCGCAAGCCCACCAAGAGCGGGGGGATGATGGCCCGCTTCGTCCTCTCCGACGAGACGGGGGCCCTGGAGGCGGTGGCCTTTGGCCGGGCCTACGAGGGGGTTTCCCCCAAGCTCAAGGAGGACACCCCCCTCTTGGTCCTGGCCGAGGTGGAGCGGGAGGAAGGGGGGGTGCGGGTGATGGCCCAGGCGGTCTGGACCTACGAGGAGGTGGCCGAAGCCCCCAAGGCCCTGGAGGTGGAGGCGGACCACGCCCTTTTGGACGAGAAGGGGGTAACCCTTCTCAAAAGCCTCCTGGACGAGCATCCAGGCCCCTATCCCTTCTACGTGCGGGTGCAGGGGCCCTTCGGCGAGGCCCTTTTCGCCCTGAAGGAGGTCCGGGCCTCGGAAGAGGCCCTTAGGGCCTTGGAGGCCGAGGGCTTCCGCGCCTACCTGGTGCCCGACCGGGAGGTCTTCCTCCAGGGGAACGGGGGAAACGGCAGCAAGGAGGAGGCGGTCCCCTTCTAGGCCAAAAGGCCGGGCCAGAAGGCCCGGCCTTGCTAGCCCTTAGCCTTTAGAAGTCCATGTCCCCGCTGCTAGCGGGCGCGGGGGTGGACTCCTTCTTCTCGGGCTTCTCCGCCACCACCGCCTCGGTGGTGAGGATGAGGGCACCGATGGAGGCGGCGTTCTGCAGGGCGGAGCGGGTCACCTTGGCGGGGTCCACGATGCCCGCCTCCACCATGTCCACGTACTCCCCGGTGGCGGCGTTGAAGCCCAGGCGGAGGTTCTGGGTCTCGGCGAGGATCCGCTGCACCACCACGGAGCCCTCGTAGCCGGCGTTCTCGGCGATCTGGCGGGCGGGCTCCTCCAGGGCCCGGCGCACGATCTTGGCCCCGGTGGCCTCATCCCCCTCCAGCTTCTTCAGAAGCTCGTCCACGGCGCTGATGGCCCGCAGGAGGGTCACGCCGCCGCCAGGCACGATCCCCTCCTCCACCGCGGCCCGGGTAGCGGAGAGGGCGTCCTCAAAGCGGTGCTTCTTCTCCTTGAGCTCGGTCTCGGTGGCCGCACCCACCCGGATCACGGCCACGCCCCCCGCCAGCTTGGCCAGGCGCTCCTGGAGCTTCTCCTTGGCGTACTCGCTGTCGGTGGTCTCCAGCTCCTTCTTGATGGCGTTGATGCGGGCCTCGATGTCCTCCTTCTTGCCCTTGCCGCCCACGATGGTGGTTTCGTCCTTGGTGATGCGCACCCGCTCGGCCCGGCCCAGCATGGAGAGGGTGGCGTTCTCCAGCTTGAAGCCGAGCTCCTCGGAGATCACGGTGCCGCCCGTCACCGCGGCGATGTCCTTGAGCATCTCCTTGCGGCGGTCACCGAAGCCGGGGGCCTTCACCGCGGCCACGTTCAGGGTGCCCCGGAGCTTGTTCACCACCAGGGTGGCCAGGGCCTCGCCCTCCACGTCCTCAGCGATCAGGAGGAGGGGCTTGCCGGTCTGGGCCACCTGCTCCAGCACCGGGAGGAGTTCGCGCACGTTGGAGACCTTCTTCTCCACGATGAGGATGAAGGCGTCCTCCAGGACGGCCTCCATGGTGTCGGGGCTGGTGATGAAGTAGGGGGAGATGTACCCCTTGTCAAACTGGTACCCCTCCACGAACTTCAGCTCGGTCTCCAGGCTCTTGGACTCCTCAACGGTGATGATCCCCTCCTTCCCCACCTTCTCCATGGCGTCGGCGATCAGCTTGCCGACGTCGGGGTCGTTGGCGGAGATGGTGGCCACCTCCTCAATGGCCTTGCGGTCCTCCACGGGGATGGCCAGGGAGCGGATCTTCTCCACCGCGGCCTCCACCGCCTTCTCAATGCCCCGCTTGAGGGCCAGGGGGTTGGCCCCGGCGGCCACGTTCTTCAGGCCCTCCCGCACGATGGCCTGGGCCAAGACGGTGGCGGTGGTGGTGCCGTCGCCGGCCACGTCGTTGGTCTTGGAGGCCACCTCCTTGAGGAGCTGGGCCCCGATGTTCTCCAGGTGGTTCTCCAGCTCAATCTCCTTGGCCACCGTCACCCCGTCCTTGGTGATGGTGGGGGAGCCGAACTTCTTCTCCAGGACCACGTTCCGGCCCCGGGGGCCAAGGGTCACCTTCACCGCATCGGCCACCGCGTTGACGCCGCGCTCCAAAGCCCGGCGGGCTGCCTCGTCAAATACCAGGATCTTGGCCATCTTCCACCTCCTAGCTCAGACTCTTAGCTCAGAACCGCCAGCAGGTCGCGCTCGGAGAGGATCACGTACTCCTCGCCGTCGATCTCAATCTCGGTGCCGCCGTACTTGGCGAAGACCACGATGTCCCCCTCCTTGACCTCGAGGGGCACCTTCTGCCCGTTCTCCAGGATGCGGCCCGAGCCCACCGCGATCACCTTGCCCTTCTGGGGCTTCTCCTTGGCGGTGTCGGGGAGCACGATGCCGCCCTTGGTCTTGGGTTCCTCCTCAATCCGCTTCACCACCACGCGGTCGCCTAGGGGCTTGATCACGGTCTTCACCTCCGCAGCCATAGCACTCCCTCCTTTGACGCTCAAAGGGCGAGAGTGTCAAACCGAGGCTTATTATTTTCCCCCCCGGGCTCTTTGTCAAGGGGGTTGAGGGGGGATATGTAAGGCCGGGATCTCGTACCCCCGCACCACCCTGAGGGCTAGGCCACGGGCCGCCAGAAGGGCCCGGGCCCTTAGGGCCCGCTCCAGCCCCGGGGTCTTGCCAAAAGCGGGGCGGCCCCGTTCCCCAGGGTAGAGGAAGTACCCCTCGGGCAGGAGGAGCAAAACCCCCTGCCGGGCCCGGGCGCTTCCGCGGAGGGCCGCTTCCAGGAAGGCCTCCTCCGCCACTTGGCTAACCAGGAGGTAGGTGCTTCCCGGGGGAGCAGGGGGAGGCAGGGCCGGTCCCGGGGTGGGCTTTAGCCGGGCGAGGAGGGTGAGGGCCCTTTCCAGATGGCCTCTTCCCCTGCCCAGGGGTAGGACCTCCCCTGCCGAGAGCCCGTAGCGCTCCCCCCGCCGCTCTGCCTCCAGCAGGAGCCAGGCGGCCAGGCTGGCGGCGTGGTCGGGGTAGCTGGGGTGGAGGCTTTGGGTGTCCAAGTGGAGGAAGAGGCCCCCCTGGAGGCGTTTTTCCGCCTCCCGTACCCAAGGCTCCCCATGGCGGAGACTGGCCTTGCGGGCTAGGAGGCGCAGGGGGTCTCCGGGGCGATAGGGGCGGAGGCTATGGGCCTCGAGGGGGTCTGGGAGGCCGAAGGGGGCAGGCCCCCCTTCCAGGAAGAAGCTGGGGGCAAGGCGGAAAGGCGGCAGGGGCCTCAAGGAGGGGTAGACCACGGCCTGCCCCGCCTCCAGGGAGAGGGTGTGCTCCCCAATCCCCAGGGCGCTCCACACCCGGAGGGTGAGGCGCACGGGGTGCTCTCCCCGCCGCCGGTAGCGGTAGGGGAGGGGGAGGTGAAGCCGGGTCCGGCCCCAGGCTACCCCGACCAGGGCCTGGGCCGGTAGGCCCAAGGGACCCGAAGGCAGGCTTTCCAGGCGGAAGAGAACCGGCAGGGGCGCGAAGAGCTCCGCCACAACCTCCCCCATCCCCCCTTGGCCGGGAAAGCCCGGGGGGAGGCCCTGGAGGCAGGCCCGGACCCTTAGCCAGCGGGGGGCCCATCCCAGGGCGAGGAGGAGGAGAAGGGCCAGGAACCCTTCCACGCCTAGACCCTTTCCACCGGGGCGGGAATGGTCGCCAGGGCCTCCTGCACCAGACCCTCAGGGCGGGCCCCGGAAAGCTCGGCCTCCAGCCTGAGGAGGAGGCGGTGGGGGATAGCGGCCAGAAAGGCCCGTTTCACGTCCTCGGGGATGGCGAAGGGCCTTTCCTCCAGAAGAGCCAGGGCCTGGGCCAGGCGCTCCACCTGCAAAAGCGCCCGTGGGGAGGGTCCAAGCCGCACCTCTTCCCGGCCCCGCAGCCAGGCGGAGAGGGAGAGGAGGTAGTCTAGTAGCTCTTCCTCCATCCGTACCCGGCGCACTTGTTGCCGCAGGGCCAGGACCTCCTCCGCCCCGGTGACGGCCTTTAGGCCCTCTAGGGGGTCCCGTTCCCGCAGGGCCTGGAGCAGGGCCCTTTCGTCGGGGTAGCCCAGGGAAAGCCGGGCGGCGAAGCGATCCCGCTGGGCCACGGGCAGAGGGTAGGTGCCCTCCTCCTCCACCGGGTTCTGGGTAGCCAGAACAAAAAAAGGCTCGGGCAGGGGGTGGGTCTTCCCCTCGAGGGTAACCTGCCCTTCCCCCATGGCCTCGAGGAGGGCGGACTGGGTGCGGGGGGTGGCCCGGTTCAGCTCGTCCACCAGGAGGACCTGGGCAAAAAGGGGCCCGGGCTGCCAGAGAAACTCCCCTTCCCGGTAGAAGTACACCCCTGTGAGGTCCTGGGGCAGGAGGTCGGGGGTCATCTGGATGCGCCCAAAGCGGAGCCCTAGCGCCCGGGCTAGGGCCTTGGCGAAAGTGGTCTTCCCTGTCCCCGGTACGTCCTCCAGGAGGAGGTGCCCCCCGGAGAGTAGGGTGGCCAGGGCCAACTTTAGGGTCTCCTCTGGCAGGAAAACCCGCCCCTCTAGGGCCTGCTGGATGCGCGGATAGAACATAACTTGAGGATACTTTCCAAGATCCCTTCCGCCTGCTCGGCTGCCCCTTCCCCTGCCCCTCCCCCATAGCGCACGGGAAGGTAAAGCCGGGTGAGGGCGAAAAGGGATGCCCTCACCTCGGGGAAGGAGCGGGCGACCCGCTCCCCGTACTCCAAGGGGCCCTCCCAGGCCTGGCGGGGCCAGCCCTGGGCTCCAAGGGCCCGCAAAGCCTTCAGGTAGGCCCTCCGCACCCGGTCCTCGGGAAGGGTTTCCCCCAGGGCTTGGCCTCGAGGGGCTGTCCTTGCCCCTGCCCGGACTTCCCCTTCCCCCCGAGAGCGGCGCCAGACGGCAAGCAGGAGGAGGGAGAAGAAGGCCAGGGTGAGGAGGGCGGAAAACCCCGCCAAGGCCACCCCCACCTCCCCCAGCCGCCTAGGCCCGGGTATGGCCTCCGGTCTTGGGCCTTCCCCAGGGGCCCAAAGGCTTGCGGGAGGGGTTCCCGCCTCCCTGCCTTCCCCACCCCCCAGGGTACCCAGGTAGAGAAGGAAGAGGGCAAAGGCCAAAAGGGCCATCAGGAGTGGAAGAAGGTGGCCTCCCCGGTAGGGAAGCCTTTCTCCCCGACCCGCAAGGGGCCAAAGGGAAAAGAGGAGAAGGGCCAAGGCCAAGGGCAGGGCATACCCCAGGGCCCGGTTGAGGAAGCCCACCCAAGCCGGGAAACCCCCCTCAGGGGTTTGGTAGACCGCGCTTTCCCCTGGCTCCATTCCTCCCCCCAGGGCCTCCGCTGGGCCGAAAGGGCTCAGGTGGGGGAGGGGGAGGCTCGAGGCTGGAAAGGGCAGGTAGGCCAGGCCGGCCATCCCCAGGCCTAAGAGGAGGGGGAGCAAAAGGGCCCTCGGAGGCAAGGCCAGGGCTACCCTCCCTTCCCGGCCCTGCGAGAGGGCTCCTTCCAGCAGGTTTACCCCATGCAGGAGGCCGAGGAGAAAAAGCCCCCACGGCCCCAAGTCCAGCGCAGGAGGCAGGAGGAAGAGGCTAGCCAGAGGCCGGCCTTGGGCCGCCAAGAAAAGGCCCAGGAGAAGGAGGGAGGCCGAGGTGGCGGCCCAGTCCGCAAGCCATAGGGGGAAGGGGGCATAGAGGGCATGGAGAAGGCCGGGAAGGGGGGCGAACCACAAGAACCCCTGGGGGTAAAGGATCCGGGTGAGGGGGATCAGGCCCACCCCCAAGGCCAGGGCCAGCCCACCCCTGGGTAGGGCAGCCCAAAGCAGAACAGCTGCCAAAAAGAAGCTCAACCAGGGAAAGGGCCACCTGGGCAGACCTAGCCTCCCCACCCCTGGCCTAAAGGGGCATGTAGGGGCAATCCTTGACGTCCATGCCGCAACCCTGGGGCCAGGGTCCAGGGCCGTGGACCCCTAGGGGGATTGCCGCACGCCAAACCGCCAAGACGAGCGCCAGCATCAAGAGTTTTCCCATGGTTACCTCCTGCCTCAAGCTATCCCTGCCTCCTGGGGAGGAGCGTGGGGGGTTTTACCCTACCCCAAGCCGTTGCCGCAGGGCCTCGTAGAGGAGGAGGGCGGCGCTCACGGAAACGTTGAGGCTGTCCGCCCGGCCCCGCATGGGGATCCTCACCCGGGCCTGGGCCCGCTCCAGCCAGGCTGGGGGCAGCCCCTGGTCCTCGGCCCCCAGGAGAAAGGCCACCCCCTGGCGGTAGTCCTCCTCCCAGAGGGTCTTCTCCCCTCTGGGGGTGGCCGCCACCCGGAAAAGCCCCCGCTCCTCCAGGAAGCGGTCGGCCTCCCCCTCGGACAGGGGGAGGACGGGCAGGGAGAAGACCGCCCCCGTGGAGTTGCGGATCACCTGGGGGCTGTACAGGTCCACCCCCTCCGCCACCAGGACCAGGTCCGCCCCGGCGGCCTCGGCGCTCCGCAGGATGGCCCCCAGGTTTCCGGGCTTCTCCACCCCCAGGAGGACCAGGACCAGGGGGGCTTCCGGCAGAGGGGGGAGGGGGCGCCCTTGGGGTAGGCGGAAGACCCCGATGAGGGGCGGGGGGTTTTCCCGCAGGGAGACCCGTTCCATGGCCTCCTGGGAAAGCTCCAGGACGGGGGCAGGGCCTGCCAGGAGGCGGTCTTCCGGCAGGGCCTTGGGGCCGAGGAGGAGGGTATATAGCTCCAGGCCAGCCCCCAGGGCCCGGGCCACCTCCCGCCTTCCCTCCACCAGGAAGAGGCCCGCCCGCTCCCGCTCCCGCCTTTCCTTGAGGGCGGCCAGGGCCTTCACCTTGGGGTTAGCGGGGCTTTGGATCCGCATGGAGGCGCACCTCGAGGCCGGCTACCTTGGGGCCTTGCAGCTCCAAGGCAAGGCCCTCCACCTGGGGAAGCTCCTCCAGGAGGCGGGAGAGGCGGAGGAGGATCTCCTGGTAGGGTCCGGGCTCCACCTTTCCCGCCAGGGGGGCCAGGAGCTCCTTGGCATCCCCCTCCGTGAGGGGGGAGAGCCGTTGCCCCAGCACCTGGTCCCCTAAGGGGGTGGGGAGGAGGAGGGTGAGGACGGGGCCGAAAAGGGGGTGGGGTTCCGCCTTGAGCCGGAGGGTAAGCCCCCCTTCCTCCCCGTCCAAGGGAAGGCCAAAGGCCTGGAGAAGGGCCTTGGCCTCCTCGAGGCCCAGGTGTTTCTTCCCCTCTAGGAGTTTCCGGGCCTCTTCCAAGCGGAGGTCGGGGAAGTCAGGGAAGCGCAAGGGCTCTTCCCGCCACACCCGGTAGGCCCAGGCCCGGGCCAGGGCGATGGCCGCGGACTCGGGGAAGCGGTAGAGGGCGGCCTTGCCCAAAACCCGGGCCCGCACCCCGGGGGAGCCCATGGCGCAGGCCAGGAGGAGCTTCTCCCCTTCTGCCCGCTCCACCAACCCCAGGAACTCCTCCTCGCTGGCGAAGCCCATGGGCACGAAGAGGAGGAAAACGCTTCCCGCCTCGCTTGCCATGGCCTCTTTTAGGGCGTGGGCGAAATCCTCGGCCCGGGCGGTGGAGCCCAGGTCCACGTGCTCCACCGCAAGCCCCCCTTCCTGCAGGGCCTCCAGGGCCAGGTTGGAGGGACCGGAGGCGTTGGAGATGAGGCGCACCCGGGGGTTCTCCGGCAAGCGGCCCAGGGAGAGGAGGGCGGCCACGTCAAAGGCCTCCTCCAGGTCGTTGGCCCGGATCACCCCGGCCTGGGCGAAGAGGGCCCGCACCAGGGGGTCGCGGGAGGGGTGGACGGCCAGGATGGGCTTCCGCTTGCCGATGCGCCGCGCCAGGCGGGAGAAGCGGCGGGGGTTGCCGAAGCCCTCCAGGTAGAGGAGGATCACCCCGGTGCGCTCGTCCTCCTCCCAAAACTGCAGGAGGTCGTTGGAGGAGAGGTCGGCCTTGGCCCCCAAGGAGACGAAGGAGGCGATGCCCAGGCCCATCCCTTCGGCGTAGGCCATCACCGCCCGCCCCAGGGTGCCGGACTGGCTGGAGATGGCCAAGGGGCCGGGCTTGGGCAGGGGGGCCAGGCCGGCGGCCAGGCGGGCCTCGGGATGGGTGTGGACCAGACCCAAGGAGCCCGGGCCCAGAAGGCGCATGCCGAAGCGGCGGGCCCTGTCCGCCAGGGCCTTGGCCTCCTGGGGGCTGAAGCCGGTGGTGAGGACGATGGCCCCCCGCACCCCCCGCCGGCCACAGGCCTCGAGGGCCCCCAGGACCCTTTCCTTGGGCACGGCGATCACCGCCAGGTCCACGGGCCCGGGGATGCTCTCCACGCTGGGGTAGGCCAGGAGGGGGCCCACCGTACCCCCCTCCTGGCCGATGGCCTCGTTCACCGGGTAGACCGGCCCTTGGAAGCGGCCAAAGATGAGGTTCTCCAGCACCCGGTACCCAATGCTCTCCGGATCGCGGCTTGCCCCCACCACCGCTACCCCCCGGGGGAAGAAGAAGGGGTGGAGGCTGGCGATGGTGGAAACCTTCTCCCGCCACTCAAAGCGCTCGGCGGCCTTTTCCTCCAGAAGGATCTCAAACTCCACCTCCACCTCCCCCCCTTCCCGGTGGGCCCTCACCTCAAAGCCGCTTTCCATGAAGACGCCCAGCATCTGCCGGTTTTCCGCCAGGGTGAAGGCCTGGAAGCGGCGCACCCCCCTTTTGGCGGCGATGAGGGCCAGGCGCTCCAGGAGCAAGGTGCCCAGGCCCTTGCCCTGGTAGGCGTCGTCCACCAGGAAGGCCACCTCCGCCGTGTCCTCCCCCTTGACCCGCACGTACTCCCCCGTGGCCACGATCCTCGGGGGATCCCCGGCCAGGACGATCAGGGTCACCTTCTCCTCCTCGGGCTTGGCGGAAAGGAGGAGTTCCGCCGCCTTCTCCGGGGAGATGGGGGAAAAGAAGCGCATGCGCAAGGACTCGGGGGAAAGCCGCTTCAGAAAGGCCACAAAGAGGGCCAGATCCTTGGGGCCTGCCCGCCTCAGGAGGGCGGTGCGCCCGTCCTTGAGGAGGACCGGGCCCTCCTCGAGGCCATACTGGGGCGTGGGCGCGGGCACGTAGCCCATACCCCTAGCCTACCCTGGCCGGGGGTAACATGGGGGCATGCTCCGGCTGGATACCCGCTTCCTCCCGGACTTTCCCCAGGCCCTAAAGGCCCACGAGGGGATCCTCCTCGCCGCCCGGGAGGCCCTCCTCTCCCGCCGAAAGGACCCCGGCGCCATGCTGGGTTGGCTGGACCTTCCCGAGGACACGGAAACCCTGAGGCGGATCCGCCGCTTCCGTGAGGAAAACCCCTGGGTGGAGGACTACGTCCTCCTGGGCATCGGGGGGAGTGCCCTGGGGCCCAAGGCCCTGGAGGCCGCCTTCAACGGGGGAAGGGTGCGCTTCCACTACGTGGACCACGTGGAGCCCGAGCCCGTCCTCAGGCTCCTCCGCACCCTAGACCCCAGGAAGACCCTGGTGAACGCAATTTCCAAATCGGGGGCTACCGCGGAAACCCTGGCCGCCCTCCTGGTCTTCTTGAACTGGCTGAAGGGGCACCTGGGGGAGGGCTGGCGGCGGCACCTGGTCCTCACCACCGACCCCAAGCGGGGCGCGTTGCGGGCCCTGGCCGAGCGGGAGGGCCTGGCCGCCTTCCCCATCCCCGAGGGCGTGGGGGGAAGGTTCTCCGTCCTCTCCCCGGTGGGCCTCCTGCCCCTGGCCTTCGCGGACGCCGACCTGGACGCCCTCCTCATGGGGGCCCGGCAGGCCAACGCCAACGCCCTGGCTCCCCTAGGGGAAAGCCTCCCCCTCCAGACCGCCCTCCTCCACCACCTCCACCGCCACCTGCCCATTGCCGTCTTCATGGTCTACTCCGAAAGGCTAAAGCACCTCCCTGCCTGGTTTGTCCAGCTCCACGACGAGTCCCTGGGCAAGCGCGACCGGGAAGGGCGGCCCGTGGGGACCACCGCCGTACCCGCCCTGGGACCCCAGGACCAGCACGCCCAGGTGCAGCTTTTCCGCGAAGGCCCCCTGGACAAGCTCCTCACCCTGGTGGTGCCCGAAAGGCCCACGGAAGACCTCCCCCTTCCCCCAGCGGAGGGCCTGGAGGGGGAAGCGGGCTACCTCTTTGGCAAGGGGCTTTTCACCCTCCTTTCCGCCGAGGCCGAGGCCACCTACCGTGCCCTGGCCGAGGCCGGGCAGAAGGTGTACACCCTTTACCTCCCCGAGGTTTCCCCCTACGCCGTGGGCTGGCTCCTGCAGCACCTCATGTGGCAGACCGCCCTTCTGGGGGAGCTTTGGGGGGTGAACGCCTTTGACCAGCCCGGGGTGGAGCTGGGCAAGCGCCTCACCTTTGCCCTCCTGGGCCGGCCAGGATACGGGGAAGGGTAGGGGGTGGAAGCGTGGAAATCCCCTTGTGATACCCTGGACGAGAGGAGGCCCGTATGGACCGCCTGAGCTATCTCGGCCTACACCCCCAGAAGCAGGTGTTTTGGAACACCGTCTCCCCCGTCTTGGTGGAGCATACCCTGGCCCGGGGCGAGGGTTTTCTGGCCCATAAGGGGCCCTTGGTGGTGGACACCACCCCCTACACGGGCAGAAGCCCCAAGGACAAGTTCGTGGTGCGGGAGCCCGAGGTGGAGGGGGAGATCTGGTGGGGGGAGGTGAACCAGCCCTTTGCCCCCGAGGCCTTCCAGGCCCTCTACGGGCGGGTGGTGGCCTACCTGGCGGAGCGCGACCTCTACGTGCAAGACCTCTACGCCGGGGCAGACAAGCGCTACCGCCTGGGGGTGCGGGTGGTGACGGAAAGCCCCTGGCACGCCCTCTTTGCCCGCAACATGTTCATCCTGCCCCGCCGCTTTCCTGAGGACGACGAGGCGGAGCGCTTCACCCCGGGCTTCACCGTGGTCCACGCCCCCTACTTCCTGGCCGACCCGGAGCGGGACGGCACCCGCAGCGAGGCCTTTGTGGGCATCAGCTTTGCCCGTAGGCTGGTCCTCATCGTGGGCACCAAGTACGCGGGGGAGATCAAGAAGAGCATCTTCACCGTGATGAACTACCTGATGCCCAAGCGGGGGGTCTTCCCCATGCACGCCTCGGCCAACGTGGGGCAGGACGGGGATGTGGCCCTTTTCTTCGGCCTCTCGGGCACGGGGAAGACCACCCTCTCCACCGACCCCTTGCGCCCCCTGATCGGCGACGACGAGCACGGCTGGAGCGAGGAGGGGGTGTTCAACTTTGAGGGCGGGTGCTACGCCAAGGTCATCCGCCTCTCCGAGGAGCACGAGCCCCTCATCTACCGGGCCTCCAACCAGTTTGAGGCCATCCTGGAGAACGTGGTGGTCAACCCGGAAAGCCGCCGGGTGGAGTGGGACGACGACAGCAAGACCGAGAACACCCGGGCCTCCTACCCCATCGCCCACCTGGACAACGTGGTGGAGTCGGGGATGGCTGGCCATCCCAGGGCCATCTTCTTCCTTTCCGCCGATGCCTACGGGGTTCTGCCCCCCATCGCCCGCCTCTCCCCCGAGCAGGCCATGTACTACTTCCTCTCCGGCTACACCGCCCGGGTGGCGGGGACGGAGCGGGGGGTTACCGAGCCCAAGGCCACCTTCTCCGCCTGCTTTGGGGCGCCCTTCTTGCCCATGCACCCCGGGGTGTATGCCCGCATGCTGGGGGAGAAGATCGCCCGCCATGCCCCCCGGGTTTACCTGGTGAACACGGGCTGGACCGGGGGACCCTATGGGGTGGGCCGGCGCTTCCCCTTGCCCCTGACCCGGACCCTCCTCCAGGCAGCCCTTTCCGGGGCCCTCGAGGGCGTTCCCTACCGCCAGGACCCCGTCTTCGGCTTTGAGGTGCCCCTGGAGGTTCCAGGCGTGCCCAAGGAGCTCCTGGACCCCCGGGGAACCTGGGCCGACCCCGAGGCCTACGACCGCCAGGCCCGCAAGCTTGCCCACCTCTTCCAGGAAAACTTCCAGAAGTATGCCGACGGGGTAGGGGAGGCGGTGCGCCTGGCCGGGCCCCGGGCGGATTAGGCCCTTCGGGGGCTGGGCCTGTAGCCCAGCCCCCTTGCCAAGTAGGGTGTGGGGGTATTAGGCTCCTACCTGGCGAAGATGGCAGGGACAAATGTACTTCACCTCCGGACGAAGCCTTCTGGCAGAATGGTAAGCGCTACCGTCTGGGGGACGGGTTTCCTATGAGCCAAGCCTGGTTTAGCCGCTACGCCTGGGGAGTCTTGGGGTGGAACGTCCTGGTGGCCCTCTGGGGCGCGTACGTGCGGGCCACGGGTTCGGGGGCGGGGTGTGGTTCCCACTGGCCCACCTGCAACGGGGAGATCATCCCCCGGAGTCCCCAGGTGGAAACCCTCATTGAGTTCACCCACCGGGCCACCTCCGGCCTGGCCTTCCTCTCCGTCCTCGGGCTTTTCCTCCTGGCCCTGCGCCTTTACCCCAAGGGGCACCCCGTGCGCCTGGGAGCGGGGCTCGCCTTCCTCTTCATGGTCACGGAGAGCCTGGTGGGGGCCTCCTTGGTCCTCTTCGGTTGGGTGGCCGACAACGTGACCCCGGAGCGGGCCGTGGTGCAGATGGTGCACCTGGCCAACACCTACTTCCTCCTGGCGGCCCTGGCCCTGGCCGCCTGGTGGGCTTCCGGGGGAGCCCCCTTGCGCCTACGGGGCCAGGGGGCGGTGGCCTGGGCCCTCCTTCTGGGCTTCCTGGCCCTCCTTTTCCTGGGCATGAGCGGGGCGGTCACCGCCCTGGGGGACCTCCTCTTCCCCGTTCGGAATACCCTCGAGGCCCTGGAGCGCTCCCTGACCCCGGGGGAGCACTTCCTGGTGCGCCTCCGGGTCCTCCACCCCCTCATCGCGGTGAGCGTGGGGCTTTACGTGGTCTTCGCCGGCTTTTTGGTGGCCCACCTGCGTCCTTCTCCCCATACCCGTAGCCTGGCCCAAGGCCTGGCCTACCTGTATGGGATCCAGCTTCTTGCCGGCCTGGTGAACGTGTGGCTCAAGGCCCCGGTCTGGATGCAGCTTCTGCACCTCCTCTTGGCCTACGCCGTCTGGCTCCTTTTCCTCCTGCTGGCGGCGGCGGCCCTGGCCCGGGGGGCCAGGCGGGTAGAGCTGGGGGAGGGGAGCGCCGAGGCAGGCCGGCTCCACCAGGGCACGGGCGGGGCCACCTGGAAGGACTACCTGGCCCTTACCAAGCCTCGGGTCATCAGCCTTCTCCTCCTCACCACCCTCTTGGCCATGTTCATCGCCGCCCAGGGCTGGCCGGGCACGGGGTTGTTCTTGGCCGTGGCCCTGGGAGGGTACATGATGGCGGGCGCGGCCAACGCCATCAACATGGTGGTGGATCGGGACATAGACGCCCGCATGCGCCGCACGGCCCAGCGCCCCACGGTCACCCAGAGGATATCCAGCCGGGACGCCTTGCGCTTTGCCTTCGCCCTGGCCTTTGGGGCCTTCCTCCTCCTCTGGTGGGGCGCCAACCTCCTCGCCGCCACCCTGGCCCTCATGGGCCTCATCTGGTACGTCCTGGTCTACACCCTTTACCTGAAACGGCGCACCTGGCAGAACATCGTCATCGGCGGGGCCGCGGGGGCCTTCCCCCCCTTGGTGGGCTGGGCGGCGGTGACCGGGGAGCTCAGCCTCTTCGCCTGGTACCTCTTTGCCCTCATCTTCTTCTGGACCCCGGTGCACTTCTGGGCCCTGGCCCTGATGATCCAGGACGATTACAAGGCCGTGGGGGTGCCCATGCTGCCCGTGGTCCTGGGGGAGCGGGTGACGGTGGTGCAGATCGCCCTCTACGCGGTGCTCACCGCCATGATCTCCCTCATGCCCTTGCTGCTGGGTGAGCTAGGCCTCCTTTACCTCTTCTTCAGCCTGGCCCTCAATGCCCTGCTTCTGGTCAAGAGCCTTGCCCTCTACCGCCAGCCCGAACGGAGAACGGCGGTTTCGCTGTACAAGTACTCCATGCTCTACCTGGCCCTCTTGTTCGTGGCCATGGCGGTGGACCGGGTGCTTTAGGGAGGGAGTGGATGAAACGAGGCGTAGCGGCACTAAGTCTCATAGGTCTGGCCCTGGCCCAGGAGGCCCACCGGGTGGCCATCACCCACCCCTTTTCTCCCGTCAACCGGGAGACCAACTTCCTCCTGGTCTGGGTCTTGCTCTTTTCCGTGCTGATTTTCGGCGTGGTGGCGGGGGCCTTGGCCTACATCGCCTGGAAGTTCCGAGCCCGGCCCGGCCAAGAAGGCGAACCGCCCCAGATCCACGGCAACGACCGCCTCGAGGTGGTCTGGACCGTGATCCCCATCGTCATCATCTTCATCCTCTTCGGCCTGACCGCCCGCAGCCTGATCCTGGTCAACAAGCCCACCCCCGGGGCCATGAAGGTGGAGGTTACCGGCTACCAGTTCTGGTGGGATTTCCACTACCCGGAAGCGGGTTTCCGCAACTCCAACGAGCTCATCCTCCCCGCGGGGGTTCCCGTGGAGCTGGAGGTTACCTCTAAGGACGTGATCCACTCCTTCTGGGTGCCGGGCCTGGTGGGCAAGCAGGACGCCATTCCGGGACAAAAGACCCGGATACGTTTTGTAGCCGAGAAGCCCGGGAACTACTACGGCTTCTGCGCCGAGCTTTGCGGCCCCAGCCATGCCCGCATGCTCTTCCGGGTTCTGGTGGTCCCCCAGGAGGCCTTTGACCGTTTCGTCCAGGCGGCCAAGGCCTACACCCCCCCGGTGGCCGACGCCCGGGGGCAGGAAGTTTTCCAGCAAAACTGCGCCGCCTGCCACGGGGTGCAGGGCAAGATGCCCCCGGCAGTCATCGGGCCCGAGCTGGCCTTCACCGGAAACCGGGTGAGCCTGGGGGCGGGGATCGTGGACCACACCCCGGAGAACCTCAAGGCCTGGATCAAGGACCCGGCCTCCATGAAGCCGGGGGTGAAGATGCCGGGCTTCCCCCAGCTTTCCGAGGGGGACCTGGAGGCGCTGGTGCGTTACCTGGAAGGGCTCAAGGTAGAGGGCGTGGACTTCAAGGCGCTGCCCAAGTTCTAAGGAGGGAATAGGGAATGGCCATCGCCACCAAACCCAAAACCAACGCGTGGGCGGTCCTTTGGGACCTGCTCACCACCGTGGACCACAAGAAGATCGGCCTGATGTACACCGCCACCGCCTTTTTCGCCTTTGGGCTTGCGGGGGTCTTTTCCCTGCTCATCCGGGCGCAGCTGGCGGTGCCCAACAACCAGCTCCTCACTGGGGAGCAGTACAACCAGGTCCTGACCCTGCACGGGGCCACCATGCTCTTCTTCTTTATCATCCAGGCCGGGCTCACCGGCTTCGGTAACTTCGTGGTGCCCCTGATGCTGGGGGCCCGGGATGTGGCCCTGCCCCGGATCAACGCCTTCAGCTACTGGGCCTTCCTGGGGGCCATCCTCCTGGCCCTCATGAGCTTCTTCTTCCCCGGCGGGGCCCCCAGCGTGGGCTGGACCTTCTACTACCCCTTCTCTGTCCAGTCGGGGAGCGGGGTGAACTTCTACATGGCGGCCATCCTGCTCCTGGGCTTTTCCAGCCTCCTGGGTAACGCCAACTTCATCGCCACCATCTACAACCTGAGGGCCCAGGGGATGAGCCTCTGGAAGATGCCCATGTACGTCTGGAGCGTCTTCGCCGCCAGCGTCCTCAACCTTTTCAGCCTGGCGGGCCTCACCGCCGCCACGCTCCTCGTCCTTCTGGACCGGAAGATCGGCCTCACCTGGTTCAACCCCGATATCGGCGGGGATCCTGTTCTCTTCCAGCAGTTCTTCTGGTTCTACTCCCACCCCACGGTCTACGTGATGCTCCTGCCCTACCTGGGCATCCTGGCCGAGGTGGCCTCCACCTTCGCCCGCAAGCCCCTCTTCGGCTACAAGCAGATGGTCTGGGCCCAGATGGGCATCGTGGTCCTGGGGACCATGGTTTGGGCCCACCACATGTTCACCGTGGGGGAGTCCACGGTCTTCCAGATCGCCTTCGCCTTCTTCACCGCCCTCATCGCCGTGCCCACAGGGGTGAAGCTCTTTAACCTGCTGGGAACCCTTTGGGGCGGGCACCTGCAGATGAAAACCCCCCTCTACTGGGTCTTGGGCTTTATCTTCAACTTCCTCCTGGGGGGGATCACCGGGGTCATGCTCTCCATGACCCCCCTGGACTACCAGTTCCACGACTCCTACTTCGTGGTGGCCCACTTCCACAACGTCCTCATGGCGGGCTCGGCCTTTGGCGCCTTTGCCGGGCTTTACTACTGGTGGCCCAAGATGACGGGCCGCATGTACGACGAGCGCCTGGGTAAGCTCCACTTCTGGCTTTTCCTGGTGGGCTACCTGGTCACCTTCCTGCCCCAGTACGCCCTGGGCTTCCTGGGCATGCCCCGGCGCTACTACACCTACAACGCGGACCTGGCGGGTTGGCCGGAGCTGAACCTCATCTCCACCATCGGGGCCTTCATCCTGGGCCTGGGTGGGTTGGTCTGGCTTTACGCCATGTGGAAGAGCCTGCGCTCCGGGGAGAAGGCCCCGGAGAACCCCTGGGGCGGCTACACCCTGGAGTGGCTCACCGCCTCGCCCCCCAAGGCCCACAACTTTGACGTGGCCCTGCCCAAGGACTTCCCCTCCGAGCGGCCCCTTTACGACTGGGCCAAGAAGGGGGTGGAACTGAAGCCCGAGGACCCCAGCCACATCCACCTGCCCAACAGCTCCTTCTGGCCCTTCTACGCCGCCGCCACCCTCTTCGCCTTCTTTGTGGCCGTGGCCGCCCTGCCCGTGCCCAACGTCTGGATGTGGCTCTTCCTGGCCCTTTTTGCCTACGGCCTGGTGCGCTGGGCCCTGGAGGACGAGTACAGCCACCCGGTGGAGCACCACACCCTTACGGGTAAGTCCAACGCCTGGATGGGGATGGCCTGGTTCATCGTCTCCGAGGTGGGCCTCTTCGCCATCCTCATCGCCGGCTACTTGTACCTGCGCCTCACCGGAGCGGCCACCCCGCCGGAGGAGCGTCCTGCCTTGTGGCTGGCCCTCCTCAACACCTTCTTCCTGGTGAGCTCCTCCTTTACCGTGCACTTCGCCCACCACGACCTAAGGCGGGGGCGGTTCAACCCCTTCCGTTTTGGCCTGCTCATCACCATCATCCTGGGGGTTCTCTTCTTCCTCTTCCAGGCCTACGAGTTCTGGGCCTTCTACGGGCACTCCAGCTGGCAGGAGAACCTCTGGACCGCGGCCTTCTTCACCATCGTGGGCCTGCACGGCCTGCACGTGGTGATCGGCGGCTTCGGCCTCATCCTGGCCTACCTACAGGCCCTTAGGGGCAAGATCACCCTGCACCAGCACGGCACCCTCGAGGCCGCCAGCATGTACTGGCACCTGGTGGATGCCGTTTGGCTCTTCATCGTGGTGCTCTTCTACATCTGGTAGGCCTTCCTTCCTGGCCCCCGCCTCGAGGCGGGGGCCTTTGCTATTTCTAAGGGGATGCGGCTTTTGGCGGTGGACTTTGACTATTTCTTCCCCCTGCCCCAGGATCCTGGGCACCCCGAGGCGTTCCTCTATGCCTGGGCCCACTTTGAAACCCCCTACTACCGGGAGGCGGCCTGGGAGGAACGGGCCCTGGCCTTTTTGCTGCGGGGGCTTCCCCTGCCGCAAGCCCAGGGGTGGGAGGGGTTCTGGGAGCGGTTCACCTTTGCCCCGGGGGCCCGGCTCTACTATGCGGATTCCAACGCCCTTGCCTTCCACCCCCAGGTGAGGGAGGGGGTGGAGGAGGTGGTCCTCTACGACGCCCACCACGATGCCGGCTACCGGCCCCTGGGGGAGGAGCCGGCCTGCGATGACTGGATGGTCCACTACGCCCGTCAAGGGGCGCGGCTTCGGGTCTTCTATCCCCCGTGGCGCGACCCTGCCCTGGAGCCCGAGCCCCAGGTGCCCCTGGCCCGGGAGGTGGACCCGGGGGGAAGGGTGGAAGGCCCCTTCCACCGGGTTTTCCTCTGCCGCAGCGGGGCCTGGGTTCCCCCTTGGGCTGATGCGGCCTTCTTTGCCTTTTTGGCGGCTGCCTCCCTGCCCAAGGTGCCCCTGGAGCCCGTGGCGCCCCGGGCTTGGGACCTCGAGGGCCTGAGGCGGCGGGTGGCGGAGGAGGCCCTAGGCCTTTGGATCATGGACGCCTTGCGCCGATCCCCCTAGGCGGCTATAATCACAAAGGCTTTGGGGCCGTTAGCTCAGCTGGCAGAGCAACCGACTTTTAATCGGTAGGTCGCAGGTTCGAATCCTGCACGGCCCACCAAAGCGGGGCCCCATCGTCTAGCGGTCAGGACGCGGCCCTCTCAAGGCCGAAACGGGGGTTCGATTCCCCCTGGGGTCACCACGGGCGGCTAGCTCAGCTGGTCAGAGCGCTCGCCTTACAAGCGAGAGGTCAGAGGTTCAAATCCTCTGCCGCCCACCACGATGCAAAGCCAAAACTCCCCGCCTTGGAAGCAAGGCGGGGAGGGTTTTTACGGCAGTTTCTACGGCAGTTGAGGGTGTACGTCCCTGACCTCTCCCTCTCCTCTCCCAGTGGTGCTGAGGTCAGTTGGAGAATCCGCGAAGACAAGCATGAGGCACCTCCTTGATGGCTAGGGTTGGCCTATATCCGGAAACTAACGGAGACCGTTCAACGCAGTTCACAGACACGGGCAAGGTTTCCAAGGTGCTAAGAGGCGATCGCATTCTGTAGCGGTCCAAATTCCACCCCCACCATCCGATTCGGTTCTTTATACCCCATCCTGAGATTGGTGTCGGATCAGAGCTTCAAAGGGAAGAGTTGGTACCTCCTGCTCCCTCGCTTTTTGGGGTCTACACTGAAGCGGACCACAAAGGGCGCAGAGTTTTGCTTTAGGAAACCAGTGACCTTTCCCTGGGCTTGGGCAAACTCCTCTGCTAGGAGCAGAAGCCAGCCACGTTCCGGTTGCTTGGGCTGAGTGAAGAGGATAACCCTGGCCCCGAATGAGCGAAGGATAGCCCTTTCCACTGGACGGTAGCGGAGTTGGGCATCAAGAGTGAGGATCACCCATCCTTGAGCGCTGACCTGAGGAATCCACTCCTCATCGGGAGTGTCGGGAGAAAAAAGCTCATCATGGGCCTTGATTTCGAGCCCTAGCTCTCGTAAACGCTGGGGAAATCCCTTGCCTAGGTTGCGGTCGCAGAAGTAGACCGGTTGGCCAAGGGCTGCTTTGGGGGTCATGCTGCCCAAGCATCTACCCCCATCCCCTCAAACACCAGCGCTTCTGTCACCTCTTCCTCAGTCAGACCGTAGTCCTTTGCGATTTCCTCTAAACCCTCTCCGGTGTTGAAGCGCAGGGCGATGACCGAGGTCTTCACCCCACGTACGGTAGGGGCTCCAAAGGCTACCCTTGGGTCCAGGACCACCCTCTCGCTCCGTAGCTGGGTCCCGACGGCGGGGTGGAAGCGCAGGGGGATGCCCTGTTCGTCCCTGTCCACACGGGAAAGGTAGCTTTCCAACACCTCCTGCAAAGCCAACTGCCCAGCCCGGGTCAGGGCCAGAAGCTCTTTCCCTTGCCTCAAAAAAACGTCACCCAACCCTGCTTCCAGGTCCAGGAGGAGAGGCCTAGGTTTCCCCAAGGCTTCCTTAGCGTAGTCAATCATCCTGCGGATACGTTGCATGGGGATCCGGTGGATCTGGCGCAGGGCTGCCAAGACATTGGCCTCCACAAGGTTGAAGAAGGAGAGCTGCGACCCGTTGCCGGGTGTCTCTATTAGGGGCAGGGACCTTTCCTGCCCTCCCGCCTTCGGATAGGTCCGGCCCATGATCCAGGAGCGTAGGGTAGACTCCGATAGACCCAGGTACCGGGCTGCTTCTCGAAGAGAGTAGAGGGGGCGGTCCCTAGGGTCTGGGGCCAGGAGAGGGGAGTGGTTTTGGGCGGCCCTACTCGCCTTCATGAGGCTTAGTTTAACTCAGGAATAGGGTTGCCAAGGTTAGCTTCGCCCAGCACCCTATCATGGAGGATGGGTTTCAAGCCTCTCTGTGGGACTAGGTGCGCGGGACGATCCAAGAGCTTGGATAGCTCACGTGCTATCCGGGCCAGGGTCAGGAAGCCCACGGTGACCTCGGGTTCGAACTCTGCCAGGAATAAACCTACAAGGTCAGCCTTACAAGGTGGACCTTGAGGGCTGGGAAGTCTCAGCTCTTGGTGATCCGAGCCAGGTCTCGTAGCATGCTGGACAAGAACCAGCGCCTCAGCGTAAGGGGCCATATGGAGGTGGATGAACCATCTGCCAAACTCACCTTCACATTCACGACCAAGGTCACTTCCAAGAACCTCTTGTCGAAAGGCCAAGGTGCGCCTTTGGTTGTTAGGGGTCCTGTAACTCTTACCCCCTCACGCCCCAACAAGAGCAACCTGTCCCTAAGGTTGTCTGGGCACGTTTCTTCTAGCATATTTTTTTGACCAAAGTCAGAGAGCCTAATGGGCCTGCCCCCAATACAAATACCTATGCTCCAGAGATACGCTAGATGAAATCGCCTCAAGAGAGGGTCAGAAGGTTTAAGTTCGGTGTCGAGAACCTTGTCGGAGGTAGCCCACTTGATCCGGGGTGAGCCCCCCTGCCTGTACCAATTCCCTATGCGGAACCCCTCAAAGCTAGCCTCCCAGTAGGGTAGAGCATCCGTTTCCTTCACTTCAAGCTTCTCGCGACCTAGGGGTAGATGGACAATCGAAATCTCCCCCCCAGGTGCCCCCTCTATCCGAATGGCGGGCACAGACTCAAGGGGCGCCCAAGGTGCCCAGAGATTAGCCTCCCTGACGCCCTGGCCTTGGGTCCAGATTCTCATAAGGGACCCAGGGGTACTTGCTGGAGGTGGCTTTATACACACCACTTCAGCTATAGTTGTCCACAACTGCTGGGCCAGTTCTGGGACTTCACTTTGGCCTAGCCTCTTCTCCATCTTGCATCCATCCTACTAGAGGGAGTAATCTCTTCCCAAGAGGTGGACCATGCAACCTCCTTTGCAAGCTCCCAACTTGGGCTCTGCTGCGGAAGATGCCGTTTCGCTGGACAGGGGTGAGCTCTATAGGCGGATGGATGTGGAAACCCTATCCTTGGCCCTCAGGATTCCTCTTTTCTTAGCTAATCCCAAGCAAATGGACCTACTGGCGCCAGCTTGGAGGCGGGAATTAGAGCCCCCTCCTGTAGGCCTTTACGTCCGCCAAAAGCCAGAAGGTAATAACTTGGAAAACTTCCTTGCTTTAGGTGAAAACCACTTGGAGAAGAAAGCCCGTGAGTTTTTCTGCAACCTTCATCCTCATACCCCTTTCATCCTGATATGTCCGGAGCGAGCAATAGAATGGGCATGTAAAACCGGAGCTAGCTTTGAGCTGATTTTCGATAAGGTCTTCTACCACGAACTAGGGCATGGTCGAATGGACTCTGCCCCTGAGCCGAATGCTCTTTGGGCCCACACAATAGAGGAAAGTTTAGCGAATGGCTGGTCCCTCAGACTCTTTGAGGGTGCCGAAAAGGCCTGGGTTCTGAGGCTTATTCCAGGGCAACCCGAACCTTACCGGGGAGTCATGTACCTGGTGAAGCCCACTTTTTGGGAGGCGCTGGGGAGGGAAGGAAGGATTGAGGTCATAGAGGAATTCCTCCCCGGAAGTTGGTTCAATGGCTTCGACTATAAGGAACTCTTGCGCCGAATGGCTGAGGCTTGGTATAGAAGCAAGCCACTCTTAGATGCCGACTCGAGAATAACCGAGTTCTGGCAAGCCTTGGGGGAACGTTTGCTGGAGGCGGTCAGGGCAAATCTACCATGACCCCTCTTGCCCAATACGCTGTTACGCTATACGCCTCGTCCCTGTTTGCCCAAAAGGACGACTTTAAGCGGCTCGTAGAGGAGATTTTCACCACAAACTACAAGAACCCCGACGAGGCTTTCGAGCATTTGAAGGACTTCTGGTTTGGGAACAAATCCTTGGTAAATCTCTTCACCCTCTTCGTCTCCCGCTCCGATTACAACCGGATAGAGTACGAAGGTGCTCCGGGGACGGAGGACCCTGAGGAGAAAGCCTTCCTCGATGAGGAGGACAAGTGTAAGTACGAGCTGGTCTACCCCTACTTTGGGGACCTCCAGAAGACCCTGGACCAGTTCTCCATGGCTCGTCCTTCCATCGTCCGTCAAGTGGCCCAGAAGGTTAGGACTTCGTTAAACCAGCAGCGGGGAGGCGCTTCCTTCTACATCAGCCTCATGCAGGAGAGCTTTGACCTCCTGCTTCCTGCCGCGGTCCGCAGGAAGTACCTGGCAAGGCTCCGTCCTGTGTTAAACGTCCTCTCTTCTAACCCTAGAAGGATAACTGCCATCCCTGCCGGGCTTCTTTCCGCCACCCAAGAAATCGATGAGCTTAGCAGGGAGCTGAGCCAAGAGCTTGGTCTCAAGGAGTCTTACGAGGACGAGCATGCGGAAGGGAGCGCGCCTCTCCTTCCCCTCTACGAAGGCAAAGACGACACTGGCCTTTTCTCTGAGCTAGCTACCGCCTTGCGCCGTCAAAACCTGACCATCCTCTCCACCACGGCCAAGATGATTTCCAGCCAAGTCATCAGCTTGGCGAGGCAAGCCCTGGACTTCATGGCTTCTAGCTACAAGGGGGACCCCGAAGCCTTTACCAGGGCCGTCCACAACGTTGTGGACCACGCCTTCTACTCCGCCCTCGGGCTCAATGGTCTTTTCCCCGTGTATGTCTACGACTACAGGGTCACCGCCATTGACGAGCACGAGAGGGTCGTTCCCATCTTCTTCGGCTTCCTTGAGAGAGAGTTATTGGTAGGTGAGTCCACCCTTGCAGGCGCGTACTTGGCCCTCGTCCACAGCGGCATCGCTCGGGCTAAAGATGGGAAGTCCCTGCCCCTTCCTCAGATGATCCAAGGGCTTGCTAAGCAGTTTGCCAAATCCTTCACCGCAAAGAGAGTGGCTGAAAAGGTTTTCAAGGAGTCCGGGATGGGGGACTCCACAAGAGACCTATTTGAGGTTGACGAACCAGAAGCGGTCCCTGTCAACCTCACACCCAGGCAGGTCTTTGCTCAAGGGCTTGCCAACATGCTCTCTGAGAAGCTCGCTCCTCCAGAGGTTCAGAGGAGCGGCTACCGAACCTTCTATTCGATCCAAAACTTTATCCTGTTTAGACCAAAGTTTGCGAATGCCGTGGTCAAGGTCGCTTCCGAAAATCCTGGTTTCATGTTGGACCAGGCTACCCAAGATGTTCAGAGAGGATTTAGGACTGGATTTAATACCTACAGGGGAAGGAGCGTTTAGCCCACAGCAACCACACATGTTAGGTTTCCCCTACCCTCCCAATGGCTCAGCGGAAGGTAAAAGAGTCGAAAAATCCTATCCTGCAGGCTTTGGAGATGTCCTCCAGGTTGCAGGACCTCTACGAGTACGTGGCTCATCGCGATCTGGTCTTTGTAGAGATTCCCTCTTCAAGCTTTTTGGTCCCAAGGATGGAAGAGGAGGAAGTAGAGGACTTTGCCAAGACGCCCATTGTACGCTTCTACCGGGGCGTGCATCCGCTCGTGCTCTATATCGACAATCGGATAGCCGTCCCCGTAAACTCCTCCCTGCTCCAGCCTTACTACTCCTACCTCCGCTATCTGGTTTCCACGCAACCTGCGGTTTGGGCTCATACCGGCAGCGTTTCCTCGTTTCTCACTCCTTGCGGAGCTAGGAGAGCCCACTCACCCGTTGGCAGCGGTGGAAGGGAAGAAGCCCGGTCCAGTCTAGGACAGGGGAAGAGTTTGTTTGCTCCCGGAATGGCTCCCCTCTTGCAAGCCTCAGGACTCAAGCCTGTGGCCTGACGGCGGGCAGGCCAAGGAGGGTCTCCAGGTCCACCACATATCCCCTGCGCTCCTCTTCCAGGAGGTGGCGGTAGATCCCTAAGGTCACATGGGGACTGGCATGCCCCAACCGTTCGCTGACCACCTCCAGGGGGATACCCCGGGAAAGGGCCAGGCTAGCCCAGGTGTGCCTGAGGTCGTGGACCCGGACTTTCCCCAGTCCTGCCCTCTGGGCTAGACGGCGGAGGTAGTGGTTGAAGGCATCGGGGTCAAAGGGCTTGTTGCCCCCAAAGAGAAAGGCTTCCTCCAGGACTTCCTGAGGCAGGCGCTGAGCTAGCTCCTCCTTCCAGGCCCTGAGGCGGAGGAGAAGGCTTTGGGGCAAGGGGACAACCCTTCGGGCTGTTCGGGTTTTAGGCTGGGTGAAGTCTCCCTTGCCGTTCACCTTGGTCCAACTCCGCCAGACCCGGAGTTCCCCCCTTTCCAGGTCCACGTCCCGCCACTGCAGGGCCAGAGCCTCGCCCCGCCTTAGACCCGTCTCCAGGAGAAGGCGAAGGAGAAGAGCCATCTCCCGGCTCCTTGCCCCATCCGCAACTTCCAGGAGACGGAGCACCTCCTGGGGCTCCAAGGCCCGGGCTGCCCTTTCCCCTTGGGGCAACCGGAGCCGTATAGCCCCTGCGGGATTGCGGGGGAGGAGTTCCAGTTCGCAAGCCCTCTGGAAGAGGGCCCGGAGCCGGTTCAGGACCTTGCGCACCGTTCTAGGGGCATACCCCTGACGCAACTGGTCCACGACCCTCTGAACATGTAGGGGCCGCACCTCCTGGAGGCGCATCCTTCCCAAGGGATCATGGGCTGAAGGGTCCTTCAGGGAAGGCAGGGCGTAGACCAACTCCTGACGAGCCAGCCGGAGGGAGTTGGGTCTCAAGCCTTCCCCTTCCAGCCCCTGGAGGTACCTCTGGGCAAATTGGACCACGGTGACCTGGGAAGGCTCGGGAAGGAGACCCTGGGCCCTTTCCGCCACCATCTTGGCCAACAGCTCCTCCGCCTCCCGGCGCGTGCGGGCGTACCGGCAGAGCTTCTTCAGCTTCCCCGTAGCCTCGTCCACCCAACGGAGCTCGGCCACCCACTTTTGGGCTGCCTTGTGGTAGTACGTGGTTCCACCGCCTTTACCCCTGGCCATCCTCCAACCTCCTTCGGTCCCTAGCTTGCTCACAGCTTTGGAACCCCGCGATCGGATTCTAGCCCTGGCCCGTTTACAGACAGGGCTAAAGGCCTCAGCCTGTTTCCTCCGGCCAGACGTTCCCTTGCCACGACTGCCTTGGAGAGGGCACCCAACACCGCTTCAAGCAACCCTTGCTCCTTCCTGACCTGAAGGAGCTCCGGGAGAGGCAGATAAGCAGATCCCTTGGAGACCTTGTTGCCAGAGGCATCGGGGTGGAAAAAGCCTACCTCCACCCTCTGGATGACACCCGCCCGCTTGAGTAACCCTAGGGCCTCGGACACCGTTCGCTTGGATACCCTGTACCTCTTGGCCGTGGCATTGTACCCTATGCGGGCAACCCCAAAGAGGGAGGCTTTCTCCAGAACTTCCGCGCTGATCAAAAGGGCGAGCCGGACGGTGGAGGAGGAAAGGCCTAGGTCCCGAGCCCAAGCCCCTAGGCGGTCGGGGTTTGTCTCTAGAAAGCTCTGCACCTCTTGGAGCAGACCACCCCCTAAAACCCCCTCCAAAAAGTCGTGCCAACACACCTCTCTCCTGGTCCTGGCTCTCTGGTAGGTCCTGCGAATCCCATAGAGCCGCTTGCTCTTTTCCTCGTCCCCTTGCAGCAGGTGCTGGACCTCTTGGATGAACACTTCCTCGGGGATCCCCTGCCGGGCAGCAAAACCAGCTAGACCTAGGATCAGATTCTGCCGACTTCCCTTGACGTAACCCAAGGAAGCAGAAGAGATTAGCCGCCTTAAACCCTCCAGGGTTCCCTGCTCCAGCCAGCCTTCCTCCGGGAATACAGGGTTCACTTTATCTCCCCTGCGCAAGGCATAGTAATCTTCCGAAGAAAGGGGGTAGCTTCGATCCTGGGACCCTGGCGGAAGGGCGTCCGGGCTTTTAGCTCGAGCGGACTTGCTGGACGATTCCCCCAGCGGGGCTTTGTCCCTTTTCGCATGGGGGAGAACGGAGGCCCTTGCCCTGAACGGGGCCTTTGGCTGAGTCTTATTAGGGAATTCTAGCCTCTGGGAAACCTGGTCCCACGAGTTTAGTCTTTCCTCCAAGAACCGAACCATAGGGCCAAGGGGTGAGGGATACCCAAACTCGACATGCTTTAGACCATCCCCCAGACAGCGCAAGGGCAACAATAGGAACCTACCGGGGCCACTTTCCCTCGTAGGATAGGCCACCACTTCCTTAACCGAGTCCCTAGGGAAATGCCGCAGGGCTAACTTCCTGAGAAATTGACCGAGCTGATAGGCCCTTTTCAGGGGGACTGTCTTGCGAAAAAGAAAGTACAGGTGAACCTGTCCGCTGAAGGAAGAGCCGTAAAAACCCCAGAGCCCAAGGGAGTCCCGTACCTCAGCCAGGAACCCCACCACCTGCGCCCTGAAGGCTTCTAGGGGACAGTCCACGTCCAACGCCACCACGCGGGTCCCATATCTCGGCATCCACCAGGATCCGACCCGCTTCCCCCTACGAGAAACCGCATGATCTGTGCCCACCAGGAGGACCCCAAGCTCAAAGTGAAGGTAGAGCGCCAGGAGCACCTCAGTCCGACTGAGCCCCTCCAGGACAGAAAACACCCTCTTGTCCGGGGATGCCAAAAGCAAACAGCGTTGAGGTAGGCTAAACAACGCCCTAAGCCGAGCCAGTAACCGCCTAACCCTCTTCACCCTCAAGAGCTCAGCCCAAGCTTCCAGATGAGGACAGGGTTGGGAGAGTTTCTTGATGTAGTGGTAAAGGTAGCGATATTCACTGGGCAGATCCCCCGTGCACTGACCCCACTCGCCTTGCTGAATGTCCCCGCCCTTCTGCTGGTCATCCTGCAGAGCACCAGGGACACAGGAAGCATCACCCTGCAGACTGGATGCGACACCTGAGTCCGAGGAACGGCTTAGGCAACTGCAATTTATGCAACCTGCATAGTGTACCAATGACACCTCCTGCTCCACCTAAGGACATCGTTTCTTCCACTGGCTCAGAGCTTCTTGATCTGACCCCGCTTGATCTGTTCCAGGACCTCCCGGGGTACCAACCACCGACGTCCGAGCTTGATGCCAAGCTGCCGAGCAATCTTATAGGCCGTGTCACGTCCAATCAGGTCCTCACCTAGCTCTTCTCTTAGGTCCTTTACACTTAGTAGAACCTTCTCCCTACCCATACATGGTTAATTTAAGAGTTTTTGGGCGCTTTGTCAACATCTTATCCGTTCACTATCCGTTGCAAGCCCAACGGCCCCATATCACCCCTTGATGCAATGGGGGACCATTCTTCTGGGGAGGCTCTATAGGATACCCAAAACCTGCTTGCTTGTGTCTTCAGCTAGGGTTATGATTCCCCTTGTGCACTCCGAGTTAAAGATTGCGCTTACCGTTCTGCCCGTACCCGTCCTTCAGGACGTGGTCTGGGCAGAAAGGCCTGAGGACATACCCCCCTGGGACTGGACCCGTGGGTACTCGCCCGTACAGCCCCTTTCCAGGTTTGGGGAGGACTACGACCTGGACACCCCTGAGGAGGAGGTTGACCGGGATCATCCACTGCCCTCTTGGCTCAAGTTGACAAAGTTCTACCCCCGGCTGGTGCGGAAGTGGGCGTCCAGTGATATCTGGGAACCCAGCCCAGAGTCCAACCTGCCGCCCAAGGCTTCTGTATCCCCCCTAGAGGCCTTCCAGAGGGTGTACAGGGCCCTACAACAGGACCAAGACCCCTTGCAGCCCGATAGCCTCACCCGCAAGACGATAGGGGAGATGGCCCGGAAGGCGGGTATCCTGTCCTCGTTCGAACCGGACTGGAGGCTTTCGGGTGAGGGGGTCTGGGGGAGGTTTTCTGGGGCAAACAGCCTTCTCAGGGACGACAGCCTATGGGCTTGGGTTGAGGCCGCCTACTTCTTCCAGACCGTCCGTCTGGCTTTAAAGCTCCGTGAGGAGAGTAACCTGCCCCCGAAACCGATCCTGCAGAGAGTGATTCAAGAATTGGGCTTCCCACTTGAGGTCTTGGAGGAGAATGGCCAGGCAGGGGTGGAGCTTCGCGTCCGTCCAGCCGGTGATCCCTTGGAGGGCGCAAAGCGCAGGGGTCTAGACATCGCCCTAGAGTACTTGGGGAGAGGCAGAAGCCTGAGGGTTTCTGGCCTGGAGAATGTGCTACGTGAGGAAGCTACCCGACACGTGGTCCTAGAGCCCGTGTCCAAGTTCGAGACCCACACGCCTATAAGGGCTCCTCGGATACCTCTGGCTCTCCTCAAGAAGAGGTCCGAGCAGGTGAGGAAGCAGAGTCAGTTGGATGAGTCCTGGAAGGAGTGGGCCCAGGAACTCCGAGAGATTTGGGAGGAGTGGGTGCAGTCGGAGCAGGAGGGGCAGAACCGGCGTGCGCAGTCAGCTGCCCATTACTTTGGTTTTATGAGCCTCATTGACCTCGGCCTGCTCCAGCTGCTGAGACGGGACTATGTGGCCTGCGAGTGGTGCGGGAAGGTCTTCTCGCCCCGGCGGAGGGATACACGCTACTGTAGCGATGTCTGCAGGATGAAGGCTTGGAGGAACCAAAGGGCAAGCAGCAAACACAAAGTGGAGTGAGGAGAGCTGGCTAGGGCTTCCCTTGGAAAGAGAGCCCCTCGGTCCTGTTAATGGGGGTTGCAGTTGGCGGGACTCTCTATCCCTGACGGCAGCTACACCTCTTTGTAAAGCCTGTGGGTTCGCTATACCAAAGTCCCTTGAGACAAGGCTTCTGGGAACGGAGGTACATCAAAAGAGCTGACTCCAAATGCCCTGGATCCCTTGGTTCAGCCCGCCCCTGCTTTCGGGTTCAACCCTCTTCCCACATATCATGAGAGAATGGTGAGCGGATGGGTAGGCAAATGAAGAGGGGGGCCGGCTGAACCTTAGTTATAGGAGTAGTAAAAGGCTGAACCCAAATTCCTTTTCTCTTCAGGATGGGCTAGATAGGGTTTGGGTTCACCCAAGGAGTGATGCAAGCCTAGGTGTCCGCTTCGGGGTTGGCCAGGATGAGGACTTCTGGACTGCCCCTGCCCTTCAGGGTCGTCTTGGTCCTTACCATCCCCTCTTGCCTCAGGCTGGCCAGAACCCGCTTCACGGTGGATTGGGAGGCAATACTCTTCTCCACCACCTCCCTAACCAGTTCCCTGCGGGGAACTCCTTCTGTGCCCGCCTGGGCGGGCTGACGGAGGATGTAGGCTTTGGCTACGGTGGAAGCCCTATCCTCCCTCTAACTCTTAGGCATATGACGATCTTGTCTAACTAGTTTGCCAGATCCAGATTTAGCCGTGAGATAGCATATGCGGGCAGCTCAGTACACGTCAAAACGTGGGACCACCCCTTTAGGATGGACCTGCGCCCACGTGGATGGGCAGGTACCCATAGGAGGTGGTCCCCATGGAACAGCTTACCCCACTCATCAACGCCTTGAAGCGATACTGGAAGGCCGACCTCAGGCGCCTCACCTTCCTGGCCGCCCTGGTGATGGCTCTGGTCACCGCCCGCACCACAAGCGGCCCCAGACTCGCTCTTTCCCTCGGCTCCATAGCCAGCCCTGACCCCCGCTCCGCCTACCGAAGGTTCCAGCGGTTCTTGGCCTGGCCGGGGCTGGACGGGGAGGGCTATGCCCGCTTCATCTTCGCCCTCCTCCGACCCCAAGGGCTCCTCCTGGTCATGGACCGGACCGAGTGGGAGCTGGGGAAGAGCAAGGTCAACCTCCTGATGCTGGCCTTCCTGTACCAAGGCCTGGCCGTCCCCCTGTTCTGGAGCTTCCTTCCCCACGACGGCAACTCCTCCACCCCCGAACGCATCGCCCTGATGGAGAGGGCCTTGGCTTTCCTGAGGGCCCACTTCCCCCACCTCCGGGTGGAGGGGTTCCTGGCGGATCGGGAGTTCATAGGGGAGGCGTGGTTCCGGTACCTGGAGGAGAAGGGCATCCCCCGGTGCATCCGAATCAAGGCCAACACCCGGATGTGGCGGTTGGGCTCGGGCCCTCGGGCCTGGGAGCTCTTTGCCTCCCTGAAGGTGGGAGAGAGCCGGGTGCCCAGGCGGCGGTACTGGGTCTACGGGCGGCGCATGTGGGTGGTGGGGTTGCGCCTTGGGGTCCGGGAGTGGCTGATTGTGGCTACGGACCTGGACCCTCACCGGGTGCTGGAGGTGTACGGGCTCAGGTGGGGGATAGAGCGGCTCTTTGGGGCCCTGAAGGGGCGGGGATTTGACCTGGAGGCCACGCACGTGACGCGGGGGGAGAGGCTTTCGCGGCTTTTGGTCCCCTTGAGCCTGGCCTTCGTGTGGGCGTTTCGGACGGGGCTTGTGCTGCACCGGGTGCGTCCGGTGAGGCCCAAGAAGCACGGGAGGCTGGGACAGAGCCTCTTCCGGGCGGGGCTGGACCTGCTCACCCTTTGGGCGCTTGCCCTCTGGGGTGCAGGGGGAGGAAGGCGCGGAAGTCCCTTGGGGTTATGCCCTATGGAGGTTTTGACGTGTACATAGAGCCAGTGCTTTGAATTCAAGGGTGCTCTTTAGAGCTGGCTAGGCCCTCACCTCGCAAGTACCCCAGCACCTCATCAGGGGTTGTATAGGGGCGCACCACCAGCCCCAGGCCCTCGAGGCCCTCTGGGACCAGATGCTTTTCCCCCCAACGAGCTACGCTTTGCCCCACCACCCGACCTTCCACCACCAAATCCTCCCCCACCTCGTCGGGGGGAGGGAATCCGGCCTTCCGCAAGGCTTCCAGGAGGGGGCGGTACCCAGGAAGGACCAATGCCAAAGCCTCTTCCCAACTAAGGCCTCCGCCCCTTCTCCCCAGGTGGAGCCCTAACTCCTCAAAGCCCTTTTCCCAATCCTCCCCCTCGCGGAAAACCAAAAAGGGTACCCCAAGCAGGGTAAGACGCCTGCGGATCTCCCTATCCTGTTCCTGTCGCCTTGGGTCCAGGTGGGGCGGGCCGTCCACGTAAATCCCCAGTCCCCTCGCATAGAAGAAGTCAAAGCGGGTGTAGGTGTCCCCGAGGGCGTAGGTATACTGCACCTCATCGGGGAGGGGTAAGCCGCGCTCGTGGCAGGCTTGAAGCCAACGCCGCTCCAGTTCGCTTTGGCAGCGGGCCTGAAGCTCCTGCAGGCGGCTTGGGGCTGGTAGGTCCTCAAATACCGTGCTCTGGAGTTCCGTGAAGAAATCCTGGACCAACCGTCGGTCCAGCAGGGCATGATCCACCTGGTTGCTGTAGTCCATTAGGCAGTCGTAGCATGCCCGCTCGCAGGCCTTTTCCTCACCATGGTGCATGAGGCGCAAAGCGGTGCGGGCCAGTTCCTGCAGGGGGTGAGACTCCTCCCTCGAGGGCCACTCCGCCAAAGCGGCGAGGGCCCCAAGCCCCCCTTCCTGCCCCTCCACCAAGACCACCCGGTAAGGCACCTGGGGGTTTGAGATGGGTTGGAGAAAGCCGAAAAGCTCATCTTCCGCCAGCTCCAAGACCACCAAAGCCGCCTTGCGGAAAGCCGCCAGGAGGCTTTTGTAAAAGGAAAGCCTCTCCCCATCCCCTATCCCTAGGGGAGCAGGAACTTCCAGGGCGAGAACGTCGCTTTCGGCACGCGCCTCGAGGACAATCCCCCGCTTTAGGTCTTCCGGTTTGCCCCCCACGGGGCACCGCCCTTCCCTATCCTCCCTCCACGGATGCTCCTCCAGCTCCTTTCCGGTGAGCAGGAAACGGCGGCACCGTTGGCAGTAGACAAACCCTTCTTGCAGGGGGTTTTCCTCTTCCTCGTCCAGGAGCCAGGCCCGAAGGCCCTTGTTCATGGCCACCACTTCGGCGTTGTGCTCGTAAAGCAGGCGGAATGACCCACCCTGCAGCGCCCGGGGAGCCTTGGGGCGCCAGTCCCACTCCACCTCGTAGCCCATGCGGACCCGATCCTCTTCCTCGCTGGTGATGCGCCGCCGGGGAAGCCCGGTAAGGATGGGAGGGGCGAGGAGGCGGACGTTCGGAAGGGTGGCGCTCAGATCCTTACCGCAGGCGCGGCACCGGTCCCCCTGGGCTTCCACGTGCCCACAGGTGCAGCGTTTAGCGGTGCGGAAGGCTTCCTCCTTGGGCAAAACCGCAAGCCGGTCCAGCCGATAGCGGCGGGCACCGAAATAAACGCTGTTCCCCGGAGCGAACTCCGTAAGGGCGATGAAGCTGGGGCGCTCCAGGCGCTCCACTTCCCCACCCGGGGTGATGAGTTCAGCCCAGGTGGTTACCCGGCCAAAAGCATAGTTGGGGAGAAAGCCCCGGGCAGCCAGATAGCCCCGCAGGTCCAGATCCACCAGGTAGCGGCGTTGTTTGTCCGCCCGCGTGGCCTCGGCCTGAATCTCCTCTCGGTTGGGGTGCCTGGGCCCCATGTGCTGGAGGCGGGTCATGAACTCGGTGTAGCGGGCCTGGGCATCGTGGTACTCCTCCCGCCAGGAGTTGAGCTCGGCATCCAGCTCAGCCACAAAGCCTTCCACCGTGGAGCGGACCACCTCCTGGGTGAACCAGGGGAATGAGGCCATCTCCCGCCTGAAAGCCTCTCCCACCGCCTGCAGGATGGCGCCTTGATGGGTGGAGATTCCCTGCTCTAAAGCCGCCCTGAAACCAGCCCTTAGGGGGTAAAGGTGGGTATGGTCCTCATAGTCCACGGCCTCGCCCACCTTGCCAGGCAGGGAGAAGCCCCACTGGGCTAGGATTTCCAGGACCAGGGCCCGTAGATGGGCCTTGACCAGGCGGGGGTTATCCAGCAGGAAACGGGGAGCCTGGACCGAACCCCGAACCATGCGTTCAGGGAAGCGGTAGAAGTACTGATCGTGGCCCATGGCCCCAGCAAAAGCCTGGATGAGGGCGGGTTGGCCTTTCCGCCCTGCCCGGCCCGAGCGCTGGGCGTAGTTGGCAGGGGAAGGGGGGATATTGCGCAGGAATACCGAGGAAAGGGCGCCGATATCTATGCCCATCTCCAGGGTAGGGGTAGCCACCAAGACGCTCAAAGGGTCCTCGGGGTTGCGGAAGCGCTCCTCCAACCGGCGGCGCTCCTCCCCGGATACCTGGGCAGAGTGGGCGCGGGCCTCGAGGGGGAGGGGAAAACGTCGTTTCTCGTAAAGGGTTTCGTAGAAGGGGTGGACCCGCCGCTCTTCCAGGGCTTGGCTAGGGTACTCAGGGGAGATGCGCAGGGCGTAAAGGGGGCCGGTATAGCCGCTTCTTGGGCAAAGAAGGTAATCGCCCCCGGTCTTTTCCAGCAGGATGGCGCTGGGGTTCAGGGCCAGGCCCGAAACCTTGTTCCGCCCCCATGAGGGAAGCTCCCAGGCCACCAGGACCCGCCGATCCTTGAGCGCCCGCACCACCCGGCGTAGGCGAGCGGCGGCCTCTTCCCATGGCAGGTTTAGGGCCCCCATGGTCCACTGCTCAAAGAGGCTTGGCCGCCGCCGGTCGCCGTAAAGGCGCAAGGTTTGCCCGAAACGGGGTGCCTGGGAGGCACGGACCTCGAGGAGAATAGACCCCCCCATGGGCTCAGCAAAAACCTCGTGCACAAAAGCGAAAAGCTTTTCCTCCACCCTGAAGCGAAAACTGATTGGGTTAAGGAGCTCGTGGAAGATGGCCCCCCGGCGGCGCATGAGGTCCAAAAGCCCCGTGAGGTAATCCCTAAGGACTTCCTCGGGTACCGAAAGCCCTTCCCAGATGCCCCTATCCTGCAGGAGTTCTTCCAGGTGGCGGTAGCGGTAGCGGATAAGCCCCGCCGCCTCGAGGTTCTTGAGGTTGGGCTGGGTGTTGCGGCCCGCCTCCAAGACCGCCACCAGGGAAAGGAGGTCCCGAAAAGCCACTCCTTCGGGGGCGTGCTCCTCGTAGAGGGGACGCATCTCCGCCCGGGGATCGCTCCGGGCCCAGGCCTGGTACACCTGTCCCCCAAGCTCCGAGAGGTAGGCCGGGCCCTGGGCTAGGATCTCCATCACCGTTTGCCGGAAAAGCACTTTTCGGAAAAGGTCTTGGAAGTGTCCAGCTTGGAACTCAGCATCTTGGCGGTTATCGGTGAAAACGATGATCTTCTGCTCCTCACGCGGGAAGGTGCCCAGGGTGGAGAGCAAGAGAAGGTCGGTGGCGGTGGAGCGGCCCACCAGGCCGAAGGCGGCCAGCTTCCGGATCTCGTTACCCTGGCGGGTGTAGGACACCTGGCAGGTGGGGCAGAACTGGAATGGGAAAGGGAGAATGGCCACAGGCACGCCCTCTTCTGCAGGCGTGCCCGTGTAGGGATCCAGGACGCGGTTTTGGGGCAGGAGCCTGCGACGGTCCCGCTTTACCTCGCCGCTTTCGTCTAGCCAGGATTCCGGCAGGGGTTCCCGGTCGGGAACCCAAGCACCTGGCCGCAGATAGCGTATTTCGCCCCGGAATAACTCCAGGAAGGATGGACCTGGCAGAAACTGTCCCTTCTCCTCACGGGCTATCAGGTATTCCTGGCCGCAGTTGCGGCAGAAAACCACGGGATAAGCGGGCTTACCGTGGAGGTGTTTTTCCCCTTTGAGGGAAAGGCCCTCGAGGTCCAAAGTGGCGGTGAGGTCCGGAGCTTGGGCGTAGAAGGCGTGGATGCGGGGAACCAGGTACCCCGTGGCCGCCCCCACCCGCAGGGCCAAGGCCACCTCCGCCCGGGCCTGGTCTTGGGAAATGCCTTCTTCATGGGAAAGTTTTTTCGCTAGCTCGCTTAAGGTATGGGGTTCCTCCAGGGCTTTTTCCAAAAACACCAGGGCTCGCCGCACCCGGGTTTCCCCATCGGGCCGGGCGGAAAGGGCTTCACGCAGCTCCTCGGGAAGGTGGCTTAGGTCCAAGGGGGGCGGCTCTTCCAGGTGCTCGCCGATAACCCTGGCCACGGAGGTGCCAAAAAGGTTTTCTGCAAAGCGCCGAATGGCCTCTACTCCTCGGTCCACCGTGGCCGAGGTGCCGATGACCTGGAGGGTTTCTGTGGTGCCTGTGTGCTGCTTGAGGCGGCGGATGAGGAAGGCCACGTCCGCCCCCCTAAGGCCGGCATAGGTGTGAACCTCGTCCAGAACCAGGTAGCGGAGCACACCCCGGTGCTCCGGGGGGAAAAGGGTGCGGTCCTCGCCCCGGGTGAGGAGGAGCTCCAGCTGCACGTAGTTGGTCATGAGGATGTCCGGAGGGTCCTGCCGGATTTCCTCTCGGCTTAGTACCTCGGCGTCGCTTACGAACCTTTCCTGTAGGAGCCGCTCCCGCAAGGCCTGGCCGTCCTGCTTGGTATAAGGCGTTTCCCCATTATAAAGGGCGATACGCAGGCCAGACCCGTGAAGCCGCAGGGCGAAATCCCGGTACTGGGAGTTGGCCAAAGCGTTCATGGGGTAGACGATGACCGCCTTGATGCCGGGCCGCTTTGCCGTCAAGGCGTAGGCGAAGATGGGCATACCGAAAGCCAGGCTCTTGCCTGAACCTGTCCCCGTGGCCACCACGAAGCTTTCCCCAGCCAGGGCTGCCCGTAGGGCTTCCTCCTGGTGAAGGTAGGGGTGGAAGGGGGTGGGATCTTGGAGGTCCTCGGGGTTTTTACGGAGAAGGGGACGGATGCTCGGGGGCAAAAGCCCTTCTTGGATGAGGGCCTCCAGGCTTTTGCCCAGGCGGTAACGGCGTTTTTGCGCCACGAAGGGCTCACGCCAAAGCAGGTCCTCCTCCTCTATTCCCTGCCGCAGGAGGTCGGCGATGGCGGGATTTCTGGGGTTTACGAAACTTTCAGCGTATCCACGAAAGCTGTTTTGAATGGCCTCTAGCTGGCGGAAAGGGTCCCGCACGCTTCCGCGCTCGGCTAACCTCACCAGGGGAAGGCCCATCCGGGAGGCAACCCAGGAGCGTAAGGCCTCCGCCATGCTGGCAAGGCCCAGCCGGCGACTAAGCTCCTCGGGGGAAAGGTTTAGGTGAAAAAGGGGTTGGAGGAGGCCCTCGAGGTCCTGCGGATGGGCGTCGGGTACCGCAGACCAGTCCAAGCTTTCCCCCTGCACCACCCGGGGCAGTACCTGGCTAAACCAACGCTCAGGGCGGAGGTCTTCTGGCCGTAACGCTAAGCCCATAGCGCTAGTCTAAGCGACAAACCCGGTGAAGGAGGTGCAAATCCTTCATTGGTCATCTTTCAAGCGAGTATGTTTGTCCCATCTCCCGGGGAGGCTGCAGCCGATCCCAGGGCACTTTTTCTTCCACGCTTAAGGGGAGTTTTCCAGGATGGTATAAGCCCCCTGTGGGCTTGGTGAGCCAGTAAACCTGCTTTAGGGCTTCCTCTAGGGTAAGGTTTCCTTGGATTACCTCTACCCGCAAGGCGGTAGGCCAGCCAGGGTAGCCAGGGTGGGCCAAGAGGTAAGCCACTTCTGGAGTGGCGCGGAAAAAGGTACCAAGAGGCAGATTTTTCTGGGAGAAACGCAGGTCCGAGAGTTCCAGGCGAACCACGGGCTCATGTGTCCAGTCCATAACCTCTTCTAGTTGGCGGTCGTTGCCCATGAAGTGCACCACGAAGGCACGAGGGAGGATTTCCTCTGGCGGAAAACCTTTCCCCTTGCCCAACACGAAACCCTCTGGACCTATCAACCGCCAGAGGAACCCATCCTCTTGGGTAGCCCGAAGGCCTAGCACATGTTGCCCAAGGTCTTTCAGGGCATAGGGCACAGTGGTACGAAACTTGCCCACCAAGAGGTCATAGGCGAGAGATAGCACCTTGGTGGGACTTCCCAAGGTGTCGGGATTAACCACCTGATTCGCAGCTTTGGGGAAGTACTTCTTGAGTTGTTTCAACAGTCGTCCTAGGGCGTATCTCCCCACCTCAGGGGGGGCCAGGATAAAGTTGACCTCGTTCTCGCCGCTGGACCCAGGGTTTGGACTGCCCTGTATTTCTCCCGTGGTGGGGTCGTAGCGAAGGGAAGGTTGAGCAACCTGGATGCTGGTTCCGAATTGCTTGAGGGCCTGCACAAGAGAATAGCCATCCTTTGCGTGACCCTTTGCGTGGCCAAACCGCTGCAGGATCTCTAAGCCTTCCCGGGAGTTTTTCAAGCGATGGGGCTCCACCAGGTGGTAGAGCAACAGATGCCTTGGAGATATGCCCACGGTGACCTTATGCTCCAGGTGCCCTGACCGCTGAGGGGGCTTTCCCCGGCGCTTGGTTTCCACATGGAAGCTAGGTTTTTTCGTGACCTTTTGGGTAAATGCGACCTCGGGTGTATCGGGCAAGATGGGACGAAGGCTTATCTTGGAAGGAGCGTACAGGAAACCCTTAAAGCGCACCTCTTTAGGCTCCGCGGCTAGGCCCTTGGCCATACGTAGGCCTAGGCCCTCTATTCGGCCTAGGACTTCTTCAGAAAGGGCCAAGGGTTCGGGGACCAGGACCTCAGAGAAAAGGGTGATCTTTTCCAGCAAGTGGGCGAAGTTAAACTGGCTCCTTTCAAAGGCTTCTTGCGAGGTGCGGCGCATTTGGCCTTGCTCGCCCACCACCCCCAGCTCCTCCAGGTGGACTGGATGGAGAAGCAAGTGGCCTCGAGGGTCTGCCGTTTCCCAAAAGGTGCGTTTGCCGGTGTGTAAGTCCAGGGCGTGGAGAGGGTGTTTGGGAGCTTGGGCCTCGAGGTAGGTCACCAGTTCCACGCTAAGGGCTTCCAGGGGAGCGTCGCTCAAAAGCTGCTTGGAGAGGTCTACCAGGGCGTAAAAAGTACCCAAAAGGTTTACCACCTCCACCTTGTAAGCTTGGTGTTGCCGGACAGGGAAAGCCTTCCCTTGGAAGGGGCCGGAAAGGAAAACCCCTTCAATCCTTGTCCACTCCTCGGGGTCTATCCATCGGCTGCCTGTGCGGTAAAAGCCCTTTTGGCTTAAAAGGCGGTTGAGGTGGCTGTTGAAGGCCATGGCCCTCTCCTGAAGCGAGGTGGGCTCAGCCTCGCCCACGAAGGGGGCTCTTACCTCTGGGCGCTCCAGGGCGAATATCCAGACCTCATCTCCCCGTTTCTGGGCTATCCAGCCTATGGCTTGAAGGTATTTCAGGAAACTTTGTGGGTCCCTATGGGCAAAGCGAAATATACGGCCTTCCTGAGGGCTACGCTTCAAAGGGAAGAGGTTGACGTAAAGGGTGGACTTGGTAGATGGGTTCATGGCTCTATCCTTTCGTGTGAAGCTTGGTCCAGGCCTCTAGGACCAGCCTCCGGGTGCGGTACTCCCCGTAGCGCTTTTCCTCCTTGTCCCGAAGCACGCGGAAGGTTTCCCCAGGGAAAGAGCTTCTTTCCCGCCGCTTGCGGTATTCCCTCTCGTCCAGGGGGTCCGCCACCTCCTCAATGTCCGAAAGGATATCTGCAAGCTCCTTTGGGGTAAGGTCCTGGGGGTCCAGGATGTAGCGGAGCTGCTTGCGGTTTAGGCCATAGAGCCTAGCGTAATAGGCGTCCAGCTCGGCCCGGAGAAGGGCCCGGCGCCCCTCGTCAAAGCGGAAAGGGGGGAAGGGGTAGGGGCCCTGGACCCAGGGAGGGGGCGCGTCGGGGTGGCCCCCGTTGGCCTGGTGCTGGGCCAGGAGGGCCTGGCGCAGCTCCGGGCTGGCCTCCTGCCAGACCTCCTGGGCCAGGGGGGCCAGGTCCCAAGCGGTGTAGGTGAGCTCCAGGACCCGAGGGACGATGAAGAGGAGGTCCTGGGGTCCGTAGGTGGAGGGGGGGAGGACGGGGAACTGCTTCAGCAGGTGGAAGGTAAGGTGTGTCCCACCTACTTTTTGGCGAGCAAGGAAGTCCAGAACCAAGTTGTTGAAGGAACTAAGCAAGGCAAGTTGGAGGACAGCTGAATAGGTGCTTTGAATAAGGGGGACCGTATGGCCCACTGCTATTCTGGGTATAAACGAGAAAATAACGGTTCGTTCATTAGTAGCGTTGGTGACATCCCTAAACCCCAACAACCACCCCCTCCCCCACCGCCACGCCTCCTTGCCCCGCTGCCCCCGCCCCTCGAGGCGCCCCTCCACCTCCTCGGCCCGGACCCAGTAGCGGGGCAGGGGGAGGTAAGCAGGGTCCTGGTGCTCCCCAAGGGTGGTTTCCCGGGTGTCCTCCCCGTCGTAGGTGGCGAAGCGGTGGTCGTAGTGCCAGATGAGCTTGGCCTCGTAGAGGGGCAGGTAGATCTCCTTCCCCCGCAGGAAGCGGTTGCCCTCCAGGTGGAAGCCCTGGGCCTCGAGGTCGGCCCGGGTGTGGAAGAGGTGGGAGTCGCTGGTCATGTTGAAAAGCCCCTGGCGGAAGCGTACATTCCAGGGGTTCTCCTCCGGCTCCTCCCGCCAGAGTACGGGCACCTTCTCGTAGATGGCCCGGGTGAGCTCGGCGTCCTGGCGGGTGCGGAAGACGGGGCAGGTCCTGGTGTTGGGGTTGAGGAGGGCGAAGTCCCGGGGTGCAAGGCGGAACTGGCGCACAGGGTCCTGGGCCTGGTCGGGCTGGGTGAGGAAGAAGGCCAGGCGGGCGGGTTCCGGGGAAGGGGGGCGGAGGGCGAGGACGGCGAACTTGATGCGGCTGTCTATGCCCGGGAAGAGCCTCTCCCGATTCTCAAAGTCCAGGAGGGTGGATACCTCCCCCTTTTCCACCAGGTGGGCGAAGAACTCCTTGTTGGAGTCGTCGGTGGCGATGCCCGTGGGCACGATGAGCCCCACCCGCCCCCGTGGGGAACGGAGGCGGTAGGCCAGCTCGGCGAAATACCGGTAGGTGTTGGCGTCTCCTTTGCTCGTAAGGGGGAAGCGGTTGGAGTTACGTGCAAACTGGACGGTTGTGCTGATGGAGCGGATATGTTCTTTCCACTTTTCAAAGAGATCGGGGTCTGTTTGTGAAAGCTTTTCTATGGTCTCCTTACGCTTTTTTCCTGGGAGGGCGGCAATATGGGGAGCTCTTTCAGCAAAGAATTCCTCTTCTTTAGGCTCCATAACCTCCCACGGCGGGTTCCCAAGGACCACATCAAACCCACCCGCCCTGAAGACCTCGGGGAACTCCAGCCACCAGTGGAAGAAGCGGTGCCGGCGCTTGGCTACCTGGATGGCGGCCAGGGTAGGTGGGTTCAGGTAGGAACTTTGGCCAAGTTGCTCCAAAGAAGCCCGGCTTTGTTGCGCAAGCCAGTTGAGCCCTTCGGCGTCGGGAAGGCGCACCCCAGGAGCTGGGCGAAGGAAGAAGGCGGCTGTCCAGTAGTCGGCGAAAAGCTCCATCTTACGCACTTCCTCGCTTTCGCGCCACGCCTGGTAGCGGCGCCGCTTTTCCTCCACCTGCTCGGCGCTTTCCTCTTCAAAGTCCAGGAAGGGTGGGCTGGGGGGCGCGAAAAGCAGGGTGCCCCCTCCGGGTCCGAAGCGCAGGGACTTGCGCACCTCTTTGGGAATGTCCTCCCGGTCGTAAGCCTCTTTGGGTATACCCTTCTCCAGGAAGTCCTGGGGGGCGCCTACCAAGGAGTTGCCCACCTTTAGGTGGTGGTCTAGGAAGGAAAGGGGTTTGCTCCTATCCGCCGAGGCCACCCATAGGGAAAGTTTGGCCAGCTCCACGGCCATGGGGTTGAGGTCCACGCCATAAAGGCAACGGGTAGCCACCAGGTGGCGGGCGGCGTAAAGGGCTTCTGGGTCGCCCTTAGACTGACCCCTCACCTCCAGTAGCTTTTCCGCCAGGTACTCCAGGGCCGAGATGAGGAAAGCCCCGGAACCCATGGCCGGATCCACTACCTTGATGGACAGGATGGCCTCTTCCTGGCGCTCAGGGTCATCCCCCGCTGCTTTCAGCCTCTCTTCCACCACGGGGGCCAGGGCCTCCTGCACCACAAGCTGGACCAGCTCCCGGGGAGTGTAGTAACTTCCCGAAAGCTTTTTATCCAGAAGGTGGCTTTCCAGGGAGTACCGCCCTTCCACCAAACGGGGAGTTAGGGCAAGGATGCCCTCGTAGACGTGGCCGATTTCCTCCACCTCGAGGTCCCGGTAGTTGATGCGCTCCAGGGCTCCCTCCCGTTCCAAGTGGGTTAGGTGGCGGATGGCCCGCAGGAGCTGGCTGTTGGTGGGGCGCGGAAGCTCGGGAAAGCGCGCCCGCTCCCCCGGATTGGACACCCCACCCGTGAGGATGCGAAGGTTTTCCGGGGCAAAGAGCTCCCCGTTGAGGGCCGGCACCCCCAAGCGGGCGTCCCCCCGGTAGACCAAGTGGAAGGTGAGCAGGAGCTTTTCCCAAAGGTCCGTGTTCCGGTCTTCCCCGTAGGGGTTATCCCGGGCCGCCCGCTCCCTCAAGGCGGAGATGCTGTACTCCCGTTCGTAAACCCAAGAAAGCTCGCCCCCGGTGGGGATAAGGCCCCGGCTTTCGGCGTAAAGCAGGAAGAGGATGCGGTACACCAGGCGCAACAGCTCGGCATGGTAGGCCGCAAGCCTCTCCGGATCGTTTAGCTCTTGCCGCAGGGACTCGTTCAGGAAGGCGTTGCCCAGGATCTCCAGGGCCTCCACCACTCCCTTGCGCAAAGCGTCCCGGGCCCGGATACCCGTCTGCCGGGCCGTCTCATAGTAACGCTCCAGGGGAGTCTTCCCGTCCTTACCCTTCTGGAAGCGGCTTGGCGATAGGAGGAGCAAGAGGATTTGAAACTCCCGCAAAGCCTGCTCACGCGGCGCCTCAAAAAGCTCCACCAAGTTGAAGGCCACGTATCCAGGCAGGGATACATGGTAATACTTGCGAAGGAGCCGCACCTCCCAGGGGGCTGCCACCACACCCCAGTCCTGGTGGGGGTGGGCGTTTAGGTAGCCCTGGACCAAGCCTTGGGGGCTTTTTTCCCGGCGGTTGGGTCGTAGGTCCAGCTCCCCCGCCACCAGATGAAGGGGGGGGGCTTCTTCCCCATCCCATCCCCGGTGGCTTATGGGGAAGGCCTGCTCACCCACCACCAGATGGCTCCGGTTGTACACGGGCTGGAAGCCCAGGGCGCGGAAAAGGGGAAGGAGCCAGGATTCCCGGGCCCGGGAGGTATCCCTTAGTTCATAAAGGGGCTTGTGGCGCTCGTAAAGGTTAAGGAGGAGGTAGAAGCGGTTTCGCAGCTCCTCCGGGGTTAGGGAAAGTTCCTTTAGGGCCTCAGGATGGCCCAAGGTTTGCAAAAACTCCTCGGTGAAAATCCCACCGGAAAGGCGAATGGCATGGAACATGCGCCACCTCCTTAGCGCAAGGCTGCTGGGGCCAACAGGGTGATGGCCAAAAGCTCGTGCCCCAGAAGCTCCAACCGGTCTAGCTCGCGAAAGGCTTCGGGAAGCGTTCCGTAGGCGCGCTCCAAGTCTCGTTTGAGGGCTTCCCGTTCCGCTTTCAGACGGGCTAGGGCCTCCTCGGCTCCCCGGCGGCCTAGGGCCTCGAGGGGGGTTCGCAAGGCATCCGCCGCCAACAGTTGGGCCTGCTCCCGGCTAAGGGCCGGCGCTGCCTTTAGGCGGGCTCGCCAGAGGGCTTCGGCCTCCTTGGGTGGCACCTCGGCGCCATCCAAAAGGCGAAGGGCGCGCCGGTAGAGGGTTTCCAGTACCTCACCCCCGGGGCCCAAAAACCGGGCCCGGAAATGGTAAAAGGCTACAGGTGGCGTGCCCAAAGGCGCCCGCAAGGCCAGAAGAGCGGTCCGCGCCCCGTCCAAATCCCGGTAGGCCCGGTAGCGTAGGTAAGACACCAGGTGCTCCACCAAGGGGTGGGATAGGTCCAGCACCTCCACCCCTAGGGGAGCCTCCGGGTCAAAGCTAAAGGGTCCGAACCTAGCCGGAAGGCCAGGCACGGCCTCTCCTGCATCCCGCTCGGCGGTGTAGGGGTCCTCTCCCCAAACGCGCCAGCCCAGGTAGCGGAGGCCGTCCAGGACAAACCCTTCCAGGGCCTTGGGGTTTCCTGCCCGCTCCAAGGCTTGCTGCAGACGCTTTTCCACGTCCGGCAGGCTAAACTCACTATGCCCGTAAAAGCCTTCCTGGACTGCGCGCCTGGCCCCTTCCAGCTCCCGGTCCTCCACCTCGGCAAAGAGGGAGGCTTGTAGACGGCGCTCCTGCCGCCAGTCTTGCTTCCAGAGGGCCTCGAGGCGCTCCCTCAAGTAGGCTTCCTCTCCGAAGAAGGCCGGGACCACCCCAAGTTCCCGCCGAATCCGCTCGGCCTTCTCCAAAAGCAAGTGGAAAACCGCCACGTCAAAGGATTGCTCGTAGTAAAAAGTACGGATCCGCACCCTTGGTTCGGGCTGGCCGAAGCGGTCAATGCGGCCATTGCGCTGCTCAAGGCGGTTGGGGTTCCAAGGAAGGTCGTAATGGATGAGCTGGGCGGCGTAGTGTTGCAGGTTGAGCCCTTCGGAAAACACATCGGTGGCTATAAGAAGGGCAGGGCTTTCCTGAGCAAAGGCCTTTAGCACCTCATCCCGGTCCTCCTCGCTCATCTCCCCATGCACGGCAAAGACGGGATAGGGCAGGTTCGGGCCCAGCTTCTCCACCAGGTACTCCAGGGTATCGCGGTAGCGGGTAAAGAGTAAGGTCCGCCCTTTACCGAAAAGGAAAGGTTGGGTGAGCAGATCCCGAAGCCTTTCCAGCTTGCTATCCTTACGCCATCCTTTTAGGTATCGGAGAAGTGTCTCCAAATAGCCCTTTTCCGCTTGGGCGCGGGCCCGGTCGGCCAGGCTGAGCTCGAGGCCCACCTCTGCTTCCTCGGGCAAAAGTCGGTCTGGGGTTGTGTCAAAAAGGGCGGCCTCCTCTTCCCCTGTGATCCCTTGCCCTTCGGTAAGGAGATTTTCCAAAAGGCCCTTGCGGCGCTCCAGGCTTCTTTCCAGCGCCCGAGGGGAACTGGTGGCCCGGCGCATGAGGTGCATGGCCAGCCAGCGACCGAGCACCGGAACCTTGGCGGGGTCCGGATCGTACACCTCGGCCTGGTAGCGGCGCACCGCCTCAAAAAGCTCCAGTTCCGCCCGGTTTGGGTTCACGGCCTCTTCCTTGGTCTCCCGTTCGGGGAAGGGGCTTTTTTTCCCTTCTTTGCGGAACCACTCCTCCACATCCTTCCTGCGCCGCTGCACCACGTGCTTTTTGGCCACCTCTCGGTCCAACGTCCCGTTTTTAAAAAGCCCTAGGCCCAAGGCATCCAAGTGCTCTAGAAGGCTATAAAAGCTTTCGGTGTAACCATTGTGGGGCGTGGCCGTGAGGAGAAGCAGATGGGGTACCCGGCGGGCCAGTTCCCGCACCAAACGGTAGCGTTCCATCTGCTTACCCTTCTCCGTGGGCGGGCGGGCGGCCATGTGGGCCTCGTCCACCAAAAGCAGGTCAAAATCTTGCAAAAGCACCAGCTGCCGCACATCGCCCTGCTTGGCGTAGTCCACGCTGGCAATGATGCGGTCAAAGTGTGCCCAGGGATTGGCCCCCGGCGGAAGGGTTCGGGCCAGCCGTTTGAGATTGGGGCCGGAAAGCACCGCGAAGTCCAAGTGGAAGAAGCGCCGCAAGGCCTCCTGCCATTGGCCGAGCAAGTGGGCAGGGGCCAGGATCAACACCCGGCGCGCCTTGTTGCGCAAAAGGAGTTCCTTGATGATAAGGCCCGCTTCCACGGTCTTGCCAAGGCCCACGTCGTCGGCGATGAGGAGGCGCACCTTGGGCTGCCGCAAGGCCATGAGAAGCGGCACAAGCTGGTAGTTGGCAGGGACCACCCGGGAGCGTTGCAGGGCTAGGAAGGGCGCATCGGCGTGGAGCGTGGCCAGGTCCAGGGCCTGGAGGAGGAGATCGTGCAGCGCCGGGTCCCCTGGCCGCTCAGGGGGGAGGCCCAGGGTGGTCAGCTCCAAGGCCTCTCCCTCCAGGGGTAGATAGAAAAGGGTTTCCTCCTCGGAGTCCACCGTCCTGGCCACAAGCACATCTCCCTGCCGCCGCTCTAAGCGGAAATCACGGCCTCGGGCGCGAAAAAGGGCCCCGGGTTGGAGCATGTCCACGTTCATCCCAAGTCCTCCTTAGTCAAGCTACCCAGGACCTACCCAGTCCATCAATCCCGTTTTTTCAGAGGGAAAAGGTCTGCCTCTGCTTTGGGGGTGGGGTTACCCCATGTGGCCTCAAAGAAAAAGCCATGCTCTGCTCTGGCAAGCTCAGAGGGGGTCAACAAGGGTCTGATCAGATGCATCTCCAGCGCCCTTGCGGGGGTATAGGTGATGATTTTGTACCGGTTTCCCGGCTCCAGCTGGTCCTCCGATTCCTTTAGGAATCTTTGCACAAGTTTCACCACCGCTTCCAGAGAAGGAGCCGGCTCTAGAACCTTTGCATCGCTCAGTATCTCCCACGTGTAGTCCCAAAACCCAGAAGGGCGGTACACCCGAACTAGAGCAATCCCTAGTATATCGCCCTTCACGGCTACTATTTCGCCCTTAAGCCCCCACTTGTTCCCTCTGAGCTCTACGGGGACATAGGTCCTAACGGAATAGATCCTCACCTCACCAATGGCTTCAAACCCCTTCTCCTCCGGTTTTGGATGAAGGCAGTAAAGCTTGAGGTTTACCATGGGGGGGCGTTCAAAGGAGCAGTACTGTCCAATATTCTCAACGAATGGTAAGGCAGCTTCTAGGATATATTCCTCGTAGGTTTTGCTGTCTGCGATTTTTCTTGGCTCCCCTTTCGGCAAGCTATCAGAATGGCCCACGACAAGGGGAACTTCTCTCCCATAGCCGAGGGCTTCCGCCTTCTCCCTTACCTCTTGGTAATCCGGAGCTACTACAACCACCTCGAGGCCCTGATGGCTCACGAGGAGGCGCCCATCAGACAAGTTTTCTACCAGTTTCAAGCTCATGGTGCCCCCTACCGCTTGTCGTCCCTCATTCCTCAGGTCCCAGCTCATACTCCCCCGTGTAGGGGTTCTGCCGAGGCTCCCAGCCCTCGGGGACGGCCTCGTAGCGCCCCGTATAGGGGTTCCACCGGTCCACCAGCCCCTCCCCCCGCTTGCGGTAGCGGCGGGTAAAGGGGGTGTAGTCCGTCTCCCGCTGCCTCCCGAACTCGTACCCCCCCTCGTACTCGTTCTGCACCGGCTCCTGGTCCTTCTCGGCGTACTCGTACCTCCCCGTGTAGGGGTTGTACCGGATGGGCATCCCCCCCACCTCCTCCCTACCCCAAAAGGCCCAGCGTCCTAAACAGGTCTTCCAGATCGTCCCCGCCCTCTATCCAGAGGAGAAACTGGCCAATCCCCGAAAAGGCGGTGGCCAGGAAGTTGCGGAGCTGGGCCTCGGTAACCCCCTCTTCCAGGTCCACATGGTAGTCCAACAAGAGCTCCCCTCCCCTGACCAAGGCCCGGGGCCAGCGCCTGGTCCCGTTCCACTCGTTGGCCTTGGCCAGGAGCTCCTCGGGCTCCATGGGCGGATGCCCCTTCACCAGGGCGATGACGGCCAGGACCTGGTTCGCCGAACCCTGAGGGGCCACGTTCACCAGGGCCATGGGGTTGGCCGAGGGGTCCTTCTTGAAAAGGACCAGGAACTCACCGTCCTCGTTCACAAGCACCTTGAGCCCCATGGCCTTCAAAGCCCTGCCGATGCGCTCCGCCGTAAGGGGTTCCACGGGTTGGACCATGCCTCACCTCCCTTGTCCTTCCCCTTCTTCCTCTTCCTCCGCCAAGGAAGCCTCGGATACCCTGGCCCTGAGGTGGGCCTTAGGGTCCTGGGCCTCCAGAACCGCCAGGAGCTCCAAAAGCCGCCCTGAGAACCCCGCCACCCGGCTCACCCCGCCCTCGGGAAAGGCCAGGGGGCCGTAGCCCGCCACGTTCACCACGTGGGCCACCCGGGAAGGGTCCTCCCCCAGCCAGCGGCGCAAGGGGGTGTAGGCGTCGTCGGCCACCTGCTCGTCGGTGAGGATGACCACCCGTGGGCCTGGGAAGGCGGGGAGGGTCCTCCTGAGGGCCTCACCCAGGTAGGTTCCACCGCCGCCTGCTTCCAGGAGGTGGCGCACCATCTGGCCCAGGGGGGCATCCGGCCCGTAGGGGAGGGGGATGGTGTGGCGGTCAAAGCCGTAGAGCTGGCCCCCCGTGGCCCGGTAGAGCAGGGCCCCCAGGGAGGCCGCGGCCAGGGCGTAGGTGGCCTGGCTCCGGGCGCTTAGGGGTTGGTACATGGACCCGGAAACGTCCACCAGGACCAGGCTCTCCCCCTGGAAGGGCAGGGAGGGAAGGGAGGCTTCCAGGGCCCCTTCCAGGGCGGAAAGGACCGCCTGGGGATACCCCAGCTCCTCCCCCTGCAGGAGGGCCTGGAGCCACTGGTAGGGGAAGAGCCCCCAACGGGCCACCCTGGGGTCCCCCAGGCGCTGGGCCAACCACGCCTGGACCCCGGGGTCCTCCAGGAGGCCGTGGCGGTGGAGGTTGTTGAGGTTGCGCACCAGGGCCAGGCCCGAGAGGTGGGGCAGGGCCTCCCGCCAGGCCTCGGGGGTGCTCCCCTTCCGGGAGAGGATCCTCTCCCAGGTGGGGCGTTCCGCCAAAAGGGTTTCCACCAAGGCCCGGGCCTCGGGCTGGGCCTCCCGGCCCCGCACCAGCCACTCGTAGACCAGGGCGTGCTCCCGGTCAGGGGCCTTGGGGTGGCAGAGGATCAGGGCGTCCCGCTGGCGAAAGCCCCGCCCCTCCCAGCGGTACTTGAGGAGGGCCTGGGGACTCATGGCGTTGAGGCGCTGGGCCACGGCCCGCTTCAGGGCCTTGCGGATCCTCCACCCCTGGGCCCTGGTGTAGGCCAGGGTTTCCAGGTGCTCATCCCCGCGAAGCCATACCCTCTGGGCTGCCCCCTCGGCCACCTCCACCGGCCCCCACCAGAAAAGGTGGGCCACCAGGGCGCTGGGACCCGAGCGCAGGCCCAGGACCTGACGGGCATAGGTGGCCAACAGGGCCACGAACTCCGGGTCCTGCTGGGTGACCTCCGCGGCCAGGGCGGTGAAGCGGGCCTCCCGCTCCTCCGCCCCTTCGTAAAAGAGGTCGCCGGAAAAGAGGCTGCCGGCCACGAGGAGGAGGAGCTCCCCTTGGGGGCTTGCGGGGAACCCCCTGCCGCCCTGGTGGGTGGGGTGGACACGTGGCCCTGGGTTGAGGGGCATGGGTCACCTCCTGGGGCAAAAGCCCAGAGCCCACGACGGGGCTATAGGGTGGGCCTTTGCGGAACGCTCAGATTATCGGGGGATTTTCACCTTGGCCTGCCTGCCGCCGAACCTTCCGGGTGTTGAGGGTGCCCGGGGATGTTCGCGCCTCGGGTTTGGGTTTCCACCCTTGGCTCAGTCGGCCAGATGACTGAGAAGGAACCGACGCGCCGCGCCGCCGGGCAAGAAGAGAACCTACCACACCCCAAGCTTTCTTGCAAGAGGCCCTGGAAAGGCAAAGGGGAAAAGTGGCCTCCTACAGACATTTTTGCGAATGGGTATAGCGTGGACGTGCGTCCCCACTGGGGGCAGCAGTCCGTTCTTCCCCACAACTCGCCTTGGCCAAGACTTGGAACCTCCGGTCGTGTAAGGATTTATGTGTAAGGGTCCGTGTTTAATAGGGGGGCACACCTTAGCACGAGGAGGTGCCCCGTGGACCAGGATACCTTGCGGATCTTGCTGAGGGAAGCGGTGCGGGAGACAGTAGCCGAGGTTCTGCAGACGGTTCTGGAGCTGGACCGGACGGCCTTCTTGCAGGTGCACGGAGGCCGCAGGAACGGCTACTACCCCCGCAAGCTGGAGACCACCTTCGGCCAGGTGGACCTGAAGGTCCCTAGGGATCGGGAATCTCGGTATTACCCGGCTTTCCTTAAGCCCTACGTCCGCCGCCTGGTGGACGTGGGGGAAGTGGCGGTAGCCCTTTACGCCGCCGGGGTCAGTCAGCGCAAGGCGGCCGAGATACTGAGCCTGCTCTTAGGCCACCGCTACTCCCACGAGACCCTGAGCGCCCTGACGGACGAGGTCCTGGAGGCGGCAGGAGCCTTCCGCACCCGGCCTTTGCCCGAGGAGATGGCCTTCGTCTACCTGGACGGGCTTTCCCTAAAGGTCTTCAGGGAAGGAGAAGGGATCGTACGGGAAAGCGTGTATGTGGCCCTGGGCATCGCCCCTAATGGGGAGAGGCGGGTCCTGGGGTTTTGGCTGTTGCCCACGGAGAGCGCCCTGGGATGGGAGGGGGTCCTGGGGGAGCTTTGGCAGCGGGGCCTGCGGCGGGTATTGCTCTTCATCACCGACGGGCTGCCCGGGCTTCCTGAAGCGATCCGCAGGGTCTACCCTCAGGCGGAATGGCAGCGGTGCGTGGTGCACGGGGTGCGGTGGAGCCTGTCCCAGGTGCGGGCGCGGGACCGGGGCCTGCTGGCGGAGGACCTGAGGCGGGTGTACGGGGCGGAGAGCCGGGAAGAAGCTCTTGGGGCCTTGGAGGAGGTGAAGGCCGCCTGGGGTTCGCGGTACCCGGGGGTGGTGGGGCTTTGGGTACAGGATTCGGGGGCCTTCCTGCGGTTCTACGGGTACCCCAAGGTGCTTTGGCCGTACCTGCGGAGCACCAACCTGATGGAGCGGTTTATCCGGGAAGTGCGGCGGGGGACGAAGGTGCGGGACCACAAGTTTCCTAAGGAAGAGGCGGTGTACAAGCTTCTTTACCTGGAGTCGGAGAGGCAGGAAGGGAGGTGGGCAGAACGGAAACTAAAGGGGTTCTCGGAGGTGAAGGAGGTGCTGGAGAAGATGCTTCAGGAGCGGTATGCCCCCCGTACACAGACTCTTACACATAACTCTTGACACGACCCTGGGGGCGCGTCCGGCTAATGGCCGGAGGGGTTCTTGAAAAGGGTGCTCTTCGAAGCCCTGCCCTAGGGGACATGGCAATTTTGCCTTTCTCAAGGCTTAGCGGGGGTAAACCGAGGGTTTTTGCTGTGTAGATCATCTGTAGTCCCCACGCACGTGGGGATGGACCGTTCCGTGCCGCCTCCCATATCTCTCCCGCCTTGTAGTCCCCACGCACGTGGGGATGGACCGGCATCTTTCGCGAACATGGGCGGCGCCCCCCGTAGTCCCCACGCACGTGGGGATGGACCCGGGAGGGCCTCGTTCAAAACTTCCCTCCCCTCGTAGTCCCCACGCACGTGGGGATGGACCGCTATTCGGAAAGGCAAAAGGTTACCACAACCCTGGTCAACCCCTTTGAAGGGCCATCAACCCCGGACACTTTGGGAGCCGAAATAGAAACCCTACACCGTACCGAAAATCCCCATCAAGGGGGAAAGGACTATCCCTGATAGCTTGATGAGATCGTGTCTCCTCGTGCTCCGCCAAGCACCGGATGGCCTCCAGGTCCTTCTCGGTCAAGTTCATGCTGACCTGCTTCACCTTCCTTCATCCCCTTCCCCCCTCCAAGCCTGACGGGCGTGTCGCCGTGTGGATATTAGGCACATGCAGTATGTCCTAAAAGCACCCATCTGGCGAGGGGTGCCCCTGGGGGCATCTTGCCCCCACCGGGTCTAGCCCCAGACCCTACGCCACCAGGGCCTTCCTTCCCCAATGGCTTCCAGGAACTCCCGCTTTTTGAGAAGGAAAGCCTGCCCGTTCCCGCTGAAGCCGTTGTCGAAGGCCTGAAGAGGTACCAGGAAGCCAGCCTTCTCCTTATCCACCACGAAGCAGGGGATCGGCCTTCCCGTGGCGATGTCTGGGGCCTGGATTTCCCGGAAGATCTCCCTCTGTGTGTGGTACAGGTTCCGCCAGCGGGCGAGGAGGTGGGCCCGGTAGTCCCCCTTAGGACCCTCCGGAACGGAAAGCCCCATCCCCCGGAGGAAGCGCCGGGCAGGAGCCAAGGGGTCGTTCCCCTGCAAGAGGGAGGCCAGCTCGTCGGAGGTGGGAAAGGCCTCCTGCAGGAAGCGGAGGAAAAGGTCAGGGCGGATGGCCTTGAGGTGATCTTCTAGATCAGCGGAGCCCATCCCTTGGGGGAGGTGCTCGAAGGGGATGAACCAGGCCCGCCGCAGGATCTGCTCTTCGCTTCGGAAATGCTCCAGATTGGAGGTGAGGATCAGGGCCCGTCGTACCCCAGGGTCATCCCCTACCCCCTTTACCACCTGGGCCAGGCGGTTCTCCTCGGTGAGGTGCCGCGGCGGCACCTCGTCGATGGGCAAGGGGGCCCTCTCCTCTAGGTAGAGGTGGGCCTCCACGGTAGCCCCCTTGCTCCGGCCCGTCTCTTCTACCTGCCGATAGTGGCGAAAGGAAATGCCCCACGTAGCAGCGATGGCCCGGAGAATGGTGGTCTTGCCCGCTCCTGCCCGGCCCACCAAGAGGGCCACGATGGGGAAGCGGGTGGGGCTGCGCCCCTGCCGCCCTGCTTCCTCGCGCAGGAGGGGCAGGTAGGAGGAAGCGAAGCCGTACACTAGGGCTTCTCCTACGGCTTCGGCAAGGGAAGGGGAACCCCTCCTCGCTCCCTCCAGGAGGGCAGAAAGGGCCCGCAGGGTGGCCTCTACCCCCTGGGGGTCGGGGGAGAGGTCTTTGGCCAGGAGGCCTCGGTAGCGGGGTCCATCCGGAGCATACTCCAGCACGGGCACCTCCCTCAGGGCCCGCTCCACGAGACTTTGCAGGTAGGTCTCCTTGCCCCTCAAGCGGACGAGGTCCTCCGCTTTCCGCATCTCCCAGGTAAGCTCCTTCAGCGCCCTAAGCTCCGCTTCCTTTTCCCGCTCCGTCCGGTCCACCAGGGGCTTATGGGGGAGGAGGTTCACCACTACGATCCCCTTGGCCTCGGCCACCGCCCGCCTAACCTCCTCGGGGGGGAGGGCTGTGGGCATGAGGAGGAGGCTCTTCCCCTCCAAGCGTTTCCGCTCCCGCTCACCTAGGAGAGGCCTAGCCCGCTCCCTCTCCCCCTCGTACCAAGAAAGAAAGGCCTGGTAGACCTCGAGGCGGTCGGAAAAAGCGGCGATCTCCCCCTGGACCCCACTCCAAGCGCTCTGGGAAAGGTTGAGGCTACCGAGGATCGTCCGCACCCCCTTGGGGCCTTCCAGGAGATAGAGCTTGGCGTGGCTATTGGGGAGGAAGCGCACCTCGAGGCGCCGCTTGGTCCCCATGAGGACCAGGAGGCTTTGGGCCTCCTCCCACAGGGCGGCCAGAGCGCTTGCTGCAGCGTGCCCTTCCTCCAGGCCAAGGAGGAGTTCCACCTCCTCCAGGGGGGCAAGGAGCTCGGCCAGCCCCTTGAGGCTGGCGGAGAAGGAGATGGCCCGAAGCTTCGTGTACCCCAGGAGGAGCTCCATTGGGGAGCACTCCAGGGCACGCCCCTCGTCCAGGGAAAAGACAATCCCCAGCCGCTCCCTGAGGGGTTCGGAGAAAAGGGGGGTTGAGGGCATTTCCCGATCCACTTGGAACCATTATACTAAAAACGCCTCGAGCACCCCTTCAAGAGGGAATAAAGGGGAAGGTGGCCGACGGTGGTAGGCAAGGGAAAGGGCCACCGTCCTTCCGCCGGTAGATGGGGGGAAGCATCAAGGGCCCATTGCCCCTTTCGCAGATGCACGCTAGGCCAATTTCCTACTCCGAACAATTTGGATGCAGCCACACAGGATTTGCAGCAGGAATCTGTTCTTCCTTTTGGGTATTCCCTTACAATAAAGGCATGACCATAGACCCAGAGTTTGTTCGGGGCTTGGACTACTGGAAAAAATGGCTTTGGGTCATCTCCGTTACTCTTGGCTATGCCCTTGTGGTCTGGGGAGGAATGGAACTGAGCCGCTGGCTGGAAGAGCGAGGCCAGCCTTAGTCCCTGCGGACGGAACGCCCCCAGCACCCAAGGGATGGAGCCGGGGCAAAGGCGTTCTCCTTCGCATGGGGCTTGCTGAGGAAATGAGCAGGTGGGCTAGGGGTTTTCCCTCACCGGCTCAAGCCCCCTCGTATTCCTCACCCCCAACCCACAGCCTGCTGGCCCAGGCCATCCGTAGAGGTGAGGGTAATGTCCTGTGCCCCCATCGCCCGGCCTCTTCCGCTCCGCCATGGGCAACCCTGCCAAAGGGGGTGCCCATCCACCCTGTCCCGGGTAGGGAAGGGTTCTCATTCCAGAGCGCCCGCGGCTCCAAAGAGGCTCCGTGTCCCTTCGCCCTCCGCCTGGTCCCTAGGGGTGAGGCATGCTCAGAGGGGAGGAGCTGGCCGCCTGCCCTTAAGGCGAGGGTGCTCTGGTCCCTTAGAGCTGGCCTGGGCTGAAAGGGTGCGGACTAGGGGTTTCACCTGCACCCCAGGCCCGGCCCTTACAAGGAAAGCAGGGCTGCCACCTCCTCCCGGTGCATCAGCTCGCCCATGGGGCCCGAAAGCCGGATCTCTCCCGTCTCCAGAACATAAGCCCGATCGGCCACCCTGCCCGTGAAGCGTAGGTTCTGCTCGGCTAGGAGGATAGGCATCCCTTCCCGTTTCAGCTCCAAGAGCAGCCGGGCAATTTCTTCTACGATCAGGGGGGCCAGGCCCTCAGTGGGCTCATCCAAGAGCAGGAAACGGGGGTTGGTCATCAGGGTACGGGCGAGGGTGAGCATCTGTTGCTCCCCACCCGAAAGCAGGCCTCCCCGGCGGTTTTCTATCTCCTGAAGACGGGGGAGAAGCCCGTAGACGCGGTCCAAGGTCCATGGGCCAGGCCGATGGGCGATAAGGAGGTTCTCCCGCACGGTAAGCTCGGGGAAGATCCGCCGATCGTCAGGCACATAGCCAAGGCCAAGCTGCGCGCGAAGGAAGGGAGGCATTCGGGCCAGATCCTGGTCGCGGTAGACCACCCTACCCCCTTGGCTTCGCACCAAACCCATGATGCCCTTAAGGGTGGTGGTCTTCCCGGCCCCGTTGCGCCCTAGGAGGGCCACCACCTCCCCTTCCCGGACTTCCAGATCCAGACCGTGTAGAACGGGTATGCCCCCGTACCCCGCCCGGAATCCCTCCAGTCGGAGGCTCATGCCCCACCTCCCAGGAAGGCTTGGCGAACCTTCTGATCCTTCTGGATTTCCTCTGGGGTGCCTTCGGCTAGGACTTGGCCCTGATGCAGCACGGTGATCCTATCCGCCAGGGCCAAGACCGCCTCCGTATCGTGCTCTGTGAAGAGGAGGGTAATGCCTTCTTGGCGCAGGAGGCCCCGGATGAACTCCACCATCTGCTTGCGCTCGGCACGGGAAAGGCCTGCCAAGGGCTCATCCAAGAGAAGGAGCTTGGGACGGGCCACCAAGGCAATGGCCACATCCAGGCGCTTCAGGTCTCCGAGGGGGAGCTCTGAAACCGGGCGATGAGCATAACCCCCGAGGCCCACCTTGACCAGGGCCTCTCTAGCCTGTTCCCAAGCCCCAGGAAAAGCCTTCAGGGGTTGGAGGGTAAAGGTCCGGCCTTCGTACCCCAAACGGGCCAAGACCACGGCCTCCAAAACGGTAAACGAGGAAAAGGGCTGGGCCCTTTGGAAGGAGATGGCGATCCCCTTCCGGGCCACCCTAGAGGTGGGCCAACCGGTGATCTCCTCTCCCCGGAACCGGACGCGGCCCGCATCCGGCCGGATGCGCCCCGTGATCACGTTGAAGAGGGTGGTCTTCCCTGCCCCGTTGGGCCCCACCAGGGCATGAAAGGTACCCTCCGCCACCGAGAGGGAAACCGAAGCCAGGGCAAGAAAACCTCCAAAGGATTTATACACTCCCTCAACCTCGAGGAGCCCCACGCTCCACCCCCAGGGAAATCCCCCTCCCAAGCCTGGCCCAGACCCCTGCAAGGCCCCGGGGGAAAAAGAGGACCATCAGGAGGAGCAACAACCCCAAGAAGAAGGGCCAGTACTCCGTCTGGGCCTGGACCAAAACCCGAAGAAAAAGAAAGGCCGCAGCCCCTACCGCAGGCCCCAGGAAGACCCCACTTCCCCCCAGGATGGTGGAGATGATGGCCTCCGCCGAGCGCGTCCAGAAAAGGTAGTCAGGGAAAACGGAGCGCTGCAAGGCCCCCTGGAGGGCCCCAGCCACGCCGGAAATGGCACCCGCAAGGGCGAAGGCCAGGAGGAGGTGCCGGAACCCGTCCAAGCCCACCGCCTCGGCCCGCGCCCGGTTGTCCCGGAGGGCCCGAAGGGCGTAGCCGAAAGGGGAGCGCTCCAAGGAGGCCAAAAGGCCCACCAGGAGGCCAAAGAGCCCTAGGGTGAGGTAGTAAAAGGGCAGGCTCTCCCCCCAAGGCCCCGCCGGCCTCAGGTCGGTAATGCCGTTATCCCCACCCGTGAACGCGTACCACTTGTGGGCCACCGCATACAAAAGTTGGGCAAAGGCCAGGGTCAGCATGGTGAAGTAGATGCGGGTAAGGCGGAGGCTCAGGAAGCCCACCAGAAAAGCAGCCGCACCTCCAAGAAGGAAGGCCAGGGGTAAGGTGGCGAGAAAGGACCATCCCGAGCGGGCCATCAGAAGGGCCATGGCGTAGGCCCCTACCCCGAAAAAGGCCGCCTGGCCAAAGGAAAGGAGGCCAGCCTGGTGGAAGAGCAGGTTAAAGGCCATGGCGTAAAGCCCCAGGATAAGGGCCTCGCTGAGGAGTTTAAGCCCGTACTCCCCCAGGAAGGGACCGAGAAGGGCGAGGCATAGGACCAGGAGACCCAGCCTCATGTTCTCACCGCCGGAGGACGCCCTAGAAGGCCCCAAGGCCTAAGGAGGAGAACCAAGGCCATCAGGGCAAAGGGGAAAACCATGGCCATCTCGGGAAGGAGGAGGATGCCAAAGGCCTGGAGGAGACCGATAAGAACTGCCCCCAGCAGGGCTCCCCAGACGCTGCCCAAGCCGCCGATGACCACCACGATGAAGGCGTTTATCACAGCATCCACGGCCATGCCCGGGGTGGCCGCTTGGAGGGGCACCAAGGCCGCCCCACCCAGGGCAGCCAGGGCGATGCCCAGGGCGAAGATGGCCGTATAGAGCAGGGGGACATTGACCCCCAGGGCCTCGAGCATCTCCCGGTCCTGGGTGGCCGCCCGCACCCAGGTTCCCAAGCGTGTTCGGTACAAAAAGGCCCATAGGCCAAGGGCGGAAAGCCCCGCCAAGGCCAGGAGGAAAAGGTAGTAGCTGGGAAAGGGGGCACCCAGGAGGAAAAGGGGGCTGGAGAAAAGCGGGGGCAAGGGAAACGAGCGGTAACCCGCCCCGAAGGCCAGACGCACCAGGTCCTCCAGAATGAGGAGGAGGGCATAGGTCAGGAGGATCTGGTACTCCTCGGGCCTGGGATAAATCGGGCGGATAAGGAGGCGTTCCACCAAAGCCCCCACCACCAGCCCCGCGGCCAAGACCAGGAACAGGCCAGCCCAGAACCCCTCCGCTTGGCCCCGGGTGAAGGCGAAGAGCAGGTAAGCGCCCAGCATGTAGAAGGAGCCATGGGCGAAGTTCACGATGCCCATGGCCCCGAAGATAAGGGAAAGCCCTACGGAGAGGAGGAAGAGGGTGCTGGCGTAGGCCAGGCCTGTGAGGAGCTGTAGGAGGAGGAAACTCAGGTCCATGGCCTACCGCTTGCACTGGGTGGGGTAGACGGTATCGGAGGCAGGAACAATCCGCATTCGCTCTAGGATGGCGAAGGGGTACTCGGGGCTATGCTTGGTGTACCCCCAGACCAGGCTCTCGAAAACCTGGTGATCCTCAGGACGCATGCGTTTCCTGCCCTCCGGGGCCTCGTAGACCAGACCGCCATCGGCCTCAAAAGCCTTGCGAATGGCCTCGGCCTGGGTGGAGCGGGCCTTCTGGATGGCCAGGGCCAACATCTGCATCCCCGCGTAGGCCTCTTGGGCGTTGTAGCTGGGGTACTCGCCAAAGCGCTTCCGGTAGGCCTCCACAAAGGCCCTGTTCCGCTCCGCGTTGGGGTAGAGGAACCAGTAACGGGCAGAGACCAGTAGCCCCTCCGGGGTTTCCTTGCCCAGGGGGGCGAGAACCTCAAGGGCCGCCCCCACAGGGTTCACAAAGTACCGCACTTGGTTGAAGAAGCCGAAGGCCTTAGCCTGCCGGGCGAAGATCACCATGTCCCCCGCCCACAGGGTGGAGAAAACCCCTTCCGGACGGGCCCGCATCAGGGCGGTGATGAAGCTGGCGTAGTCGGTGGAGCCAAAGCGGGGCCACTGCTCGCTCACCACCTCCACGTCGGGGCGGAGCTGCCTGAGGCGGGCAATGAAGTCCTGCCAGGAAACCCGCCCGAACTCGTAATCCGGGCCGATGTTGGCCCAGCGCTTCACTGGAAGGGTCGCGGCCAGGGCCGCCGCGGCCCAGGCATCCATACGGGCATTGTTGGAGGTGCGGAAAACGTAAGGACGGCACTGCTCCGTGAGGGTAGGGGTGGCCGCGTGGGTCACCACCAAGGGGATCTTGTACTCGTCGGTCAGGGGGGCCACCGCCAGGGCCACGGAGCTGGAGTCGATGCCGAAGAGGAAGTCTACCTTCTCCTGGAGAACGAGGCGCCGGGCCTCCCGCACCCCCACCTCAGGGTTGCCCTGGTCGTCCACCACAAGGAGCTGCAGGGGTCGGCCCAGTACCCCCCCGCGGGCGTTGATCTCCTCCACGGCCAGCTGGGCCCCTTGGGAACCCGATTTGCCGTACCCGGCAAAGTTGCCGCTCAGGATAAACAGGGCTCCGATCTTGATGGGCTGTTGCCCCTGGGCCAGTACCAGGCCCGCCAGGAGGCCGAACGCCAGGATCCACCGCCAAGCCTTCATACTTCACCTCCTACCGTGCACCCACGCCGCCATCCACGGCGTAGAAGCCGCCCGTCAGGTAAGCGTTTTCCGGCTCCAACAGGAAGGCCACCATTCTGGCCACCTCCTCGGGCCGGGCCATGCGCCCCAAGGGGATCTCCCTCAGGAGGGCTGGACCCAGGTGGGGATGTTCCCTCAGGCCCTGGGTCATCTCTGTTTCCGTCCAGCCCGGGGCCACCAGGTTCACCCGGATACCCCGCTCCGCCCAGTCCAGGGCCAAGGCCCGGGTAAGCCCCCAAAGCCCCGCCTTGGAGGCGGTATAGGCGGCCAACCGCCCCCCGCCCCGGAAGCCCAGGACCGAACCCACTAGGACCACGCTGCCCTCCCCCACCAGGCGCTGGGCGAAGGCCTGGGCAGCCACAAAGGCCCCCGTAAGGTTCACCGCCAGCACCTCATCCCAGACCTCCAGGGAAAGGCGCTCAGCCCGGGTGAAGGCCGGGCTGGTACCCGCGTTGTAGACCAGGCCGTAAAGCCCCACATCCCGGGCGAAGCCCGCCACCGCCTCCACCAAGTCCTCCCGGCGGCGCACGTCCACCGCTTTGCCCCAAGCCCCAAGCTCCGTGGCCACGGCCCGCACCCGTTCCGGGTCCCGGCCGGTGAGACCCAGCCTGGCCCCTCGGCGGGCCAGCTCTTGGGCCACGGCCAGGCCGATGCCTCGGGTAGCCCCTATCACCAGGACGGGCCGACCTTCAAGCCTGGGCATGCCGCACCACCCGCTTGGCCTTGAAGGCCGTCCGTTCCAAGGTGCCGGGAGCCTCGAGGCGGACCTCCGGCGTGACCCCTAGGGCAGCCTTGAGGCTTTGCCGAAGGGCTTCCACCAGCCCCTCCCCTACCCCGGGGTGGGCCATCTCCACCACCACCGTGACCCCCTGCACCAGACCGCCCGCCTCCCAAACCTCTATGCGGTACTCGCCGGCTAGCTCGGGAAAGCGGCGCACCACCTCCTCCACCTGACCGGGATAGAACTTGGCCCCCCGGTAGACCACCAGGTCGTCCACCCGGCCCAGGATCCCCCCCACGGCCCGGAGGTGGGTCCGGCCGCAGGGGCAAGGTTCCTTGGTAAGACGGGCCAGATCCCCGGTATAGTAGCGCACCAGGGGTGTAGCCTCCCGGGTGAGGTGGGTGAGGACCAGCACCCCTACCTCCCCTTCGGGGAGGGGTTCTTGGCTTTCCGGGTCCACCACCTCCACCAGGTAATGGTCTTCGGCGAAGTGGAGCCCGGCCTTGGCCTGACACTCCCCGGCAAAGGTGGGGCCCATCTCCGCCAGGCCATAAAAGTCATAGGCCTGGAGACTGAGGGCTTCCTCCAGGCGGCGGCGGGTGGAAGGATTCTCCGTCCCCGCCTCCCCCCCAAAGGCCCCAATCCGCAAGGGGCTCTCCAAGCCTCGAGCCCGAAGGGCCTCCCCAAGGTAGAGGCCGAAGGAGGGGGTGGCGGTGAGGGCCCGGGGCCGGAACCGCTCCATGAGTTCCAGATGGCGTTCCGTCTGGCCCGCACCCACGGGGAGAACGAATAGGCCCATGGCCCTGGCCGCGTAGTGGACGGCCAAGCCCGCCACCCAAAGGCCGTAGCTGAATCCGTTCAGGAGGATATCCCCTGGGCGCAGCCCATATCCATAGAGCACCCGGGCAGTTACCTGGGTGATGTTTTCCACATCCCCCTCGCTCCAGACCGTGCCCACGGGGAAGCCCGTGGTACCGCTGCTAGGGTGGTATTCCCGCCAGCTTTGCGCCTCCACCCCCGTGTAGCGGCCTAGGGGGGGATGGGCCTGCTGCTCCGCCCGAAGTTCGGCCTTGGTGACCAGGGGCAAGCGGCTCAGGTCTTCCAGGTGGCGCAACTCCAGGTTCACGCCTGCCCACTTCTCGCGGAAAAAGGCGCTTGTCCGCCAGAGCCGCTCCACCTGCTGACGTAGGCGCTCCAACTGAAGACTTTCCAGCTGAGGACGGGGCAGGGTCTCCACCTCCGGTTCCCAAAAGGCCCGCATCGGTTTCCCCCTAAGCTTTGAGGCTACTATAGCCATTTGGACTATACCTGTCAAGAGCGCACACAAATGTACAGCTTGTCCCCTTTATGGTATAGTAGCCCCATGGCCCAGTCCACCATCCCCTCCCTCTACACCCTGAGCGACCTAGCCCGGGAAAGCGGGGTGTCCCGCCGCATCCTGCAGCACTACGCCCACCTGGGCCTTCTGGAACCTGGGGCCCTCACCCAAGGAGGACGCAAGCTCTATACGGGCTTTGCCCTATACCTCATCCAGGACATTCAGGACCTCAACCAGCTGGGCTTTACCCTGGAAGAAATCCGCAAAATCATGGCCCTGAAGAAGGTCATTTTCCACCCAGACGGCACCTACCGGGAAGACTGGAGGCGGGAGGAGATCCCCCTCACCCAGGAGGAGCTTTGGGCCATGTGGGCGAAAACGGGGGAGGTGCTTTCCAGCATGGAGCGCCAGGAGCGGATGATCCGGCGCTTCCACCGCTTCTTAACCAAGCACTTCGCCCCCAAGGAGGTGCGGGATGGACTTCGGTCTGGACCGGGAGACGGAGGCGCTCAAGGAGCGGGTGCGGGCCTTCCTGGAGGAGGCGGTGATCCCCAGGGAGGGGGAGGCGGCCAGGAACCTGGATAGCCTCGAGGCCATCGCCAAGGAGCTCCAGGGGGAGGCCAAAAGGCGGGGGCTCTTCCTGCCCCACATGCCCAAGGCCCTAGGGGGGCTTGGCCTCACCTGGACCCAGCTGGCCGTGGTCCTGGAGGAGGCAGGCCGGAGCCTTCTAGGCCCCAAGGCCCTGAACGCCTCGGCCCCCGACGAGGGGAACATGCACCTTCTGGAGAAGGTGGGAAGCGAAGCGCAGAAGCGGCGCTACCTCCACCCCCTCCTGGAGGGGGAGATCCGCAGCGCCTTCGCCATGACCGAGCCCATGGGGGCCGGGGCCGACCCTAGCCTCCTCAAGGCCACCGCCCGGCGCAAGGGGAGGGGGTTTGTCCTCGAGGGGCGGAAGTGGTTCATCACCGGGGCGGAGGGGGCGGCCTTTTTCATCGTCCTGGCCCGGGCCGAGGAAGGGCCCACCCTGTTCCTGGTGGACCGGGAAAACCCGGGGCTGAAGCTGGTCCGCACCATCCCCACCATGGACCACTGGTCCATCGGCGGGCACGGGGAGCTGGTCCTGGAAGGGTGCGAGGTGGGGGAAGAGGCCGTCTTGGGGGAGGTGGGCCAGGGCTTCGCCTACGCCGAGCTCCGCCTGGACCCGGCCCGGCTCACCCACTGCATGCGCTGGCTGGGGGTGGGGGTGAGGGCCACGGAGCTGGCCCAGGCCTACGCCCTACAGCGCGACTCCTTCGGCAAGAAGCTGGCCGAGCACCAGGGGGTGCAGTTCATGATCGCCGACAGCCACATGGAGCTCCACGCCGCCCGGCTCATGGTCTGGCACGCCGCCTGGAAGCTGGACCGGGGGGAAAGGATCCGCCACGAGGCCTCCATGGCCAAGGTCTTCGTGGCCGAGGCCGTGGGGCGGGCCGTGGACCGGGCGGTGCAGATCACGGGGGGCCTGGGGATCAGCGAGGACATCCCCCTCTCCATCTTCTACCGGGAGGTACGGCCCTTCCGCATCTACGATGGGCCTAGCGAGGTCCACCGGGCCTCCATCGGCAAGCGGGCCCTCTACAAGGGTTTGCGGCCATGAGGGAAGCCCTGGAAGCGGCCTTTCGGGAACTCTTTGGCCCTGGGGAGCTGGTGGCCCTCAGGCGGATCCCCGGCGGGGCCTCCAAGGAGGCCTGGGCCCTGGACTACCGCGCGGGAGGGCGGGTCTATCCCCTCTTCCTCCGCCGGGCGGGGGGCGGGGTGATCCAACGGCGCACCCTGGCCCTGGCCACAGAGTTCCGCCTCCTGGAACTAGCCCACGCCCACGGGGTCAAGGTGGCCCGCCCCCTCTGGTACTTCCCCGACCTCGAGGGTCGCGAGGCCTTCCTCATGGAAAGGCTAGAGGGGGAGTCCATCGGCACCCGGGTGGTCCGCCGCCCGGAGTACCAGCGGGCGCGGGAAACCCTCCCCAGGGCCATGGCCGAGGAGCTGGCCCGTATCCACCGGATCCCCCTAGAAGAACTGCCCCCCCTCCCCGGCCCCGGGGGGAAGCCCGCCCACCTCTGGATCCTGGAGGAGCTCTACGGAGACCTGGACGCCCTGGGGGAGGCCCACCCCGCCCTGGAATGGGGCCTCCGCTGGCTCCAGAACCACCCCCCAAGGCCCCTTCCCCCCGTCCTGGTCCACGGGGACTTCCGGGTGGGCAACCTCATGGTGGACGGGGAGGGGCTGGTGGCCGTCCTGGACTGGGAGTTCGCCCACCTGGGGGACCCCCGGGAGGACCTGGCCTGGCCCCTGGTGCGGGCCTGGCGCTTCGGGGAGGACCAGAGGCGGCTAGGGGGCCTGGGGGAGGTGGGGCCCTTCCTGGAGCGGTACAACGCCCTCACCGGCGGGGAGATCGCCGAGGAGGAGCTCTTCTGGTGGGAGGTTCTGGGCAACGTGCGCTGGGGCCTGGGGGCGCTGAACCAGGCCCGGCGGCACCTCAAGGGGGAGGAGAGGAGCGTGGAGCTGGCCGTCCTGGGCCGGCTGGCGGCGGAGATGGAGTACGAGGTCCTCTACCTTTTGGAGAAACATGGATAGGCCCAACCTGGACGAGCTTCTGGAGGCGGTGGCGGAGTTTTTGAAGGGGGAGGTTCTCCCCACCCTCGAGGACCCCAGGCTCCACTTCCAGGCCCTGGTGGCCCTCAACGCCCTGGGGATCGCCCGCCGGGAGGTGGCCCTGGGGAAGGCCCTGGAGGCGGAGGACCTCGGGGAGCTGGGGCGGCTTCTGGGCCGGGAAGGGGATCGGGAAGGGCTTCTTAGGGAGCTTGCCCAAAGGATCCGGCAGGGGGAGGCCCCCGAGGGGACCTTTTCCTTCCTGAAAGCCCACGTGGCCCGGAAGCTCCGGATCGCCAGCCCCAAGCACCTGGAGCGCTACCCGTGAGGCGCAGGCTCCTCCTCCTGCGGCACGGGGAGGTGGACTACTTCCCTGGGGGGCGGCCCATACCCCCGGAAGGGGCCGGCCTCACCCCCAGGGGCCGGGCCCAGGCCGAGGCCGTGGGCCAGCTCCTTAGGGAGGTGCCCTTGGACCTGGCGGTGCACACCGGCCTGCCCCGCACGGAGGAGACCCTGCGGATCGTCCTGGGGGGGCGGGAGGTGCCCGTGGAGGCCTGGCCCGAGTTCCAGGAGATCCGCCCCGGCCGGCTCAGGGACCTCCCCGACCCCGAACGGGCCTTCCGGGAGGCCTTCCACCCCCAGGACCTCTCCGAGCGCTTCCTGGGCGGGGAGGGCTACGGGGAGTTCCTGGACCGGGTCCTGCCCGCCTACGGGCGGCTTTTGGCCCGGCCCTGGGACACCCTCCTCCTGGTGGCCCACGGCGGGGTGATCCGGGCCCTCCTCTCCTATGCCCTCACGGGCCAGCGGGGGTTCTTGCCCCTCGAGGTCCACCCCTGCGGCCTTTCCGTCCTGGACCTGGGGGACAGGCCCCTCCTGCGCCTGCACAACCTCACCCCCTACGAGCTCCTGCCCCAGACCCGCCTCTCCACCATGGAGGCCCTCTGGCGGGCTTACCTGGGGGAGGGGGGCTAGCGCCAGACCCCCCTTTCGCGGAAGTAGCGCACCGCCCCCTCGTGGTAGGGGATCCGGCCGCCGCGGGAGCGGACGGCGTTCTCCAGGGTGGTGTCCCGGGCCGGGGCCACGGCGGCGTGGAGGGTGGGAAGGTTTTCAAACACGGTCTTCACCATGGTGTAGGCCACCTCCTCGGGCAGGCTGGCAGGGCACACAAAGACGTTCCAGAAGGTGAGGGTAGGGGTATCGTACCGGGTGTTGTACACCCCCTTGGGGACCACCCCGGTGTCCACCACCCCGGGGAAGCGGCGCTGGAGCATCTGCACCGCGGTGCTCTGGGGTACCAGGGGAACGAGGAAAAGGCGCTTCCCCCTACGGGCGAGACTCCCGGAAAGCTCCAGGATGCTCCCCGTAGGGAGGCCTCCGGACCAGAAAAAGGCGTCCAGGGTGCCCTCCGCCAGCATCTGGGCACTTTCGGCTACCCGGGTCCGCTCCCACTTGGCGAAGTGGGTCCGGGGGTCAAACCCCGGAAGGGCGGCCGACATGAGGATTCGGGCCTCGTACTCGATGATCCCTCCCGCCACCTCCGTGGAAACCCGCTTCCCCTTCAGGTCCTGGAGGACGCGGATCCCGCTGTCCTCGGTGGTGACCACGTGGAAATAGTTGGGGTACATGGTGAAGAGGATTCGCACCGGGGCGGGCTTGCCCTGGAAGCGCTCCTCGCCCTGGTAGGCCAAAAGGGCGGCGTCGGGCAGGGCGGTCCCACAGTAGTACACCCCCCGGGCAGGGTCGGTGCGGTCGCGCAGGAGCATGAGGTTCTCCATGGAACCACCCGACTGCATGGCCTGGGCCTGTACGGCCCCGCCCTTGTTGAGGAGCTCGGCCACGGCGGTGCCGTAGTAGAAGTACACGCCCCCCACGCCTCCAGTACCGATGAGCACCTGGGGCTTCTGGGCCAAGGCTAGGCCGAGGAACAGCCACAACCAGACCGTCCGGCGCATGCTTGTCCTCCGGTTGGAGCCAAGCTTACCGCAAGCCCAGGACCCGGGCAAGGGGTCCTTGCGGCAAACCTATCCGGGTGTTGACGGCAGCGGGGAGGAGGGGCTAACATGGGGCTAACCGAACGGTCGGTTAGGAGGTCCCTATGGTCCGTTGGGGAGTCGGGTTCCTGGCCCTTTTGGCCCTAGGCGCCTGGGCCCAGGAGGGGTTCCGCTGGCCCAGGCAGATCCTCTTCGCTTCCACAGAGGTGGGTACCGCCGGTTATTCCCTGCTGGTGGCCTGGTCGGCGGAGTTCACGGCGGCCACCGGGGTGCAGCTGCGCGTATCCCCCGGAGCCACCCCCACCCTCACCGGGTGGTTGCTGGACGGGCGGGTGGAGTTCGCCTCTGCCCCCTTGACCGTATTGGTGGAGGCCTTGGACGGGGAGGCGGGTTACCGCCCAGGGCCCTTGCGCGTGGTCTACCCCGCCATCCTGACGCCCTGGGGCCTCATGACCCGGGGGGATAGCCCCTACCGCCGCATCCAGGACATCGGGCCCGGGGTCAGGCTCGCCTGGCCCCCCTTCTCCTATTTCCACCGCATCCTGGACGGCCTCCTGGCCTGCCGCGGCCTCACCCGGGAACAGGCTCGGCTCGTACCCGTGGCCAACTACAGCGCCAACTCCCGGGTGATCGCCGAGGGGGGGGCCGATATCGCCTTCACCTCCCCTGTTTCCGACGTGAACCTCGAGGTGGAGGGCAACCCCCGGGGCATCCGCTGGCTTCCCGTACCCACAGCCCAGGAGGACCGCCTCTGCCTGCAGCGCTGGCAGCGGGCTTACCCCCTCCTGGCCCTGGTGCGCCCCGCGGATGTAGGGGCACAATCCGCCCGTGGGGTACGGATGTTTGTCATCCCCAGCGTGTACTATAGCCGGGCCGACGTGAGCGAGGATTTGGTCTACCACCTGGTGAAGTGGCTGGACGAGAACCACACCCTCTACCGGGACAAGCACGCCATGGCCCGTTTCCAGACCTTAGACAGTCTCCGTTTCCTGGTGGAGAGCATGGGCGTACCCCTTCACCCCGGAACCGTCCGGTATCTAAAGGAAAAAGGGCTTTGGACGGCGGAAATGGAGCGCAAACAGGGAGCAGCGGTCCGGCTCGTGGACCAGTACGCGACCCTGTACGAGCGGGCGGCCAGCCTGGCCAAGTCCCGGCGCATCCCCACCGACCCCGCCAACGAAGCCTGGCAGCGCTTCTGGCGGGAGTTCTTGGCGCAGAACAAGGTTCCCCGCTTCTCCGAAGCCTGGAGGCCTTGAGCCGGCCATGGAAGGCCGCTGGCGCCACCTCCCTCCCTGGGCCCAGGCCTGGGTAGCCCTCGCCTCCCTCCTGGGTCTAGGCCTGGTCCTCTACTACCTTTTGGGGAGCCCCCTCACGGGAAAGGCCCTTTTGGATTTCAGCTACTACTGGCTCCTGGTGGCCCTGTTCCTCCCCCTCACCTACCTCCTCTTCCCGGCGAGGGCTGGCGAGGAACGGCCCAGGGGGTATGACTACGCCCTGGGTCTGGGAACCCTGGGAACGGGGCTTTTCCTGGCTTGGCATGGCCCCAGCATGGTGGTCAGGCCCTGGACCAACCCAGAGGCCCCCTGGCAGATCGCCCTGGCCCTCTTCCTCCTGGTGGCGGTTCTGGAAGGGGCAAGGCGGGCGGGAGGCCTAGGCTTTGCCCTCGTAGCCCTCCTCCTGGCCGCCTATCCCCTCATAGCCCCTTCCCTGCCCGGCCTCTTCTGGGGCCCTCCCCTCCCTTGGACAGAGGTTTTGGGCTACGCCATCTACTCCACCCAGGGTCTACTCGGCCTGCCCATGCGCACGGTGGGGGAGCTCCTGGTGGGGTTCCTGATCCTAGCGGCCTTCCTGGTGGCCACGGGAGCGGGGGAGGTCTTCCTCAAGGTGGCCTCTGCCCTCTTCGGCTGGACCCGGGGCGGAGCGGCCAAGGTGAGCGTGGTGGCCAGCGCCTTTTTCGGTAGCCTAAGCGGCAGCATCCTCTCCAACGTGGCCGGCACGGGAAGCCTCACCATCCCCGCCATGATCCGCTCGGGGTTCGGCCGGACCTACGCCGCTGGGGTGGAGGCTTGCGCCTCCACGGGCGGGGTGCTCATGCCCCCGGTGATGGGGGCTGTGGCCTTCGTGATGGCCAGCCTGCTGGGCATCCCCTATGGCCAGGTGGTGGCCGCGGCGGTCATCCCTTCGGCCCTGTACTACCTTTCCCTTTTCGCCCACGTGGACCTTTACGCGGCCAAGCACGGTCTCAAGGGGCTCCATCGCACCGAACTCCCCCCTTTGGGACCGAGCCTTCGGGAAGGCCTTCCCTTCCTCCTGGTCCTGGCCCTTTTGGTCTTCGCCTTGCTCTACCTGCGCCTGGAGCGCCTGGCGCCTTTCTACGCCTTGGGGGTCCTCCTCCTCTTCCTTCTCCTGCAAGGAAAGCTCACCTGGGCCAGCCTCCACCGGGGCCTGGTGGCGGCGGGGGCCTTGATCGGACAGACCCTCGCCCTCATCCTCCCCGTGGGCCTGATCCTGGCGGGGCTTCTGGGCACGGGGGTAGCCCCAGCCCTGACGGGGGCCCTGGTCCAGATGGGGCAGGCCAACCTCTACCTGGTGCTCTTCCTGGGTGTGGCCATCGCCTTCCTCCTGGGGATGGCGGGGGTGATGGTGGCGGCCTACATCCTCCTGGCGGTCACCCTGGCCCCCGCCTTGGCGCGCCTGGGGGAGTTCGTTCCCCTGGCCGTCCACCTCTTCATCGCCTACTGGTCCATGCTTTCGGCCATCACCCCTCCCGTGGCGGTGGCCGCCTTCCTGGCCGCCCGGCTGGCCGGGGCTCCGCCCATGGCCGTGGCCTTGGAAGCGGTGAAGCTGGGGCTGGCCATCTACTTTCTCCCCTTCTTCTTCCTCTTTGAGCCGGCCCTTATCCTCCAAGGGGAGTGGAGCAGCATCCTCTACCACACGGCCTTGGCGGCCCTAGGCCTCCTCCTCCTGGTGGGGGGCCTCGAGGGCCAGCTGTGGGGCCTAGGCCCCCTCCCCCTTTGGGCGCGGGCCCTCTACGTGGTGGGAGGGATCCTCGTGGCCATTCCCGAGACCCTCTCCAGCCTGCTGGCCATCCCGGTCCTGCTGGGCAGCGGCTTGTGGCTTTGGGGACGGGGCAAGGGAAAGAGAACCCCTCCCAGGGGGTTTGAAGAGCGGAGGTGAGGCCATGAAGGCCAGGGAAAGCGCCCACCTGTGGCTCCGGGAGCGGGGAATCCGCTTCGTCTTCGGCAACCCGGGCTCCACCGAGCTCCCCTTCCTCCTGGGCCTGGAGGGAGCGGCCCGGTACATCCTGGGCCTCCACGAAGGGGTAGCCGTGGCCATGGCCGATGGCTACGCCCAGGCCAGCGGGGAGGTGGCCTTCCTCAATCTCCACGCGGCCCCCGGCCTGGGCAACGCCCTCGGGGCCCTGTACACGGCCCTCAAGAACCGCTCCCCCTTGGTGGTCACCGTGGGGGACCAGGACCGCCGGCACCGCTTCCGGGCCCCCCTGCTCTCCGGGCCTCTGGTGGAGATGGCCAAACCGGTGAGCAAGGCCGCCTGGGAGGTATCCCGGGCCGAGGACCTGCCCGAGGCCCTGGAGAGGGCCTTCCACCTGGCCCTGACCCCTCCCCGGGGCCCGGTGGTGGTGGCCGTGCCCATGGACGTGTGGGAGGAGGAGGCCCCCCCTCCCCCCCTCAAGGGCCCTCTCCCCCCGGACCCCCCCAGGGCCTCGAGGGGCTGGCCGAGGCCCTCTCCCAGGCGGAAAACCCCGCCTTGGTCCTGGGGGCCGGGGCCCACGCCCCTGCGGCCCGCAGGGCCTCCCTCCAGCTGGCCGAGCGCTTGGGCGCCCCCGTTTTCTCCGACCCCATAAGCCCCCGGCACGCCTTCCCCACAAACCACCCCCTCTACCGGGGGGTGCTTCCCCCCTTGGCGGCCTCCTTGCGGGAACGCCTGGCCCCCTTCGACCTGGTCCTGGTGGCCGGGGCCCCGTGCTTCCTCCTCTACCCCTATTCCCCCGGCCCCTCCTTTCCCCCTTCCACCCGGGTGGTCCTCCTCACCGAGGACCCCGAGGAGGCAGCCCGGGCCGAGGCCCAAGAGGTCTACCTGGGGGACGTGGCCCTGGGGCTGCGCTTCCTGGCGGAGGCCGTGCCCCCAGGGGGGCGCCCCTGGCCCGAGCCCCCTCCCTCCCCTCCCCCACCCCCACCCCGGGGCCCAGGAGGGCTCAACCCCCTTTACGCCGCAGCCCGCCTGGCCCAGGCCCTCCAGGACCGCTTCCTGGTGGACGAGGCCATCTCCCTAAGCCCTCCCCTCCGCCGGGCCCTGCCCGCCGAGGGGGCAAGGTACCTCCACGGGGCCAGCGGCGGCCTCGGCTTTGCCCCGGGGGCCGCGGTGGGGGCGGCCCTGGCGGGGGAAAAGGCGGCGGCGGTGGTGGGGGATGGGGCCTTCCTCTTCGCCCCCCAGGCCCTCCACGCCGCCCGGACCTACGGCCTGGACGTGGTCTTCGTGGTCCTCAACAACGGGGGTTACGGGATCCTCAAGGGCTTCGGGGAAGCCCTCTACCCTGGGGAGGCCTCGAGGCTCCCCGGCCTTTCCTTCCCAGGGGTGGACTTTCCCCTTCTGGCCCAGGCCTTTGGGGTGGGGGCGCGGAGGGTGGAAACGCCCGAGGCCCTGGAGGAGGCCCTGGAAAACCTCCCCCAGGGGCCCTTTCTCCTGGAGGTGGCCCTGGACCCCACGCCCTTAAGGGTGTTTTAGAGGCTTGACGGGGGCAGGGGCTCGGGATAAGGTGGACTTACCGACCGGTCGGTGAGCCATGGTCGTCCCCACCAAAGACCGCATCCTCGAGGAGGCCGCCAAGCTCTTCACCGAGAAGGGCTACGAGGCCACCAGCGTGCAGGACATCGCCCAGGCGGTGGGCCTGTCCAAGGCCGCCCTTTACCACCACTTCGCGGGCAAGGAGGAGGTCCTCTACGCCATCAGCCTGCAGGCCCTGGAGGGGCTGGTGCGGGAGGGGGAAAAGGCCCTAGCCCTCCCCGACCCCGCCCAGGCCCTCCTCCGCTTCATGGAGGGGCATGCCCGCTTCTTTGAGGAAAACTACCCCTTTTTCGTCACCATGCTCCAGGGCATCAAAAGCCTCTCCCCGGAGCGGCGGGCCCGGACCGTGGCCCTAAGGGACCGGCACGAGGCCAACCTGCGGGCCATCCTCCGCCGGGGGGTGGCGATGGGGGTCTTCCGTCCCCTGGACGTGGCCCTCACGGGCCGGGCCATCTTCTCCCTCCTCAACTGGATGATCCGCTGGTTCCGTCCCGGGGGGCCCCTGCGGGCGGAGGAGGTGGCCCGGGGGTACTTTGACCTGATCCTGAGGGGGATAAAGCATGGAGATCCCGGAGCATAAGGAGATCCGCACCCTGGCCCGGCGCTTCCTGGAGGAGGCGGGGCCGGAACTGAAGGCCTACGAGGAGAAGGAGGCCTTCCCCTGGCCCCTGGTGGAGCGGATGGGGGCCCTGGGCTTCCTCGGGGTCTTTGTGCCCGAGGAGCTTGGGGGGGCAGGGCTGGACTTCTTCGCTTACCTGGCCCTTTTGGAGGAGATGGGGGGGTACGCCTCCTTGCGCTCCATCCTTTCCGTGCAGCAGAGCCTGGTCCTCACCCCCCTCCTCGCCTACGGCACCGAGGCGCAGAAGCGCCGCTACGTCCCCCGGCTGGCCCGGGGAGAGGTCCTGGGGGCGTTTGGCCTCACGGAACCGGGGGCGGGCTCGGATGCGGCGAGCCTCTCCACCCGGGCCCACTGGGACGGGGAAGCGTACGTTCTGGAGGGGCAGAAGACCTTTATCTCCCATGGGAACGTGGCCCAGGTCTTCCTGATCTTCGCCAAGACCGACCCCGAGGCCGGGGCCAAGGGGATCACCAGCTTCCTGGTGGAGCGGGAAGACGGGGTGAAGACCGCCCCCCTCAAGGGAAAGCTGGGCCTCCGGGCCGCGGACACGGGGGTGGTCTTCCTGGACGGGGTGCGGGTGCCCAAGGAGCGGATCCTGGGGCGGGAAGGGGAAGGGTTCAGGATCGCCCTCGCCACCTTGGACACCGGGCGGATCTCCCTGGCCGCCGGGGCGGTGGGGCTGATGCAGAGGGCCTTGGACCTCTCCCTGGCCTACGTGCGGGAAAGGCGGCAGTTCGGCAAGCCCCTTGCCGGCTTCCAGCTCATCCAGGCCCACCTGGCCGAGATGAAGCTGGACCTGGAGGCATCCCGCCTCCTCACCTACCAGGCGGCCTGGAAGAAGGTCAGGGGGGAGCGGTACACCCTGGAGGCCAGCCTGGCCAAGCTCTACGCCTCCGAGGCCGCCAACCGGGTGGCCTACCGGGCCATCCAGGTCCACGGGGGCTACGGTTTCTTCGAGGAGTACGAGGTGGCCCGGCTCTACCGGGACGCCCGGATCCTCACCCTCTACGAGGGGACCAGCGAGGTGCAAAAGCTCCTCATCGGGGCACACCTCACGGGCATGCGGGCCTTTGCGTAGGAGGTGGTGTATGCGGTGGGTGCGGTTTTGGGTTTTAGGGTTTCTCCTCCTTGGCCTGGCCTGGGCCCAGGTGCGGGAGGGGGTGGACCTGGGGGCCCTTGGGGCCTTCAAGGCCCGCCTCGAGGCGGAGGTGGCCCAGGGGAGGCTTCCTGGGGCGGTGTTCCTGGTGGCCCGCAACGGCCAGGTGGTCTTCCACGAGGCCGTGGGCTATCTGGACCCCCAGGCCAGGACCCCCATGCCCCGGGAGGCCATCTTCCGCATCTACTCCATGACCAAACCCCTCACCTCGGTCCTGGCCCTAAGGCTGGTGGAGGAGGGAAGGCTTTTCCTCACCGACCCCATCGCCCTCTACCTGCCCGAGTTCCGGGAGGTCCGGGTGGGGGTGGAAAGGACGGGGCCCGAGGGGCGGCCCACCCTGGAGCTGGTGGCCGCCCAAAGGCCCATCACCGTCTACGACCTCCTGCGCCACACCTCGGGGATCACCTACGGCATCTTCTTCGACTCCCTGGTGAAGCAGGAGTACCGCCGGGTGGGAGCGGACGCCGTGGACCAAACAGCGGAGGAGTTTGTGCGCAAGCTGGCCCAGCTCCCCTTGCAGTTCCAGCCGGGGACGGTCTGGGAGTACAGCAACTCCACGGACCTCCTGGGCCACCTCCTGGAGCGCCTCACGGGCCGGAGCCTGGCGGAACTCATGGAGGAAAAGCTCTTCCGGCCCCTGGGCATGGCGGACGCGGGCTTCTCCGTTCCCGAGGCCAAGGCTTCCCGCATCGCCGAGCCCTTCCTCCAGGACCCCTTCACCCGCCAGCCCACCCCGCCTGCCCTGGAGGTGCGCCGCCCGCCCCGGCGCTTCTCGGGAGGGGCGGGGGCGGTGGCCACGGCCCTGGACTACTACCGCTTCCTCCAGGCCCTGCTGAACGGGGGGGAGCTGGGCGGCCAGAGGATCCTCTCCCGCAAGGGGGTGGAGCTCCTGACCCAGGACCACCTGGGCCCCCTCTACCTCCCCTCCCTAGGGCGGGGAGCGGCCTACCTCCCGGGGCCGGGGTACGGCTTCGGCCTGGGGGTGGCGGTGCGGCTGGCGGACGGGGGTAGCCCCCTTCCGGGGAGCGCGGGGGACTACAACTGGGGCGGTCTCTTCGGCACCTCCTTCTTCGTGGACCCCAAGGAGCGGCTCATCGGCATCTGGATGATGCAAAACCCAGGGGGGCGGGCCTACTACGCCCAGCTTTTCCGGCATGCGGTCTACGCTAGCCTGCGCTGATGGGAAGGCTTGAGGGCAAGGTCATCCTGGTCACGGGAGCGGCCCACGGCATCGGCCGGGCCGCCCTGGAGCGGTTTGCGGCGGAAGGGGCCCACCTGGTGGCCGTGGACCGGGAGGAGGAGGCCCTTTTGGAGGCGGTAGCGGCCCTCGAGGCCGAGGCCCTGGCCGTGCCCGCGGACCTGGCCGACCCCCAGGGGGTGGAGGGGGCCTTCGCCGAGGCCCTGGAGGAGTTTGGCCGCCTGGACGGGGTGGCCCACTTCGCCGGGGTGGCCCACGCCGCCCTCTCCTGGAAGCTCTCCCTGGCGGACTGGGAGCGGGTCCTAGGGGTCAACCTCACGGGAAGCTTCCTGGTGGCGAGGAAGGCCGGGGAGGTCATGCAGGGGGGAAGCCTGGTGCTCACGGGCTCCGTGGCCGCCCTGGGGGCCTTGGGCCTCGCCCACTACGCCGCCAGCAAGGCCGCCCTTTTGGGCCTGGTCCGCACCCTGGCCCTGGAGCTGGCCCCCAAGGGGATCCGGGTCAACCTCCTGGTGCCGGGCCTCATCGAGACCCGGATGACCGCGGGGCTTCCCGAGTGGTCCCGGGCGCAGGAGGTGGAGGCCTCCCCCCTGAAGCGCCCAGGGCGGCCAGAGGAGGTGGCCCAGGCCGCCCTCTTCCTCCTCTCGGAGGAAAGCGGCTTCATCACCGGCCAGGCCCTCTTCGTGGACGGGGGGCGGTCGGTCCTGGGCCCCCCCGGCCTTCCCCCAGGGTTCGGCCCCAAGGAGGTGGGATGATGCCCATGTACTTTGAGGACTTTGAGGTAGGCCAGCGGTTCACCACGGCGGGCAGGACGGTCACCGAGGCGGATGTGGTCAACTTCGCCGGGGTTTCCGGGGACTACAACCCCATCCACACCGACGCCGAGTTCGCCAAGGATACCCCCTTCGGCCAGCGCATCGCCCACGGGCTCCTGGCCCTGGCCATGCTCACGGGCCTGCGCCAGCGCACGGGGGTCACGGACGGCACCCTCATCGCCTGGCTGGAGATCCGCAACTACCGCTTCCTCAAGCCCGTCCTCATCGGGGACACCATCCGCGGGGAGACGGAGATCGTGGAGAAGCGGGAGACCAGCAAGCCCGACCGGGGGATCCTGGTCCAGCGGGTGCGGGTCCTGAACCAGCGGGGCGAGGTGGTTCAGGAAGGAGAGTTCGTGACCATGGTCCGGAGGCGGCCTTGAGCCCCTTCGCCCGCTGGTTCCAGGCCGAGGTGGGGCGGCGGGAAGGGGGGGAGGCGGAGCTCCTCCTTGCCGTGCGGGAGGAGTTCCTGCAGGGCCAGGGCCTGGTCCACGGGGGGATCCTGGCCGCCCTTCTGGATAGCGCCCTGGGCCAGGCGGTGGAGAGCCTGGGGGTGAGGGTGGTCACGGCGGAGCTTTCCGTGAACTACCTAAGGCCGGTACGGGAAGGGGTCCTGCTGGCCCGGGGCCGGGTGCTCCATGCGGGCAGGAGGCTCTTCCACGCCGTGGGGGAGGTCTTCTCCGAAGGGGAGCGGGTGGCCTTCGCCAAGGGCACCTTCTACCGGGTGGGCTAGGGGTAAGCTGGCCCCAAAAGGAGGCGTAGATGTTCCCGAGCACCATGATGGACGAGGAGCTGAACCTCTGGGACTTCCTGGAGCGGGCGGCGGAGCTTTTCCCCAGGAAGGAGGTGGTCTCCCGCCTGCCCACGGGGGAGGTCCACCGTACGGACTACGCCGGGATCCACCGGAGGGCGCGGCGGCTCATGGGGGGGCTCAAGGCCCTGGGGGTGGGGGTGGGGGACCGGGTGGCCACCCTGGCCTTCAACGGCTTCCGCCACCTCGAGGCCTACTTCGCCGTCCCCGGGATGGGGGCGGTGCTCCACACCGCCAACCCCCGCCTGGCCCCCAAGGAGATCGCCTACATCCTGAACCACGCCGAGGACAAGGTCCTCCTCTTTGACCCCCACCTCCTCCCCCTGGTGGAGGCCCTGCGGCCCGAGCTCAAGACCGTGGCCCACTTCGTGGTCCTGGACAGGGAGGCCCCCGAGGGGTACCTGGCCTACGAGGCCCTGCTGGGGGAGGAGGTGGACCCCGTGCGGGTGCCGGAGCGGGCCGCCTGCGGCATGGCCTACACCACGGGCACCACCGGCCTCCCCAAGGGGGTGGTCTACAGCCACCGGGCCCTGGTCCTCCACAGCCTCTCGGCCAGCCTGGCCGACGGCACCGCCCTTTCGGAACGGGACGTGGTCCTCCCCGTGGTGCCCATGTTTCACGTGAACGCCTGGTGCCTGCCCTACGCCGCCACCCTGGTGGGGGCCAAGCAGGTCCTGCCGGGGCCCCGGCTGGACCCCGCCTCCCTGGTGGAGCTCTTTGACGGGGAGGGGGTCACCTTCACCGCGGGGGTGCCCACGGTCTGGCTGGCCCTGGCCGACCACCTGGAGGCCACGGGCCACCGCCTCAAAACCCTGAAGCGCCTGGTGGTGGGGGGAAGCGCCGCCCCCAAGAGCCTCATCGCCCGCCTGGAGCGGATGGGAATCGAGGTGCGCCAGGGTTACGGCCTCACGGAAACCTCCCCCGTGGTGGTGCAGAACTTCACCAAAAGCCACCTGGAGGGCCTTTCCGAAGAGGAGAAGCTTTCCCTCAAGGCCAAGACCGGCCTCCCCATCCCCCTGGTCCGCCTTCGGGTGGCCGACGAAGGGGGAAAGCCCGTGCCCAAGGACGGGAAGACCCTGGGGGAGGTCCAGCTCAGGGGCCCCTGGATCACCCGGGGGTACTACGGGAACGAGGCGGCAAGCCAGCAGGCCCTCACCCCGGACGGCTGGTTCCGCACCGGGGACGTGGCCGTCTGGGACGAGGAGGGGTACCTGGAGATCAAGGACCGCCTCAAGGACCTGATCAAGTCGGGGGGGGAGTGGATCTCCAGCGTGGACCTGGAGAACGCCCTCATGGGCCACCCGGGGGTGAAGGAGGCGGCGGTGGTGGCCATCCCCCACCCCAGGTGGCAGGAGCGCCCCCTGGCGGTGGTGGTGCCCCGGGGGGAGAGGCCCAAGGAGGAGGAACTCCGGGAACACCTCCTCCGGGCGGGCTTTGCCCGCTGGCAGCTTCCCGACGCCTTCGTCTTTGTGGAGGAGATCCCCAGGACCAGCGCGGGCAAGTTCCTGAAGCGGGCCCTGAGAGAGCGGTACAAGGACCTTTTTGGAGGTGGCTGATGTTCCTGGAAAGGTTTCGCTTGGACGGCAAGGCGGCCCTGGTCACCGGGGGGAGCCGGGGCCTGGGCCTCGAGGCCGCCCTGGCCCTGAAGGAGGCCGGGGCCCGGGTGGCGGTGATGGCCCGGCGGGCGGCCTTCTTTGAGGAGGCGCGGAAGCACCTGGGGGAGGAGGCCCTTTACCTGGAGGGGGACGTGCGGGACGAGGCCCGCCTCGAGGCCATCGTGGCCGAGGTGGAGGCCCGGCTTGGCCCCCTCACCGTCTTGGTCAACGCTGCCGGGATCAGCTGGGGCGCCCCCTCCCTGGAGATGCCGGTGGAGAAGGTGCGGGAGGTCCTGGAGGTGAACCTGGTGGGGGCCTTCCTCGCCAGCCGGGCCGCGGCCCGGCCCATGCGGGAAAGGGGGTACGGCAAGATCATCCACATCGCCTCCGTGGCCGGGCTCAAGGGGGAACCCCCGGAGGTGCTGGACGCGGTGGGCTACTCGGCCTCCAAGGGGGGGCTCATCGCCCTCACCCGGGACCTGGCGGTGAAGTGGGGGCGGTGGGGCATCCGGGTGAACGCCCTGGCTCCCGGGTTCTTCCCCACCCGGATGACGGAAAAGGTCCTGCCCAAGGCCGAGGCCTACCTCCGGGCCAGCCTGCCCCTGGGCCGCCCGGGGCAGCCGGGGGAGCTCGGGGGGGCGGTCCTCTTCCTGGCCAGCCCGGCCTCGGACTACGTCACCGGGGCCGTCCTGCCCGTGGACGGGGGGGCCACGGCCCTCTAGTGCAGGAGGGTCTTCCTCTGCCGCTCCTCGCCCTCACCGGACCTCAGGGGGGTGGCGAGCAGGGTCTTCCACGCTTTGTAGAATTTCCTGCATTCCTTATCCTCCAGGCACGCAAAGGCCACCCGTTGGCAGCCCTTTTGCCAGGCCTCCCCTTCGTCAAGGCCTATCCCCTCCCCCCACCCCTCCCCCGGCTGGTAGATCTCCAGGGTGTAATCGTCCCGCACGAAGTAGATGTAGTCCACCCACCTCCAGCCCGTGGTCAAGGCATACCCGAAGACGGGAGAGGGGGGCGCCATCCCCTTGCCAGGACCCCGGGAAAGCCTGTCCTTCAGGCCCAAGCCGATTAAAACCTGGGCCATGAAGCGTTCCGGGTCCCAAAAGCCCCGCTCCTCCCGGAAGAGGTCGGTCACCGCCAGCAGAAGGGGTACCACCTCCTCGGGATAACCGTCGGCCTCCTTGTAGATCTTGATCCCCTGGTTTCCCTGGGCCAGAATCAGGGCCCGCGTGGGCATCGTACCGCTACGCATCCGCTTCCCAGGATAAGCCCCTGGGGGCCTGGGCGAGGGGATTATGACCGCCGCGCCAGGGGTCTGGGGGGGCTAAAGGCCCAGGTAGGCCCGCTGGAACTGGGGATCCTCCAGGAAGCTTTGCGCGGGGCCGTGGCGCACCAGGCAGCCGTTGGAGAGGAGGTAGGCCCGGTCGGCCAGGGCCAGGGCCCGGGCCGCCTCCTGCTCCACCAGGAGGACCGTCACCCCCTCCCGGCGCACCCGGGCGATCTGCTCGAAGACCAGGGCCCGCACCTTGGGGGCCAGGCCCGTGGAGGGCTCGTCCACGGCCAGAAGCTTGGGGCGGGCCATGAGGGCCCGGCCGATGGCCAGCATCTGCTGCTCCCCCCCGGAGAGGTCCCCTGCCCGCTGCTTCCGCCTTTCCCGGAGGCGGGGGAAAAGCTCGTAGACGAAGGCCAGCTGCCGCCCCACCTCCCCCTTGGGGAGGAGGAGGCCCCCGGCCAGGAGGTTCTCCTCCACGGTGAGCTCGCGGAAGGGGCGGCGCCTTTCGGGACACAGGACCAGGCCCAAGCGGGCGATCTGGTGGGGCAAAAGGCCGTCGATGCGCCGTCCCTGAAAGCGCACCTCCCCCTCCAGCCGGATCTCCCCCGCCTTGGTCCCGCGGTGGAGGCGGGCCTCGAGGCGGACCAGCCCGGAGATGGCCCGGAGGAAGCTGGTCTTGCCGGCCCCGTTGGGCCCCACCAGGCAGACCAGCTCCCCTTCCCGGACCTCGAGGTCCACGCCAAAGAGGATCTGGGCCTTGCCGTAGAGGAGGGAAAGCCCCCTAACCTCCAGCATGGACCCCCTCCCCCAGGTAGGCCTCGATCACCTTGGGGTCCTGGGCCACCGCCCCGGGGGGGCCCTCGGCCAGGACCTCCCCGAAGTTCAGGACCACCACCCGGTCGGCGATCTTGAAGAGCTCGGAGAGCTTGTGCTCGATGATGACCATGGCGCACCCCTCGCTGTGGAGCCGGCCAAACCGCCCCCCCTTGCGCAGCCGGGAAAGGGACTTGGCCAGAAGCTCGGTCTCCGCCGGGGTCAGGCCGGCGAAGGGTTCGTCCAGGACCAGGAGCTCGGGCTCCGTGGCCAGGGCGCGGGCGATCTCCAGCCGCTTCAGCTCCCCTTGGGAGAGGACGGCGGCGGGCTCCTTGGCCTTGTCGGCAATGCCCACGAACTCCAGGGCGTCCAGGGCCCGCACCTCGGCCCGCTTCACCCAGTCCCCCATCCTTCCCCCCCGGGGCCCGTAGGCCGCCACCAGGACGTTGGCCATCACGGGCAGGCGCTTGAGGGGCCTGGGGTTTTGGAAGGTGGCGGCCAGGCCCAGGCGCACCCGCTCCCAGGTGGGGAGGGGGGTGATGTCCTTGCCCTTGAAGAAGACCCGCCCCTCGTCGGGCCGGTGGATGCCCAGGAGGAGCCGGAGGAGGGTGGTCTTCCCTGCCCCGTTGGGGCCGATGAGGCCCACGATCTCCCGCTCCCCCACCCGGAGGTCCACCCGGTAGAGGGCCTGGAGGCCCCCGAAGCGCTTGGAAAGCCCCCGGGCCTCAAGGAGCGCCACCCTGCACCTCCTCCCTCAGCTCCCGGCGGGAGACCTTGCCCACGTCCGTCTTGGGGAGCTCCCCGCGGAACTCGATCTCCCGGGGGAGCTTGTAAGGGGCCAGGCGCTCGCGGAGAAAGGCCATGAGGTCCTCCTCCGTCACCTTGCCCCGGGCCTCGGCCTCGAGGACCACGTAGGCCTTGGGGTAGGCCCCCACCTTGGGGTCGGGCACTCCCACCACCCCGGCCGCCTTGACCAGGGGGTGGGCCCGCAGGGCCTCCTCGATCTCCCGGGGGAAGACGGGCCGGCCCTTGTACTTGATCATGTCCTTGGCCCGGTCGTAGAAGTGGAAGTACCCCTCCTCGTCCATGCGCACCAGGTCCCCGGTGCGGAAGAAGCGGAGCCCCCCTCGGGCGAAGAAGCTCCGGGCGTTCTCCTCCTCCCGCCGCCAGTACCCCCGGGTGACGTTGGGCCCGGCCAGGGCCAATTCCCCCACCTCCCCCACGGGCACCGGCTCCAGGGTGTCCGGGTCCACCACCAGGGCCCGGATGCCCGGCAGGGGGATGCCGAAGGAGCCCCGCTTCACCCGGTCCCGGGGGTTGATGTGGCTCACGGAAGTGGTCTCGGTCATCCCGTACCCCTCGGCGATCTCCCGGCCCGTCCGGGTGCGGAAGGCCTCCGCCGTGGCCTCGTGCAGGGTGTCCGCCCCGCTCACCACCACCTCCAGCCGCCCCCAGTCCACCCAGTGGGCCTTGGGGTGGTCCCGCAGGACCTCGTACAGGGAGGGGACGCCGAAGAAGTGGGTGGCCCGGTAGCGGACCATGGCCTCCAGGATCCAGTCGGGGTCGGGGGTGGAGAAGACCACGAGCCGGGCCCCGGAGAGGAGGCCCCCCAGGAGGAGGACCACCTGGCCGTAGATGTGGTAGAAGGGCAGGAAGGCCAGGATGGTGCTCCGCCGGCTGAAGGGGTTGAGGCTCTGGATCATGCGGTGGGCGGCCAGGATGTTGCCGTGGGTGATCTCCACCCCCTTGGGCAGGCCCGTGGTCCCCCCGGTGTAGGGCAACGCGGCCAGGTCCTCCCCCTGCCTGGGCTCGGGGGCCGGAAGGGGCGGGGCGCGGAAGAGGTCGCGCCAGGGGTAGACCCCGGGGCCCTGGGGCAGGGGCAGGCTCCGCACCAGAAGCCTCTGCCAGGGGGGCAGGGCCTCCTTGAGGGGGACCACGATGGTGGCCTCCAGGGCCACCCCGGCCCGGGAGGCGTTTTCCCAAAGGGCGTCCTGGACCACCAGGAAGCGGGCCCCGGAGTCCTGCAGCTGGTGCCTAAGCTCGTGGGAGGTGTAGAGGGGGCTGACGGGCACCACCACCCCCCCCGCCCAGAGGATGCCCAGGTAGGCGAGGGCGAACTGGGGGCTGTTGGCCAGGTAAAGCCCCACCCGGTCCCCGGGGCTTAGGCCCAGGGCCTTAAGCCCGGAGGCGAAGCGCTGGATGCCCTCGAGGAGCTCCCCATAGCGGTAGGCCCGGCCGTAGTAGAAAAGGGCCACCTCCCCCCCGCGGGCGCGGAAGGCCTCCTCCACCCTCTGGCCCACGTGCCCCTCGGGCGGCTCCACCGCCTCCGGGGTCCCCGGGGGGTAGAAGCGGAGCCAGGGGCGCTCCCAGTACAGGGTTTCCGTCACCTTGCCACCTCCTTGGGCCTGCCCAGGTGGAGCTCCACCCCGCAGGCCCGGCACCGCTTGCGGGTGAAGGCGTTTCTGATCTTGCACCGGGGGCACTCCTCCTCCAGGCGGTCCAGCACCCCCCGCACCACCCCCTGGGGGAGGAAGCGCATGACCAGGAGGACCAGGAGGGCGAAGGCCAGGGTCCTGAGCTCCTCGGCCAGGCGCAGGACCTCCAGGAGGGGGAAGAGGAGGAAGGTGCCCGCCACGGGGCCGTAGATGGTGGCGATGCCGCCGAAGACCGTCCAGATCACGGGCTGGATGGAGTTGAAGAGGGAGAGGCTGTCGGGGCCCGCCACCCGCAGGTAGTGGGCGTGAAGCCCCCCCGCCAGCCCGGCGAAGAAGGCGCTCACGGCGAAGGCCAGGAGCTTGAGGCGCACGGTGTTCACCCCCACCATGCGCACCGCCATCTCGTCCTCGCGGATGGCGTGGAAGAGGAGGCCTACCCTGGAACCGGAAAGTTTCCATAGGACCAGGATGGAAGCGAGGAAGAGGAGGACAACCAGGTAGTACTCCTCCAGCCGGCTTCCCCCCAGCCGGGGCAGGCCGGAAAGCCCCAGCTCCCCCCCCGTGAAGCGGGGAAAGAGGAAGATGAGGCCCAGGGCGATGATGGGAAAGGCCAGGGTGACCAGGGAGAGGTAGGGCCCCCTCACCCTTAAGGAGGGAAGGCCCACCAGGACACCGGCCAGGGTGGCCAAGAGGGCCCCCAAGGGGATGGTGAGGCCCGGGGGCAGGCCCAGTTCCCGGCCCAGGATGGCGGAGGCGTAGCCGGAGATGCCGAAGAAGAAGGCGTGCCCCAGGCTGACCTGGCCCGTGTACCCCGAGAGGAGGTCCCAGCTTGCGGCGTAGAGGGCGAAGATGGCCGTGAGGGTCAGGACCCGGAGCCAGTAGGGGTCCTGGCTGAAGAGGGGGAAGAGGAGGAGGAAGAGGGCGAAGGCCAGGGCGAGGGTGCGCCCCGGCAAGGCCAGGACCTCGTGCCGCAGGTAGAGGAGGGCCCAGGGAAGGGACCAGAGGCGCAAGGGGCCGGTCATCGCTCCTCCGCAAAGGCCGCCCCGAAAAGCCCCTCGGGGCGGAGGACCAGGACCAGGACCAGGATCAGGAGGGCCACGGCGGTGCGCAGGAAGGCCCCCCCGGGGAGGAGGTTCACCACCAGGACCTCGGCGAAGGCCAGGATCACCGCCCCCAGGAGGGCTCCCGGGAGGCTCCCCAAGCCCCCCAGGACCACGGCCGCCAGGACCACCAGGAGGGGGGCGTTCCACATGTGGGGCTCCAGGGTGGCCATGGGGGCCACGGCCAGCCCGGCCAGGGCCGCCAGGAGGGCCCCCAGGCCCACGGCCCAGTACCCGGCCCGGGAGAGGCTGATCCCCAGAAGCTCCGCCGCCTCCTGGTCCTGGGCGGCGGCCCGGATGCCGAGCCCCAGGCGGGTGCCCTTGAGGAGGGCCCAGGCCAGGAGGAGGACCAGGCCGGCGAAGAAGAGGGCCAGGAGGGCCTGCTGGGCCACCCGCACCCCCAGGACCTCGAGGAAGCCCGGCAAGAGGGCGGGCACCGAGCGGAAGTGGCCGCCGAAGAGGAGGAGGATCCCCTCCTGCAGGAGGAGGGCCAGGACGATGGTGACGATGAGGACGGTGGCCTCGTACTCCTTCAGGGGCTCCAGGAGGAGCCAGTAGGCCAGGAGGGCCAGTCCCAGGACCAAGAGGGCCGAGAGCAAGGCCGCAGGGGCAAAGCCAAGAAGCCCCAGGAAGAAGAAGAGGGCGTAGGCCGCGGCCATGTAGAAGGCGGTGTGGGCCAGGTTCAGGATGCGGGCCACCCCGTAGGTGAGGGCGAAGCCCAGGGCCAGCATCCCGTAGATGCCGCTCAGGACCAGGCCGTTGACCAGGATGGCGGCCAGCATCTACCGCCTCCAGGCCTCCACCACCCAGGGGGGAAGCTGGTAGGGCCGCACCCCCGCGTAGCTCACCACCTGGTTCCCCACCCGCCACTGCCGGGGCCAGAAGGCCTGCATCCGCCCCTCGATCCACTGCACCCCCAGGCCGGTGGTGTAGCCCGGGCCCCAGGTGACGTCGTGGGTGCGGTCAAAGACCAGGCGGCCGGAGGGGCCCACGTAGTCCGTGGCCTCGAGGGCCCGCACCACCGCGTCCGCCGCCGTGGTCCCCGCCCGCTGCAGGGCGTCGGCCAGGATGTAGAGGGCCGCGTAGGCCCCGCTGGCGGTGTAGATGGGGAACTGGCGGAAGCGGGCCTGGAAGTTGGCGATGAAGGGGATGGTCTTGGGGGTGATGGCCACGCTGGGGGCCAGGGTGTTGAGGGTGGCCACGTAGGCCCCCAGGTTGTCCGTGGCCTTGAGCCAGGTTTCCTGCTGGGCCTCCACGTTGATGCCCACGGGGGCAGCGGGGATCTTCAGGCGGCCCCAGTCCCGCCCGAAGGGCACCCCCACCGGCCCCGAGAGGACGGTGAAGATCACCTGGGCCCCCGCCCGCTGGATGGCGGTGAGCTCGGGGGTCACGTCCGTGGCCGTGGCCGAGGGGCGCCAGGTGCCCACCACCTCGCTGGCGTAGCCCTGGGGGGCAGGGGCGGCGATGAGGCGGCTGGCCGTCTCCACCAGGGGGTCGGCCCAGGCGGCCCGCTCGGCTAGGATGGCCACCTTGGGCCGCTCCACCCGCAGGTCCCGGCGCACGGCCTGGATCACCTCCCCCAGGAGGAGGAGGGAGGTGCGGGCCAGGTCGCTGGACTTGGTGGGGCTTACCCGGAAGAGGTACTTGAAGCGGTCGTAGTTCCGGTCCACCCGGCCGGCCAGGATCCCGTCCAGGGCCGCGCCGGTGATGAGGTAGACCTTGCGGTAGTCCGCGGCCACCTCGGTCATGGCCAGCACCGCCTCGCTGCGGAACCCGCCCACGAGGAAGTCCACCCGCTGGGCGGTGATGGCCCGCTCCACCGCGGTGGCCGCGTCGGTGACGCTGGTCATCTCGTTGGTGTCCACCCGCACCAGCTCGATGCGGTAGCGCTGGTTGCCCACCGCAATGCCTCCGGCACGGTTCAGCTCCTCGGCCGCCAGGGTGGCCCCGTGCCAGGTGTGCTCCCCCTGCACGAAGGCCATGGGACCCAGGATGCCGATGCGCAGGGTCTGGGCCGCCGCGGGGCCAGCCAGGGCGAGGGCCAGGGCCAAAAGGGCCAACCACCTATGGTGCGCCATCTCCGCCACCTCCCCTTCGGGTGCGTTTACCGGACGGTCGGTTAGGTTCAAGGTAACCCCCGGGCCCTTCCTTGTCAAGGAGGTTTAGCCCCTTCCCCCTCAGGGCCGGCGCGAAGGGGTTAGGATGGGGGCATGCTGGACCCCGTGGAGGCCCTGGCCCGCTTCCGCCTCCTGCCCCTTCTCACCCTCCGGGGAGGCGAGGACCTCGAGGCCCTGGGCCAGGCCCTGCTGGAGGAGGGCCTGCCCCTTTTGGAGGTCACCCTGCGCACCCCGGAAGGGCTCCAGGCCCTCCCCCGCCTGGCGGCCCAGGGGCTGGTGGTGGGGGCGGGGACGGTGCGCAGCCAAGACCAGGCGGCCAAGGCCCTAGCGGCGGGGGCGGCCTTCCTGGTCTCCCCCGCCCTGGTGGAGGAGGTGGCCCACCTGGCCCAGGAGCGCCAGGTGCCCTACTTCCCGGGGGTCCTGACCCCGGGGGAGGTGGAGCGGGCCCTGGGCCTGGGGCTTAGGGACCTTAAGTTCTTCCCCGCCAAGGCCTTCCACGCCCCCCAGGTCCTCCGGGCCTACGCCGAGGTCTTCCCCGAGGCCCGCTTCATCCCCACCGGGGGCCTCCGGGAGGAGGACCTGCCCCAGTACGCCCCCCTCCCCAACCTCCTGGCCTGCGGGGGAAGCTGGCTCCTGGAGGGGAGCCCCGCCGAGGTGCGCCGCCGGCTCCGGGCGGCCAAGGCCCTCCTCACCCCCCAAGCTCCCGGCTGATGCGCCGCGCCGCCTCCTGCACCAGGCGGGCCACCTCGGGGATCCGGGCCTCGTCCAGGTATAGGGCGGCGGTGGACACGCTCACCGCGGCCACAGGTTCCCCCTGGCCGTTGAGGATGGGGGCGGCCACGCACCGCACCCCGGGCTCGTTCTCCTCCAGGTCCACCGCGTAGCCCCGGGCCCGGGTGGCCTCGAGCTCGGCGGCGAAGGCCGGCCAGTCCCCTAGGGTCTTGGCGGTGCGCCGCAGCCCGGGGACAAAGGCCTGCCGCCAGCGCTCCGGGGGGGACCAGGCCAAAAGGGCCTTGCCCAAGGCGGTGGACTGGGCGGGAAAGCGGGCGCCGATCTGGCTGGCCAGCTGGAGCTCGCGGCGGCCCGGGACCTTGTCGATGTAGACCACCTCTTGGCCCTCGAGGATCCCCAGGTGCACGGTCTCCTGGGTGGCATCCCGCAGGGCCTCCAGGTGGGGCCGGGCCAGGGTGGGCAGGTGAAGCTGCCCGTAGGCCTTGAACCCCAGGCGGATGAGCTTGGGGCCCAGCCAGTACCCCTTCCGGGGCTCGTGCCGCAGGTAGCCCGCCCGGGCCAGGGAGGCCAGGATGCGGTAGGCGGTGCTCCGGCTCAGGCCCAGGGCCTGGGCCAGGCCCTGGAGGTCATGGACGCCCTCGGCCACCTTTTCCAGGAGCTGCAGGCCGCGCAGGAGGGTCTGGGTGCCGCTTGCCTCCGCGGTTTCCGTCTCGTGCCGGGGTAGGCGGGCCATCGGTCCCATTATATGGGAAATCCTTCCCGCAGGGCCAGGTATTGACACTATGTGGGAACAAGGAGTATATATTGGGACGAAAGGCAAGGTGAGGCCAATGAAACGATGGTGGGCGGTTGTATCGGCTTTGGCCCTGGGGGTGGGCCTGGCCCAGACCTATACCCTGCGCTACAACCACGTCCTGGGGCCCAACCACCCCTACCACGCCGGGCTCCAGGCCTGGGCGGAGCGGGTGGCCCAGCGGACCAACGGCGACCTGCGGATCCTGGTCTTCCACAGCGCCCAGCTGGGCATTGAGGAGGACATCATCGAGCAGCTGCGGCAGGGGGTGCCCCTGGGCCAGAACACGGACGGGGCCCGCCTGGGCAACTACGTGCGGGAGCTGGGGGTCTTCAACGGCCCCTACTTTGTGGACGATTATGCGGCCGTGGAGCGCCTGGCCCGCCTGCCCGTGGTCCAGGGGTGGGTGGAGCGCCTGGCCCAGCAGTACGGGATCCGCGTCCTCTGCTTCAACTGGGTCCAGGGCTACCGCCACTTCATGACCAACCGGCCCGTGCGCCGGCCCGAGGACCTGCGGGGCCTCAGGATCCGCACCCCCCCGGCCCCGGTGTGGCAGGAGTCCGTGCGGGCCCTGGGGGCCACCCCCGTGGCCCTGCCCTTTGGGGAGATCTACTCGGCCCTGCAGCAGCGGGCCATCGACGGGGTGGAGCTCGTTTACGCCAACGTGCCCGACATGAGCCTGTGGGAGGTCCTGCGCTACATCAACGAGACCAAGCACTTCCTCCTCATCAACTTCCAGATCGTGGGCGAGGCCTGGTACCAGCGGCTGCCCGCCAACTACCGCCAGATCCTGCGGGAGGAGTGCGCGCGGGCCGGGCGGGAAACCTCGCAACGCATCGCCGCCGAGGAGGAGCGCATCAAGCAGCTGGCGCAGCAGCGGGGGATGACCATCGTGAGCGACGTGGACCTGGCCGCCTTCCGGCGGGCGGCGGAGGCCGCCTACCAACGCCTGGGACTCAGGACGGTCCGGGACGCCCTGTACCAGGCCCTGAAGCGGTAAGCCGGGGCCCCCGGGTCCGGGGGCCCTCCCCTCTGCCATGAAAGGACTCCTGAACACCCTGCACCGCGTGGAGGAAGCCCTGGCCAAGGGCTTCCTCCTCACCTCCACCCTGGTGGTCTTCCTGGGAGGGGTGGGCCGCTTCCTCGGCCACCCCCTGGACTGGTCCATGGACCTGGCCACCTTCTGCTTCGCCTGGGCGGTCTTCCTGGGGGGCGACCTGGCCCTGAAGGCCGAGCGGCACGTGGCCGTGGAGAACCTGGTGCGGCTCCTTCCCCCTGGAGGGCGCCGCTGGATTCTGGCCCTGGTGTGGGGTGCGGTGGCCCTCTTCCTGCTGGTGCTCCTGGTCTACAGCCTCCAGGCGGCCTACCAGACCCGCTTCCGCAGCTTCCAAGGCATCCCCGGCTTCAGCTACAGCTGGGTGACCCTGAGCGTGGCCCTGGGGAGCCTCCTCATGTTCCTCACCGCCTTGGGCAAGCTGCGCGCCGCCTTCTCGAGGTAACCCATGCTCTTGAGCTTCGCCGTCTTCTTGCTCCTCCTCCTTTTGGGCATGCCTGTGGTTTTCGCCATCGGCATCGGCGGGCTGGTCTTCTTCCTGACCCAGCCGGGGTTGCAGCTCACCATGCCGGTCCAGCTGGCCCTGGCGGAAACCCAGAACTTCTCCCTTTTGGCCATCCCCACCTTCATCCTGGCCAGCAACCTGATGAACGAGCTGGGGGTCACCCGCAGGCTCCTCCAGTTCGCCTACGTGCTCACCGGTTTCCTGCGCGGGGGGCTGGCCCAGGTGAGCGTCCTCATGGGCTTCCTCATGGGAGGGGTTTCGGGGTCGGCCATCGCCGACGCCACCATGCAGGCCAGGCTCTTGGGGCCGGAAATGGTCCGCAAAGGGTACCCCCGCGGGTTCATCGCCGCCCTGCAGGGGTTCTCCGGCCTCCTGGCCGTGGCCATCCCCCCCAGCATCGGCCTGATCCTCTACGGGAGCATCGGCCAGGTCTCCATCGGCCAGCTCTTCGCCGGGGGCATCGGGGTAGGGGTGCTGATGGCCCTGAGCTACATGCTCACCGTGGCCTTTCTGGCGCGCCGCCAGGGGTACGCCCCCGAGGCCTCGGCTCCCCCCAAGGCCCGTGAGGTCTGGCAGGCCTTGCGGCAGAGTTTCTGGGCGGTCCTCTTCCCCTTTTTGCTCCTGGCCAGCCTGCGCTTTGGGGTCTTCGTGCCCTCGGAGGTGGGGGCGGCGGCGGTGGTCTACGCCCTCTTCGTGGGCCTGGTCTACCGGGAGCTCAGCCTGGAGCGCCTCGGCCGGGCCCTCTCCCACTCGGTGCGGGACGTGGGCATGGTGGCCCTCCTCATCTCCATGGCCGCCGTTCTGGGCTACGGGATGAAGTGGGAGATGGTGCCCCAGCAGGTTTCGGGGTTTCTGCTGGAGGCGATCCAGAACCCCCAGGTGGCCCTCCTCCTCATCCTGATCACCCTCCTTCTCCTGGGCACGGTGCTGGACTCCACGGTGATGATCATCCTCCTCACCCCCATCCTGGTTCCGGCGGCCAAGGCCCTGGGGATCGATCTGGTCTACTTCGGCGTGCTCATGGTCCTGACCTGCGCGGTGGGCCTCCTCACCCCCCCGGTGGGCCTTTCCATGTACTCGGTCTGCTCGGTGATGGGGTGTGGGATTGGGGAGTACGTGCGGGAGGGGTGGCCCCTCTTCCTGGCCACCCTTTGGGTCCTCCTTCTGGCCTACCTCTTCCCCGGGGTGGTCCTCTTCCTGCCCCGGCTGCTCTTCTAAGGGGGTAAAGGGATGCGGCTTAAGGGCAAACGCGCGCTGGTGATCGCGGCGGGACAGGGGATCGGGCGGGCCATCGCCCTGGCCTTCCGGGACGAGGGGGCCGAGGTCCTCGGGGCCACCCTGCACCCGGAGAAGCTGGAGGGGGTGGTGCCGGCGGTGCGCTTGGACGCCCGGGACAAAGGGGCCCTCCAGGCCCTCATCGGGGGGATGGCGCACCTGGACGTCCTGGTGAACGCCCAAGGGGTGGTGCCCGTGGGGGGGGTCCTCGAGGCCACGGACGAGGCCTGGGAGGAGGCCTTCCGCCTCAACGCCCAAAGCGTCTTCTGGGCCATGCAGGCCGCCCTACCCAAGATGGCGGCCCAAGGGGGCGGGAGCATCATCAACATCGCCTCCGTGGCCGCCTTCAAGGCGGTGCCCCAGCGCTTCGTCTACAGCGCCACCAAGGCCGCGGTGGTGGCCATGACCAGGGCAGCGGCCCTGGAGTTCGCCCCCCAGGGGGTGCGGGTCAACGCCATCTGCCCCGGCACCGTGGACACCCCCTCCCTGAGGGAGCGGGCCGGGGGAGAGGAGGGCCTGAAGGCCTTCGCCGAGCGCCAGCTCCTGAAGCGCCTGGGCCGTCCGGAGGAGATCGCCGCCCTGGCGGTCTACCTGGCCTCGGACGAGGGGGCCTTCGCCACGGGGGGCGCCTTCGTGGTGGACGGGGGGATGAGCCTATGAGGCTGAACGCCCAGGCTTTGGACCGCTTCGCCCAAGGGGTGCTCCGGGCAGCGGGGGCCGACGAGGCCTCGGCCGCGGCCACGGCCCAGGTCCTCCTGGACGCGGACCTGAAGGGGATCCACAGCCACGGCCTGGTACGGCTTCCCATCTACGTGCGCCGCCTCGAGGCCGGCCTGGCCAACCCCCGGCCCGTCCCCCGCCCCTTACGGGAGGAAGGGCCCCTGGTGCTGCTGGACGGGGACCAGGGCCTAGGCCCCCGGGTGGGCCTTTTGGCCGTGGAGCTAGCCCGGGAACGGGCCCGGGCCCACGGGGTGGGAGGGGTGGGGGTGCAGCGGAGCACCCACTTCGGTGCCGCCGGCTTCTACGCCGAGGCCCTGGCCCGGGAAGGGCTTTTGGGCCTGGTCCTGAGCAACGTGGAGCCCGACGTGGTCCCCTACGGGGGTAGGCGAGCCACCCTGGGGACCAACCCCCTGGCCTTCGCCGCCCCTGCCCCCCAGGGGGTGCTCCTGGTGGACCTGGCCACCTCCCAGGTGGCCATGGGCAAGGTCTTCCTGGCCCGGGCCCGGGGGGAGGCCATCCCGCCCGACTGGGGGGTGGACGAGGAGGGCCGGCCCACGCGGGACCCCCACCGGGTGCGGGCCCTCCTCCCCCTGGGCGGGCCCAAGGGGTACGCCCTGGCCCTCATGGTGGAGGTCCTGGCCGGGGTCCTGACCGGGGCCGGCATCGCCCACGGGGTGGGGCGGATGTACGACGAGTGGGACCGTCCCCAGAACGTGGGCCACTTCTTCCTGGCCCTGGACCCGGAAAGGCTGGTGGGGCAGGAGGCCTTCCGGGAGCGGATGGGCCTCCTCTGGCAGGCCATCAAGGCCACGCCCCCTGCCCCCGGGTTCCCCGAGGTCCTCCTGCCTGGGGAGCGGGAGGCCCGGCTGCGGGCCGAGCGCCTGGCCACGGGGGTGCCCCTGGAGGAGGCCACGGTCCGGTCCCTGAAGGAGCTGGGCGCCCGCTACGGCCTGGCCCTGGAGGTGGAAGGTGCCTGAGGTGGTGGCCGCCGGGGAGGCCATGGCCCTCCTCCTGGCCCCCCAGCCGGGCTACCTGCGCCACCAGACCTACCTGGAGCTGCGGATAGGGGGGGCGGAGGCCAATACCGCCATCGCCCTGGCCCGGCTGGGGTTTTCCGTGGCCTTCGCCACCTGGCTAGGCCGGGACGAGCTGGGCGAGGTGGTCCTCTCCCGGCTCAGGGCCGAGGGGGTGGAGGTCTGGGCCAACCGGGTGGAGGCCCCCACCGGCCTCTACCTCAGGGAGCGCCTCCCCGGAGGGCGGGGGCGGGTCCACTACCGCCGGGCAGGCTCGGCGGCAAGCCGCATGGGGCCCGGGGCCTTTGACCCCGGGGGCCTCGAGGGGGCCAAGGTCTTCCACCTCACGGGCATCACCCCTGCCCTTTCGGAAAGCGCCCGGGCCTTCGCCCTCTGGGCCCTGCGGGAGGCCAAGGAGCGGGGTGTGCGGGTCAGCCTGGACGTGAACCACCGGCGCAAGCTCTGGTCGGCGGAAGCGGCCCGGGGCTTCCTGGAGGAGGCCCTCCCCCTGGTGGACCTCCTCTTCCTGAGCGAGGAGGATGCCAGGCTCTGGTCCACGGAGCCCCAGGACCTGCTCCCCGCCCTGGCCGCGCGGGGGCCCAAGGAGGTGGTGCTCAAGCGAGGCCGCAAAGGGGCCCTGGCCCTGGTGGGGGGAAGCCCCGTGGCCGCGGAGGCCTTCCCCGTGGAGGAGCTGGACCCCGTGGGGGCGGGGGATGCCTTCAACGCCGGCTACCTGGCAGGGCTGCTTTGGGGAAAGCCCCCGGAGGAGCGCCTCCGGCTGGGGTGCGCCCTGGGGGCCCTGGCGGTTACGGTGATGGGGGACTACGAAGGGGCCCCATCCCCCGAAGAACTCCTGGCCTTCTTGGGACAGGAACACACCATGGACCGATAGGGGTGGGAAGATGCGCGTGGCGTTGGTGACAGGAGGAAGCCGGGGCATCGGCCTGGCCCTGGTTCAGGAACTGCTGGCCAAGGGGTTCAAGGTGGGCGTGGCCAGCCGCCACCCCGAGACCGCCGTGGCCGACCTGACCCGTCAGGGGCTGGCCGCTTTTGCGGTCCCCATAGACCTGGAGCACGAACCCCCCGAGAAGGCAGTGGCCCAGGCGGTGGCCCAAGGGGGGTTGCACGTTCTGGTCCACGCCGCAGGGATCAACGTGCGCAAGCCGGCCTTGGAGCTGGGCTACGAGGAGTGGCGGCGGGTGCTCTACCTGCACCTGGACGTGGCCTTTCTGTTGGCCAAGGCCGCGGCCCCCCACATGGCCCAGGCGGGCTGGGGACGGATCCTCTTCCTCGGCTCCGCCACCACCTTCACCTCCGGGGGCCCCGTACCCATCCCCGCCTACACCACGGCCAAGACCGCCCTGCTGGGCCTCACCCGGGCCTTGGCCAAGGAATGGGCCCCCTTGGGCATCCGGGTCAACCTCCTCTGCCCAGGCTACGTGAAGACGGAGTTCACCGCCCCGGTGTGGGGCAACCCCGAACTCTACAACCCCATCACCGCCCGGATCCCCCTGGGGCGGTGGGCCTCGCCGGAGGAGATCGCCAAGGTGGGGGCCTTCCTCTGCACGGACGAGGCCGGGTACCTGACCGGCCAGGCGGTGGTGGTGGACGGGGGGTTTTTGGCCTACTGACCCTCCCCTCCCCCGGGCCTGCCCTTGGCCCAGACCAGGGAGAGGAGGAGGACCAGGGCGGAAAGCCCCCAAAAGGCCAAAGCGGTGGGGCTCCCGAAGAGGTACCCCGGGTCCCCCGCCCCCAGGATGAGGGCCCGGCGCAGGTTGATCTCCATCAGGTAGCCCAGGACCAGGCCGAGGAGGATGGGGGGCAGGGGAACCTCCAGCTTGCGCAGCAGGTAACCCAGGAAGCCGAAAGCGGTCATGAGGAGGAGGTCAAAGGGGTTGTGGTTGACCGCGTACACCCCCACGAAGCTGATGGCCAGGATACTGGGAAGGAGGTAGTACGCCGGGACCCTGAGCACCTGGACGAAGAGGACCATTGTAATCCCTAACGGCTAACATTTAGCCCTATGTACACGTCAAAACCTCCATAGGGCATAACCCCAAGGGACTTCCGCGCCTTCCTCCCCCTGCACCCCAGAGGGCAAGCGCCCAAAGGGTGAGCAGGTCCAGCCCCGCCCGGAAGAGGCTCTGTCCCAGCCTCCCGTGCTTCTTGGGCCTCACCGGACGCACCCGGTGCAGCACAAGCCCCGTCCGAAACGCCCACACGAAGGCCAGGCTCAAGGGGACCAAAAGCCGCGAAAGCCTCTCCCCCCGCGTCACGTGCGTGGCCTCCAGGTCAAATCCCCGCCCCTTCAGGGCCCCAAAGAGCCGCTCTATCCCCCACCTGAGCCCGTACACCTCCAGCACCCGGTGAGGGTCCAGGTCCGTAGCCACAATCAGCCACTCCCGGACCCCAAGGCGCAACCCCACCACCCACATGCGCCGCCCGTAGACCCAGTACCGCCGCCTGGGCACCCGGCTCTCTCCCACCTTCAGGGAGGCAAAGAGCTCCCAGGCCCGAGGGCCCGAGCCCAACCGCCACATCCGGGTGTTGGCCTTGATTCGGATGCACCGGGGGATGCCCTTCTCCTCCAGGTACCGGAACCACGCCTCCCCTATGAACTCCCGATCCGCCAGGAACCCCTCCACCCGGAGGTGGGGGAAGTGGGCCCTCAGGAAAGCCAAGGCCCTCTCCATCAGGGCGATGCGTTCGGGGGTGGAGGAGTTGCCGTCGTGGGGAAGGAAGCTCCAGAACAGGGGGACGGCCAGGCCTTGGTACAGGAAGGCCAGCATCAGGAGGTTGACCTTGCTCTTCCCCAGCTCCCACTCGGTCCGGTCCATGACCAGGAGGAGCCCTTGGGGTCGGAGGAGGGCGAAGATGAAGCGGGCATAGCCCTCCCCGTCCAGCCCCGGCCAGGCCAAGAACCGCTGGAACCTTCGGTAGGCGGAGCGGGGGTCAGGGCTGGCTATGGAGCCGAGGGAAAGAGCGAGTCTGGGGCCGCTTGTGGTGCGGGCGGTGACCAGAGCCATCACCAGGGCGGCCAGGAAGGTGAGGCGCCTGAGGTCGGCCTTCCAGTATCGCTTCAAGGCGTTGATGAGTGGGGTAAGCTGTTCCATGGGGACCACCTCCTATGGGTACCTGCCCATCCACGTGGGCGCAGGTCCATCCTAAAGGGGTGGTCCCACGTTTTGACGTGTACTGAGCATTTAGCCACTCAGTGACTAAATATCCACCATCTGCCCCTCTACCCCGTAGACCCCTTCTCAGGACCCGCGCCTCGGCCCGGACCCGCCCGTAGGGGTGGCAGGCCCTGGGGAGGCCGCATCTGCGGAGCCAGCCCTCCTGCATGGCGGCCTCGAGGAGGGTCCTAGGCGGTGTCCAGACCAAGGGGTCCAGGCGCCTCCCCCCAGTTGGGGGGCACGGTGGGGGCAAGGCGGGCCGCCCCGCCCCCACGCCACGGCCAAAGGGGGAGGAAGGCCTCGAGGACCCCCTACCGCTCGGGGAAATCCCTAACCGCCAAGGCCGCCATCTCCCACCTCCGCCACGAAAAGGTGCCAGGCCTCCCCCCCATCCCGCCGCACGGCCAGGTGGTAGTGGAAGGGCCTCAGGCGCGGGCTCACCTCCGCCAGGGCCCGCTCAAAGGGGGAAAGGAAGAAGTCCCGCCCCATGGCCCACTCCCTTGGGCTAAGGGCGTGCCGGGGGCGCACCACCAGGACCAGCCTCCCCCCCGGCCTCAGGGCCGGAAGGGCGTAGTCCAAAAGGCCCTGCAGGTACTCCACGTAGGCGGCGTACCGCTCCTCCGGGGGCGCCTTCTCCCCCTCCTCCTTGAGCCAGGAGGCGAAGGTGGGGGGGTGAAGGACCAGGAGGGCGGCCTCCCCCTGGAAGCGGCGGGGCAGGTCCCGGATGTCCGCCCGCTCCACCCTCGGCCCTTTGGGGCAGGTATCCCCGCCCCAGGCTCGCCGCCCCAGGCCCAGGGCCTCCTCCACCACCGTGCCGTAGCCGGCCATGGGGTCCACCACCAGTTCCCCGGGGAGGGAGTAGAGGGCCACCAGGGCCCGGGCCACCCCGGGGGCCAGGGCCTCGGGCCGGGGGTCCTCCGGGTAGAGCCAGACGGGCGCCCCCAGGTCCACCCCCCCTTCCTCCCGGGGCAGGGCCTTGAGGGCCTCAGGGGGGCGGCCCTGGAGGTCCTCTAGGGCCAGCCTTCCCGCCCGGAGGAGGCGGTTTAGGCGGTGGGCGTGCCACAGGGGAAGCCCCGCCCTCAAGGCCTCCCGCAAGGGCTCAGGCAGGAAGGCCACGGGCAGGAGGTCGTGCCGCAGGTACTTGGGCTTCAGGCCCAAGCCCTGGGCGAAGGTGCGGAAAGCCTCCCGAGGAAGGGCCAGCAACCCCTGGACCACCTCCCCTTCCTCCCCTTCCAGACCCAGGCCTTGGGCTGCGCGCAAGACCTCCTCATAGACCTGCCAGGCACCCCGCTTCATGCCCTTCAGGCTAGGCCCGCCCCGGGTTTCTGTTCAACCGACGGATCCCCCTGGCCCACCATGGACGACGGGTGGGGGCTCCTCGGGCTCCACCGGGCCCGTGGATTAAACTGGTGGGCAATGGCCGCTCACCGTACCTCCTCTAAGGAGGCCCTAGCCCGGCCCAAGCACTTTGATGAGGCCAACGTGGCCCGGCTGGGGCTCATCTCCATCCAGGAACGGATTCCGGAAGGGTACTCCTCCTGGGAGGAGGAGTTTGAGTTCCTCGGCAAGCCGGTGAAGCTGGCCTGCTACGCCAGCGAGAAGGTGGGGGGCGTGCCCCACGGCCTGGACAACGAGGTGTCCCTGGCCCTCATCGCCCTCTACTTCAACGCCGGCAGCCCCGAGGACGGTACCTTTACCGCCACGCCTTACCAGATCCTCAAGCTCATGGGCCTGGACACCTCCGGCTACTACTACCAGGCCCTCAAGGAGAGCCTCATGCGCCTCACCACCGCCACCTATGTCCTCTCCGAGGCCTGGCGGGCGGACGGGCGCTGGCAGAGCGTCACCTTCCGCTACATCGAGAAGCTGGAGTACACCTCCTCGGCCGAGGGCAAACTGGACCGGGCCAGCGTGCTGCGCATCACCTTGGCCAAGGAGATCGTGCGCTCCCTGAAGCAGAACTACGTCAAGCCCATCGACATCGAGTTCATGGCCAGCCTCAAGCGCCCCTTGAGCCGGGCCCTTTACCGCCTTCTGGACGCCCAGCGCTTCTCCCCCGAAAACCCCTCTCCCCTCCCCCGCTTTGAGGTGAACCTCATGGAGTGGGCCGCGGCCTGCAAGATCGTGCACAAGCGCCCCGACAAGGTGCGGCGTACCCTCGAGCCCGCCCACGAGGAGCTCATCGCCCGACGCTACCTCCAGTCGGTGGAGTACATCGGCCGGGGGCAGCAGCAGACCATCGTCTACGTCTTCGGCGAGGAGGCGGGCGGGGTGGCGGACATGGAGGCGGTGGACCTTCTCATGGCCGAGGGGCTTTCCTTCACCTCCGCCTACTCCTTGGCCCGGCGCTACTCCCTGGCCCACATCAAGGACCGGCTGGAGCGGTTCCGGAGCATCCTGGCCTCGGGGTACAAGCCCAAAAACCGGCTGGGCTTTCTGGTGGACGTGATCCGCGACGAAGAGGGCAAGTACCGCCGGGCCCTTCCCCCTGCCCAGGGCCGGCGGGCCCAGGCCCACCGGGAGGAGGAGGAGGCCCGGCGCATTGAGGAAGAAGCCGAGCGGGAGTGGCAGCGGATGCCTAAGGAGGCCCAGGTGCGCCGGGCCCTCCAGGTGGCCCAGCTGGTCCTGCGCTCCCGGATCAGCGTGGGGGAGCTGGAGGAGCTGGCCCGCCTCATGGAGGCGGGCCAGCTAGAGCCCAGGGCGGTGGTGGAGGAGCTGAAGGCCGCCGCCAGCGGGGGACGTTTAGAGGAATGGCTCCAAACATTTCGCCAGGGCCTCGCGGAATAGGGGTATCGGAAGACTTGGGGAGTCGGGAAGGGGCCTCGAGGGCCCAAGCGGGGCAAAACGCCTTCGTAACGGGCTTTTTCTGCTCACCCCCCCATATCGGAAGACTTGGGGAGTTTGGGGGGCAAAGTATCGGAAGACTTGGGGAGTTCGGCCCACCCCCCTATCGGAAGACTTGGGGAATTGGTATCGGAAGACTTGGGGAGTTTCTATCGGAAGACTTGGGGAGTTTGCGGGGAGGGGTATCGGAAGACTTGGGGAATTGGTATCGGAAGACTTGGGGAGTTCTATCGGAAGACTTGGGGAGTTTACCACCCCGACTTGCGTCCTGGAGGCGCTTCCTCTCCCCTCCCCCCGCCCCCTTGTTGTTGATCAACATTTAGTCAAAGAATTAAGACCTTTATCTTTTAAAAGAGATCAACATCAAGGGCAGATTGCTTCACAAGGTTCCAAAAATACTCGACCACAAGATGCGAGCCCCTCCTGCGGGCCACAACCCCCTCAAGGGGAAAGTGCTGCCTCCTAGTCCCGCCCTTTCCTGTAGAATGAGGTTTCAATGGAACAGGCCTTGGCGGCGGATCGCGTGTGGGTGGCGTTGGACCTCGAGGCCACCTCGTCCCGTCCGGAGGAGGCGGAGATCCTGGAGGTGGCGGCGGTGGACACCTTGGGGCGCACCTTCCGCCGCTACCTGGTTACCCAAAACCCTCTGGGGCCGGATCACGAGGCGTTTCGCCTCACGGGGATTCCTTATGGGGAGTACCAAGCCAACAAGGTGCTCCCCGGGCAGGCCCTCGTGGAACTCTTGGAGTTTTTGGGGGCGCGGCCCCTGGTGGGCCACAACCTTCTCCGCTATGACCTTCCCCTTTTGGGGCGTTACCTGAAGGATCTGGACCTTTCCCTCCCGGCCAGGAGTGTCCTGGATACCCTACGCTTGGCTCACCTTCTCTTCCCTGTGCCTCCCCCGGGCCTCGAGGGATACCGCTTAGGCGACCTCTACCGCTTCTTCACCGGCCATGAGCTTCAAGGGGCACACCGGGCCCTGGAGGATGCCCGGGCCAACCTCCAGGTTCTGGACCACCTAATGGCTTGGGGAAAGGAGCACCTTGCCACCCATCCGGGTTTGGTAAGAGCCTGGCGGGAGCTTGGCCTTAGGGAGGCTGCCCTCTTCCCCGAGGTACCGGGCTTGGTGAAGGACCTCCTGGCGCGAGCGGCTGATGTGAGGGAGTTTTTTGTGGAGGCGGAGGGGAAGCCCCTGCCTTCCCTGGATAACCTGGGCCCCGACCTGCTACCTACCCGCCGGGAGGCTCAGCAAAGGATGTTCCACCTGGTGGCAGCGGCCTTGGACCAGGGTATTCCATTGCTCCTTCAAGCCCCTACAGGCACCGGGAAGACCAAGGGCTACCTCTACCCAGCCCTGGGGCGGGAGGGAGTAACCTGGGTGGCCACCCATACCAAAGTCCTCCAGGCCCAAGTCCTGGACGAGCTCCGTGAGGTGGCGCAAAGGGGCTACCGGGTTCGTGCGGCCCTGGTCAAAAGCGCCCGGGACGCCCTCTGTCCGGACCGCCTCCTGGAGGCATTTCTGGAAGAACGCAAGGCTGGCAGCGAGGAAGCGCGCTTGGCGGTGGGGGTTCTCCTCCACTATGCGGCCCTGGGCTTCCACGACCTCGAAGCCCTCCCTGCTTACTGGCATTTCCAGGAGGGCTTCCGCGCCGTGCGGGCCCGGGTAGGTACCAACCCCATACGCTGCCGCGAAGCCTGCCCCTTCTTCGCCTACTGCGCCTTCCAGCGGATGGAAGCAAAAAGGAAGAGGGCTACCCTTCTGGTGACCAACCAGGCTTACCTGCTGCAGCACTTCCTAGAGGCGGGCACCGGGCCCACCCTCGAGGCTACCCCCAGCCTGGTGGTGGACGAAGCCCACCACTTGGAGGAGGTGGCCACCGAGGCCCTAACGGAACAGGTAGACGGGGAAGGCTTGCGGCACCTCCTTGAACGCCTTGCTGACCAGGATAGGGGGCGGGGCCTTCTCCTTAACGAAGAATACCTCCGCCCACTGGGGGAAGAGGCCCGGGCCAAGGCCAAGGAGTTGGCAGCGGAAGGGGTACCCCGGGCTGCCGGGGTCCTGGAGGCTTATGGAAATCGCTTGGAGGCTTTTTTGAAGCAATGGGGCAGGGGAAGCCCTGAGTACGGGCTTTACCTGCCGCTGGACCGCACCTGGCCCCGGCATGAGGCCTATCCCCTTCTCCGCCGCGAGGAGCAGGCCCTCATAAGGGTCCTCGCCTATCTTCTGGAAAAAGTTCAAGAACTACGGGACCTTGCACCCCGCTCCCTGCTCGCCCTAGAGTTGGACTCCATTCTTCGGGAGTTTCGGATTTATTTGGATTTATTACGTGAAAGAGAGGAGGCCTTGGAAAAGGGGGGGGATGACAGCAGCCTGTACGTTTCCCGCCTTGATCCCGTAACCGGAACCTGGGCCCATCTGAAAGAGCCGGTGGAGGTGGCACCCCAGCTGGAACGGGGGTTGTGGCCCAAATTCCGTGGTGTGGTCCTGACCAGCGCCACCTTGAGGGTACCCACGGAGAAGGATCCGGAAGGGTTTTCCTTTTTGCAGCGGATCTTGGGCTTACCTGAGAAAGCCAAAAAGGAAGCCCTTCCCCCGAGCCTACCTTACGAGAAGGCGACCTTACTGGTACCCCACCATTTGCCAGAGGCCAGGGAGAGCACCCTTCCCCGCTTTCAACGCCTTTTGCACCAAGAACTCCGCCTGATCCTCCAGGCAGTGCCCCGCACCCTTACCCTTTTCACCAGCCTCCGGCGTCTGGAGGAAGCCAGAAGGGCCTTGGAGGACCTTCCCCATCTGCGCGCCCCCCTTACCCGCCGTGAGCGGGAGGATACCCTCCGCCTGGCCCGCGCCAACCCGGAGGCTCCCCTGGCCGCCCTAGGGTCCCGAAGCTTTATGGAGGGGGTGGATATTCCCCACCTCAAGCTGGTCAACCTGGAGCGCATACCTTTCCCTTACCCTTCCCCCCTGGTGCGCAAACGCATGGAGCGGGCCTATGAGTATGGGCTGGACGGCTGGGAAGACTACTATCTGCCCAAGGCGGTGCTGGCCTTTGTCCAGGCTTTTGGCCGTCTGGTCCGGGATGACCGGAAGCGGGCGGGTAGGGGTGCTTTCGTCCTGTGGGATAAAAAACTACTCCATGCGTCGTACCAGGAGCCCTTCTACCGCGCTCTGCCCGAAGGTGTGGGCCGCCTCTTCCCCGGAACCCGGGAAGCCTTTTACCGAGCCTTGGGGGAGGCTTTGGACCTCCCCCTACCGGTACCGGCCGAGGAGTTTCCTGAGGCACCCTGGGCCCAGGTTCAGGCCATCCTGAGGAACCCGCTGCTTTCCAACCTGGAGAAGGGCCGGCGGGTGGCTAAAGAGGTGTACCGGCTGGTGCTGGCCGAAGATCGCTGGGCCAAACAGGCGGAAGCCATCCAGGCAGCCCTCGAGGGCCACCACCTCCTCGCCCTACTCCCCACCGGTTTCGGTAAGAGCTTGGCCTTTCAGATCCCCGCCTGGCTCCAGGAGGGGCTTACCCTGGTGGTTTCGCCCCTGGTGGCCCTGATGAAGGACCAGGCAGACCGGCTGGCGGAGCTAGGCTTGCCTGCCTTGGCCCTGCACGGGCTGATGTCGGGCGGGGAACAACGGGGCGTGCTGGACGAGGTGCGCCAAGGAAGGGTACACCTCCTGTACGTGGCCCCCGAGCGGATCAACCGAAGCAGCGAACTCCAGAAACTCCTGAAGGAGTTCCGCGCTGCGGGCAGGCTGGCCCGGGTGGTGTTTGACGAGGCCCACTGCCTCCTGGAGTGGGGCTTTGACTTCCGTCCCGACTACCTGCGGGCCCTGGAGTGGCTCAAAGGGCTGGCTCTGCCCATGAGCTTTTTCACCGCTACCTTGACCCCGGAGGAACGGGTGCGGCTTAAGCAGGTGGCGGGCCTGAGGGAGGTGGTGGAGGTCCTGCCCGACACCTTCCACCGGGAGAACCTGCGCTTCGTGGTGCGTCAGGCCCGGGGAGAGGTGGACAAGTTTGCCCATCTGGCCCAGGCGCTACTTTGGGTGCAGAAGGAGGGGGGAAGCGCCATCGTCTACGCCACCAGCCGGGCGGAAACGGAGCGGCTGGCTTGGGCCTTGGGCAAGCTCTTCCCCGGGCTAGGGGTGGAAGCCTACCACGCGGGGCTCGGTCCCCACATCCGGCGCGAGGTCCAGGAGCGCTTTACCCAGGGGGTAAGCCGGGTGGTGGTGGCGACCACCGCCTTTGGCATGGGGGTGGATAAGGCGGACGTGCGTTTGGTGGCCCACTGGCGTCCCCCCTTGAGCCTCGAGGAGTACATCCAGCAGGCAGGCCGTGCGGGCCGGGATGGGAAGGAGGCCTACGCCTTCCTGCTCTACACCGTCGGGGACTGGAACTTCCTGCGCTGGATGGCCGGGCTAAGCAGGCGTTCTTCCTGGGAAGTCTACGCGGAAGCCCTCCTAAAGCGCCTGGAAACAGGGGCGTTCCGGGGGTACAAGAAAGACCTCTTGCAGAGCCTGCGCCAACAACTTGGAGAAAGTGTAGCGGAGGAGGTGGGAGTGGGGGAAGAGGAGGACGAGCCAGAGGGGATAGAAGGACCCGCTCCCCTTGGCTCAGAGGAACTGGACCTCCTGTTGGCCGGCCTGGAACGGGCGGGGGTTTTGCGTTTCCAGTACCTTCCCGGTAGGGCTTCCCTTCTCCTTTTCCCTGAGGAGTTGGACCGCCTGAGGCGCCGTGAGCCTGGGCTCTCTTCCCTGCTGGAGCGTGCTGTTTTCCGGGGCAGTCCTCGTCAGGGGGAGGTTTTTTTGGACATGAGCCGTCTTCCTCTGGAGCAGGCCGAGGAACTGGACAACGGCCTTTACCGTGCTTACCGGGAAGGATGGCTGCGCCTTTACCACTACCGGGAACCCCTCCTTTTGGTGGAGCGTTCCCCTACAGCCCAGGGCCAAAACCTGGATGCCTGGCGGCAGGATCGTGAGAAAGCCGTACGCCTGGCGCAGGAGCGCCTGGATGCGGTGCGGGAGTATGCCACCCGTAGCCGCTGCCGGGCTGGGGTTCTCCTGGCCCACATCAACGGGGAAAGGCGACGCTGCGGTACCTGCGATACTTGCTCGGGGGACCTGGGGCCTTGGGAAGGATTGGAAACCTTCCAATCAGAAGAGCTTCTTCGCGCCTATAAGCCTTTGGATACGCTTCTGGCTTTCTTCCGTTGGGTGGAGGAACACTACCTCCAAAACCCTTATCTGGGCCGTCAGGCCACCCTTATGGCCTTGAGGGGTAAGGACCGGACCAAGGATGGCCTTCTTTCTCCCCGTTACCGCGATAACGCCTTGTTTGGTCACCTCTCCTTCCTGAAGCCTAAGCAGCTGGAGCGGGCCTTTGAGGAAGCGTTGCGGCTAGGGTACTTGGAGAAAAAGGCGGTTTGGCAGGGGCGCGACCTTTTCGGCCTAACCGAGGCAGGGCGGAAGCGGCTGCGGAGGTGAGCGTGAAGGAAAAGGGAGAGAGAACGCCGCCCACCTTTAGGGTCCCCTCCTTAGGGGAACTTCCTGAGCGCTCGGGAGGGTGTCGTCCGGAGGACCTTCCCAGGCCCGTCTTCACCCCGACCCCCGAGGGTGACCTTCCCTTGTTGGGGGAAGGTTCCCAGCAGGAGGATTCCGAAAACCCAAAGGAGGAACGACAGGTTTGGAGGCTGAAGCAACGCCTTCAGAAAAAGCACGCGGAGCTGGAGGACTTGCGACGCAGGTTGGCCAGATTGGAGCGGGAATGGCAGGTAGCCTTGCGGGCCAAGGGGAAGGCAGAGATGGAGGCCAGCCGCCTGCGCAAGGACTATGCGGCATTGGAGGAGGAGCTTGCCCAGCTGAGGAAGCAATGGGAGGAGGCCCAAGCCCAGCTCAACCTACTTCTTCCCTTGCGGGAGGAGAACAAAACCTTAAGGGAAGAGGTGGTTCGCTTGGGGGAAAAGGTAGCCTCCCTTCAAAAAGAGGCCAAGCGGGGGGAAGCCTGGGCCCGTGCTCAGGCTTTTCAGGAAGCCCTCCCGGCCCCCTTTCCCCTCGAGGTCTTCTCCCGGGTCCTCTTTTTGGACTATGGGGCTCTAGGGACTACCCCCGAGGAGCGCCTCTTGGCCTTGGCGGAAGGGTACAAGGCGCTCCTGGCCGGCCACGACCATCCTGCCCTTCAGGCTAGTACTCGGGAACTAATCCAAGGAGACCCTGAAGGCATTGCCCTGGTGGGCCTGGAGCGGCTCCTCTTGGACCTGGCCAATAGCCCCTTGCCCCGCTGGTTGCGAACCCATGCTTGGCTGCTGGAGGCCAGGCTGCGGGGGGGAGGGCTACATTCCCCCAGGGAGGAAGGATGACTCCGGAGGAGCGCCAGACCCTGGAGGCTAGGTTCCGGGAGGACCTGGCCTGGTACGAGCGGGAGTTAGAGGCCTGCTGGAAACGGCTTGCTGAGGAGCGGACAGCCTGGCAGGAAACGAAGAGGGGGCTACTAGAAGAGATAAGCCGTTGTTCGCACAGGATCCGGGCCTTGGAGGCTAAGGGCCGGGAGCGGGAAAAGGAGGTGGAAGCCCTTAAGCGTCGCTTGGAGGCCCTGAACCGACCCGCCCTCGGGGAGGGTTGGTTGGCGGCGTTGCGCGAGGAGCTGGGTCATTGGGACCAGATGCTTGTGGAGAAGGTGGGGGCGGTGCGGGCGGGTAACCTCGAGGAGGCCTTGGAGGAACTGCTAGGAATGCGCCTAGAGGCCTTGCGCCGCCACCTTCAGGGGCAACAGCCCGACTTCAAGGCCCTGTACACGGCCTTGGTCCTCGAGTGGGCCCTTTGGGCCTGGTTGGAGGGAGAATGGCAGACCCTTGGCGACACGCCGTGAACCTCTATCGGGCGGTGGAGGAGGGGTTGCGCTTGGGGGATTTGCGCCGTGCTCCGGTGCGCTACGAGGATTACCTGGGGGTGAAGGAAACGGTACGCAAGCTGTGGCTGGGGGAGTGGAGACCAGGGCTCCACAAGCCCACCAAGGATGGGGTGGTACCCGCGTACCTGCTCCTCGGCTTCTTGGCCGGCTACTTCTTCTACCGGAATTTGCCCGAGAACGACCTTGCCTTTTGGCCCGACTTCCTTAAGGCCTTAGGGGTGGATCAGCAGGAGCCGACCCCCGCTCAGCGGGACCTGCTTTGGCGGGTTCTTTCTGGGGTGCCCCTCGTTCAGCGCCACTTGCGCTTTCATGCTGACGGGAGCCGGGACTTCGTGGGCACCCTGGATGCGCTCTTCGGCTTTCGGGCGTTGCGCCTTCGCGATCTGCTGGCCCACCTCCGGCGCTACCGGGAGGAGGGAGTGCTTGCCGGGGAGCTGGGGGCGTACGGGGAGATCTTGTCCACCTTGAAGGAGGCCTTGGACCGCTTGGTCCAGGAGGGGCTGGCCGAAGAGGAGCTGGACGACCTCGAGGGTCTGGTGGCCCGACTGGAAAGCCTGGGCTTCTTCCCTCCCGATCCGCACCCTTTGCGGTTTCTCTTCCACCGTTCCCAGGAGGCTCTGCGAAGCCTTTACCGGGAGTGGCGAGGTGAGAAAAACGAGGCCACGCGCTACTCTAAGGTACGGGTAGAACTCCTCCAGGGAAAGGGCCTGGTAGAGCGGGTTGTGCCCCAGATGCGGCCCGAGCCTCTCTTGGAGGGCATGAAGGTTTATGGCCAGGTCCGCTTCCGGGACGGGACCTTTCAAGGTTTCACCTGGACGCCGAGGCTGGACGAGAAGGGTTTGCCGATCCCCGAGGAAAAGCGCCTGGTTCACCAGGAGGGGGAGGTGGTCTTCCGCCTCCATCACCGGGCTTGGGGCGTGCGCTTTCTTGACAGCTCGGGCAACCCGGTCCCCTTCTGGCGCTACCCAGAACCCTTCCGGGTGGAAAGCTTTCACTTTGACCCGGCGAAAAACCCCCTGGCGTTTTCCCTCGAGTCCGGGGGTGCGCCCGTGGAGGACCCCCGGGGGATTTCCCTTGACCAGGCGCTCTTGGAGGACATCCTCTTGGTAGAGGTTCTGGTTTCAGGCAAGCGGGAGCACGGGGAGTGGCGCCTCCTTGGGCGGCTTCCTGTGCGTTTCCATCCGCTGCTGACCCCTCGGCTTACGGAGGAGGCCTTGGAGCTAGGCCTCTCCCCACCAGGGGAACTGGAGGTGGAGCTTCTCCCCTCCCAGGCCCCTCCGCAACGGGCTAGGGGCAGCGTCCGCATACCGCGAGGGCGCCTGCCTTTTCGGGTCCGGGTCCGGGCCTTCGGCCAGGTCTGGGAGTACCAGGTGCCGCCTCGAGGCTGGCCCGCCGCTTTCTACCGGGCAGGGATGGCCTTTGGAAACCCAGGCCCCCTACGGCCTGAGGGGCCCGTGTGAAACTGGGAAAGGCCCTAGCCTTTAGGGCAGGCAGGGGCGGTTTCCGGTCTGCCCCGGTTAGGGGGCGAGCCGCACGGCTGTTCCGCTGGCGGTGACCATGAGCATGGAGTTCCCCTGGCCCAGGACCTCGTAGTCCACGTCGATCCCGATCACCGCGTTGGCCCCAAGCTGGCGGGCGGCCTCCGCCAGCTCCGAGAGGGCCATTTCCCGTGCCCGGCGCAGCTCGGCCTCGTAGGCCCCGCTCCGCCCCCCCACGATGTCCCGGATGGAGGCGAAGAGGTCGCGGAAGATGTTGGCGCCCACGATGGCCTCGCCGAAGACCACGCCCAAGTAGGCCTCCACGCGCTTGCCCTCCACAGTGCCCGTGGTGGTGAGGATCATCCCAGGTCCCATGGTCTTCCTCATCCTAACCGGGGGCGGCCTCGAGGGGCCTTAAAGCCCCTTTAGGCCTCCTCCAGGCTGTGGTCCGCCTTCAGGGTGGCGCTGTTTTCCCGGAGAACCCGGGCCAGGTCCTCGGAAAACCCTCCTTCGGCCTCGGCCTGGACCTCCAGGTGGAGCTTCAGCCGCACCCCCGGTTCCTTTGCCAGGTGGAGCACGATCTCCTTGGCCAATAGCTCGGCCTCCTGCACCAGGCTATGGGGGGCCAGCTCCTTGCGGAGGTAGAAGCGCTTGGGTCGGGGCTTGGGGGCAGCGACGGGGGTCTTTTCCGGGGTTGGCGGCAAGGCACCGCCACCAGGGGGAGTGGGCCCATCTACGGCTACCTTGGCCTCCTCCCCCTGGGTGGCCTCGGCCACCTCCCTGCGCAGGAGGAAGCCCTGGAGGCTCGGGGTGACCCTTTCCCCCAGGAAAACCCCTTTGGGCTTGCCTTCCTGGAGGTGGGTTGCGTAGCCGAAAAGCCCCTCCTCCACCCCCCTTTTCACGCTCTCCAAGAGCACCTCCTCCCCCTGCAGCTTGGGCAGGTAGGGATAGGTGCAAAGGGCTTCCCAAAGCCAGCGCAAGGGGAGGACCCCTTGGGGCTCGCGGGAGGTGAAGAAACGGTACCGCTCCAGGGTTTCCAGAAGGAACCTAGGGTGCCACTCGGTGTACACCAGGGCCTCGTGTTTGGCCTTGGCCGCAGCCCGCTCCGCGGGGTCGCCGCTTCCCAAAAGGCGGATGGCGGTGGGCTCCAGATGGGGGTTTTGGGAATCCGGCTGGGTGAAGCTTAGGAGGATACGGTATGCCTCCTTCAGGCGGGCCTCGAGGGTATCCCCTGCCTCCTTGAGCCGCGCCTCCACCTGCCGCAGGTCCGCCTGGCCCAGGTTCAGGGCCTCCCGGTCCTCCCAGATGCCCTTCCAGGCCAGATAGCGCCGGGTGGCTTCCTCCAGGTCGGGCACGAGGGAGGCCTCCGCCGCCAAGAAGAGGAGGGTGTTGCGGTAGAGCCTGGGGGCCTGGCGGCGGGTTTCCAGGATTTCCCGGGCCCGCCTCTCCCCTTCCGATCCCCCCTTGGCGTAGGGGGCGGTGGGGGGAAGGAGGACCAGGCGCAGGGCAGGCTCGTCAGGCACGTCCGCGGTGCTCTCGGGGGCCGCGTGCAGGGCGGCGAAAGGGGTGCGGCCCCTGGCCCAGCCCTTGAGGCGGCCCGCTATCTCCCGCCTTGCCTCCTCTGGGTCCAGGCGGGTCGCCCGCTCCTGGGCCAGGCGGTTGAGGCTGGGCCGGGTTTCAAACCAGTACCGGTCCCCTTCCGCGTGGAAGTAGGTGAGGTGGTCGGCCAGGGCCCTTAGGGCGTCGGCCACCAGGGCCGGGCTTTCCCCCGGCTGGACCACCCCCAGGCGCACCCGCACCCCCTCCACCCCTCGAGGCCGCCCCACGGGGGCCGCCGCCCCTGGAGCCGTGGCCATGAAGACCGCCCGGGCGGTGCGCCGGGCCATCTGCTGTCGGCCCAGGGCGAGCCGCTCGTTGTCCAGGACCAAGGCCCTGGCGTTCACCCCGTCCACGTCCGCGTCCAGCACCCCATCAAAGCCCTCCAGGAAGCGGGAGAGGTGGCGGGTGAGCTCATAGCGCGGCCCGCCGGGGTCCAAGGGCAGGCCGCCGGGCAGGATCATGAGGGAGGTGTCCCCGCGGCTCCAGAGGGCGTAGACCACGGCGGCCATGAAGCGGAGAACCCCCCGGGTGCGCTGGAAGCCTTCCAGGGTGGACCAGTCCCCATAGAGGCGGTCAAAGAGCTCGGGATGGATGGGGTAGGCCAGCTTCAGGCGGCGCTCGTAGTCCGGCTCCAGGGTTTCCGGGGGGAACTCCCCCTTGTGCTCCCGGTAAAGGCGCATAAAGGCCTGGACCACCGCGTCCCGGGCCCGGTAGCCCTCCTCCGAAAGGGGGAGGAAAAGCCGCCTCCGGACGATCTCGTAGGACTCGTCCTGGGTGGCAGGCTGCCACACGGACTCCAGCCGGCCAAAAACGTTCTGGAGCCTGAAGAGGGCCTCCCGCCCCCGCTCTCCCCCCACCTCGGCGTCGGAGGCGGGCAGGGAGGCCACCAAGAGGGTGCGGCGGCTCCTCTTGGCCGCCTCGGTCAGGGCCTGGGCGAAGGTGAGGTTCTGGTCAAAGGTGCCCGCGGGTAGGTCTTCCCCGTGAAGGTTGCGCAGGTAGGCTACCCACTCGTCCATGAGGATCAGGGCGGGCGCGAAGCGGTCAAAGAGCTCCATGAACTACCCACGACCAACCGCTATCGCGGCATGGTCGGGGTTTCGCAGTTCAACGGGGCCAGTCAGCCCCTCCCCGCCCCCTGGTTCCCAGGGGTCTAAGGCCCATCTCAGCATGACCAAGGCCGCGGCCTGGTCGCGGGGCATCTCGCACCCGCAAGGGCATTGGTGTACACGTTGAGAGAGTAGTTTTTTCTCCTGGCGTAGGCAGAGGGGACAGGTCTGTGAGGGCTTGACCTTTGAGGTGGGCACCTCTACCAGCCGCGTACCAGCCTCTGCCGCTTTGTACGCCAGCTTCCGTAGAATGTCGCCGATCCCCACGTCAAGCATTGCCCGGTTGAGACCCGCCTTTCTGCTCCCACCCCTTGCCGTCATGTTTTTGACCTTGAGGGCCTCGGTTGCAATGAGCCCATATTTCGCAACCCAACCAGCAGTAAGCTTGTGCTGGAAGTCGTCTCGCTGGTTGGCAACCTTCCGGTGTATGCGAGCGATAGCCCTTTTTGTTCGCATCCAGCGATTGCTGCCTTGCTTTTGCCGGGATAGTTTGCGTTGCAGGGTCGTGTAAGGATTTATGTGTAAGGGTCCGTGTTTAATAGGGGGGCACACCTTAGCACGAGGAGGTGCCCCGTGGACCAGGATACCTTGCGGATCTTGCTGAGGGAAGCGGTGCGGGAGACAGTAGCCGAGGTTCTGCAGACGGTTCTGGAGCTGGACCGGACGGCCTTCTTGCAGGTGCACGGAGGCCGCAGGAACGGCTACTACCCCCGCAAGCTGGAGACCACCTTCGGCCAGGTGGACCTGAAGGTCCCTAGGGATCGGGAATCTCGGTATTACCCGGCTTTCCTTAAGCCCTACGTCCGCCGCCTGGTGGACGTGGGGGAAGTGGCGGTAGCCCTTTACGCCGCCGGGGTCAGTCAGCGCAAGGCGGCCGAGATACTGAGCCTGCTCTTAGGCCACCGCTACTCCCACGAGACCCTGAGCGCCCTGACGGACGAGGTCCTGGAGGCGGCAGGAGCCTTCCGCACCCGGCCTTTGCCCGAGGAGATGGCCTTCGTCTACCTGGACGGGCTTTCCCTAAAGGTCTTCAGGGAAGGAGAAGGGATCGTACGGGAAAGCGTGTATGTGGCCCTGGGCATCGCCCCTAATGGGGAGAGGCGGGTCCTGGGGTTTTGGCTGTTGCCCACGGAGAGCGCCCTGGGATGGGAGGGGGTCCTGGGGGAGCTTTGGCAGCGGGGCCTGCGGCGGGTATTGCTCTTCATCACCGACGGGCTGCCCGGGCTTCCTGAAGCGATCCGCAGGGTCTACCCTCAGGCGGAATGGCAGCGGTGCGTGGTGCACGGGGTGCGGTGGAGCCTGTCCCAGGTGCGGGCGCGGGACCGGGGCCTGCTGGCGGAGGACCTGAGGCGGGTGTACGGGGCGGAGAGCCGGGAAGAAGCTCTTGGGGCCTTGGAGGAGGTGAAGGCCGCCTGGGGTTCGCGGTACCCGGGGGTGGTGGGGCTTTGGGTACAGGATTCGGGGGCCTTCCTGCGGTTCTACGGGTACCCCAAGGTGCTTTGGCCGTACCTGCGGAGCACCAACCTGATGGAGCGGTTTATCCGGGAAGTGCGGCGGGGGACGAAGGTGCGGGACCACAAGTTTCCTAAGGAAGAGGCGGTGTACAAGCTTCTTTACCTGGAGTCGGAGAGGCAGGAAGGGAGGTGGGCAGAACGGAAACTAAAGGGGTTCTCGGAGGTGAAGGAGGTGCTGGAGAAGATGCTTCAGGAGCGGTATGCCCCCCGTACACAGACTCTTACACATAACTCTTGACACGACCTCGCAGTGCAGCCCATTCCACCGTTCCAAGGTTTCAAGCTGGGCTCGGTTCGGATACAGCTTGTAGCGCACCTGGCGGGCCTGCACGCCTCTAGTGTATCGTCAAACTCAAGACCGCCAACAACGCTGCTTTCCACCTCTCGTCTGACGGCGGGTGGTGCGCCCTTGGAGGTGCTCAAGCCATACATCCAGGGCCAGCGCAGGCCACGGGGGTAGCCGCCTTTGGCGGCGCGGGGTTATCCTTCTCCCACGGACCAAACTACGGTCTGGTCGGAGACTGCCGCCCCGCACCCCGGTGGTTCAGGGTGTCCGATCCCAGGGCCACGCCCCGCCGGTCCCCCTCCTCCACCAGCCGGTACCCCTCCACCCCCCCGAGCTGGTAGGCCATCTCCCCCAAAGGGTGTGGACCAGGAGGCCTTCGGGCTTGGGGCGGGGCCTGGCGGGGTCCAGGGCGGTGCCCACCAGCACCGCCCGGCGGGCCGTGGGCACCCGGGCCAGGCCGGCCTCCTTCAGCACCTCCTCGAGGCCCGGCACCTCGTGGGGGTCTACCCGGCCCCCGAAGAGGTGGTAAAGGGCCAGCATGGAGTGGGTCTTGCCCCCACCGAAGGCGGTCTGGAGCTCCACCACCGGGTCGCCCCCCTCCCCGCTGAGCCGCCTCAGGGCGTTCAGCAAAAGCTGCCTGAGCCCCCCGGTGAAGTGGGTGCGGCGGAAGAACTCCAGGGGGTCCCCGTACTCGGGGCTGGCCTCCCCCTGGAGCACCTCGGCCAGGTCGGCGGCGAACTCCGCCTCGGTGAAGCGGCCCGAGGCCACGTCCGCATGCGGGGTGACCACCTCCCGCCAGGGCTTGAGCCCCGAGGGGGTGGGGGCTTGGGGAAGCTTCGCGGCCTTTTCCGCTTCCCGCCGGGCCTCCTCCTCAAACCGCCTGCGGAGGAGCTCGCGGGCCATGCGGTTCGTTTCGGCCCTTTCCTCGGCGGCCACCATCTCCAGGAGGCGGGTGATGGTGTCCAGGGCCCGGTGGGCGTCCTCCAGGGAAAAGGGGTTCTGGTGGGCGAAGCGGTTGCGCACCTCCAGGAGCTCCTTGACCAGGGTGCGGCCCCAACGGCCCAGCTTCTCGTCAAAGACCTCGTTCCAGCGGAAGTCCATGAGCTTGAGGAGGGCCTGGCCGTCGGGGTCTTGGAGGCTTGCCCGGTCCTTCAGGACCTCGAGGGCCTCCTCGGCCCATGCCTCACCGTAAACCCTTTGGTACTCCCGTTCCACAAAAGGGGCCAGGCCTGCCCTCAGGAGGTCCAGGCCGCGGCCCACGATTTCCCGGTTGCTGAGCGCCATATCCCAAGCATAAAGGCCAAACCGCCTGGGCCTGGCCAACACAGCCTATGTCCGGGCCCTCATTGAGTTTTTGGGGGAAGCTTCTTCCTTGAGCACGCGGAGCTCTCTTTTGAGCACGGCAAGAGGAAGGCGCTCCGAAAGCAGGCTAACGATAAACTGGTTCAGGCTTACTCCTTCTGCCCGGGCTTCCTCATCCAGGCGGCGGTGGAGGCTTTTGGGCATTCGCACCAAAATCCTGCCGCTGTATTCCTTGGCTGAGGAAGGAAGAGGGATTTCGTCCCCGTGTTCGTAGGCGGTTTCTATCCAAAGCTGGCGTGCCTCTTCCAGATTGGCTAGGGCTTCTTCTTCCGTTTCACCCACAGAAACGCAGCCCTCCAGGTCTGGCAAAAGGGCAGTAAACCCCCCCTCGGGTTCGGGGACCAACAGCACGGGGTACCTCAGGTTGAGGTAGTATTCAAGGGGCTTGTTTTCCTTCCAAGTTTGGCGTCTCATTCTTCCTCTATCAGCTCTTCCAGGGTCTTACCCGTGACACATTCCAGGGCGGCTATCACCTGCTTGAGGTAGGTTCGGGTCACGGTTTGGCCTTTTCGTTTGGGGACTGTTAGCATACGCCCTCCCGGATGGCGGAACTGCTGGTGGCTTCCCTTGGAGCGAACGCACTCAAAGCCGAAGGCTACCAGCACCTTTTCCACGTCTTCATACCGCATCTCCGGGGGTAGGGCGAAGAGCTTTTCCAGCAGCTTTCGCTTTTTACCCACCCCTATCCCCCATTAGGATATCACAGGTGATATCATACCTCAAGCCCTGGTGTGCCCGCCTTAGAACAGCTCCCCCTGCACCGCGCCCCGTCTCCGGGCGGCTTCCACGTGGAGGTGGCCGTAGCTGCCCGCCAGGAGGTTGAAGTCCTGGGCTTCCTCGGTGCGTCCCTTGCGCTCGGCGATGCCGTAGAGGCGGTAAGCCAGGGCCCGGGCTCCCTCGGCCAGGTCGGGTGGTACCTGGGACAGGAGGGTGGCGGCGGCGCTCTCCCCTGCTTGCTTTAGGGCGCGGATGAGCTGGTGGGCCACCTCCCAGGCGCTGAGGCGGCGGTCCGTTTGGGGGTCCCAGCCTTCGGGGTACTCCTCCGGCTTCAGAAGGCGCACCTTGCCCGCCTTGGCCCGCAGGATGCCGCCCTCCTCCAGGGCGGCCACGGCCACGTTCTTGGCCTTGGCCAGGGTTTCTGCGTCCCCGAAGGGGCCTTCCCCATACCCATACTGCTCGTACCAGGCGATGGCGAAGCGGGTGGCGCTGTCCAGCTCGGCCTCCTCCTCGGCCAGGAACTCGTCCAGGACGCTGTTGATGAGGACGAGGGCCTCCCGCACGGAAAGGGCCCGGCCGCTGGGCTCCACCACCTGGCGGTAGCGGCTGAAGACGGCCATGCCCGGGCCGATGGCGCTTTGGGCTAGGTCCACAGGGGGAATGCTCCCCTGGGTAAGTTTTCTTAGGGCCTCCGGAAGCTCCTGGCGCAGGGCCCGGAGAAACTCCTGCCGGGTGGCCAAGGGGGCGTCTTGGGGCCGGGGGCGGCAGACCAGGACGATGGAGGAGGCCAGGGCGTTGGACCCCTGGCCCTGGGGGCGGTTGGCCAGCTCGGTGCGCATGGGCCAGGTGGCGGTGATCTGGAAGCCCGCGTCCACCAGGCCCTGCAGAAAGGTTTCCCACCCCGTGGAGGCCAGGGTGGGGGCGCCATTGCCCTCCTCGTCCGCCTCCTCTTCTTGTTGCTTGAAGGCGTAGTAGAGGGTTAAAGGGTAGTCCGGGTGGGCCTTTTGGCGCAGGTTCCGGAAGACCTGGCGCATGCCCTCCTCAAAGTGGCGCTTGGCGGCCTCTTTGCTTCCGTGGCGGTAGGGGTCGGCCACCAGCTCTTCGGCCTTGGGGGTAAGAAGGGTGCGGAAGAGGTCGGGATAGGTGGGTTCTAGGGTTTTGCGCAACCAAACATAGAAGAAGTCCGAAAGGATAGCATAACTGATGTTGTCATAGTAGGGGGGATCAGTGGAAATGAGGGGTGGGGTGGGTACGCCGTTCACGGACTCCTGGGCATTGAGCTGCCGGGCCTGGCCGGGAGGATGGGCGGGGAGGGCTTCCAGGGCGGTGGCTACCCATTCCAGCATGTTGTCCCAGCTTCCAGACGATTGGCTAAAGGGGTTGGCCTCAGCAAGGTCCCATACCATGGGGAGGGCTTGCCGGGTGAAGGTATTCCTAATATTTTCCCTGCTTGTGTGCCAGCTGCAAAGGGCTGGGTGGTAGTCCACAAGCCTCCCCACAGCCAGGGCCAGGTACACCCCCACCGCTTCCGCGTACGCTCTAGCGCCCCGGCCTCCCTCGGCCAGGGGGGTATCGTCATCAGGCATGCCGGCTTGGAGGGCGTCTTGGTAGACCCTTTCCCGGGCTTCGTCCACCAGGTCGGCGAAGGTGGCCAGGGCCAGGAGCTGGCGGGGGGTGAAGAGGTCGGCGTGGGTAGCGAGGCCGTACTGCACGCACCAGATGTTCCTGGGGTCGTGGACGAGCTGGGTCAAGGGTTTCCAGGTTGGCAAGGCTTGGTGGGCAATCGCCTCGTGTTCCTCGTTTGGCGCGTGGTAGTTCCTGCCTCCCTTCCCCTCCGTCATGAGGGCCATTAGTTTGGCCCCCAGGCGTCCCGCCCTTCCCTCTTGGCGCACATGCTCCAGGGAAAAGGGGGTTCCGCATACCAGGCACCGGGCCCCCTTGCGGTTCACGGTGCCCTCCACCGGGGGTTCCCCTCCCCTTTCCACCCGGAAGAACACCTGCCCGGAACGCACCTCGGGCACCACAAAGGCTTCCCTGCCCCTCTTTTTGGAAAGCCAGAAGGAGCGCACCAAGGGAGTTTCCGCGCGGCAGCCGGGGCTGGGGCAGGTTACGGTGTGGGCCCAAAGCCAGGCGATGACGGTTTCCCCGTTCAGCTCGGGGTAGAGGTGGCCGATGCGCCTCCTGGCCTCCTCCCGCACCCAGGCCCCGTAGTGGCGCACGTCCCAGGCCAGGCCCTTGGCCCCTGGCAGGGCCTCTCCTTCCCTGGCCTTGGCCCGGTACTCTGGGTTAACGGGCAAAAGGCCAAGGAAACGGGGTGGGATTTCCACCAGGGCCTTGTTGATGAGTACGGCCACGGGGTTGAGGTCGGAGGCGTAGGCCCTAAGCCCCAGGCGCTGGGCCTCCAGGGGAATGGTGCCGCCGCCGGCGAAGGGGTCCAGCACGGGAGGAGCTTCCTCCAGCAGGGCCGCTATGGTCTCACGGTCGTTCGTGGAAGCTGGCGGGGTTTTGCCTAAGCTTTGGGCCAGGCTTTTGGCAATCTCATACTGGGCCTCGGCCACCACCCCTTTCCTGGGGTCCAGGGCTTCTTGGGGGTCCTTCACATGGTCCAAGGGCTTGCCGGGCAGGGCCACCTTGTCCTTGTGGAAGGTGACCCGCTGGTAGCTCCTCAGGATGCCGGGCCTGGCCTGGCGCACCCGGGGAGGGACGAAGCTCACCTCCATCCGTCCCGCTTCCCGCAGGTGCACGCTGCCCCCCAGGCGCTCCAAGGCCTCGCGGAAGAAGCTTCCCAGGAAGTGGGGTCGGAGCTTCCTGGCCTCGGCCCGCTCCAGTTCCAGCCGAAGGGCCTGTACCTGTTTGGGGCTCAGAACCTCCTTGGCCAGGGCGTTTTGCAGCAGGCGTTCCAGGCGCTTGAGGTCCACGGCCCCTTCCACCTGGCGCAAAAGCCGGGCCCGCACCTCGGGGTCCTCGCCGTAGCGGATGGACTCGAGGAGGAGGTCCCTTAAGGGTTTTTCCTAGAAGAGCTGGCCCAGCACGTCAAACACCTTTCCCCCGAGGGCCCGGCTGGCCTCTTCCAGTTTGGCCAGGAGCCGCCGGTATACCTCCCCCTCCCGGGTGTTCTCCGCCACCAGGTAGACCTCGGTCTGGCCGATGCGGTGGATGCGGCCAAAGCGCTGCTCCAGGCGGGCGGGGTTCCAGGGGAGATCGTAGTTGATGAGGAGGTGGGCCTGCTGGAGGTTCACCCCTTCCCCGGCAGGAGGCGGAGGAGGGGGAGGCGGGTGCGGACAAAGCTCTCCCAGGTCATGCGGCCAAGGAGGCGGAAGACCTCTTCCACCTTCTTCCCCTCGGGGCTACCCAAAACGTTTTGGGTAACTTCCCCCTGTTTCTTCCCGACTCATCGATGCCATGAGCTACAATGGTAGTCGGCATGAGGGTTTCCAAGGCTTACTTCAAGGCGCATGCCCTGGAACTCCTTCGCCAGGTAGAGGCCACGGGGGAACCCCTTATCCTCACCCACAGGGGAAAGCCCGTTTTGGAGGTCCGCCCCTACCGGGAGGAGAACCCCTTAGAGGAGCTCAGGGGCACCCTCCTCCGCTATGAGGGACCCACAGAACCCACGGAGGGGGTTTGGGAGGCCCTCCGTTGAGGCCTTTTCTCCTGGATACCCACGCCTGGGTTTGGTTTCTGACCAGTCCTGAGCTCCTGCCCTCGTCTCTGCTTGCTCGCCTTGAAGCGGCTAGGAGGCGAAAAGCCCTGTACATCTCCGCCATCACTCCTTGGGAGGTGGCGGTACTGGCCCAGAAGGGCCGGATTGCTTTGGCCTTGGAATCCTGGCACTGGTTGAAAAAGGCTCTACAGGTAGAGGGTATCAGGGTCATACCTTTGGATGTGGGGATTGTCCTGGATGGTGCCTATATGGACTTGCCTCATCCTGACCCTGCTGACCGCTTTATCGCTGCGACGGCTCTACGCCTAGGTGCGGTTTTGATAACCAAGGATGCCAACCTGAGACGGCACCCTAGGTTAGACACCCTGTGGGAATGAGGCGCGGCTTCAGAACCCCATGAGGCCTAAATCAAAGGGTTCGAGCCGTGGAGATTCATCCTGGGAAACCCAGTCAGGTCCGCCTACAGGGGGGCTGTACGGACAGGGGCAACCGCATAGCCGGGTCCTTTTCCGTTGCACCCCCTTCGGCTTCCCACGTGACACCGATCCGGTCACTCCGACGACGCTCGATAGGCGAGTATAGCTACAACCCGGCCCGATCATCGGGCCCAGCTTGCAGCCGCTTTCCCTCGGGAGGACTCCCGGCTTCAGATGCAAGATGGCCTACTCTGCAAGTAGCTGCCGCAAGGCTTTTAGATGCTTCTCCACCTCCTGCCGCTTGGCCTCGGGAAGGCTCTCTAGGTCCAGCCGGGCCAGCCTGGCCGCCACCTCCTTGTGCCAGGGCGGGGGAGGGGCGGGGCGCTTCAGGGCTTGCCGCACCCGCACCCTCAGCTCCCGCAAGGGGAGGCCGGCCCTGGCTTCCGCCAGGAGGCCCTTCCTGACTCCCTCGTCCTTCACCTTCTTCAACTCCAAGGCCGCGGTGTAAGGGATGGAGCCCTCCTCCAGGGCCTCCCGGAGGTCAGGGGGGAGGCGGAGGAGGGGAAGGCGGTTCTGGACGAAGCTCTCCCAGGTCATGCGGCCAAGGAGGCGGAAGACCTCTTCCACCTTTCCTGCCTCGGGGCTCCCCATAACGTTATGGGGAACTTTCCCCTTTCGTTCATCCCGCATCCGGTGCAGGAGGCCCACCACCTCCTCCCGCTCCCGGCCCAGCTCCAGGGCCAGGAGGTCCAGGACCCCGAGGGTCTCCTCGTAGGGGTTGAGGTCCTCCCGCTGGAGGTTCTCCATGAGGGCTAGGGCCTGGGCGGTCTTCTCGTCGGCCTCCAGGACCACCACAGGCACCTCTGAAAGGCCTGCCATCCGGGCCGCCCGGTACCGCCTCTCCCCGGCGATGATCTCGTACCGCCCCTCCCCCACGGGCCGGACCAGGAGGGGCTCCAGGACCCCGTGGGCCCGGATCGAGTCGGCGAGAGTGGCCAAGGAGGCCTCGTCAAAGCGGCGCCGGGGCTGGGGCCGGGGCACCAGCTCGGCCAGGGGCAGGGTGGAGGTGGCGGGGCGCTTGGCCTCCTCCACCAGACCCTTGAGGTAGGCGCGGATGGCGCTCATGCCGGCACCCCCTCGAGGCGGAACACCCGTTCCAGGAGGAAGTCGGCCAGCCGGGCGATCTCCTCCACGGCCTCCTTGTCCCCGGCGGCGTGGATGGGCACCCCCTCCTCCGTGGCCTTGCGGTGGGGCCCGGGGCGGTAGGCCACCTTGGGGGCCACGGGGGCTACCTCCTCCAGCTCCCCGATGAGCTGGAGGACGCGGTTATCCCCTTGGGTACGGGCGTCGTACTTGGTGGGGATGAAGGCGCGGATGATGTGGGCGCGGCCCGCCACGGCCTCGGGGGCCACCTTCCTCAGGGCTTCCCGGTACTCCTTGGCCACCTGGACCACCGCCTGCAGGGCCTGCACCCCCTTGGCCCCGGTTTCCACCGGCACCAGGAGGCCGTCCCCGGCCAGGGCGGCCATCACCGCCAGGGAGCCCAAGGAGGGGAGGGAGTCCACCAGGACCAGGTCGTAGCCCTCCCGCCGCTCCAGGGCCGTGCGCAGGGCCAGGGCCCCCAGGGGCTTGCGGTCCAGCTCCAGCTCCCCCACGGCCAGGTTCACCGAGGCGGGGATGAGGAAGAGGTTGCGGCCCACCGGCCGGGGTTGGGGGAGGGTGTCGTGGCGGATCACCCGCAGGAGGGTTTCCTCGTCGGCCACGCTCCCGGGCTCCACCCCCAGCCAGGCGGTGAGGTTGGCCTGGGGGTCGGCGTCCACCAGGAGGACCCGGTACCCCCGGGAAGCCAGCTCAAACCCCAGGTCCCGGGCCAGCGAGGTCTTGCCTGCCCCTCCGGCGTGGGTGAAGAGGGTGTAGGCCTGGCCCCGGCCCTCGGGCCCCTCCACCACCTCGGGGACGTACCAGTAGTGGCCCAGGCGGACGGCCTCGAGGCGGCCCTCCCGGATCCACTTCCGGGCCAGGCTTTCGGAGATCCCTTCCCGCCGCGCCCACTCCGGCAGGGGCACCAACCTTTCCCGTTTCATGCGGAAAGCATACCCGCGCGGTGCGGTATGGCGCAAGGGAGGCCTGGACCCGGGGCCAGAGCCCCCTATATCCTTGCTCATTCAGCATGTCCATGCTAAATGAGCAGGGATGATTATCCCTCGCCGCCTGGAACCCATCCTGGAGGCGCGGTTGCGGGAGGTGCCGGTGGTGGTCCTCACCGGTCCCCGCCAGGCGGGGAAGACCACCCTAGCCCTCAGGGTAGGGGAGCGCTGGGGGGCCCTCTACCTGGACCTGGAGTCGGAGCGGGACCGGGCCAAGCTGGCCGAGCCTGAGCTCTACCTGGAGGGCTTTTGGGGCCGCCTGGTGATCCTGGACGAGGTGCACCGCATGCCGGGGCTCTTTCCCGTCCTCCGCAGCCTGGTGGACCGGGCGCGGCGGGGCCACAGGGCCGACCTCTACCTTCTCCTCGGCTCGGTCTCCCCGGAAGTGTCCCGGCAGGCGGGGGAGAGCTTGGCGGGAAGGGCGGGTTACAAAAGGGGGTGTGGGGGGCTGCAAAGCCCACCTCTTTCAAGGGTGGGATGTAGCAGCCCCCCACGTGGTCCCGTGGGCCACACAGCATGGTGAGCGGCTGGTGTGCTAGACTGTCAGCACCCTACAAACACAACAACACCTCCGTCTCGCTACTGCGATACCATTTCGTGTGGTGTCCCAAGCGTCGCCGAAAGGTGCTGGTGGGTGCGTTAGCTGAACGGCTGAAAGAACTCCTGCGGGAGAAGGCCGGGCAACTAGGCTGGGAGATAATCGCCCTTGAAGTCATGCCTGACCATGTACACCTGTTCATTTCGGTAGACCCAAAGGTTGCTCCTGTGCAAGTGATGCACCGCCTTAAGGGGTCGTGTAAGGATTTATGTGTAAGGGTCCGTGTTTAATAGGGGGGCACACGGAGACGCTAAACGCTTGGGGAGTCTCTGTAAGACCCGCGCGCAGCGGGCAGGAGACGATGAACCAAGAATCCCACCGGCTTTAGCCGTGGGAGTGTCAACTTCTGCGGCGGCTACCTCCCTATGAGGCCAACGTGGGCAAGCGCCTGGTCAAAACCCCCAAGCTCTACCTGAGGGACTCGGGCTTGGTACATGCCCTTTTGGGTCTTCCCCACCGGGAGGCCCTCCTGGGTCACCCGGTGGTGGGTGCGAGCTGGGAGGGCTTTGTGGTGGAGAACCTGCTGCGGGTCCTGCCCTGGGGGGCCGAGGCCTTCTTCTACCGCACCCGTGCCGGGGCCGAGGTGGACCTGGTGGTCCGCTTCCCTTCCGGGACCCTCTGGGCGGTGGAGGCCAAACGGAGCCTCACCCCCAGGCCCACCCGGGGCTTCTTTGAGGCCCTTGGGGATCTGAACCCCGAGAGGGCCTTCGTGGTCTACCCAGGGGAGGAGGCCTTCCCGGTGGCTCCCGGGGTGGAGGCCCTGCCCCTGCGCGCCCTCATGGCCAGGCTTGGAGGGGCTCCCTAGGGCGGGGTTGCCGGGAGGGAGCGCAGGGGCCTGGCCCACGCGGGGGTCTTCCGGGGTAGGCCCGGGGTTGGCCGGGCTAAGATGGGAGGAAGGCCATGCTCAGGACCCTGGGTGGACTTTGGTGGGAAGGCCAACCCTTTCGCCGGACCAAGCCCCTCCTCCTCCTGGCCTACCTGGCCCTCGAGGGCCCCAAGCCCCGGCGCCACCTGGCGGAGCTCTTCTGGCCTGGGGCCCAGGACGGCCTCAACAGCCTCTCGGTGGCCCTGAACCAGCTGCGCCCCCTAGGGGTGGTGGAAGGGGGAGAGGTGCTTTCCGCCCGGGTGGAAAGCGACGTGGGGGCCTTGCTGGCGGCCCTCCGGGCCGGGGACCTGGAAGGGGTCCGCCGCCTGTACCGCGGGGCCTTTCTGGAGGGGCTGGACCTGCCCTTGGGCGAGGAGCTGGAGGAGTGGGTATGGGCGCGGCGGGAGGCCCTCGCCCTGGAGGTCTACCGCCTCTTTGCCCGGCGGGCCCGGGCCCATTTCGCCCTGGGCCTGGCCGAGGAGGGGCGGGCCCTGCTCGGGGAGGCCCTGGCCCTGGGGGGGGTGCGCCACGCGGTGGAGGTGGCCGAGGAACCTCCTCCCCATCCCCAACCCCTCCCCCGGGAGGTGCGCAGGGCCTACTGGGCCTTCCACCTCCTGCCCGGCAAGGCCCCGGAGGTGTGCCCCTTGGAGCCCGAGGCCTTGGAGCGCCTCCACGAGGAAGGCCTCCTCAGCCCGGGCGGCTACCCCTTGCTCCCCTTGGGCCTCGAGGCCCTGCCCCCGGAGGCCCAGGAGGTGGCCCTGGAGCTGGCCCGCCGCCTTCCCTTGCGGGAGGCCTTGCCCCTGTACCGCCTGGCCCGCTTCTTCTGGACCGAGGAGGACCGCCGCCGGGCCGGGCAGGCCCTCCTGGCGGAGGCGCGGCGCTGGCTTTCGGAAAACCCCCTGCAGGGCCTGGAGCTTCTCCAGGGCCTGCCCCGGGACCCCCAGGTCCAGCTCCTCAGGGCCAGGGCCCTGGAGCGGCTTGGCCGCTATGGGGAAGCCCTGGAGGAGCTGGAGGGCCTGGAGGAGGAAGACCCCGAGGCCGCGGCGGTGCGCGGGGGCATCCTCTTCCGCTTGGGGAGGGTGGGGGAGGCCCTGGCCGAGGCGGAAAGGGCTGCGGGCGGAAGCCCCTGGGCCCAGGGGGAGGCCTGGAACCTCCGGGGCCTCCTCGCCTTCAGCCAGGGCCGCTTCGCCGAGGCTGCCGCCCTCTTCGCCCGGGCAGCGGTGCGCTTTCTGGCGGCAGGCGAGACCGCCCGCCAGGTGGACGCCCTGAACAACCGGGCCGTGGCCCTGGTGGAGGGAGGGAGCCCGGAGGCTGAGGGGGTGCTGGCCGAGGCCCTGCGGGCGGCGGGGGAGGCTCCCCTTCTGCGGGCCCGGGTTCTCCTGAACCTGGGGGTGGTGCGGGAGCGGCAGGGCAGGCCAGAGGAGGCCGAGGCCCTCTACCGGGCCTCCCTGGAGGCGGCGGAGCGGGCGGGGAGCCTCGAGGCCTTGGGCCGTGCCTGGAACAACCTGGGGGCCCTCTTCCACCGCCAAGGGCGCCTTGGGGAGGCCGAGGCCGCCTACCGCCAGGCCCTGGCCCTGGCCAAGGAGGGGCGGGAGTGGGTGCTCACCGCCGCGGTTCTGGCCAACCTGGCCGAGCTCCAGGGGGACCCCGCCAGCCTGGAGGAGGCCATCGCCCTGCTGCAGGAGGCCCGGTACACCGTCCTGGCCGAGCGCTACCGGGCCCGCCTCGAGGCGTTCAGGGGGCGTTAAGCCCCCTGGGACCACCTTGGAAGGGGTGAGGAGTCCATGGAAACCCTAAGGAGAAGGGGGAAGTCCGCCCGGAGGCCCAGGCCCCGCTGCCCGGCCGTCCCTGGAGGGAACGGCCTTCCCCTCCCCTAACCATGCCCATCTGGGTGCTGGATTTGGGCGGGCGGAGCGTGCTTCTCCTGGAAGGAGAGGAAGATGACCCAACGCGCCAAGGGCTTATGGCTGGTCTGGGTGCTCTTGGGGGCCTGGCTTGCGGGGTGTGGCCCTTCGGAGCCCTCCCTCACCCTCTACCCCTCCCGGGCGGTTCCGGGGGAGGAGGTGGAGGCCAGGCTTTCGGGGATGGGGGGGCTGGAGGCCCGGGTCTACGTGGGGGAGGTGGAGGCGGAGGTGACGGCCCGTGAGGTCCGGGCGGTCCGCTTCCGGGTCCCCGCCCTTCCTGGGGGCCCCAAACCGGTCCGGGTGGTGTCGGGGAGCCAGGAGGCCCAGGGCACCTTGGGCCTCCTGGGCCGGGTGGACCCTAGCCGGGTCCTCCTGCGCCTGCCCCTGGGCCGCGAGCCCCGTCTGCCCAAGGGGTTCACCCTCCTCCGCCAGGATTCCCTTTCCGCCTGCGGCTTTGCCCTGGCCGAGCTGGGGTACAGCGGGGAGGCCCTGGGAAGGGCCTTGGAGGAACTGGAGGCCCAGGACCCGGCCTACAAGGCCGATCCGGAAAGCCTCTGGAGCCTGGGGGGTGTTTCGGGCGGGGAGGCCGTGGGGGCGCCCCTGGCCCATAGGCGGGGGCGCACGGGCAAAGGGGTGCGGGTGGCCGTGCTGGACACCGGGGTGGACGCGGCTATCCCCCAGCTTCCCGGCTACGACTTCGTGGAGGACGACCCCGTCCCCCAGGATGCCTTCCCCGGGGGCCACGGCACCGGGGCCGCCGGGCTGGTGAAGGAGGTGGCCCCTGACGCCCAGATCGTCCCGGTGCGGGTATGCGACGGGAACGGGGTCTGCCGGGCCAGCCGGGTGGTGCGGGGGGTGTGCTGGGTGGTGGCCAACCGCCAGGGGCCCACGGTGCTCAGCCTGAGCCTGGGCGGGGATACCCCGGTGGAGGCCCTGCGCTTGGCCCTCGAGGCCGCCCTGGCCCAGGGCCTCCCCGTGGCCGCGGCCGCGGGCAACCAGGGGAACCAGGGGAGCCCGGCCCACTACCCCGCAGCCCTGGACCTTCCCGGCCTGGTGGCGGTGGGGGCCTTGGAAGAGGTCCAGGGGGAGTGGAAGCCCGCGGCCTACAGCACCCGGGGGACCTACGTGGACCTCGCCGCCCCCGGCACCGACCTGGACTGCGTCCTTCCGGGTGGGGGCAGGGGAAGCTGCACCGGCACCTCCTTCGCCACCCCCCTGGTGGCCGGGGCCATGGCCCTTTGGCTGGAGGCCCAGCCGGGCCTCACCCCGGCCCAGGTACAAGGCCACTTGATGCAGAGCGCCAAAGCCCTTCCCCAACCGACCCAAGCGGTGGGGGCGGGGATGCTGGACCTGGGGCAGGCCCCCTGAGGGGCTTTAGGGCCCTTGCCCTCTTAGCGGTGGGTCTTCCGTTCAGGGGCCGTTCACCCTCCCCGGGGTAGTTTGCCCTCGAGGCTTCCAGGAAAACCGGCCTGGTCCCTCAGAAAGGAAGCGGGAGATGCGCAAGCTCTTCGTTGGAGTCTGGATAGGGGCCTTTGCGGGCCTGCTGCTTGCGGGGTGCAACCTGGGGGGCGGTACCGATCCCTTGAACGAAGCCCTAGCGGCGGAGGATGCGGTGTACGGGGCCGTCCTGGCCTGGGTGGAGGGGGTGGAGGCCTCGGCCCAAGGGCTTACCCCCCAAGGGGATGGGGGGCGGCCCCTGACCCTGGTCAAGGACTCGGACGGCCTCACCGTCCTGGCCCAGGCCACGGGCTGGACTCCGCCCCAGGACCCGGGAGGGCTTCTGGGACAGCCCCTGGGCATCACCATCAAGTGCAGCAGCGACGGGCGCCGGTGCGCCTACGCCCCCATGGAGCTGGTGGGGGATGGGGAAGGGGGCTACCGCATGGTCTGGCGCGGGCGGACGGGGGAGGGTACCCCCATCGAGGAGGCTACCCCGGCCACGGCGGAGCCCGGAGGCCCGGGGACGGACCCCACGGCCAAGCCCCGCTGGAGCTACAACAAGATAGGGCTAGGGGGGTTCTGGGCGGATAGCCTTATCCAATATCCCTTCCGCCTCCACCTGGCCGCTCCTGGCCCGGAGGGGCTTGCCGGGTGGGCGGGTCCCACCCCCCCGCAAAACCCCACGGCCTCCCTGGAGGAGGCCTTGCGCCAGGCCTTCAGCCTGCCCAAGCCCTTCAGCCTTTCCTGGCCCCCGGCCCTCCTCTTGCGGGAAGACCTGGTCTTGGCCTTTGCCCCCTACCAAAACCCCGCCTTTTCCACCGCCCGAAGCCCAGCGGACCTGGTGGGCCAGCCCCTGGGGGTGGCCTACTGGCGGGGTGGGAAGGGGGCCAAGCTCACCAAGGCCGATGCCGCCCGCCTCTTGAGCCTTTCCTTGACCCAGGAGCCCGGGGGCGGGTACGGGCTCGAGGCCCAGGACCTCCGCAACCCCGGCCAGGTCCTGCGCTTCCGGGTGGGGGAGGTGGGCTGGTGCGACGGGTGCTTCGGCCAGGACCCCCGCCCCCGGTACCTGGGCATTGAGGACAGGCTCCAGGGGCCGCCCCTGGTCCACCTCCAGGTGGGGGGCCTTCTCCTGCGGGGGATTGAGAAGAAGGACCGCTAGTCCCTTTGGCCTTTGGGCCCGGGAAGGCCCTCCTCCCGGGCCCTGGCCTACAGGGGGAGAAGGCGCCCGGCCACCAGAAGGTAGGCCTCCTGGGCCGCCTCCGCCGCCAAGCGGTTCACCTCGCCCAGGAGGTCGCGGTAGCGGCGGGCCAGGGGGTTGGCGGGGACGATGCCCATGCCCACCTCGTTGCTCACCAGGATCACCCGCTTGCCACTTTCCTGGGCTGCCTTCAGGAAGCGCCCCGCCTCCGCCAGGGGGTCCAGGCCCCGCTCCAGGAGGTTGGACACCCAGAGGGTCAGGCAGTCCACCACCACCACGGGGTGCTGGGCCCGGGCCAGGGCCCCCACCAGGTCCAGGGGCTCCTCCAGGGTTTCCCAGGTGGGGGGGCGCTCCGCCCGGTGGCGGGCGATGCGCTCCGCCATCTCCCCGTCCCGGGCCTCGGCGGTGGCGATGAGGGTGGCGAAGGGCCCGGCCAGGCGCTGGGCCTGGCGGCTCTTGCCGCTCCTTGCCCCACCCAGGAAGAGGACCAGGCCGGGGGCGGGCGGGGGGTCTGGGGCCTGGGGCCTGGGGGCGGGGTGGACCCCTCCCACAAGCCCCAGGGCCCGGTGGAGGGCGGGGAGGTCCAGGTGGGCCTCCAGGGCGTCCGCGGCCCCCTCCAGGGCCTCCTCCAGCCCCCTGGCCTCCCGGCCGAAGAGGGCCCGCTGCACCCCGGGGTCCTCCAGGAGGCCGTGGAGCCAGGTGGCCAGGAGGGGGCCTTCCTGGTGGAGGAGGGGGAGGCCCTGGCCGTGGTGGATCTCGTACCCCGTGGCCTCGAGGCCGTTGAGCCGCCCCCAGAAGCCCTGGAGCCCCCCAAAGCGCACCCGGGTCCGGCGCACCGTCTTCTCCCGCTCCATGCGCACCCGGAAGGGGAGGAGGCCAAGCCCGGGGAAGACCCCTTGCGCCTCCACCCCCTCCTCGTCCACCAGGGCCTCCGAGAGCATCTCCGCCCCGCCGCACACCGCCAGGACCGGCCTTCCCGCCTCCAGGTGGCGCCGGAGGAGGGGGAGGAAGGCCCTAAGCCAGGGGAGGTCGCGGGCGGGAAGGCGGCTTCCCGGGAGGATGAGGAGGTCCGCCCCCTCGGCCTCCTCGGGGGTGCGGGCGTGGACCAGGCGGACCAGCTCCCCCAGGGCCCAGAACTCGTCCAGGTTGGCCGCGTGGGGGTAGCGGAGGAGGGCCACCTTGGGACCCTCCCCCTCCTTGGGCCGGTGGCGGAAGCCGTCCTCCTCGGGAAGCTCCAGGGGCAGGAGGGGCAAGGTGCCCAGGACGGGCACCCCCGTCCACCCCTCCAGGAGGGCATACGCCGGCTCCAAAAGGCTCAGGTCCCCCCGGAACTTGTTGAAGACGAAGCCCAAAAGCCGCTCCCGGTGCTCCCCCAGAAGGGCCCAGGTGCCGAAGAAGGCGGCCAGGGAACCCCCCTGGTCCACGTCCGCCACCAGGAGGGCCCGGGCCCCGGCCCAGACGGCCACCTGGAGGTTGGGCAGGTCCGGCCAGAGGTTCCGCTCCACCGGGCTTCCCGCCCCCTCCAGGACCAGGAGGTCGTACTCCCCAAGAAGCCCCTCCAGGGCCTCCCGCACCGGGGCCAGGAGGTGGGCCTTCCGCTCCTTCCAGGGCAAGTGGGAAAGCCTGGGGTCCACCCGGCCTAGGACCACCACCTGGCTTCCCCCTTCCCCGAAGGGCTTCACCAGGATGGGGTTCATCCGCGGGTCCGGCTCAGCCCCGGCGGCCAGGGCCTGGAGCCACTGGGCGCTGGCCATCTCCCCCCCGGCCACCACCCGGGCGTGGTTGGACATGTTCTGGGCCTTGAAGGGGGCGGCCTTTAGGCCCAGGCGGCGGAAGTGGCGGAGGAGGGCCGCGGCGAGGAAGCTTTTGCCCACCCCGCTCCCCGTGCCCCAGACGGCCAGGGCCCTAGCCCTTCCCAAGGGCCACCTCCACGGCCTTCAGGATGGCCTGGGCGTCCATAAGGGCCTTTTGGGCCTCCTCCTGGGTGTAGGCCTCCTTGGGGGTGAGGCCCGGCAGGGCGTCGGGGTAGCGGGTGGGGATGTAGAGCTTGTCCAGGGCCAGGGCCTGGGGAAGGAGGGGCTGGAGGGCCCCGCCCATCCCCTCGGGCAGGTCCCGGATCAGCCGGGCCAGACTGTGCCCCCAAGGGTCCAGGCCAAGGGCAATCCAGAGGGCCTTGAGGGCCTTCTCCCCCGCCTGCTGGGCCAGGAAGGCCGCCTGGGCGAATTTCCCCGCCCCGAGGAGGGCCTCCCCCGCCTCCCAGTCGTCCTGGGCCTGGGCGAGCCATCTCAGGCCCTCTTCACGCCGCTTTTCCGCGCTCATAGAGGGGCTTGGCCTCCCGCAACACCCCCTTGAGGAAGGGGAGCTCTCTCCTTTCGGCCAGTTCCTCGGGGGTCAGGACCAGGGCCTCCACGGGCAGGGGGGCGTCGGCCAAGAGCTGGAGGACCAGCTCCAGGCGGGCCAGGGGCGGGAGGGGGGTGCGGGCCACCACCAGGAGGTCCAGGTCCGACCTCCGGTCCGCGGTACCCCGGGCGTGGGAGCCGAAGAGGTAGAGGGCCTCCAGGTCCAGGGCTTCCCTGAGCCGCTCCGTGGCCTGGGCCAGGTAGGCTTCCAGGTCGGCCTCCATGCCCCTAGCTTAGCCCATCAGGGGCACGGCCCCCTGGAGCATCCGGGCGAGGACGGGCCCCAGGGCCTGGGCCTCCTCCAGGGTGTAGGCGTGGAGCTCCAGGGGGAGGCCGGGAAAGGCCCGCCGGGCCAGGCGGTGCAGGTCCTCCCGGCGGGGGCCCCGGTAGAGGAGGAGGAGGTCCACGTCGCTTCCCGCCACGGCCCGCCCCCTGGCCCAGGAGCCAAAGAGGTAGGCGGCCTCCAGGGGCACCTCCTGGGCCAGGGCCTCGAGGCCCTTCCTAAGGCGTTCCAGGAGGGTTTCCCTGTTCCAGGGAGGATAGAAGACCTGCACAGAAGGCATGGATTTCCTCCGCATGTGCAAGAAGCCGCTCGGCCTCCGCCCTTCGGTAATGCGCGAAGGGCGCTCCCTCGGCAGGGCGTCGGGGTAGCGGCTAGGGATGTAGGCCTTGTCCAGCTCGCTGGCCCCATCCAGGAGGGCCTCCGGCACGGGAAAGGTCTGGGCAAGTTCCTCTAGAAGCCTGGCCACAGAATGTCCCCAGGCCACAGCCCCCAGCCGTTGGAAAACCGCCTTCACCGCCTTCTCTGCCCCCTGCTGGGCGGCAAAGGCTGCCCACCCGTAGAACCCTTCCCTGAGGGAAAGCCGGGCCTGTTCCAGGTCCCGCCCCGCCTGGAGGAGGAAGTCCCGGCTCCGCTCCACCCCTTCAGCCTACCACCTCCAGGAGGATTCCCAGGGCTAGCCCGAGCCCGTAGCCCCAGGCTCCCGCCAGCCATACCCCCCGGCGCAGGTGGGCGGGGGTGGGGGAGGGGGCGGTGGGGTTCAGGGCGTAGACCCCCGGCTTGCGCAGGCGCACCCCCAGGCGGAGGGCCATGGCCCCCATGGGGAAGCCGGCGTTGGGGGAGGGGGTTTTCCGGGCCTCCTGGAGGAGCCTGGGCCATAGCCTTGGGGGGCATAGGAGGAAGCCCGCAAGCCGGGCGGGGAGGAGGTTCAAGAGGTCGTCCGCCCGGGCGGCGAAGGCCCCCCTCTCCCCGTGCTCGGGGTAGCCCCACATGGCGTCGGCGGTGTTGGCGTAGCGGTAGAGGGCAGCCCCCGCCAGGCCCAAGAGGGCGTAGTAGAGGAGGGGGGCGAGGAGGCTATCGGAGAGGTTTTCCGCCAGGCTCTCCAGGGCCGCTTCCCGCACCTCCTCCTCGCTGAGCCCGCCCGTAGGGCGGCTCACCAGGCGGGCCACCTGCCTACGGCCCGCCTCCAGCCCCTTCCCCAGGGCCCTTTCCACCTCGAGGACCTCGAGGAGGAGCATCCTCAGGCTGAAGAGGGGCTTGAGGAGGAGGCCGAGGAGGAGCCAGCCCAGGCCCAGGGGCCTCAGGAGGAGGTCCAGGAGGAGGGCTGGAAGGGTGAAGAGGAGGGCCCCCAGGCCCCAGTAGAGGGCCCCGGACCAAAACCCCCGCACCCGGGGCCAGGCCCAGGCCAGGTACCGCCCCATGAGGACCACGGGGTGCCCCCGGGCCGGGGGCTCCCCCAAGAGGGCGTCCAGAAGGAGGGCCAAAAGGAGGCTCACGGGCTAGGGAGGATCCGGTCCAAGACCCTCTTGGGCCACTCCAGGACCACGGCGCTCCCTAAGGGGATGAGGCCATCCTCCCCCAGGGCCCTGAGGGCGGCCCGGATCACCCCGCCGTGGGTGAAGAGGACCGCGGGGGCCCTAAGGCCCCCCAGGAAGGCCAGGACCCGCTCCTGGAACCGGTCCAGGCTCTCCCCCTCGGGGGGGTGGAACCCCTGGAAGCGGAGCATGGCCTCCTTGAGGCCGGGGTCCAGGGCGTCCCAGAGGGCCCCCTCCAGGGAGCCGAAGTGGATCTCCCGCAGGGAGGGGGTGGGGGTGGGGGAGAAGCCCGCCAGGAGGGCCGTCCTCAGGGCCCGGGAGAGGTCGGAGCTGTAGGCGGGAAGGGGGGGAAGAAGCCCCTGGAGGGCCCTGGCCTGGGCCTCCCCCAGGGGGGTGAGGGGGAGGTCGGTCCAGCCCAAAAGCCTCCCCTCCCGGTTCCACAGGGTCTCCCCGTGGCGCACCAGCCAGAGTTCCATAGGGCCAGTCTAAGCCGGGTGGGGGGTGGGTATAGTGGGGGCATGGAGGGGATCAGGGAAGCGGCCCAAAGGCGCATGGAGCGCCTCACCAAGCCGCCCCGCTCCTTGGGGCGGCTGGAGGAGGTGGCCTTAAGGCTTGCCGCCATCCAGGGCCGGGTGAGGCCCGAGCTCGGTCCGGGGGGGGTGGTGGTGGCGGCCGCGGACCACGGGGTGGCGGAGGAGGGGGTTTCCGCCTATCCCCAGGAGGTCACCCGGCAGATGGTCCTGAACTTCCTCCGGGGCGGGGCGGCCATCAACCAGTTCGCCCAGGTGGCGGGGTGCGAGGTCTACGTCCTGGACGTGGGGGTCAAGGGGGAGCTTCCCGACCACCCCAGGCTCCTCAAGGCCAAGGTGCGGGAGGGAAGCCGCAACCTGGCCCGGGAGGCGGCCTTGACCCTGGAGGAGGCGGAAAGGGCCCTCGAGGCCGGGCGGGAGGCGGCCCGGAGGGCCATCGCCGAAGGGGCCACCCTCCTGGCCGCGGGGGACATGGGCATCGGCAACACCACCACCGCCGCCGCCCTCACCGCAGCCCTCCTGGGCCTCCCCCCGGAGGCGGTGGTGGGCCGGGGGACCGGGGTGGGGGAGGAAGGCCTAAGGCGGAAGCGGGAGGCCGTGGCCCGGGCCCTAGGGCGGCTGGGGCCGGGGATGGGGCCCCTGGAGGTGGCCGCCCAGGTGGGGGGGCTGGAGCTCCTCGCCATCGCCGGGGTCTACCTGGAGGGGTACGCCCGGGGGCTTCCCCTGGTCCTGGACGGCTTTCCCGTGACGAGCGGGGCCCTTTTGGCCTGGCGGCTTGCCCCCGGGATCCGGGACCACCTCTTTGCCGGCCACCTCTCCCGGGAGCCCGGGCACCGGCACGCCCTCGAGGCCCTGGACCTAAAGCCCCTCCTGGACCTGGACCTGGCCCTGGGGGAGGGGACGGGGGCGGTCCTGGCCATGCCCCTCCTGCGGGCCGCGGCCCGCATCCTGCACATGGCCACCTTTGAGGAGGCCGGGGTTTCCGACCGGCTCTAGGCCCGTGCTCCTCGCCTTTCGCCTGGCCCTGGCCCTCCTCACCCTCCTGCCCGTGGCCCCCCACGGGGCCAAGGAGGAGGACTTCCGCCGGAGCACGGCCTTCTTCCCCCTGGTGGGCTACCTCCTGGGCCTGCCCCTGGCCCTCTTGGCCCCCCTCCCCCTGCCCGAGGGCCTCTGGGGGGCCCTGGCCCTGGGCCTCCTCCTGGGCCTCACGGGCTTTCTCCACCTGGATGGCCTCCTGGACGCGGCAGACGCCCTCCTCGGGACCAGGACCCGGGAGGAGCGGCTCCGCATCCTCAAGGACCCTCACCTGGGGGCCTTTGCCTTCGGGGTGGGCGGGGTCTACCTCCTCTTCCTCTGGCAGGCCCTGGCCCTGGTGAGGGACCCCCTTTTCCTCCTCCTCTTCCCCGGCTTCGCCCGCTTCCTCCCCCTGCCCCTCCTCCACCGCTACCCCCTCCTGGGCCCGGGGATGGCGGGCCTCATCCGCGGGGGGCCCCTCCTCCTTCCTGCCCTCCTCGCCCTGCCCTTCCCCCTCCTCTACCCCCTGCCCGCCCTCCTGGCCCTCCTCGCCGCCTGGGGGGTGGCCCGCCTGGCCCTCCTACGCCTGGGGGGGCTCAACGGGGACGTGCTGGGGGCGGGCATCGCCCTTGCGGAGCTTTCCGCCCTCTTAAGCTATGCCCTATGGAGGAGCCTAAGCGGGTGAAGCCCTACCGGAAGCCGGAGGGGGAGAGGCGGGGCCTCCTTTTGGTCTACACGGGGGAGGGGAAGGGGAAGAGCACCGCGGCCTTCGGCCTGGCCCTGCGGGCCCACGGGCGGGGCCTTAGGGTGCGCATCTTCCAGTTCCTGAAGCACCAGGGGGCGCGGTTTGGGGAACACCGGGCCTTTGCCCTCTTGGGGGTGCCGGTGGAGGGGCTGGGGGACGGGTTTACCTGGAGGAGCCGGGACCTGGAGGCCACGGCGGGGCTGGCCCGGGAGGGGTGGGCCCGGGCCAAGGGGGTTCTCCTTTCGGGGGAGGCGGACCTGGTGGTCCTGGACGAGGCTACCTACCCCTTGCGCTACGGCTGGATTCCCCTAGAGGAGTTCCTGGAGGCCCTGAAGGCCCGCCCCCGGCACGTGCACCTGGTGGTGACGGGGCGTGGGGCGCCGGAGGCCCTGGTGGCCCTGGCGGACACGGTGACGGAGATGCGCAAGGTGAAGCACGCCTTTGACCAGGGGGTGCCGGCCCAGCGGGGGATGGAGCACTGAAGAGCTAAGGGGGTTTTGGCCCGATTAGGACCCAACCCCCTATACCCCATTACCTAGGAACCATTCAGTACACCTGTTCCCGTTGCCCGTAGCTGAACACGCTCACCCCCATCACCTGGTCAACGCCCGTGGTGGGGAAGAAGGGTGGTGCTAACCCCTGGAGGAAGCGGCGGTCGTAGGTGAAAGCCCGCCCGTATCCCGTGTTGTTCTGCCCGGTTTGTGGGTTGAAGGTGCCAAAGGCCCCGTAGAACCTTTCGATGATCCCGCCGATGAGGTACACGTTGCCCTTGTTGGCTATGGAATTGTAGTTTTCTACCTGCACCACGCCCCTGGCGCTCATGAGGGTTCCGTGAATGTGAAGATCCCTAGGCGCGCCCTGATCGATTAAGACATCGCCGTTTTGGCTGAAGATGCCCAGCACGTTTTCAGCCGAGAGGTTATCGCAGCTGGCCGGGTTCACGGTGCCGTTGGGGTTCCGCGTGGGTGTCCCTGAGCAGGGCGGGTTTTCGTACTTGAGATCCCCAGTGATCTGGATGGTGTTGTTGGCGGCCACGGTGATCTGGGCAAACTCGGCCAAGGCAGGCCCAGCCGTGTTGGGGTCGTTGGCATTTGTCCTGCTTGGTCCGGACAGGTTCTGGATTTCGCCGTCGCTGAAGATGACCCCGTTAAAGTACACGTCGTTGTTGTTACGCCTTACGGGCTGCCAGGTGGTGGTGTTGCCCTGGGTTACCCTTTGGTAGAGTTTCAGGTCGGGCCCATAGCGGTAGATCTCGGTGGCGGTCTGGTTGCAGTTGTTGTTGGCGCAGTACGTGACGGTAATGTACTGGAACTTGCTCACGCCCACGGGCAGAGGGAGCGCGCACGTTACCTCAAGACCTGTGAGGTTTTCGATGCACTTACGCTCCAGGCGCAGGTTAGTAATGGTCCGCTGGAAGTAAAGGCCTCCGCTTTGGGCTGCGCTGCGTTGATCCTGGTTGTTCTGGGGCAAAGGGATGAAAGGGGCATTCCAGTCTACCCCGGCGGTAAATTCTGGGGCGTGGGTACCGAAGGTGTTGGTGTAAGAAGGCGCACTGGCGCTGGGCTGCATGTTGGTGGCCAGCACCAGGTTGCCCCCGTTGACCCCATAGAAGTAGGCTCCCGCCCGGGTTTGACCCGAACAGGAGGAGTCTCCCGGGTTGGTACAGCCCGCACTGGTCACCTCGCCCCCGAACCAGGGCCTGCGGTAGAGGCGCAGGTGGCTATTGGTGTGCACGGGGCCGTCGAACAGGGTTCGCTCGGTGAACCACACATCCGTACCGTCAGGAAGGGTGTGGATGTGGGTGAAAAGAGCCCAGCGGGCAAAGCTGGCCCGGCCCACGGTAAACCGATACTCCCCTTGCAGGACCACGTTGCGGCGGTAGGGGCCCATCTCGGCCTGGGCTACCATCACGAAGGGCAAAGCGTAGGTCTGTGCGGTGTTGGAAGCCCCTGCGGTTCTCGGACTGCCGTCCACAAAGCGACCTGCGGGTAGCTGGGTCCCAGGTGGAAGTCCCTGCCCGCAGGCGGTGGCGGTGAAGTGGAGCCGGAGGGTTACGTTGGCGTTCAGTCCGCTTGGGGCCAGGTTCCTTGGGGTACCGTTAGGGCAGAGGGACCCATCCACTTGGCTCTGGAGCTGGGAGGCCACGGTCCCCAGGGCTTGGGCTACGGCCACGGGGTCAGGAGTCTGCCCTGACTGGCAGTTGGCGTTGCCGCCATAAGCCCAGCACGCGGTGTTGCTGGCCGTGTTGCGAACGATGGTGTTCAGGCGGTCGCGGCCCGTGGTGCTCAGGAAAGTACCCCCTACGTTGGCGGCGCCACGGGCCAGCATCAAGGTTTGCACGATGCCCTGGTCCTGGCCGCTGTGCCGGATCTCCCCCAGGGTGCGCACGAAGAGGAGGGTGCCGATGCCCGAAACCACCACCAGGGTGGCCAAGGCGATTACCAGTGCAATGCCCTTTCTGCTCATCCTTACCCTCCCTATTGGCACGGGATGATCCGCTTGACCTGATACTGGGTGTTGGAGGAGAGCTCCACCTGGCTGGTGTAGGTTCGCTCGAACGTTCGTCCCCGGGATGCGAACCCGGCGGAGAGGGTAAGGGACAGTCGTTTTAGGGTGTAGGTTTTTCCCGCGGCGGTGAACTGGTAGGGGGGTGAGGCCGAAGGAGCCCCATAGTTGTAAGGGCCAGGATTCACCAACACATCCTGGCTGCCCGCTTCATAGACGTAATCGATGCGGAAGCCTGTGAGGTCAAAGGCCATGGGAAGGGGGTTGCCCGAGCCTTCCCTGTAAGACAGTTGTTTGGTGGCAGGGTCGTAGGTTAGGCCCACGGTTCGGACGCGAAAGAGCAGCGTATTGGGAGTGTAGTCAATGGTGTTGCCGCACCCCGCATGGACCACGTGCCACCGGTTGGCTTGGCCACCCACGGCGTTGACGCCAGTTACCGGGAGGATGACCCCATCCCCATTGCGGTTGACCATGAGGACATAATCCCCTCGGTTGATGCCGATTTGCGAAGCCTGGGTTGCCAGGGCGAGAATTTTGACCTCCGCCGCTTGTTTGAAGCTGTTGTTGTTGCCGCTGTCGTGAGGCAGAACCGGATACCCTGCTCCCCCGTCGATGAGGGCGAAGGAGATGCTGTTCCTCCCCGTAGGGTAAGGCGTGGAGGCCAGGCCCCCGAATACGGCGCTGCGCAGGTCTTGGGTAAAGACCTCCACGATCCGCCGGAGCTTGGCTTGAGCGCTTACCGTGGCATCTAGGTCGGAGCGGGTCTGCATAAACTGGACGACGCTGCCGTAGGCGATGGCCATTACGATACCGAAAATGGTAAGGGCCAGAAGGACCTCAACCAGCGAAAGCCCCCGATTTCCAAGACCCTTTGCGCGCATCTTAGCCTCCAGACCTTCAGTTGATCCCCTCCAAGGGGGGCGTGCTCGGGCTTGCGGTGGAAGGAGGCGCGGAGAAGGTCCTTCCCTCGGCGCAATGCTCCCGGCCACCTTGCCGCCAGCATACGAGGATCCGGTACTCGTTGACGCCTACCCCTAGGGAACTGGCCCACGTGGGGGTTCCCAGGTTGCTGATGGCCACCCGGTACAGGTCGGGGTTGGCGAAGCGCACCTCCTGGGGCAGATCGGGAAAGTTCTGACGCAAGGAGCCGTAGCCGTAGTTGAGGGGTGTGGAACCGGGGAGAAGGAGGGTTTCCCCGCCCACGATCCTGCGCCCCACGTAGTTGAGGATCTGCACCGCCTGCGTCCGTGCGCCCGAGATAGAGGTGTGCCGCAGGCTGGAAACCAGGAGGGCGTTGAGCGCGAGGAGCACCAGGCTAAGCACCGTAATGGCGATGAGAACTTCAACCAAGGTAAGCCCCTTGCGGAAAAACCCCCCACGCTTCATGGTGCCCCCTTGACCTCACCGATGAGCGAGACCGTATAGGCGTATGTCCTTTGGCCTATGCTGATGGTGAAGGATAAGGGAGAGGAGAGGTTCTGGCCCTGCGCGTCCAGGAGCTTACCTGGGGGGGAGAAGCGGACCACCGTTCCTTGGGGAAGGGAAAGGTTCACGCCTTGAGGTATGTCCACCGTGCGCAGGGTTTGGCTTCCCAAGCGGAGCTGGAGGCGATTACCTTGCCGCACCAGGCTGAGTTCCGCGCCGCGGCTCGCCGCTTCCGTGGCCCCTTGCCAGAAAAGACCTTGCACTGTTCGCAGAAACGCGGTTTGCTCCTGGCCAAGAAGGGTTCGGCGCCCGTTGAATGCCGCGATGGTGAAAATGACCGCCAGGATGACCAAGACCACAAGGAGCTCCGTAACAGTGAAGCCTTTTGTCTTCAACGGGTTACCTCCCCAAGGACACATTGTCATTCTAATACTAACCAGGAAGCCCTTGTGCAGGCATCCCCCATGGGGGGGCTAGAGTCGCTCAAGTGGGTGATGGGCACTTGTGCGAGATCCAGACAAGGATTGTTGCTTCCGCACCCGTAGGCTAAACGTTTGCATTGGGTTGCCCTTAGGCTGCCCTCTGTGCGGGAGGGATTCGTGGTCATGAACCGTAGCCTATTAGCCTAGATACCCCAGGGGTTTGCGGAGGCTTGCTGCACCTCGGCCTGCCTGGTGGGTCGGATGCCCTGGCTTATTGGTGACCTGGTCCTCAGGCCCAGGGAGCTGGAGGATCCCTGTATGCCATGATCTTTGGGGAAAGGGAAAGAGTCTTCTGCGCCTCGATACGAGGCCCCGAGTTTTGAAGGGTACGCCCCTACTCGATGGGGCTTTTCTAGGGTTCGCGGGAGAGTCATGGCTAGGCCCTATTTGCAAGCTTCGTCCTGGGCCAAGAGGGATGCGGTAGGCTAAGGGGTAAGCCATGCTGCGTTTCCGCCTGCTGGGTATCCCTGCTCTGGAGCAGGCGGGAAGGCGGGTGGCCTTGCCCACCCACAAGCTCTTGGCCCTGCTGGCCTACTTGGCCCTGGAAGGCCCCACGGCACGGACCAAGCTGGCAGGGCTACTTTGGAGCGAGCAGGACGAGGCCGGCGCCCGGGCCAACCTGCGCCGTGAACTCAATCGTTTGCGGCACACGCCCGTGGCCGCGGTGTTGCGGACCGAAGGCGGCTGGCTTGCCCTTGAGCCCTTGGAAACCGATGTGGAGGCCTTTAGGGCCTCCGTTGAGCACGGAGATTTGCAGGCCGCTCTTAGCCTCTACCAGGGGCCTCTGCTGGAAGGATTAGACCTGCCGGGGGCCACGGGGTTTGCCGACTGGCTCGAGGGACGGCGGGAAGGTCTAGCCCAGCTTTGGCGGGAGGCTTTGCACCGGCAGGCTCAGCGCCTCGAGGCCGCCCACGACCTGCGGGGGGCTTTGGCCAGCCGGCTTACCCTCCTACGGGAGGACGAACTCCAGGAGTTCCACCATCGGGAAGCCATGCGCTTGCAGGCCCTTTTGGGTGAGCGGGAGGCGGCGTTGGCCAGGTTTGCCCGCCTGAAAGAGCTCCTCCGGTGCGAGCTCCACCTAGAGCCCCTTCCGGAAACCCTGGAGTTGGTCCGGCAGATCCAGGAGGGGACCCTAAACCCGGTAAGGCTCCCCCCGGTGCGCGAGGTCATAGGGGTTGTGTCCCGGGTTCCCTTCGTGGGGCGGGAGCAGGAATGGGCCCAGATGGAAGCAGCTTGGAGGGCGCAACAGGCCATCTACGTTTCCGGACCTGGTCGTGTAAGGATTTATGTGTAAGGGTCCGTGTTTAATAGGGGGGCACACCTTAGCACGAGGAGGTGCCCCGTGGACCAGGATACCTTGCGGATCTTGCTGAGGGAAGCGGTGCGGGAGACAGTAGCCGAGGTTCTGCAGACGGTTCTGGAGCTGGACCGGACGGCCTTCTTGCAGGTGCACGGAGGCCGCAGGAACGGCTACTACCCCCGCAAGCTGGAGACCACCTTCGGCCAGGTGGACCTGAAGGTCCCTAGGGATCGGGAATCTCGGTATTACCCGGCTTTCCTTAAGCCCTACGTCCGCCGCCTGGTGGACGTGGGGGAAGTGGCGGTAGCCCTTTACGCCGCCGGGGTCAGTCAGCGCAAGGCGGCCGAGATACTGAGCCTGCTCTTAGGCCACCGCTACTCCCACGAGACCCTGAGCGCCCTGACGGACGAGGTCCTGGAGGCGGCAGGAGCCTTCCGCACCCGGCCTTTGCCCGAGGAGATGGCCTTCGTCTACCTGGACGGGCTTTCCCTAAAGGTCTTCAGGGAAGGAGAAGGGATCGTACGGGAAAGCGTGTATGTGGCCCTGGGCATCGCCCCTAATGGGGAGAGGCGGGTCCTGGGGTTTTGGCTGTTGCCCACGGAGAGCGCCCTGGGATGGGAGGGGGTCCTGGGGGAGCTTTGGCAGCGGGGCCTGCGGCGGGTATTGCTCTTCATCACCGACGGGCTGCCCGGGCTTCCTGAAGCGATCCGCAGGGTCTACCCTCAGGCGGAATGGCAGCGGTGCGTGGTGCACGGGGTGCGGTGGAGCCTGTCCCAGGTGCGGGCGCGGGACCGGGGCCTGCTGGCGGAGGACCTGAGGCGGGTGTACGGGGCGGAGAGCCGGGAAGAAGCTCTTGGGGCCTTGGAGGAGGTGAAGGCCGCCTGGGGTTCGCGGTACCCGGGGGTGGTGGGGCTTTGGGTACAGGATTCGGGGGCCTTCCTGCGGTTCTACGGGTACCCCAAGGTGCTTTGGCCGTACCTGCGGAGCACCAACCTGATGGAGCGGTTTATCCGGGAAGTGCGGCGGGGGACGAAGGTGCGGGACCACAAGTTTCCTAAGGAAGAGGCGGTGTACAAGCTTCTTTACCTGGAGTCGGAGAGGCAGGAAGGGAGGTGGGCAGAACGGAAACTAAAGGGGTTCTCGGAGGTGAAGGAGGTGCTGGAGAAGATGCTTCAGGAGCGGTATGCCCCCCGTACACAGACTCTTACACATAACTCTTGACACGACCCCGGACCTCCTGGGGTAGGAAAGACCCGGCTGCTGTTGGAGTTTGCCCAGCGCCAGGGCCCCATGTTTTTCCTGCGGGCGGATCCCTCCGACGGGGGCATCCCCTACGCCTTCTACACCCGGGGTCTCCGCGAGTCCCTAGGGCAATTCCCGGCTTTGGAGCTTCCTCTTTGGGCAAGGAGGGAAGTTTCCCGGCTCCTGCCTGAGCTTGGGGAAGGATCCCTGGCCCCTGCTTCGGGCCTCGAGGGCAAGGTGCGCTTGCTGGAAGCCATCACCGAGGTGATCCGGGCCTTGGGGCGACAGGGGGTGAGGAGCGTGGTGGCCGATGATCTGCACTTCGTCCGCGACGCGGCCAGCCTCGAGGCGGCCACCTATGCCATGGCCCGGCTTCTGCCGGAGGGGATGTTGCGCCCGTTGGTGGCCTTCCGCCCGGAGGAGCTGGATCCTGCCTTCCTGAGGGCCATCCGAGAGCAGGTTGAAGGAGGGAAGGCCATTCTGCTTGAGCTGAAGCCGCTTTCCGAGACCGACCTCTTGCGGCTGGTGCGGGCGCTTTCGGGCTCCTCTGGGGCCACCCGTTTTACCCAACGGCTTTACCAAGCCACTGGGGGCAATCCCTTGTTTGTGCTGGAAACCCTCAAGGCGCTCTTCGAGTCGGGGGCCTTGCAGGTGGGCCCCGAGGGCTGGCACACCCCCTACGACCAGGAAACCACCGACTACCGCGAGCTGCCCCTGCCCGCCTCGGTGCGGGAGGCCGTGTGGCGGCGCATCGAGGGGCTGGGAGCTGCGCCCCGGCGGCTCCTGGAGGCGGCCAGCCTGGCGGGGGATGGCTTCAGCCTGGAGGTGCTGAGGGGGGCCACCGCCCTTTCGGAGTGGGAAAGCCTGGAGGCCCTCGAGCAGGCCCTGGCCGCCGACCTGTTGCGCCGCCAGGACGCCGGCTATGCCTTCAGCCACGAGCTGGTGCGGCGCTCGGTGCGCGAAGGGCTGGGCCCGGAGCGACGCCGGCTCCTGCACCGCAAAATGGCCCAGAGCCTGGCCCGCCAGGGCGGTAGCCCGGCCCGCGTGGCCGAACACTGGGAAGAGGGCGGTAGGCCCCAGGAGGCCATCCCCTGGCGCCTCCGGGCTGCCCTAGCCGCGGTCCGGGTCTATGCCCACCGGGAGGCCTTGGAGCAGTACCAGCTGGCCCTGTCGGACGGCGCCGAAGGCAAAGTGGCCTACGAGATAGAGCGCGAGCGGGCCCGGCTCTGGCAGACCCTGGACGAACGCACCCCCTGGGCCGAGGCCCTGGGGGCGATGGAGCGGCTGGCCCAGGAACTGGGAGAGGCCGCCTTGCAGGCCGAAACCCGGCTGGGCTGGGCCGAGCACCACCTGCTCTGTGGGCGCTATAAGGAGGCGCTGGCGGAGGCCGAAGGGGTGGGGCAGTCCGGGCCTCTGGCCGCTCCCTTACAGGCCAAGGCGCTCTACCTGGGGGGCCGGGCCCTGGGGGCGATGGGGGAGCTTGGGGCCGCCGAAGCCCGTTTGCTGCAAGCCCAGGTCCTACTGCCGGCCGAGCCCCTGACCCTGGAGGTCTACGACTGGCTCAGCATCTTTGCCTACCGGCAGGGCAAGCTGGAGGCCGCCCTGGGCTACACCGAGGCCGAGCGGGCCCTGGCGCAAAAGCTGGGCAACCGCACCGGTCAGAACAACGCCCTGCAAAACGCCGCCACCTTCACCGCCGCCCAGGGCCGCTACCAGGAGGCCGTGCAGCTGGCCGAACGGGCCATCGCCGAGGCCAGGGAGATGGGGGACATAACCCTGCTGCGCTACGCCCTTTTGAACCTGTTTGCCATCCACTACCAGCGCAGCAACTTCGAAGCTGCCCTGGGCCCCCTCGAGGAGGGCCTGCAAATGGCCCGTGAGCCGCAAAACCCCGAGATGGAGGCCAAGTTTCTGAACAACCTGAGCTTGGTGCACTGGTACCGGGGGGCCCTGGGGGAGGCCTACCGGGCGGTGTCCCGGGCGCTGGAACTGAGCCAGAGAAGCGGCCACCGGGCCGATGCCCTCTTTTACCAGGTGGTGCTGGCCGACGACCTGCACTGGCTGGGCCAGCCCGCCGAAGCCCGGCGGTTGCTGGAGGCGGCGGTTCGGTCCATACAGGAACTGGGCTTGTGGGGCCGCCTGCCCTGGGCCGAGACCCACCTGGCCCGCTGCGAGGTCTCGCTGGGGCAGCCCGAGCAAGCCCTAAAGCGGCTGGGGCGCCTGCGCCAGGAACCCCACCTGGCCGACTCCCTGAACCCCCCGCGCGTGGCCTGGGTGGAGGGGCTGGCCTGGCTGAGGCTGGATCAACCGGCCCGCGCCTTGCAGGCCGTGCAGGACACCCACTCCGACGACCCCACCACCACCTCGCAGCTCTGGAGCGTTCGGCTTTGGGCCCAGGCCCGGCTTGGGCAGGTTTCCCAGGATGACCTCCAAGCAGGGCTAAAGTTTTTGCAGGCCCCGGAAATACCCCCCTTAGAAAAGCTCGCGCTGCGCCAGGCGGTGACGGCGGCCTTGCGTGCCCGGGGCAATTTGCGCCAGGCCCAGGAGCAGCAACGCCTGTGCGAGCAGGCCTTGCGGGCCCTATGCGAGAGCCTCGAGGGGTACCCCCTCCTTAAGGAGGCCTGTAGGAAAGCGTACGGTCTTTATCCGGGTTCGCCTTCCTGATGCCTTCTTCCAAGAGAGGGGCAGCGCCCTCTGCTTTGCCCCCATGGAGGGCGCCCTTGCACCCCCTGCCACGCTTTTGCCACGCCTACCCGGCTAAGGTAAACCGCACAAGGAGGTGAGGCGTGGACGAGGAAGAAAGCCAACGCGAATACCGGCTCATCGTGCGGTTGCCGGACGAAACCCACCCCTGGCAGGCCCGCCTTGAGCGGGCAGGAGAGGTGCTTGAGTTCGCGAGCCCCCTGGAACTGGTGGCCTGGCTTGAGGCCGCCTTCCATCACGAGGGCTTGTCTTGACGGGAGTCACATGAAGCCCAAGCTGATGTTGGCGCTGTTTCTGGGTATCCTGGGGGCCTGCACCAGCCCCTCCCCGCAAGGGGGACCGGTCGGTCCGGATATCCAGGAGTTCTTGACGGTAGGAGGTTACCCAGCGGTGCGGCTGGGCAACGGAGAGGTCAAGCGCCTGGATAAACCCGAGGAAACCGCCTGGTACTTGGATCGCTTTCCCCCACCGGCCACCCCGGGGTTGGCCCAGGTGGGTCCGCAAAACCTGCCCCTCGCGGTGGACCTTACCCCTTACCAAACCCCGGTGAAGGACCAAGGAGGCCGGGGTACCTGCACGGCTTTTGCGGTGGTGGGGGCCCTCGAGGCGGCCTACAAGCGCGCTTATAACCTTACCCTGGACCTCTCGGAGGAGTTCCTAAACTGGCAGGACAAGGTCAACGTGCTGGATACCCAAAGCCCACCCGTGCCTCCCAGTCAGTCCGAGAATTTCCTGGCGGTTTGGGGTGGGGGTAGCGTAAACTATAAGCTGCAAAGCATCTTGAACGGGGAGCGGGGCATTCCCCTGGAAAACCAGGCTCCGTACAATGGACAGGAATCCTTTGGGGACTCAGGCCAGTGGCTCCCCCCCATCACCCGCAATAGCCCGCAGCGCTCCATGGGCGAGGCCAATCTCAGCCAGCGCAGCCAAACCTACCGCATCCCCTTCCCGCTGGACTGGCTGATGCTTCCCCAGCTGGCCCTGGAGGAAGGCCGCTACCGGGTCAACCAGGCGGTCTTCGCCGGTGGGAGTCAGCTCACCAACCCCGAATGGTTCAAGGCCCAGCTAGCCGCTGGGCGCGAGGTGGCCTTTGGGGTTCGCATACCCAATAATGGCAAAGGCGTCAAGGGCGGGATTTGGATGCCCGGGGATATGGACTGGGGCGACCACGCCATGCTGATGGTGGGCTACGACGACAGCAAGCAAGCTTTCCGTGTCAAAAACTCCTGGGGCACGAGCTGGAACGAGGGAGGATATGTCTGGATGAGCTACGAGTTTGTGCGGCGGGGCAAGGTTTACGAGGCTGCCAGCATCCTGAGCGTGATGCCGCCTAACTTTGCGGTCTATACGCCCCAGCTCTTCTTTGGCCGCTACCTGCTCAGCCACGACGGCTGGCGCGGGGTGCTGGACATCTACCATATCCCCAACCCCAGTCTGTTCCGGTTCCAGAACGATACCGACCGCCGCCTGGGTACCTACTACGGCGCGGACGGTATGGCCCGGCGGGTCAATGGGGTCATCCACGGGCGGCAGATCGACTTTTACCTCGACTGGGGCAACACCGTGGCCCGTAGCTATGGCGAGTTGAGCGGCATGCGTTTCACAGGCTTCCTGGCCGACGACAACCGCACCCTAGCCGGCACCCTGGACGACGGTAGCGGCACTACCCAGGGCTTTTATGCCGTCAAGTTGCGGGATTACCTGAGCGGCACCCCCGGCGGCAGCCTGGGCCTGAGCGCTTATCTGGGCAACTGGCAAATAGATGGGCTGGACGTGACGGCAGGCAGCTTTTCCATAACAGCGGTAAATCCCAGCACCGGGCAGGTTACCGGTACCGTCTTTGGTGGTGACCCCCTGGTTGGAACGGTTAGCCCCACCCAGCCCCGGCGCTTTACCTTTCAACTGGGCGGCCAGAGTTACGAGGGCTATATGTTGGCCCTCGACCCCGGGGTGATGGCCGGGAAGGTGGGCTCGAGCAAGGGCTTCATCGCTACCCGTCGCGACTTCAGCGCCCCTCAGGTGAGCATCCAGAGCCCCCAGTCGGGCGCAACCCTCTACCGCACCCAGACCTACACCCTGAGCGGGCAGGCCAGGGGCGACAATGGCAGCGGGTTTATCGTAGACCTGCCCTGCCGCTGGGCGAGCAGCGACGCGGGCGATACCCAGTTCCCCCTCCAGGGTAGCTGCAACCCTACCTTTACCCTTCGCCCCGGAAGCCCTGCCAGCGTTACCTTCACGCTATCAGCAACGGCCCAGGGCGGGGCCAGCGCCCAGACCAGTGTGACGGTTAACGTGCAGAACCCGCCTAACAGCGGCCCGCCCAGTGTGAGCATCATTGAACCCGCGAGCGGAAGCTCGGCCAGTGTGGGCAGCACGGTGACGCTTGGGGGCCGGGCAGTAGGTGGAACCCCACCGTATCGCAACTACCGCTGGAGCTGGCAAGCCAGCAAGCCCGGCTGTGCCGAGATCGACATCTCTGTCCGAGCGCTGCCCAACCAGCCCATTGGCGGGGGTCAGTACTGGGAGTGGAACACCGCTGGGGCGCAAAACATCCCAAACGGTTGTGGTTTCGATAATGCCGGCGGCACCCTCCGGCTCTATGTTACCGATGACCTCAACCTCACCGGCTCGGCCTCTATTGCCTTCCGGCTTTTCTATGTTCCGCCGCCCAACTGAGAAAGGAGCGAAGCACATGAAGCGGTTCCTCATTTTTGCGCTGGTACTGGGTTCCCTGGGCCTGGCCCAGAAAGACCCTCACCCCTGCTACCTGATGGGCATCTTTAACCCCAACAACACCCCCAACGCCCTGGGCTCGGTGGGCTTTGTGATGAGCAACGAAGGCCTCTTGCAGGATGGCAAGCCCCTGAGCAGCCCTGGCGGCCAGGCGGTGGCCCAGGCCATGGCGCAGTCCATCGGCTCGGTACAGCCCATGTACTACTGCATTCACAACCTGTCCGGTGGGGTCGTCCAACTGCAATACTTCCGCAGCAGCCCTGAAGGGGCCAAGGACTGGCTGGGCAAAATCCGCAAGGGGGCCCCCAGCTGGGTAGGCCTGCAAGTGGGCGACGAGGCCGGGTTGTTTCGCGGCGACCAGAGCCAGCCGGGTTTCAACCTGGCCTTCCGCTACCGCGAGTATGCCTTCTTGCTTACCAACAGCAGTGTGAACGACCCCGAGAGCTACCGCAAGTGGGCCCTGGCCGTCATTGAACGGGTACAGAAGTTCAAGTAGGGTGCAGGTCTCAGGTTGCAAGACGAGTCACAGAAAAAGGAGAAGACCATGAACAAGCTCTGGCAAACAATCCTGGTACTGGCGCTGGGCCTCTCGCTGCTGGCGCTGGCCCAAAGCGCCCAGCGGCTGATCCTGAACGGGCAGGTGGCCTCCACGCGGGTGATCGTGGTGCAGGGGGTGGCCTACGTGCCGCTGGCCGACGTGGCCAAGGCCCTGGGCCAGACGGTGGTCAAGGTGCAGGGCGGCTACGAGATTCGCGCCGCCGGGGGAGCCAACCAACTGATGGGACAGTTCCAGGGCAAGGTGGGGGATCAGATTCTGACCGGGCTCTTCCGGGTGCAGGTGCAGAAGGTGGAGCGGATGGAGAGCTACACTACCCGCTTCGACGGGGGTAACCGGGCGATCCAGCCCAACAATGCCCAGGAAGAGCTGGTGGTGGTGACCGGGGTGCTCAAAAACGCCAAACAGTCGGGCACGGTGGCTCCCTCGCTGGGTACCAACAACCCCGGCAATACCGCCCTGGCCGGGGCCGATGGACGCTCGTTCCCACCCATCGCCTACGACAGCCCGGCAGGGGTCAATGTGGGCGGGGGGTTTACCCTGTTGCCGGGAGCGGCCTTGAACTTCGCAGTGATCTTCTCCGTGCCCCGCGGGACCGAGGCCAAAGCATTGGTGCTGAGGGTTGGGGAGTATGGCGAGGTTGGCAGCAAGGACGTGCGCGTGGCCTTTTAAAGGCTGGGACATGGGCTTGGGTTGCTGGTGTGGGCCAGGCAGGGAACAATAGGGCCATGCGGGCCATGGTGTTGCGGAGGGTAGGGGAGCCCCTGGCCCTGGAGGATCTCTCCCTCCCCCGCCCGGGTCCGGGGGAGGTTCTCCTGAAGGTGGAGGCCTGCGGGGTCTGCCGCACGGACCAGCACATCGCCGATGGGGAGCTTCCCCCGCCCAGGTTGCCCTTGGTCCTGGGGCACCAGGTGGTGGGGCGGGTGGCTGCCCTGGGGGAGGGGGTGGAGGGCATCCCCTTGGGGGCCCGGCGGGGGGTGGGGTGGCTGGGGGGAACCTGTGGGGCCTGCAAGTTCTGCCGCCGAGGCCAGGAGAACCTCTGTCCGCAGGCGGAGTTCACCGGCTACGGGCGGGACGGGGGGTATGCGGAGTACACCCTGGCCCGGGCGGCCTTCACCTACCCCTTGCCCGAAGGGCTTCCCGCGGAGGGCCTGGCCCCTTGGCTTTGTGCCGGGCTCATCGGCTACCGGGCCTACCGGATGGTGCGGGACCGGGAGGTCCTTGGCCTTTACGGCTTCGGGGCCGCGGCCCACCTCCTTCTCCAGGTGGCGCGCCATGAGGGGAAGCGGGTCTACGCCTTTGTCCGCCCAGGGGACGAGGCGGCCAAGGCCTTTGCCCGAGAGCTAGGGGCGGTCTGGGCGGGGGACTCCACGGAAGACCCCCCGGAGCCCCTGGAAGGGGCCCTCATCTTTGCCCCCGTGGGGGAGCTGGTGCCCAAGGCCTTGGCGGACACGGAGCCAGGAGGGGTGGTGGTCCTGGGGGGGATCCACATGAGCCCCATCCCCTCCATGCCCTACCGCCTCCTCTGGGGGGAGCGGACCCTCCGTTCCGTGGCCAACCTCACCCGGGAGGATGCCCGGGCCTTCCTGGAGGTAGCCCCGAAGGTTCCGGTGCGGGCGGAGGTGGAGGTCTTCCCCCTGGAGGAGGCCAACCGGGCCCTCGAGGCCCTCCGGGGAGGCGGGCTTAGAGGGGCAGCGGTGCTGGTGCCTTAGCGGTGGGTTTGCGGGCGCACCTTGTACGCACCACCTACCTTACCTGGGCTGAAGGGAAAGGGGAAGGCCTCGAGGGCACCCCTACCGCTTGCGGTAAGCGTAGAGGACCAGGGCCACCCCACCCGCGAAAAACAGGATGCCTGGCCAGATTCCCCTCCAGATCCCCTGCCATCCCCCTTCCTTCTGGAGCTCGTACAACCATACCCCAAAAAGGGCCCCGAGGAGGGCCAACCAGAACTCGCGGTAGCTAGACCGGGGTTTGGAAGCCATTAATGCTAGAATGGCACTTCCCTGTCAGCCCTGGGTCAAGGAGGGTCCGGGGCGTTTCGCCGGGGGGGCCTCAGGGGCAGACGGGCTCGGGCGAGGGCCGGTGGAGGAGGAAGCCTTGGGCCAGGTCGCACCCCAGGTGGCGGGCCAAGGCCACCTCCTCCTCCCTCTCCACCCCCTCCAGGACCACCCCCAGCCCCAGGCCGTGGGCCATCTCCACCAGGTGGGCCAGGATGGGGCCCATACCACCTTTCCCTAGACCATGAGCTCAAAGGCTCCCTGGGTTTCCGCGGGGTAATATTGCGAGCGGACGGGGGTAGACCCCCTTTCACGAGGCCATGCGTTCCGTAGCCCTGTTTCTTCACCTGATGCGCGCCGAAACCCTCCCTGAGCTTCACGCCTGGGCGGCCCAAGGAGCCATGCACCTGGCCCAAGCCGAGGGGGCCTACCTTCTCCGGGCGGAGATGGGGCGTTTCCGGGTGGTGGGGGCCGCCGGGGTGGGGCGGGTAGCCCGGGGCCTGCGTCTGCCCCTGGAGTGGGAGCCTTACCGCGGCCCCACCCCTCCTCCCGGCCCCTTGGGCTTTTCCCCTGACGGCAAGGCCCGGTGGGGGTACCTGGCGCACCGGGGGCACCTGGTTCTGGCCCTCGAAGGAACCCCATCCCTTTCCGAGGACCAGGAGGAGCTACTTCAGATGCTCCTGGAGGCCGTGGCCCTGCGGGAGGGCCGCATGGTGGGGCTCAGCACCTTGGAGGGCCTTCTCTCCCTGTCCCGTCGCCTGCGGGAGGGGGCCTCCCTAGAGGCCGAGGTGCGGGGGGTCCTGGAGGAGCTGCTGCGCTACCTGGGTTTGGATGCGGGCTTTTTGTTCGGTTTGGCCGAGGGGGTGTTGGTCCCTTGGGTGGCGGCAGGGGAGTTTCCCAAGGGCTACCCGGAACTCTACCGCCGTTTTCCGGTGGTCCTGGGTGAAGGGGCGACCCGGGCCCTAGAGGGAGGGAAGGCTTTTGCCCTGATCCCCGACTACCAGGAGTACCCCCATGCCCTTCCCCCCATGAAGCAGGCAGGCCTGCGTACCGTGCTCCTGATCCGCCTGGAGCGGGGGGATAGCCCCTATGGGGTTTTGGTCCTGGCCAGTTTTCGCCGCCCCCGGGATGTGCCTCCCGAGGCCCAGACCTTTCTCCTGGTGGCCCGGGGCGAGCTGGAAGCCCACTTGGAAAGGCGCTTGCAAGTGGAGGGCACCCTGGAGGCCATCGCCGCCATCCTGGAACGGCTGGATTACGAAACGGAGGGGCACATGCGCCGGGTTTCGGAGCTGGCGGTTCTTCTGGGGGAGCGGGCGGGGGTGAAGGACCTGGAGGGCCTGCGCATGGGGGCGTACCTGCACGATCTGGGCAAGCTCTTCATTCCCCGGGAGATCCTGGAGAAGGACGCCCCCCTTGTCACGCAGGAGTGGCGGGTGGTCAAGACCCACCCCGAGGCCGGTCACGAGGTGCTTTCCCGGATCCCCTTCCTGCCCCAGACGGCCTTGGAGGTGGTCCTCCACCATCACGAGCACTGGGACGGCACGGGGTACCCCTTGGGGCTAAAAGGGGAGGCCATTCCCCTGGCCGCCCGGGTGTTCGCGGTGGTGGACGTGTGGGATGCCCTTAGGTCGGCGCGGCCCTACAAGCCTGCCTACCCTGAGGAGGAGGCCATGGCCGAGCTCCTTGCCATGGCGGGGCGGAAACTGGATCCTCGGTTGGTGGAGCTCTTTTTGCTCCTGGTGCGGGAGAAGGTCCTAACAGGAAAGGAGAAGCGGAGATGAAAGGCGAAACCCTGGAGATCTTTTTGGATACCCCCGAACTGCCGGAGGCGCAGCGGGAAGCCTTGGCCCGGGAACTCCAGGCGGCGGTGGAGCGCCACCTGCCCGGTCGGCCGGTCCGCCTTTTGTCGGGGGTAGACGGGCAGGGGCGAAGGTGGTTGCGCCTGGTCATTGAGATGGAACCGGGCCGTTCCCTCGAGGCTCCTAAGGAAGTCCGGGGCTAACCACCTCCCAAGAACCCGGTGTAGGCTTTCCCTGAGGCGACGGAGGGCAGGTGAAACGCCTAGGGTTATGGCTTTTCCTTGCGGCCCTGCCCGGCCTGTTGGGTGGGTGCCGCGAGGGAGGGCCCTCCTTTCCCCCGCCTTATGCCGCCCGGCCCGATGGGGTGTACAAGGGAGGGGCCCTGTTGCCCCTCTACGGCCTCAACTGGTTCGGGCTGGAGACCTGCGACCGGGCCCCCCACGGCCTCTGGGCCGGGCGGAGCGTGGGGGAGTTCCTGGCCCAGGTGCGGGGGCTTGGGTTCAACGCCCTCCGCCTCCCCGTGTCCCCCGAGGTCCTGCGGGACCAAGGGCAGGTGGCCCCCTGGGCCCGCACGGGGGATCCCGGCTACCCCCAAAGCCCCCTGGCGGGCCTGCGCTACGTGCTGGAGAGGGCCCAGGGGCTTGGCTTCCACGTTCTTCTGGACCTCCACACCTTCCGCTGCGACCTCATCGGCGGCAGCCTTCCCGGCAGGCCCTTTGACCCGGCCCGGGGCTACACCAGGGGGGACTGGCACGCGGACCTCAGGCGGCTGGCCCGGCTTTCCCTGGAGTTTCCCAACGTTTTTGCCATAGACCTCTTCAACGAGCCCCACGGCCTTACCTGGTCGGAGTGGAAGGCCCTGGTCCAGGAGGCGGCCCAGGAGGTCCTCAAGGTGAACCCGCGGATCCTGGTGGCCGTGGAGGGGGTGGGGAACCTTTCGGACCACGGGGGCTACCCGGCCTTCTGGGGGGGCAACCTCAAGGAGGCCACGGACGACCTGGGCCTGGGGGACCGCCTGCTCTACTTGCCCCACGTGTACGGGCCCTCGGTGCACGCCATGCCCTATTTCAGCCACCCCGGCTTTCCCGAGAACCTCCCCCCCATCTGGGACCTCCACTTCGGGCACCTTTCGGGGCGGGGCCTCCCCTGGGGGGTAGGGGAGTTTGGGGGCAGGTACACGGGCCAGGACCAGGTGTGGCAGGACCGCTTTGCCCTGTACCTGCGGCAGAAGGGGGTCAAGGTCTGGTTTTACTGGGCCCTGAACCCCAACTCGGGGGATACGGGGGGGATTCTCCAGGATGACTGGCGAACCCCCGTGGCGGGCAAGGTGAACCTCCTCAAGGGGCTCATGGGGGCTCCATCGGGCCAGGCCTTTGACTTCCTGCCCGAGGGGGGCGAGGTGCCCGGGCCGGAGCGGGGCTTTTCCGTGGACTCCCACTACCCGAACACCCCCCTTTTGGACGCCCCGGGCCTGGTGGCCCAATGGCGGGCCCAAGGGTTTGAGGTGCGCCTCATCCGCCGGGTGTACTACCTGCACGCCTTCGCCGGCCAGGACACCCTTCCCCAGGCTTTTCTCCACACCCTGGCCCAGGACCTGGCCTCGGCGGAGGCGGCGGGGGTGAAGCTGATCCTGCGCTTCGCCTACCGGCCCGATGAGAACCGCGCCGGAGGACCCACCTACTGCGACCCACCCACGGCCAGGATCCTGGGCCACATCGCCCAGCTGGGGCCGGTTCTCAGGTCCCGCATTGGGGTCATCGCCTACCTGGAGGCGGGCTTCATCGGCCCCTGGGGGGAGTGGCACTCGGCAAGCCCCGAGGCGGCCCTCATGGACCCCCTTCCTGGCTACCAGGAGGGTGCGCAACCCCCTTGCGGCCGGCAGAACTACGACCGCAAACTCCCCAACGCCGCCACCCTGGAGATCGTCCAGGCCCTTCTCGGGGAGGTTCCCGGGCGGAAGGTGGCCCTGCGCTACCCCATGGCCAAGGCCAAGCTGGTGGAGCTGGCGCAAGGGGGTGTGGCGGGCACCTACCCAAGCCCCTCCTCCTTCACCCCCCTTACGCCCCAGGAGGCCCACGGGAACACCCTCAAGGCCCGCCTGGGGGCCCACAACGACTGCTTCCTGGCCTCAGCGGACGATTACGGCACCTACTACTACACCCCAGGTCCCCAACAGGAGCGGGAAAAGGAGTACTGGAGCCAGGACAACCGCTTCACGGTGATGGGAGGGGAGACCTGCACCCCTGCTCCCCACGTCCCTTCCGGGGAGGACCCTGCTCGGTACGTGTACGAGCAGTTCCGTCGCTACCGCTACAACAACCTCAACCTCCTCTACCACCCCGACATGATGGCTTGGTTCCGGAGCCAGCCTTTCGGGACAGGTACCCTGCTGGAGGCCCTGAAGCGGGACCTGGGGTACCGGCTTTACCTGAGGCGGGTGGAGGTGAGCGGCGTGCACCTTTCCCCCAACCAGGCCTTTACCGTGAGGCTTTACCTGGAGAACCAGGGCTTTGGGGGGCTCTACAACCCCAAGGGGCTGGAACTGGTCTTCATCCGGGAGGGGGACGGGCTGAGGGTGGCCCGCACCCTGCAGGCCACGGGCTTTTACGGCCCGCCCCCGGGGGAGGAGGGGATGTACGCCTACACCGTTCCTGCCCCGGGCCAGCCTGGGACCTATGCCCTGTGGCTGCGGATTTATGACCCGGACCTCCCCAATAACCCTGCCTACAGCGTTCCCTTGGCGAGCCGGCTGGAGCGCCGGGAGGGGCGGAACGCTTTGGGGTTTGTCGTGGAGGTTAGGTAGAAGGGTCTCCGCCCCTCTCCCGGCCCCTGCCCGGGGAGGTTGGCCTGAGGGTTCCCTGTTTTCAGCTTCTGCGGCCTGGCCCCCACCTCTCCCGTGCCTGGGCCGGAGATCGGGATCCGCACCCGGGGTTTTGGGTCCCGAAGGCCTTCACAGGGGTGGGAGTTCCGAGGCGCAGAGGGTAGGGGCCCCCTAGGCCAAGGCTGGCCCCGGGAGGAGCGAGGGAAAAAGCCGCCCTATGCCCGCGAGGTCCGGAGGGGTCAGGATCCCTGCGGGGGCCTTTGGTGTGAAAAGGGCTTCATTCCCCTCGAGGGGAAAGCGCGTGGGTGTGGGGCTGGGGTGGCCTCGAGGGTTTTCACACGGTTTTCACACGCCCTCGGGATGATCTACCGGGGGTAGGTATGCGCAAAGCCCTTGTTCCAGCCCTTTTCCTAGCCTTGCTCGTGGCCCTGGCCCAGGCCCTTAACCTGGACCTCCGGCCCTATCTGGTAAAGGCGGTGGAAGGCAAGGAAACCTACGAAGAGAACCCCTTGGGCGTCAGGCCGGGCGACCTCCTGGAGTGGCGCCTCCTGGCGGAGAACCGCTCCCAAGGGGCCCTGCGCCAGGTGGCCTTGGTGATCCCCATTCCCAAGGAAACCCGCTATCTGGAGGGGACCGCCAAGCCCCTAAGCCTTGGTTCGGCCACCATCCGCCCGGAGTTCAGCTTTGACGGGGGGAAGACCTTTGGTTTCCCCCCCCTGAAGAAGCGGATCCGGGTGGTGGAAAACGGGAAGGAGGTGGAAAAGGAAGTGGAGGTCAAACCAGAGGAGTACACGCACGCCAGGTGGGTTCTCCCCGAGATGCCTAAGGGCGCCAGGGTGCAGGTGTCCCTGCGCACGGTTGTGAAGTGAAGGAGGTTTGAGGAGGATGAAGCGCATACATGTAGGGTTTCTTTTGGTCGTGCTGATGGGCCTGGCCTTGGCGGCTGGTACCCCTGCGGGTACCGCCATCACCAACCAGGCCACCGCCACCTACATAGACTCGGCCGGCCAGCCTAGGACCACCACGTCCAACCTGGTCACCACCATCGTCCAGCAGGTCTACAGCTTTACCATTACCCCTGACGGGAACAACGAGGGCAATCCCGGCCAGGTCCGCAGCGGTCTTCCCGGGTCCCAGGTGCTTTTCAACTACCGGGTGAGGAACAACGGTAACGGCACCGACACCATCAACCTGTCCATAGCCCAGGGCACCAGCGACAACTTTGACCTGCAAAACGTACGCATCCACCTGGATGCCAACTGCAACGGCAACGTGGACGCCGGGGAGGGGCAGGTCACCCAGGTGACCCTGCCGGCGGACGGCGAGGCCTGCCTGGTGGTGGCTGCGGTCATCCCCAGTGGGGCCACGTCCGGACAGTACGGCAACCTCAACTTGGTGGGAACTTCCCAAGGCAATGCCAGCGTAGTGGATAACAACAACTGGGCCCGGGCGGTGGCCACGGCCCAGGCAGCCCTTACGGCCTTCAAGGCTGCGACCCCCTCCGGAAGCGTCGCGCCTGGGACCCCCATCACCTACACCATCTCCGGCGCCAACACCGGCGGAAGTGGGGCGTACGGGTACCCCGTCACCGTGGACAGCACCTCCCGGACGGGGATCCTCATAGAGGACGTCATCCCGAATGGCCTCCGGGTGACCGCCATGCCTACTGGCTCCGCGGGGGCGGGTACCGTCCGGTTTGTCTACAACACCGGTTCCGGCTGGTCCACCCTTACGAGCTCTAACCTGCCCCTCACCGGCAACGGGACCGTCAGGATCGGCATGCTCATTGAGGGTAGCGGACCCTTCTTCCCCCAGGGAGCCCAGTACACCTTCAGCTTCCAGGCCCAGGTACCCTCGGGTGTCCCTGCCGGCACCAGCTACAGCAACTTCGCCGTGGTCCGGTTCGACGCCAACGGGGATGGGGATGCCGACGACCCCGGGGAGACCGTGACCACCAACACCACCACCAACACCGTGGGGGCTGCTTACGCGGTCCAGGTAGGGCCCTACGGGTACCCCCTTGGGAACGGTACCGGCACCTACCTGGTGGGAGCCTACACCATCACCCGGAATGCGGACCAGCAGACGGTGAGCGCCGTCTACAGCGGGACCACGGTCATCTTCCGCCACACCCTTAGGAACACGGGGAACACGGCCGATAGCTTCACCTTGAGCCCTAGCGGGCAGCCCTCGGGCTGGGCCTGCCAGCTGGTGGCCGATGACCTCGCCACGCCCATCTCTGGCCCGGTGGGTCCTGTGGCGGCGGGGGCTGACCTGAACTTTGCCTTGCGCTGCCAGGTGCCGGCGGGCTACACCAGCGCTTCTGCCATAAACATCACCGTCACAGCTACGAGCGTAGGCGATCCTTCCAAGTGGGACGCTACCCAGGACACGGTGACCCAGGTTCTCCTGGGCTATGGCGTGGATTTGGCCGCCAGGGGCCGGGCAGGGGACAATGACCAAAGCAACGATAACCCGCCAGCCCAAAGCGCCAACCCTGGCCAGGCAGCCTACTTCCCCTTGGAGGTGTACAACGCCGGTCAGAACCCAGACGTCTACAACTTGGCCGCCAGCCTGCCGAGTGGCTGGAGCGCCATCTTCTACCCGGATGCCAACTGCGACGGCATGCCCGATGGAGCGCCCATCACCAACACCGCCTTGCTGAACCCTGGCGCCAAGCAGTGCGTGGTGGCTGCGGTATCCGTACCCGCGGGTACGGCGCCCGGTAGCAACCCCGTGGGCTTCACCGCTACCAGCACCACGCTACCCGGGGTGAGCGATGTGGTTTCCAGTACGGTTACCGTGAACCTGGTGGCCCAGGTCACCTTAGACCCCGACCGTTCCGGCACCGTGACCAGCCCGGGGACCCTGGTCTACACCCACACCCTCACCAACAGCTCCAATGCCCCGGCCTACTGCGACATCTCTGGCAATGGCGGGGCCCATGGCTGGACCTACCAGTACTCCACGGACGGGAGCAACTGGTATGGGGCTTTGACGGATGTGTACGTGGCGCCCAATGGCGGCACCGCCACCATCTATGTCCGCCTCCAGGTACCCGCGGGCCAGCCTGTGGGCCGGACGGACGTGAACACCGTCACCGCCAACTGTGACGTGACCACGGGTACGCCGGACAACGTCTACGAGGCCACGGACACGGCCACGGAGACCACCACCATCGTGGGCGGGGAGCTCCGGCTGCAAAAGACCGTGGACAAGTCCACGGCCTACCCCGGGGACGTCCTCACCTACACCGTCACCGCCGAGAACATCGGTACCGGGAACCTCAAAGAGGTGAAGATCTCCGATCCCCTGCCGCACCACACCACCTTTGTGAGCATCTCCGCCACGGCCACGGGCTTCCCTGCTGGGGCCACGATCCTCTACTCCACGGACGGCACCACCTGGTCGTCCACGCCTCCCACCTCTCTGCCGGCGGGTGGGGTGGTGTACGTGGGCGTGGACACGGACGGCGACGGCAACATCACTAGCGCCGACTTCATGCTGCCTGCGGCCAAGGTCACCATCACCCTGAAGGTGCAGGTTCAGTAGCTTCTCTAGCTCCGCCCCAGGAGCCCCTGGGGCGGAGCCCCCCTCCAGGGGGCGTGCGGAAACCAGAGAGGAAGTTTTGAGAAGAGCTTTCAAAGGGTTTTCACAGGGGGTGTAGAGGATGAAGAAGGCGATGGGGATGCTGGGGCGAAACAGGATGTGGCCCAAGAGCTTTGGGGCCCTCCTCTGGCTCCTTTCCATCGCCTTCGCCCTGACCCCTGCGGGAACGGTGATCCGCAACCAGGCTGTGGCCTACGCGGGAGGGGAGCGGTACCTCTCCAACGAAGTGGAGGTTCTGGTGAGGCCCCTTTGCGTTCCCCTCCTTTCTCCTGATGGGACCACGGCCCTCCCAGGGCAAGAAGCCGGGGTGAGCCCTGGGGGGTACGCCTACCTTCCCTTCCTCCTGACCAACGGGGGGAATGACCGTTTTTCCTTGCGGCTTTCCCACCTCTTTGGTCCAAGGGACTGGAACCCCGAGGAGGTCCACCTCTACCCTGACCGTGATGGGGATGCCCTGCCCGACCCGGGGGCTTCCCCTTTGGCGGAGGTTTCCCTGGCCATGGGGGAAAGCCTCCGGCTGGTGCTGCGGGTCAAAGCCCCTTCTGGCGCTTCTGGTGCCCTTCTTTTGAGCCCGGTGGCTTCCTGCCCCGAGGGCCAGGAGGATCGGGATAACTGGGCGAGGGTGGTGGTCCAGCCGGGCCCGGTCCTGGCCCTTCAGAAGGGGATGCCCCTCGAGGCCCTCCCAGGGCAGGAGGTCCTCGTGGTCTTGAGGGTGCGCAACCTGGGGGACAGGGAGGCCCAAGGGGTGGTGGCGACCGACGCCCCCCTGCCCCTCCCCTTCGTACCCAGCTCGGCCTCGGCCCCCAAGGGACGGGTGGAGTACTGGGATGGGGCCTTATGGGCCCCTTCGGAGCCGTCTGGGGTGCGCGGGGTGCGCCTGGTCCTGGAGCGGCTAGGGGTAGGGGAGGAGGCCTTCCTTGCCTTCCGCCTCCTCGTGCCCCCAGGAACCCCCCCAGGATTCGTGGAAAACCTGGCCCGGGCCGAGGGACCTGGAGGGCCTGTGGAGGCTAGGGCTTCCCTGCGCGTCCTTCCCCTTTACGCCCACCACCTGGGGCCGAGGGGCAACCCCAGGGCCCTCCCCGGCGGGGAGGGTTCCCCCGACGACCGGCAGGCCCAGCGGGGCCTCGAGGGCCAGACCCTCTGCTTCGCTCATACCCTGGAAAACGCCGGCACGGGCCAGGACACCTACGATCTAAGGGTGGAGGGCCTTCCCCAAGGGGTGGACTTCTGGTGGGAAGGCCCCACCGGCACCCCCTTGGGCCTCCCCCTTACCCTCTCCCCAGGGGAGAGCCGGGACTTTTCCCTTTGCCTCCGCCCCTCAGCCCCCATGGGCTTTACCGCCCGGGTGGTGGCCACCTCCCGGGCCACGGGGGCCAGCAACGCCACCTGGGACCTCCTGGAGGTCCTGCCCGCCTCGGCCCTCACCCTTTGGAAGGAGGCCGACCCCCCATCGGGCACCACCCTGCGCCCGGGTCAGGAGGTGGTCTACACCCTGCGGATCCAAAACGCCTTTGCCCCCCTGCGGGGAGCCAGGGTGGAGGATGCCCTAAGCCCCTGGCTGGAGTTTGTGGAGGCCTCCCACGGGGGCCTGTGGGACCCCACCCGCCGCCTGGTGGTCTGGAACCTGGACCCCCTCCCCCTAGGGGAGACCCGCCTCACCCTGCGGGTGCGGGTGCGGGAGGATACGCCCGACGACACTCTGGTCCAAAACGCCTTTTCCCTGCGCGCCCAGGACCTGACCCAGCCCATCCTCTCTCCCCCCACCCGCCACCCCGTCTTCGGGGTACGCCTCCTCCTTCGGAAGGAGGTAAGCCCCAAAAGCGCCCGGGTGGGGGACCTCTTGCTCTACCGCCTGACCCTGGAAAACCCTTCCCCTAGTCTCCTTACCGTGCGCCTCAGGGACCTGCCTCCCCCGGGCACGGCCTACGAGCCCGGCACCGCCTTCCTGGGATGCGGCGCCTCCAAACTGCCCCTGGAACCCAAGGTGCAGGAGGGCCTCCTCCTTTGGGAGGGCCTGGAGCTCCCGGGCCGTGGCCGGATTTGCCTGGAGTACAAGCTTCGCCTCCTCCCCGGGGCCCCAGAAGAACTGGTGAACACCGCCGAGGCCCAGGGCCTAAGCGCTAACGGGGCGGCCACGGCCAGCGGCAGGGCCCAGGCTCTCGCCAGGTTGGACCTAGGCCCCTTCGCCCTGGGGGGGGTCCTCTTGGGCCGGGTCTTCCTGGACCTGGATGGGGATGGGGTTTTCGGCAAGGGGGATCTGCCCTTGCCGGGGGCCCGGATTCTCCTCAGCAACGGCACCCAGGCCCTTACCGACGCCATGGGACGGTACGCTTTCCGTAATCTTTCTGGCCTTCACCAGGTGATGCTGGACCCGGACTCCGCGCCCTTTGCTCCCCTTCCCCTGCCGGAAGGCCTGGGGGAGGGGTACCGCAAGCGGGTCCTGGTCCAGGGGGCCACGGTGGCGGACTTCCCCTTGCGGGTTCCCAAGGGGTACGTGAGGGTCTTGCGCGCCACCACCTTGCGCATGGGCCCTCTTTCCGTGGAGAAGCGGGTGGTGGAGGTGGCCGGGAAGGCCTTGGCGGAGCTACGGGTGCGCAGCCTCGAGGCCCTTCCCGAGCTGACCCTGCGGGACCCCTTGCCGGGGGGTGGGGAAAGGGTCTTTGCCTTTGGGCTCTTCCAGGGGGAGGAGGTCTTAGCCTATCCCCTGGAGCGTCCCATCCTCACTGACCCTGAGGTGCGTTGGAGGTATCCATGAGGTTTGGGCTGGTCTTGCTTCTGGCCTTTTTGCTCATCCAAGGGGTAGTTGGGGCTTCAGAAGCCCCTAAGGCAGAACTCAGGGTACGGGTATTCCTGGATCTACCAGGAGGGGAGCGGCCTGGGGAGGGGCTGTTGCGTGCGGGCGGGGAGGAGCGCCGGGTGGTGGGGGAGACGGTGCTTGCCCTGGCCCCTGGCAGGTACCCGCTGGCCTTCCTGGTCGAGGGAGCGGAGGTGGAGGGGCCTAGCGAGGTGGTTCTAGCTCCCGGGGAGAGGAGGGAGGTGGTCTACCGCCTGCGGCCCCGGGTGGAGCTGGTCCTCACGCCTCCTTCCCAGCGGCTTCCCGAGGGGGAGGAGGCCCGCTTCCTCTTGCGGGCCACCACGGACTACCCCGGGCTTTTGCCTGGGGAGCTGGCCTTGGAGCTACCGGAGGGCTTGGAGGCCCTTTCGCCCACGCGGCTTGTGGGGGTGCTTTCCCGGGGTCGGCCTGCGGAGCTTTCTGTGGCGGTGCGGGGCCCGGTGGGGCAGTACCAGGTGCGGGGGGTGCTTGCCCCCTATGGCCTGGTACGGGCGGCCGGCGTGGAGTTTTACCGTAAGGCCACCTTCGCCTTGCGCAAGGAGGCCCTGACCCCCAGGGTGGAACGGGGTGGGGAGGCCCGCTTCCGCCTCACGGTGGCTAACCAAGGGGATGAGGCCGGGCGGGTGCGTCTAAGGGACCTGGGCGGGGAGGGCCTCGAGGGTCCCGGCCTGGATCAGGAGGTTTACCTCGAGGCAGGCCAAGCCCGGAGCTATGAGGTGGCCTTCCGGGTGGTGGGGGAAGGGGTAGCGGTGAACCGGGCGGAGCTCCTGGGGCCCGAAGGGGTGGTGGCCCGGGCCGAGGCCAGGGTGGAGGTCCTCCTCCCCAAGCCCCTTCTGGCCCGCGAGCTTCCCTTCCGCCGCTATTTGCCCGGGGAGGCGGTGGAGCACCGCCTAGTGGTGCGCAACCTAGGCCAGGCCCCCCTGCGCTACGTCCTGGAGGACACCTGCCCCGACTTTCTGGAACCCTCGGGGGCCCGCTTTGAGGGCACCCTGCCCCCTGGGGGAGAAACGGTCCACACCTACCGGGCCCAGGTGCGCTTTGGCCTCGAGGCCGAAGGGGTCTGCCAGGCCCTTTTGCGCCACCAAGGGGAAGGGGTGAGGGCGGAGGTCCCCCTTGCCCGGGTGCTCCTGGACCTCCGCAAGGAGGTAAGCCCACAGCGGATCCTGGAGGGCAGCGAGGCCACCTTCCTCCTCAAGGTCCATAACCCCGCGGACCACCCCGTGCGGGTGCGGCTGCTGGACACCCCCCCCAAGGGCCTGCCCATGGAAGGGCTGGCCTGGGAGGGCCTCCTGGAGGCGGGGGAGGTTCGGATCTTCCCCCTGAAGGCCTCTGGGGTGCCTGCGGGCCTCCACGTGAACCGGGCCAGCGCCTTCGTGGGCGAGGTCCCGGCTGCCTTCCCTGCAGAAGCCTCCTTAGCCGCCCTGCCCCTGTTGCTGCCCGAGCGGCTTTCCGAGATGGCCCTGCCCTTTAGGGTGGAGGGGCGGGGGGAGGAACTCCTCCTGGCCTTCTCCCTGCCCGAGGGAGCCGAGTACGTGCCAGGAAGCGCCCGGATTCTGCGGGAGGGAAGCCTCCTTCCCCTGGCGGATCCCCTTTTCCTCCAGGAAGGGGGGAGGCTCTACTGGCGCCTTCCCTTCCAGGGGGAGGGCGAGGTGCGCTTCCTCCTCCGCCACCGGGAGGCCCTGCCCCCCCTGGCGGAGCCGGGCCTGACCCTTTTGGCCTCGGGGCGGGAGGTCCCCTTGCAGGGGGCGGCCAGCTTAGCCGAATACCGCAGGGCCAAGCCCCTCAAGGGGGAGCGGCAGGGGGCGATCCGCGAGCCCCAGGACGGCCAGGTCTTCCAGGACCAGGGGGCCATCCGGGTGGTGGTGGAGGCGCCCTTGGGGCCCCTTGTCCTTAGGGTGAACGGGGAGCCCGTGGGCCAAGACCGCCTGGGCAAGGCGGAGCTGGACGAGGGGCGGGGCTGGCAGCGGCTGGAGTACTACGGGGTGCCCCTCCGGGTGGGGCGGAACCTCCTGGAGGTGGAGGGGGTGGCCCAGGACCGCCTCGAGGTCTTCCGGGCCGGCAACCCCGTGCGCCTGCGCCTCACTTTGGTGGAGGCCAAGACCGATGGGCGCACCCCCCTCAGGGTCCTGGTGGAGGCCCTGGACGAAAACGGGCTTCCCTCGGGCTTTGGGCCCTTGAGCGTGGAAACGGATCTGGAGCCCCTGAACCCCGACGCCTTCCTGGCCCTCTCCGGCTACCAGATCCTCCTCAAGGATGGCCGGGGGGAACTCCTCCTGCGCCCCCTGGTGGCCCCGCGGGAGTTCTACGTGCGGGTGGGCTTCAACCGCCTCGAGGCCCAATCCCGCTTCTTCGCCGGGGAAGGGGCCAAGGGGCTTTGGCTGGCCCAGGGGAGCGTGGGGGTGGCTCTGAGGGACCCGGGGGCGGGCCTCCGCCTGGAGAACCTCCACCCCTTCGGCCTGGCCCGGGCCTACGCCGAGGGGCCCTTCCTTGGGGGGCAGGCCCAGGGGGCCCTGGACACCGCAGGGGGGCTTGGGCAAAAGCTCACCCAGGAGCGCTTCCCCGTCACCGGGGCCGCCGCTGAGCCCAAGCGCCCCCTCACCTCCGATGACCCCATAGCCTTCCGCTATGACCAGCCCGGCTTTACCCTTGCCTACGAGCGGGCTCCCCTAGGAGCCTCCCTTCCCGAGGCCACGGCCCTAAGGCTCAGCACCCGGGGGGAGGCCCGCCTCGAGGGTTTCCTGGCCCTCCTGCCCCGAGGGATCGTGCGGGAAACCATTCGCCCAGACGGCACCTCCTTCTACCGCCTCTCCCAGCCCCCCAGGCCGGGCTCCCTCACCCTGACCCTGGTAGAAGGCTCCAAGGAAACCCGCCTGGAGGCGGGCCGGGACTATGCGGTGGATGACCTGGGCAACCTCCAGCTCGCCCGGCCCCTCTTCCCCACCACCCCCGACCTGGCCCCCGTCTACTTGGTGGCGGAGTACGCCCCGCAAAACGCCCCCCGCGACCTCCTGGCCTACGGCCTGGGGGCGGCCTACGAGGGAGGGGGCTGGCGGTTTGGCCTTTCCGCGGCCTACCTGGGGGCCTGGCGGTATGGGGCCGAGCTCGGCTACCAGGAGGGGACGGACCGCCTGGGCATTAGGGCGGGCTACGCCGAGGGCCGCCTGAGCCTGGCCCTGGGGGCTGAGGCCCGCCTCGGGGCCTTCCGCCTCCGGGGGGATCTGCGCTCGGAGGACCTGGCCCAAGGGGTGCGGGGCCTCCAGGGGGAGGCCCGCCTGGCCTACGAGGAGGGTTCCTTGGGGGTGGCCCTGGAGCAAACCACCCCAGCCCAGACGGCCTTCCTCCTGGAGTACCGGACCAGGCCCTTTTCCTTGGGGGCCGGCCTGGGCTACCTCTGGACCGAGGGGGCCCTGGCCCTCCTGGGCCGCGCGGGGTACGAGGAGGGGGGCAGGCGGCTCCTCCTCACCCACACGCAAGCCCTGGGCCCCGCCAAGGCCATCACCCGCCTGGATGCTGGCCTTCCCCTGGACCCCAACCTGGGCCTCGAGGCGGGCCTGGCCTACACCTGGGGGGAGGGTTTTGGGGGCACCGTGGCCCTGAAGCAGCGCTTCCAGGGGGCCAACCTGGCCCTTTCCTACGAGCTCCCCACCGCCTCTGGCCAGGGCAACCGGGCCCGCTTTGGCGTGGAGGCCCCCCTGCCCTTGGACGAGCGCTGGAGCCTGAACCTGAGCGCCGGGGCCGAGCGGAGCTTCGCCAGGGGGGAAGGCCTCACCTCCTTCGGCCTTGCCGCCCGGTACAAGGCCGAGGAGTTCAGCGCCACCTTAGGGGCCGAGACCGCTTTCGCCCAGGAAACGAAGCTGGTCCTCAAGGGTGGGGCGGCAGGCAGCCTGGACCCCGAGAACACCCTTTCCGCCGACTTCGCCTACCAGGTCCTGCCCCGGCCCCAGGGCCGCTTCACCCTGGCCTACGCCCTCTTCGCCCCCCAGGCCAACCTCCTCACCTACCACCGCCTCCTCTGGGAGGGGGAGCCCGTGCTGGAGGGAGAGGCCCTCTTTGCCTACCACCAGCCGGGCTTCCAGCTCCGCCCGGGGCTCGCCTACCGGGTGAAGCCCCAGGACCCCGCGGCCAACACCTTCCAGGTGGGGCTGGGGGGCAACCTGTACCTCACGGAACGCTTTGGCCTAGGGGCTGCCCTCTACTATGTCTTCCAGCCTGCCACAGGAAGAAGCCGCCTGGCCCCCAGCGCGGAGTTCAGCCTGCGGGCCCTGGAGGGGCTTTGGCTCAATCTAGGCTACGGCTTTGGGGAAAGCCTTCTGCAGCCCGAAGGGCTTTACCTGCGCCTGGACCTCTTTGGAGGTAGCCGATGAAATTCCTAGCTCTCCTTCTCAGGCGAGCCAAATCGGTTCTGACCCGTACCTTCCCCTGGCTAAGCGGTTTGCCACTAGCCCTATTCCTTGTGCTGCTTAGGGGTAACGGTGGAGGTGGGCCCTGCGCATGTGGATTCTGTGGGGGTGCTGCCTGTACCGCTTCCCCTCACCCCATTCACCAGGCAGGGTTCTTCGCCTGGGTGTACGCCTTTTGGACAGCCTTCTTGTTCTCACTGAAGCAATGGAAGGTATGGAAGCTGATACGGAGGCCAACAGGTGCCTTTGTGTTTTTGATTGCCCTTGTTCTCCTTCCCATTAGAGGCAGCAACTTCCCAGTGATTGATCTGCCATCCCCTCCTTCCAATCCTCTCCCACTACAAGCAGGTTCCCTTGTCATCCCCATGAATGACAGTCTGCAAAACCTGAGTGGAACCCCCCTCAGTACACGTCAAAACGTGGGACCACCCCTTTAGGATGGACCTGCGCCCACGTGGATGGGCAGGTACCCATAGGAGGTGGTCCCCATGGAACAGCTTACCCCACTCATCAACGCCTTGAAGCGATACTGGAAGGCCGACCTCAGGCGCCTCACCTTCCTGGCCGCCCTGGTGATGGCTCTGGTCACCGCCCGCACCACAAGCGGCCCCAGACTCGCTCTTTCCCTCGGCTCCATAGCCAGCCCTGACCCCCGCTCCGCCTACCGAAGGTTCCAGCGGTTCTTGGCCTGGCCGGGGCTGGACGGGGAGGGCTATGCCCGCTTCATCTTCGCCCTCCTCCGACCCCAAGGGCTCCTCCTGGTCATGGACCGGACCGAGTGGGAGCTGGGGAAGAGCAAGGTCAACCTCCTGATGCTGGCCTTCCTGTACCAAGGCCTGGCCGTCCCCCTGTTCTGGAGCTTCCTTCCCCACGACGGCAACTCCTCCACCCCCGAACGCATCGCCCTGATGGAGAGGGCCTTGGCTTTCCTGAGGGCCCACTTCCCCCACCTCCGGGTGGAGGGGTTCCTGGCGGATCGGGAGTTCATAGGGGAGGCGTGGTTCCGGTACCTGGAGGAGAAGGGCATCCCCCGGTGCATCCGAATCAAGGCCAACACCCGGATGTGGCGGTTGGGCTCGGGCCCTCGGGCCTGGGAGCTCTTTGCCTCCCTGAAGGTGGGAGAGAGCCGGGTGCCCAGGCGGCGGTACTGGGTCTACGGGCGGCGCATGTGGGTGGTGGGGTTGCGCCTTGGGGTCCGGGAGTGGCTGATTGTGGCTACGGACCTGGACCCTCACCGGGTGCTGGAGGTGTACGGGCTCAGGTGGGGGATAGAGCGGCTCTTTGGGGCCCTGAAGGGGCGGGGATTTGACCTGGAGGCCACGCACGTGACGCGGGGGGAGAGGCTTTCGCGGCTTTTGGTCCCCTTGAGCCTGGCCTTCGTGTGGGCGTTTCGGACGGGGCTTGTGCTGCACCGGGTGCGTCCGGTGAGGCCCAAGAAGCACGGGAGGCTGGGACAGAGCCTCTTCCGGGCGGGGCTGGACCTGCTCACCCTTTGGGCGCTTGCCCTCTGGGGTGCAGGGGGAGGAAGGCGCGGAAGTCCCTTGGGGTTATGCCCTATGGAGGTTTTGACGTGTACATAGGGAACCCCCTTTAACCTAGCTGCCTATGGTCTGGTCAACCACTTGCTCCAAAACAAGATTCCCGTGTACTGGGTCATTCGCTCAGGGAAGCCCAAAGATGGAGTGGACTTCTCGGCACGCGCAGAGCGCGTTTTACCCTCTGCCCTAGCTGAGAGCAACCTTAACTTCTCAGGGGGGCCTTTTGTTGTTCCTGCAGAGTTTGCCGATCAAGCCGTCACGCTGGCGACGAATTTTGGTAGGCAAGTAGCTGTTTACCGCCTTAAGGAGGATGTAACTGCAGATGTCCGTTACATCCTAACTTTTAAACCCAGGATTTTGGTCCACTACGACAATTCCACAATCCACACAAGTATTCTTCTTGCTGCGGGCTTCCCAACGACATCCTACCAAACAGCTACCCAAACCACTCAGCTAAGCTCTAATAGCTGTTTCACATTGCACACAGCTCCCCATACCACCACCCCCATTCCTGGAGCTGGCGATTTTGTTAGCAGTGGCGGCAACCTCATGGCCCAATGTCAAGCCATTTTCTGGTACGAAAATCAATACAGTTTCCAAATAAACGGAAATATGCAGATAGATAACAGAAATCTAGTTCTGTCATATCCTAACCCCGACTTGCACTTCAGCCAGTTCACGGGGACTTTAGACCCGAATCCGGGAGGCTCAGAGGAAGACTGGAGGGTGGTGGGTTCCCTAAAGAACAACGCCCATCCCCATGCCCTGGCCGTTTTGTCGGGTACCACGTATTACCAGGCTACAGCTTCCAAGCACTTTTCTGGAGCCGGTGGAATGGTGTTTTACCTTGGCGGTCACAATTATAACGATAACAACCTGCCTTCCTATAATGGGAGGCGGATGTTTTTGAACACGGTTTTTGTGCCCTCTACACGACCCCAAACCTGCGGCCTTTTGTTCGGCATGCTACGCGGTAGCGTCTTTTTGGACTTAGATGCGGACGGCATCTGGGATGCCGGTGAGCCCCCCTTACCGGGTATTTCCGTGAACCTGACCGGTCCTGAAAACCGTACCCTGACTACAAGCAACTCTGGTTCCTTCGCTGCGGGTGTGGATTTGGGAACTTACCAAGTAACTGTGGTAGTACCCTCTTGGGCTCAAGTAACCACTGGGAATGCTATCCAAACCCTTAACGTACTTCCTTACAGGGTCAACCAAACCACCCCTGTGGGTTTGACATACCAAGCATCTCCCTTGTCTGGGCAACTGGTGATCAATGAGCTCCTTTTCCGCCAACGTTCAGGAGATGTGGATGAGTTCATTGAGCTTTACAACGCGGGCTCCAGTCCGGTGGACCTTACAGGCTTTCGCCTCATGGATGGTAATATTTTGATTAACTTGCCCAATCTCTTGGATGGTACTGGCTCCATCACCGGTTCCAACACGCCCTTTTCCTTCCCCTCAGGCACCGTTTTGGGGCCGGGAGAGTACCTGGTAGTTTGGGTGGGAAGTCCCTCAACAGAACGGAATGCCCCTGGAGCGCGTTACCAGTTCTACCTAGCCCAAACCCAACCCCGCCTGAACGACAGTGGGGATGACCTTTGGCTTTACGATGCACAGCTTCGCCTGGTGGACTATGTGGCCTGGGGTAGCTTTTCCGAGAACTACTACCCACGCCACCTGTGGGACGCCAGCTACCAGGCCAACCTGGTTTCTGTGGGTCCTGGCCAGTCCATCAGCCTGACCCCTAACGGCCAGGACACCCACACCTCGGCCTGTTGGGAGCCCACCACCAGCAACCAGGCCCAAGGGCGGTGCCTGGGGTGGTTGCCCACTGTGGACACCGATGAGGTTGCGGGCAGGATTACCAGCGTGGGCCGCAACAACAACGGCTTTACCGTAGCGGGGTTCGTCTACCACGACCGCCAGCCCAATGGGATGCGGGACCCCGCCGAGGACTGGTCGGATGGGGCCACGATCTGGGTGAAGCTGGTCCAAGGAAGCACTGTGGTGGCCACGGCCCAGGTGGACCCGGGGAGCGGGGCCTTTGGGTTCCAGGGGGTTATGCCGGGGAGCTACACCCTGCTGGTGGACAATAACAGCTCTACCTCGGACCTCACCCCCACCCCCCCTTCGGGCTGGCTTTTCGTCACGCCCCCCGGGGGAAGCCTTTCCGTGAATGTGAGCGGCAACGTCCAGGGCCTCCTCTTTGGCCTCTTCCAGGGTAGCCTGGTGGAGGGCCGGGTGTTCTGGGACGACGGCCTGGGTGGGGGTGTGGCCAACGACGCCCTGCAAAACGGCGGGGAAGGAGGCGTGGGCGGCGTGGAGGTACGGGCCACGGACGGGGCGAACCTCCGCACCGCCCTCACGGATGGGGCTGGGTTCTACCGCCTCTACCTGCCCGCCTCCTGGGGGAGTGTGGTCCTCTCTCACCCCCTGCGCCCGGCCACGGGCTGGAACGACGGGAGCGTGGCGCAGAGGGTAACCTCCTGGTCCCAGGCTGCAAGCCCTTCCTCCCCTGGGGCCCAGGTGGCCCTGGGGGCGGCCTCGAACCTGGCGGGAAGCACCCTGGTCCGCAACTTTGGCGCGGTGCGGGAAAGCCGCCTCTACCCGGATGGCTCGGGGCAGACGGGCTCCCCTGGGGTCTACACCTTCGCCCACAGCTACCGGCCCGGCACCCTGGGGAGCGTGGTCTTTTCCCTGGCCTCCCCGCCCCGCTACGCCTACCAGGTGCGGCTGGATGCGAACTGCAACGGCTCCTTTGACCCGGGGGAGGGCTGGACCCCCTTCCCGGCCAGCTTGGCCGTGGGCCCCACCTGGCCCCGGGAGCCCGATGGGAGCCTGAGGGCCTGCGCCCTCGAGGTGCGGGCCCTGGTCCCCGCGGGGGAGCCCCAGGGGGCTGTGGACGTGGCCCTGGTGCAGGCCACCCTCACCTGGGCCAACCTGGCCTCCGTTCAGGAGGTGGATGGCCTCACGGATACCCTCCAGGTGGTGGGGGGAGAGGTGCGCCTCAGCAAGCGGGTGCGCAACGTGACCCAGGGCACCCCCTTGGGCACCACGGGACAGGGGAGGCCGGGGGACATCCTGGAGTACTGCATCGCCTACCGCAACCTAGGCACTTCCCCCGTGGGGAGCTTTACCCTAACCGACCCGGTCCCCTTCTTCACCAATCCCGAGAGCAGCGTGGGGGACTATGGGAACCGGGCCATCCGCTGGGTGCAAGGGGGCACCACCTCCTTCCTGACCGCGGCCCAGGACGGGGATGCGGGGGAGATTGTGGGAGGGGTGGTCCGGGTTCTTGTGGGGAGCCTGGGTCCCGGTGGGGAAGGGGAGGTGTGCTACCGGGTGCGGGTGCGCTGAGGGGTTGGGTTTTGGTTTTCAGTCCAGGATCTCGGACGCGTGACGGATGGCCCTGGCCCTTTTGCCTTCGAGCTCCAGGAAGATGTAGCTCACCCGCAGGGGTCCCGAGGCCGGCCTGAGGGCCAGGCCCTTGGGGGGAAGCCTGCGCCTCAGGGCCTCCACCAGGAAGTCGGGCTCGTACCCCTGGTAGCCCCCATCCGCCCCCACCATGCCCACGTCGGAAACGTAGGCCGTCCCCTTGGGCAGGACGCGGGCGTCCTGGGTGGCCACGTGGGTGTGGGTGCCGAGGAGGGCGGAGATCTGCCCGTCAAAGAGGTAGGTGCACCCCAGCTTCTCGAACACGGACTCGGAGTGGAAGTCCACCAGGACCGGCACCTCCCGCTACCCCTCCAGGAGGGCCTCCAGGGCCTCGAGGGGATCCCCCGCCAGGGGCAGGGCGCTCCGGCCGGCCAGGTTCACCACCAAAAGCTCCCTTCCCCCCTTGCGCAGGAGGAGGCTTCCCTTGCCGGGGGCGTGGCGGCTATAGTTGAGGGGCCTTAGGACCCGGGCGTGCCCCAGGACCATCTCCGCCTCCGGCGGGTCAAAGGAGTGGTTCCCCCCCGTGAGGGCGTCCACCCCCAGGCGCACCAGGCGCTCCACGCTCTCGGGCCGCATGCCCGCCTTCCCCAGCTCGGGGACCGTGAGGTCCAGGTTCTCCCCGTTGGCTACCACGAAGTCGGGCTCCAGCTCCCGCCTCAGCCGGGGCAACTCCCGCTCCAGGGCCCTTACCCCCGGCTCCCCCACCACGTCGCCGAAAAAGAGCACCCTCATCCCCGCACGCCTCCTTCCATAAGGGTTTCCAGAATCCTCCGGTGGAAGAGGAGGAAGAGGACCAGGGTGGGCAGGGTGGCCAGCACGGAGGCCGCCATGAGGGGCCCCCAGGCGTTGGACCCTTCCCCCCCGGCAAAGCGCTGCACGGCCACCGTGAGCACGTACATCTCCGGCCGGTTGGCCACCAGCATGGGCCAGACGAACTGGTTCCAGGCCCCGATGAAGAGGGTGAGGAAAAGGGCCAGGAGGGTGGGGCGGTTGGCGGGGAGGAGGACCCGGAGGAGGAGGTCCTTGGTCCCCGCCCCGTCCACGATGGCCGCCTCGAGGATCTCCCTGGGAAAGCCCAGGAAGTGCTGCCGGAGGAGGAAGGCGGCGTACCCCGCGGTGAGCATGGGCAGGATGAGGCCCGGGAAGGTGTTGAGGAGGCCCAGGCGGGCCACCAGGAGGTAGCTCGGCAGGTAGGTGACCACGAAGGGGACCAGCATGCTGAGGACGAAAAGGCCCAAGAAGAACCCCCCCAGGGGCGGCCGCCGGAAGGCGAAGGCATACCCGGCCAGGACCCCCAGGAGGACCTGGCCCAGGGCCGAGCCCAGGGCGAAGGCCAGGGTGTTCAGGGTGTACCGGGCCCAGGGGAGCTTCTCCAGGACCACCCGGTAGTTCTCCAGGGTCAGGGGGTGGGCGAAGGGCCAGGGGCTGGTGAAGAGGGCCTGGGGCGGGGTTAGGCTCAGGCCCACCTGGTAGGCGAAGGGGAGGAGGGTGAGCCCCGCCGCCAGAAGGAGCAGGAGGTGGGGAAGGAGCCGCCTACCCATACCCCCTCCGGCCCAACAGGTAGAGCTGCCCCAGGATGAGGGCCCCAAGCCCCAGGGTGAGGAGGACGGCCTGGGCCGCGGCCACCCCGGCCCGGAAAAAGCGGAAGGCCTCCTGGTAGACGGCGTACATGAGGTGGGAGGTGTGGCCGAAGGGCCCCCCTTGGGTCATGACCTCCACGGGCACGAAGGCGTAGTCCAGGGCGCTGGCCAGGGCGCTCAGGAGGAGGAAAAGGAGGGTGGGGAAGAGGAGGGGGAGGAGGACGTGCCGCAGGAGGGGCCAGCCCTGGGCCCCATCCACCCGGGCGGCCTCCAGGACCTCCCGGGGGAGGGCCTTGAGCCCCGCCAGGGCGATGAGGTAGTGGAAGCCCAGGAACTTCCAGTTGGCCACCAGGGCTATGGCGGGAAGGGCGTACCGGGGGTCCGCCAGGAAGTTTGGGGCAGGAAGCCCCAGGGCGGCCAGGCCCTTGGCCAGGGGTCCGGCGGCGGGCAGGTAGAGGTACAGCCACACCAGGGCGGCCACGGAGACCGCGGCCACCGTGGGGGCAAAGAGGAGGGCCTGGTACAGCTCGGCCCAACGCCCCTTCACCTGCAAGGTCAGGAGGGCCAGGCCCAGGGGGAGGAGGAAGTTGCCCAGGAGGGCCAGGCCCATGTAGAGGAGGCTTTGCCGGAGGAGCTGGCCGAAGAGGGGGTCCTGGAGGAGGAGGCGGTAGTTGGCAAGCCCCACGAACTCGGCCTTGGGCCGCACCAGGTTCCAGTCGTGGAGGCTCAGCCAGAGGTTGTAGAGGAGGGGCCAGTAGACGAAGACGAGGAGGAGTAGGAGGCCTGGGGCCAGGAGGAGGAGGGCCTCGAGGTCGGCCTGCCTCCTCCGGCCCCCTTGGCCCAAGCCCCTGGCCGCCCCTACTCCCTGCACCGCTCCGTCCCGATCAGGCGGTTGATCTCCGCCGCCGCCTCCTTGAGGGCTGCCTCAGGGGTGGCCTGGCCCGCCAAGGCCTTCTGCACCGCCCGGAAGAGGGTCTGGCTGGCGGCAAGGCCGTTGGGGCCGGGGAAGCCGGTCCAGGGAGCCGTGAAGGGGAGCTGCTCCACCGCTACCCTTTGGATGGGGTTCTTCTCCACAAAGTCCTTCAGGTACCGGGGGTCGCGGATGAGCTCGGGGAGAAGGGGGACGTACCCTGTCCCCTTGGTCCAGAGGGTGAACCCCTCGGGGCTGGTGAGGAACTGGATGAACTTCCAGGCCGCCTCCTGCCTCTTGGGGTCCTGGCTGAAGACCATGAGCACGTTCCCCCCGCTGGGCAGGGCCGGGGGCTTGCCCCCGAAGGTGGGGAAGCGGGTCGCCCGGAGCTCAAACCGCCCCCGGGTCTGCTCCTGGAGCCCGGCCCGGCGGGCGATGGTGGTCATGAAGCTGGCGGCCTCCCCTGCTAGGAAGGCCTGCTCCCCCTGCTGAAGGGGCACCCCCAGGGCGAGCCCTTCCCGGACCAAGCCCGCCCACATCCCCAAGGCCTCGGCGGCCTCCTTGCTGTCCAAGCCCGTGCGGAAGAACCCCCCTTCGCAGCGGAGGAGGGTTCCCCCGTTGGAGCGGATGAGGGCCTCCACCGCCCAGTTGTCGTCCAGGAGGATGAGGTAGATGCCGTACTTGCCTGTGCGTTCCTTGATCTGCCGGGCAGCCCGCCGCCACCCCTCCCAGGTGGCGGGGGGACGGTCAGGGTCCAGGCCGGCGCGGCGGAAGAGGTCGGCGTTGTAGTAGGCCACGATGTTGGAAAGGGAGTAGGGCATCCCCACCAGGACCCCGTCCACCTGGCCCAGGGCCAGGACGTTAGGGGCGAAGCGGCGAAGGTGCCTTTCCCCGCCGTAGCGCTTGGCCAGCTCGTCTATGGGCACGTAGGGCAGGTTCTTGGCGGCGTAGCGGGTGTAGAGGTAGCCCATCTGCACCACGTCTGGGGGGTTGCCCGCTGCCAGGGCCGCCTGGAGGTTCTGCAGCAGGCCGGTGTAGGCGTTGGGATTGTAGCGCTCTTCCACCTTGATCCCCGGGTTCCGCCGCTCAAACTCCCGGATGAGTTCCCTAAGGGCGGGCAGGCCGAAGACCTCGGTGTTGATGTGCCAGTACTGGAGGGTGATGGGGGCTTGGGCCAGGGACAGGCCCGCCGCCACCACAAACCCAAGAAGCCCCTTCATCCCCTTCACCTCCCATCCCTAGGGTGGGGGAGGCCCATCAGAGGGCGGTCAGGCCGGTAAAATGGCGGCATGAACCGGGCCCGGGACTGGCTGGAGCAGGCCAGGCACAACCTGGGACACGCCCAAAGAAGCCTGGACCTAGGGGACTACGCCTGGGCCTGCTTCGCTGCCCAGCAGTCGGCGGAGGCGGCCCTCAAGGGCCTCCACCTCTCCAAGGGGCAGGTGGCCTGGGGCCACTCCATCCTGGATCTCCTATCCGGCTTGCCCGAAGGGGTGGAACCCCCCGAGGCCCTGTTGGAAGCGGCCAAGGTCCTGGACAAGTACTACATACCCACCCGCTACCCCGACGCCCACCCCGCTGGGCCCGCCGCCCGCCACTACACCCGCCTCGAGGCCCAGGAGGCCCTGCGGTTGGCCGAGGAGATCCTTCGCTTCGTGGAGGCCCGGATGTGACGCGGATCTTTCCCTTTGACCCCAAGGCCAGGCTGGAGGAGGTCCGGCGGGCAGCCCAAAGCCTACAGGAGTGGCCCGAGGTCCTGGGGGTGGTGCTCTTCGGTTCCCTGGCCCGGGGGGAGGCCACGGCCTTCAGCGACGCGGACCTCCTGGTCCTCCTGGCCCACACCCCCTTGCCCTTCCCCGAGCGGCTCCTCCGCTACCGCCCCCAAGGGGTGCGGGGGGTGGAGGTCTTCCCGTACACCCTGGAGGAGGTCCGGCAAAGCCTCCGGGGGGCCTGGGGCCTGGCCCCGGTGGCCTTGCGAGAGGGAGTGGTCCTTTGGGAGCGGGAAGGTGCCCTGAGGGCCTTGGCTGCCGAGCTAGGGGACGCTATCCTTGGGGGAAGCGCAGGAGGCGGGTGAAGCCCAGTCCCACCCGTTCCCCGGGCCGGGCCTCGAGGCGCACCCAGGCCTCCCCCCAGGGGAGGTGGACCCGGCAGAGGACCTCCCCCCTGAGGGTCCGCCGCTCCAGAACCAGGGCCTCCACCTCCCCTCCCTCCCGCACCCACTCCTGGCGGAAGGCCAGGACCTCCCCGTCCTGGGGAAGGAGGTTGGCCCGGCCCAGGGCCAGGAAGGCCGCCAGGGAGCCTGGGGCCTCGTAGACCTCCTCGGGGGAGCCCACCTGGAGGAGCCTCCCCTCCGCCATCACCCCCACCCGGTCGGCCAGGAGCATGGCCTCCTCCGGGTCGTGGGTCACGTGGAGGGCCGTGGTCCCCATCTCCTTGAGGAGCACCCGCACCTCCAGCCGGAGTTCCTCCCGCAGCACAGGGTCCAGGGCGCTGTAGGGCTCGTCCAGCAGGAGAACCTTGGGCCTGCGGGCCAGGGCCCGGGCCAGCCCCACCCGCTGCCGCTGCCCCCCGGAGAGCTCCCCTGGACGCTTCCCCGCGTGGTCCAGAAGCCCTACCCGTTCCAGGAGGGCGAGGGCCTCTTTGCGGTCGGGCCTTGGCATGACCAGGAGGAGGTGTTCCAGGGCGGTGAGGTGGGGCCACAGGGCCTGGTCCTGAAAGACATAGCCCACCTGGCGCCGCTCTGGGGGCAGGTGGGTGACCTCCTTCCCCCCCAGGTACACCCGGCCCCGGTCAGGGAGGAGGAGGCCCGCCACCAGGTGGAGCAGGGTGGTCTTGCCGCTCCCCGAGGCCCCCAGGAGGACGAGGACCTCCCCCTCCCCCACCTCCAGGTCCACCCCCTCCACCCCGCCTCCCCGGGGATAGCGCTTGCTCAGGCCTTCCAGCCTCACCACCTTGGCCTCCCCAAAAGGGTGGTAGCGGATAGGGCCATGAGCAGGAGGCCTAGGGCCGCAGCCTCCCGGTAAAGCCCCCCGTTCAGGGCCGAGAGGACCGCCACCCCCACGGTCTCCGCCCCGGGGGCGTAGAGGAGGGCAGACAGGGTGATCTCGGCGAAGGCCAGGGGGAAGATGAGGAAGAAGCCGGCGAAGGCCGAAGGGAGGAGGAGGGGGTAGCCTAGGCGGAGCCAGGCCCGCCACGCCCCAAGCCCGTGGACCCGCCCCGCCCACACCGCCCCCTCCACCCGCACGCTCCCCTCCAGAGCCCGCAGGGCCAGGGCGGCGAAGTTGAGGAGGTAGGCCAGGAACAGGATCCACGGGGTGCCGTAGAGGGGCGTGGGGCCCAGGAGGAGGATGAGCCCCAGGCCGAGGAGGGTGCCGGGAAGCAGGTAGTGGAGGTCCAGGACCCTCCTAAGCCGCCCCAGGGCCTGGGGAAAGGGCCGGAGGGCCAGGGCCAGGAGGAGGAGAAGGCCCGTGGTGGCGAGGGCCAGGAGGAGGGAGTTGCGGAGCCCCCTCTGGACCAAGGGTAGGGCTAGGGCCTCCCCGAAGGCCGGGTCCAGGGCCCCGGTATAGGGGTTTTGTAGGGCTTCCCGCACGAGGCCGAGCAGGGTTAGGGCCAGGGCCAGAAGGGCGTAGAGGGCAAAGAGGTGGCGGTAGATGGGCCTGGGGGGCGGGAGGAGGGGTTCTTGGGCCTCCAGGAGGGGGGGGCGGGAGAGGAGAAGGGCGGGAAGGGCCAGGAGGGCCAACCAGATGCCCAAGGCCGCCGCCTCCCCCAAGGGGTCTTGGGCCAGGGGGCTCATGAGGCGGGCGTAGGCCAGGGTGGGAAGGACATAGACCCTTTCGGGGAGGCCCAGCACCGCGGGCACCCCGAAGTTGCCCAAAAGGGCCAGGTACAGGGCCCCCCCTGCGGCCAGAAGGGGGGGCAGGAGGGGGGGGAGGAAGACCCTGAGGGCCCTCACCCCCACCACCCCGTGCACCCGGGCTGCCCCTAGAAGGCCCAGGGCCACCCGCACCTGAGGCTTGAGGAGGAGGTAGGCCAGGGGGGTGTAGTGCAGGGTCCAGGCCAGGAGGATTCCTGGGGCCCCATAGGCCTCCATCCCTATCCCCTCCAGGCTGAAGAGCACCCCCATCCCCGTCACGAAGGGGGGGACCAGGTAGCCCAGGAGGAGGAGCCCCTCCCATCCCCGGCCCACCCGGCCCAGGAGGCCCCATGCGGCTAAGGCCAGGGCGAGAAGCAGGGTGAGCAGGGTGCCCGCACCCGCCAAAGCCAAGCTTTGCAGGACCACGTCCAGGTCCTGCAGGGTCCGGGGGAAGGTAGGGAGGCCGCGGAGAAAAAGGAGGAAGAGGGGCAGGGCCAGGGCCAAGGCCAAGCCCCAAAGGAATATGCGCAGAAGGGGGAGGGTTTTCACCGCCGTAGGCCGAAAAGGGTGTTGAACCGCTCCAGGGTGGCGCTGTCAGCGAACCGGGCCTTGAGCCCTACCACCTGTTCGGGAGCTCCTTGGGGTCTAGGAGCCCCGGGCATCACCGGGTAGTACCCCCTCTCGGCGAAGATCCTCTGGGCCTCGGGGGAGAGGAGGAAGTTGAGGAAGCGCACCGCCAGTTCGGGGTTCTTGCTCCAGGAGGCCACGGCCACGGGGGTGGGCACCAGGATGGCCCCGTCCCGGGGATAGACCACGGCCAGGGGGGCTCCCCGGGCGATCTCCTGCCGCACCCCGAAGTCGGTGGTGATGGCGAGGCCGTACTCCCCCCGGGCCAGCTTCTGCTGGAGCACGGGGTTGGACTGCTCTATCCGGAGGCCCTGCTCCTTTAGCTGGGCGAAGAAGCCCATCCCTAGCCGCTCTGCCAGGGTACCCACCGTGGCCAAGGCGGCCCCGGAGAAGTTGGGGTCGGGCATGGCCAGGAGGTTGCGGTACTCCGGCCTTAGGAGGTCCCGCCAGAGGGCGGGTGGGGTCCGCACCCTTTGCGTGTTCACGGCCAGGATGTTGTAGAGGAGGCGCACCTCGTGGTAGAGCCCCCCTCCCGGGGCGTACTGCACGGGGTAGCCCGGAACCGTGGGCGGCACCCGGCGGAGGAGGCCCTTGGCCCCAAGCTCCTTGAGGAAGTCCTCGTTGGCGAACCAGAGCAGGTCGGGTTGGGGGTTGCCCGCCTCCAGTTCCGCCCGCAGCTTGGCCACCACCTCCCCCGTGCCTGAGCGGAAGACCTGGACCTGGACCCCGGGGTTCCGGGCACGGAAGGCCTCCACCAGGGCGTTCACGTCAGCCAGGACCTCCGAGGTGTAGAGGGTAAGGGTGCCCTGGGCCAGGGCAGATCCCACCAAGAGCGCAAGGGTAAGGACGCTTTTCCCCTTCACGGTTCCGAGGCTATGGGGTCCGTGTCAGGAGCGCGTCAATCGGTTTCGCCCATGATGTCTGGCTGGATCCTTCAACCCCGCGGGAGGATGGGAACCGGCAGGGGATCCTTAATGTAGGAAAAGCCCGGGGGCCCCTTTCGGGGGCCCCACAGGGGGTGTCTTCGCTTACCGCTTGAGGGCTGGGTCTAGGTTCAGAGGCTTGGCCAAGCGGATCCAGATGAACTCGTTGGGGTCCTTCACCCCGGCCCCCCGCCCGCCCGTGGCCGGGTAGTTGTTGTCGTTGACCAGGAGGAGGGTCTCCCCGTCCAGGGGGAGGACGGCCTCAATGGTGAAGTAGGGGAAGCGGTAGGCCCCGCCCCGGCTGAAGGGGGAAAGCCCCCTGGGGTCGCGCAGGTTCAGGAGGTCCACCAGGAGCTCCTTGCTCACGAAGCCCTGGGCGTCCTTGCGCTTCAGGTTCACCAGGTAGACCCGCTTGAACCGGGCCTCGTCCCCCTGGCGGCTGTCCCGCTCGATGACCAGGTACTCCTCCTCGTTCACGGCCACGATGTCCCCGATGGCGTGGGCGGGGTCCTCGAGGCGGTAGAGCCCCGCCAGGCCCAGGTAGCGCCGGGCGGCGGGGTCAAACTCGTAGATGCGCAGGGTCCCGGGCGGGTCCCCCGCCACCGCCCCCTCCAGCATGGGGTAGATGCGGGTCTTGCCCGGGTTGATGGCCATGCCCTCAAACCCCCGGGAGGTGGCCAGGTTGGCGGGATAGGCCTGCCCAGGGGCCGGGGGGTTGAGGAGGAGGGCCGGGTTCTGGGGGGCCCGCACCTGGTCCTTGGCCGGGTCCTTGCCCTGGCCGAAGTCGGGGGTGGGGTAGGGGGGGTCCAGGAGGACCCCATCCGGGCCGAAGCGGAGGAGGTAGGGGCCGAACTCATCCCCCACCCACAGGCTCCCGTCCGGGCCGATGACGAAGGACTCGGGGTCAAAGTCGTACCCCGTGAGGAGGCGCTCCCGCGTGCCCTCGTTCAGGATGGGGAAGGGCACCTTGCGCAAGGGGTCGCGAAGCTGCACGTGGCGCAGGACCTCCACGCCCCCCTCCCCGCCTTGGGCCGTCTTGGGCTCGGGCCGCACCAGGTAGAGGCGGAGGAGGTAGTCGGGGCTGTTGGCCTTGCTGCCGAAGCCGTTGTCGGAGAGGACCCAGTAGGTGCCCGCCACCGGCCCCCGCTGGATGGCGCTGAAGCCCTGGACGGGCTGGCCGGCAAAGGCGGGGCTAGGGGAACGGAAGCCCGGGGTCTCCCGGTAGGCCCCGCTCGGGGGGCCGGGGGCAAAGGTGTCCGCGGGCAGGAGGGCCCAGCCCACCAGCTCCAAGGCGGGCGTGGCCTCCCCCTGGCCTGCCCCCCGGGGGGAGGCCAGGTACCCAAGGAAGGCCAGGAGGGTGAGGAGGGGAAGGAGGTTTTTCATACGGCTTCACCTCCAAGGGGAAGCCTAGGGGGGGTTTGTCAGTGGAAGGTTTGGGTCAGCCCGGGGTCAGGGAAGGCTCAACCCAACCTAAAGGCCAGAGGGGCCATGCGCCTCTACCCTGAAGGGTTGAAGGAGGTAAGGTCCATGAGGTTTGCGGTCCTTGCCCTGGCGGCCCTCCTGGGGGCCTGCGCCCCCGGCCCGTGCCCGAGCTGGAGGTTTCCCGTCGCTTTGGCCTGGTGGTGCCCGACGGGGTCCTCCTGGCCCGGGAGGGGGAGGGCCCGGTGGAGGTCACCGAGTTCCGCTTTCCCCCGGACTCCTCCTACCGGGCCTACTCCCTGGAGGAGCTGGGGGAGCGCCTCCGCGCCCAGCTGGAGGCCCGGGGGTTTTCCCTCCGCTGCCGCACCTATAACGCCCTTCCCCTCTTTGGGGGGCCCCAGTACACGGTCCGCCTGGCCCGGGGGGCAGAGGGGGTGGGGACCTTCCTGAGGCCCCTTCCCCAGCCCGACGCCTACCGGGTGGAGGTGGCCCCCGGTGACCCCAACCCGCCCCTAGGCTGCCCCGCCCGGTAGCCCCCCGCCCCGGGATACCCCCTGCCTCGGGCAGGGGGTTTGGCTCCCTGACCAGGGATTGACAGGCTTCCCGTACCATCCCCCCGGGTGGTACCTATGAGAAAGCCCAGCCCGCTTTTTTGGACGCTATCCCTCTTGGCCCTTCTGGGAGCCCAGGGCCAGGCCCCCGGGGCAGGGGAGGTCCAGGTGGTGGGGCCCTACGCCCTGCCCCCCACCCCCATCCGGGCCCTGAACCCCCACCTGCGGGAGGCCGAGGTGCAGGAGGCCTTGCGCCGGGGCTGGCCCGTGGCCGATCGGCCCGCCATCGGCTCGGGGCTTGCCTACCTGGGGGGTGGGCGTTTCCTGGGCCTCACGGACCGGGGGCCCAACGGGGACTGCCCGGGGGGGAAGTTCTTCCCCCTGCCCCGCTTCGCCCCGGCCTTGGTCCCCTTCCGCCTGGATGAGGCGGGGAGGGCCATCCGCCTCGAGGCCCCCCTCCTCCTCCGCACCCCGGGCGGCTCCCCCCTCACGGGCCTGCCCAACCGGGAGGAGGAGGACATCCCCTTTGCCGCCGCCGACTGCAAGGAGAAGCTGCCCCTAGACCCGAGCGGGGTGGACACCGAGGACCTGGCCGTGCTGCCGGGGGGTAAGGGGTACCTGTTGGTGGAGGAGAACTCCCCCTCCCTCCTCTACGTGGACCCTCGAGGCCGCCTCCTGGTCCGCTATACCCCCGAAGGGGTGCGCTTCTCCGCCCGCTACCCGGTGCGGGACATCCTCCCCAAGGTCCTGGCCCTGCGCCGCAACAACCGCGGCCTGGAGAACCTGGCCCTCTCCGGGGACGGGAAGACGGCCTGGGCCGTCCTGCAAAGCCCCATCGGCTCCACCCGCGACCCCGCCTACGACGCCAGCCTGGTGGCCCGGGCGGTCCGCCTGGACGTCTCCGACCCCGAGCGGGTCCGGGTGACGGGGATGTACCTGGTGCCCTTCTCCGACCCCAAGGACTACCCCAAGCCCAACCGCCCCCGGGACATGAAGTACTCCGCCGCCACCTGGGTGGATGGGGAGAAGATCCTCCTCCTGGAGCGGGCCGAGGGCGGGGCCCGGGTCTACCTGGTGGACTTCGCCCAGGCCACGGACCTCCTGGCCCATCCCAAGGGGGCAAGCCCCGAGCTGGACAGGGCGGGCACGGACTACGCCGCCCTGGGCATCCGCCTGGCCCCAAGGCGGCTTCTCCTGGAGACCTGGCGCTTCCCCGCCTTTGACACGGACAAGCTGGAGGGCCTGGCCCTCTTGGAGGACGGCAGGACCCTGGCCATCGTCGACGACAACGACTTCGCCATCACGGGGAAGGAAGGGCCTTCAAGGGCCTGGCTGGTGCGGCTGGCCGAGGGGTTGCGGTAGTCCGGAGGATCCCATATGCGCAAGGTGGGTTGGTTGTGGCTATGGACGGTGGGCCTCCTGGCGGCCTGCACGGGCCAGCGTTCCTCCACTGGGGGGGAAACCCCTGTTCGGGTGCTGAACGTTCCAGACACCGTGCAGGCGGTCACCTTGGAGGTGAACGGCACCCCCTATCCCGTGGCCCGGGAGGGGGAGGTCTGGACCGCCCGGGTCCGCCTTCCCCAGGGGGAGCATACCTTCATCGCCCGAGGCCTGGACGCGCCCGGGGGCATCGTGCTCTACAAGGCCCACGAGCGCAAGCGGGTGGTGCCAGGGCAGGAGGTGCGCCTGCGGATGTACCGCCTCACCTCCGATCTGGAGGTGGAGGTGGAGAACCCTGCCCCTGGGGAAGCCTATCTGGCCAAGGCGGCCGGGGCCATGGCTGCCCTGCCTGGGGGGCGGGGCCTCCTGCAGGGGGTGCCCACGGGCCGGGGGGTAAGCCTCCTGGTGGAGGCCAGGGACCCCTCGGGGATGCTCCTCCGCCAGGGGACGGCCCAGGTGGACCTCTCCGAAACCCCCCGTTCCGTGCGGGTGCGGCTTGGGGAGGTGGCCCACGAGCCTCCCCGGGTGCGGCTCGTGGGCCCTGTTCAGGTGGAGAGGGGCCAGGCCTACACCCTGCGGGTGGAGGCGGAAGACCCCAACCCCCAGGACCGGGGGGTGGTCCTTAGCCGGCTGGCCGTGGAATGGGGGGATGGGGCCAGGGAGGAGGTGGCCCTCTCCGGGCGGCAGGCGGTGCGGGAACTGGTCCACACCTATACCGCTTCGGGCAGCTACACGGTGAGCGTCCGGGTGGAGAACAGTGCCCGCCTTGCGGCCCAGGAGAGCCTGGCCCTGGCGGTGCTGGAGCCGGAAACCCCGGTGACCATCGAGCCTGGCCCCGACCTGGCCCGGGTGGCCCTGGCGGTCACGGGGGCTCCCGAGGGCACCGAGGCCCTCCTGGCGGAGATCACCCCGGAAACCCCTCTGGTGCCCCAGGCCCTCAGGCCCCTGGACCTGAGAAACCGCTACCAGGTGGCCCTCTTCCCCCAAGGGGGCGCCTGGCGGGGTGGCCTCCACCTCCCCAGGGGCTTGGGCTACCGCCTCCTCCTCCGGGCCCGGGTAGGGGGACAGGAGGTCCTGTCCAGGGAGGAGGCCTTCCGCACCGACGGGGCCGAGGTGGTCCTGGAGCGGCCCTTCGTCCCTGCCCCCGAGTACGCCTGCCCTGCCCCGGGGGCGCCCCTGAAGGCCGCCTACGAGGTCCAGGGCCGGGGGGCCCGTAGCCCCCTTGAGGGCCAGACCGTGGCCGTGCGGGGGGTGGTGACCGCCTTCTTCCCCGGGCTCCAGGGCTTCTTCCTGCAAGACCCAAGGGGGGATGGGGACCCCGCCACCTCCGATGGCCTCTTTGTCTACTACGGCAACACTAGCCTCTCCCTAACCCCGGGCCAGTACGTGCAGGTGGTGGGCCAGGTGGCCGAGTATGCGGCCAGCGGGGACACCCTGGGCACCCTGACCCAGCTCCGCCTCAGCGGCCACGCGGTCTGCGGGGAGGCGGGCCTTCCCCAGGCGGTCTCCCTTAGCCTGCCCGCCCAGGACCTCGAGGCCCTGGAGGGGATGCGGGTGCGCCTTTCGGGCCTCACGGTGACCGAGGTCTACAACCTGGGCCGCTTCGGCGAGCTTACCCTGGCCCCAAGCCGCCTGGTCCACCCCAACGCCGACGGGGATCCCGCCACCCGCCTGGATCCCAACACCCCACCCTACCCCGGGCATACCCTGGTCCTGGACGACGCCTCCACCCGGCAAAACCCCAGCCCCATCCCCTACCTGCCCCAGGGGGGCACCCTGAGGGTGGGGGACCGCCTGGTGGCGGCCGAAGGGGTTCTGGAGTGGCGCTATGGTGCCTACCGCCTCCAGCCCACCCAGGCCCCCACCTTCCAGGCGGCCAACCCCAGGCCCGCCCCACCTTCTGGGCCAGGCCTCAGGGTGGCCTCCTTCAACCTCTACAACTGGTTCACCACCCTTTCCGGCACCTTCACCCCCCCGGGGTGCACTACCCCCTTGGACCGGCGCGGGGCCACCAGCCAGCAGGAGCTGGAGCGGCAGCGGGCCAAGCTGGTGGCGGCCCTCACCGCCCTGGACGCCGACGTGGTGGCCCTCCAGGAAGTGCAAAACAACGGCGCCACGGCCATCCAGGCCCTGGTGGACGCCTTGAACGCCGCCTTGGGCCCCGGCACCTACGCCTACGTCCCCGATCCCGAAGGGGGGCTAGGGTGCGACGCCATCAAGGTGGGCTTCATCTACAAGCCCGCCCGGGTGGAGCCCGTGGGCGCCCCCAAGGCCCTGCAAAGCCCCACCTTTGAGCGCTACCCCCTGGCCCAGGCCTTCCGGGACAAGGCCACCGGGGGGGTCTTCACCGCGGTGAGCGTCCACCTGAAGAGCAAGGGAGGCTGCGACCCCTCCGACCCCGACACCGGCCAGGGGTGCTGGAACCGCCGCCGCACCGCCCAGGCCCAGGCCCTGGCCGGCTGGGTGGACACCCTGAAGGCCGTGGACCCAGACGTGGTGGTGCTTGGGGATTTCAACGCCTACGAGGAGGAAGACCCCCTGGCCCTCCTCAGGGGCCGGGGCCTGGTCCCCCTCCTTTCCGGCCACCACACCTACGTCTACATGGGGCTTTCCGGGGCCCTGGACCACGCCTACGCCACCCCCAGCCTCTCCGCCCAGGTGCGGGGGGCCTTGGCCTGGGCCATCAACGCCGAGGAGCCCAGGGTCCTGGACTACACCTTGGCCAACAAGCCGGACGACCGCTTCGCCCCTGACCCTTACCGCTCCAGCGACCACAACCCCCTTCTCCTCCGCCTGGAGCTCGCCCCCGACCGGCCGCCTTGCGCCGGGGAGGGGGCGCGGGTGGTCATCAACGAGTTCCGCTTCCGGGGCCCTAGTGGCGGCAACGACGAGTTCATCGAGCTCTTCAACCGCTCCTGTACCCCCGTAAACCTCGGGGGGTGGAAGGTGCAGGGGTTGAGCGGAACGGGCTCCACCTGGAGCGACCGCGCCACCCTCGCCAACGTCACCCTGGAACCCGGCCAGTACTACCTGCTCGCCAACACCAGCAGCGGGGGTTACAGCCTGGGCGTGGCTCCCGACCAGACCTACACCACCGGCATAAGCGACAACCGGGCCGTGCGCTTGCTGGATGCCGGAGGGCAGGTGGTGGACCTGGTGGGCTTCGCTTCCAGCGGCCAGTTCGAGGGCCAGGGCCTGGCGGACGGCCCCACGTCCAGCACCGGGTTGGGCCAGATCAGCTGGAAGCGGATCCCCTCCGGCAAGGACACGGACAACAACCTCCAGGACTTCCAGTTCGGCCAGGGGTGGGCCAACCCGCAGAACCGCCAAAGCCCCCTCTACGGGGATAACTAGCCCTGCCTCTGCCGCGGAGGGGGCCCTGCGGGGCCCCCTCCCGGCCTCTGGCCCCTCCGGGGGCCGGGGAGGCGGGGCAACCCCTTGACAAAAGCAAGCATAAACGATTACAATTGCGCAAAACCCATGCCCCTGGCCACCCTAAGACGGCAGAACCTGCTGGAGCTTCTCCGCCAGCACCGCGGCCTCAGCACCAAGGAGCTGGCCCGGCGCCTGGGCGTCTCCGAGGCCACGGTGCGCCGGGACCTGGCCGCCCTGGCCCGGCAGGGCCTCCTCCAGCGGGAACACGGGGGGGCCATCGCCCCCGAGGCCGAGCCCCCCTACGCGGAAAAGCTCGCCCGGAACCGGGAGGCCAAGGAGGCCATCGCCCAAAGGGCAGCCCTTCTCGTGCCCGATGGGGCCACGGTGGTCCTGGACTCGGGGACCACCCTCCTGGCCCTGGCCCGGCTCCTTTCGGGGCGGCCCCTGAGGGCCATCGCCCTGGACCTGCCCATCGCCCAGGCCCTGGCCCAGGGGGAGACGGAGGTCCTCTTGGCGGGAGGCCGGGTGCGCAACGGCTTTTTCAGCCTGGTGGGCCCCTGGGCGGAGGAGCTTTTGGGAAGGGTGCGGGCGGACCTCTTCTTCCTGGGGGCCGACGCCTTTGACCCCGAGGGGGTGACCAACCACACCTTTGAGGAGGCGGCGGTGAAGCGGAAGGCCATGGAGGTGAGCCGGAAGACGGTGCTCCTGGCGGACGGGAGCAAGTGGGGGAAGCGGGCCCCCGCCTTCGTGACCCCCCTTTCGGCCCTGGAGCGGGTGATCACCGATCTGGAGGACCCCACCCTGGAGGCCTTGGTACCCGTGGAGGTGGTGCGTGGAGCGCTTTGAAGCCCTCTTTGGCCCCAAGCCCGTGATCGCCATGGTGCACCTCCGGGCCCTTCCCGGCACCCCCCTGTACGAGGGGGACCTGGAGGGGATCGTGGAGGCGGCCCGGCGCGACCTCCTGGCCCTGCAAGAGGCCGGGGTGGACGCGGTGATGTTCGGCAACGAGAACGACCGTCCCTACCAGCTTAGGGTGGACCCCGCCAGCACCGCCACCATGGCCTACGTGATCGGCCGGCTGCGGGGGGAGATCCGGGTCCCCTTCGGGGTGGATGTCCTCTGGGACCCCCTGGCCACCATGGCCCTGGCGGCGGCCACGGGGGCGGCCTTTGCCCGGGAGATCTTCACCGGGGTCTACGGCTCGGACATGGGGCTCTGGCAGGGGCGGGCGGGGGAGGCCTTGCGCTACCGCCGGCTTCTTGGCCGGGAGGACCTCTTTCTCCTCTACAACGTTTCGGCGGAGTTTGCCTCTCCACTGGATGCCCGCACCCTCCCCGAGCGGGCGAGAAGCGCGGTCTTCTCCAGCCTGGCCGACGCCGTCCTGGTCTCGGGGCCCATGACGGGGGAGGGGGTGGCCCTGGAACACCTCCGGGCGGTGAAGGAGGCCCTGCCTGGGGTGCCCGTTCTGGCCAACACCGGGGTGCGGCACGAGACCGTGGCCGAGATCCTGGGGGTGGCGGACGGGGTCATCGTGGGCACGGCCCTGAAGCGGGACGGCGTCACCTGGAACGAGGTGGACCCCGAGCGGGCCAGGGCCTTCATGGACCGGGTGCGGGAGGCCAGGGGGCGGTGATGGTCCTGGGCGTGGACATCGGCACCACGGGGGTGAAGGCCCTCCTCCTCTCCGAGGAGGGAAGGGTGCTGGCCGAGGCCGAACACCCCCATGCCCTCCGTGCCCCGGCCCCGGGCTTCGCCGAGGAGGACCCCGAGGACTGGTGGCAGGGCCTCAGGGCCACCCTGGCCCGCCTCCTGGAGGGGCGGGACAAGGCCTCCCTCAGGGCCATAGGCCTTTCCGGGATGGTCCCCGCCCTGGTCCTTCACGACGGGGAGGGCAGGCCCTTAAGGCCTTCCCTGCAGCAGAACGACGCCCGGGCGGTGCGGGAGATCCGGGAGCTGGAGGCCCACTTCGGAAACCAGTGGCTCTTCGCCCGCACCGGGGCCACCTGGAACCAGCAGGTCCTGGCCCCCAAGCTCCTCTGGCTGAGGCGGCACGAGCCCCAGGCCTTCGCCCAGGCCCGCTGGATCTCGGGCTCCTACGAGCACCTGGCCTTCCGCCTCACGGGGGAGCGCTACCAGGAGGCCAACTGGGCCCTGGAGTCTGGCCTTTGGGACCCCAAGGCGGAGGCCTGGCTGGCCGAGGTGCTGGCCTATGTGGGCCTCGAGCCGGACCGCCTCGGCCCCGTGCGCCGGCCCCACGAGGGGGTGGGGGAGGTGACGGGGGAGGCGGCCCGGGCCACGGGCCTCCCCAAGGGCCTCCCCGTCATCGCGGGGAGCGCGGACCACATCGCCGCCGCCCTGGCCTCGGGGCTCAAGGAGCCGGGGGAGGCGGTGGTGAAGCTGGGCGGGGCGGGGGACTTCCTCTACGCCATCGACCGCTTCGCCCCGGTCCCCGAGCTCTTCATCGACTTCCACGACCTGCCCGGGCTTTTCGTGATCAACGGGTGCATGGCCACCACGGGAAGCCTCCTCAAGTGGTTCCAAGGGGCCTTCCGCCCCGGGGTGGGGTTTGCCCAGCTGGACGCGGAGGCGGAGGGGATCCCCCCCGGGAGCCAGGGCCTGGTGGTCCTCCCCTACTTCCTGGGGGAGAAGACCCCCATCCACGACCCCGAGGCCCGGGGCACGGTGGTGGGGCTCACCCTGAGCCACACCCCGGCCCACCTCTGGCGGGCCCTCCTGGAGGCGGTGGCCTACGCCTTCCGCCACCACCTGGAGGTCCTCGAGGCCCGCGGCCACCGGGTGGAGCGGCTCTTCGTCATGGACGGGGGGGCAAGGAGCCCCCTCTGGCGGAGGATCCTGGCCTCGGTGCTGGAAAGGCCCCTGGAGCGCCTCCTAGGCGGGGAGCGGGGAAGCGCCTACGGCACCGCCTTCCTGGCCGGGGTGGCGGCGGGGCTTTGGGGCTTTGCCGACCTAAGGCGGGAGGTGGCGGAGGTGACGGAACCCGAGCCCACCTGGATCCCCCCCTACCGGGAGCTCTACGGGGTCTACCGGGAGGTTTACCAGAGGCTCAAGGACCTCTACCCCAGGCTGGGAGGTGGGTATGCCTAACGCCTTGGTGACGGGGGCGGGCACCGGCATCGGCCGGGCCATCGCCGAGCGGCTGGTGCGGGATGGGTTCAAGGTCTGGGTCACGGACCTTAAGGAGGAGTGGGCCCAGGAGGTGGGGGAGGCCCTGGGCATGCCCCACCTCAAGGTGGACGTGACCAGGCGGACCGACCTGGAGCAGGCCCGGGAACGGGTCTATGCCGAGGATGGCCGCCTGGACCTCCTGGTGGCCAACGCCGGGGTTTCCACCATGAACCCCTTCCTGGACCTCACCGAGGAGGAGTGGGACTTCAACTTTGCCGTGAACGCCAAGGGCACCTTCCTCACCCTGCAGACCTTCGCCCGGGCCATGGTGGCCCAGCCCCCCATGCCCGGCCGGGGGGTGCGGGGCAAGCTGGTGGCCATCGCCTCCATGGCCGCCCGCCAGGCCGCTCCCCTTCTCGCCCACTACTCCGCCAGCAAGTTCGCTGTCCTGGGCCTGGTCCAGGCAGCGGCCAAGGAGCTTGCCCCCTACCGCATCACGGTCAACGCGGTGAACCCGGGCTTCGTGCGCACCTCCATGCAGGAGCGGGAGGTGGCCTGGGAGGCCAGGCTTCGGGGCCTCACCCCGGAGGAGGTGGTCCAGGACTACCTGCGCCAGACCCCCTTGGGCCGCCTCGAGGCCCCCGAGGACGTGGCCGGGGTGGTGAGCTTCCTGGCGGGCCCCGATGCGGACTTCATCACCGGGGAGGCGGTGGAGGTGAACGGCGGTGCCTGGATCTTCTAGGGGGCTTCGCCACCTGGCCCACGCCCTCCTCTGGGCCTACAGCCTGGCCTTCCTCCTTCCCCTCCTCTGGACCCTGCGGAGCGCCCTCCTGCCCGAGGGCTTGGCCTATGCCCTGCCGCCCGCCTGGGGACCCTGGACCCTGGAGAACTTCGCCCAGGTCCTCCAGGGGCCCCTGGGCAAGGCCTTCCGCAACAGCCTCCTGGTGGCGGGCCTGGTGGTGGCCCTCGGGCTTCCCCTGGCCGCGGGCCTGGGCTACGCCCTGGCCCGCCACCGCCTGGGCGGCGAGCCCCTACGCTTCGCCGTCTTGGCCACCCAGATGCTTCCCCCCATCGTCCTGGCCCTGCCCCTCTTTGCCCTTTTCCGGGCCCTGGGGCTTTCGGGCTCCCTTTGGGCCCTGGTCCTGGCCTACCTGGCCTTTGCCCTCCCCTTCATGGCCTGGCTCCTCCTGGGCTTTTTCCAGGGGCTTCCCCGGGAACTCCTGGAGGCGGCCTATGTGGACGGGGCGAGCCCCTACCAGGCCTTTTTCCGCGTGGTCCTGCCCCTCTCCGCCCCTGGCCTCTTCGCCGCGGGGGTCCTGGGCTTCCTCCTTTCCTGGAACGAATTCCTCTTCGCCCTGCTCCTCTCGGGGAGGGAGACCCAGACGGTGCCCGTGGCCCTCTCTGCCCTGGTGACCCAGCGGGGGGTGCTCTTCGCCCAGGTGGCGGCGGGGGTGGTGCTCTCCGTGATCCCTGTGGCCCTTCTCGCCCGCACGGTGGACCGGTACCTGGTGGAAGGTCTCACCCTGGGGGCGGTGAAGTGAAGGAGGTGATGGCATGAGGCGGCTTTTGGCGGTGGCGTTGGCCCTTTGGGGCCTCTCCCTGGCCCAGGGGGTGGTGCTCCGGGCCCTCATGGAGGACGTGCCCGAAACCCGGATCATCGAGGCCCTCCTCCCCGAGTTTGAGCGGGCCACGGGCATCCGGGTGGAGTTTGAGAAGGTCCAGTACGCGGCCATGCACGACAAGCTGGTGGCCCAGCTCCTGGCCCCGGAAAGCGCCTACGACTTCCTCCAGGTGGACTTCCTCTGGGCAGGGGAGTTCCCGGCGGCGGGGTGGCTGGAGCCCCTGGAGCCCTTCGTGAAGGCCAGCGGCTTTGACCTCACCCCCTACTACCCCTCCATGCTGGACCTGGTGGGCTACTACCGGGGGACCCTCTACATGATCCCCATGTACAACTACGCCATGGGCCTCATCTACCGCAAGGACCTCCTGGAGCGCAAGGACCTCAAGGGCCGCTTCCAGTCCCAGTTCAAACGGCCCCTGGCCCTGCCCAAAAACCTCCAGGAGTACGTGGACCTCTCCCTCTTCATGGCCAGAAACGCCGGGGTGGCGGGGGCAGCCATGCAGGGGCAGCGGGGGGACCCCAACTTCATGGAGTTCTCCAACTACCTCTTCGCCGCCGGGGGGGACTACGTGGACAAGGGGGGACGGGTTGTGCTCAATAGCCCCCAAGGGGAGCGGGCCCTCACCCTCTACGTGCGCAACCTGCGGGAGGGGGCCCAGAAGGGGGCCCTGAACGCCAACCTGGACGACACCTTCCGGGTCATGTGCCAGGGCGGGGCCTTCAGCATGGTCACCTACTGGTGGATGCTGCCCCAGCTCAACGACCCCAAGCAGTGCCCCAAGGTGGCGGGGAAGGTGGCCTTGAGCCCCATGCCGGGCGGGGTCGGGGTGAGCGGGGGCTGGGGCTGGGCCATCCCCAAAAACAGCCGCAACAAGGAGGCGGCCTGGCGGTTTATCTCCTGGGTGGAGTCCAAGGAAATCGTGAGGCAACGGGCCCTCCAGGGCCACGCCCCCACCCGTAAGGACGCCTTCCAGGACCCCGAGGTGCTGCGGAAGTACCCCTACTACAAGGAGGCGGAGCGCATCCTGGCCAGGGCCAAGAAGGTGCCCATCTTCGCCTACACCGCGGAGATGGAAGACGTGGTGGGCCGGGAGATCAGCCTGGCGGCTGCAGGGCAGAAGGGGGTCAAGCAGGCTCTGCAGGATGCGGCCAAGGGCCTCGAGGCCCTCCTCCGCAAGGCGGGCCTCCTGAGGTAGGGGGGCGGGGTGGGGGAGAGGCGCTCGGCCTGGGTCCTGGCCCTGCCTGGACTCCTCCTCCTGGCCGGGGTGGTGGGCTTCCCCCTCCTTTACGCCCTGTTCCTCTCCCTCACCGGCTACACCTTCCTCCGGCCCAGCTACGCCCTCCAGGGCCTCGCCCGCTACCGGGAGGCCCTGGCGGACCCCTACTTCCTCAATGCCCTCGGCCTCACCGCCCTCTACCTCCTCCTCACCGTGGGCCTTACCCTGGCCTTGGGCCTCCTCCTGGCCGTCCTCCTGCACCAGAACCTCCCCTTTAGGGGCTTCCACTACTTCGCCGTGAGCCTGCCCATGCTCATCGCCCCGGTGGGGGTGGGGCTCATCTGGAAGATGATCCTCCACCCTGAGCTGGGCATCCTGGCCTACCTCCTGGGCGGGGTGGACTTTTTCGGGGAGGCCCGCTACGCCCTCCTCTCCCTGGCCCTGGTGGACGTGTGGCAGCAGGTTTCTTTTGCCGCCCTGGTCCTCCTGGCGGGCCTTAGGAGCCTTCCCCGGGAGCCCTTGGAGGCGGCCTATGTGGACGGGGCCACCCCCTGGCAGGCCTTCTGGCGGGTCACCTTTCCCCTGCTCCGGCCCGTCCTCCTGGCCCTCCTGGTCCTGCAAACCCTCACCGAGGTGCGCACCTACGACCTGGTCTACGTCCTCACCCGGGGGGGGCCGGGCTCGTCCACAGACCTGGTGAGCTACTACATCTACCGCAAGGCCTTCCTGGGCCTGGACCTTTCGGGGGCGAGCGCCATGGGGTACCTGCTCCTGCTCCTTTCCCTCCTTCTGGTGGCCGCCTACTACCGCCTTCTGACCCGAGGGTGGACATGAGGTTGGGTTTCCGCCCCCCCAAGGACCCCGAGGGCTTCCTGGCCTACGCCCGGGTCCTCGCAGGGAGGTATGCCTTCATCGAGGTCCCTGGCTCGGCCGCCCCCCATCTGGAGGGGGTGGCCCAGGAGGCCAGGGGGATGGGGTACCGCCTCACCTACCATGCCCGCTACCTGGACCTCTACCCGGGCTCCCCGGTGCCCGAGATCCGGGAGGCCTCCCTGAGGCTCCTCAGGGAGGACCTGGAGCGGGCGGCCCGCATGGGGGCCTTTCTGGTGAACGTCCACGCGGGGAACATCCCCTGGACGGACTACCCGCCCCCGGGCCTTTCCCCAGCCCACGAGGCCCTGCGGGAGGCGGAGGGGAGGCTCCGCCGGGAGTACCTGGAGAGGGCCTTGGAAGCCCTTGCGGGCCTGGCTAGCCTGGCCCTGGACCTGGGCCTAAAGCTTACCCTGGAGAACCTCCCTGCCCCCCAGGAGGTGCCCAGGACCCCCGAGGAGATGGCCCTCTTCTTGGCGGTGCCGGGGTTGGAGTTCTGCCTGGACCTGGGGCATGCCCAGATGGCCGGGCAGGACCCCAAGGGTTTCCTGGAAGCCCTAGGGGGTAGGCTTGTCCACGTGCACGCCCACCGGAACGACGGGCGGTTTGACCTGCACCTGCCGCCCCGCCCGGAAGACCTAAACCCTTTCCTGGACACCCCCTGCACCCTCCTGGTGGAGCTCCCCCCCAGGGGGGTAGGGGAGTACCTGGCCTTGGTGGGAGACCAACCGTAAGGGGTAATCGCTTCTAATACCAACAAAATCCGACCAGAATACTTGACTTTTCCTCCCCCCCGGGTTACCCTCCCGGTGTAGGGGGTGGCCTGTGTTCGTGGTGATGAACCGCATCCCGGTTAAACCCGAGTACGCCGATAGGTTTGAAGAGGTTTTTCGGACCCGGGCCCGCCTGGTGGACCGGATGCCTGGATTCATCCGCAATCTGGTCCTTAGGCCCAAGGACCCGGAGGACCCCTACATCGTCATAACCTTTTGGGAGAGCGAGGAGGCTTTCCGCGCCTGGACGGAGAGCCCCGAGTTCCGCGAGGGCCATGCCCGCAGCGGCACCTTGCCCAAGGAGGCCTTCCGGGGCCCGAACCGCTTGGAAACCTTTTCGGTCTTCTTGGACTCGCAGGACAGCCATGGCTAGGCCTGACATCGAAACGCCTTCCGCCTGGGTACTTCTGAAGCGGGCCCGGGAACGGGTTTACACCCTACCGGAGGATTTTCCGGGCTTTCGGGGGACCCTGGCCCTTTTTGCCGGGGGTTTATGGCACTTCGGCCGGGTGGAGGTCCAGGGGTTTAGCCCCAAGGTGGACCTTTTGGGCCATCTTCGCTCCGTGGCGGAGAGGGAACTCGCCTCCCTCCTGGGCCACCGCCGTCCAGTGCCCTTCCCCGAAGGGGAGGGGAAGTACCCCATGCGCCTCTTTGAAGAGGGTCCCCTAGGAACGGGGATCGCCCTCGAGGATCCCTTCCGCTCCCGCATATGGGTAAAGGGGAACCGGCTTCAGGTGATCGAGCGGCACCTGGCTGGGGGCTCCTTTCGCATCCACCTGGAGGTTTGGCGGGAGGTGGAGGAAGGGCTTCTGCCCCAGCGTTTCCTCCTGGTCCATCGGGACCCTGAGGGGCGGGTGGTGAGGGTGGAGCGTTTCCGGGACGAGTACCAAAAGGTGGGTCCCTACTGGCTTCCCGTAGAACGGGAAGTGGTGGTGGAGGCCAAGGGGCTTGAGGTGCTTGTGCTGCGTCTGGAGGAGCTGGAGGTGAACGGATGAAGGGGTTCTATGTGGGGCTTTTGCTTTTGTCTTGCACCCTAGCCCAGGCCCAGCCCTTCCGGGTAGTGGACGCCAAGGGGACGGAAATACAGGTGCGTTCCCTTGAACGCATCGTCAGCTTGGACGGAATCACCACGGAGATCCTCTTCGCCTTGGGCGTGGGGGACAAGGTGGTGGGCCGGGATGATTCCAGCTACTATCCACCGGAAGTCCTCAAGCGTCCCAGCGTGGGCTATCAGTTCCGGCTTTCCGCGGAGGGGATCCTCTCCTTAAGGCCCACCTTGGTCATCGGCCGGGAAGATGTGCGCCCACCCCAGGTGGTGGACCAGCTTCGGGGGGCCGGGGTGGCCGTGGTCCTGGTGCCCACGGAGCCCACCGTGGAGGGGGCAAAGCGAAAGATCCGCACCGTGGCCCAGGCTGTTGGCCGGTTGGAGCAAGGAGAGGCTCTGGTACGTGCCTTGGAGCGGGATTTGCTGGCCTTGCGGGCCTTTCAAGCTCAGCAAGCTCCCAAAGGTAGGCTCCGGGGCCTCTTCCTCTACCTGCGCGGCCCCCAGACCACCTTCGTGTGCGGGGAGGGGAGTACCCCCGTGGGGATGATGGAGCTGGCGGGCCTGATCAACGCAGCCAAGGGCATCCGGGAGTGCCAGCCCATGACCGCGGAGAGTGTGGTGGCGGCCCGTCCTGACGTGCTGGTGGTCTTCCAAAAGGGCTTGGAGAGCGTGGGTGGCCTGGAGGGCCTTCTCAAGCTTCCTGGTGTGGCCCAAACCCCTGCGGGGCAGAACCGCAAGGTGGTGGCCATGGACGACCTCTACCTGGGTTCCTTTGGGCCTAGGGCTGGCAGGGCCGCCCTGGACCTTTTCCGTGCGGCTTACCTGCGGGAAGGGTTCGTGGAGGTGCGTTGATGGTTTCACCTCGGCTTTATCGGGCTTTCCTCAAGGCCCTTTTCCTCCTTTGGCTCCTGGGCAAACCCCTACCCCAAAGCCCCCGGGAGGCCTTCGGGGGGCAGGAGGTGAGGGGATGAGCGGCCTCGGGGTCGCCCTGCGGGCCCGGGCTTACCGCCTTGCCCTTCTGGGCCTGGCCCTCCTCCTGCCCCTGGCCTTGCTCCTTGGGGCGGGCCTGGGAGCCTACCCCATACCTCCCCTGGCCATACCGGGGATCCTCTACCGGGGGGAGGGGTTGGAGTACCAGGTCCTGACCGCCCTTCGCTTTCCCAGGGTTTTGGGGGCGGCCTTGGTCGGAGGGCTGTTGGCCCTGGCGGGAGCCGTGCTCCAGGGGTTTTTCCGCAACCCCTTGGTGGACCCGGGGCTGATCGGGGTCTCCTCGGGTGCGGCCCTGGGGGCAGCCTTGTTCATCGTTCTCGTACCCGGGGCGGGAAACCTAGAGGTCTACGCCCTTCCCCTTTTCGCCTTCCTCGGAGGGCTTCTGGCTACCCTTCTCCTCTGGCGCATCGCCCAGACCCCCTTGGGGGTCCAGGTTTCCGTGCTTCTCCTCTCGGGCATCGCCCTGAATGCCCTGGTGGGGGGTGGGATCGGCATCCTCACCTTCCTCGCCAGCGAACAAGAACTCCGGAGCCTGACCTTCTGGACCCTGGGCGGGTTTTCTGGGCTGACCTGGAGGCTTCTCCTGGCCGCCTTACCCCTAGCCCTTCTCGCCCTCTACCTCCTTTTCCCCTTGGCCCGGGGACTCAACGCCCTGGCCCTGGGGGAGCGGGAGGCCTTCCACCTGGGGGTGGGCCTCGAGGGCCTCAAACGGAGGGCGGTGGCTGGGGCGGCCTTGGGGGTGGGGGTTTCCGTGGCCCTGGCAGGGGGAATCGGCTTCATCGGCTTGGTGGCCCCCCATCTCTTCCGGCTCTTGGCAGGACCGGACCACCGCTACCTGCTGCCCGGGGCCTTTCTCCTCGGGGCTAGCCTGGCGGTGCTTGCCGACCTCTTGGCCCGCACCCTGGCGGCCCCAGCGGAGATGCCCGTGGGGGTAATCACCGCCCTTCTGGGGGGACCCTTCTTCCTCTATCTGGTGCTGCGCTACAAGCGGGAGGTGTACCGTGCTTGAGGCTAGGGGGCTGGGCTACAGGAAGGAGGGGCGGTGGCTCCTTCGGGGGGTAGACCTCTCCCTTGCCCCAGGGGACTTCCTGGCGGTTTTGGGTCCCAACGGCAGTGGCAAAACCACCCTCCTCCGCCTCCTTGCAGGGGAGCTTTCCCCGTCGGAAGGGGAGGTGCGGCTCCTGGGCAGGCCCCTTGGGTCCTACACCCCCCTGGAGCTTGCCCGCCAGCGGGCCGTGCTCTCGCAAAACCGGGAGTTGGCCTTTTCCTTTACGGCCTACGAGGTGGCTTTCCTGGGCCGCCACCCCCATCTTGAGGGCAGGGAGCGTTCCCTGGACCACGAAAAGACCCTCGAGGCCCTTCGGCGTGCCCAGGCCCTTCCCCTCCGGGAAAGGCTATACCCTACCCTCTCCGGGGGGGAGGGCATACGGGTAGAGGTGGCGAGGCTACTCAACCAAGAACCGAGGTTCTTTCTTTTGGACGAGCCCACCAACCACCTGGACCCCCGCTACGCCCTGGAGGTTCTGCTCCTCTTCCGTGCCCTGGCCTATGAGGGGAGGGGGGTGCTGGCCGTGCTTCACGATCTCAACCTGGCTTCCCTTTTCGCCAACCGTCTTCTCCTCCTCAAAGGGGGACGGGTTTTGGCCTATGGCAGCCCGGAGGCGGTGCTCTGTCCTGAGCTTCTGGAGGAGGCTTACGAGGTGCCTTTTTATGCCCTGGCCCATGGGGGGGTATCCCTTTTCCTGCCTGTTCCCCGGGAGGTGGTCCGTGGAACCTGAACACGCCCAGGAGGTGGCCCGGCTTTCCCCTACCCGCTACCTGGCCCGTTGCGCCTGCCATGGGGGTACCTACCATCTCCATTGGGATGCGGGCACCTTTCGCCTTAACCAGGAGGGCATCGCTTTCTTGATGAGGGTTTTGCAGGAAGTTCTAGAGAATGGCACCGGAGGGGTGGTCTGGTTGGGTTCCGTGGGCCTCCGCTTTGGACCGGAGGAGGGGGAGGAACTTCTCCGCCTTCTCCGCGCGGGTTTGGCCTTGCCTTGGGATAGACCAGTTTTTTGGTTTCGGCAGATCCACTGATGAGGGGGTCGTGTCAAGAGTTATGTGTAAGAGTCTGTGTACGGGGGGCATACCGCTCCTGAAGCATCTTCTCCAGCACCTCCTTCACCTCCGAGAACCCCTTTAGTTTCCGTTCTGCCCACCTCCCTTCCTGCCTCTCCGACTCCAGGTAAAGAAGCTTGTACACCGCCTCTTCCTTAGGAAACTTGTGGTCCCGCACCTTCGTCCCCCGCCGCACTTCCCGGATAAACCGCTCCATCAGGTTGGTGCTCCGCAGGTACGGCCAAAGCACCTTGGGGTACCCGTAGAACCGCAGGAAGGCCCCCGAATCCTGTACCCAAAGCCCCACCACCCCCGGGTACCGCGAACCCCAGGCGGCCTTCACCTCCTCCAAGGCCCCAAGAGCTTCTTCCCGGCTCTCCGCCCCGTACACCCGCCTCAGGTCCTCCGCCAGCAGGCCCCGGTCCCGCGCCCGCACCTGGGACAGGCTCCACCGCACCCCGTGCACCACGCACCGCTGCCATTCCGCCTGAGGGTAGACCCTGCGGATCGCTTCAGGAAGCCCGGGCAGCCCGTCGGTGATGAAGAGCAATACCCGCCGCAGGCCCCGCTGCCAAAGCTCCCCCAGGACCCCCTCCCATCCCAGGGCGCTCTCCGTGGGCAACAGCCAAAACCCCAGGACCCGCCTCTCCCCATTAGGGGCGATGCCCAGGGCCACATACACGCTTTCCCGTACGATCCCTTCTCCTTCCCTGAAGACCTTTAGGGAAAGCCCGTCCAGGTAGACGAAGGCCATCTCCTCGGGCAAAGGCCGGGTGCGGAAGGCTCCTGCCGCCTCCAGGACCTCGTCCGTCAGGGCGCTCAGGGTCTCGTGGGAGTAGCGGTGGCCTAAGAGCAGGCTCAGTATCTCGGCCGCCTTGCGCTGACTGACCCCGGCGGCGTAAAGGGCTACCGCCACTTCCCCCACGTCCACCAGGCGGCGGACGTAGGGCTTAAGGAAAGCCGGGTAATACCGAGATTCCCGATCCCTAGGGACCTTCAGGTCCACCTGGCCGAAGGTGGTCTCCAGCTTGCGGGGGTAGTAGCCGTTCCTGCGGCCTCCGTGCACCTGCAAGAAGGCCGTCCGGTCCAGCTCCAGAACCGTCTGCAGAACCTCGGCTACTGTCTCCCGCACCGCTTCCCTCAGCAAGATCCGCAAGGTATCCTGGTCCACGGGGCACCTCCTCGTGCTAAGGTGTGCCCCCCTATTAAACACGGACCCTTACACATAAATCCTTACACGACCGATGAGGGGTGAAAGATGCGTAGGGTTTTCTTTGCTTTCCTGTTTACAGCCGTCGCCCTGGCGCAACAGGGGACGTGCCCTGGAGAAAGGGTTCCCCACGACCTTGGGGAAGTCTGCCTTTCCAAAGTGCCTGACCGGGTGGCGGCCTTGGATTGGAGGCCTCTGGAAGACCTCTTGCTTCTGGGGGTTAGGCCTGTGGCCGGGGCGGACCTGGCTGACTTCCCCAAATGGGTGAAGGTTCCCCTTCCCCAAGGGATCGCGGATCTAGGTGGGCGCACCGCCCCCAACCTTGAGCGCCTCCTTGCCTTGAGGCCTGACCTGATCCTGGGCTACACGGGCTTTCAAGGCCGTCTCTATCCGGAGCTGTCCCGCATCGCCCCCACGGCCCTCTACGATTACCTGCCTTCGGAGGGGCAGCTTGCTGCCATGCGCCGACACTTCCTGCTCCATGCCCAGCTGGTGGGCAAGGCCAAGGAGGGGGAGAGGATACTCTCGGATTTAGACCGCTTTCTGGCCCAGGCCCGGGAGCGCTTGGAGCAGAGGGGGCTCGGGGGTAGGCCCTTCCTCCTGGTGCAAGCCTGGGCCAGGGACAAGGTGTACAACATCTTCACCCGCTCCACCTTGGCCTCCGAGGTCCTGGAGGCCGTGGGTCTGCGCAACGCCTGGACGGGGAAGGCTGAGGCTTACGGTCTTTCCCGGGTAGGGCCCGAAGGGCTGGTGCGCCTGGTGCGGGAGAACCCAGGGGTGCAGGTGTTGCTCATCGCCCAGCCGGGAAACAACCCCCTGGCTGACCCTGCCATTGGGCCCCTGCTCCGCCTCCAGGGGGCCCGGGTCCATCCCATGGATCCGGCCACCTGGACCTACGGGGGTCCCCTTTCGGTTCGGGTACTGGTGGAGGAGGCGTTGCGGGTCCTTCTGGGGGGTAAACCATGAGCCAAGGTGGCCTTGCATTCACCCCCATTCCCGGGGCCTTCCCTGGAACATAGGTTAGGGAAGGGGCCCTGGGGCCCTTCTCCCAGGGACCCGGGGGTAGCTTGGCCTTTGACCCCCCTTTCCCGAGGGGGGGCAAGGGGGAAGCCTTGGGTGTGGCCTGGTGGGCCTCCTGCCCTAACATCGAGATGATGCCCATCCTCCTTGACCCCCCACACAACCCATGGTAGCCTCCCCTTCAGGGTGCCCAATACCTGGGGTGCCCTGGCCGCGATGCCAGGCCGACAGGCCTGGACGCCCCTTGGCGGTGGGGGAAGTCCGGTGAGAGTCCGGCGCTGTCCCGCAACGGTAACCGGTCCTACCTGGCCGGAAGCCCGAGTACCCGCTTCGCGGTCCTGCCCCGTAGCCCTCGAGGCAAGGGTGAAGGTGGTGATGCCTGTGGGACCTTAGACCCAAGTCTCCCCAAAATCCGTAGGGCGGAACCCTTGTGGTCCGCTAGGCTTTAGGTTCCTGGGGCGGAGGTTTTCCTTCCGCAAGGACAGAGGAGGTTTGCGTGCGGGAAACCCGCATGGTCCACCTGGTGTTTCCCGGTGAGACCAACCACTACGGCACCCTTTTCGGCGGCACGGTCATGGCCTGGATGGACCAGGCGGCCTTCGTGGCCGCCACCCGCCACGCGAGGCGCAAGGTGGTTACCGTCCATTCCGACGCCGTGGACTTCCAGCGCCCGGTGCCCCTGGGCTCCATCGTGGAGCTGGTGGCCCGGGTGGTGGGGGTGGGGCGTACCTCCATGCGGGTGGCGGTGGAGCTTTGGGTGGAGCCCTTGGAGGGGGATAGGTACCTGGCGGCCAAGGGTGGGTTCGTGCTGGTGGCCTTGGATGGGGAGGGGCGGCCTGCGCCGGTCCCTCCCCTGGAAGGGGTGAAGGAATGACGGTGAGGACTTTGGCCTACGGTTTTCCCCGGCTGGGTCCGGACCGGGAGTATAAGCGCCTTTTGGAAGGCTTCTGGTCCGGGGAGGTGTCGGAGGAGGCCTTCCGGCAGGGGCTAGAGGGGTTGGAGGCCCTGCGGCTTGCGGCCTACCGCCGCCATGTGGACCTCTACCCCGTGGGGGAGATGAGCCTCTACGATCCCCTGCTGGACCTGGCGGTGATGGTGGGGGTCTACCCCATAGACCCCCAGGACCTGGGGGCCTACTACGCCCTGGCCCGGGGCAAGGGGGCCCTGCCCCTGCGGAAGTGGTTCGGCACCAACTACCACTACCTGGCCCCCCTGCTGCCCGAGGCGCCCCGCTACAAGCCCCACTGGAACAAGCCCCTGGAAGCCTTCCGCAAGCACCCTGAGGGGCTTCCCCACCTCCTTGGGCCCTATACCCTTCTCCGCCTGGCCCAAAACCCTCCAGAGGGAGGGGAGCGGGCCCGCCACCTCGAGGCCCTGGGCGAGGTCTACGCCGCCTTCCTTGGGGAACTCAAGGGGGCAGGGGCCCCCCTGGCCCTCCTGGAGGAGCCGGCCCTGGGCCTGGATGGGGCCGAGGAGGACCTCCCGGCCTTGGAAAGGGTTTATGGCCGCCTCCTGGAGGCCCTGCCCCTGGCCCTCCTCACCCCCTACCTCCTCCCCCGGCCGGAGGTGGGGGCGGGGCTTTACCCCCTTCCCTGGGCCGCGGCAAGCCGGGACCTCGAGGCCCCCCGGGGAGGCCCCAGGGTGCCCATCCTGGGGGTGGTGGAGGGGCAGGGGGTTTGGCGCACCCCCCTCCTGGAGGTGGCCCGCCGCCTGCGGGAGGCCTTGGGGGAGGGGGAGGTCTGGCTTGCCCCCCGGGCCCCCCTTTACCACCTGCCCTGGCGGGTGGGGTCCCCGCCCCCGGGTCTGGAGGGACGGCTGGCCTTTGCCGAGGAGAGGCTTGGGGAGCTTGCCCTCCTGGCCCGTCTCCTCCGGGGGGAGGAGGGGGCCCTGGCCGAGGCCCAGGCCTGGCGCGCCCCCGGGGAGCCCCCCAGGCTACCTCCCCTTTCCCCCCCTCCCGGGCCCCGTCCCCCGGGGCCTGTGCGCAAGGAAGCGCAAAGGGACCTCCCCCTGCCCCCCTTCCCCACCACCACCATCGGCAGCTTCCCCCAGACCCAGGAGCTACGCGCCCTCCGGGCCCGCTTCCGCTCGGGAAAGCTTTCCCCCGAGGCTTACGGGGAGGCCATACGGGAGGCCATCGCCCGGACCATCCGCTTCCAGGAGGCCGTGGGCCTGGACCTCCTGGTCCACGGGGAGCCGGAGCGGAGCGACATGGTGGAGTTCTTCGCCGAGCGGCTGGAGGGTTTCCACACCCACCCCTCGGGCTGGGTCCTCTCCTACGGCAGCCGGGTCTACCGCCCTCCCATCCTGGCGGGGCCGGTGCGGCGCAAGGGGCCCCTGGCCCTGGAGGAGCTCCGCTACGCCCAAAGCCTTACCCCCAAGCCCGTGAAGGCCATCCTCACCGGCCCCATCACCCTGGCCGCCTGGAGCTACCTGCCTGAGGGGGCCAGCTTCGCCGAGGCCGTCCTCCACCTGGCCGAGGCCATCGGGGAGGAGGTGCGGGCCCTGGAGGGGGCAGGCTTCCGCTTCCTGCAAATCGACGAGCCCGCCCTCCTGGAGAAGCTTCCCCTGCGGGCCGAGGCCCAGCCCGCCTATCTGGAGCTGGTGCGGGAGGCCTTCCGGCGGGCGGTGCCCGTGGGGCCGGGGGTGCAGGTCCACCTCCACCTCTGCTACTCCGAATACGCCGCCTTGAGGCCCTTTCTGGAGGCCATGGACCCCGATGTGGTGAGCCTCGAGGCCGCCCGGCAGGAGCCCCGCTTCCTGGGGGCCCTGGAGGGTCTGGACCTGGGCCTGGGGCCCGGGGCCTTCGACGTGCACTCCCCCCGGGCCGTGTCCCCGGAGGAGATGGAGGGGAGGCTCCTCGCCTACCTGGACCACATCCCCCCCTCCCGCCTCTGGGTCAACCCCGACTGCGGCCTCAAGACCCGTACCTGGCCCGAGGCCGAGGCCAACCTGAAGGCCATGGTGGAGGCGGCCCGGCGCCTTAGGGCCCGTTTTGGAGGCGAGGATGCTCACAGAACCTAGGGTCCACTACCGCCCCTACGAGTACCCGGGGCTTCTCCGCTTCCGGGATGCCATCCGGCACAGCTACTGGGTGCACACCGAGTTCAGCTACGCCGCCGACGTGCAGGACTACGCCCTGGTGGGGGAGGCCGAGCGGTCCCTGGTCCGGCGGGCCCTTCTCGCCATCTCCCAGGTGGAGCTTTCGGTGAAGCTCTTCTGGGCCCGGGTCTACGAGGTCTTCCCCAAGCCCGAGGTGGCCGAGGTGGGGATGACCTTTGCCGAAAGCGAGGTGCGCCACGCCAACGCCTACGCCCACCTCCTGGACCTCCTCTCCCTCTCGGAGGCCTTCCCCAAGGCCCTGGAGGAGCCCCCCCTGAAGGCGCGGCAGCGCCTCCTGGCCTCGGTGCTGGAGCGGGCCCGCGGGGGGAGCCTGCGGGAGTACGCCCTGGCCCTCCTCCTCTTCTCCGCCTTCACGGAGCACATCTCCCTCTTTTCCCAGTTCTACATCCTCATGGCCCTGAACCGCCGCCAGGGGCGGTTCAAGGGGATCTCCAACGCCATCGAGGCCACCAGCAAGGAGGAAAACCTGCATGGGCTCTTTGGGGTGGAGCTTCTCCGCCTGCTCAGGATGGAGCGGCCCGAGCTTTTCGTGGGCTTTGACGAGGAGGCCCTGGGCTTTGCCCAGGAACTCTTCCGGGCCGAAGAGGACCTCCTCTCCTGGCTTTTCGCCGGAGGGGAGCCCGAGGCCGTTGCCTTCGCCGAGGTGCGGGAGTTTCTCAAGGCCCGCTACAACGAGGTCCTGGCCCTCCACGGCCTGCCCAGGCCCTTTGCGGTGAAGGAGGAGCTCCTTCGGGACACGGACTGGTTTGCCCTGGAGCTTTTGGCGGACAAAGAGGTGGACTTCTTCAACAAGCGCTCCGTGGCCTACGCCCGGAGGGTGCAGAGCTACGATCCGGAAAGCCTTTTCTAGGAGGATGGCATGCGGAAGACGAAGCGGGAGTATGAACCCTGGTACTGGGCCAACGAATGGACCCGGCTCTACATGAGCCGGGGCTACCTCCTCCCCGGGGTTTCCGTGGAGGAGCGGGTGCGGCAGATCGCCAGGCGGGCCGAGGCCCTGACCCGGATCGAGGGGTTTGCCGAGAAGTTTGAGCGCTACATGGCCCGCGGCTGGTACTCCCTGGCCACCCCCATCTGGGCCAACTACGGCCTTGGGCGGGGCCTTCCCATCTCCTGCTATGGCACCTACGTGGAGGACGACACCGCCTCCATCCTGAGGGCCGTGGCCGAGATCGGGATGATGAGCAAGCAAGGAGGGGGGACCTCGGTCTACCTGGGCAACCTTCGTCCCCGGGGGGCCCCCATCCGGGACAACGGGGAGTCCAATGGCTCCTATGCCTTCGCCAGCCTCTTTGACCGGGTGATTGAGGTTTTCAACCAGGGCTCCACCCGCAGGGGGCAGTGCGCCGCCTACATCCCCATCGAGCACCCCGACTTCCCGGAGTGGCTCAGGATCCAGCGGGAGGGGTCGGAGATCCAGTCCCTCTTCTGGGGGGTTACCGTGGGGGACGCCTGGCTCGAGGCCATGGTGGCAGGGGACCGGGAGAAGCGGGAGCGCTGGGCCCAGGTTCTCAAAAGCCGGGCCGAGGTGGGCATCCCCTACATCTTCTTCCGGGATAATGCCAACCGGGCCCGGCCGGAGATCTTCAAGCGGCTTGGAGTGGAGATCCATGGGTCGAACCTCTGCGTCGTGGGGAGTTCCCTTGCGGTGACCTCGGAAGGCATACGCAGGGTGGAGGACCTTTACCGGGAGGGAAAACCCCTCACGCTCTTCGATGGGGAGAAGCCTGTACCAGCCTCACCGATGTACCTCATAGAGAGGGATGCCGACGTATACACCGTCATAACGAAATCTGGCAGAAGGCACACCGTAACCGGATACCACAAGGTGAAGACCCAAAGGGGCATGGTACCTGCCTTGGAGCTCAAGCCGGGGGATAAAATTGCCATCCAGCGGAACGAGGGTTTGTTTGGTTCTTACCACAACCCGGACCTGGCTTTTCTCCTTGGCCTGTACCATGGTGACGGCACGCAAACGGATAAGCAAATCTTTATAGACCTTTGGGAACATGACTTTGACCTGAAGGAGAAGATAGAGGCTTGCGTGGAGAGGGTGTACCTGGCGAACGGTTGGGATGCGTATGAGGTTTTTGTCCCCAGTGTGAGAACCGCCAGCAGAAGGGCCAGCATCCCCAGGTTCTACCCTACGCCTCAAGTGGGCAAAGAGAAAAAGCTTAGGCTTGGGAGCACAAAACTAAAGCAACTTGGCTTCGAAAAGTTCCTCATCCCGGACTGGATTTGGCAGGGAGACAAGGAGACCCAGGCGGCTTACCTTAAGGGACTTTTCTACGCTGATGGGACCGTTCGTGTTGGCGAATCTGAGGGGAACCCCATCCAGCTTGCCTTAGCCTCTGTCAACAAGGAATTCCTCCGTCAGGTCCAAATCATCCTCACCAATCTGGGGATCAACTCCAGGATTTATAAGCTTCATGATGCCGGAAATACTCTTCTACCAGATGGTCGTGGCGGGCATAAGGAGTACCCAACCAAGGACTCTTGGCGTTTGGTGATAGGGGATAAGAATTCTGCCCTAAAGTTTGAGGACCTAACAGGCTTCTTGTCCCGTAAAGGCGTGCATCTGGAGCGTCGGGAGTACCGGGACAACACAAAGAAGTGGGACGAAGTCGTGGCTGTGGAATACGCCGGGAAGGAGGACGTCTATTGTTGCACGGTCTACACAGATGAGCATGTGTGGGTTTGCGATGGAATAATTACATCAAACTGCACCGAAATTGCACTTCCCTCCACCCCAGAGGAGTCCTTTGTCTGCTGTCTCTCCTCCCTGAACCTCCTCCACTTTGACGAGTGGAAGGACACGGATGCGGTGGAGACCCTGACCATCTTCCTGGACTCGGTGCTGGACGACTTCATCGAGAAGGCCCAGGGCATCCCCTACATGGAGCGGGCCGTGCGCTTCGCCCGGCGCTACCGGGCCATCGGCATCGGGGTTTTGGGCTGGCACAGCTACCTCCAGTCCAAGGGCATTCCCCTGGAGAGCGCGGACGCGGTCTTCCTCAACGGGCTCATCTTCAAGACCATCCTGGAGCGGGCCGAGGAGGCCTCCCGCTGGCTCCGGGCCCGCCACCCGGAGGATGAGCTTGCCGAGCTCATGGAGAGGAGGAACGCAACCCTGATGGCCGTTGCCCCCACCAAGTCCAGCTCCTTCATCCTGGGCCAGGTTTCCCCCTCCATAGAGCCCTACACCAGCAACTACTACCTCAAGGACCTGCAGAAGGCCCGCGTGCCTTTCAAGAATCCCTTCCTGGAGGAGCTCCTCCGGGCCAAGGGCAAGGACGAGGAGCGGGTTTGGCGGAGCATCTTGGAGCACAACGGCTCCGTGCAGCACCTGGACTTCCTCACGGACGAGGAAAAGGACGTCTTCAAGACCTTTGCCGAGGTTTCCCAGAAGACCCTCATCAACCTGGCCGCTGGGCGGCAGCGGTACATCGACCAGGGCCAGTCCCTCAACCTGGTGATCCACCCCGAGGCCCCGCCCAGGGACGTGAACGAACTCTACCTCCACGCCTGGCGCTCGGGGCTGAAGGCCCTCTACTACCAGTTCAGCAGCAGCACGGCCCAGGCCTACAGTCGGGACCTCCTCCTCTCCTGCCGGGCCTGCGAGGGGTAGGCTGGATGGTAGGGGCATGCGGGTAGCCAGCCTGGTCCCCTCGGGCACCCTCCTCCTGCGGGCCCTAGGGGTGGAGCCCGTGGGGGTAAGCCACGCCTGCCCTAACCCTAGGGGGGCGGTGGTCCTCACGGAAAGCCTCATTCCCAAAGGCCTTTCCCAGGAGGAGATTGACCGCCGGGTGCGCGAGGCCTACGCCCAAGGGGCCTCCCTCTACCGGGTGCGGGGGGAGGCCCTGGAGGCCCTGGCCCCGGACCTCCTGGTGGCCCAAGGGGTGTGCGAGGTCTGCGCCGCCACCCCCCAGGAGGTGGCAGGCGCCCTGCGTTTCCTCTCCCAAAGGCCAAGGGTGCTGGAGCTTAGGGGCACCCGCCTGGGGGACCTCTTCGCCGAACTCCAGGCCCTAGGGGAGGCCACGGGAAGGGAGGGGGAGGCCCGGGCCTTGACCCAGGCCCTTAGGGAGCGGCTCCTGGCCCTTCCCCTGCCCTCCCATAGGCCCAGCGTGGCCTTCCTGGAGTGGCTGGACCCCCCGTACCTGGGGGGGCACTGGGTGGCGGAGGTGGTGGAGGGGGCCGGGGGGCGGTACCTGGGGCCGGGCCCCGGGGAGCGGAGCCGGAGGGTGGACCCTAAGGGGCTGCCCCAGGCGGAGGTGGTCCTCCTAGCCTTCTGCGGCTACAGCCTGGCCGAGGCCCAGGAGGCCGTGGCCCGCCACCTCTCCCGCGGAGGGTGGCTTGGGGAGTACCTGAGGGGGCGCCGGGCCTACCTCCTGGACGCCGCCCCCTTCCAGGCCCTGACCCACCTGACGGTGGAGGGGGTGGAGCTCCTTTCCCGCCTCCTCCGGGGGGAGGAGGGGGTGGAGGGCCTGGCCCTTCCCCTGGCCTGACCCGGCCCTGAAGGGAAGGTGATAGACCAAAGGCATGGCGAAGGTGCGCAGAACAGGCCCCGGTGCCCTTGCCCTCCTGGTCGGGCTTTCCCTGCTCCTGGCCGCCTGCGGGGGCCCTGCCGGATCCCTCCAGGACCCCCGCCTCGAGGTCCTGGAGGATATGCGCCGCCTGGGGCTACCCCCCGAGGTCATCGCCACCTATGGGGAGGCTTTGGAGAGCCTGGGGCCTCGCCTTGCCCCTCAGGGAACAGGGGACCTGCAACTGGTCCAGGCCATCGCCCTGGGGAGCGTGCCCCACTATGAGGCCTACTACGCCCGCCGCCAGGACTACCCCCAGTTCGACTGGAGCCGGGATGGGTGTTCTGCCCCCGAGGGCCTGGGCCTCGGGTATCGGGAGACCTTCCGGCCTGCCTGCAACGTCCACGACTTCGGCTACCGCAACTTCCCCCGGTTCCCCGAGCTCTATAACGAGAGGGGAAGAAGGCTTGCCGACGACAACTTCCTCGTCAACATGAACGCCATCTGCCGCCCCATGGGCCTGGTGAACCGGGCAGCCTGCTATTCGGCGGCCCACGCCTACTACTGGGCGGTCCGGGCCTTTGGGGGCGGGCACTTCTACCGTTAGGCGGCTTAGGGGGGAAGCCTCACATGGGGGGCAACACCGGGAGCCAGACGGCTACCCTGCTCATCCGCTCCATGGCCCTGGGCCAGGTGCGGCCCCGCCTTGGGGACTTCCTCCTCGTCCTCAGGCGCGACATCCCCGTGGCCCTGGGGGTGGTGATCGCCCTCCTCGAGGCCCTTCTGGCCTTTTTCTCCAAGGGGGTGGGCACGGAGATCCTTCTGGTGGTGGGCCTTTCCATGCTCACCACCACCGCCTTGGGGAGCCTGGTGGGGATTTTCCTACCCTTCCTGGCCAAGCGCCTGGGGGCCGACCCCGCCACCCTGAGCGCCCTGGTGATCACCTCGGGGATGGACCTCCTTGGGGTGATGGTCTACTTCGGCTACGCCTACGCGTTCCTGGGGGATTTGCTCCGCTAGGAGGGGCCCATGGGGCTTTGGGAGTTCGTCCTGCGCTTGCTGGTGGTCCCTCATCGGGGAGAAAGCAGCAACGTCTCCAGAGCCCAGCGGGGATAGGTACGGGCAGATCATCCGCTTTCCCCATGCCTCACCGGGCTTTTGAGGTAAAGTAGCAAAGGCGGTCTTGGCTGCCAAGGAGGCAAAACCATGGAGCGTAGGACTTTTGGTAAACTCCTAAAAACCAAGCTCACTGGCTGGGGCAAAAGGGGAGTCTTCTGAAGGATTTCGCGGGGAGAAAGGGTTGATACCATGCGAGGGGGAGAACTTATCTTGCAAGCGGGACTTGTGTTTTGGGTGCTGGTGGTCCTTTCGGTGTATGTTTTCTACCTTCTCCTCTACGCCCTCTTCCTCCTGCAGCGCGAAGGGAAGGTGGAGCCCTCCCTCCTCCTCCGCCTCGAGGGCCTAGCCCAGCTCGCCCCCTTGGTGGGCCTCCTGGGCACGGCCTTGGGGATGATCCAGGCCTTCCTGGCCCTTTCCGGGGAGGGGAACCCCCAGGGCCTGGCCAAGGGCATCGCGGAGGCCCTGGTGAACACGGCCATGGGCCTCCTGGTGGCCGTGGTGGCCTACGGGGGACGGGTTTTCCTGGAGCGGGGGAGATGAGGCCCCTCAACCTGGTTCCCCTTATCGACCTCTTCCTTCTCCTCGCCCTCTTCGGGCTTATGCTGGCCCAGTTCCCCGAGGCCCTCTCAGGGGGGATAGCCCAAGAGCGGGCCCTCCGGGTGGAACTCCCCCAGGGGGAAGGAACCCCGGGAGGAGGAGCGCTGCTCATTGAGCTTTCCCGGGATGGGAGGCTGGCCCTGGAGGGGAAACCCCTCCCCTCCCTGAAGGCCCTCGAGGAGGCCCTGAAGGCCCTCCCCCTAGGGGATAGGCCCGTGCGCCTGGAGGCAGACCGGGAAGCGGCCCACGGGCAGGTGGTGGCGGTGATGGAGGCGGTGCGTCGTGCTGGGGGAAAGGGAGTCCAGGTGGCGGTCAAGAAGTAGGCGGCGGGCCTTCCTCCTTTCCCTCCTCCTCCACAGCCTCCTCGGGTGGGGCCTCCTCCTCTACGACCTTTTGCCCCCCATGCTTCCCCAAGAGGGGGCATACACCTACACCGTAACCTTTCCTCTTCCTAGGCCGCCCGAACCTTCCAAGGCCAACGAGCCCCCTATGCCCAAGCCCAACTCCCCTCAAAGGGAGGCCCTTCCGGGGAAGGGCGAGGGGCGTCGGGAAGGGCCTGCGGATGGGGCCCCTTCCCAGGTTCGGGGAACCCCTCTTCCCCCCATGGGAGAAAGGCAAGGGTCTTCCTCCCAAAGGCTTCCCCTCAAGGGGTCCCAAAGGGGGAGGGAGGAAGGGGGAGAGGGAAAGCCCCTTGCCCCCACACCCTCCCGGGAGGCGGTAGGGCCTTTGGACCCCCGCCCTCCAGAGGTTCCTGGGGTGGAGGGAGAGGTGGGGAGGAGAGAGGGCCCCCTGGGGGCTCCCTTCCCTCCTCAGGAGGTAGCTCCCCAAGGAGCGGAAGCCCCTGGAGGGGCCAAGGAGGAAACCTCTCCCTCCCTCGGACAGGCGCCCTCCCCAGGGCCCAAAGAGGAGCCCCTGTCCCAAGCAAGGAGTCCTCTCCTGGGGGAAAAGAAAGAAGAGATCTCCCCTGGGAACGGGAAGGCTCAACTCTCCTCCGGGGTGGAGGCCCTTCGCAACGGGCAAGGGTCTTCCCCAGTTCCTACAGGGGAGCCTCTCTCCCAAGGAAGGGCCCTTTCCCGTGGGGAAGGGGAAGGGGAGGCCCTAGGGAGGGCTTCCCGGGAAGGTCTAGGTCGGGAGGGCCTCCCTCCCGTGGGAAAGGGGGGTAGCGGGGAGGAGGGGGCCCGGTGCGCCGTGGTGGTGGAACTCCGGGGCCTCCCCTACGCCCAGGGGCCCTCTCCCGCCATCCTGGACCCCCAGGGGAGGCTCGTCTGGCCCGACCCCAAGAGGGTGCAGGGGGTACCCACGGAGGTGGTGGACCGCTCGGGCATCGCCCTCTTTTTCCGCCCGGGGGAGTTCCGGGAGGAGGCCTACGGGCGGGTCTACCGGGTGCGGGCCCTCGCCACCCGCCCTCGCACCCCGGGAAGCCGCTTCCCCGAGTTGGTGGTGGTGGGGGAGGAGGAGGCGAGGCTCCTCCTGGGAGCGCCCCCCACCTGCCAGGCTGTCTTCATCCGCTAGGAGGTAGAGGATGCGCAAAGGGTTCGTCCTGATCCCCCTTTTGGTTTTGGTCCCCTCCCTGGCCTGGTCCCCCGCCCCCACCCTCGAGGAGGCCCAGGGGGTGGTGGAAGGGGTCTACAGCCGCCTGCCCCGCCTCCCCGTGGCCTGGGAGAGCGAGGCCCCCCCTTGGCGTCCCTGGCGGGGGGAGTGCCCCTCCTCCGGGGGGAGCCGCCCCGTGGCCGTGCGGGTGGGGGGGCAGCTGGAGGTGGTGGAGATCCTGGCGGAAAGGGCGCGGAACGAGTTCCGCCGGGTCCGGGCCCAGGAGGTCCTGCCCCAGGCCAAGCGCTTCCTGCCCGACGGCCACCTGCGGGTCTACCTCACGGTGGAGGGGCTGGCCCGCCTGGAGTGGCGGGAGGCCTACACCCTGGGGGCCCTGGTGGGGGATAAGCCCAGGCGGGCCTACCGGGTCACCTATTTGGACGACTGGCAGAAGGAGGAAAAGGGGTACCGGGGGACCCTGGTCTTCTACCTGGACCTCTCGGAAGGGGTGGACCCCCAGGGGGAGCTTCTCCTCCTCCTCATGACCGAGGCCGAAGCGGACTGCGTCTACGCCTTGTCCGTGCCCCTCGGGCGGTTCCGATAGGCTAGACCCTATTTCCTGAGGAGGCTTGGTGGGGATGAAGCTTTGCAGACCAACCATGATGAAGAAGCAGGGTGGAACCTCCTTGGGGTAGTCCATACGCGTTGCTCCCAGAACCCCTGGTCCAAAGACACCAGGGTCCTTATCTGCAAGAGGCGGTAGCCCGGTTCAGCCTCCATTACAAGGCGGGCTGGCGGGTCCTGCGGGAAGGGGAGGCCTAGACGAAGAACAGGCTGCTGGGTTGGATGCGGCCCTGGGGGAAGCTTCCCACCCGGGCCCGCTCCTTCACCAGGCGGTCGGCCAGGTGCAAGGGGGCGGGCAGGCGGGGAAAGAGGAAGCCGCTGGGAGGGTACAGGCGGGTCAGGTGGTAGACTTGCCGCGCTACCTCCTCCAAGGGGGTTTCCCCTGCTTCCCGCACCACCTTGAGGGGCCTCGGCGTACCCCGGCCTTCCCGGTGCACGGTGAGGAGCAGGAAAGCATCCCCTTCCAGGGGGAGGAAGACCCCGTCCCCCAACCGGCCCCGCACGGGATAGATCCGTCCACCCCCTGTCTTGCGCACGGAGATGAGGTCGTAGCTGATCTCCTCCTGGCGTAGCCCTTCCAGGGCCAGGCGGAACTCCCCTTGCGGGATCCGCCCATCCCGGAGGAGGAGGACGTGGCGGGGAAAGCGGCCGTAAGCGTTGTGAAACCCCTTTAGGGTATTCGCCAGCAGGTCCCAGGCTACCCGTTCGGGGATGCGTTCCCCCACCTGGGCCTCCGGAAGGGCCCAGCCGAGGAAGCTTCCGTCCCCCGTGGTGGCGCAGGCGGCGCCGCCAAAGCGGAGGGTATCCCGGCCCCCGGCATCAAACCCCACGGCCAGCTCGGCGGCATACCTCCCTTCCAGGGCCACCACCGGCCAGCCCAGCTTGGCCAGGAGGCCCAGGAGGGCATTGGCCATCCGGTGCCGATCCCCAGGGCCGAGGGGGGTGTTGAGGAGCTGGGTGGGTAGGCCTTCCTGCAGGGCTAGGGCCTTGAGGCGGTTCCGCCTTTCCGGGCTCAAGGGTGGGGTGAGGACCAGAAGGGCCTCGGCCCCTTGGGCCCGGATCCCCTCCAAGGCCTGGCGGAAGGCCAGTTCCCGCTCGGGTAGGGGTGTCTGCCCTATGAGAAACCTCATGGACACCCCGCTGGCCCGGGCTACCCCCTTTAGGGCCTCGAGGAGAAGAGGAGGCCATCCCTGGCCCCCGTCCAGGCGGAGAAGGGCCACCGTGGCCTCCCGGGCCCCCAGGGCCCCCACCCTAAGGGCGTCCGCGGGCTTGCCCACCCGCTTACCCCCATGGGCCCGCAGCTGGGCTTGCGGAAGGCGCCGGGCCTGGACCCGGAGAGGGCGGGCTTCGGGGAGGCCGAAAAGTCTCTGGGCCACCACCCGGGCCACCTGCTCGGCGTCCTTCCGGCGCGGCTCCGGTGGGATCTGCAGGGCCAGGGGTTCTTCCAGCTCCTCCAGGGTGAGGACGGGCACCAAGAGCCCGGTGAGGTGGGGGGTTTCCTTGGCCCTCCTGGGGTCCCGCACCCAGACCACCCGCCCCGGGGATCCCCCTTCCCAGTGCCCCTTTTGCTTGTGGTAGGCGAGGAGGCTGAGCCCGTTCTCCAGGAGGACCTCCTCCGGGGCCTCCTCCCCCAGGCGGACCACCTCCCACACCCCCCGGTAGCCTCCCCCGTAGGCGTTGCGGGCCCTGGCGGGAAGGGGATGCCCCTGGGCCAGCCACCCCTCGAGGTCCAGGGTGGCCTCGAGGCGGTGGACCAGGTCCACCTCCAGCAGCCATCGGCCCTCAGGGTCCACCATCAGGTCCAGCTCGGCTCCCCGTAGAAGCCGCCATCCGGGGCCTTCTCTTAGGGGTTTGAGGCCAAGGAGCCGCCGGCCCTCAACGCGGTAGCCTTTGGGGAAGGCCTGCTGCAGGCCAAGCTCCAGGCGCCGCCGGGCCAGGGCGTTCAGGGCCTCCCGGTCCCCAGGCCGGGCGGGGTCCAGGGGGCGCCGGCCCTGGGGCAGAAGGCGGTAGGCGTGGGACCCCCTACTCCCCGCCACTTGCCCCTCCAAGGCCAGCCCTTCCGGTAGCGACCAGGAAACCAGGCCTGTACCGAAGCGGGCCACCATGGGGCCCACCTGCCGGGCCAGGCGGCCCAGGAGGGCGTAGGTGGCCTCGGGTTCCGGGGGAGGGTCCAGCTGCACCTGAAGGAGCCAAGGGGAGGCTTCCTCCTCCTCCAAGGGGCGCAAGGGGAAGCGGTTCAGGAAAACTTCCACGGTCTGCACAGGGCCTATCATAAAGGCGTGCAGCTTCCCAGGCTCCTCCTCGCGGCCCCCCATTCCGGGGCGGGGAAGACCACCTTGGCCCTGGCCCTCCTCCAGGCCCTCCGGGAGCGGGGCCTGGCCGTCCAGCCCTTCAAGGTGGGCCCGGACTACATCGACCCCACCCACCTGGAGCTGGCCTCGGGCCGGCGCCCCTACAACCTGGACGGCTTCTTCCTGGACGGGGAGGGGCTCCTCTCCCTCTTCCGCCACGGGGCCAGGGGGGCGGACCTGGCCCTCATCGAGGGGGTCATGGGCCTCTTTGACGGCAAGGACCCCCAGGGCCGGGTGGGCTCCACCGCCCAGGTGGCGAGGCTCCTCCAGGCCCCCGTGGTCCTGGTGGTGGACGCGGGGGGGATGGCGGGCTCCATCGCCCCCCTGGTCCAGGGGTTTGCCCGCTTTGACCCCGGGGTGCGGGTGGTGGGGGTGCTGGCCAACCGGGTGGGCTCGGCGCGCCACGCGGAGATCCTGAGGGAGGCCCTGGCCCCCTTGGGCCTCCCCCTCCTGGGCTGGCTGCCCCTGGACCCTGGCCTGGAGCTTCCCGAGCGGCACCTGGGTTTGGTGCTGGCGGGGGAGGTGCGGCCTCCCCTGGAGGCCCTGAGGAAGGCCCTCCGGCTGGACCTGGAGGGGCTCTTGCGCCTGGCAGGGGAGGCCCCGCCCCTGCCCGAGGCCCCCCCCTTCCTCCCCGAAAGGCACCCCCCCAGGGCCCGGGTGGCCTACGCCTGGGACCGGGCTTTCCGCTTCTACTACCCCGAGGCCCTGGAGCTCCTGGAGGCCCTGGGGGCCGAGCTCATCCCCTTTAGCCCCCTGGCCGATGGGGCCTTGCCCCAGGCCGAGGCCCTCCTCCTGGGGGGTGGCTACCCCGAGCTCTTCGCCCGGGAGCTCTCGGAGAACACCCCCATGAGGGAGGCCATCCGCCGCTTCAGGGGGCCCGTGGTGGCCGAGTGCGGGGGGTACATGTACCTCTCCCGGGGGCTTTGGGTGGGGGAGGCCTTCTTCCCCATGGTGGGCCTGGTGCCCGGGGAGGCGCGGATGGGGGAGAGGCCGGTCCTGGGCTACCGGGAGGTGGAGGCCCTCCGGGATAGCCCCCTGGCCCAAAGGGGGGAGGCCTTCAAGGGGCACGAGTTCCACTACGCCCACCTCCCCCCTTCCCCGAGCCCCGCTTGGCGCCGGGTGGGAGGGGAGGAGGTGGAGGGGTACACGGACGGGAGGGTCCTGGCCAGCTTCGTCCACCTCTACCTGCCCGCCAGGCCCCAGGGGGCCCTACGCCTTCTCCTCAGTGCCCAGAACCCCCTAGGGTAGAGGTTTGGGGAGGGTTCTCTGGCCGCGGTTTTCCCTCGGGGAGGCCTCTTTCACCTCACCCTGGCCGAGTTGGCCGAAGAGGTGGGGGAGCTGGATGAGCCTACCCCCATGGGAGTCGCTTTTATGGGAAGGTGTGCTCCGAAGGGGGTTTTTATCCTTTTTCTTGATGGATTTGTGGTATCCGCGGGCTTGGCTTTGATAAAGCACTATCTTTAGTAGCGGGAGGTGAAGCCTACCCCGGGTAGGAATAACCCTACCCGGCTTTTGCCTTGGGTGGACTTCAAGGAGATCCTGGGCGCAGGCCTCTACAGCTACGAGGAGGGGGTCCGCCACCCCGGTTGGGAGCGGGAGTGGTCCAACCCCCTCAGGGAGACGGAGGAGGACGGCTTCCAGAGCTTCGCCCACAGGGAGAGGCGGCCCTTCCCCTTCCAGGCCTTCTGGGAGTTTCTGCAAGGCCTTCCCCCTATGTCCTCTGGGCCAAGGGGTTTGTGCGCCTCGCCCACCATCCCCCGGCTCTCCTCTTCCCAAGCGGAGGAGAGCCTGGCCCCTCGAGGCCCTAGAGGAGGTGGAAGCCCATCCAGAGGTTCCCTACCTGGACCTAGGCGGAGAGGAGGAGGCCACGGAAATCGTTTTCATCGGCCAGGGGATCCTGCGGCGGCAGGAGCTGGAACGGGCCCTGGCCGTTTGTCTGGGGTAGAGGACCAACCCGCGGACCTCCGGTCCCGCCCACGCTCCTCTGGGCGTTGGGGTGCTTGTCCCTGCAGGATGTCCATGGGGTCCTCGAGGCGCCCTCCCGCCGTAGCCCTGGATTGGGCATGTTCTTGCCCCCACGGGGCAAGGCTTTGGGGAAAGGGGAACCCCCCTCCCAGAGGCAGGCACCGTGCCCTGGCGGAAGGGCCTGGGAGGGGTATCCTATGGGGGATCACCACGGAGGAACGCCTCCTCAAGCTGGAAGGGATTGTGGAGGCGGTGGTGCGCCTTCTCCCCGAACGGAAGCCTGGAAGGCAGGCTGGAGGCTTTCCGGCAGGAGCTCAGGGGGGAGATCTAGGCCCTGAGGGGAGAGACCAGGCAGAGGGTAACCGTCCTGCGGCAGGAGATGGAAAGGGGTATCGCCGCTTTGTGGCAGGAGGTTAAGGCTGAAATCAACACCCCCTTCAACCGCCTCATGCTGGTCTTCACCGGCCTAGGGGTGGTCCTGCCCCTCCTAACCCTGCTGCGCTGAAGGGCATGGTTTCCCCCAAGGGCTTAGGCCCTAGGGCTGACCGGGAGCAGAAGTATCAGGTGGCCTGCCCATCCCCGGCCTCCGGGAATGGCCCTGCGGGCCGAAATCTCCCGGCTTTCCCCCAGGTGGCTTGGGTTGCCTGGGGTTTGGTTTTGGAAAATACTTTTGCTGTGCATTGGGCCTTGGTGTCTCTGGTGGGCAATGACCCTGCCCCCGGGGCCATGGGGGCTAGGGTCTTCCTCAGGCGCTTTGCTGCTTCCACCCCTGCGCCCCGTGTCTTTTTGGTGAGGGACCACTCGCCCGAGGAACCCCTACGGCGGCCCCGCCTCGAGGCCCTCCAGGGATGGCTGCACGGCCTTGGCTTCAGGGTGGAGTGGGTGGACTTGGGCTTTGTGGAAGGCCACCAGGAGCCCCTGGTTCTCAACCTAACCGGGGGGGACAAGGCCACCTTCTTCCGCCTTTACCGCCTGGCCTCGGCCCGGGGATGGCCAGGCTTTCTCATCGAAGCCCACGGCGCCCAGCCGGTCTTGGTGGAGCTTTCGGGGTGGGTGGGACCTCTTCCCAAGGAGGAAGGCCTCTCCCTCGAGGACTACCTCGCCCTCTACGCCCGCCCGGCGGGCGCCAAACCCCGAGGGGAGCCTGGCCGGGTCCCTCCCGCCTTGGCCGGGGTTTCCTGGACTCTCCTGGACCTCGAGGGAGAGGAGGTGCTCTATGGGGTGGAAGCAGGACGCCCTCTGGTTTTCCTGCCTCGCCCCCACCCGGCCTTTAAGGACCAGGTCAACCGCCTAAGGGAAAAAGCCAAGCGCCTGGGCGGGCAGCAAGCCCTAGGCGTGGCCCTCCTGCCCATGGACAAGGTCCTGGGCCAGCACGAGAACAACCGCGAGTGGGTTCTGGCCCACTACCAGACCTACGCCCGCGAGGCGGGGGTCTTAGCCCTTGATCCCCGGGAGGAGGGGGCCTTGGGGCGCGCCCTTTCCCTACCCTCTCCAAACCCGGGGGCCAAGGACCTGCCCTTCCGGCCCCCGGAGGCCGGTCCCGTTCTCCTGGGCCTTCTGAGCGAGCAGCCCATCCCTCTCCTGGCCTCTTTCCTGGTCCATCGGCCCAAGGAGGTGCTGCTGGTGTCCACGCAGGACCTGGAAAGGCGCCTGGGCCGGCTGGCCTCGGCCCAGGCAGCCTTTTCCCGTTTGGGGGCCCGGGTGCAGGTGCGGCAGGTATCGGGTCCATGGGCTTTGGACGAGGTGGAAGCCCTTTTCGCTCCGGTGCTTGGGGCGATCCAGGCCCGGGGGCTTTCCGGGGTAGCCAACCTGGCCGGGGGAACCAAGGCCATGGCCCTGGGCCTGCTCCGGGTCCTTCCCCCGGGCTTCCGGGTGGAGTACCTTCGGGGGAGCACCCTTGAGGGGCTCCCAGAGGGGGATCCCCTGCCCGTGCCCTGGGCCGAGGTGGGGCCGGAGGCGGTGTTGCACCTTTATGGCTACCAGTTGGAGAGGGACCCGAAGCTGGGGCAGATCCAGCCCCACCAGGAAGTGTTGGCCAGGGCGGAGGAGTTTTTGCGCCACGTGGAAGACCCCCAGCGTGCCAGGGCCTTCTTGGAGGCATGGGAGAAAAGTTTTGCCGCCGAGGCGGAGGGTTTCAGGCTACGCTGGAGGGACTTGCGGCCCAGCGCGGGGCTGGCCCTAGAGTACCTGGCCTTCTTCCACCTGCACCGCCTGCTTACCCCTAGGGGGGCCAGGGTGGAGCCAGGTGCCCACCTACGCCCCCTTTGGGCCCACCCTGGGCTGAACCCCAGGGAGGTGGACGGCTTGGTCTGGCACCGGGGGAGCCTGGCCTTTGTGGAGTGCAAGCCCGACCTCCGCTCGGCCCTCTCCAAACACCAGGAGGACGCCGCCCTCTTCGTGCTGCAGGAAAACTTCGGCGGGGTGTTTGGCCGTGGCCTCCTTCTGGTCCAGCGGGGAAGGTGGAAACCTCACGAGAAACCCCCGGCGGAGCTTCCCTGGGTCCTGCGCAACCCAAGGCTCCGTCTCCTCAGCCTCGAGGGCGGAACCCCATACCCCGGGGGCCGGGTCTACGCCTTCCCTGAGGAGCTAGAGGAAGCCCTCAGGGATTGGGGATGGCCCTAGAGAACCCCCAGCTTTTGCAACACCTGCCTGAGGGTTTCGCTCCTTTTGGCCCACGCCTTGAGGTCCGCGGCGTTTTGTAGGAACTTCCTTTCCTCCATGGCCTCCTTGAGGCCTCGGAGCTCCTGGGGGCTGAGCCCCAGGATGGCCTGCGCCTCCCTTTCCAGGAAGGCCGGGAGATCCCGGTACTTGGTGGACCTGAGCTGGGTGCGAAGGGCCTCGTAGGCTGGGCTGGAGGCGGCCTGGGGGGGTGAGGGGGCGGATTCTCCCTCCAGGTCCATCCTCCCGTACCCCGAGGCCGTCTTGGCCCCTACCCCCTCCTCCCTGAGGGCCCAAGCCAGGATGCGCCAGGCGGCCTGGAGCCAGGGCCGGGCCTCCTCCCGGGGTACGCCCGGGGCCGGGGCCAGGGCCAGGAGGAAGGTGCCCTTGACGCTCAGGAAAGGGACGGGCACGGGGCTATCCCAGTCCGCTGGGGGGGCTCCCCCACCCCCGTAGTAGTCGGCGTGGTGGGGGTTCATGAGGTCGGGGTGGATCCTCCAGGTCTTGGGGTAGGGGAGGGCGTCAAAGAAGACCACCGCCCCCTGTTCCTCCGTGGTGCCGAAGAGGCCCGCCTGGGCCTCACCCCGGGGGTCCCTCCGCCAGGCCTCCCCTTCCAGGTAGAGGTGGGCGTAGCGGCTGGCCAGGCCCTTGAGGGCCGAGCCGGGGATATAGGGGACGCTGTAGGTGCGGTGGAGGGTGAGGCTGGTCTCCAGTACCCCCTCTCCCCCCAGGCCCACCACCAGGCGGCTCCGGGTGGTGGCGCGCCGCGTTTCCGCCCCCATGGCTTCCAGGGCCTCCAGGTAGCGGGCGAAAAAGGCCCCGTACCCCTGGGGCTCGGCGATTCCCGCCACCTCCTTGACCAGCCTGCCCTTGGCCTCGGTGTCCTCCCTTTCGGCCTCGGCCAGGTACTTGTCCAGCCAAAGCCCCCGGTGGGTCCCCTGCGGGTCCAGCCGAACCCCTTGCAGCGCCTCCCTGCGTCCCATGGCTAATCCTCCAAAAGGGCCTGGGCAAAGCGCTTGAACCACTCCGCCACCTGGAGGACCTCCCGGGTAAGCCTCAGGTACTGGAGGAGCTCGGCCCTCCTGGCCGCCTCCGCCAAGGCTTCCAGGTTTCCGTGGCCCAACACGGCGGCCAGGTCGTCCCCCACGGCCCTATGGCCCTCCTTGCCCCGGGAGTGGACGAAGGCCAGGGCCTGCGAAAGCCCCGCCTGGCGTACCAGGACCGGGAGCTTCAGGGCCATGTCCTGGTACTCCTCCCGCTTTTCCCAGTCCTTGCGGGCCCGGACCCTTTCGTAGGCCGCCTGGGCCCAGTTCTGCGAGCGCGTCCGCACGGGCTACCTCCCCACCCTGACCCGGCAGAGCCCCCGGCCCACCGTGGCCTTACCCCCAAGCTGCAGGGCCTGGCCGTCCACAAGGCCTTGGAATAGCTCCAGCACGCTTGCGGCGCCCAAGGGTTTGGTCTTGCGATGGGAGGCCTCGGTCCGCACCAGGCTGTAGAGCACGCTTTCCGCCGGCAGGCTTTCCTCGTACCAGAGGGCCCCCCTGGCCACGGTTTTGGTGGTGTCCTCCAGGCGGATGCGGGCCACCACCTCGGTGGCGGTTTCCAGGAGAAAGCCCATGAGGTCGTCGTGGACCACGGCCATCCGGCCCCCTACCGGGGCCTGGGTCTGCTGGGAGAGCCATGCCTCCCAAGCCCCCACGGCCTCCCCCGCCTGGGCCCGAAGGTCCAGGTCCTCGAGGAAAACCCGCCCCTCGGCCGCCAGGTGGGACCCGGGGGCCACGGCCACCCCTTCCTGGGGGGGAGCCGCCGGCCCCTCGGGCGGGTTGAGGCCCACCATCCTGGCCTCCCTCAGGAAGCGTTCCAGGAGGTAGGGGCTCGTCACATGGGCGAAGACCCCGTAAAGGCTCCGCACCGGGAGGAGGAGGAGCCTGGCGTCCCCCACCTGGAGGGCTCCCGCATGCTCGGAGGCCCTTTCGGTCTCCGGGCCGAAGACCGCTTCCAGGGTGTCCTCGTCCCAGCCTTCCCCTCGAGCCCGGTCCCGCAACACCCCTTTGAGGGAGCTGCCCGGCAGGTAGGGGATGCCCGTGGCCTTCTCCCGGGCGATGGGCAGGTCGATGGCCCCAAGGCCTTGCCCCGTCCCCGGGTGCAAAGGGGAAAGGGCGTGCAGGAAAAGGAGCGCTGTGGCATGTCCTTTCATCGTCCACCTCCAGCCCTGTTCTCCAGGTACCTCAAGAAAGCCCTGAGGGGGTCCACCTCCCCTCCCAAGGGCTCTATCCTCTGGGCCTCCTCTGGGGTCAGGCCGACCTGCACTTCCCAGGACCGCTTTTTGTCATGGGTTTCCAGAACCGCCCTGTCCCCTGGCACCCCGCTTCCCTCCAGGATGGCCACCAGGGTTATCCCCTTCCCCAGGGGGCGAAGGATGAGGGGGCTTGCCAGGCGGTCGGTGCCCTCGAGGGGGGGCTTCAGAGTGGTGTCGGGGGGGTCTCCTTCGTCCTTGAAGTGGAAGATGATGGGCAGGCCAAACCGAGCCCGGGGAAACTTGCCCACGGGATGGCGGGGTGGGTGGCGGGGATGGTTCCTGCCCGTGAGGCGGCGCACCTGGTCGGGCTCGGGCCAGCGGGAGCGGCCAGGATTCCTGGGGTCGTCCTTGGCCCGCCTTTGCCGGAAGGCTCGGTAGGCTTCGGCCACCTCCCGCCACGAAAGGCCCATGACCCGCACCAGGCTCTTAGGGGTCAGGTGGGGCACCCCTGGGGGCCAGCCCCTTTCCCGGCTGTAACGCCGGAGCTGGGCCCGGATCCCCTCCTCCGTAGGGGGGGAGGACCCCTCCAGGGCCAGGGCCCCAAACCCCCGGCGGGTGCGGCCCCCTATCCCGCCAAAGGTTTCCCAGGCCCAAAGGGCGGCTTCCAGCTCCTCCTTGGGGTCCAGGCCTTCTATGCGCTCGGGGCAAGCCAGGCGGAGGCGGAAGCGCACCCCTACCCGCACCGGGTGGTTGACGGGGTCCTGGCGGGTGCGCTGCAAGGGGAAGGCCAGGTAGGGGTGGGCTATATCAGACCGGCCTCGGGGGAAATTTTTGCCGGGGAGGTCCTGGAAGGCCGCTTCCTCCTTGCCCTCCTCCACCACCTCCAGCTCCACCGCCAGCGGGGAGGCCCCGCCCTCCCCCGCATGGCCAAAGAGGCTTGCCTCCAGCCGCCAAAGCCGTCCCAGGTCCCCCTCGGCCTGCCACCCCCGCACCGCCCGCCACCAGAAGCGCAGCTGCCCCCGCACCTCCGTGGCCCGCACCACGCTCACGGGGTCGGCCCTCTTGGGCTCCACTCCCCCGCCAAACAGGGGGGTGAGCAAGAGGTAGCTGCGCTCCCAGGTGAGGATTCTCACCCCGTCGCGCCGCACCAAGCTTCCCCCCGCCTCCCGCTTCCTGGGCCCGAAGGCTTCCTGGAACTTCCTCATACCTCCTCCCAGCGCCAGGGCTTCCCCGACCATACCCCCAAGGCGGCGAGCCCAAACCCATCCTTGCGGTCCGTCTCCTCCTCGGAGAGGTTTTGCAGCCAGACCTTTTCCGCAAAGGCACGGACTTCTTCCCGGCTCCACTCCCCCGGCAACCTCACGAAATACACGCTTCCCGGGGGCACGGCCCTGCGGGTGGGCTTGGGCCTGCCCTTCTTTAGGTCCCACCCCGAGACCACCACGGGCCGGCCCACCGCGGCCCCCACCACTTGGGCCCCCAAGAAGGCGTCTTTTTCAGGCAGGTAGCCCTTGCGGAAGAAAGCAGGGGTGAGGAGGACGATGCGGGCGGCCCTATGCTCCCAAAGGGCTTCCAGGAGCCCTGAGGGCATGGGGGGCAAGGGGGGGCCGCCCCGGCGCCAGTAGGCCAAGCGGCGTTCCCCCCCCAAGGGATGGATCCCCTCCACCTCCACCCCGTCCTCGGGCCAGAGGGCCAGGGCAAGGCGGTGTGGGCGGCCATCCCCTTCGCCCCTCCTGTAGGCAAACTCCAGTCCAGAGGTCTGGAACAGGGCCCCTTCCCGGGCGGTCCCCGCTTCGGGCCTAAGGCTCACGTGGGTGCGCACCTCGATGGTGGGGCCCCCGTGCCCCTTGGGTTGGAAGCCCTCTGGGGCTTCCTCCAAGAGCCAGCGTTGCCAGTCCTCCCAGTACCAAAAGGCGGGCAGGGGGGAGGGCTTCCCCTTCAGGCCCGTCTTGGGTAACCCCACGGGGAACAGGCCCTGGGGCAGGTTGGTGCCAGCCCCTTCGGGTACCTCTAGGGGCCTTAGGGCGTAGACCCTTTCCCCCAGCTTCAAGGCATCCAGGGGTCGGGGTGCCAGGAGCCGCCACCCCGTTTCTGCCTCTTCGGCCAGGAGGGGCCCTTTGAGGCCCCACTCCCGTACCCGGTCCGCGTCCTGGGGGAAGGAGAGGCCCTCCTCCATCCCCCGACGCGCCCGGTAGGCCCCGGCCAGGGTCTGGGGCAGGGGGAAGGCGAGGCTATGGGCCCTGGCCCCCGGGCTGTTGGTGAAAGGCCTGCCATCCCGGACGATCAGGGGGTCGCGGGGCTCAATGAGCATCCCACACCTCCCGGCTTTCCACGGGGATGCCGGCCTGGTCCAGGGCCTCGGCCAAGGGCCGGGCCAGGATCAGCTCCTGGGCCAAGCGCTCCACATCCCGTGCGTTCTGGATCCAGTCCGAAAGCTCCTGGCGGTATTTTTTTTCCATGGCTTTCCTTCCCAGGATGCGCAGGGCCTCGGCCACCAGGGCCTCTTCGGAAAGCCCTTTCCGCCAAGCCAGGAGTTCCCTAAGCTCGTGGGCGGCCCTCGAGGGCACCTCCCCTGCCCGCAGGAGGTCGGCGTAGCGGAGGAGCCGCTGGGTCAGCCGGGGGGTTTCGTCCCACCGCCCCCGGACCAGGAGCTCCGAGCCCGAGCGGGGGCTGTAGGCCACGCCCAGGGCGTTCCTCTTTTCGTCCTCGGGGGTGCCCTCCGGGCCCTCCTTGGCCAGCCTCTCCGCCTTGCGGGCCAGCTCCAGGGCGTCCTGCAGGGGCTCGAGGTGGTGCACCACGGCGAGGCCCACGGAGAGGCTTGGCTTGCCCTCGCCCCCGCCAAACCGGGCCATGACCTCCTGGAAGCGCCTGGCCAGGGCCCAGGCCGTCTCCAGGGCCCGGTGCAGGGGGAGGAGGGCCAGGACATCGTCCCCCCCAGAGTAGACCAGCCCACCCCCGCGGCCTTGCACCAGCTCCCGGACCTGGGCGGCGAAGTCCAGGGCCAGGGCCCGGGAAAGCTCGCGGTGGGCCTCAGGGGTCTTCTGCCGGTCAATCGCCTCTCCCATCCGGTCCCCATCGGCGTGGAGGAGGGCGTAGTAGCTCCCGGGGCTGCCCAGTCCCAGTTCCCCAAGGAGGCGCCTCAGGCGCCCCCGTGCCTCCTCCAGGCGCCTCGGATCCTCCCCCAAGGCGGGGAACTCCTCCAGGCGGCTTTCGTAAAGAAGGCGCACGTCCCACTCCCAGAAGGGGGTGTCCCTCAGGGCGGGGTGGCGGGTGTTCCCCTTGGCCTCCTCCCCGGCCAGCTGGGCCAGGTCCTCGAGGCCCTTGCGGAAAAGCCCCTCTTTGCCTGCCTTGCGCACCCCTTCCCAAAAGGGCAGGGCTGCCATGTGGATGGTGCTCACAAACCCTCCTTCCGCCTCCCACCAACGCTTCAGGAGGTCCGGCCCCGAAAGGTACTCCCCTTCCCGCAGGCCCAGGCGGAGGCGGACCCGGAGGGCCTCTGCCCTGGACTCGGGCAGGAGCAGAACGCTTTCCCGCGCCCCGTCCAAGGAGCTTTTGTAGGCAGGGCTTCCCCAGGACACCGGTCTGAAGTCCCGGGTGTTCTTCCGGGCTCCCAGGAGGGCCATGACCCGCTCCCGCGCCTGGGGGTAGTCCCCTTGCAGGGGCAGATGGGCGTAGTAGCCCTCCAGCAGGTCCCCCACCTGGTCTAGGGCCGCCTCCAAGCTCACGTAAGCACGCCGCCCTTCCCGGGTGAAGAGCTCCTTGGCCTTTTCCCTTAGGTACTCCCGGGCTGCCCCAAGGGCTACCTCGGCCAGGGCGCCTGGGTCCAGCCCCTCGGATACCCTGGCTAGCAGGACGTTGGGGATGCCCGCTTGGCCCAGCTTAGCTAGCTCTTCCTTTGTCTTGGGGGCGGGGAAGATGAGCCTCTCGGGGCCAAGGCGCTCGGCCAGAACCTCCGCTGCCTTGCCCGCGGCCTCGGAGAGGAGGCGGCTCCCCGCGTAGAGGTCACGGGTGCGGCGGGCGGTGGCGATGAAGTCCTGCACCGGCCCTAGGCTGATGGCCAGCAAGCTTTCCATAACCCCTCCCAGTTTACCTCAAGGCTCTCCTTCAGGGATTCCCGGGGCTCACAAGCGTTCCAGGGGAAGGACTTCCAGTTCCAAGGAGGGAGCCCCTTCCTCCTGAAGGGCCTTCAAGAGCTCCCGGCCCAGTTGTTGTACCTGCTCCACCTGCTTTTCCGTGGGCACCAAGAGGCCGTGGATGAGGAGGGGTTGGTTCCGGCTCTGTAGCACGCCCACAAGGTCCTGCAGCCCCTTGACCTGCTTGGCCTTCAGCACCGGGTCTTCCAGTACCCTAAGAAAGGCCATCAGCTCCAGAAGCCCTGTTTCAAACCCTCATAGGTACGGTCAGAACTCGGGTTCCTGGACGGGCATACTTCACCCCCATCCTGTCGTTTCAAACCCTCATAGGTACGGTCAGAACCAACGGACACTACCTTGCCGACGCCCTGGAAGCAGGGTTTCAAACCCTCATAGGTACGGTCAGAACGAAAGGGGGCGGTACATGGTGTCGCCGTACCTAGCCGCGTTTCAAACCCTCATAGGTACGGTCAGAACCCTCCGGAGGCTCGCCAGCCTCCGCCCCACTATTTCGGGGTTTCAAACCCTCATAGGTACGGTCAGAACCTGCGGGACTTCCACACCACCCCCCGGTCCAAGAGCCGCCCGTTTCAAACCCTCATAGGTACGGTCAGAACGGCTAGGGCGGCCATAGTTTTGGGGGCGGGCTCAGTGCCGTTTCAAACCCTCATAGGTACGGTCAGAACAAGGCCCCCAAGGCCAAGGCGGCCCCGGGGGAGGTGTTTCAAACCCTCATAGGTACGGTCAGAACCTTTCAATGAAAATAAAGCTAGATTTGCATTAAGGTGTTTCAAACCCTCATAGGTACGGTCAGAACAAGCGTGCGTTTACCCATATGATATCAGCTTTTGCCTGTTTCAAACCCTCATAGGTACGGTCAGAACATGTTGAAGCATGCTATCCAAAGCATGCTTCAGTAGTTTCAAACCCTCATAGGTACGGTCAGAACGGGGGGCTTGCGCTAGGTGGCCCTCATGGGCGATAAAGGGTTTCAAACCCTCATAGGTACGGTCAGAACCAGAGCAGTCCCGTAGCCTATGGCCGCATACCGAAGGTTTCAAACCCTCATAGGTACGGTCAGAACGGGGGCGGCCAAGGCCGAGGCCGAGGCCCCCAAGGCGGTGTTTCAAACCCTCATAGGTACGGTCAGAACCGCCACGAACTCTATTGGAAACGAACTTTTTGAGGGGTTTCAAACCCTCATAGGTACGGTCAGAACGAGGGTCATGATGATTGAGAAGATTTGGGGCATGCTCGTTTCAAACCCTCATAGGTACGGTCAGAACAGGGTGGCGGTAGCAGCTTGGGGGTCCATGGCCTCCACGTTTCAAACCCTCATAGGTACGGTCAGAACGAATAGCCTGCTGGAGTACCAAGAAGATGCGGTTACCGGTTTCAAACCCTCATAGGTACGGTCAGAACAGCAGAAGCTGCCCTCTGGACGAAAGGCTCTCATAAAAAGTTAATGTTTGTTATCAAGAACCCCTGCGGCTGCAAAGGAAAATATGAGCCGCCTATCGGTATCCTAGGCGGTTTAGGGGTGCTGCGTCAACCCCCCGGGGGTCAGGGGGTGATTAGGGGTTGGCGCAAATAGGAGCCAAAACAAATTTAGCGAAACCGGTAAGGGATGTAAGGGTTTTCCTCTATAAGGTGTTTCTCTAACTTGTAAAGCTCCAGACGCAAAGTCGTTCGGTAAGAAACGGAACGCTTCAGGGAAAGGTGTCGGTAGGTGGCTTGGAGGCTATTTTCCCATTCCTCTACCACCAATCTCTTGCCCGCTTCGGAAAGGAAAACCCCTTGACCCTCCCTGAGGAAATGGCCGGTTTTTATTTGTCCCCGTCGGATCAGTCGGAAGATCATTCGGTCCACCAGCACTGGCTTGAAGACCTCCGCCACGTCCAGGTTCAGGGAATGGCGACGGTAGTTGGCTTCGTGGAGGAAGCCTATACGGGGATCCAGGTGGGTTTGGTAAATCTGCGCCAGAATGGCCGTGTAAAGGAGGGTGTTGCCAAAACTCACGAGAGCGTTTACGGGGTCTTTCGGGGGCCTACGGTTGCGCTCCAGGCTCCACTCTTCCCCAAGCAGTTCGTCCCAAACGGCATAGTAGCTTTCGCGGGCCCGCCCTTCTAGGGCCATCAGTTCTCCTACATGTTGTGCCCCCTTTACCTGGGACAGGATTTCCCCTATGGTGTCCAAGGCGTCCGAAACCCTTTTCCCCTTTGCTTCTTCTTTCCGTAACAAGCGCCGGATGTTTTCCAGGCCACCTTCCACAAAGCGCCGGGCCAGGTTTAGGCGACGGTTTGCATCCAGATAGTGTTGGGCTTGGCGCAGGGTAAGGTACCCGCTCAAGAGATGTTCCCTGGGGTAGAAAGAGCCCACGTAGTAGCCAAAGCGATTGAAAAAGTGCAGAAGGATGCCCTTCTGTGCGGCAAACTCTAAAAATCGCTTGTTCAGGTCTACCTCTCCGAAGAGGTAAAGCTCGGAAACCTGTTCCACTGGAAGATGGCGCTTGCGATCCTCGGTCTCCAGAACAAGGGTGTTGGCCAAGCGGCTCAGTCGCCCGGAGGAAAAGATGTACACGGGCTTAGGCATCTTCCTCCTCCGCAAAACAGAACTCAAGGTAAGCGCATGCCCGGCATGCCGGAATCCTTCGGGCAGGAGGGGGTTTTTCTTGCTGAAGGAGTTCCTTGAGCCTCCTTTCGGTTTCCCGCACCTTGGCTTCCAGCTCGGGGGTTAGCTTCACCCTTTCCACCAGCCGTTCCTACGGATAGCGCAGCTCCCCCTCGGCCTCGAGGCCCACTTCCCTCAGGCGAAGGAGGTAGTACCCGAGCTGGAGCAGGTGGGCCTCCTTGGAGCCCGAGCGGCGTTTGACCTCGGCCACCACCAGGGTTCCCCCTCTACCCATAAGGAGGTCCATGCGGATGCCGGGGAGGGCTACCTCCTTGCGGGCCTCGGGGTAGGCTGTCTGCTGGAGGAGTCGGCCCAGGGCCAGGAGTTCATGGTCGGGATAGGGCTCCAAGGCATGCCCCATGAGCCAGGCCTCCCGGGGGCATATGGCGTAGTACCAGAACAGGGTGGCCGTCAGAGGAACTGTTCCATCTCCCATAGGAAGCCCATCTCCTCATCGTAGAAGTCCGCAACAGCTTCCCTAGGCACGTGCCGCCATTCCTCCCGCCCCAGAAGGGGTGGGGGTAGGTTTTTCAGCGCCCGCTGCAGGAGAGGGGAAACCGTGTAGCCTTGGATCCTGGCCAGGAGGGGCCGTAGGCGCTTGCGCCGCTCCCCGGGATCCTTGAGGGTCAGGGCCCCCTCCAGCTCCCCTAGGAGCCGGGTTGCCTCCTGGTCCCACTCGATGAAGATGGGGATGGAAGGCGCTTCCTCAATGAGGGTGAAGCGGAGCTGGCTGTAGTCCAGTCGGGCCAACTTGGCCAGCAGGTCCTGACCCTTGGCCTGGCTGATGCCCTCTTCCACCAGGCGGTAGTACTGGGGGAGGAGGGCATAGGCCTCCAAGTCCCAAAGCCCTTCGGCAAGCCGGGGGCCCAGCACCCGTCGGCTACGGTCCAGGAGGATCGTGCCGTAGACCCGTCTTCCCCCGTCTCCCTCGAGGTCCAAAACCCAGAGCCTCCCCTCCCCCAAGGCGCTCCGGTTCACCCTCCCCGCCACCTGGAGGATGCTTTCCATGGGGGCGAAGGCCCGGTAGCCCTCTTGGAAGTCCAGGTCCACCCCGGCCTCCACCACCTGGGTGGCCACCAGGGTGAGGGGTTGCCCCTCTTGGAGCTTGGCCCGGATCTCCCCCAAGCGGGCCTTCCGGTGCTTGGGAATGATGTGGCTGGTGAGGAGGTAGAGATGGGGAAGCCCTTCCTCCCTGAGGAAGCGGTAGAGGGATATGGCCTCCCGCACCGTGTTCACCACCACCAGGCGGCTTTTGGGGCCTTCCTGGAGCAGGGCCTGCCCAAGCTCCTCTAGGGTGCGGGCCCCGTGCCAGGCCAGGCGCACCCGCCGGGGGTAGGAGGGGAGATGGGGCGCCACCTCCTGGCCCTTCACCAGGCCGGGCTGGGTGGCGGTCATGCTGATCACCGTCATCTGGCCTGGAAGTTGCCTAAGGAGCTCCCCCAGAAAGGGCCAAAGCTCCGCGGGCAAGGTTTGCACCTCGTCCAGGATGAGGATGGCCCCCTTGGCCAGGGCGTGAAGGGGGCGCAGGGCGCTCCCTGGGCCCACCAGGGTAGGGAAGAGCTGGTGGAAGGTGGTCACCACCACCTCCGCATCCCAGGTCTCCTGCAGGAGGAGGGCTTCCTCCACCGACCCCTCTTCCTCGCGCGCCAGGGCCAGATGGTGGTGGACCAAAAGGTGCTCCTCGGGCTTCAGGCCCGCGGCCTGGAGGACCCCCCGGGCCTCCTCCTCCACCTGGTCGGCGATGGCGATGTAGGGTAGGGCGTAGACCACCTTGGGGCGGAAGCCCCTTTCCCTGTGGACCCGCTCCCTCAAGGCCAGGGCGAAGCGGAGGGCTGCCAGGGTCTTTCCCGCCCCCGTGGGGGCGGTGAGGGTGAGCCGGGCGGGGAAGACCCTCTCCAGCGGCCCCTCGAGGACCTCCCCCACCCCCCGGAAAAGGGCCTCCCGTTGGGGGGATAGGGGCGTGGGGCGGGACTTGCGGGCCAGGTGGGCTTCCGCCGCCTCAGGGGGGATAGGGATCCCCTCCCCTTTAGGGGGAGCCTGGCCGGCCAGCCTCCGGTCCGCGTCCAAGAGGGCGGAGTAGAGAAGGGCCAGGCGGTAGTGCAGCCCCAGGTCCCGGCCCTCCCGGTCCAGGAGGGCATCGGCCTCCCGGGCCAAGCGCTCGGCCTCCTCCCACGCCCCTTCCCCGAGAAAGGCTTCGGGCGGGGGTAGGCCGAGGTCCGCCACCAGGGCGGGGAAGAGGGGGCTTTCCTGGAGGGCCCGGATCTGTTTGGGCAGGATTTTCCACGCCTTTTCTGAGGCTTGCCTTGGCCCCAGGGGGATCCGCTCCCACGGGGTCTTGAGGGAGCCGTGGTGCTCCAAGACCGCCAGGAAAAGGAGGAGGCTTTTCTCCCCCATACCCCTTTGGCGGGCGGTCCAGGCGGCGTAGAGGGCCCCCAAGAGGGCGTGCCAGGTGAGGGGGTCCCCCTTGGCCCGTTGCCCGGCCAGCATTTCCTGGAAGTAGGGCGTGGCCTTGCCCAGATCGTGGCAGAGGCCGGCCAGCCTGCCCTCCTCCCCCAGTCCTAGGGGGGCCAGGTATCCCTCCGCCAGGGCCCCCACGCCCAAGAGGTGCTCCAAAAGGGGTTCGTCCGGGGAGGTGCGGGCCAGCAGCATCGTTAGACCCCAGCATAGGTTCGGTGGTATCTTGGAAGCAAGATGCCTTCGGAGGGAGGTAGGCTTAGCCTTCGCTTTTTCGCCGAGGGGAGGTTGCCCGTAACCTACCGGGAGGGCCTGCAGGCTGCCTTGTACCAGGCCTTGCCCCTGCCCCTGGGCCAAAGGCTCCACGACGGGGGCTTGCTGGAAGGCCATAGGCCCCTAAAGCTTTTCGTCTTCAGCCGCCTCCAGGGCCTCCTCTACCTCAGGGAGGAGAAGGCCTTCCTTGCCCAGGGCGAGCTGGTTCTCCACTTTGCCTCCGCCCTTCCCGAGGTGGTGGAGGGCCTTGCCAAGGGGGTGTGGGAGCGGGGGGGCCTCGAGGTCCACGGCCTTTTCCTACGCCTTTTGGGCATGGACCTGGACCCCCTGCCTGAGGGGGGGGATCTGGTGGTGGAGGCCCTTTCTCCCATCACCGCCTACCGCACGGAAGGGGGCAGGACCCTGTACTTCAACCCCCTTAACCGCGAGTTCGCCTTGCTCCTCGAGGCCAACCTGGTCCGCAAGGCCCAGCTCCTGGGTCTGGAGGCGGGTAGCCTCGCCCTGAAACCTGTGGGTTTCCGACCCCAGCACAAGCGGGTAGAGCGCTATAAGGACACCTGGATTGAGGGCTGGATGGGGAGGTACCGCCTGGAAGGCTCCCCCCACCTGATCCGCCTGGCCCTCCTGACGGGCCTGGGCGCCAAGAACAGCCAGGGGTTTGGCTTTGTGCGGGAGGTGAAAGGGTGATCCGGCAACTCCTACGGCTCGGTCAAAGCGGTGGGGAGGGGTTCAGGTTGGAGGACTATGTCCAGCGGGCCTCGGGTCGCCTCTACCTGTTGGATCTGGACCCACAAAACCGCGTTGCTGGCTTCACCCCCTATGAGCTGGACGAGGAAAAATGCGCCCGCTTCCTCTGGGTGGGGGATCCTCCCGCTTCCAACGCTCCTCGGGACCGGGCCACCACCAAGGACCTTCGCTACCTTCTGGGCCAGGTGCCTACCAGGATGGCGGAGCATTCTGGCCTCAAGTCCCTCCTCCAGGGCTTCCTTTGGGACCCTGGAAAGCCAGGCGGCAAGGCCCGCTACCTCTTGGACCTCCGGGGCTGGCGCCTCCAGGGGGCCAAGGACGCGGAAGCCCCCCCTTTCCGGATCCAGGGGGGAAGGCTGGAGATGGATGGAACTGCGGAGGGGAAGACCGCAGGGGAGCTGGCGGAAGCCCTAGCCCAGGTCCTCAGGGCGGCCTACGACATCAGGTCTCCCGAGAAGGGGGGGGTTCTGCTCTTCAGCCTGGCCCTTTCGGGGAAACCCCTGGCCGAGTACCCCGAGTACGGGGACTACCTCCGCCAAAGGCTTCTGCAGGAACCCTTCGCTGAGGCCCAAATGGGGATATGCCATGGCTGCGGCAGGAAGGATCGGGTTACGGGAAACTTCTCGGCCTTCCGCCTGAAGTTCTACATCACCGATAAGAAAAGCTTCGCCCCAGGGGTGGATGAGGGGGCCTTCCCCCGGGCTTACGCCCTTTGCCAAACGTGCTTTGCCGCCTTGGGGGTAGGGGAGCGCCTGGCCTGGGAGCGTCTCAGGCAGAGGTTTCTGGAAAGGGATGTCTTGGTCCTCCCCGAAGCGGACTTTCCCCAGGAGAGCCTGGAGCGCCTTCTGGAGCGGTTGGTCGGCCAGGTCCAGGGGCTGGAACGCCTGGAGAGGTGGAAGGATTTTTTGGAGCGCGCCGCCCACCGGCAGGAGGAGGTCCGGTACCTGGGCTTTTCCCTTCTCTTCTTCCAGCGCGCCCAGGCCGCCACCAAGGCGGAGGAGCTGGTCCTGGAGGTTCCCCCTTCCCGGGTGGAGGCCATCCTCAAGACCCTGCAGGAAGCCCGGGAGCGCGGCTTTCCCGTGGAGGGTTTAAGGGACTGGCTTTTCCTGATGCCCCTAAGCCGGGGGCGCAAGGGGGAGATGGGGCAGATGGGCCTCGCCCTGCAGGCCGTTTCCAGGATCTTTCTCCAGCTGCCCCTGTTTCCCAAGGATCTCCTCCCCCTCTGGCTCAAAACGGCAGAGCGGGTGTACCGTGAGGACGGAACCCTTTACGCCTTGACCCGTTATAGGGCAGGCCAGGGGGTCATCGATCTGGTCAACCTGGGAGCGGGCTGGATGTGGGTGTTGCAGCGGCTTGAGGTCTGGGGAGGGAATATGGAGGGAGAGGTCAAGGGTGCCCTGCCTCTAACAGAGGAGGAAAAGCCCCTTTTTGAGGCCTACGGCTTTGGTGCCTTGAGGGCTGGGCTCTACCTCCTGGGCCAGGCCATGGAGGCCGTGGGCCAGGCCCAGGCTAGGCTTTCCGAGTATAGGAAAGAACCCCTTTTGGACTCCATCGGTTGGCAGGGGATGAGCCTGGTCCGGGTGCGCCATCTGGTACCGGAGGTGATGGCTAAGGCCACCTACTACCTGGAAGGGGACGACCGCACCCGTGTGCTGGACCTTTTGGGTCGGGCCACAGACCTGCTGGAGCGTTCCCGGGAAAGCCTTTCCGAGCGGGAGGTGCCCTACTACATCCTCATGGGCTATGCCCAGGCCCGGAGCAAAAGGCTACGTTCAGGGAGAAGGGAGGAGGTAACCCATGGTGGCTAATGCGGAGATCCTCTACCTCTATGAGGCCAAGGACACCAACCCCAACGGGGATCCCGACGCCGAAAACCGTCCCCGCATGGACTACGTGGGGCAACGGCTTCTGGTGAGCGATGTACGGCTTAAGCGCTACGTGCGGGACTACCTCCTTGCCCGCGGGGAGGATGTATGGGTGCGTTCCCGCGAGGATGGGAGCCGCACGGATGCCGACGGCAGGCTGGAGGACTTGAAGGGGCTCTACAAGGAAGAAACCGGGCGGGATGCTGGGGCCAAAAAGAAGGACCTGGACCCCGAGTTTCTGGCCTGGTACCTCAGGCGCCTGAGGGACGTGCGCCTCTTTGGTGCGGTGCTACCCATCAAGGCTGAGGGCGAATCCAAGGGTGGGACAGGGCAGTTTGTGGGGGCCGTGCAGTTTGATTGGGGCTACTCCCTTCACCCCGTGGAGGTCTACACCGCCACCATCTCCAGCGTCTTTGCTGGGCGCACAGAAGGCGGCAAAGGGGAGCATGGCACCTTCGGCAAGGACCACCGCGTTCACTACGCCCTCATTGCTTTTTGGGGCAGGGTTTCCAAGAGGCGTGGGGAGGCGGTAGGCTTGACCTCCGAGGACCTCGAGGTCCTGGAAAAAGGCCTTCTGGAAGGCCTCTTGGAGGGGGCCACCACCCGAAGCAAGGTGGGCCAGACCCCTAGGCTTTACCTTCGGGTGGACTGGAAGGAAGGCTTCCGTCCCATGGGGGACCCGCGGGATGGCCTCAGTATACGCCCCGTGGAGGGGAAGGCCCCTGAGGGCATCCGCAGTGTGCGGGACTATGTGTTGCAGGCCCATGCTCTAAGCGAAAGCCTGAACTCCCTCCGGGAAAGCATCGCTAGGGTGCGGCTTTGGCAGCACCCTGACCTACAGCTCGAGGGTCTGAACCTGAGCGGCCTCTCCCTGGAGGAGGTGAACCTCTGAAGGTTCTTCGCTTTCTCATCAAAGGCAAACGGGCCCACTTTCGCCGTTTCTACACCAACTCTTCCTCCCTTACCTATCCTGTTCCCCCCCCTACTACCGTGCAAGGCCTCCTGGCGGCGGCCTTGGGTTTGGGGGAGGAGTACTTGGGGGAACTGAGAGGGCTCTGGGTTTCTGCGAGGCCCACTGCTCCCTTGCGGCACGCTTTCCAGACAGTGAACTACCTTTTTTTAAAGGAAGGCAAGCTAGAGGAGCTTCGGGGTCTTTACCGAGAGGGTCGCACGCAGATCCCCGTTCAGTACCTTTTGGGGGAGGAGGGGAGACCGGTGGCCTTTGAGGTCTACGTGGCCTCGGAGCGCAAGGGGATAGTGGAAGGCCTAGGAGAGGCCCTGGCCAACCCGGCCTACCCTCTTGCCCTTGGGCCCGCCTATGCTCTGGCCTGGGCAGAAGGAATTTCCATTCTGGAAGCAGACCTGCGTTCCCACTGGACAGGTATAGGGTTGGGTTGGTGGGAAGCGGGGAAGTTGAGGTTGCAGGGTACTCCTCTTGGTGCCCGTCTTTACCGGGATCGCTTTCCTTTGTCGCTAGGACCTGGGAGGCAACCCATGCGAATAGGCGAGTTGGCCCTGGAAGTGAGGGGTGAACCCCTTCCGGTTCAGTACGAAGGTGAGGTACTTATGTTGGGCGAGGTGGCCGTAGGTGTGGTTCAGGTCTAGAACATGTACGTGGTTATGGTCTACGACGTGGCGGTGGAGCGGGTGGTGAAGGTGCTTAAAGTGGGTAGGCGCTACCTCACCTGGGTGCAAAATTCCGTTTTGGAAGGGGAGCTCTCGCCCGCCCAATATGCGCGCCTGAAAGCAGAGGTTAGAAAGATCATTGAACCCTCGGATGCCGTGCGCTTCTACTTGTTTCCTAACCGCGATTCCTTGCGGATAGAAACCATCGGTTCAACGAAGAACGAACCAGACCAGTTTATTTGATTGGTCAGAAACCAAGTTGCGCCAACCTCCAATCACCCCCTGACCCCCGGGGGGTTGACGCAACTCCCCCGGGTTGCGTATTATGTCGTCAGGCGGCTCAAGAACTCCTATTGAGTCGCAGGGGTTCTTGAAAACAAAGATTAAAGCTTCATGAGTTGCTTACGTATGGGACGATATACCTGCTCTTTGAACCGTACCTATAAGGGTTTGAAACAGGGTGCGGACCACCAAAGCGCCCCCCGCGTACTCAACCTTTGAACCGTACCTATAAGGGTTTGAAACAGGGCAACCTGTGCGCCCCAGGGCACACCACTAACTCCTTTGAACCGTACCTATAAGGGTTTGAAACGGGTTGACCTCGGCCTTGGGGACCCCCTTATCGGCCTTGGGCTTTGAACCGTACCTATAAGGGTTTGAAACGGCCGTGCACGGGTAGGGGGGTGGACCGGGACAGCCCCTTTGAACCGTACCTATAAGGGTTTGAAACTGAGGCCCTCCATAGGGCTTGGCGTAGGGGGTGGGAAGCTTTGAACCGTACCTATAAGGGTTTGAAACTCGCTGTTCTCCATCTTTTTCCTGCGTGGGCTCCCAATGCTTTGAACCGTACCTATAAGGGTTTGAAACAGGGTATGGACCCGGGGGCGGTTGTAGCCGCCCTTAAACGCTTTGAACCGTACCTATAAGGGTTTGAAACGCACCCACTTGGTGAACAAAGTTTTTGCCACACGCCTTCTTTGAACCGTACCTATAAGGGTTTGAAACGACGGCCTGGACCCCCAGGCCGTTGCCGCCCACTTCTTTGAACCGTACCTATAAGGGTTTGAAACCCTTCCACAGCAACTTTTACTTTGACCATAACTCCTCCTTTGAACCGTACCTATAAGGGTTTGAAACGGCTTCGCCTTCGCGGCACCATCCTCTTCATCCCCTGCTTTGAACCGTACCTATAAGGGTTTGAAACTATTCTGGGGGCGGGACCGCGTGTCCTGCCCCACACCCTTTGAACCGTACCTATAAGGGTTTGAAACCCATGCGCCGCGCCATGAAGACGGGAAGCCAGCCCCCTCTTTGAACCGTACCTATAAGGGTTTGAAACGTTCCTCAATAGGCCACTACGGGGTCAACCCCGAGGGCCTTTGAACCGTACCTATAAGGGTTTGAACTATGTACACGTCAAAACCTCCATAGGGCATAACCCCAAGGGACTTCCGCGCCTTCCTCCCCCTGCACCCCAGAGGGCAAGCGCCCAAAGGGTGAGCAGGTCCAGCCCCGCCCGGAAGAGGCTCTGTCCCAGCCTCCCGTGCTTCTTGGGCCTCACCGGACGCACCCGGTGCAGCACAAGCCCCGTCCGAAACGCCCACACGAAGGCCAGGCTCAAGGGGACCAAAAGCCGCGAAAGCCTCTCCCCCCGCGTCACGTGCGTGGCCTCCAGGTCAAATCCCCGCCCCTTCAGGGCCCCAAAGAGCCGCTCTATCCCCCACCTGAGCCCGTACACCTCCAGCACCCGGTGAGGGTCCAGGTCCGTAGCCACAATCAGCCACTCCCGGACCCCAAGGCGCAACCCCACCACCCACATGCGCCGCCCGTAGACCCAGTACCGCCGCCTGGGCACCCGGCTCTCTCCCACCTTCAGGGAGGCAAAGAGCTCCCAGGCCCGAGGGCCCGAGCCCAACCGCCACATCCGGGTGTTGGCCTTGATTCGGATGCACCGGGGGATGCCCTTCTCCTCCAGGTACCGGAACCACGCCTCCCCTATGAACTCCCGATCCGCCAGGAACCCCTCCACCCGGAGGTGGGGGAAGTGGGCCCTCAGGAAAGCCAAGGCCCTCTCCATCAGGGCGATGCGTTCGGGGGTGGAGGAGTTGCCGTCGTGGGGAAGGAAGCTCCAGAACAGGGGGACGGCCAGGCCTTGGTACAGGAAGGCCAGCATCAGGAGGTTGACCTTGCTCTTCCCCAGCTCCCACTCGGTCCGGTCCATGACCAGGAGGAGCCCTTGGGGTCGGAGGAGGGCGAAGATGAAGCGGGCATAGCCCTCCCCGTCCAGCCCCGGCCAGGCCAAGAACCGCTGGAACCTTCGGTAGGCGGAGCGGGGGTCAGGGCTGGCTATGGAGCCGAGGGAAAGAGCGAGTCTGGGGCCGCTTGTGGTGCGGGCGGTGACCAGAGCCATCACCAGGGCGGCCAGGAAGGTGAGGCGCCTGAGGTCGGCCTTCCAGTATCGCTTCAAGGCGTTGATGAGTGGGGTAAGCTGTTCCATGGGGACCACCTCCTATGGGTACCTGCCCATCCACGTGGGCGCAGGTCCATCCTAAAGGGGTGGTCCCACGTTTTGACGTGTACTGAGGGGTTTGAAACTTGCCGTTCTCCATCTTTTTCCTGCGTGGGCTCCCAATGCTTTGAACCGTACCTATAAGGGTTTGAAACCGTTTCCACTATTATGGCTTGGACCCGTGGGCTCGGGCTTTGAACCGTACCTATAAGGGTTTGAAACGTGGAGAGCTTGGACCCGGGGGCGGCCGCCAGCCACCTTTGAACCGTACCTATAAGGGTTTGAAACTGGGGGCTATGGTATCATCGGCCCACGGGGAGAACAGGCTTTGAACCGTACCTATAAGGGTTTGAAACCTACCACAGGCTGGATGGTACCGCTCCCGCACGGAGCTTTGAACCGTACCTATAAGGGTTTGAAACCCTCTTCATCTTCATCCTTATCCCCCCTTTACACCCTCCTTTGAACCGTACCTATAAGGGTTTGAAACTCGGGGAGGAGGCTTCAGAGTTCGGCATAGTGCTAATCTTTGAACCGTACCTATAAGGGTTTGAAACTCCTCCGAGAGGATGGCGTAGATGTGCTCCTCCCGGACCACTTTGAACCGTACCTATAAGGGTTTGAAACGAAGCCCAGCGTAAAAAAGAAAAATTTAAAAGCTACTTTGAACCGTACCTATAAGGGTTTGAAACTGCCCCCCAGGAGTTTGAGGGGGCGTGAGGTTGAGGAGCTTTGAACCGTACCTATAAGGGTTTGAAACTAGATTAGAACTAGACCAAACTCGGTCTCCTCCTCAGACTTTGAACCGTACCTATAAGGGTTTGAAACTCGGGCCGAGATAAACATCAGCCCGCTCCCATTCTTCCTCTTTGAACCGTACCTATAAGGGTTTGAAACGGAAAGGATCAAGACGGCCAAGGGGCGCAAGACCAACTTTGAACCGTACCTATAAGGGTTTGAAACTGGGGTCTAACTGACCCTGTACCCCCATGGTGCCACGGCTTTGAACCGTACCTATAAGGGTTTGAAACAATGAGTTCTATGGCTTTCTCTTCCATCCTTTCACTCTTTGAACCGTACCTATAAGGGTTTGAAACTCGTGAGGTCGGCGTACCTCGGGAGGACTAGACTAGGCTACTTTGAACCGTACCTATAAGGGTTTGAAACCCTAACCTGCCTAGCCTGCTTGCCTAACCCGCCTAGCCTTTGAACCGTACCTATAAGGGTTTGAAACAAAAGATTTGGGACATGCTCCAGCAGGCTATTCAGGCTTTGAACCGTACCTATAAGGGTTTGAAACAGCCCGCCCCCCTTTAGGGTGGACCTAGTCTGCTAGGCTTTGAACCGTACCTATAAGGGTTTGAAACCGCTTCCCCCCTCCCGCATAAATCTTTCCCATTGCCTCTTTGAACCGTACCTATAAGGGTTTGAAACCTGGGGGTGCGGGGAAGACCTCCCTGGCCCGGGACCCTTTGAACCGTACCTATAAGGGTTTGAAACGGTGCGCCGCACTCCTTTCGTCTAAGAGGTCCCGCATCCGCTTTGAACCATACCTATAAGGGTTTGAAACTCAGAAGCCAAACAACAGAAAGAACTATCATCAGGCCTTTGAACCGTACCTATAAGGGTTTGAAACGCTGCCCGGTACACTTCTGGGCCTCGGGTGGCCCAGCTTTGAACCGTACCTATAAGGGTTTGAAATCTTGGAAGCGCTGGACCGCCCAGGGTGAGGGAGGCTGTCTTTGAACCCTACCTATGAGTTGACTGCATGGGGGCAGGGCCTCGAGGACCTCGAGGACCCCCAAACCCCCAGGAGTAGTCCCCCGGCACCCTCCTGTGCCCCATGGGGTGGGGCCTGATTGCCCCTCGAGGCCCACTTGTTCGCGAAACGTAGCTTTCGCGAAAAGAACCCCCAAGGGCCTTCCGTCTCCCAAAACCTCACGGGGATGCGTAGCCTGGTGTGGGTGAGAGATTTAGAGGGGATTTGGATTAGGGCCTCTTTTCACGGGGTCATAAATGCCGGGGAAAGAATCCCCTTTGGGGGAGTAAAGAAAGCCCCTGCGAGCAGGGTACCTGCAGGGGTGGACCTCAGGCCAAACCCAACTAGTGCCCGATGCCTCCGGCTTCCCCTCCAGGGTCGGCGGCGGAGGGTAGATCCACAACCCTAAGCACACCTGTGGACTGGACCTGGATAGCTTGCTGGCTCAAGTCCGAGGAGACCCTGAAAGGGGAGTCCAAAGCAGGTCGTGTAAGGATTTATGTGTAAGGGTCCGTGTTTAATAGGGGGGCACACCTTAGCACGAGGAGGTGCCCCGTGGACCAGGATACCTTGCGGATCTTGCTGAGGGAAGCGGTGCGGGAGACAGTAGCCGAGGTTCTGCAGACGGTTCTGGAGCTGGACCGGACGGCCTTCTTGCAGGTGCACGGAGGCCGCAGGAACGGCTACTACCCCCGCAAGCTGGAGACCACCTTCGGCCAGGTGGACCTGAAGGTCCCTAGGGATCGGGAATCTCGGTATTACCCGGCTTTCCTTAAGCCCTACGTCCGCCGCCTGGTGGACGTGGGGGAAGTGGCGGTAGCCCTTTACGCCGCCGGGGTCAGTCAGCGCAAGGCGGCCGAGATACTGAGCCTGCTCTTAGGCCACCGCTACTCCCACGAGACCCTGAGCGCCCTGACGGACGAGGTCCTGGAGGCGGCAGGAGCCTTCCGCACCCGGCCTTTGCCCGAGGAGATGGCCTTCGTCTACCTGGACGGGCTTTCCCTAAAGGTCTTCAGGGAAGGAGAAGGGATCGTACGGGAAAGCGTGTATGTGGCCCTGGGCATCGCCCCTAATGGGGAGAGGCGGGTCCTGGGGTTTTGGCTGTTGCCCACGGAGAGCGCCCTGGGATGGGAGGGGGTCCTGGGGGAGCTTTGGCAGCGGGGCCTGCGGCGGGTATTGCTCTTCATCACCGACGGGCTGCCCGGGCTTCCTGAAGCGATCCGCAGGGTCTACCCTCAGGCGGAATGGCAGCGGTGCGTGGTGCACGGGGTGCGGTGGAGCCTGTCCCAGGTGCGGGCGCGGGACCGGGGCCTGCTGGCGGAGGACCTGAGGCGGGTGTACGGGGCGGAGAGCCGGGAAGAAGCTCTTGGGGCCTTGGAGGAGGTGAAGGCCGCCTGGGGTTCGCGGTACCCGGGGGTGGTGGGGCTTTGGGTACAGGATTCGGGGGCCTTCCTGCGGTTCTACGGGTACCCCAAGGTGCTTTGGCCGTACCTGCGGAGCACCAACCTGATGGAGCGGTTTATCCGGGAAGTGCGGCGGGGGACGAAGGTGCGGGACCACAAGTTTCCTAAGGAAGAGGCGGTGTACAAGCTTCTTTACCTGGAGTCGGAGAGGCAGGAAGGGAGGTGGGCAGAACGGAAACTAAAGGGGTTCTCGGAGGTGAAGGAGGTGCTGGAGAAGATGCTTCAGGAGCGGTATGCCCCCCGTACACAGACTCTTACACATAACTCTTGACACGACCCCCGCCGCCCATCACGACGGCAAAAGCGATGTTTTGGGAAGTAAGGCAAGCATGTGGGGGTGCTGGCGGATGAAGGATATCGCCTAAGTACAGGTACTCGGATTTCAATCCTAACTCGGGCAAAAGCCCAAGTGTAGCCAGTGCCTCAGTACACGTCAAAACGTGGGACCACCCCTTTAGGATGGACCTGCGCCCACGTGGATGGGCAGGTACCCATAGGAGGTGGTCCCCATGGAACAGCTTACCCCACTCATCAACGCCTTGAAGCGATACTGGAAGGCCGACCTCAGGCGCCTCACCTTCCTGGCCGCCCTGGTGATGGCTCTGGTCACCGCCCGCACCACAAGCGGCCCCAGACTCGCTCTTTCCCTCGGCTCCATAGCCAGCCCTGACCCCCGCTCCGCCTACCGAAGGTTCCAGCGGTTCTTGGCCTGGCCGGGGCTGGACGGGGAGGGCTATGCCCGCTTCATCTTCGCCCTCCTCCGACCCCAAGGGCTCCTCCTGGTCATGGACCGGACCGAGTGGGAGCTGGGGAAGAGCAAGGTCAACCTCCTGATGCTGGCCTTCCTGTACCAAGGCCTGGCCGTCCCCCTGTTCTGGAGCTTCCTTCCCCACGACGGCAACTCCTCCACCCCCGAACGCATCGCCCTGATGGAGAGGGCCTTGGCTTTCCTGAGGGCCCACTTCCCCCACCTCCGGGTGGAGGGGTTCCTGGCGGATCGGGAGTTCATAGGGGAGGCGTGGTTCCGGTACCTGGAGGAGAAGGGCATCCCCCGGTGCATCCGAATCAAGGCCAACACCCGGATGTGGCGGTTGGGCTCGGGCCCTCGGGCCTGGGAGCTCTTTGCCTCCCTGAAGGTGGGAGAGAGCCGGGTGCCCAGGCGGCGGTACTGGGTCTACGGGCGGCGCATGTGGGTGGTGGGGTTGCGCCTTGGGGTCCGGGAGTGGCTGATTGTGGCTACGGACCTGGACCCTCACCGGGTGCTGGAGGTGTACGGGCTCAGGTGGGGGATAGAGCGGCTCTTTGGGGCCCTGAAGGGGCGGGGATTTGACCTGGAGGCCACGCACGTGACGCGGGGGGAGAGGCTTTCGCGGCTTTTGGTCCCCTTGAGCCTGGCCTTCGTGTGGGCGTTTCGGACGGGGCTTGTGCTGCACCGGGTGCGTCCGGTGAGGCCCAAGAAGCACGGGAGGCTGGGACAGAGCCTCTTCCGGGCGGGGCTGGACCTGCTCACCCTTTGGGCGCTTGCCCTCTGGGGTGCAGGGGGAGGAAGGCGCGGAAGTCCCTTGGGGTTATGCCCTATGGAGGTTTTGACGTGTACATAGTGCGGGCAGAGTAAAAACTACCCTTTGCAGACCATCTAATGCTTTCATGCGGGGCGGAGGAATAGGAAGCGTTTTTCAATGCCCGCCGGTTGATCGCATAGTGGGGGAAAAACCTCGGTGTTGTTGTCTTGCCAACAGCTCGAGGGCAAGATATCACCTCCCTTTAAGGGAGAGGAGAGGGATGTAGGAGTCAGATGGATAACTTTCCTCTATTAATGCTATAACTGAACCCGACTCCTATTTAGGGATATATCCTGCATTCTCTTGGAACACCTACACAGGCGGTCGAGAAAAGAAGTCGACTGCTTACGGACCATCTAGGTTTCCTATTGTTACTATGAGCTGTTAGAACTGCCCTTCGCCAAAAATTCCTACGCTGGCCAAATCTCATACACCAGATCGAGTAGCCACTTCGTCCGTTCTCGTATAGCCTGTTCATCCCAACGCTCCAGAGATACACTTCGGAAGTACTCTTGGTTAATGGACAAGGTACTTTCTCTGAGAACTTTGAGTTTTTCTGAGAAGGGCTTGTTGCCCATCTCCTGGTTATACCCAGTTAGAGTGAGATTTCCTAGCGCATTCAGATGCGACTTATGTGTTCTTTCCCAATCGATTCCGATTTCAGCCTTCCATGCCTCGCTCAAAGTGCGTGGCATAATGTGCTCCAGAGTGAGGTTTTCCAAGTTCGGGAGTTCCTTGCGCTTTAGCTTCTTCCAGAGGTATTGTTCAATGCGCTTGAGTATGTAATAGGCATGGCTAGTGCGAGGATCCCTTCCCCCACCATCCCAGACATATATGGATCTTTCTGCGTTGCGCTTTTCCAGCTCTTCTCGGTCCGGCCACCGCCTGTTTCCACTCAGCCCTTTCAAGAAGCGGCGTACTTTTTCAGCAGGATTAGGCTCATCTAAGAGGCCGTTCTTTAGCACAGATAATACCGTACGACCCACGGTGTTAGTGGGCACGCTCGCTAATATGCGGTGGAGATAGTAGGCCTCCATTACCGCTAGGACCTGGTCGGCATCCTCTATGTCTAGCACGCCTTTCCTAATGCGCTGCTTGAGAGCCATGACCAGAGGGGCGGCCACACCGAAGCCCAGTATGCGGAAGGCCTCCAAGCGCCTCTGTAGTTTTGGGTTAGTTTCCAGGTGCGGTCTTTCAAAGAATAGGTAATCCGCGAGACTTTCCTTCAATTCCAAGGCAAAGCTTTCCGTGGCCTTTCCCTCTTTCAGAGTAGCGTTGAGCCGATCGATTAGAGCGGGATAAGTGGCATCCCAGGGTATCTCTTCCCCGTTCGTTCTGACATAGTGCCAGATTCCTAGACTCATCCGTTCGAGGTGTGGGATGCTGTTTGCAGGGCTAGGAGGGAAGACTTTTTTGTACGCCTCCTCAACGGGTGCCCAGACCTTTTCGTACGTTTCTTTCTCTTTTTCTTTGCCCTCTGCTGCCAGGCGCATGAAGAGGTAGTTGCGTACAAGGTCAGCTGGAGTAAGGGGAGAGCCCTTGTAGTTCAAGCTCTCGAATATCCGGTAAGCGTTTTCACCCTGGCTGAGGTGGATACGCACCACCTCAGTTTGATCCAGTAAGGCTTTGGCAAGGACTTCGAGTTCCTCTGGAGCACGTCCTTTAAGTTTGTCTGTGAAGAAAGAATAGGCGTTGCCTATAGGGGAGTGCAGCTCCTCTAGGGGAGTTCCCCTAATAATTCCCCTAAGGGCGGCCTCGTCAAATTCGGTTGGTTGGACTTTCAACTCTAACTCTTCGTCCGCGTTTCTGAGTAGCTTGTCCAGCTCATGAGAAAGGGAAGATAGCCCTGCCTCTGCGGCCCTATTCCGTATGGCTGCCAGTAACAAGGCTATAGTAATTAGGCGCTGTTGCCCGTCTACAAGTATGTAGGGAGCAACTACTTCGACCCCGGAGGGTCGGGCCATGGTTATGATGGCGCCCAAGAAATGGAGATAGGGCATGCCATCTTTGCTTAAATGACAAGTGTTCTCTATGTCTTCCAAAAACGTCTTCCAATGAACCCTGCTCCAACTGTACGGACGTTGGAAGCGAGGTACTTGGTAGACCACCGAAGATTCCAGGAGCTGTCGGATGCGAAAGACCTTGGTTTGGATCCTTTCGTTGTCCATTTGCCGTCTGCCCCCTTTCTTTTGGGTTTTTAGGTTAAGCCCCTTCAAAAGTATATCAGCTCCGTTCATGTCGATGGTCGTGTCAAGAGTTATGTGTAAGAGTCTGTGTACGGGGGGCATACCGCTCCTGAAGCATCTTCTCCAGCACCTCCTTCACCTCCGAGAACCCCTTTAGTTTCCGTTCTGCCCACCTCCCTTCCTGCCTCTCCGACTCCAGGTAAAGAAGCTTGTGCACCGCCTCTTCCTTAGGAAACTTGTGGTCCCGCACCTTCGTCCCCCGCCGCACTTCCCGGATAAACCGCTCCATCAGGTTGGTGCTCCGCAGGTACGGCCAAAGCACCTTGGGGTACCCGTAGAACCGCAGGAAGGCCCCCGAATCCTGTACCCAAAGCCCCACCACCCCCGGGTACCGCGAACCCCAGGCGGCCTTCACCTCCTCCAAGGCCCCAAGAGCTTCTTCCCGGCTCTCCGCCCCGTACACCCGCCTCAGGTCCTCCGCCAGCAGGCCCCGGTCCCGCGCCCGCACCTGGGACAGGCTCCACCGCACCCCGTGCACCACGCACCGCTGCCATTCCGCCTGAGGGTAGACCCTGCGGATCGCTTCAGGAAGCCCGGGCAGCCCGTCGGTGATGAAGAGCAATACCCGCCGCAGGCCCCGCTGCCAAAGCTCCCCCAGGACCCCCTCCCATCCCAGGGCGCTCTCCGTGGGCAACAGCCAAAACCCCAGGACCCGCCTCTCCCCATTAGGGGCGATGCCCAGGGCCACATACACGCTTTCCCGTACGATCCCTTCTCCTTCCCTGAAGACCTTTAGGGAAAGCCCGTCCAGGTAGACGAAGGCCATCTCCTCGGGCAAAGGCCGGGTGCGGAAGGCTCCTGCCGCCTCCAGGACCTCGTCCGTCAGGGCGCTCAGGGTCTCGTGGGAGTAGCGGTGGCCTAAGAGCAGGCTCAGTATCTCGGCCGCCTTGCGCTGACTGACCCCGGCGGCGTAAAGGGCTACCGCCACTTCCCCCACGTCCACCAGGCGGCGGACGTAGGGCTTAAGGAAAGCCGGGTAATACCGAGATTCCCGATCCCTAGGGACCTTCAGGTCCACCTGGCCGAAGGTGGTCTCCAGCTTGCGGGGGTAGTAGCCGTTCCTGCGGCCTCCGTGCACCTGCAAGAAGGCCGTCCGGTCCAGCTCCAGAACCGTCTGCAGAACCTCGGCTACTGTCTCCCGCACCGCTTCCCTCAGCAAGATCCGCAAGGTATCCTGGTCCACGGGGCACCTCCTCGTGCTAAGGTGTGCCCCCCTATTAAACACGGACCCTTACACATAAATCCTTACACGACCATGTCGATTGTCTTAAATGTTTGCTTTGAGGTGCCTTGGTCGTGAGCGTTGGTGACTAAAATAGACAAGGGCACGTCGACAATCTTTAAAGTGCCCTTCCTTGGGCATCAGGTGCCCTGCTGAGTAAACCTTATTCCTTTGCAACTAGATAGGCCTTAAGCAAAGCCCTAAATAACTTGCCATGATTCGGCACACTTAGGTGTAGCAACTCGTGCACGATCACCTCGCGGCGGAACTCAGCTGGCTGGTGTAGGAGCGCGGTGTCGAATGTTAGCCGCCCTCGAGAGGAGCAGCTCGCCCATTTGCGCCTCATCGGCTGGATACGAATCTCGCGCGGCGTGACGCCCAAGCGCTCCGCCCAAGCTAACACTTCTGCGCGGAAGACGTCTACGGGCACAGCTTCCTCTAGCGGTTGCCACGCAGATTCGGTTGCCTCTTTGCGCTTGGTCACACCTCTACGCATCGGTAGCCCTCCGCAAAAGGTCTAGTATGGCGTTCGTCCACGCTACGACATCCGACACGCTTATTGCGAACAGCGCTTTGTACAGGCATTTGCGCAGCTCTCCCTCTTGCCGTCGGTCGCTCATCCAATGGGGAAACTCCGCAAAGGCGGCTTCCATGGTGTCAGCCACTTCCTTTGCGCGCTCTGGGGCGATGTTGTGGAGGCGCAGCCACCACTCCACGGTGAAGGCTTGTTCAGCGTGCGGGCGTGCAGCCAAGTCACCGCGTTGGCGGCGCTCTTCCTCGGCAGCACGCAATTGCCGTATCAGCTCGTTCAGCTCGCGCAGGGCTTCTTGCGACTCAATCTGCCGCTCCTCGAAGCGACGGCGAATCTCCTCAGCGCGCTCGCCGATGGAGAGCAGATAGGGCGCGCTGTGTCCCTTCGCCTCCACCAAGCGATACAGCTCCTTGAGCAGGTTGAAGACCTTGACGGTGTCGGGCTGCTCGGCGTTGAGCAGCGCCATCAGCATCGCCGCTCCGATCTCGTAGGTCGCGCTCGGCTCGTGCACGAGGCTCGTGTGGGTGTGCTGCTGCACAATCGTCGCCGTCTTGCGCAGAAAGGATTTGTCCACGGGAATGTGCGGCTCGTAGCTGGCCCGCAGCAGGCGATACATCTCCGCTAGGCGTTGGTAATCGTTCAAGTGCGGGCGCAGGAACGGGTCGGGCGAGAGGATCTCGTACACCTCTTCTAATTCGCGGAAGAATTGGTAGAACGCCTCGCGGCGGTCTTTGTCGCGGAAGTGCTCTAGTAACGCTTCGGCAGCTTTATCGCCGACTTCGCCCGCAGCGATGGGAAGATACGTGTGGCGTCCTTCATCCATGAGCTGGGCAAAGCGCGCCTTGAGCGCATCTATCCCCTGCACCACGCCGCTCACATCCTGCGAATCAAACGCCAACGCGCGCTCCAGGTTGTCGAAGATGCCTACGAAGTCCACGATCAAGCCGGTGGTCTTGCGCTGCCCCTGCTCGCTCTCGTAGGGGCGATTGACGCGCGCAATCGCTTGCAACAGCACGTGGTCGCGCATCGGTTTGTCCAGGTACATGCAGTAGAGGATGGGCGCATCGTAGCCGGTGAGCAGCTTCTCGGTGACGATGAAGATCTGGGGATTCTCGCCGGGCTTGCGAAAAGCTTGGCGCAGGCGGCGCTCTGCGTCTTCGCTCAGGTGGTAACGCTTCAGATGCGCAGGGTCGTTGTGCCCAGCGCTGATGACCACGGCGCTCCACTCGGAAGGCAGATGACGGTCCAGCGCTTCCTTGTAAAGCACACAGCCCTCGCGGTCGGGGGCGACGAGGAACGCCTTGTACCCCATTGGCTGCACATACTGCTTGAAGTGATCCGCTACGAAGGCGGCGATCTTCGCCACGCGCTCGGGGTTTTTGAGCATGTTCGTGAGCGTGACGGCGCGGTCCAGCACGCGGTTGATCTCTTCGATGTCGGCGACGCCCTCTAGCTCGGCGGCTGCCCAGAATTCGCGCTCCATCGCCTCGCGGTCGGCGATCAGGTCGTTCGGTGCGAGCTGGTAATGTAGCGGGACGGTTGTGCCATCCTCGATGGACTCGCGGATGGAGTACTTGTCCAGGTAGCCCTGCGGGTCATCGGTGCCGAAGGTCTTGAAGGTGCCTTTGCCGTGTGCAGTGCGGTCGATTGGCGTGCCGGTGAAGCCGATGAAAGTTGCGTTGGGCAACGCACCCATCAGGTAGTTGCCCAGATCGCCGCCAGTGGAGCGGTGCGCTTCGTCCACTAAGACGAACACGTTGTGCCGCGTGCACAGATCCGCCGGCATGTCGTCGAACTTGTGAATCATCGAAACGATTATGCCGCGCGTGTCGGCAGCGAGCAGCTCGCGCAGGTGGCGCTTGGAGAGCGCCAAGTGCACGCGGCTGAAGCCGATCGCCTCCAGGTTCTGGAAAAGCTGCTGCTCCAGCTCGTTGCGGTCCACGATGAGCAACACCGTGGGGTTCTCAAAGCGAGGGTCCTCCAGCAATCGGCGGGCGATGGTGAGCATGGTGTAGGTTTTGCCCGAGCCTTGCGTGTGCCAGATCAAGCCGCGACGTTTCTGCGGGTCGTGCGCACGCGCCAGCACGCGCTCGGTGGCGCGCATTTGGTGCGGACGCAGTACCACCTTAGTTAGCTCTCCGTCCTTGCGAGCAAAGAGGATGTACTCGGTCAGCACGCGCATCACACGGCGCGGAGCAAGAAAGGATTTGACCAGCGTTTCAAAGTCGCCGCTCCCATGCTCCTCCCGCCAGTTGAACAGCATCTTGCGCGAGAGCGACCAGGTGGCACCGTAGAAGAACTGCACCAGATGCGTCAGCGCGAACAGTTGCAGGTGCACCAACAGATCCGGCGCCTCGGCGTGATAGCGGCGAATTTGGTCGAACGCCTCGGCGATGCCCTCCAGCCGCGTGGCGGCTTTGGTTTCGATCACCAGCACAGGGATGCCGTTGATGAAAAAGACGACATCCGCGCGAATGCGCCGCGCTCCACTTCGGAACACGAACTCGTCGGTGACGTGAAAGCGGTTGTCCTCTGGGCGATCAGGGTCCAGCAGGCGCAGGTTGCGCTCGCGGCGGTCGGCTTCCACGAAGATTGTCTTCAGCCCCTTGAGGTACTCCCACGCCTCGCGGTTGCCTTCAATATCAGCGCGCAGCGCCTGCAGGCGGCGCACCACCTCTTCGGCCTTGGTGGCATGGGTCACCACGCCGGGGTTGAGGCGTTGGAGCTGCTCCACCAGTACTGCGTGCAAGAAGGGTTTGTCCTCGCCACTGCGCAGGCGCAGAGCTTCATCTGGCGGCACGTATGTCCAGCCCGCCTCAGTGGCGTAACGGAGAAGCGGGTTCTGGACGGTGCGGCGTTCGGAAGAGATGCTCATAGCGAACGCTCCTCTATGGTAGGGGTTGCTGCGCGCAGCGTTTGATCGCCATGGCTGGCAAACTTAGCAATAAACTCAGCTGGTAGCCGGCGTCGAGCGGTCATCAGCTCGTGCAGGAGCGTGCGGAAGAGCGCCTCCAGCGCGTGCACGTGCGCCTCCTCCGCCTGGATGCGCTGATCCACCGCCTGCAGCATGCGCGCAATCTCCCGCTGCTCGGGGAGGGGTGGAAGAGGGATTAGGTAATTTTCCAGATCATGCCGCTTAAGGCTGGGGAGTGTAGTCCTGGCATGTTCCCCAGACAAAGGGTTGAGACTTACAAATCCAAAAACAAACCACACATCAACTGGTTTTTTCCAAATCAAATAGTAAGTCGTGTCTGAAGGCCAACAAGCTTGTTCAACCAGCCAAACTTGACCTGCTGTTCCTTTTCTTCCGATGACAAGCGTCGGGAATTCCACAAGAGGTGCATCTGCCCAGCCGTAGATACCACCTGAGCCGATAACTGGAATCTCACCTTCAGCTTTTGGTTTTGCCCTGCCGTATTTGACTTCTGCCACCTCCCCCAGCCTCACCACCTGCCAGTGGGCGGGGAGGGGACCGAGTTCGGTGTCGCGTAGGGGCACGTGCTCGGCAGCATCGATGGGCACCGGTCCATACGTGAACAGGTGGCGCATGAGGCTTTTTTTCAGCGCCCGTAGCGCCTCCACGACGCGCTCGCCCGCCTCCTTAGCGGCTTGCACCGTCCGCAGCACATGCGCAATCGCCCGCTGCTCGGTGAGAGGGGGGAAGGGGATAGGAATATTCTCAAAGTTTGACTTATGCAGGATTGGAACGGTTGTCATTCTTGCTCTGCTTCTCAACACATCGGTTTCATGCATCAGAGCGTAAGCAAGAAACCAGTTGTCGCAACCGAAGGGAATAACGGCGTTGATTTGTTGGTTCGTAGTAGCAAGTTCAGCCTCTACGATACCAATTTTGCCTATGTAACCAATGCAGCTCACCAGAACTGCACCCCTTGGTAGGGGCTTTGCATGCTGAAGACCCTCTTCTGTGATGGATCTCTCCGAATGTCTGATTGGCTTTCCTTGAAGGTCAACAGGTGTGATGAACGGAATATGGCCGTTCCAAAATCTAGCCTGTGAAGTGGGTGGAGTGCGACCTGTTATAACCTTCCCCACCTCCCCCAACCGTACCACTTGCCACTCCTCCGGCAATGGGCCGAGTTCGGTCATGCGGTAGCCATCGGGCAGGGTATCCGGGTTCGTGCACCTCATCGCAGTCCCAGTTGTTGCAGTACGGCTTGGAGCGCACGTTCAGCTTCGGCGCGTTCTTCTTCCGCTTCCTCCAGTCGCACGAGTGCTTCCTCCAACGGCAGCACTTCTTCGCTGCCGCTGATGCTCACATAGCGGCTGGGCGAGAGGTTGTAGTCATTGCGCGCCGCCTCCTCGCGGGTGATGATGGCATGGAGGGGCGCATCACGATTCGCCCCCGCGGGATCGCCCCACGCATGGTAGATGCTGGCAATGGTCTCGATGTGCTCCTCCGTCAGGTAGTTCTTGGGTCTGCCCTTGGCGAAGAGCTGGCTGGCGTTGATGAGCAAGATTTGGCCTGGGTAGCGCTTGCGGCGGTTGACGACGATGATCACGCCCGGCGCGGTAGTGTTGTAAAAGAGGTTCTCCGGGAGCAGGATGACCGCCTCGATGAGATCGGCTTCCACGAACGCTTTACGGATGTCGCGCTCGCGGTTGGAGCCCTGGTTGCCGCTGCCGCGCGAAACGGCACCCGTGTCGAGCACAACTGCCATGCGCCCGCGCTCATTGAGCGAGGCAAGCATGTGCTGCAGCCAGCCCCAATCAGCGGATGAGCTTGGCGGGGCGCCGTAGCAGAAACGGTTGTAGGGGTCGTTTTTGTAGAGCTCTTGCGGGAACTTCTGGTTCCACATCGGATTTGCCACCACCAGGTCGAAGGTCTGCAAACCCCCCCCTTGGCCTTTAAACGCCGGCTGGCGCATGGTGTCGCCGATGCGGATATCGGCTTGGATGTCGTGGATGACAGCGTTCATGCGCGCGATGGCGAAGGTGGCGGGGTTGATCTCCTGCCCAAAGACGTGCAGGGGTGCTATATTGGTCGGTAGCTTCAGCCGGCCATTCTCCTGCTTCCCAAACCGCTCGAGAAGCCGCAGGTGACACTTGATGAGCAAACCCCCAGAGCCGCAGGTGGGGTCGTAGACCATCATACCCGGCTCGGGCTCCAGCAGGCGTGCCATGAGTACGCCCACCTCGCGCGGCGTGTAGAACTCGCCGGCAGACTGCCCTTGGTCTTCGGCGAACTTGCGTAGCAGATACTCATAGGCGCGACCAAGGATATCGGGTTCTACGTCCCCTAAGCCTAGGCGGTAACGCGAAAGGACGTTGATGAGGCGAGCTAGGTATTCATCGGGCACGATGCGTTGTCCCGCGGCTGTAGCGTTAAAGTCCACGATGTCAATCACACCAGCAAGGACAGGGTTTTCCCGTGCTAATGCGCGAACGGCATCGGTGAGGTATTCTCCAAGATGGCTCGTTTGCCGGCGAACTGTTTCCCAGCGAGCATTTTCGGGTATGTAAAAGCGTACTAAGGTGACCTTCCCATGTGCACGTTCTTGTTCCACAAGGTTCTGCGCCACGTCTATGCCACCAAACTCCACGGCGAGGCTGCGCAGCTCATCTTCAAAGACGTCCGATAGACGCTTGAGGAAGATCAAAGGCAGAATATAGTCTTTGAACTTGGGCGCGTCCACAGGACCGCGGATAGCGCAGGCAGCCTCCCATAACCAGTTCTCTAGGGTTGTTAGATCCATCATGGCCATATTATTCACCAACCAAATGCACGGCTTGCTCAGACTCTCATCCAAGCTTCCTCAGTAAGGCTAGCACAAGGTACCCAGTACTGCACCCCGAGAGGAATTCGTTCCCTTACCCTAACCCACCTTTTCCTGGCTCTGAATGATAAGAAATTCCCCTGAGTCATTCCCCTAGCACCCCCCCGGCCACCAATGGAAGAGGGTATGGCTACGAATGAGGTCCGGCTGGGTTTGCAGGTAGGCACATCGGGCCTCCACCTTCGCCCAAGTGATGCCGCAGCTGGAGCTCTAGCCGGGGGCGGCGGCGGTGCTTGGTCAACTCCATACCCCCATCCTATGGGAGAAGCCTAGCGGGAGTTCTTATGACACCACGGCTGGGGCCTCTCTAGGTCTCCACTTCGCGGTGGATAGCATCCTTTCTTTGAGGGCTCTATCTCAGATTGCTGCTCGCAGCCTCCAAGAGGGATCCTCCATCTTTTTGAACCCCTTGCTACCAAAGCGGTGTGTGCGCGTCGGTACTACGGCAGTTACTACGGCAGTTGAGTCCGGAAATAGCCGTGAAGCCTCGTGCTATACCGGAAGTAAGTAACGATACATAAGCGCCTACCTGTAAGTTCCCGTAGGATAACGAAACCATTCTAAACGCCTTACAAGCGAGAGGTCAGAGGTTCAAATCCTCTGCCGCCCACCAACCGGGCCCTGGCCCCCTGGGTCAGGGTTTTAGTCCTCCTTGGCCAGGAGGCTTTGCACCCCTTCGGGCAAAGCCTCCTCAGGAAAAAGGCTTTGGAAGCGGCGGGCCAGGTCCCGCAACAAGGGGCGGAGCCCTGCCTCCCGCAGGGCCTGGGGGTAGAGTTCCCGCATCTCGGCCAGGAGCCTCTCGCGGGCCAGGTGGCGGGCCACCAGGAGGGCCTCCCCTTCCAGGCGGGGGGGGCGGCCCCGCTTCAGGCGCTCGGCCTCCTTGCGCACCAGGGGGCTTTCCAAGAGGCGGCGGCAGGTGGGGCAGGGATGGGTTTCGCTGGGGGTGCCGCAGAGGGGGCAGGGGTTCCCCCGTTTGTGCGCGAAAAGGGCAAAGGCCGCACGGGCCACGGCTTCCCGTAGCTCTGAGGGAGCCAGCTGGGCCAAGGCCAGGGCCTTGCGGCCCGCCTCTGGGTCCTTGGGTGGCGGCGGGGGTTCCGGGGAGGGGGCCTCGAGCCTCCCCACCAGGAAGCGGATCTCCCGCACCTTTCCCGGGAAGCGCTCCTCGTACCGGCGGAGGAGGGCCAGGCGGCTATAGGTCAGCTGGTGGGCGGTTACGGGATCCGCCACCCACACGGTGAGGACCCCCTCTTCCAGGGCAACGGCCTCGGTGAGGCGGGCTAGCTCCCGGCCCACCACCTCCTTCCAGGAGGCCAGGACCAGGCCCCGTTGCAGGCGCTCCTTCCCCCCAGCCCGCTTGAGGGCTTCGGGAAGGACCTCTTTCAGCCGCCAGGGCAGAGCACCACCCCCCCTGCCATAGAGCATACCGGCATCCCCTCTGGGGTTTGAAGGCCGGCCAGGATGGCTTGGGGTAAGCCCTGGGCGTAGGTAAGGAGGGCCTTCCGCCTTCCTGGGTCCAGCTCCTCGCTCCACTCGTCCACCAGGAGGAGGGGAGCCTCCCCGTGGTGTTCCCAGAGCAGGCGGTGCTCGGCCAGGCGCAGGGCCAGGGCCAGGGCCTTGGCCTCCCCGCGGCTAGCGAAGCGGTGGGCGGGACGGCCAGCGAGGAGGAAGACCAGGTCGTCCCGATGGGGGCCGAGAAGGGTCTGTCCCCGGAGGAGTTCCTCCGGGCGGCGCTGTTCCAGGGCCTCGAGGAAATCCCCCTGCGCGCTTTCCTCGAGGGCCAGCCCCACCTCCCCCGGGGCCAAGGAGCGGTGCACCTCCTGGAAGGTGGGCAGGAAGCGCCTGAGAAAGCGCCGCCTAAAGGCCATGATCTCGGTTCCATAGCGGGCCAGTTCCCGGTCCCACACGGAAAGCCCGTTCCCGCCCGCCTTGAGGAGGGCGTTGCGCTGGCGCAGGACCTTCTCGTAGGCGGAAAGCAGGGCGGCGTAGCGGCGGGAAAACCGCCCGATCATCCGGTCCAGAAACCCCCGCCGCTCCTCCTTGGGCCCCAGGACCACCTCCACGTCCTCAGGGAGGAGGAGCACGGAGCCGGGCAGCTCCCAAAGCCCCTTTAGGCCCACGGCCTTCCCGTTCACCCGGATCTCCCGCCCCTCGGGGAAAAGCCTCTGCTCCACCCGGTAGCGCCCAAGCTCGGTCTCCACCTCGCCATAGAGCCAGGCCTCCCGTTCCCCGAAGCGCACCAGGTCGGCCAAGGAGGCCCGCACCTCCCCTCCCAGGAGGAGGTGCACCCCCAGAAGCAGGCTGGTCTTGCCCTGGGCGTTTCCCCCCACCACGGCGAAGGGGACCGGAGGGGGATGGAAGGTTTCCAGGTAAAGGTTGCGGAATCCCTTCTGGCGAAACAGGCGTAGCCGCATCTAAAGCCTCACCCGGCGAAAGAGGAGGGGGAGAAGGGCCCAGGAAAGCAGGAGGAGGCCCGCCCCCAACAGGTAGGGGGCCTCGGGGGCCAGGCGGTAAAGCCCCGTGCCCAGCAGGGGCCCCAGCATCCGTCCCAGGGCCTGGGCCGAGGCGTTGAGCCCTGCTACGGGGCCCTGCTCCCCTTCCCCCACCGCCAGGGAAAGGGCCGCCGTGACCCCAGGCCCCGCCAGGGCCGCCCCGGCTCCCTGCAGGGCCAGGCCCAGGGCCAAGGCCCAAAACCCCTGGGCCAGAACGAGCACCAAGAAGCCCGCAAGCCCCAAGGGGAGGCCCAGGAGGAGGAGGGTCTTGGGGGGCCAGGCCAGCCGCCGCACCAGGAAGCCCTGGACCAAGACGGCCACCGCCCCGTAGAGCACCAGGGCCAGCCCCACCTTCTGGGCCGTGGCGACCCCGGAAAGGCCCAGGCGGTCCTGGAAGTAAAAGGCCACCGTCTGCTCCAGGGCCACGCTGGAGAGGTTCAGGGCAAAGCCCAGGAGGAGCAAGGGGAAGACCCGCCCATCCCAAGGGGAGAGGCGGCGCTCTTCCCTGGTCCCTTGGGGCCGGGACTCGGGGAGGACCAGGGCCACGAAAAGGGCGTTGAGGAGGGCGATGCCGCTGGCGAAGAAGACGGGGGCCAGGAGGCCCAAGAGGCCGGCAAGCCCCGCCCCGATGGCCGGCCCCACGATCACCGCCAGGCCAAAGGCCGCCCCCAGGAGGGCCATGCCCGCGGTGCGGTTTTCCCTGCCGGTCACGTCGGCCACGTAGGCCTGGGCCGTGGGCAGGGTGGCGGAGCTAAACGCCCCGCCCAGAAGCCGGCTTAGGAGCAAAAGGGGAAAGAGAAGCCCCGGGGGCAGGAGGCCCTTTTGCCCCAGAAGGGCCAGAAGGCCAAAGAGGAGGAAGCTTGCGGCAAACCCCAGGATACCCAGGAGGAGGACGGGCTTCCGCCCCCCTTCGCTCCGCCGCCCCCAGTAGGGGGCGAGGAGGAACTGCATCAGGGCGTAGCCCGTGGAGAAAAGCCCCACCTGGACCTCGGAAAGGCCCAGGGAACGCCCCAAGGGGCCCAGGATGGGGAAGAGGAGGGAAAGGCCCAGGACGCTGTTGAAGAGGGTGAGGAAGAGCAGGCCTAGGGCGGACACAAAAGAGTCTAACCGAAGCGCCCGGTGATGTAGGCCTCCGTATAGGGGTGCTGGGGCTTGGTGAAGATCACCTCGGTGGGGCCTTCCTCCACCAGCACCCCCAGGTGCATGAAGAGGGTGCGGTCGGAGATGCGCGCCGCCTGCTGCATGTTGTGGGTGACGATGACCACCGTGTACCGCTCCTTGAGCTCGAGGATCAGGTCCTCAATGGCCTGGGTGGCGATGGGGTCCAGGGCGCTGGTGGGCTCGTCCATGAGGAGGAGGGGAGGTTCCACGGCGATGGCCCGGGCGATGCAAAGGCGCTGCTGCTGGCCCCCGGAGAGGCGGAGGCCGCTTTGCTTCTTGAAGATGTCCTGCACCTCGTTCCAGAGGGCGGCCCGCTTCAGGGCCTCCACCACCCGGTCCTCCAGCTCGCTGCCCTTGACCCCCATGAGCTTAAGGCCAAAGGCCACGTTTTCAAAGATGGTCTTGGGGAAGGGGTTGGGCTTTTGGAAGACCATGCCGATATGGCGGCGGACGGCCACCGGGTCCACCCGGGGGTCGTAGATGTTCACCCCTTCGTAAAGCACCTCCCCCTCCACCCGCACCCCGGGGATGAGGTCGTTCATGCGGTTGAGGGAGCGCAGCAGGGTGCTCTTTCCACACCCCGAGGGGCCGATGATGGCGGTGACCTGGTTCTTGGGGAAGCGGACGCTGATGTGGAAAAGGGCCTGTTTGGCGCCGTAGTAGAGGTTGAGATCCTTGACCTCCACCAGGGCCTCGCCGGGGGAGACGGGCGCGGTGCGCACCGTCTCGTGCTCTTTGAGCATTTCCAGACTCACCATTCCCTCCTGAAACGGTTCCTAAGGTAAAGGGCCAAGAGGTAAAGGCCCGAGAGGGCCAGGAGCATGACCAGGATGCCCGCCGCCGCCACCCGGGCGAACTCGGGGATGTTCATGGAAACCCAGAGGTAGATCTGCACGGGGATCACCGTGTACTCGGACATGGGGCCGGAGGGGAAGAAGGGCACGTAGGCCGCGGCCCCTACCAGGAGGAGGGGGGCCGCCTCGCCGATGAGCCGGGCGGCGGAGAGGATGACCCCCGTGACCATGCCAGGCAAGGCGGCGGGCACCACCACCCGGAAGACCACCTGCCGCCGCGTGGCCCCTAGGGCAAAGGCCGCTTGGCGCAAGGACTCGGGCACGGCCCTTAGGGCCTCGCGGGAGGTGACCACGATCACCGGGATGCCCAAAAGCCCTAGGGTGAGGGCGGCGGCCAGGATGGTGGGGCCCAGGCCCAGCTCCCGGACGAAGATGGCTAGGCCTAGGAGGCCATAAACGATGGAGGGCACCCCGGCCAGGTTGCGCAGGTTGACCTCGAGGATACGGTTCAAGGTCCCCTCCCGCAGGTACTCCTCCAGGAGGATGGCGGTGCCGATCCCCACGGGGATGGCGATGAGGAGGGCCAGGGAAAGAACCCAGACCGTCCCCCAGATGGCCACCCCGATCCCCGCCGTGAGGGGGGAGCGGGAGGGGGTGCGGGTGAGGAAGCTCTGGTCCAGCCAGGGGTTGAGCACCAATCTCTCCCCTTCGCCAAGCCCCGCCTTGAGCTCGTTCCAGCGCCTTAGCCCTTCCGCCAAGGAGAAGTCCTCCACCCGCTCGTCGCGGAGCCCGGTGACCACGTAGCGGAAGGGCCCGTCCTGGGTGTTCCACATGAGCTCCACCCGGTTCTGCAGGAAGAGGACCCGGCGCTCCGTGGGGTCCTGGAGGAGGGCCTTAACCTCCTCTTCCGTGTAGCCCCGGGCCAGGAGTTCCTGCTTCAGGACCTCGCTGGCGGAAAGGCCAAAGGGGTAGGTCTTTCCCGGGCCCTCGTCCGCCCGCACCACCTGCACGGAGACGCTGCGGTAGAGGGTATCCCCCAGGAGGAGGATCAGCAAGCCGATGGAGAGGATCAGGGGAAGGACAAGGGCCCGTGCGAAAGTTCGGTCAATGCGGGTTTTCCAAGGGTCGGTCCCGAAGGCTTCTTGTGGGGGTTGGGCCAGGGTCTTATTCATACCGCTCCCGGTAGCGTTCCACCACGTACTGGGCCAGGATGTTCAGGAGGAGGGTGAGGAGGAAGAGGGTGAAGCCCACGGCGAAGAGGGCATAGAAGGCGGTGGAGCCCGTGGGCTGGTCCCCGGTGGCCGCCTGGACGATGTAGCTGGTCATGGTGGCGATGGTCTCCCGGGGGTCCAGGGTGAGGGCAGGGCGCTGGCCGGCGGCGATGGCCACGATCATGGTCTCGCCGATGGCCCGGCTGGTGGCCAGGATGATGGCGGCGATGATGCCGGAGATGGCGGCGGGGAAGACCACCCGCAGGGCCACCTCGTAGGGCCTAGCCCCCAGGGCGTAGGCCGCCTCGCGGATGGAGCGGGGCACGGACTCCATGGCGTCGGCGGCCACGTTGGAGATGTAGGGGATGATGGCGAAGCCCATGACCAGCCCTGCGGAAAGGGGGTTGAAGATGTTGAGGTCGGGGATGAAGCGCTGGAGCAGGGGGGTGACGAAGAGGAGGGCAAAGTAGCCGAAGACCACGGTGGGGATGCCCTCAAAGAGCTCCAGGGTCCCCTTGATGCGGGCCCGGGCAGGCCCTGAGGCGTACTCCGAGAGGTAAATGGCCAGGGCCAGCCCCAAGGGCACCGCCACCAGGAGGGCGATGAAGGTCACCAGGAAGGTGCCGGCGATCAGGGGGCTGATGCCGTAGCGGGGCTCGTCGAAGAGGGGGGTCCACTCTGGGGCCAGGAGGAACTCCAGGAGGGGCACCCGGCGGAAGAACTGGGCCACGTCCCCGATGAGGCTCAAGATGACCCCTAAGGTGGTGAAGAGGGTGACGGAGGAAAGGAGGACCAGTAGGGCGAAGGTGAGTACCTCCTTGGGGTTCCTCGAGGGCCTTTGCTTCAAGATCTCCATGCCTTCCCCATTCTAAAGGGGTGGGGGAGAACCCCCCACCCCTTGGGCCTCAGGGTTTACTGCACTTCCTTCCTCAGCTCCTCGATGAACTTGGAAAGCGGGGTTCCCGGGGGCAGGTCGCTGAAGAAGCTCCCCGTCTTCTTGCGGGCCACCAGGGCCTGGCCAATGCGGTAGGCCTCCTCGGGAAGCTCCACGTAGCCCGTGGCCCGGATGGCGCGGCGGGCAGCGGGGGAGAGGTAGAAGTCCACGAAGTCCCGCACCTCCTTGCGCTCCAGGCTCTTCAGGTTCACGTAGATGAAGAGGGGCCGGGCCAGGGGGGTGTAGGTGCCGTTGAGCACGCTCTCCCGGCTGGGGGCCACGCACCCCTTGCCCCCGTCCACGGCCAGGGCCCGCACCTTGTCCTTGTTCTCCTCGTAGTAGGCGAAGCCCACGAAGGCCATGGCGTAGGGGTTCCCCGTCACCCCGCGCATGATCACGTTGTCGTCCTCGGAGGGGAAGTAGTCCTTGCGGATGGATCCGGCCCGGCCCATGATGGCCTCGGTGAAGTAGTCAAAGGTCCCCGAGTCGGTACCCGCCCCGAAGAGGACGATGCGGCGGTTGGGCCAGGCGGGGTTCAGGTCCTTCCAGAAGTTCACCTTGGCGTTGGGCTCCCAGATGGACTTGAGCTGGGCCGTGGTCAAGCACTGGGCCCAGGTGTTCTGCTTGTTCACCAGGATGGAGAGGGCATCGTAGGCGATGGGGATCTCAATGTACTGGATCCCCGCCTTCTGGCAGGCCTCCATCTCGGACTTGCGGATGGGGCGGCTGGCGTTTTGCACGTCCGTCTCCCCGCGGCAGAACTTCTGGAAGCCCGCCCCCGTGCCGGAGAAGGCCACGGAGATCTTCACCTGGGGGTTTCGGGTGACGAACTCCTCCGCCACCGCCTGGGTGATGGGGTAGACGGTGGAGGACCCGTCCGAGCGAACCTGGGCCAGGGCCGTGCCCAGCAGGGCGACCAAGGCTAAACCGATGGCTTTGCGCATCTCCTAACCTCCCACCCGTACTCTGCCAACCCTTTGTCAGGAGAAGGTCAAGGCCTTTTCCATCAGCTTTGGGTCAAACCCCGCCAGGTTGTAGAGCCCCTTGCGGATCACCGCTCCTCCCAGAAGCCTTTCCCCCTGGTAGAAGACGGCGCTCTGCCCCGGGGTTACCGCGAAGACGGGGCTTTGGAAGCGGAGGCGCAAGGGGGAAAGGGACTCCACCCTGGCCCGGACCGGGGGGGTGCGGTAGCGCACCTGGACCTCCACCTCCTCGGGCAGCTCGGCCAGGAGGTTTACTTCCTCCCCCTCCAGCCCTCCCCAGAAGGCCGCTTCCTTGGGGCCCACGTAGACGATGTTGGCCCCGGGGTCCAGCCCCACCACGTACCGCTCCAAGTGGGTCTTGTGGAGCCCAAGCCCCTTCCGCTGCCCCAGGGTGTAGAGGCTTGCCCCTTGGTGCTCCCCCACCACCTCCCCGGTTTCCACGTCCACCAGGGGACCGGGGCGGGCCTGGAGCTTTTCCGCCAGGAACCCCCGCAGGTCCCCGGCGATGAAGCAGAGGTTTTGGCTTTCCGGCTTCCTGGCGGTGGGGAGGCCGGCCCGGGCGGCCATGGCCCGGACCTCGGCCTTGTGGAACCCCCCCACAGGGAAGAGGAGATGGGGGATGGCCTCCTTGGGCGTGCCCCAGAGGAAGTAGGTCTGGTCCTTGGCCGGGTCCACCCCCCGCAGGAGGGCCTCCCCTTCCCGGCGGACGTAGTGCCCCGTGGCCACGTAGTCCAGGCCCAGGCGACGGGCCTGCTTCAGGAAGGCGCCAAACTTCACCTGGGTGTTGCAGCGGGCGCAGGGGTTAGGGGTTCTCCCCTGGGCGTAGTCCCGGAGGAAGGGCTGGATGATCTCCTCCGCAAAGACCTCCCGGTAGTCCAAGAGGTAAAAGGGGATGCCAAGCAGCTCCGCCACCCGCCGGGCCTCGTAGGCGGCGTCGGGGGTGCAACAGCTTTCCCAGGCCCTGCCTCCCCCGGCCTCGAGGCGGGGGGCGGGAGGCTCCTCGGGCCAGAAGCGCATCATGGCCCCCACCACCTCGTAGCCCGCCTCCTTCAGCAAGTAGGCGGCCACCGAGGAGTCCACCCCGCCGGACATGGCCACCAAAACCCGCTTCATGCCACCACCTTTTCCCCCAGGGCCGCCTGCGTGCTCCGGATGGCCACCTCCACCATGTCCGGGGTGGGCTCGGCCACGGTGAGGGCCTGGAAGCGGAAGCCCAGGCCCCGCAAGGCCCGGGAGAGGGGGTCCTCGTGCCGGGCAGAGAAGTAGAGGAGCTCAAAGGCCAGGGCCGCCACCACCGGCAGGAAGAGCACCCGGGCCAGAAGCCGCCACCACAGGACCTCCGGAGCGGGGATGAGGCTATAGACCAGCACGGAAACCACGATGACGAAGGCCAAAAAGGTGGTGCCGCACCGGGGGTGGAAACGGGGCTGGGCCAGGACGTTTTCCACGGTGAGGGGCAGCCCCTTCTCGTAAGCGTGGATGGCCTTATGTTCGGCCCCGTGGTACATGAAGAAGCGCCGAATCTCGGGAAGCCGACCGATGAAGAGGAGGTAGCCCACCAGGATGCCCACCTTGAGGAGGCCGGCCAGAAGGTTGTAGAGCACCGGGTGGCGGGCGGGGTCCAGGAGAAGGCCGGAAAGGAAGCCAGGCAGAACGATGAAGAGGGCGATGCCCAAGAGAAGGCTGAAGGCCACCGTGCCCCAGAGGGCCCCTTTGGGCACCTCCTCCTCCCCCTGGAGTTCGGCGCTGCGCGCTAAGGCCCGGTAGCTTACGGAAAGGGCATCCCATAGGGCCACCACCCCGCGGAGGAGGGGGAGCCGGGCCCAGGGGTAGCGCTGGGCCAGGGCGGCCTCCTCATGGCGTTCCACGTGCACCTGCCCATTGGGCAGGCGCACCGCCAGGGCCCAGGCCCAAGGGGCCTTCATCATGACCCCTTCCAGGGCCGCTGACCCTCCCAGGGTGGCCTGTTGGGCGAGAAAAGGAAGCCGCATCCCTCCTATTCTGCCACGGGGGCATGGTATAACTCCAGGCGTGATCACCCTACACGCTGCGGAAGCCCCGCTTTGGCAGGCCCAGGTTCCCCTGAAGGTCCTTTGGGTGCGCCAGGGGAAGCTTTCCCCCCAGGGAGAGGCCCTGGACATCCGCCTGGAGGGTCTCCTCCGCCGCGCCTGGGAGGGGGCGGGCCTGAAGGGGGAAAGCGGGGAGAGCCTGCTCCTCGCCACCCCTGAGGGGCATTTCCTCCTCGTGGCCGCGGATGGGTACGCCCGGCAGGCCGGGGGTAGGCTGGCCCAGCTCCTGGGCCGCTACGCTTTCCTCGAGGCCCTGGTGGAACCCCTGGAAGACGGCTACGCTCTGGCTGAAGGCCTTTGGCTTGGGGCGTACCGCTTTCTCCGCTACAAGGGCCAGCCTGGGGAAAGGCCCCTGGCCCTCCACCTCCTGGGGGTGGAAGAAGGGGTCCTGGAGCGGGCCAGAAAGGTGGCCGAGGGGGTTTACTTTGCCCGGGATCTGGTCAACGAGCCCCCCAACGTCCTCACCCCCGAGGCCCTGGCGGAGGCGGCCCTGGCCCTCAGGCCCCTGGGGGTGGAGGTGGAGGTCCTGGACGAGGAGGCCATCGCCGCCTTGGGCATGGGAGCTTTCCTGGCCGTGGCCCAGGGTTCGGCCAACCCGCCCCGCTTCATCCAGCTCCGCTACCGCCCGGAGGGGGCCAGGGGGCGGCTGGACCTGGTGGGCAAGGGGCTTACCTTTGACTCCGGGGGGTATTCCCTGAAGCCCACCGAGGGCATGGCCGCCATGAAGGGGGATATGGCCGGGGCGGCGGCGGTCCTGGGGGCTTTCAAGGCGGCGGCCCTCCTGGGGCTTCCCGTGGAGCTCTGGGGGTACATCGCCGCCTGCGAGAACCTCATCTCGGGGCGGGCCTACCGGGTGGGGGATGTGCTCAAGACCCTCTCCGGCAAGACGGTGGAGGTGATGAACACCGATGCCGAGGGCCGCCTCACCCTGGCGGATGCCCTGGCCTACGCCGAGCGCCAGGGGGCCGAGCGCATCCTGGAGCTTTCCACCCTCACCGGGGCGGCGGTGGTGGCCCTAGGGGAGGAGGTGGCGGCCCTCTTCGCCACCGAGGCCGCCTGGGGGGAGCGGGTGCGGCAAGCTGCCCAAAGGGCAGGGGAGAAGGTCTGGCCCATGCCCCTGGAGGCCGCTTACCGGGAGAAACTCAAAAGCCCCGTGGCCGACCTGAAAAACGTGGGGGACCGCAGCGGTGGGGCCATCACCGCGGCCCTCTTTTTGGCGGAGTTCGTCCGGGTGCCCCTGGTCCACCTGGACATCGCCGGGCCGGCCTTCGCCAAGAAGGCCCACGCCCTGGGGCCGGAAGGGGGTACGGGGTTTGGGGTGAGGACCATCCTGGAGGTGGCCCAGGACCTATGAGCAAGGGGCCCGGGACATGCCCCGGGCCCCTTGGGCTTTTCCTTAACCCTGGCAGGTCGGGCACTTGCCCCGGAGCTCTAGGCGGAAGCCCTCCAGGGCCCAGCCCGTCCTCTCCGCAGCCGCCCCTTGGGCACCGGAAAGGTCCAGCTCCGGCAGGTTCTTGAGGAGCAGGTCCTCCACCTTGCCGCAGGCGGTGCAGACCAGGTGCACGTGGGGCTCGTTGTAGCCGTCGTAGCGGGTGTCCCCCTTGGGGTCTTTGAACTCGTAGATGAGGCCGTGCTCCCGCAGGACGTGCAGGTTCAGGTACACGGTGGAGAGGCCGATGTCGTAGCCCCGCTTCTTCAGGCCGTTGTAAAGCTCCTCCGGGGTGGGGTGAACATTCTTGCGGTCCAGGTAGCTCAGAATACGCTCCCGGGGCAGGGTGTGCCGCAGGCCCACCGCCTTCAGCCGCGCCCGGTAGTTCTCCTTTTCCTTCATCCTTGGCATGGCTCCTCCTTCCTTTCCATTCCAGTATACACCGGTCATGTGCAAATGCAATGGGTTGAAGCCGAAGGGCTTGCTAGAATACTGTTCCGCCATTTTTCGGTTTCTGGGGTGAGTTTTTCTCCAGATCTAGCCTATATTTTAGGAAAATTTCTTCTGAGTTGGGGCCCGGACGGGTGCGGGGTATAATGGGGCTAGGTTGGAACGCCCCGTGTACCGTCTGCTCCGCCTGGTCTTTGCCCTGGGCCTGGCCCATGCCCTTTTCCTCCTGGGCCAGGAAGCGGTCCGGGCCCACCAGCTGGCCAAGGAGCGGGAGCGGCTGGAAGAGGCGGTGCACCAGGCCGAGGCCCGGGTGGCCCGGCTTCGGGCCGAGGTGGAGGCGGCCCAAGACCCTGCCCACCTCGAGGCCCTGGCCCGCCGGCTTGGCATGGTGCGGCCAGAGGAGATACTGAAGAGGCGATGAGGGAAGACCCAGCCCAGGTACTCTTGGAAGACGAGGCCCTCACCGAGGGCCTGACCGACGAGGAGGCGGAGGTCCTCCTCTCCTGGCTTTTGGACCTGGCCCGGGAAGCTGGTCCCGCCCAGCTCTCCCACCTGCGGCGGCTGGGCCACGAGATCACCCGCCTTTCCCGCGACTACGGGGTGCCGGTGGAGGAGGCCATCGGCCTGGTGGAGCTGGCCTGGGGGGAGGATGAGCCCCCTAGCCTCAGGGCCTAGGGGGCCCAGCTCCGGAGGAGGGCCCGCACTTCCAAGAGCCTAGGGGGTGGGGGGGCCTTGCGGTAGATGAGGGAAACCTGCAGGGCGGCTGCTTCCTCCAGGGGCCGGAGCACCGTGCCCGGATGGGGAAAGACCCGGTACGGGGCCAGGGTGAGGTGGACCCCTACCCCCGCGGCCACCAGGCTGACCGCCTGCGGGAAGCGGGCCACCTCCCGCACCACCTTAGGGGTGAAGCCAGCCCGGCGGAAGACCTCCATGAAGGCCTCGTGCAAGGGGGGGAGGGCTTCTTTGGGGATGAGGAGGAAGGGGGCTTCCTTGAGGGCCTTCAGGGGCACCCGTTCCCGGGAGGCCAAGGGGTGGCCCTCGGGCAGGACCACCACGATGGGCACCTCCAGCAAGGGCTCCTGGTCCAGGGCGGGATCCTCCACCCGCAGGCCGGCCAGGCCGTAGTCCAGGCGGCCTTCCTTTAGGGCCTTGACCTGCTCGGGGGTGTGCATCTCCAGGATCTCCACCGGCTGGCCCAAGCCCCGGCGCAAATGGTCCAAGAGGGGCATGAGGTCGGGCAGGAGGTTTTCCGGCACGCCGAAGCGAAGCTCCCCCCATCCCGCCCGGCGCACCCGTTCCCGTAGGGCCAAGGCCTCCTGGAAGAGGCGCTCCCCTTCGGCCCGAAGGATCTCCCCCGCCGGGGTTAGGCGGAAGGGTTTGCGCTCCACCAGGCGCACCCCCAGCTCCCGCTCCAGGGCCCGGATCTGCTGGGAGAGGGCGGGCTGGGAAAGGTAAGCCCGCTCCGCCGCCCGGTGGAAGTTGCGCTCCTCCGCCAGGAGGAGGAAAAGCCGCAGGCGGCGCAGGTTGATGGGCTCCATGATAAGAAGATCTTATCGCTCCGGGCAGGGGCTTGCTATTGGACAAAGCCCGCCCTCTGCCCCAGACTGGAGGGTGAGTCGGTGTAGTGTACTTGGCTGCCGGGGGGGAAGCATGACGGAAAGCGCGCTGAAAGAGGCCCTGCAGGCCCTCTCCGCCGAGGAGCGGGCCCGGCTTAGGCAGGTGGAGAACCGGGAGTGGGTGGAATCCCTGGAGTATGTCCTCCGGGTGGAGGGGTGGGAGCGGGCGGAGGAGCTTCTGCGCCTTTTGGACGAGTACCTTTACCTCCAGGGCTACTTCCCCGAGAACCGCCTTTCCACCCCCTACCTGAACACCATCCCCAGGGAGAAGGAACCCCCTTACCCCGGGGACCTCGAGCTGGAGCGGCGCATCGTCAACATCCTGCGCTGGAACGCCGCCATGATGGTGGCCCGGGCCAACAAGCGGGCCGACGGCATCGGGGGGCATATCTCCACCTACGCCTCCATCGCCGAGCTCTACGAGGTGGGCTTCAACCACTTCTTCCGCGGCCCTGAGGCGGGTTTGGACCGGGATCTGGTCTTCTTCCAAGGGCACTCCTCTCCCGGGATCTACGCCCGGGCCTTCCTGGAGGGGAGGCTTTCCGAGGCCGACCTGGAGAACTTCCGCCGCGAGGTCCACCCGCCCGTACCGGGGGGACGGGGGCTTTCCAGCTACCCCCATCCCTGGCTCATGCCGGATTTCTGGGAGTTCCCCACGGTGTCCATGGGCCTGGGCCCCATCCAGGCCATCTACCAGGCCCGCTTCATGCGCTACCTGGAGGACCGGGGGCTCAAGCCCAAGAGTTCGGCCAAGGTCTGGGCCTTCCTGGGGGATGGGGAGCACGACGAGCCGGAAACGGTGGGGGCCCTGCACCTGGCGGCCCGGGAGGGGCTGGACAACCTGGTCTTCGTGGTGAACGCCAACCTGCAGCGCCTGGACGGACCGGTGCGGGGCAACTCCAAGGTGATCCAGGAGCTGGAAAGGCTTTACCGGGGGGCGGGCTGGCGGGTGATCAAGATCGTCTGGGGCGCCGCCTGGGACCGGCTCATCGCCAGGGACCGGGAGGGGCACCTCCTGCGGCGCTTTGAGGCCCTGGTGGACGGGGAGAGCCAGCGCTACGCCGCCTTCGGGGGTAAGGAGCTGAGGGAGCGTTTCTTCAACACCCCCGAGCTCCAGGCCCTCATCCAGGGCATGACCGACGAGGAACTCACCGAGCTCACCCGCAGCCGGGGTGGCCACGACCTCAAGAAGATCTATGCCGCCTACAAGGCCGCGGTGGAGCACCGGGGAAGCCCGGTGGTCATCCTCGCCCGCACCATCAAGGGCTACGGCATGGGGCCCACGGCCATGGCCAAAAACGTGGCCCACCAGGTGAAGAAGCTCACGGAGGAGGACCTCAAGGAGGCCCGGGCCTTCCTGGGCATCCCCGTTCCCGAAGAGCGCCTTTCCGAACTCCCCTACTACCACCCGGGGCCAGACTCCCCGGAGGTCCGCTACCTCCAAGAGCGGCGCAAGGCCCTGGGCGGTTTCGTGCCCGAGCGGCGGGTGCGTTTCCAAGGGGGCCTCGAGGTCCCCGGGGAAGACTTTTTCCAGGAGTTCTACGAGGGCTCGGGGGGGCGGGAGATCTCCACCACCATGGCCTTCGTGCGCATCCTGGCCAAGTTGCTCCGCCACCCCACCGTCGGCAAGCTCCTGGTCCCCATCGTCCCCGACGAGGCCCGCACCTTTGGCATGGAGGCCCTGATCGCCCAGGTGGGGGTCTACTCCCCCCAGGGACAGCTCTACATCCCCGTGGACGCCGGCACCCTCACCGCCTACAAGGAGAGCAAGGAGGGGCAGATCCTGGAGGAGGGCATCACCGAGGCCGGGGCCATGGCCGACTTCATCGCTGCCGGCACCGCCTACGCCCACTGGGGCATCCCCACCATCCCCTTCCTCATCACCTACTCCATGTTCGGCCTGCAACGCATCGGGGACCTGGTCTGGGCCGCCGCCGACCAGCGCACCCGGGGCTTCCTCATGGGGGCCACGGCGGGCCGCACCACCCTGGAAGGGGAGGGCCTGCAGCACCAGGACGGGCAGAGCCCCCTCTACGCCCTGGCCGCCCCCAACCTCCAGGTCTATGACCCTGGCTTCGCCTACGAGCTGGCGGTGATCCTGGAGGACGGCCTGCGGCGCATGTACGCCCAGGGGGAGGATGTCTTCTACTACCTCACTATTGAGAACGAAAACTACCCCCATCCCCCCATACCCGAGCCCCGGGACCGGGTCAAGGAGGGGATCCTCAAGGGGCTTTACCTCCTCCGGCCCGGGGAGGGGAAGGGGCCCAGGGTGCAGCTTTGGGCCTCGGGGCCCCTCCTGCCCCAGGCCCTGCGGGCCCAGGAGCTCCTCTTGGACTACGGGGTGGTGGCGGAGGTCTGGAGCGCCACCAGCTACAAGGCCCTTTACCTGGATGCCATGGAAGCGGAAAGGGAAAGGCGGCTTCTGGGCCGGGCCCGGAAGCCCTACGTGCAAGCGGCCATGGAGGGGCACGAGGGCCCGGTGGTGGCGGCCACCGATTACCTGAAGGCCCTGCCCAACCTGGTCCGGGGCTACCTGGACCGGCCCTTCTGCCCCTTGGGCACCGACGGCTTTGGCCGCTCCGACACCCGGGAGGCCCTGAGGGACTTCTTTGAGGTGGACGCCCGGCACATGGCCTACGCGGCCCTGGCCCTCCTGGTGGAGGAGGGGAAGCTGGAGGCTGGGGTGTTGGGGAGGGCCCGGGCGCACCTGGGGCTTAAGCTGGAGGAAGTGCCGCCCCATAGGCGCTAGGGAGGCATGGCATGGAACTGAAGCTTCCTGAACTGGGCGACAACGTGGCCGCGGCCACGGTGGTGGGGGTGCTGGTCAAGGAGGGGGACCGGGTGGCCCCCGGCCAGCCCCTCTTGGAACTGGAAACCGATAAGGCGGTGATGGAGGTTCCCGCCGAGGCGGGCGGGGTGGTGCGGCGGGTGCTGGTGAAGGTAGGGGACGAGGTGCGTCCGGGCCAGGCCTTCTTGGAGCTGGAGGGAGAAGGGGCTCCGGTAAGCCCCGTCCAGGCCCTTCCCCAGGCTCCCGAGCCCCCCAAGGCGGAAGCCGCCCCACCCCGGCCAGCCCCTCCCTCGGGGCCCTCGGAGGAGGGCCGCCTGATCCCCGCGGCCCCCTCCATCCGCCGGCTGGCCCGGGAGCTGGGGGTGGACCTAAAGGGGGTTCGGGGGACGGGCCTGGCCGGGCGCATCACCGAGGAGGACGTGCGCCGGGCGGCGGGGCTTGCGCCGGCCCTCGAGGCCCCAGCCCCCGCCCTCCCGCCCGTCCCGCGCCTTCCCGACTTCACCCGTTGGGGCCCCGTGCGCGTGGAGCCCATGAGCGGGGTGCGCAAGGCCACCTTGCGCGCCATGGCCCAGGCCTGGGCCCAGGTGCCCATGGTCACCCACTTTGACGAGGCGGACATCACCGAGCTGGAGGCCCTGCGCAAACGCTACGCCAAGCGGGCCGAGGAACGGGGGTACAGGCTTACCCTCACCGCCTTCCTCCTCAAGGCCCTGGCCCTGACCCTGAAGGCCTTCCCCAAGTTCAACGCCTCCCTGGACGCGGAGCGGCAGGAGGTCATCTACAAGGACTACGTGCACATCGGGGTGGCGGTGGACACCCCCCATGGCCTCCTGGTGCCTGTGATCCGCCATGTGGACCAAAAGGGGGTGTTGCGCCTGGCCAAGGAGCTCCAGGAGGTTTCCGAAAGGGCCAGGGAGCGCAAGCTCTCCCCCGAGGAGATGCAGGGGGGCACCTTTAGCCTCTCCAACCTGGGGGGGATCGGCGGCACCGGCTTCACCCCCATCGTGAACTGGCCCGAGGTGGCCATCCTCGGGGTTTCCCGTTCCCAGGTCAAGCCCCTCTGGGACGCGGAGAAGGAAACCTTCCTCCCCCGCCTGGTCATGCCCTACGGCCTCACCTACGACCACCGCCTGATTGACGGGGCGGAGGCGGCCCGCTTCTGCCGCCACCTGGCCGCCCTTCTGGAGGACCCCCTGGGCCTGGCCCTGGAATGAGGCCTTCCTGAGGTCCTCGTGTAGTATGGGAAAGTATGCGCGTCATCGTGGTGGGAACCCGGGGTAGCGCCCTGGCCCTGGCCCAGACCCGGTGGGTGGTGGAGCGCCTCAAGGAAAGCTGGCCCGAGGCGGAGTTCAAGGTGAAGACGGTGAAGACCCGGGGGGACCAGGGGGCGAACCCCAGGGAGCAGGCCATCTTCGTCAAAGAGCTCCAGGAGGCCCTGCTATCCCGGGAGATCGACATCGCCGTGCACTCCCTAAAGGACCTGCCCACAGAGGAGCCTCCGGGGCTCAAGATCGCCGCCATCCCCAGGCGGCAAGACCCCCGGGACGTCTTCCTGGGCAGGGCCTATAAGCGCCTGGAGGACCTGCCCCAGGGGGCGGTGGTGGGGACCAGTTCCGTGCGCCGCAAGGCCCAGCTCCTGGCCTACCGGCCAGACCTGGTGGTGAAGGACCTCCGGGGCAACGTGGACACCCGTCTGGCGGCCTTGGGCAATGGGGAGTACGACGGCATCGTCCTGGCGGCGGCGGGGCTTATCCGCCTGGACCTCAGGAACCGCATTGACCAGTTCCTGGAGCCGGAAGTGATGCTCCCCGCCCCCGGGCAGGGGGCCTTGGCCCTGGAGGTGCGCCAGGGGGACGATCTGGCGGAGGAGCTTTGCTACGCCCTCCACCACCACGCCTCCTACGACCGGGTGCGGGCGGAGCGGGCCTTTCTGCGGGGCCTGGGGGCTGGGTGCATGGCCCCGGTGGGGGCCCTGGCCCAGGTGGCCGAGGACGGCACCCTCCTCCTGGAGGGGACCCTCCTCTCCCCCGACGGCAGGAGCTTCATCCGGGCGGAGATCGAGGGGGAGGCCTCCGAGGCCGAGGAGCTGGGGCTGGAGCTGGCCCGGGACGTCCTGGAGCAGGGGGGGCGGGAGATACTGGAACAAACCCGACAGGTTTAGTGGGGTTTTGCTATAGTGGGGGCGATGGCGCTGAAGCGCTTGACCCGCCAACGCAAGGCCGTATTGGAGGTGGTGCGCCGGGCCCACAACCACCCCGACGCCGCCTGGATCTACCAGGAGGTGCGCAAGGTGGTGCCCAAGGTGAGCCTGGGGACCATCTACCGCACCCTCGAGGCCCTGGTGGAGGAGGGCTACCTGGTGCCCATCACCAAGGCCGGGGAGGCCACCCGGTACGACGCCAACCTCCACCCCCACCTCCACCTGGTCTGCCAGGGGTGCGGGGCCATCGTGGACCTGGAGGTGGACCTGCCCGACCTTCGGGGCCTGGCCCAGGAGGCCCATCCCTGGGTGGAGGTGCGGGAGGTGGAGGTTACCTATAAGGGCCTCTGCCCCACCTGCAAGGCGGCCCTCGAGGGCTAGATGCACCCCTTGGCCTGGCTCTACGCCCGCCAGGGCGTGGTGACCCTGGGCCTGGAGCGGATCCGGGCCCTCCTCCGCCGCCTGGGGAACCCGCAGGAGGCCTACCCTGTGGCCCTGGTGGGGGGGACCAACGGCAAGGGCACCGTGGCCCGGGTCCTGGCCGCCATCCTGGAAGAGGCGGGCCTCAAGGTGGGGCTCTACACCAGCCCCCACCTGGTGGACTTCCGCGAGCGCCTGGCCGTGGGGGGGGAGCCCGTTTCCCAGGACCAGCTCCACCGCCTTCTGGAGGAGGTCCGCCCCCATGCCGAGGCCGTGGGGGCCAGCTTCTTTGAGGCCACCACCGCCTTGGCCCTCCTCCACTTCGCCCGCCAGGGGGTGGAGTTCGCCGTCCTGGAGGTGGGCCTAGGGGGGAGGCTGGACGCCACCAACGCCGCCGAGCCCATGCTTTCCATCGTCACCAACATCGGCCACGACCACCTGGAGGTCCTGGGCCCCACCCTGCGGGACGTGGCCCGGGAGAAGGCAGGGATTTTCCGCCCGGGCGTGCCGGCCCTCACCGCCGCCCGAGGGGAAGGGCTTTGGGAACTTAGGGCCCAGGCGGCGGCCTTGGAGACCCCCCTTTGGGTCCTAGGGGAGGCCTTCGCCCTGGGGGAGGTGGCCCCCTCGTCCCGGGGCTTGGCCTTTACCCTTTTCCTGAGGGGAGAGGAGCGGCGCTTCCACACCCCCCTCCTCGGCCCCCACCAGGCGGAGAACCTGGCCCTGGCCGCGGTAGGAGGGAGGCTTTTGGGGGCGGGCTGGGAGGCCGTGGCGGGCGGCCTGGCCCGGGCCACCCATCCGGGTCGCCTGGAAAGGATCCCCTTGGAGGGGAAGGAGCTCCTTCTGGATGGGGCCCACAACCCCGAAGGGGCCTGGGCCCTGCGGGAGGCCTTAGGCTTCCACGGCCTTCTCCCTGCGGCCTTGGTCCTGGCCTTCACCCGGGGGAAGGACCTGGCGGCCATGGCCGAGGCCCTGCGGGGCCTAGGACCCGTGGTCCTCACCCGCTACCATTCCCCCCGGAGCGAGGACCCAAGGGCCCTTCTCCCCCTTTTCCCCGGGGCCCTGGTGGAGGAGGAGCCCCTGCGGGCGGTGGAGAGGGCCTTGGCCCTCGAGGGCCGGGCGGTGGTGGCGGGAAGCCTCTACCTGGTGGGGGAGGTGCTCCGGGGCCTAAAGGGGCTTCCCCCGGAGGAAAGGTGGCAGTAAGGCCCTGTTCAGGGGTCGTTCACCTCCGGCTGCTAAGCTAGCTTTGAGGTCAGCCAGAAGCCAAAGGGCTCCCTAAGGAACAGACCGCTTCCGGCTTCCTCGTTAGGGAGGGATGTATGCGGCGTAGAAACATGGTCTTGGCCTTGGCGTTGGCAGGCGGCCTAGGGAGCCTCCTTGCAGGGTGTACCCCCTCCGCCCAGTGCACCACCCCCATCTGCCTGGTGGCCCACTGGCCCTTGAACGAAACCGCGGGGGCCACCAGCGTGGCCGATCAGGTGCTGAACCCCATCCTGAATACCGGCGTGCCCATGCCAGGATCCGTGCAAGGCTTCCCGGGTTCCGGGGGGCCTCTGGCCGTTAGCGGCCAGGTGGGGGGTGCCCTTTACTTTCCCGGCAACGGGGCCAGCTACGTGCGGGTACCCCACACCCCCGACCTAAACCTGGGCTACGGGAGCCTGTACCTCGAGGCCTGGGTAGCCCCCGTCCAGTGCGGCCTTGGAGCCTACTACCCCATCCTGGATAAGTGGGATGCAAGCACCAATAGCGGCTACGCCCTGTACCTGGAGGGCACTGGGCCAGGGCAGGTACGGGTGGGCTTCCGCCTTGGGGGCAGCGCCTTCTTTTCCTCCACCAGCTTTCCGGCCAACTTCACCCCCCCTGTCGGGGGAACCTGGACCCAGGTGGCGGTGAAGGTGGACGGAAACAGCGGCAGCTTCACCGTGAACGGGGCCCCTGCGGGGACCTTTGCCGCGCCTTCCGGTAGTACAACCAACTCCTTGGACCTTTGGCTAGGGGCCCTACACACCCCCCCTTCGGGCAAGGTGCACTGCGAGATCGCCCTGGACGAGGTCAAGGTGGGCAGGGTAAACCCCATGTTTAGCGGGCAGTGAGGGGGGTTATGAAGCGCCTCTGGCCTCTCCTCCCCTTGGCGTTCCTCCTCCCTGCCTGCGGGCCTGGTGGTCCCCAGGCCTTGAACGTGGTCCTAGTGGACGGCCTAGGGGAGCCTCTCCAGCCCTTGGCCGCCGCCTGGCGGCTGGGCCCGCCCCCTTCCACCTCGGGGATGCCCTGGAACGCCTTGCCCGTGGCCCAGTCCAGCTGGAGCCTGCCCATCCCCCCAGGGGCTCGCTTTCAGGTGGCTTTCCGCTGCCCCAACGCGGGCTTAACTCAGTTTTACCTGAGCTTGGACTTGAACCGGGCAGAGCTGGGCAATAAGCTCATGGTGCGCTGTCCCAGCGTGTATGCCAGCCCCACCGTGACGGTGACCGGAAGCGTGAGCCTTCCCTTGCAAAGCGGCACCGCGGCCTCGGCCAGGGACCAGGCTTCCTTTACCGGTGGGGGATTTTCCGGCCTTGCCTTACCCCAGGGGTCTGGTCGGGAGGTGGCGGTCTTCGGGGTGGACGCTGGGGGAACCTCCTACTTTGGCCGCACGAGTCCCCTTAGCGTGGGCCCCGGCACCACCTCGGTGGGTCCTATCCCGTTGGCTTCCGCGCCTAGCCTTACGGCCACCACCCCCCTAGGCTTTTTTTCCTCTGCCCGCTTGCTCCTCAACTCTTTCGTGCCTATGCCCCTTGCCTCCTGGAGCGGTGGCTCCCAGGCGGTGGCCCGCCCCGCCCTTTTGGGGGGAGACCTTTTTGAGTTTTGGACCTGTCACGGCTCTAGCTGCGCCATCCGGCGGCTGGACCAGGCTAGCCCTACCGTAGCCGCAGGGGCTACCGTTTCCCTGAGCGTACCCCCTTTGAGCTTTTCCGGTACGCAAACCCACACCCCCACAGCCCTTCCCACCTTGGCCAACCTAGCCTTTAGCGGATTCAGCCCTACTCTGGGTCCCTTAGGCTATGCCCTTTTCCTGGGAGAGCCTGGGGTGCGGTACTGGCGGCACTATCTGAGCCCAGGGGCCTTGGGCAACGCCACCAGTTATTACTTGGACGTGGAAAACGCTCCCGGGTTCTCTGGAGTGGTGCCTACACCGGGGCAGTCGGTGCAGCTCAGGGCCACAGCCTTCGCTGGGGATCAGCCCCTCGGGGTTCTCCTGGCGGCAAGGCCTATTCCGGAGGAAACCCTTCCCGCCCATACCCTTTTCTTGGATTGGGCTTGGCCTGTCCACCTCGAGGCCGCCCTTCTTCAAGCCAGCTTTACCTGGTGAGGACTTCCCGGATGATCCCTGCCGCCCGCAAAAGCTCCTCCAGGGGCCGCACCAGGGCGATGCGCACCCATCCCCGCCCCCCGGGGCCAAACCCCTGGCCCGGGGCCAGGGCCACCCCCCGCGCCACCAGGTCCAGGACGAAGCCCAGGTCGTCCAGGCCCCCGGGGAGCCTGCCCCACAGGTACATGGTGGCCCGGGGCGGGAGGAGGTCCAGGCTCCCTTCCAGGGCCTTGGCCATCCCTAGGGCCCGCTCCCGGTAGACCCGCGCAAAGCCCCGGGTGGTCTCCTTTGGGGTGGCCAAGGCGGCCACCCCCAGGCGGAGGATGCCCGCATACGCGTTGAAGTCCACCACCCCCTTCACCCGCTCCAGGCGGGAAAGGGCCTCCTCGTTTCCCAGGGCGAAGCCCAGGCGGAAGCCCGCCAGGTTGTAGCTCTTGGAGAGGGAGAAAAGCTCCACCACCCGCTCCCTTCCCCCAGGGAGGGCCAAGGGGGAGGGGGCCTCGCCTTCGTAAACCTGATCCACGTAGGGGTTATCGTGCACCAGCCAAAGGCCGTACCGCTTGGCCAGGCCCAGGGCCTCCTCGAAGTAGGCCCAGTCGGCCACCGCTCCTGTGGGGTTGTTGGGGTAGTTGAGGAGGAGCACCCTGGCCTTGCGCCAGACTTCCTCCGGCACCCGGCTCAGGTCCGCCAGGCCATCCTCCCGCAAGGGGATGGGATGGGTTTCCAAGGAAGCCAGCCGGGCCGCCCCGAAGTAGCTGGGGTAGGCCACCTCGGGGAGGAGGAGGAGGTCCTTGGGCTCGGTGAGGGCCAGGAGGAGGTGGGCCAGGCCCTCCTGGCTGCCGATGAGGGCTAGGGCTTCCCGCCTGGGGTCCAGGAAGAGCCCGTACCGCTCCCGGTACCAGCGGGTGGCCGCTTCCAGGAAGGGCAGGGTGCAGCTTTTCAGGCAGTAGCCGTAGGTGCTGGGGTCGTCCAGGGCCTCCCTGAGGGCCTGGAGGGGCCCTGGCGGGGGTGGGAGGTCGGTGGAGCCGATGGAGAGGTCCAGGAGCCGCACGCCTCTCTCCCGGGCCTTCCGCTTGGCCTCGTCCACCACCAGGAAGACCGAGGGCTCGGGGACCCTACTCATGGTGCCCCTCCCGCCAGACCTTGCCCGTGACCAGGCTCAGGGCGTGGGGCAGGATGGGGAGGACGGCCTCCAGGGACTCCCGCGCCCCCCTGGGGCTTCCCGGGAGGTTGAGGATCAGGGTCCTGCCCCTGACCCCTGCCACCCCTCGGGAGAGGGCAGCCATGGGGGTCCTTTCCAAGCCCTTGAGGCGCATGAGCTCGGGAAGGCCCGGCACCTCCCTTTCCAGCACCTCCCGGGTGGCCTCGGGGGTGCGGTCCCGGGGGGAAAGCCCCGTGCCCCCGTTGGTGAGGATGAGGTCCAGGCCTTCCCGGTCCGCCCAGAGCCGGAGGACCTTTTTGATCATGGGGGGCTCATCGGGGACGATCTCGTAGGCGGCCACGGCAAAGGGCCCTCCTTTCAGGGTCTCCCGCAGGGCCAGGTGGGTGGTATCCTCCCGCTCCCCGCGAAAGCCCTTGTCGGAAACCGTGAGGATGCCCACGCGGAACATCTGGCCTAAGCTTACTACGCTTCCTGGAGTACCCGCCCCAGTATCCTTTGGGCGTAGGTGAAGGTTTCCTCCAGGGCCTTGCGGTCTAGCCGGGCGAAGGTGTCCGTGGGCCAGTGCCAGTCAGGGGGTACCCCGCCTTCCAGGCGGATGAGCCCCAGAGAGGGGAAGCCCCGTTGCGCCAGGGGCAGGGTGTCCAGGTAGGCCAGGCGGTAACGGAGGGGCTTGGCCCCTGGGGTCTTCCGGGCGGCCTCCAGGAGGGCCCCATGGTAGGGGAAGTAGCGGAGCATCCCCTCCCCCTCCACGTAAAAGAGCTCCCCCCGGCCCACGTTGTCCAGGTTGAGGACCAGGGTGTCCGGGGGGAGATGGGGAAGGAGGGCCTTGGCCCCCAGGGCCCCCACCTCCTCGCATCCCGTGAGGGCCAGGCCCAGGCGGAAGCCTGGCCTGGGTTCCGTTTCCAAGAAGAGGGCGGTGGCCACGGCCACCCCGCTGGCGTTGTCGTTTCCCCCCTCCACGTAGGGGGCGAAAAGTTCCCGGTGGAGGAGGAGCCCCGCCTGGAGGAGGAAGTAGGCCCCCACGGCCCACTTCCAGGGGGTGAGGGCCAGGAGGGGGGCCAGGAAGGCCAGGAGGGCGTTGAGGAGAAAGTTGCTCCGGAAGGCCCTAACGCGCCCAGGGTGGTAGAGGAAGAAGGTCTTGGCGGTGTCCACGTGGGCCAAGAGGAGGACCGCCTTTTCCCCCTCCCCTTTCCAGCAAAGGAGGTTGCGGGAAGGATGGCGGTCCAGGAGGAAGCCCCAGGGCCGCCGGCCCTGAAAGTAGAGGAAAAAGCCCAAGGCGCCCAGGAGGGGCGGGAGGGGGGAGAGGGGGCTTAGGGCCAGGAGGAGGCTTATCCCAAGGAGCTCCCAGCCGTAGCTTGGCACCCCCCGGAAGGGGATCTCCTGCACCCTTAGCCCCTGGGCCTCGAGGAAGGCCCGGAGGCGGCGGAAGGCCTCTTCCTCCTGGGGGGTGGCGCTTCCCCGGTGGGGGGGCTTGAGGAGGTCCAGCACCGCTTCCAGGGTGGCCATGCCCCAAGCATAATGGGCCCATGTGGTCCTTCCCCCAGCGCCTGGTGGGGCGGTACGTGCGCCTGGAACCCTTGAGCCTAGCCCATCTTTCGGGCTTCCTGGCCCAGTTTGACCCCGAGGTGTACCGCTTTCTTAGCCGCATGCCCCTAGAGCCCACCGAAGAGGCCCTAAAGGCCCACCTGGAAGGCCTTCTCGCCGAGCCCGGGCGGGTGAACTGGGCGGTTTACCTGGGCGAGGAGCTGGCGGGACGGATCTCCGTCATTGCCCCCGATCCAGAACATCGCAAGCTGGAGATGGGCACCATGATCTTCAAGCCCTTCTGGGGTAGCCCGGCCAACAAGGAGGCCAAGTACCTCCTCCTCCGCCACGCCTTTGAGGTCCTGGGGGCGGAGCGGGTCCAGTTCAAGGTAAACCTAAAAAACGAGCGGAGCCAGAGGGCCTTGGAGTCCCTAGGGGCGGTGCGGGAAGGGGTGCTGCGGAAAAACCGCAGGCTTCCCGATGGCACCTTCCGCGACGACGTGGTCTACAGCATCCTCCGCGAGGAGTGGCCGGGGGTGCGGGCGGGGCTGGAGGCCAGGCTGTATGGCCCAGGAAGCCCTTAGCCTGCTGGTCCTCTCCCTCACCTACCTGGGCCTGGCCCTGGGGGGGCTTCCCGGCTACCGCATGAACCGGGCGGGGGTGGCCCTGGTGGGGGCGAGCTTCCTCCTCCTCTTGGGCACCTTGGACCTCGAGGCCGCCTGGCAGGCCCTGGACGCCAAGACCCTGGTCTTCCTCTTCGGGGTCATGGTCTTGAACGCCCACCTGGCCTACGCCGGCTTCTTCGGCCTGGCGGCGGAGCGGCTCCTTGGCCTGGCCCGGACGCCCTTGGCCCTCCTCGTCCTCCTCACCCTCGGGGCCGGGGGGCTTTCCGCCCTCTTCCTGAACGACACCATGGCCCTCCTCCTCACCCCCTTGGTCCTGGCCCTGACCCGGGGGCTGGGCCTGAACCCCGTGCCCTACCTCCTGGCCCTCATGGGGGCGGTGAACACGGGAAGCCTCCTCACCCCCACGGGCAACCCGCAAAACATCCTGGTGGCCAGCCTTTCCGGCCTGGCCTACCTGGACTTCGTGCGCGCCCTCTGGCTTCCCGCCCTCCTGGGCCTCCTTCTCCAGGTGGTCCTCTTGGCCTTCCTTTACCCGGAGGTGCGTTCCCGCAAGCCCCTTCCGCCCTTGCCCCCCTTGCGCTACCGCCTCCACCGCCCCCTGCTCCGCAAGGGGCTGGGGGTGGCCGTAGGCCTCCTCCTGGCCTTCCTCCTAGGCTACCCCTTGGCCCAGGGGGCCCTGGTGGGGGCGGGCCTCCTCCTCTTCACCCGCAGGCTTCGCTCGGAGCGCTACTTCCTGCGGGTGGACTGGGAGCTTCTTGTGCTGTTCGGGGGGCTTTTCGTGGTCACCGAGGGGGTGCGGCGGCTGGGCCTGGCCGAGGCCCTCCTCCCCCTGGGGGAGAGCCCCTTGGGGCTGCTTTTGGCCGCCACCCTCCTTTCCCTCCTCATCTCCAACGTGCCCGCGGTCCTCCTCCTGGCCCCTTTGGTGAACGACCCCCGGGATTGGCTCCTCCTGGCCGGGGGGAGCACCCTGGCGGGCAACCTCACCCTTCTCGCCAGCGTGGCCAACCTCATCGTGGCCGAGGGGGCAAGGAAGGAGGGGTTAGGGGTGGGCCTGGGGGAGCACCTCCGCTTCGGCCTGCCCCTTACCCTCCTCACCCTGGCCCTGCTTTACGGGCTACTTTAGCCGGGCCTCCAGCCAGCCCCCGATGGCCAAGACCTTGCCGTCCTCGGCGTAGGGGCCCACCACCTGCAGGCCCACGGGCATCCCGTCCACCCGGGCGAAGGGCAGGGAGAGGGCCGGCACCCCCAGGAGGCTGAAGGGGAGGGTGAGGGTGAGGAAGGCCTCCCGGTGCCCCTTCCGCCCCGATTCCAGCTCCACCTCCTCCGTGCCCAAGGGGGGGGCGGGGAGGGGCTGGACGGGGAGGAGGAGAGCATCCACGCCCCGCAGGGCCTTGGTGAGGGAGAGGCGCAGGGCCTCCCGCTCGGCCACCGCGTCCCGGTAGTCCTTTTCCGTGAGGGCAAGGCCCGCAAGAAGGGCCTCGCGCACGCTGGGCGAGAAGCCCTCGGGGTGCTCCTTGAGGGCCTTTTCGTGGATGCGGGCGGCCTCGTAGCGCACCAGGCGGGTGTAGACCTCGTAGGCCCCAGGGAGGGGGAGGGAGACCTCCCGCACCTCGGCCCGGAGGAGGGGCAGGTCTTCCAAAAGCCGCTGGAAGGCCTTGCGCACCCCCTGGCCCAAGCGGCCTTCCAGGAAGTCTAGGGGCACGCCAAAAGTGGGGTTCTGGGGACCCTCCAAGGGGATGCTCTCCCCCGCCAGGATCTCCGTGAGGAAGTGGGCGTCCCGCACCGTGCGGGCCAGGGGGCCGGCGTGGTCGGTGGAGCGGGAAAGGGGCAGGGCTCCTTCCAGGCTGATGCGGCCAAAGGAGGGCTTGAAGCCCACCACCCCGTTGAAGGCGGCGGGGATGCGGATGGACCCCCCGGTGTCCGTGCCCAAGGAGGCCAGGCCGATCCCCAAGGCCACGGCCACGGCGCTGCCCCCGCTGCTTCCCCCCGCCTGGCGGGTGGGGTCAATGGCGTTCCTCACGGGGCCGGTCCAGGGGTTTTCCCCGGTGATGCCCAGGGCGATCTCGTGCATGTGGGTCTTGGCGAAAATGAGGGCCCCCGCCTCCTTGAGGCGGCGCACGGCCTGGGCTTCCTCGGGGAGGGGAGGAAGGGGGGCCTGGGTCCCGGCCCGGGTGGGCATGCCCTTCACGGGGAAAAGGTCTTTGACCGTGAGGGGGAGGCCGTGGAGGGGCCCCCGCACCTGCCCCCGGCGCTGCTCCTCCGCGAGCCGGGCGGCCTCCTTTCGGGCGCCCTCCTCGTCCAGGTAGGCCAGGGCGTTGCGGTCGGCGAAGGCCCGGGCCCGCTCCAGGGCTTCTTCCAAGAGGGCCAAGGGGGTCGTGCCGCCCCTTTCCAGAAGGGCTTTAGCCTCCAGCAGGTCCATGCTCCATTATAAAAGCCTGCCCCGCCTTCTCCCCCAGGGGCTTCCGTCCTGGCCAGGCATAGGCCACCACCTCCCGTTCCCGGAGGGCCAGGGCCACCAGGTCCTTTAGGGGCAGGCGGCGCTCCACCTCCAAGACCACCTCCAGGTCGGCCCGGGTCACGGGGTGTTTGGGGGCGAAGAGGGTGCAGCACTCCTCATCGGGGAGGATGGAGATGGCGTAGGTGCCCAGGCGCAGGGCCTCGGCCTTGATCTCCTGCTTGTCCATGCCGATCAGGGGGCGGAAGACGGGGAGGGTGGCGGCCCCATTCATTACATGGAGATTTTCCAGGGTCTGTGAGGCCACCTGGCCTAGGCTGTCCCCGGTGGCCAGGGCCAAAGCCCCTTCCTCCCGGGCGATGGCCTCGGCGATGCGCAGCATGAAGCGGCGGTAGAGGACCACCCGGTAGGCCTTGGGGGCCTCGAGGAGGATCTGCCGCTGTACCTCGCTGAAGGGGACCAGGTGGAGCCTTAGGCGGTGCTGGAAGCGCACCAAGCGCTCGGCCAGGGCCTTGGCCTTCTCCCGGCTCCCGCCCGGGAGGAGGGGGAAGGGGTGGAAGTGCACCAGGGCCACCTCCGCCCCCCGGCGCATGAGGCGGTAGGCGGCCACGGGGGAGTCTATGCCCCCGGAGAGGAGGGCCACCACCTTTCCCGAAACCCCCGGGGGAAGCCCCCCGGGCCCAAGGTGGCGCTCGGCCTCCAGGAGGGCCGCCCCCGGGAGGAGGCGTACCCGGAACTCCCGCTCGGCCCCCTTGAGCCGCACCTGGGCCCCGGTCCGCTCCCTCACGAAGGCCCCGAGGAGGCGCTCCACCTCCGGGGAGGTGAGGGGGAAGCCCTTGTCCGAGCGTTGCGCGCGGATGCGAAAGCTGGCGAAGCCCCCATCCTCCAGGATCCCCGCCAGGGCGGCCTTTAGGGCCTCCAGGTCTGGGGCGGTGCGGAGGACGCGGGCAAAGCTCTCCACCCCCAGGGTCTCCCCCAGGCGTGCGCGGGCCTCGGGCCAGGCCTCCTGGGGCAGGCGGAAGAGGAGGGCCAGGGGCCACAGGGCCTCGAGGCGGGCCTCCGTGCCCTTCAGGGCCCGCTGCACGTGGGCCTTGGCCCTTTTCAGGAAAAGGGGGCGGTTTCCCCCTTTGAGGGCCAGCTCGTGGAAGAGGTTGACCAAGACCAGGGTTTCCATGGCCTTTCCGGGTCCCTGGGCGCACCCGCCCCAGGGCCGCAGGCGTGGGGAAAGGGTGCGCGGGCCAGGCCCGCCCGCACCCCCTCAAGGTAGCAGGATTGTAGCCTAGGCGCAAATCAGGCCAGGCGTAGGGGTTCCACCTCCACCGGGGTGGCGTGGAAGGTGCTCCCGCCCCCCAGGTCGGTGAGCCCTTCCGAGGTGAGGTGGTTGATGCCCTTGCCGTCCGGGGCCCATTTTTCCCACCAGATGCCCTCGAGGACCACCGTCCCCGGGATGGGGGCCTCCGTCACCCGCGCCCGGCGCACCACCTGCCCCCAAGGGGAGCGGAGGTAGACCAGGCCCCCGTCCGTCACCCCCCGGGCTTCCGCATCCTGGGGGTGGATGAGGAGGAGGGGCTCCCCCCCCTCGGCCTCCGCCAGGGCCGCCACGTCCCCGTAGGTGGAGTTGAGGAAGCGGGGGGCCGGGGGGGTGAGGAGGACCAGGGGGTAATCGGGCAGGGGCTCGGTGGGCAGGACCTGGGGAGGGGGACTGAAGCGCACCGGCCCCCGGGCGAAGGGGAGGAAGGGCTTGGGCAGGCGGAGCTTGAGGAAGCCCTCGGCCTTGAGCCTTTCCAGGGTGATGCCTTCCAGGTAGGGGTGGTCCGTGTCCAGGAGGCTTCGGGCCACCTCCTCGGCGCTCCAGTAAAGGGTGGGCTCCTCCAGGCCGAGCCTTTGGGCCAGTTCCCGGAAAACCCAGGTGTTGGGCCGGGCCTCCCCTTGGGGTTCGGCCAGGGGCTCGTTCCAGGAAAGGTAGTAATGGCCGTAGCTGGTGTACAGGTCCGGGTGCTCGTAGAAAAGGGTGGCGGGGAGGAGGTAGTCGGCGTAGCGGGCGGTTTCCGTCATCACCTGTTCCAGGACCACGGTGAAGAGGTCCTCCCGTTCCAGGCCCGCCCGCACCTTGCCCGTGTTGGGGGCCACCACCAAGGGGTTGGTGTTGAAGACGAAAAGGGCCCGGATGGGGGGCTTGAGCCCCGTGAGGGCGGTGCCCAGCTGGTTCATGTTGATGGCCCGCACCCCGGGGTTGGGGCGGAAGTAGCCCCGGTGGGGGTGCCGGCCTTCCAGGAGGTGGCGCCCGCCCAGGAAGCGCTTGTTGAGGGGGAAGGCCCCGCTGGTGGAGAGCATGGCCCCGCACCCGGGGTAGCGCCAGGCCCCCAGGAGGGCGGGGAGGAGGAGGACCGCCCGCAGGCTGTTCCCCCCGCCGGGGTGGCGGGTCATGCCGTAGCCCACCCGCAGGAAGACCCGCCTGGCCTCCCCCAGCTCCCGGGCCAGGCGGCGGATGGCCGGGGCGGGCACCCCGGTGAGGGCCTCGGCCCGCTCGGGGGTCCAGGCCTCGGCGGCTTCCTGGAAGGCTTCCACCCCCGTCGCCGCCTCCTCCAGGTAGGCCCAGTCCACCAGCCCCTCCCGGAAGAGGACGTGGGCCAGGGCGTAGGCCAAGGCGGCGTCCGTGCCCGGGCGGAGCTTGAGGTGCTCGTGGGCGAAGCGGCTGGTGAGGTTGGCGTAGGGGTCAATGTGCACCACCTTGGCCCCCCGCCTTTTGGCCTCCTTGAGGAAGGGGGTGAGGTGGCTGTGGGTGGCAAGGCTGTTTACCCCCCAAAGGAGGAGGTAGCGGGCGTTTTCCGGGATTTCCTCCGGGTCGGGGGCCATCCTGGGGCCATAGGTCATCTCCCAGGCGGCGCTTCCCGTGCTGGCGCAGATGGTTTCCAGGAGCTCGCTGGCCCCGATGGCCCGGAAGAAGGCCAGGGGATGCTGGTTCTCCACCAGGCCCATGGTGCCGGCGTAGTGGTAGGGCAGGACCGCCTCCCCCCCGTACCGGTCCAGGATGGCCCGGAGCCGGGCGGCGATCCCCTCCAGGGCCTCCTCCCAGGAAACCCGCTCGAACCGGCCCTCCCCCTTCCGCCCCACCCGGCGCAAGGGGTAGAGGAGCCTCTCCCTTACCCGCTCCGGGTAGCGGTAGGTTTTGCCGCAGGCGAAACCCTGGGTGATGGGGTGGCGGGGGTCCCCTTCCACCCGGACCAGGCGCCCCCCTTCCAGGGTGAGGAGGAGGCTGCAGGCGTCGGGGCAGTCCAGGGGGCAGGTGGCGCGGGCCTTCATGGCCTTTAGCATAAGGGGGTGGAGCGGGAGATGGAGGCCCTCGAGGCCCCCTTCTGGCGCCAGGGCCTGCGCGTGGCGGGGGTGGACGAGGCGGGCCGCGGGGCCTGGGCGGGCCCCATCGTGGTGGGGGCGGTAGTCCTGCCCCCCGGGGTCTACCCTTTCCGAGACTCCAAGCGCCTCTCCCCTCAGGTCCGGCGCCGGCTGGCGGCGGAGGTGCGGCGGGTGGCCTTGGGCTTCGCCCTGGGGGTGGCCGAGGTGGCGGAAGTGGACCGGCTGGGGGTGCTGAAGGCCACCCTCCTGGCGGCGGAGCGGGCCCTGGCCCTTTTGCGCCCACCCCCGGAGGCCCTGGTGACGGACTACCTGGCCCTTTCCACCCCCCTTCCCCTCCTGGCCCCCCCCAAGGCCGACGAGGAAAGCCCCAGCGTGGCCGCGGCCAGCATCCTGGCCAAGGTCCACCGGGATGCCCTTATGGAGGAGCTGGACCGCCTCTACCCCGGCTACGGCTTTGCCCAGCACAAGGGCTACGGCACCGAGGAACACCGGGAGGCCCTGTTCCGCCTGGGGCCTTCCCCCGTCCACCGCCGGTGCTTTGCCCCCGTGGCCCAGGCTCCCTTAAGGTTTTCTGAAGCGGAGGGGGAAGGGGAAGGGCTAAGCTGAGGCTGGAGGTGGCCATGCGGTTTTTCCTGGTTCTGGTGGCGGGGCTTCTTTCCGCCTGCACGGTAACCCTGGAGGGGATCACCCTCACCTACCGGCTGGACCTCACCCCGGCCATCCTGCGCTTTGAGCCGGACCGGGGGGCGGGGGCCACCTACTTTGTGGGGGAGGAGGTGCGCTTCCTCCTCACCCTGGAAAGCCCGGGCTGGGTCAGCCTGGTGGCCGTGGACCCGGACGGGCGCACCTACGAGTTTGACCGCCTCTACCTGGGCCGCGGCACCCACCTTTTGCCCCCCGGGGCCTACCGCTACACCCTCACCCCCCCCAGGGGCCTTTACCGGGTGCGGGCGGTGTACACCGACCACGAGCCAGGTTCCGTGCGCCTGGAGGGGATGTTCACCGACTGGGAGGCCCGGCTTAGGGTTTACCTGGAGGCCTCGAGGACCCGCCGCCACCAGGTGGTGGAAACCCACTTCTACCTGCGCTAGGGGCGCATGAACTTGCAGGAGGGGCTTGCGCCTTGGCCCCCCCGGTGGGGTATAATCCCCCCGGACCTAACGGAGGTCAAAATGAAGCGGCGTGACTTCTTGAAGAAGGCAGGTATCGGCGTGGCGGCCAGCGCGGCCTTTGGCCCGGTTTTCGCCCAGGCCCAGCCCACGGTGCGCTGGCGCCTGGCCTCCAGCTTCCCCAAGAGCCTGGACACCATCTACGGGGCGGCGGAGGTGTTGGCGGAGCGGGTTTCTGAGCTCACTGGGGGGCGCTTCCAGATCCGCCCCTACCAGGCGGGGGAGCTGGTGCCCGGCCTGCAGGTGATGGACGCGGTGCAGCAGGGCACGGTGGAGATGGGCCACACCGCCAGCTACTACTATGTGGGCAAGGCCCAGGTCCTGGCCTTTGACACCGCGGTGCCCTTCGGCCTCACCGCCCGACAGCAGAACGCCTGGATGTACCACGGGGGCGGGATTGAGCTCTTCCGCCCCATCTTCGCCGACTTCGGCATCATCCAGTTCCCCGGGGGCAACACCGGGGTGCAGATGGGGGGCTGGTTCCGCAAGGAGATCAAGACCGTGGCCGACCTCAAGGGCCTGAAGATGCGCATCCCCGGTCCCGGCGGCCAGGTGATGAGCCGGCTGGGGGTGGTGCCCCAGGTCATCGCAGGGGGCGACATCTACCCGGCCCTGGAGCGCGGCGTGGTGGACGCCGCCGAGTGGGTGGGGCCCTACGACGACGAGAAGCTCGGCTTCTACAAGGTGGCCAAGTACTACTACTACCCCGGCTGGCACGAGCCCGGGCCCATGCTCTCCTTCTACGTGAACCTGCGCGAGTGGCAGAAGCTCCCCAAGGACTACCAGCAGGCCATTGAGGTGGCGGCAGCCGAGGCCAACCTCTGGATGATGGCCAAGTACGACCGCCTGAACGCCCCCGCCCTGCAGCGCCTCATCAAGGCCGGGGTGCGCCTGCGCAAGTGGCCCGCCGAGGTGATGAAGGCCGCGCAGAAGGCCGCTTTGGACTGGTACGAGGAGGAGGCGGCCAAGGACGCCACCTACCGCAAGGTCTACACCGCCTGGAAGGCCTTCCGCGAGGAGCAGTACCGCTGGTTCGGGGTGGCGGAGCTGGGGTACGAGGGCTTCGCCTTCCCCGCCTCCTAAGGCTTCCCAAGGACATCCCCCCGGGGAAGCCCCCGGGGGGTTTTCCTTGGGGCTAGCCCCCTGCCCCGTGGACGAAGCGCAGGATGGGCTCCCGCAGGAGGTAGGTGAGGAGGAGGACCAGAAGCTGCAGGCCGATGAAGGGCACGCCGCCCAGGTAAATGTCCCCCGTGCGCACACTGGCTGGGGCCACGTTCCTGAGGTAGAAGAGGGCGAAGCCAAAGGGCGGGGTGAGGAAAGAAGTCTGAAGGTTTACCCCCACGAGGAGCCCGAACCAGAGCTTATCGATCCCCAAGGCATCGGCCCCGATGGCGAGGAGGGGCAGGGCGATGAAGGCGATCTCAAAAAAGTCGATGAAGAAGCCCAGGAGGAAGACCAGCACCATGACGAAGAGGATGAAGCCCACCTCCCCGCCAGGCAGGCCGGTGAGGAAGCCCTCCACCCACAGGTCCCCATCCACCCCGCGGAAGACCAGGCTGAACAGGGTGGAGCCGATGAGGATGAAGATGACGAAGGCGGTGAGCCTGGCCGTCCCCTCCATGGCCCCGTAGAGGACGGGGAAGGAAAGCCGGCGGTTCAGGGCGGCCAGGATAAGGGCCCCCACCACCCCCATGGCCCCGGCCTCCGTGGGGGTGGCCAGGCCGATGAGCACTGTGCCCAGGACCAGGAAGATGAGGACCAGAGGGGGGACCATGGAGAGGAGGGCCTTCCTAAGAAGGGGGTTCTTGCGGATCCAGGGAAGGAGGATGAGGGTCCAAAGGCCCAGGGCCAGAAGGATCTCCAGCCACTCCGCCCAGGCCGGGAGGAAACGGCCCACCGCATAGGCCCCTACCCCCACCAGGAGGTAGGAGAGGAGGGCGAAGGCCGCCCCGGTTTCCTTGCCGGCATCGGGCCGGGCCTCGAGGGGCAAGGCCGGAGCCCACCGGGGCCGGAAGAGGGCCACGTAGACCACGTAAAGGAAGTAGAAGGCCACGGTGAGGCCCGCGGGGATCAGGGCGGCCTGGTACATGTCCCCCACGCTCACCCCCAGCTGGTCCGAGAGGACGATGAGGACCACGCTGGGGGGGATGATCTGGGCCAGGGTGGCCGAGCCCAGGATCACCCCGCTGGCGAAGCGGGGGTTATAGCCGTACTTCAGCATGATGGGCAGGGAGATGAGCCCCATGGCCATCACGCTCGCGGCCACCACCCCGGTGGTGGCGGCCAGGATGGCCCCCACGAAGACCACGCTAAGGGCTAGGCCTCCCCTTAGGGGCCCAAAGAGCTTGCCCATGGTGTCCAGGAGGTCCTCGGCCAGGCCGCTTTTCTCCAGGATGATGCCCATGAAGGTGAAGAAGGGGATGGCCAGGAGGAGCTGGTTGGACATGATGCCGAAAATCCGGTCGGGCATGGCCCGGAGGAGGGGTGCGGGGAAGATGTCCAGGGCGATGCCCAGGAAACCGAAGACGATGCCCACCGCCCCCAAGGAGAAGGCCACGGGGTAGCCGGAGAGGAGGAAGACGATGAGGGCCAGGAACATCAGGGGGGGCATGAGGCTTTCCAGGCTCATTCCACCACCTCCTCCCGCTCCTCCTTAAGCTGGAGGTGGCCCGTCAGGAAAGCGATGCGCTTGATGAGTTCGGAAAGGCCCTGGAGGGCCAGGAGGGCAAAGCCCAAGGGCAGAGCCAGCTTGATGGGCCACCGGGGAAGCCCGCCCACGTCCGGGGACATCTCCTTGCCCCAAAAGGAGTTCATGGCCCAGGGCCAGGCCAGGTAGATGACGCCCAGGGCCATGGGCAGGAGGAAGAGCACCGTGCCCACCAGATCGATCCAGGCCTGGGTGCGCCGGGACAAGCGGCCAAAGACCAGGTCGATGCGCACGTGGGCGTTGTGCTTGAGGGCGTAGGCCCCGCCCAGGAGGAAGATGAGGCTGAACATGTACCACTGGGCCTCGAGGTAGGCGTTGGAGCTATAGCTGAAGCCGTAGCGCATGATGGCGTTGCCCGCGGAGAGCAGGGCCACCAGGAGCACCAGCCAGACCACCGCCCGCCCTACCCCCTCGGTCAGGGTGTCTATGGCGCGGGATAGACCCAGGAGAAAGCGCATATTCTTACCCTCCAAGAAAGCCGGCCCCATCCTACCCGGGAAGGGTGTGGGTGTCAACGCGTGGGGAAGGGCATTTTTACAGGAGGCCTAGCGGGCCCGGCGGATGGGGGCCACCAGAAAGGCCCCGAGGAGGAAAAAGCCCCCCGCGAGCCCGAAGAGGACCAGGTAGCCCAGGCCGGGGGCTTGGGCGTTCAGGAGGTCTAGGGGCCGGCCAAAGGCCCCGGCCAGCACCTGGGGCACCACGATGGAGGTCTGCCAGAGGCCCATCTGGGTGGCGTGGGCCTCGGGCTCCTTAAGGATGTCGGAAACCAAGGCCCAGTCCACCGCCAGGTAAACGCCGTAGAAGAGGCCGAAGAAGAGGGAAAGGAAAAGGAGGAGGTCGTACCGGGGGAAGAGGAGGAGGAAGGGCATGAGGAGGCCAAGCCCCGCCCCCGAGAGGTAGATGAGGGGCTTGCGCCCCATCCGGTCCGAGGCCCGCCCCGCGGGGACGCTGGAAAGCCCAGCCCCCAAGGAGATGAGGAGGCCGAGAAGGGCCACGGCCTGGAAGGGCTCTTCCGTCAGGGAACGGCCCCAGGCCTGGAAGGTCTGGACCACGTCCCCCAGGTAGTACTGCAGGTAGGTCTGGGCCAGGTAGAAGCCCAGCATCACCAGGAAGCGGGTGAGGTAGACGAGGAGGAAGTCCCGGTCGCGCCAGGGGGCGGCCATGGCCTTTAGGAAAGGGCGCTCCGAACGCGTAGGAAGCCGCTCGGGTACCAGCTTCAGGCTCCAGAAGGCCCCCAGGAGGTTCACCAGGGCGGCCAGGTAGGCCTGGGGGTGGAGGGGCAGCAGGAACCCCACCACCCCCCCCAGGACCTGGCCCGATACCTGCAAGACCCCCATGTACCCCGAGGCCGTGCCCCGCTCCCCCTTGGGCACCAGGTCGGGGATGAGGGCGGAGTAGGGGCCGGTGGCCAGGTCGTCCGCCAGCTGCAGGAGGAGGTAGGCCAGGAGGAGGACCCCGTAGCTGGGGGCGTGGGCCAAAAGGAGGAGGGCCAAGGCGGTGAGGAGGCTTCCCAGGAGGAGGAAGGGCCTTCTCCGCCCCAGGCGGTCCGAGAGGTAGCCCATGATGGGGGGGCCGAGGATGGCCATCACCGCCCCCAGGCCGAAGAGGAAGCCCAGCCGGGTGGCCTTTTCCTCCGGGGGGGAAACCTCGGCCACCTTGGCGGGCAGGAGGACCAGGAGGACCAGGAACCACTTGAGGCTGGTGGCGAACCAGTAGGCGGAAAGGGAAAGGAACCAGCCCGGTCCGTGGCGCATGGGCTTCACCTTACCAGACTGCGGCCTCGGGGACCACCAGGAGGGGCAAGGGGGTTCTGGCCACCAGGGTTTCCACCATCCGCCCCAGGCGGTGCCGCCAGGTGCTTTTGGCCTTGGACCCCAGCACCAGGAGGTCCGCCCCGCGGGCTTCCGCCAAGCGAAGGAGGTCCAGCTCGTCCTCCCCCTTGCTTACCTCCACCACCCCCGTGGCCCGGAGGAGGGCCTCGAGGTGGGCCCGGGCCCGCTCCAGCACCTCGGCCAGGGCCAGCCCCCGGGGGTCCAGGTAGGTGGGGAAGCAGCACCCGCCCTCCCCGCTCACCAGGTGCAGGCCCAGGACCTCGGCCCCCAGGGCCCTGCCCCAGGCCTCCGCCACCCGGAAGGCAGCCAGGCTGGCGGGGCTTTCGTCCAGGCCCACGGCGATGCGCCGCACCCCTTTCAGGGCCCGGGGAAGCAGGAGGACGGGCACCTCCCCCCGGTGCAGCAGGTAGCGGGCCAGCCCCCCGCGGGCCAGGACCTCCAGGCTTCCTTCCCCCTTATGCCCCAGGAGGACGGCCTTGCTCCGCAAGGCCTCCCCGGCCACCACCTGGGCGGGGAAGCCCCGGAGGACCCTGGCTTTCAGGCCGGTGCCCCTTAGGACGGCTTCCACCTTGGCCTCCACTTGGCCCAAGGCGGCCTCGAGGCTGGGCCCAAGCTCGGGGAAACGGCGGGCCAGGGCCTCCAGGTAGGGGGTGGGAACCACGTGCACCACCTCGGCGGGGATGCCCAGGCCCCCTTGCAGGAAACGGGCGCTGGCCACCACCCCTTCCAGGGTGTCTCCCAGGTCTACCGCGGCCAACAGGCGCATTTTCCCCTCCTGGCCCCACTATAATCCTCCTGTGCTCTGGCTACGCGACCGCGCCCTGGACCTTTCCCGCCCCCGGCTCATGGGCATCCTCAACCTCACCCCCGACTCCTTCTCCGACGGGGGGTTGTACCTGGACCCGGAAAGGGCCCTGGCGCGGGCCCGGGCCATGGTGGCCGAAGGGGCCGACCTCCTGGACCTGGGGGCCGAGTCCACCCGCCCCGGGGCGGAGCCGGTGCCGGTGGAGGAGGAAAAGCGCCGGCTTCTGCCCGTACTGGAGGCGGTGCTCTCCTTGGGGGTGCCCGTGAGCGTGGACACCCGTAAGCCCGAGGTGGCCGAGGAGGCCCTCAGGATGGGGGCCCACCTCCTGAACGACGTGACGGGCTTACGGGATGAGCGCATGCTGGCCCTGGCGGCCCGCTTCGGCGTGGCCGCGGTGGTCATGCACATGCCCGTGCCCGATCCCAAGGCCATGATGGCCCATGCCCGCTACGGCGACGTGGTGGCTGAGGTCCGGGCCTTCCTAAAGGCCCAGGCGGAAAGGGCCCTCCGGGCCGGGGTGCCCCAGGTGGTCCTGGACCCGGGGTTTGGCTTCGGCAAGCTCCTGGAGCACAACCTGGCCCTCCTGCGCCGCCTGGAGGCCATCGTGGAGCTAGGCCACCCGGTCCTGGTGGGGCTTTCCCGCAAGCGCACCATCGGGGAGCTCACGGGGGTGGAGGCGCCAGGGGAGCGGGTCCTGGGCTCCGTGGCCGCCCACCTCTACGCGGTCCTCAAAGGGGCCAGGATCCTCCGGGTGCACGACGTGGGGGCCCACCGGGAGGCCCTTGCGGTGTGGAACGCCCTCTGGGGGTAGGCATGGGGGTGATCGCCCTTCTGGGCTTGGAGTTCTATGGCCGCCACGGGGTCATGCCCGAGGAGGGGCGGCTTGGGGCGCGGTTTGTGGTGGACCTGTGGCTTTCCGTCCCCTTTGAGGGCAAGGGGGACCGGCTGGAGGAGACCGTGGACTACGCCGCGGTCTACGCCCTGGTGGAGGAGGCGGTGCGCCACCGCCGCTTCTACCTCATTGAGGCCCTGGCCGACCACCTGGCGGAGGCCCTCATCCAGGCCTTTCCCCGCCTCGAGGGGGTGCGGGTGCGGGTGCACAAGCCCCACGCCCCCATCCCTGGGGTCTTCCGCGACGTGTACGCGGAAACCGAGAAAAAACGCTCCTAGAGCGGATTTTCTTCCCTCATCTTGCGCTCATGGGAGCCTTGTGTTAGGATAGCGGCGCCCGAAAGGGCTAAGCCGAAGCCTGTATGCCCTCCCCACCGCTCATGGAGCGGTGGGCTATGAAGTTTCTCACCTCCTTTGGGCTAGACTGAGGGTGCCCGGAAAGGGGCGGGCCGGTTATGGAAAGGGTGGCCATATTTATCGACGGCTCCAACCTTTACAAGGGGTTGGTGCAGCACCTGGGTTCGGATTATCGGCTGAACTTTGTGGAGTTTATCACCTTGCTCACCGCTGGGCGGCGGCTTCTCCGGGCCTACTACTACAACGCCCCCCTCCCCCCGGAGGACCCCGCGGCCAAGGCCCACCAGAGCTTCCTCAACTACCTCAAGCGGGTGCCCTACGTGGCCGTGCGCCTGGGCCGCCTGGAGCGGCGGGCCGACGGCTTTGTGGAAAAGGGGGTGGACATCCAGATCGCCATCGACATCCTGCGCCTGGCCTATGCCGACGCCTATGACGTGGCGGTCCTGGTGTCCGGGGACGGGGATTTCGCCGAGGTGGTGCGGGTGGTGCAGGACATGGGCAAGCAGGTGGAGAACACCACCTTCCACGCCCTCTCCTCCCACCGCCTGGCCCAGCAGGCGGACCGCTTCTACCCCCTGGACGACTTCCCCTGGGAGCGCCTCCGGGCCCCCAGCCTTCCCCAGGCCTCGGAAGGCGAGTGACCCCTACCCGGGTCTGGGGCTTAGAGCAGCTCTTCCGGCCGGAAGAAGAGGGCGATCTCCCGCTCCGCGTCCTCGAGGCTGGCCGAGCCGTGGATCACGTTCTCGTCAATGGTGGTGGCGAAGTCGCCGCGGATGGTGCCGGGCAGGGCGTCCTTGGGGTGGGTGGCCCCCATCATCTTCCGCACCTCGGCCACCACGCCCGGCCCCTCCAGGACCATGGCCACCACCGGACCCGAGGTGATGAAGGCCACCAGGCTGGGGAAGAAGGGCTTCTCCCGGTGCTCGGCGTAGTGCTTTTCCGCCAGCTCCTGGGGGATGCGCAGGGCCTTGAGCCCCACGAGGCGGAAGCCTTTGCGCTCAAAACGGGCCAGGATCTCCCCCACCAGGCCGCGCCGGAAGCCATCGGGTTTCACCATCACGAAGGTGCGCTCCATACCCCTAGGAGTCTAGCAGGTCTAGGGCTTCCGGAAGTAGCCCAGAAGGATGTAGCCCACCACCAGGATCCACAGGCCGATGAGGAGCACGTCCCGCCAGCCCAGGCGGGCCCCTTTCCTCTCCGGTTCCAGGACCTGGGTGGGGAGTTCGTCCGGCTCCTCCCCCAGCTTGAGGCCCACCGGCTTCCCCTGGGCGGCCTCCAGGGGCAGGGCGTAGGGCCGGGGGTTCCTGGGCAGCTCCTCGGGCACGCGCACCACGATGGCGCTGATGTTGTCGGGCCCCCCCCACTCGTTGGCCAGGGCCACCAGGCGGCTCGCCGCTTCCTGGGGAGGGAAGTGCCTTAGCACCTCCCCCAAGGTGCGCTCGTCCAAGACGCCAGAAAGCCCATCGGTGCAAAGCAGGAACACATCCCCCGGTTCCAGCTTGAGCCCCAGGAGGTCCACCCGGGCCTGGGGGAAGGAGCCCAGGGCGTTGGTGATCACGTTGCGCCAGCGGTGGGTCCGGGCCTCCTCCGGGGTGAGGAGGCCCTGGCGCACCCGCTCGGCCACCCAGGAGTGGTCCTCGGTGAGGAGGGTAAGCTCCCCCTGGCGCAGGAGGTAGGCCCTGGAGTCCCCCACGTGGGCCAGCAGGGCGTAGGGCAGGTCCAGGAGGAGGCAGGTGGCGGTGGTGCCCATGCCCCGGTTCTCCGGGCGTTGGGCTTCCCCATGGATGCGGGCGTTGGCCTCCTCAAAGGCCTGGAGGAGGGCCTTGGGGCTGGGCTCCCCCTCCTTGAGGTGGGCCAGGATGGTCTCCACGGCCAGCCGGGCCGCCACCTCCCCGGTGCGGTGCCCCCCCATGCCGTCCGCCACCACGAAGACCCCACCCCAGGGGGTGAGGGTGTACCCCAGGGCGTCCTCGTTCTTGGGCCGCTTCAGGCCGGGGTGGGTTTCCAGGGCGAAGGCCAGGCCGGGCACGGGGGGATTTTACCCCAGCCTGCGGGGGGAAGGGGGGCTTGGTTGCATACCCTTGACGCATAGCGCATACCGGGGTAACTTGATGATAGGCCCGGGCCTCTAGAGCCCGGCGGTTTTGTTTTGGGAGGGCGCCATGCGTTGGGAAAAGATCGCCCCCTACACCTACCGCATCCCCAGGCAGGGGAAGATGCGGGTGGATGCCGTCTTCTTCGCCTCCGAGGAGATCCTAAGGGACCTCGAGGCCGAGAACTACGCTTCCTTAGCCCAGCTGGCCAACGTGGCCACCCTGCCCGGCATCGTGGAGCCAGCCTTGGCCATGCCCGACATCCATTGGGGCTACGGTTTTCCCATCGGCGGGGTGGCGGCCTTTGACCCGGAGGCCGGGGGGGTGGTGAGCCCTGGGGGGGTGGGGTTTGACATCAACTGCGGGGTCCGGCTCCTGGTCTCGGCCCTCACCCTGGAGGACCTTTTGCCCCGGCAAAGGGAGCTGGCCGACGCCCTCTTCCGCCTGGTGCCCTCGGGGGTGGGGAGCGAACGCAAGGACGTGCGCTTCAGCAAAAAGGAGCTCAAGGAGATCCTCAAGGAGGGGGCAGGGTGGCTGGTGCGCAAGGGGTTTGGCCACCCTGAGGACCTGCGCTTCATAGAGTCGGAAGGACGCCTGCCCTGGGCCAACCCGGACAAGGTTTCCGAGCGAGCCTTTGAGCGCGGGGCCCCTCAGATCGGTACCCTGGGAAGCGGCAACCACTTCCTGGAGGTGCAGTATGTGGACCAGGTCTACGACCTGGAAGCGGCTGAGGCCTACGGGCTTTTCCCAAACCAGATCGCCGTCCTCATCCACACGGGCAGCCGCGGCCTCGGCCACCAGGTCTGCCAGGACTACGTGGAGCGCTTCTTGAAGGTTGCCCCGCGGTACGGGATTGAACTGGTGGACAAGCAGCTGGCCGCCGCCCCCATCCGGAGCCCCGAGGGGGAGGATTACCTCCAGGCCATGGCCGCCGCCGCCAACTTCGCCTTCGCCAACCGCCAGCTCATCGCCCACTTCGTGCGCGAGGCCTTTGAGGCCGTGGGCTTCACTCCTAGGGAGCATGGGCTTAGGGTCCTTTACGACCTGGCCCACAACAACGCCAAGTTTGAGGAGCATGGGGGAAGGCGGGTCCTGGTCCACCGCAAGGGGGCTACCCGGGCCTTCGGCCCTGGCTACCCCGAGATCCCCCGGGAGTACCAGCGGGTGGGCCAGCCGGTCCTGGTCCCCGGGGACATGGGCCGCTACTCCTACGTCCTGGCGGGGACGGAGGGGGCCATGGCCCACGCCTTTGGCTCCAGCTGCCACGGGGCCGGGCGCAAGATGAGCCGCCACCAGGCCAAGCGGGTAGCCCGGGAGCGCAACCTGGTCAAGGAGCTGGCCGAGCGGGGGATCCTGGTGCGGGCCGCCACCCGGGCCACGGTGGACGAGGAGATGCCCGAGGCCTACAAGGACGTCTCCTCGGTGGTGGAGGCGGTGCAGGGGGCAGGGATCGGCAAGAAGGTGGCCCGCCTCCGCCCCCTCATCGTGGTCAAGGGCTAAGCCCCTTCTCACCGGGGCCTGCTTTCATGGGGGGATGAGGCCTTTGCCCTTCTTCCCCTTCCTGTTCCTGTTCCTGTTCCTGGGCCTGGCCCTGGGGCAGACCCTCCTTCCCGCCCAGGTCCTGGGCCTGTCCTTCCGGGAGGAGGCGGGGGCTTGGGTGTACGAGGGCGAGGGGGTGCGGCTGGCCTACGTTCCCGGGGTGGGCTGGGCCGAGCCCCTGGGGGCCCACCTGCCCCCGCCCGACCGGGAGCGGCTTCCCCTCGAGGCCCTGAAGGCCCTGGGCTACTTCCAGGCCCCCGAGGCCGGGGTGCGCTTCGGGGTCCAGGGCCGGGCCTTCCGGGCCGTCCTGGACCTGCCCATGCCCCACGGGGGTGGGGCCCAGGAGGGGCGGGGTGGGGCTTTGGACCTTCCCCTGCCCTACCTGGCCCCGGGCCTCCTCCAGGCCCCCTGGCCCCCCGGGGTACGGGCCGAGGTCCGCCTCCAGCCCGGGGGGACCCTCCTCCGCCTCCAGGCCCCTGGCCGCCTCCTGCGCTACCGCCTTTTTCCCCTGCAAGACCCTCCCCGGCTGGTCCTGGACCTTTACGCCCTGGAGCCCGAGGTGGAGGAGGCCCTGGCCCCAGGGGTGCGCTACAAGGAGGTCTGGGCCTTCGCCCCCGAGCCCCTGCGGCTTTACCTGGTGGAGGCCGAGAGGGGAAGGCTCGTCCCCGTGGGCACCCCGGGCCGCAGGGCCGTGGCCCGGGACCTGGCCCCGGGGGCCTTGGCCGTCCTGAACGGGGGTTACTTTGACCCGGGAAGCGGCACCCCCATCGGGCTTTGGGTCCAGGACGGGGTGACGGTCTCCTACCCCTTTGGCCGGGTCACCCTCCTGTGGGAGGGGTGGGGCTTCTTCCTGGGCTTTCCCCGCTTTGAGGCGGTGGTCCGGGGGCCGGGGGGGAGCGGGTGCGGGTGGGGGTGAACGCCTCCCGGGCCCGCTACACCGCCCACACCGTCCCCGGGCCCGTGGGGCGGGAGGGGGAGGAGGTGGCCCTGGTGGTGGGGGACCGGGTGCAGGCCCTCCTTCCCGCCCCCCAGGAGCTTCCCCCTGGGGCCTGGGCCCTGAGCTTCCCCAAGGGAAGCCCCCCCTTCCCCCTAGCCCCGGGCACCCCCTTGAGCCTGTATGGCCGCCTGGACCCCCCCTTCGCCTACGCCCTGGAGGGCGGCCCCTTGCTGGTGCGGGAGGGGCGGTACGCCTTTGACCCGGCCCAGGAGAACTTCAAGGACCCCAGGCCCCTGCAGGCCCTGGCCTCCCAGGCGGCGGTGGCCTGGACCCGGGAGGGGCGGCTTTGGCTTCTGGTTTCCGAACCCACCACCCCGGGGGTCCTGGCCCGGGGCCTCCTGGCCCTGGGGGCCTGGAACGCCCTGAGGATGGATGGGGGCGGCTCGGCCCAGCTCTGGGTGAGGGGCCGGCTCCGCAACCCCTACCAGGGCTCCCCCCGGCCGGTGGTGAGCGCCCTGGCCCTCTATGCCCCTTAGGAGGCCCTCTGCCAGACTTCCAGGAACTCCTTGAGGATGTTCCCCGTCACCCCCCAGATGTCCACCCCCCGCCAGGGGAAGTGCCAGACGGTCCGCCCCCCGCGCACCTCGCTCCAGGGCTCCACCCGGAGGAGTTCCTCCAGGGGGGCTAGGAGGACCTCGGCCACCTCCAGGGGGTTGGGGCGCAAGGGGGGAAGGTCCTCCCGGTGGACCACCACCGGCTGGACCAGGAAGCCTTGGGGGGAGAGGGTAGGGGAGAGGAAGCCCAGGGGCTCGAGGCCCCCAAGCCCCACCTCCTCCTCCGCCTCCCGCAGGGCGGCCTCCACCGGGCTTTCCCCGGGCTCCACCACCCCCCCGGGGAAGCTCACCTGGCCGGCGTGGGTGGGGAGGTGGGGGCTGCGCCGGGTGAGGAGGAGGACCTCCCCCAGAAGGGGCACGGCCACCGCCGCCAGGCGGAAGCCCGGGGGCAGGGTTAGGCCTCCCGGCAGGCCCTGAGGGAGCGCCTCCTTAAGGCGCTCTCGGGGTCCAGGCCCCGCTTGGCGAAAAGCCCCACCAGGTTCCACAGCGCCTCCTCCAGGTCCCCCCGCTCCAGGGCGGCCCGCAGCCCTTCCTCGCTGCCAGGCTCCACCCCCCTGCGTTGCAGCTCGTAGGCCCTCAGCAGGGTGGGCAGGTGCTGGGGCAGGCCGCAGGGCCGTTCCTCCTTGCCCTCTTCCGCCTTCAGGGCCTCCCAGCGGGCCTTGACCTCCTCCGGGGTGTGGGCGCTGGCCTCCCCGAAGACGTGGGGGTGGCGGCGGATGAGCTTTTCCACGATGCCCCGCTCCACGTCGCCATAGGTGAAGCGGCCTTCCTCCTCGGCGATCACGCTGTGGAAGGCCACCTGGAGGAGGACATCCCCCAGCTCCTCGGCCATGGCCTGGGGGTTTCCCTCCAGGAGGGCGTCCGCCGCCTCGCTGGCCTCCTCCAGGAGGTAGGGCACCAGGCTGGCGTGGGTCTGGGCCCGGTCCCAGGGGCAGCCGCCCGGCCCCCGCAGGCGGCGCATCACCTCAAGAAGCCGCTCCATGCCTCCCATTCTCCCCCAAGAGGACCCCCCCCGCCAGGGAGAGCCCCACCAGGAGGAGGGAAAGGGGGTCCAGGGGGGCGGGCTCGAGGGCCCAGCCGCTGGGCCCGGGGAAGGGCAGGCCGGCGGTACGGGTGAGGAGGAAGAGGAGGAGGAGGAGCCCCACCAGGTACCGCCCCCCCCGCAGCCACCCTGGGGAGAGGCGCACCTCCAGAAGGGGAAGGAGGAGGAGGGAAAGGCCAAAGCCCAGCTCCAAGGCCAGGAGGAGCATGAAGAGGAGGCCGTACCAGAACCCCGGGGTCTGCAGGGCCAAGGAGGGGTCGCCCACCCGGAAGACCTCGCCGCAAAGCCCCCCGCCCAAGGGGGTGTCCCCCAGGCCCAAGAGTTGAAGGAAGAAGGGCAAGGAAAGGAGGATGCCCGCCAGGCGGCTGCGCATGGGGCCATCCTACCGGTCGCGGCGGGCGAAGACCAGGGCGGCCAGCAGGGTGAGGAGGAAGCCGAAGGCGAAAAGGTAGGCCAGGCCCCAAAGGGGGGCCACCGCCCCCAGCCGCTCGGCCACCAGGTAGCCCAGGGGGCCGGTGAGCACGGGGGCCTTCACCCCAGAGAGGAGGGCCACCCGGTGGATCTCCTGGGGGTTGAGGAGGAGGGCCAGGGAGAGGAGGCCTTCCAGGGGGTGGTCCTGGAGCCGCACGGCCAAGGCCACCACCAAGGGGCCGTAAAGGACGTTTCCCAGGCCAAAAAGCCCAAAGCCTAGGCCCAAGGCCCGTCTTTCCTCCAAAAGGAGGGCGGAAAGGAGGGCCGCCACTCCCACCCAGAAGGCCAAAAGGCCCACCCCCGAAAGGAGGAGCCAGAGGGTACTTCCTGGGGAAAGCCCCAAAAGCCCCGCCCCCAGGAGGAGGCCCGGAAGGAGGGGGAGGCCTAGGCCCAGGAAGACCCCCAGGACCCCTTCGGCAAAGGCCTTCCCTGGGGGCAAGGGAAGGCCAAGGAGGAAGGCCCACTCCTCCCTCGAGGCCAAAAGGGGCACGGCCAGGGCCAGGGCCAGGGGGGGCAGGAGGAGCAAAAGCCCCGAGTAAAGCCCCACCAGCCCCACCCCCTCCCCCCGGCCCTGGAAGCCCAGGGCCAGGAGGGCCGGCAGGAGGAGGAGGCCCAGGCCCCAGGGGTTGCGCCCCACCTCGCGGAGGAAGAGGAGGGTCATGGGGCCTTGGGGGGCGGGGGGAAGAAGGCGGCGGGCACCCAAGGGCGCTTCCCCCCTTCCTTCAGGGCCTGGGCCCAGGAGAGGACCCGGCCCCCCGCCCGCTCGGGGCGTTCCCTCAGGTGGCCTTCCAGGGCCTCGCGGCGGGCAAAGGCCAGAAGCCCCGAGCCCATGGGGGTGCGGATGCGGGGATGGTGGTAGAGGATGGCCCCTTCCGCCGGCACCCAGCGGGGTTCGCTGCGGGTGCTTTCCCCGTAGTCCGCCAGGTAGACCTCCCGGGCCCTAAGGCTCGGCCCACCCCAGCCGTTCAGCTGGTCCAGGAGGCAGGCGGGGTCATCGTAGAAGAAGGCCTTTCCCTGGGGGTTTACCGCCTGGGCGGCGTGGCGGGCGTCCAGGAGGGTCATAAAGCAGTAGGGGCAGGCCTCCACCCCCACCCGGAGGGCCCGGGGCGCGCCCCTGGCCCAGGGCAGGAGGCTTCCGGCCAAGACCCAAAGGAAGCGGCGCCGCTCCATGGACCAAGCCTACCGGTTCTGCAGCAGCCCCGCGTGCCGGGCCAGGAGGGCCACCAGGTTCATCTCCGGCAAGGGGGCCAGGTCCAGGAGGGTTTGGAAGCTATAAAAGCGCTGCCGCCCATGCTGGGCCTTGTGGGCCTCGGCGAAGTCCTGGGCCGCCTTGGCGCTGGCAAAGGCCAGGAGCTTGGCGTTCATCACCACCATCATCCGCTCCCCCCAGTAGAAGGTGGCGCTGCGGGCCGGCACCAGGCGCACCGTTTCCTGGGGACGGGCGGGGTCGTAGGCCCCGCGGTCGGTGACGTAAAAGGTGGCCCCTTCCCCGTCCCTAAGGCCGTGCACCCAGGCGTAGTTCACCATGCAGGCGATGCTTTCAAAGTGCAGGGCCTCCACGGTTTCCTTGGGGTTGTGGGGGGCGGGGCGGGGCTTCTCAAAGGCGATCTGGCTGTAGGTCTGTTCAAAGAACCCTTTGGGGAAGGTGCGCCCCCGCCATGCCCCTTCCGGGGTCTTGATGGGCATCTCGCAGAAGGCGCACGACCCCCCCTCCCAGGGGATGGGCTTGGCGGGCACCCGCACCCCGCCTGGAGTGCCCTCTCCCGGGGCCATCTGGGCCAGGGCCGGGCTCCCAAGGACCAGTCCTCCTAAAGCCTTGAGCACCTCACGCCGGTTCCTCATAGAGCACCTCCATGAGCCAGGGGAGGCGTTCTCCCCTTGGACCCAAAAGCCGTTCTGGGGGGCCTTCCTCCAGGACCTTTCCCCCCTTGAGGAGGACCAGGCGCTGGGCCCTTTGGGCCTCCTCCACGTGATGGAGGGCCAGGAGGGCCACCCCTTCCCCCTTTTCCCCCACCCAGGCCCAAAACCGCTCCCGCCCCTTGGGGTCCAAAGCGGCGGTGGGCTCATCCAGGAGCCAGATGGGGGGGTTGCCCATCAGGCTTGCCGCCAGGGCCAGGCGCTGGCGCTCTCCCCCGGAGAGGGTCCCCACGGGTTTCCCCCACACCCCTTCCAACCCCATGCGGGCTACGGCTTCCTCCAGGGCCTCGAGCCCAAGCCCCTTGGCCCGCCGGGCCCCCTCCAGCACCTCCTTGCCCTTGAGGTGGGGGAAAAGCCTGGGGCTTTGGGGCAGGTAGGCGCGAAGGGCCAGGGCCCTGGGGTCCCGGGGGTCCAGGCCAAGGAGCCGCGCCTTCCCGGCGCTGGGCTTCAGCCTTCCCGCCAGGAGGGCCAGGAGGGTGCTCTTCCCCGCCCCGTTGGGGCCCAACAGGCCCACCACCCCCCCGCGGGCCTCGAGGCTTACCCCCCGAAGCCGCCCGTCCTTTCTCAGGTCCTGAACCGCCACCACAGGACACCTCCTAAAAGCCCCAGGAGGAGGAGAGGCGCGTGCGCCCTCCGGGAGGGGGGCAGGGCCAGGGCCTGGGGGTCGGCCAGGGAGAGGAGGCGGAGGCCCGGGACCTGGGCCTCGGCCCCTTCCCAAAGGAGCACCCCGGGGGAGAGGGCCAGGAGGGAGAGCTCGGGCTGCCGGGCCAGGAGGAGGGCGAAGCTGGAGCTCGGCAGGTGGGGTACGGGGAGGCCCGAGGCCCGGTCGTAGGCGTTGCCCACCACCTGGGCCTTGGCCTCGGGGTCATCCACCAGGAGGTCGTAGAGGTTGCCCAGGAAGAGGTTCCCCTCCACCCGGGCCGAGTTCCCTCCCTTTTCCCGGGTGATGCGGAGGGCGGTGCCGTTTTCCTGGAAGCGGTTGCCCCGCACCCCCACCTGGGCGGCATCCAGGAGGACCAGGCCCAGGGTGTTTTCCTGGAAGCGGTTGGCCTCCACCTGGCTTCCCCGCTCGTCCTGGAGGAGGAGACCGTAGGCCAAGGGGCTGCGGTGGCCGTGGAGACGGTTCCCCCGCACCCGGTTCTCCGCCCCGTGCATCACCGCATTGCCGACGCCGTTTCCCCAGCTTTCGTTGCCCTCCACCCGCACGTGCCAGGAGAACATCACGTGGAAGCCGTACCGCCCGTGGCCCGTAAGGCGGTTGCCCCGGAGGACTAGCCCTGGGCTGTACTCGGCGTAGATCCCGTCCATGAAGCCTGCCAGGTGGCTCTCCACCACCTGGGCCCCTGGGCTGCGGTACACCAGGACCCCGGGGGAGGCCCCCAGGCCCCGGGCCCTAAGCCCCTGGACCTTTGCCCTGGGGGAGTCCTCCAGCCGCACCGCCGCCGGGGCGCCTTCCACCTCCAGGCCCTCCAGCAGGCACCCCTCGCACCCCCGGAGGTAGACCGCGGCGTCGGGTTCAAAGAAGTCGTCGCCGCCCCCTGCCCCCACCACCTTGAGGCCCCGCACCCGGATGCCGGGGGCAAGGAGGGAAAGGGTGTGCCCCTTCCGGCCCCGGAGCACCGCCCCCTCCGCCTCCACCTCTAGGCCCGGGGTGGTGAGGACCAGGGGGCCTTCCACCTCCCCCTCGAGGCGGAGGACTGGGGCGGCCAGGCTGACGCCCGCCAGGGCCAGGAGGAGGCTCGCCCGCTTCATTACCCCCCAGGGTAGGGGAGGGAGGTGGGACATTCGTACTTCCAGGCCCTGAAGGACATTTGCCCCGGAGGCTCTGGTACCCTAAAGGGCGTGAGGCACCTCGCCGTCTTGGCCTTTTTAGGCCTGGCCCTGGCCCAGCCCCTCGCCGTTCCGGGCTGGGTGCGCCTGGTACCCCCGGGGGTGAAGGACACCGCCGCCTACCTGACCCTGGAGAACCGGGGCCAGGTTGCCTTGCGCCTGGTGGGGGCGGAAACCCCCGTGGCCCAGCGGGTCTCCCTGCACCGGGAACACCGGGAGCACCGGGGCGGGCACACGGTCTTGGGCATGCGCCCCCTGCCCCATCTGGACCTCCCCCCCGGGGCCAGGGTGGCCTTCCGGCCTGGGGGCTACCACTTCATGCTGGAGGGGCTAAAGCGCCCCCTTAAGGCGGGGGAAAAGGTGGAGCTCGTCCTTAAGTTTGCCGACGGCACCCGGCTTAGGGTGGTCTTGCCGGTGGAGATGCGATGAGAAGAAGGATCTTCCCCCTGTTGGCGGTGCTTCTCCTGGTGGGCTTGGCCTACTGGCTTCTGCCCAAGGGCGGCCACAGCTTTTACGGCACCCGGCTCCTCAACCCCAAGCCGGTGGACTTCACCCTGCAGGGTCCTTCCGGGCCGGTGCGCTTGGGGGAGATGGGGGGCAGGCTTGTCCTCCTCTTCTTCGGCTTCGTGCACTGCCCCGATGTCTGCCCCACCACCCTTATCGCCCTCAAGCGGGCCTACGAGCGCCTTTCCCCGGAGGAACAGGCGCGGGTGCGGGTGGTCTTCGTCAGCGTGGACCCCGACCGGGATACCCCTGAGGTTTCGGACCGCTACGCCAAGGGGTTCCACCCCAGCTTCCTGGGGCTTTCGGGAAGCCCCGAGGCGGTGCAGGAGGTGGCCCGCACCTTTGGGGTTTACTACCAGAAGACCCAGTACCGGGGCCCAGGGGAGTACCTGGTGGACCACACCGCCACCACCTTCGTGGTCCAAGACGGCAAGCTGGTCCTCCTCTTTAGCCCAGAAAAGGTGGAGGCCACGGACAAGGTGGTGGCCGACCTGAGGGCCCTTTTCTAAAGGGGGTTAGCCTAGGGCCACGTCCAGGGCCATCATGAGGGCAAAGCCCACCATGACGCCAAAGGTGGAGGTGTCCCCGTTGCCCTCGGATTGGCTTTCCGGGATGACCTCCTCCACGATCACGAAGACCATGGCCCCCGCGGCCAGGGCCATGAGGTAGGGCAGGAGGGCCTGCATCTCCGCCACCAACAGGGCGCCCAGCACCGCCCCCAAGGGTTCCACGATGGCGGAAAGCTGGCCGTAAAACCAGGCCCGCCCCGCGCCGATGCCCGCCCGCCGCAGGGGCCAGGCCACGGCCAGGCCTTCGGGAAGGTTCTGTAGGCCGATGCCCATCGCCAGGGCCACCGCCCCCCCCAAGGTGGCCGCCCCGCTGGGATCTAGGCCCGCGGCCCCAAAGGCCACCCCCACCGCCAGCCCCTCGGGGAAGTTGTGCAGGGTGATGGCCAGGATGAGGAGGGTGGTGCGCCGCCAGGCGGTGTGCAGGCCTTCCTCCTGGGCCCCTGGCCCCAGGTGGAGGTGGGGCAAAAAGCGGTCCAGAAGGCGCAAAAGCCCCCCGCCCAGGAGGAAGCCTACCACCGCCGGCACCCAGGGGAGCATCCCTTGGGCCTGGGCGATCTCCATGCCCGGGAGGAGGAGGGAGAAGACACTAGCCGCCAGCATCACCCCGGCGGCGAAGCCCAGGAGTCCGTCCAGGAGCTTGCGGCTGGGCTCTTGCCACAGGAAAACGCTGGCCGCCCCCACCGCGGTGAGGCCCCAGGTGAAGACGCCCCCCAGCAGGGCGTAGAGGAGGGGGGAGTCCATAGGCCTTATTTTAGGCATGCCTAAACCCCTGGGCAAGCCCGCCTTGGGGTATCCTGAGGTAAGGTATGCTGGATAAGCTTGCGCGCCTAGAAGAAGAGTACCGGGAGCTGGAAGGCCTCCTGGCTGACCCCGAGGTCCTCAAGGACCCAAGGCGCTACCAGGCCCTTTCCCGGCGCTACGCCGAGATGGGGGAGATCATCGCCCTCATCCGCGAGTACCGTAAGGTCCTCCAGGACCTCGATGGCCTGGAAGACCTCCTGGACGACCCCGAACTCAAGGAGGTGGCCAAGGGGGAACGGGAAGCCCTCCTGGCCCGCAAGGAGGAGCTGGAGAGGGATTTGGAGCGCCACCTCCTGCCCAAGGACCCCATGGACGAGCGGGACGCCATCGTGGAGATCCGCGCCGGCACCGGCGGGGAGGAAGCGGCCCTTTTCGCCCGCGACCTCCTGGAGATGTACCTGCGCTTCGCCGAGGAGATGGGCTTTGAAACGGAGATCCTGGACTCCAACCCCACGGACCTGGGCGGGTTTTCCAAGGTGGTCTTTGAGGTGCGGGGCCCAGGGGGCTATGGCACCTTCAAGTACGAAAGCGGGGTCCACCGGGTGCAGCGGGTGCCGGCCACGGAGACCCAGGGGCGGATCCATACCTCCACGGCCACGGTGGCCGTGCTGCCCAAGGCCGAGGAGGCCGACTTCCAGCTCAACATGGACGAGATCCGCATTGACGTCATGCGGGCTTCCGGGCCTGGGGGCCAGGGGGTAAACACCACGGACAGCGCGGTGCGGGTGGTCCACCTGCCCACGGGGATCATGGTCACCTGCCAGGACTCCCGCAGCCAGATCAAGAACCGGGAGAAGGCCCTCATGATCCTGCGCAGCCGCCTTCTGGAGATGAAGCGGGCGGAGGAGGCGGAACGGCTCAGGCAGACCCGCCTGGCCCAGATCGGTACCGGGGAGCGCTCGGAGAAGATCCGCACCTACAACTTCCCCCAGTCCCGGGTGACCGACCACCGCATTGGCTTCACCACCCACGACCTGGAAGGGGTGCTCTCGGGCCGCCTCCAGCCCCTCCTGGAGGCCCTGAAGCGGGCCGACCAGGAGCGCCAGCTGGAGGCCATGACGGAAGCGTGATGCGCCGCGAGATCCTGGTGGTGGCGGCCATCCTTCTGGACCGCCAGGGGCGGGTCCTCCTGGTGGGCAACGACTGGGGGCGGCGGGGCCAGGTGCGCTACACCCTGCCCGGGGGGACGGTGGAGCCGGGGGAGACCGTGCTGGACGCCCTGGTGCGGGAGGTGCGGGAGGAGACGGGCTTGCGGGTGAGGGGCATTGAGCACCTGGCCTACGTGATCCAGGTGGAGGACCGCCGCAAGAACGAGCGCACCCTGGCCATGGCCTTCCGGGCCAGCTACGAGGGGCTTCTCAACCCCCGGGATCCCGACGGCCACATCGTGGAGGCCCGCTTCTTCACCCCCGAGGAGGTGGCGGCCAGGCTCTCCGGCCACCGCCCCCTGCAGGAACCCCTGTTGGACTACCTTTCCGGGGAGCGGGGGCGGTTTTACGCCTACCCGGGCTGGGGCCAGCCGGGGGTGCGGGTCTAAGGGCCGAGCTTGCGCTTTAGGTAGGCGGTAAGCTCTTCCAGGGCCTTCCTCAGGGCCCGCTGTTCCTCGGCCAGGGCCTCTAAGGGGTCCTTGTTCCCTTCCCCCCCGGAGAGGGTTTTGAAGAGGAGGGTGGGGTTGCCGCACCGGGGGCAGGCCACACCGGCTGGGCGCACCGCGGGCGCGTAAAAGACCCGGGCCTTGCACCGGGGGCAGAGCAGGTACTTGGCCCCCAGGGCCTCTCCCTTGCGCACCGCCTCCTCCAGCTCCAAGGCCTCCTCCCGCGGGTACCCCAGGAAGTAGTCTTCCCCCAGCTGCGCCATTCCCAGGGCCTCCTCTGTGCTTTTGAGGTCGCCCCGCTTGCCCTCGGGTACCTCCCAGGTGAAGCCATTCCAGCGGAAGTGGCGCAGGTGCTTTCTCCCCTCCAGGTCCTCCACCTCCACGATGAGCTGGAGGCCTGGGTCCTTGGGGTAGTAGAAGAAGCGCACCCCCTGCACCCCGGAAAGGCTTTTGGTCCGGGGCAGGGTGTAGCTGAGGGGGCCATCCCCCTTGGCGGGGTAGCCCACCAGGCGTTCCAGGTCGTAAAGGGTAAGGCCAGGGCGCTCCATATCCCCGAAGAGGAGGCGCTCCACGTAGCGGAAGGCAGCCTCGAGGCCCGGGTCCATGGGATCAGTCTACCCCCGGGGAGGGTTCTTGGGGTAGACCTGGGGAACACGCCCTAGGGTGCGGGCCAGTTCAGGCAGTAGGGCTTCAGGACCGCCAGCTTCCCGCCCCCGTACGGGGAGAGCATGGCCTCCTGGGTCCCCTTTTCCGGCCAAAGGTAGTCCACCACCAGGGGGGCATCCTCGTTTTGCGCCCCGCCCAGGTTCCAGGGGCCGGCCTCCTTGCCCACGGGCCGGAAGTGGTCAGGGCCGTAACCGTCCTGGCTGCCCACCAGGACGTAGAGGCAGACCCGCTGCCCCGGGGTGGGGTTGAAGTATTTTTTGTCCAGCTGCAGGATCACCTGCTTGTCCGCGGGGTTGCTCCCCACCACCACGCCATCCGCGGTGTCGGTGCCGTCAGGGAAGCCCACCCGCTGGCCGTACTGGGGCCAGCCCGCGGCCTTGAGGAAGAGGTCCCAGGGGTGGGCGGGGTCAAAGGCCACCTTGGCCCCCTTGGCGAAGGTGTCCGTCCTCCCCCCCTCCTTGAAGTCCAGGTAGACGTTGAGGAGCTGGTGGCTGAAGCCCGCCGGGGCTCCCCAGGGGTTGGTCATCTCCCCGAAGGTGAAGACCAAGGTCCAGGTGGCCCCGCTGTCCAGGACCCGCATCTCCAGGAGGTCGAAGAGGCCCTTATAGGGGGCGAAGGCACCCTCCTTGGGGTAGGTGTAGGTGCCGGGGCCGTGCTCGTCCCCCTCGGGGTCCCTCAGGCGGAGCACCTCCTTCCCCGCTAGGCGCTGGGGCAGGCTGAGGGCCAGGGGGCTTCCGTTGGGGGCGGTGTCCAGCACCCTGCCCCCCTTCTCCAGGACCAGGGCCAGGCGCAAGGTATCCCCGGCCTCTGCCCTTAGGGTGGTGTAGGGGATGCGCATCTCCACCACCTGGTCCACCCAGGCCCGCCTGCCCGCCAGGTCCGCGGGGGAGCTGGCCAGGACCCAAGCCCCCTCCCGGTAGGCGAAGCGCACCAGGGTGGCCTGCCCCTCCCGCACCCCGTCCAGGTCCAGGGTGACCCGCTGCTGTAAGGGGAAGCCTAGGGGTACCTCCGCCCCTTCGGGGAAGGCGGCCCCGCCCTCCTCCTTGGGGGTGGTGGCGTAAAGGTGCAGGCGGTACCCCTGGCCCAGGAGGTCCTTGGCCCTCACCCCTTCCTTTAGGTCCACCCGCAGGTAGACGTGCTGCTCGTCAAAGCCCAGGTACACCCCCCGGATGAGGTCGTCCTGGGTCTGCATGGTGGTGCCCTCGAGGTCGGGGAGGTAGGCGGCTCCCCGCCATTCCTCGGGGCCCGCTTGGCCGTCCAGGGTGGGCTTGACCCGGCCAGGGGTCCCCTGGGGTTGGACCGGGGGGCGCACGGCGATGAAGAGGGCTTCCGGGGGCTTCTGCCCTATGGTCCCGTAGACCGCTTGCAGGATGGCCCGGAAGGCCTCGTCAAAGGGGGGGTTGTTGGGGAAGCCGGTGTCCTGGCCATACCACCAGAACCAGTCGGAGGCTTGGGCCTGGTAGATGAGGCCCAAGGCCTTCTCCACCGCCTTGGGGTCCCCGCCCTGGGCCTGGAAGTCCAAGACCGCCTGCCGGGCCCGGGCCAGCCGGTCCCAGGCCTCGTTTTCCTCCGGCTCCCCCGCCCACATGGCGAAATCCCCTGCCCAGCCCCCGGTGCCCAGCCTGGCGATGGGGAGGGAGGGCTCGGAGAGGAGTTCGGAAAAGAGCACGGTCTTGAGCGTCCCCTTCCGCTCTTCCTCGGCAAGGCGCCGGTAGAGGAGGCGGCGGAACTCGTTGCCGTTATTGGGGTAGTTCTCCCAGGCGTTTTCCCCATCCAAGGCGATGGTGAGGACGGCGTTGGGGTTTTGGCCGATCACCTGGCGGCGGATTTCCAGCAAGGTGCCGATGAAGTCTTCCACCGCCCGTTCCGCGGGCATGCCGCTATAGCTAAAGCCGATGCGGTCGGAAAGGTCCCGGTGGCGGAAGAAGAGGCGTACCCGCTTGCCGTCCTTCTCCACGTGGTAGATGCGGGTGAGGGTGGCGGGGTTGACGGGGAAGCCGCTTTTGCCCAGGATGGCCTCGTCGGTGACCAGAAAGCCGATGCCCTCCTGGGCGTAGAGCTCAGCGGCCTTTTGGCTCACCGCCCCTTCGGGGGGCCACATGCCCTTGGGTTCCTGGCCGAAGAGGGCCTTGAAGTACTCCCGGCCAGCCCGCACCTGCCAGGCGGCATCCTCAGGCCAGGCGATGGGCTCCTTGGGTAGGCTCAGGGCGGGGTTGGACTCGCGGATGGCCTCCTTGTCCAGCAGGATGGGCAGGATGGGGTGGTAGTAGGGGGTGGTGATGAGGTCAATCTGCCCCTTGCGCCAAAGCTCCCGGTGTAGGGGCAGGATGGTGGCCATCAGCTCCAGGTGTTTTTTCAGCACATAGTTCACGTCCTCCTGGGTGAAGCCCCGGTCCTTGCGGTACAGGGCCCGGAGGCCGGGATCCCGCTCAATGTAGTCAATATTGATCCAGTATAGGTTCCAAAGAACCCTGAGGTCCTGCAGATCCGCATCGGAGAAGGCTTCGCCCCGTGCCTTCTTGGCCTGGAGCTCGCGGTAGCGGGGGCTTTTTTCCACGAAGCGGGGGTTGAGGTCAAAGAACCGGGCCACGATAAAGGCCCGCTCCTCTTGGCTTAGGGCGGAAAGGGGTTTTTCCGAGACCCGCCAATAGGCGTCCTTGGCCTTGCCGGAGAGGTAGTCCCCGATCTGCTTCAAAAGGGTGGAGGTGTAGTCAAAGGTGACCTTGATCTCGGGAAACTCCTTCAGCACCTCCGCCATCCAGGGGTAGTCGTTTACCCCGTGGGCCCGCACCCAGGGCTCCTCGTACTGCCCGGTGACGGGGTTCTCGTAGGGGGGCTGGTGTTGGTGCCACAGGATGGCCACCCGCAGGGGCTGGGCCAGGGCGAGGGGCGCCATCATCAGGCCGATCAGGATCCCGTGTAGCTTCATTGCCGCTCCTCCTCGGTCTCGTGGAAGGGGTTCCACCCGCGAACGGGGCCATTATACGCCCAAGCCCTTTTGGCCATAATGGGCTCATGTCCCTCCTCTTCTCCCCCCTAACCCTCCGTGGGCTTCGCCTCAAGAACCGCCTGGCCATGTCCCCCATGTGCCAGTACTCGGCCACGGCGGAAGGGCAGGTGACCGACTGGCACCTCCTCCACTACCCCACCCGGGCCCTGGGCGGGGTGGGCCTGGTCCTGGTGGAGGCCACGGCGGTCCTCCCCGAGGGCCGGATCAGTCCCCTGGACCTAGGCATCTGGTCCGAGGACCACCTTCCGGGCCTAAAGGAACTGGCCCGGCGCATCCGGGAGGCGGGGGCGGTGCCCGGCATCCAGCTGGCCCACGCCGGGCGTAAGGCGGGCACCACCCCCCCTTGGGAAGGGGGAAAGCCCTTGGGCTGGCGGGTGGTGGGGCCGAGCCCCCTGCCCTTCGCCGAGGGCTACCCGGTGCCGGAGGCCCTGGACGAGGCGGGGATGGAGCGGGTCCTCGAGGCCTTCGTGCAGGGGGCCAGACGGGCCCTCAGGGCCGGTTTCCAAGTGGTGGAGCTCCACATGGCCCACGGCTACCTCCTCTCCTCCTTCCTTTCCCCCCTCAGCAACGGGCGGACGGATGCCTACGGGGGCAGCCTGGAAAACCGCATGCGCTTTCCCCTACGGGTGGCCCAGGCGGTGCGGGAGGCCCTCCCTCCCGAGCTTCCCCTCCTGGTGCGGGTTTCCGCCACCGACTGGGCCGAGGGGGGCTGGGGCCTCCCCGATACCCTGGCCTTCGCCGAGCGGCTCAAGGCCCTGGGGGTGGACCTTCTGGACTGCTCCTCGGGGGGGGTGGTGCCTGGGGTACGGGTGCCGGCGGCCCCCGGGTTCCAGGTGCCCTTCGCCGATGCGGTGCGGAAGCGGGTGGGCCTGGCCACGGGGGCGGTGGGGCTCATCACCGAAGCCTTCCAGGCGGAAACCCTCCTCCAGGCGGGGAGTGCGGATCTGGTCCTCCTGGGCCGGGTCCTCCTCCGCGACCCCTACTTCCCCTTGCGGGCGGCCAAGGCCCTGGGGGTGCCGGCGGAGGTACCTCCCCAGTACCAGCGCGGGTTCTAGGCCGGGCTAGACTAGGGGCGGTGCGGGCTTTTCCCCCAGAGAGGGAGGAGGACTTCGCCCCCCTGTTGCCGGAGGAGGTGGTGCGCCGGGGCCTGGCCTACTTCCAAGAGGGCCGGGTGCGGCGGGTTTTTCGCCTGGGGGAAAGGCTTTGGGGGGAGGTGCAGGGCTCGGGGCCGGAGGCCTACCGGGTGGAGGTGGGCCCGGGGCTGGTGGGGCGGTGCACCTGCCCCCATCCCCGTTTTCCCTGCAAGCACGCGGTGGCCCTCCTCTACGCCCACCTGGAGCGCAAGGCCCAGGACCTCGCCCCCTTGCTGGCGGCCCTGGCCCCGGAGGAGGCCAAGGCCCTTTTGCTCCGGCTCGCCCACCTGCCCCAGGTGGCCTTCCTCCTGGCCGAGGCCCTGGCCCCGGAACGGGCCTTCCGCGAGGGGGTGCGGCGGATGCGCCAGGCCTTCCGCCTGGGGGGTGGGGAGGAGGAAGCCCGGGGGCTTCTCCTGCGCCTCGAGGGGGCCGGGCGAGAGGAGGTGGAGGCCTTCTTGGAGGCCCTCCTGCAGGCCCCCTTTGACCCCGAGCCCTACCTCGAGGCCGCCCTGGAGCGCTACCGGGCCCTAGGGCCTAGGCTTTCCTTCCTCCTTGGCCTTTACTTGCGCCACCCCTCCGAGGCCCTGAAGGAGGCCTGGTTGCGCCTGGGGGAGGGGCGGCCCGAGGAGGCCCTGGCCCTCCTGGGGGGGAGGGACCCCGAAGGGCGCAGGCGGGGGCTTAGGGCGGAGCTCCTCCTCCGCCTGGGCCGGGAAGAGGAGGCCTTGGCCGCCCTAAAGGAGGGGCTAGAGGGGGTGGAGGACTACCTCCACCTGGTGGGGCGGCTCCTGGCCCTGGGCCGGGTGGCGGAGGCCCTTAGGTACGCGGAGGAGGCCCGGGACTGGTTCGGCAAGGACCCCAGGCTCCTGCCCCTTTTGGACCTCCTGGTGGCCCATAGGGGCCTGCCCGAGGACCACCGGGCCCGCTTCGCCCTGCGGCCCAACCTCGAGGACTACCTGGCCCTCAAGGCCAAGCTGGGCCGGGCCTTCGCCCAGGAGCGCCCCGCCCTGTTGCGCCCGGTCGAGGACCCCGTCCTCCTGGCCCGCATCTACCTCCTGGAGGAGGACTGGAAGGCCTTGGACCGCCTGCTACGGAGGCTTCCCCCCAAGGCCTACCCCCGCCTGGCCGAGGCCTTGGAGGAGAGGCTACCCCAGGAGGCCCTGCGCCTTTACCGGGAGGCGGCCCAGGCCCGGGTGGCGGAGGGGGGCCGCCCGGCCTACCGGGAAGCGGCCCAGATCCTGAAGCGGATGGCCCGCCTGGACCCCGAGGCTACCCGCCGGACCATCCGGGAGATCCTCCAGGCCCATCCGCGAAGGCGGGCCCTAAGGGAGGAGCTGGCTTTCCTGCTGGCCTAAGCCCGGTAGGGGGCGCGCTTGACAGGGCCTAGCCCTTGCCGCATAGTAAGGGTTGCGGCCATACCTTGGAGGGTTGGCCGAGCGGTTGAAGGCGGCGGTCTTGAAAACCGCTGTGGGCCCTGGGCCCACCGGGGGTTCGAATCCCTCACCCTCCGCCAACCATGCCTGGAGAGGTGGCCGAGTGGTCGAAGGCGGCACCCTGCTAAGGTGTTGTACCGGGATAACCGGTACCGCGGGTTCGAATCCCGCCCTCTCCGCCAAAGGGCCCGGCTCAGGCCGGGCTCGCTTCTTATGCTGGCCCTTCCCTTGCCCCCCCTCAAGCCCTGCCGCTTCCTTGGGCGCAAAAACCGCTTCCTGGTGGAGGCGGACGTGGGGCCTTTGCACCTGCCCAACTCCGGGCGCATGGCCGAGCTCCTCCTCCCCCACGCCCCCTGCTTCTACTGGCCCAAGCCCACCCCCAAGACCCGGGGGCGGATGGTCCTGGTGGAGCGGGAAGGGGTTCTGGTGGGGGTGGACGCCACCCAGGCCAACCGCCTCCTGGAGCTTCTCCTTGGCCAGGGGGTGCTGGGGCCCCTCGAGGCCCTGGAAAGGGAGGTCCGGCTTGGGGGTGAGCGCCTGGACTTCCGCGCCCGGCTGGGGGGGCGGGAAGCCCTTCTGGAGGCCAAGAACTGCAACCGGGTGGAGGGCCCCCTGGCCCTTTTCCCCGACGCCCCCACCGCCCGGGGGGCCCGGCACCTCCGCCTCCTGGCGGGCTGGGCCCGGGAAGGGGGCTTGGCCTACGCCCTGTGGTTCGTGCAGCACCCCCAGGCCCAGGCCTTTGCCCTGGACCCTGCGGATGGGGCCCTCCTCGAGGCAGCCCGGGAGGCCTGGGAAGCGGGGGTGCGGCTTCGGGCCTACCGGGTGCGGCCTAGCCTAAAGGCCCTCCACCTGGAAGGGGAACTCCCCTGGGTCTGGCTACCCACCTAAGAGGATTTGGAAGGCCACCATGAGGGCCACGGCCAGGGTGAGGACCGTGGCCACCCCCTCGGCCTCCGCTTCCTTTAGGGCCTCGGGCAGGATCTCCGCCACCGCCATCCAGATCATGGCCCCGGCGGCGAAGCCCAGGCCCACGGGCAGGGCGGGCTTGAAGGCTTCCACGAACAAGAAGGCGGGCACGGCCATGAGGGGCTGGGGCAGGCTGGAGAAGATGCTCCACAAAGAGGCCCCCAGGACGCTCACCCCCCGGGGGATGAGCACCAGGCTGATGGCCAGGCCCTCGGGGATGTTGTGCACGGCGATGGCCAGGGTGATGAAGACCCCCAGGGCCTCCCCACCGCCGAAGGCCACCCCCACCCCTACCCCCTCGGCGAAGGAGTGGAGGGTCATGATGCCCACCATCATCAGGGCCTTGCGGGCGTCCAGGGCGCTCATATGGCCAAAGCTCACCTCCCGCCCCTCCAGGTAGCGGTGGGAGAGGAGGATGAAGAAAAGACCCAGGAGCACCCCCAAAAGGGTGCGGCCCAGGCTGGCCTGCACCCCTTCGTAGATGAGGCCAAAGCTGGCGGAGAGCATCAGTCCGGCGGCGGCGGCGTTGGCCAGGCCCAGGTGCCGCGCCACGATGTTGCGGGTGAAGAGGAAAGGAAGGGCGCCCAACCCGGTGGCGATGGCGGTGAAAAGGGCGTAGAGGAAAACGGCGCCCACGGAAATGGACAGCGGCTCCATGGCTGGTATTTTACTGCGAGTGATTACTAGTTGCAATAATCCAGTCCTGCACCGCCCGGGCCACCGCCTCCCGGTCCCGGTCCAGGAGGAGGTCATGGCCGCTTTCCGGGAAGACCAGGTAGTCCTTCCGGGCGCTTCCCAGAAGCCGGTGGTACCGGCGCACGCCCTTGACCACCTTGTCCTTGCCCGCTTCCACCACCAAGGCCGGGGCCTCTACCCGAGGGAGGACCCTGGGGGTCTGGCCCATGAGGGCCAGGAGCTGCAAAACCGCCCGGGTGGGGAAGTAGGGGTAGTTGGGGTTTTGCCTTTGGCACTCCGGATCGCAGATGGAATCGGGACCGGGGAAGCGGGGGATGAGGGGGGCAAGGACGGGGGCCAGCGGGGCCAGGGGGCTTTTCAGGGCCAGGGCGGGGGCCAGGGCCACCAGGAGGGCGGTGGGGGTTTCCGCGGCCAGGTGGGCGGCCAGGAGGGCTCCCATGGAGAGCCCCACCACGCCCCGGGGCTCGGGGAGGTCCCGGTAGGCGGCCCGGGCGGTTTCCAGCCAGTCCCGCCAGCGCACCTGGAGCAGGTCCTCGGGCCTCGTCCCGTGGCCGGGTAGGGTGGGCTGACGCACGGAAAACCCCGCTTCCCGCAAGGCCTGGGGCAGGGGTCCCAGGGTGAGGAGGGGGTGGGAGGTAAAACCGTGCAGGAGGAGCAGGTTCACGCCTTAGCATACCCTGCCTGGACGAGGGGCATCCGGCGTGGTAAAACGGGGGGGAATGCTGGAGGGTAACCTCGCGGAGTTCCCCTTTCCATCCCTGGTGGGTGCGCTGATGAGCGCGGGGCGCACGGGCCGGCTTCATATCCGGCCTCCTTTCCTCGAGGGCCAGGTCTACCTGCGGGCGGGGCAGGTGGTCCACGCCCAGGTGCAGGCGGGGGATAAGGCCCTGGAGGGGGAGGAGGCCTTGGACCTCCTGGTGGGGCTCAAGCGGGCCCCCTTTGCCTTTGAGCCGGAAACCCTTCCCCCCCACACCACCTTGATGGGCGGGCTGGCGGTGCCGGCCCGTCTGGCCGAGGCCCAGGCGGCCTGGAAGTCCCTGGCCCTGCCCGCGGACTGGGGGTATGTCCTGCGCCTGCCCGCAGGGGGCGGGGAGGTGGAGCTTTCCGCGGAAGCCCTCAAGGTGCTGGCCCAGGTGGAGGGCAAGCGCATCGCCGAGGTGTTGGTGGCCCCTGGGGTCTTGCGCCTGGCCCGGATCCTGCACACCCTCCTGCAGATGGGGGCCTTGGAGGCCGTACCCCTGGTGGCGGTGCCCCCGGCCTCCCTCCTGGTCTTGCCCATCTACGGGCCGGGTTCAGGGGTGGCCTACGTGGACGAGGCCCTGTACGCGGAATGGGCCCGGACCATCCGCCACGGCTTCCGCCTGCGGCTCCATCCCCTGGGGGCGGTGATGGAGGTGCGCCCCAGGCCCAACATCCAAGGGCGGCTGGGCCTTCTGGAAGAGGACCTGAAGCGCCTCCGCCTCCGGCGGGGGGATAAGGTGGAGGTGGTGCCGGAGGTGTAGCCTATGGATGTCTTGGCTTGGAACGATTATCTAAACCGCATCGTATACGGCTTTCCCATGAAGCTGGTCTTCCTCCTGGTGGGGGCCTACCTGGTCATCTTCCAGATCCGCTGGTTCAGCGCCCCCTTGCGGATGATGCGGGTCTCCTTCAGCGAGACCTTCGGGGCCATCCGGGAGAGGACCTACGGCTTCGGCGGGCAGATCACCCCCTTCCAGGCCACCATGGTGGCCCTTTCGGCCACCGTGGGCACCGGGCACCTTTTGGGCATGCTGGCGGCGGTCCTGGTGGGGGGGCCGGGGGCGGTCTTTTGGATGTGGCTGGGCTATTTCTTCGGCACAGGCACCAAGTTCGCCGAGGCCACCCTGGCCGTCCATTTCCGCCGCCGCTACGCGGACGGCTCGGTGTCCGGCGGGCCCATGCACTACCTCCTCCGGGGGCTGCCCCGGCTTCGCTTCCTGGGCTACCTTTTCGCCTTCTTCGCCGCGGTGGCCGCCTTCGGCATCGGCAACCTCTCCCAGGCAGGAGCGGTGGGCGGGGCCTTGGCCCCCTTGGGGGCTCCTCCTGCCCTGGTGGGCCTTTTCCTGGCCCTTTTGGTGGGGGTGATCCTGGGTGGGGGGATCGTGCGGGTGGCCCGTTTCGCCCAGGTGGTGGTGCCCCTGAAGCTCCTCCTCTTCCTGGTGGCCATTCTGCCCCTCTTCATCCTCTACGCCGGCCAGATCCCCCAGGCCCTAGCCCTGGTCTTCCAGGCGGCGTTCAGCCCGGAGGCCGCCCTAGGGGGAGCGGCCGGGTATAGCCTCTTCGCCGCCATCAACGCCGGGCTTGGCCGGGGGATCTTCGCCAACGAGGCCGGCCTGGGTTCGGCCCCCATCGCCCATGCCCAGGCCCAGGTGGACCACCCCGTGCGCCAGGGCTTCTGGGGGGTCACGGAGATGTTCGTGAGCTTCCTGGTGACGAGCCTCACCGCCCTCACCTTCATCGCTTCCGGGCTGTGGCGGCAGGGGGGAAGCGCCGCCGAGGCGGCCACGGCCCTCTTCCAGGCCCATCCCCTCGGGGGGGTGGTCCTAGCCCTCACCGTGGCGGTCTTCGCCCTGGGGACCATGGTTTCCTGGGGTTTTTACGGGGAGGAGGCCGCAGCCTTCCTCTTCGGGGAGGGGGTGCGCTGGCCCTACCGGCTTACCTTTGCCGTCTTGGCCTTCGTGGGGCCCTTGGGGGGCCTCGAGGCCTTCCTGGCCATCTCCGATACCCTCAATGGCCTCATGGCCATCCCCAACCTCCTGGGGCTGATCCTCCTGGGCCCGGTGGTGGCCCGCCTCACCTACGGCTTCTTCCGCGGGGAGCCCTGGGTGCCGCCCCGCTAGGCGCCCTCAGCGGAACATCTCCCGGATGGCCTTTTCCAGCTCCTCCCCCGCCTTTTTGTCCAGGGTGAGCTTCACCTTGAGGGCCACCCGGAGGGCTTCCTCCTCGAGGCTCTCCCGGCTTGCGCACCCCTCCAGCCGGGCCACCAAGGGTTCCGCTTTGGGTCCCAGGCGGCGGCGGAGGAGCTCCACCAGGCGGGCGCAGAGCTCCTTGGGCCCCTCCACGGGCAGGATCAGCCCCTGCTTGAGGAGGTCCGCCAGCACCCGGTAGGCCTCCTCGCCCAAGCCGCTTTCCCGCACCACCTCCTCCTCGCTGCGCCGCCCGTCGCAAAGGGTGTAGACCCGCCATTCCTCGGGGGTGGGTTTCCAGTCGGCCACCGGGGGCGTGGGGTTGCGGCGGAAGACCATGGCTACAGGGAGGCCACGATGGCGTCCAGCAGGCGGAGGACCAGGTGGACGAAGACCGAGCCCAGGAGGAGGATGAGGGAGAGCAAGAGGAGGAGCAGGCTGGAAGGCTCCCCCCAGGTGAGGAGGAGGACCCCCAGGTAGCTGGCGGCGAAGAAGAAGATGAGGAAGAGCATCTGCCCTCCCCGTTCCCCCATGACCCCCCCGGGGATGGCCCGTTTGAGCCTTAGGCCGTAGAGGACGTTGTAGACCATCACCAAAAAGCCCAGGAGCAAAAGGACTTTTTCCATAGCCTTAGCCTACCCATTCCACTCGCGGATGGGGATGAGCTCGCCCCCCTCCACCGCCTTGCGCACCGGGCGGTAGCCCCGGTCAAACCAGATCTCCAGCACCGCCCGGTCCAGGCTCCTGGGGGCCACGATCTCCTTGCGCACGTAGTACCCGCCTTCTATGGGGCTGATCTCCATGCTCTTGGAGAGGCGGAGTTCCACCACCTCGCCGCTTCGGGTGCGCACCCGCACCCGGAAGGCCATGGGGCCCTCGGGCTTTACGTGGGGGTCTTTGCGGAACCACATCCTACCCCTCCTTGAGGTCCGCCACCTTGGCCCCGGTGAGGGCCAGGAGTTCCTCCGGCCTGGTCCGGAAAAGGGCCCTGGGGGTGCCCGCCGCCGCCCAGACCACCCCGTAGCCCAAAAGCTCCTGGTCCAAAAAGGTGGGAAGGGGGGTGGGGTGGCCCAAGGGGGGTACCCCGCCGATGGCGAAGCCGGTGAGGGCCCGTACTTCCTCGGGGCTTGCCCGGCGAAGGGGTTCCCCGGCCAAAGCCGCGGCTTTGCCCGGGTCCAGGCGATTTTTCCCACTTACCAGGAAAAGGTAGCCTCCCTTTTCCCCCACGAAGACCAGGCTCTTCACGATCTGGCCCACCTCGGCCCCCACGGCCTGGGCCGCCTCCGCGGCGGTACGGGTGGAAACCGGCAGTTCCTCTACCCGGAGGTGGCCGAAACCCCCTTCCTCCAGGGCCCGCTGCACCCGGGTGGCGGCAGGGGAGAGGCTCATAGGGCGTAGAGGAGCTCGGCCAAGAGGGCTACCCGCCGGGGGATCTCGGAGACCACCACGTATTCCGTCCGCTGGTGGGCGTCCCCACCCAGAAGGCCCAGGCCGTCCAGGGTGGGCACCCCCAAGGCGGCGGTGAAGTTCCCGTCCGACCCCCCGCCCACCCGCCCCGGGCGCAGGGCAAGCCCCAGGGCCTCCCCGATGGCCTGGGCTTTATGGAAGAGGGACAGGCTTTCCGGGGTGGGCTCCATAGGGGGGCGGTTGAGGCCGCCCGTGAGCTCCAGCCGGGCCCCGGGTAGGGCAGGGCTTAGGGCCCGGAGGGCCTCCTCCACCCGCCGGGCCTCCTCCAGGGTCCAGGCCCGGAGGTCGATCTCCACCCAGGCTTCCTCCGCCACCACGTTGCTCACCGTTCCCCCCCGCAGGACGTTGGGGCCCAGGGTGGTGCCCTTGTCCCGGTCCTCCAGGGCCGCCACCTTGGGGATCTGGTGGGCGAGCTCCAGGATGGCGTTGACCCCTTTTTCCGGCTCCACCCCCTGGTGGGCAGCCTTGCCCAGGGCCTTGAGGCGGTAAAGCCCCACCCCTTTGCGGGCCACCTTTAGGTCCCCCTCGAGGGTGGGGGGCTCGAGGACCAAGGCCGCCCGGGCCTTTTTGGCGGCGGCCTCGATCAGGGGACGGCTTTCCCTAGAGCCCGTCTCCTCGTCGGGGGTGAAGAGGATCTCCAAGGGAGGAAGCCTCCGCCCCGTGGCCTCGGCGTGGCGCAGGGCGTAGAGGAGGGCCAGGATCCCCCCCTTCATGTCGTAGACCCCAGGGCCCACCGCCCTATCCCGCTCCAGGCGGAAGGGCTCGGGGAAGCTCCCCTTGGGGTGGACGGTGTCGTAGTGGCAGAGCACCAGGACCGGCTCCCCCTCCCCTTCCCGCTTGAGGAGAAGGATGGGGCCCGCCGGGGTGTCCTTGCGGGAAAGCCGCCCCTTTAGGGGCGCGAAGGCCTTTTCCAGAAAGGCGGCCGCCTCCTCTAGGCCCTTGAGGTCCCCCGAGGGGGATTCGCGGCGCACGAAGGCCTCGAGGTCCCGCAAAAACTCCGGCAGCCTGGCCTTCATCCATTCCAGGGTTTCCATGGGACCATTATGCCCCCTTGCGCCAAGGCCCTGTGCCTCTTGGCAAGGGGCTAGCCCCATGGTATAAAGGAAGGGTATGCCCTTCGGGGCCGGTTCACACGGAAGCGGGGAGTGAGGGTTCTCCCCCTCCTTTTCGTGTGGACGCGCGCGAAAAGCGCCCGCCTTCCCCAAGGGGAGGCGCGTAAGGAGGAAAGAGGCGGCATGGAAGAAAAGGCGACCCAGACCCCAGAAAAGACCTTCAGCATGGAAGAGGCCCTTCAGGAGACCGAGGCCCGCCTGGAGAAGCGCGTGCGCCCGGGGCAGGTCCTGACGGGCAAAGTGGTCTTGGTGGGTTCCGAAGGCGTGGCGGTGGACATCGGCGCCAAGACGGAAGGCATCATCCCCTTCAACCAGCTCACGGAGAAGGTCCTCCCCGAGGAGGAGCTCAAGGGGCTCCTCAAGCCGGGGGACGAGGTGCGGGTCCAGGTGCTCCGGGTAGACCCGGAAACCGGGCAGATCCTCCTCTCCCGCAAAAAGGTGGAGGCCACCGAGCACTGGGACCACATCCAAGCCCTCTACGAGCGGGGCGAGCCGGTCACCGTCACCGTGAAGGAGAAGGTCAAAGGGGGCGTGGTCGCCGAGTTGGATGGCGTCCAGGCCTTCATCCCCGCCTCGCAGCTGGACCTGAGGCGCACCCCTAACCTGGACGAGTACGTGGGCCAGCAGATCCTGGCCAAGATCATTGAGTTCCACCGCAAGAAGGGGCGGGTCCTCCTCTCCCGCCGGGCGGTGCTGGAGGAGGAGCAAAAGCGGGCCAAGGAGGCCTTCTTCCAGAGCCTAAAGCCCGGCCAGGTGGTGGAGGGCGCCGTGGTGGACGTCACCGACTTCGGGGCCTTCGTGAACCTGGGTCCGGTGGACGGCCTGGTGCACCGCTCCGAGATCACCTGGGGCCGTTTCGGCCACCCCAAGGAGGTCATCCACAAGGGGCAGAGGGTGCGGGCCCAGGTGGTGTCCGTGGACCCCGCCAAGGAGCGGGTCAACCTCTCCATCAAGGCCCTGATCCCCGACCCCTGGACCACGGTGGCGGAGAAGTACCCCGTGGGCACCCGGGTCAAGGGCAAGGTGGTGGGCCTCACCCCCTTCGGGGCTTTCGTGGAGGTGGAGCCTGGGCTGGAAGGGCTCATCCACATCTCCGAGCTTTCTTGGACCAAGCGGCCCAAGCACCCCTCCGAGGTGGTGAAGGAGGGGGACGAGGTGGAGGCTGTGGTCCTGCGCCTGGACCCCGGAGAGCGCCGCCTTTCCCTGGGCCTTAAGCAGACCCAGCCCGATCCCTGGCAGCTCCTGGTGGAGAAGTACCCTCCGGGCACCGTGGTCAAGGGCCGCGTGACGGGGGTTACGGACTTCGGGGTCTTCGTGGAGCTGGAGCCCGGCATGGAGGGCCTGGTCCACGTGTCGGAGCTGGACCACCAGCGGGTGGATAACCCCGCCGCCCACTTCAAGAAGGGCGAGGAGATGGAGGTGGTGGTCCTCAACATTGACCCCGTGGAGCAGCGCATCTCCCTCTCCCGCAAGCGCCTCCTGCCCCCGCCCCCGCCCAAGGCGGAGGAGGAGCGGCCCCGCAGGGCCAAGGGCAAGGAAGCCCGCAGCAAGCGCAAGCCCACCCCGCGCCGCGAGGAGCGCCGGGAGTACGAGTACGGGGCCGTGGCCGAGTACAACCTCTACGATGCCTCCGCGGTGCCCACCGCCAGCACCAGCGTGAAGCTGGGTGACCTCTACGGCGACCTCCTGGCCAGCCTGGGCCTGGAAGAGGAAAAGTAAGGCGCAAAGCTTAAGGCCCCCGCCCTTGGGCGGGGGCCTCCATTTACTCCAGGGCCTTTTCCGCCCTCTTCCCGTAGAAGATGCGCATCAGGGTGTAGGACACCAGGAAGGTGAGAAGGGGCCCCCCTAGGACCAGGGTCCAGAGGACGGCGTTATTCCCCAGCAAGGAACCCTGCTGCTGGAAGTCGATCTTGTAGCCCGCCAGGGTGCTCATGAGGAAGAAGACCAGGAGGGCCAGGATGACGCTGGTGCGCACGGGGTGCTCGGAGGGCAGCTCCAGGTAGCGCATCTTGTCCTTCTGGGTGTCCACGAAGGGCAGGAGAAGGGCGATAAGGGCCAGGATGCCCGGCACCACCACCCCGCCGATGAACTCAGGCCCGATGATGGCGCCGAAGAGGTGGAACTCCCAGCTGGAGGGGATGATCTGCAGGATGCCGTAGATCCAGAGGAAGTACCAGTCGGGCTTGACCGCCGGGGTATTGGGGGTGGGGGGGCCAAAGGCCTCAATGGGGTGGGCCAGGAACGCCCCGGCGATGATGGCCATGATGCCCACGTAGAGGGCGAAGAGGATGCCCATCATCACCAGCTGCTGCGGGTACATGGGCACACCCAGGATCTTCCCCGGGGCTACCTTTTCCGCATAGCGGGGCTGGGTGTGCTTCTGCTTCATCATGATGGCCAGGTGCCCCCCGATGAGGGCCAGGAGGAGGAGGGGCAGCCAGAGGACGTGGAGGCTGTAAAGCCGGGGGATGGACTGGGCCGAGCCCGGGAACTCCCCGCCAAACATCACCTGGGCCAGGGTGGTGCCGATCCAGGGTATGGAGGTGGCGATGCCGTAGCCGATGCGGGTGGCGGTGACGGCGTAGTTGTCGTAGGGCAGGGCGTAGCCGGTGAAGGCGGTCACCACCGCCAGGCCCAAGAGGGCCAGGCCCACCAGGTAGTTGAGCTCCCGCGGCTTCTTGTAGGCCCCGGAGAGGAGGATCCGGAGCATGTGCAAGAAGGCCGCGGCGATCATCACGTGGGCCGACCAGTGGTGGAGGCTGCGGATCACCGCGCCAAAGGGCAGGCTATCGATGTAGAGGACGCTGGCGTAGGCCGCGGGCACGGTGCGCCCGTCGGGGAGCTTCACCTCGCGGATGGAGGGCTCGAAGTTCAGGGTGAGGAAGACCCCCGTGAGCACCAAAACGATGAAGGCGAACAGGGTGATCTCGCCCAAGAAGAAGGAGTGGTGCACGGGGAAGGCCTTGCGCAGCACCTTGTGGTAAAGCCCCGTGAGGTCTAGGCGTTCGTCAAGCCACTTGTACATCCTTCCCTCCTATACCTGGCGGCACTGGCCGGCGCTGGCCTTTACCCCGATCTCGCCCAGGAACTCGCCCGCGGCCACCAGCACCCCGTTTTCCACCTTGAGGGGGAGCTGGGGTACCGGGCGGGGCGGGGGGCCGGCCACCACCTTGGCCCCGTGGGCGAAGTCAAAGGTACCCCCGTGGCAGGGACAGAGGCCGGCTTGCTTGTCCGCCACCCACTGGCTCACGATGCACCCCAGGTGGGTGCAGACGGCGGAGAAGGCCACGATGCCCTCTACCGCGTGCTGGGCCACCTCGGGAGAAAGGGCCTCGGGGGCGTAGCGCACCACCAAGACGGTGTTCTTGGCCTCCCCGCTTTTCACCACCTTGGTCTTGGGGTCCATGGGGTAGGCCAGGACGAAAGGGTCCCCGGGCTTCAGGTCCTCGAGGCGGATGGGCTTGGGCTCCCCTCCCCCTTGGGCGTAGACCAGGAGGTCCCCCGGCTTCAGGGGCTCCTTTTCCGGGGTGACCTCGGCCTTGGGGCGGAGGCTGGCCCCCACATAAAAGGCGGAGACCAGGGAAAGCCCGATGCCCGTGCCGATGGCGGTCTTGAGGAAAAGCCGCCTCCGGGATGTGCGCAAACGGATCTCGCGTTCGTCCATCCTTCACCTCTTTACCAAGGGAACTGGCTTTTCTCCTCCTCGGTGATGGCCTCATCCCGGCCAAAGAACTTCTTGTAGACGCCCAAGAGGGCCGCCACCACCAGGCTGATGGCGCCGAAGATGAGGCCCTGGAGCCAGGTGGGGTTGTGGCCGCTCTGGGCGGAGTAGACCAGCAGGCGCACGAAGAAGCCGGAAAGGGCGGTGAGGAGGAGGACCAGGATCACCCCCGCGGCCACGGGGGCGGTGGAGGGGGTGGGGAAGTGGCGGCCAGGGCGGAGCTCAATCCCCTCCAGCCAGTAGGAGACCAGGCCGATGAGGCCGTAGAGGAGGAGGACGGCCCCAAAGGCCATGAGGCCGATCTGGCCCACGGAAAGCTCCTCAGGGGTGTGGCCCAGGAGGCGGGCGATGTGGAGCCCGTCCAGGTAGGCCGTGTAGAAGAGCCCTAGGGCCAGGATGAGGGCAAAGGTGGGGATGATGGGGTCGTTGCGGTACATGCTTCCCCCTTACTCCACCGGGCCAAAGCTGTTGCCGAAGCTGTTGCGGATGTAGGTGGCCACGGCCTTGACCTCTTCCTCGGAGAAGGCCGCCCCCACCGGGGGCATGGCCCCCCGCCCGTTCTTGACGATGTTGAGGATCATCTGGGCGTCCTTGAGGTTGGCGTTCCCGGCCAGGGCGGGCATGGCCGGGGGCATGCCCTGGCCGTTGGCCTGGTGGCAGGCGGCGCAGTGGGCCTCGTAGACCGCCTTGCCCTTTTCCAGGAGGGCGGGGTCCACGTTGGCGGCGGGTTGGGCCCCCGTGGCCCCGTGGGCCTGGCTTTCCTGGGCAGGGGGGGCCACCTCGGCCACGATCTTCTCCGCTGCCGGGCTCAGGGCGAAGTAGCTCCAGATGCCCCCTAAGACCACCACCGAGGCCACCACGTACCAGAGGGGATTAAAGCGGATGGGCTCCACGGGGAGCTCGGGCTCGCCCACCGCCAGGCGGAGTTCCACCTGGCCGGCCACCTCTCCCCCCTCGTCCAGGCCCAGGACCAGGATGTCGGGGTAGTTGTTGACGGTGAAGGGGATCTCGCGGATCTCCTGGCCTCCCCCCCGGAAGTGGGTGACGACCCTTAGGGTGTGTTCCCCGTCGGGGAGCTTCTTGGTGTCCAGGTTCAGCCGGTAGGGGGGTTCCTTGAGGACGGCCAGGGGCTCGGCTGCCCCATCCAGGTACACCTCAATCCGGTCTACGACCATTCTGCCTCCCTTTTGTGAAGGGGGGTGCAAACCCCCACCCCACCACTATAAGGGCAGGGGGGCAAGGACAGATGTCCCCGGGGCTAAGGGGCGAGGAGGCGGAGGAGGCGCTCCCGGCTCCGGCCCACCCCCTCCATCCCCCCGCCCACCTCCAGGGCGGCGGTGCCGGCAAACCCCTGGAGGTGGGGGGCGAGCTTCTCCCAAGGAAGCGCCCCGGCCCCCACGGGCAGGTGGTCGTCCTTGCGCCCGTGGTTGTCGTGGAGGTGGAGGTGGAGGAGGCGGGGGGAGAGGGCCTCGAGGTAGAGGAAAGGCCCCCGGGGGCCGAGCTCCACCAGGGCGTGGCCCACATCCAGGCAGAAGCCGTACTGGGGGAAGCGATCCAAGAGGGCTTGCAGTTCCTCGGGGCCCCGGATGAGGTCCTCCTCGGCGAGGGCCAGGTTTTCCAGGGCTATGGGAAAAGGGAGGGGGAGGAGGGCGGCCAGGGTTTTCTCCAGGGCTTCCCGGGCCAGGTCCAAGGCCATGGGGTGGCGGACGGGCACCTGGCCGGTGTGGAGCACCCCCACCTTGGCCCCCAGGGCCTCGCCGAACTCCAGGGCCCGCTTGAGCCGGTCCTCGGAAAGCTGGCGCACCGCGGGGATGAGGCTGGCCGGGTTCATCTCCACGAAGGGCAGGTGCAGGGTGAACCCCACCCCCAAGGCCTCCCCTGTGGCCCGCAGGGCGCGGGGATCGGGAAGGGGGAGGGCCTCGTGCAGGTCGTAGGCCACCTCGAGGTCCATCCCCAGCTGGGCGGCCAGGCGGAAGGCCTCCTCGTAGCCCAGCTCGGCGTTGAAGGGGCTGAAACCCAGGCGCATGGGCTTTTCCCCCTAGCGGATGGCCTCCGCCTTGCGCTGGGCCTCCTCCAGGGCCCGCTGCGGGGCCATTCCCCCCTTGAGGCTCTTCTCCAAGGCCTCGGCCAGGAGGCTGGCCCAGGCGGAGAACTGGGGCAGGCGGGGCCTTTCCTGGGCCACGGCGATCTGCTCAAAGGCCACCTTGCGGAAGGGGTTCTCCCGGTAGAAGCCTTCCAGAAGAGGGGCGGCGGATTTGCGCACGGGGACGTAGTAGCTGGCCTCTACCCAGCGGGCCACGTTGCTAGGCTCCATCAGGTACCTCCAGAAGTCCAAGGCCCCCCGCACCTGGGCCTCCGAGGCCCCCCGTAGGACCACCAACTGGGCCCCGCCCAGGGGCACCTTGCCCCCGGTTTCCCGGGGGACGGGGGCCACCCCCAGGGTGAAGGCGAAGGAGAAGTTCTCCGCCGCCGGCCAGTTGGCGATGGAGGCCATGACCATCATCCCCTTGGTGCGCACGAAGTCCAGCTGGGCAAAGGTGGACTCGGCCATGCTGCGCACGGAAAGGAGCCCGGCCCGGTTCATGCGCCAGAGCATCTCCAGGGCCTCCACCACCTCCTTGGAGAGGAAGTTGGGCCGGCCTTCCCGCACCAGGCTGCCTCCCCGGCTGGTCGCCATGGCTTCAAAGAGCCAGGCCTGGGGATCGGTGACGAAGATGAAGCCCTTGGCCTGACGGGAGGTAAGGGCCTTGGCTACCTCCTCAAACTCTTTCCAGTTCCTGGGGGCCTTGAGCCCCTTGGCCCTGAGGGCATCCAGGTTGTAGAAGAGGACCGGGGTGGAGGTGTTGAGGGGAAGGCCGTAGCGCCTTCCCTCCATTAGGCCGTAGTTCCAGGCGGGTTCAAAGAGGTCCTCCAGGAAGGCCCGGTCCAGGTTGAGGTAGGGGTCCAGGGCCAGGGCCCGGCCCTCCCCCACCAACCGGGGGAAGAAGGAGATCTCGGCCTGGAAGAGGACGGGCTGGGCCCCGGTGCGCAGGGCGGCCACCAGCTTGGTCTCCGCGTCCCGGTAGTCCCCCACGTACTGGGGCAGGACGCGGTAGAGCCCCTGGCGGGCGTTGAACTCCTGGGCGAAGGCGGAAAGGAGCCTGCCCGCCGGCCCGTCCATGGAGTGCCAGAAGGACACCTCCGTCTGGGCCAAGACGGGGAGAAGGAGAAGGGCTAGGGCGAGGAGCTTTTTCATGGGGCGGATTTTACCATCCCCCCTGTCAGGAGGGCTTCAAGGGGCTTAGCGCCTTTCCACCGCTAAGGCCTTGCGCTGGGCCTCCTCGAGGGCCACCTGGGGCTTCACCCCCTGTTTCAGGCTCCGCTCCAAAGCCTCCTCCAGGAAGCCGTACCAGACCACCATCTCCGGGTCCTGGCTCCAGGGGCGGCCGATCTCCGCCTGGGCGAAGACCCCCTGCCGCTCGGGGTCCTTGAGGAACTCGCCCAGCTCCCGCTCCGCCTCCCGCCTCAGGGGCAGGTACCAGGTGGTGCGCACCCAGGCCGCTTGGCGCTTGGGATCCAGGAAGTGGAGCCAGAAGGCCACCGCCCCCCGGGCCTGCTCGGGGCTAGCCCCCTTGAGGACCGCCAGGGCCGCTCCCGAGAGGGGCACCGCCCCCCCTTCCCGCCGGGGTACCGGGGCCATGCCCACGGCGAAGGGAAGGGAGGTCTGGGAGAGGACCACGGGCAGGGCGGTGGTGGGCCCCAGGCCCATGAAGGCCTTGGTGCGCAGGAAGTCGGCCACGGCGAACTGGGCCTCGGCCAGGTTCCGCGGCTGGGCATGCCCCCGCTGCACCATGCGGTGGAGCATCTCCAGGGCCTCCACCACCTCCTTGGAGGTGAAGGCGGGAAGCCCGTCCTTGACCAGGCTGCCGCCTAGGCTCATGACCAGGGCGTTGAAACTCCAGATGTCCGTGGAGACCACCAGGCCCTTGCTGGTGCGGCTGGTGAGCTTGGCCGCGGCCTCCTCCACCTCGGCCCAGGTGCTGGGGGGTCTTAGGCCCCTGGCCCGGAAGGCGTCCTTGTTGTAGTAGAGGACGGGCACGGAAAGCCCTAGGGGTAGGCCAAAGGTCTTCCCCTTTACCTGCACCGTCCGGAGCATCTCCGGGTACAGGTCCCGGGGGAGGCCGTTCAGGTAAGGGTCCAAGGAAAGGGCCGCCCCCTCCTGGGCCAGGCGGGGCAGGAAGGAAAGCTCCCCGTGGAAGAGCACCGGCGCCCCCCCGGAGCGCAGGGCGGCCAGGAGCTTGACCCCGGCTTCCCGGTAGTCCCCCACGTAACGGGCTTCGATCCGGTAGGCCCTTTGCCCCTCGTTGAAGGTGCGGATGGCCTCCTCCAGGACGGTGTTGCCCGGAGGGCCGGCGGTGTGCCAGAAGGGGAGGGTCACCTGGGCCTGGGCCAGGAGGAAAAAGGGTAGGGCGGCCAGAAAGGGTCGCCTCATGCCCTCAAGCTTACCGGGCCCCGGGTGAGAGGGCGGCCAAGGGAAGGTGAAACCCCTTAAGGAAGGGCTCAGCCCGGGCGTAGAGGGCTTGGCGCAGGGCGAAGAACCGCTCCCGGGCGGCCAGGCCCGGGTAGCCCGGGGGCAGGAGCTCAGGGGGGAGGAGGGGGTCCAGGAAGAGCACCTTGCGCATCCCGTGCACCAGACGGGTGAGGGCCTGGAAGGCCAGGAGGGGGTTTTCCGGTACCTCCTGGGGGAAGAGGGTCCGGTAATGGGCCTCGGCCTGGGCCAGGGGGAAGGCCTTGCGCACCTCCTCCGGGGACCCTAGGTGTTCGGCGCGGAACAGGGTGGCGGTAAGGCCATAAAACCCCAGGAGTTCCTTCGTGGCCTCCAGGTCCACCCCCGCCCCCAGGTAGATCCCGCTTTGCAGGCTTCCGTAGCCCAAAAGGGCCATCTCCCGCCGGAAGCGCTCCCGTTCCCCCCGCTCCTTGGGGCCCTCGGGCAGCACCAGGAGGAAGCGCCCGTCCCAAGGGGCTACGGGCTCGTAAAGCCGCCTCCGCACCTGGCGCACCTGCCAGTAGACCCGGTCGGAGAGGGCGTAGTAGGCGGTGCGCCCCCGTCGTTCCGCCACCACCCAGCCCCGCTTGGCGCTCCGGGACAAGGCGGCCCGCACCGCGGCCTCGGAGAAGCCCAGGGCCTCCATCATGGCCACCAGGTCCCGCACCGGGGCCCGGCGCTCGGGGTAGGCGTACTCCAGAAAGAGGGTGAAGATGGTGGACCGCGCCCGCATCAGAAGACCGGCTCCAGCTTACGCTCCCGATACTCCCTGAGGGCACCTTCCAGGAAGGTGGCCAGGGGCATGGTTCCCAGGTTCCCCCGGTGCCGCCGGCGCACGCTCACCGTCCCTTCGGCCCTTTCCCTCTCCCCCACCACCAGGATGTAGGGTACTTTTTGCACCTCCGCGTCCCGGATCCGGGCCTGCATCCTTTCTGGGCGCAGGTCCCCTTCCGCCCGGAGGCCAGCCTCCTTGAGCCGCTCCACCACCTCCTTGGCGTAGTCCTCCTGCTTTTCCGACACCGGGACCACCACCGCCTGCACCGGGGAAAGCCACAAGGGGAAGTCCCCGGCAAAGTGCTCAATGAGGATGCCGATGAAGCGCTCCAGGGAGCCGAAGGGGGCGCGGTGGATCATGACGGGGCGGTGCTCCTCCCCGTCCTTGCCCACGTAGGTCAGCTGGAAGCGCTCGGGAAGGTTGTAGTCCACCTGGATGGTTCCAAGCTGCCACTCCCGCCCCAGGGCGTCCTTGACCACGAAGTCCAGCTTGGGGCCGTAGAAGGCGGCGTCCCCTTCCTCCAGGGTGTAGTCCAGGCCGGCTTCCTGGGCTGCCTCCTCAATCTGCCGCTCGGCCAGGGCCCACTTGGCCTCCTCCCCCACGTACTTGCTGCTTTGGGGGTCCCGCACGCCGATCCGGGCCCGGAACCCCTTCAGGCCCAAGGTGGCGAAGACTTTTAGCACCAGGTCCAGTACCCCCAGGAACTCCTCCTTCACCTGCTCGGGGGTGCAGAAGAGGTGGGCGTCGTCCTGGGTGAACCCCCGGACCCGGGTGAGGCCCAAAAGCTCCCCGGCCTTCTCGTAGCGGTAGACGGTGCCGAACTCCGCGATCCTTAAGGGGAGTTCCCGGTAGGAGCGCTTCTTGTGGGCGTAGATGCGGATGTGGTGGGGGCAGTTCATGGGCTTGAGGAGGTACTCCTCCGAGCCCTCCCGGTCCTCGAGGCGCATGGGGGGGAACTGGCTTTCCGCGTAGTAGGGGTAGTGGCCCGAGGTCTTGTAAAGCTCCAGGCCGCCGATATGGGGGGTGGTGACCAGTTGGTAACCCCTCCTAAGCTGCTCCTCCCGCATGAAGGCGATGAGCTCCTCCCGGATGGTGTTCCCCTTGGGCAGCCAAAGCACCAGCCCCTTGCCCACCATGGGGTCAATGAGGAAAAGCTCCAGCTCCCGCCCAAGCCGCCGGTGGTCCCGCCGCTTGGCTTCCTCCAGCTGCCAGAGGTATGCCTTAAGCTCCTCGGCGGTGCGGAAGGCCACCCCGTACACCCTTTGCAGCATGGGGCGCCGCTCGTCGCCCCGCCAGTAGGCCCCGGCCACGTGGGTGAGCCTGAAGTGGGGAGGGATGCGGCCCGTGGAGGGCACGTGGGGCCCACGACACAGGTCGGTGAAGCCGTAGGCCTCGTCCCCTTGCTGGTAGAAGCTGATCTCCTCCCCCTCTGGTAGCTCCTGGATGAGTTCCGCCTTGTAAGGGTCCTTGCCCTGGTAGCGGGCCAGGGCCGCCTCCCGGGAAAGGGTGTAGCGGCGCAGGGGCAGGTCCTTGGCCAGGATGGCCCGCATCCTCGCCTCCAGGGCGGGCAGGTCCTCGTCCGAGAGGGGTTCGGGGGCGTCGATGTCGTAGTAGAACCCCTTTTCGATGACCGGGCCCACGCCCAGCTTCACGCTCTCGGGGTCGTACCCCTTTTCCTGGAAGTGCTCCTTTACCGCTTGGGCCAGCACGTGGGCCAGGGTATGGCGGAAGAGGGTCTGGTACTCGGGGTCCTCCTCGGTGAGGATCCTCACCGAGGCCCCGGGGGGAAGGGGTTTGAGGAGGTCGTAAAGCTCCCCGTTCACGATGGCCCCCACCGCCTTTTGGGCCAGCCTGGGGCCTAGGGCCTGGGCCACGTCCCGGGCGGTGGCGCCCTCTTGCACCTCGAGGGCCTTCCCGTCGGGCAGGTAAACCGTCATGCCCTTCACTATACCGCCCTACCCCTCCCGGGGCAGCTTCCTCCCCGCCCAAAGGGCCAGGGCATAGAGGGCCGCGGCCAGGAGGAAGAGGGCGGAAAAGCCCAGGGCATCGGCCACCCATCCTCCCAGCACCGTGGCGAAGGCGAAGACCCCAGCCACGGTGTTCCCCAGGCCGATAAAGGCGCTTCGCTCCTCGGGAGGGGCCAGGTTGAGGAGGTAGGTGGTGGTGGCCAGGTTGAGGGCGGCTAGATAAGTGCCCTGGAGGAGGAAGACCGCCCCGTAAAGCCCAGGGGGCAGGAGGAGGGCCAGGAGGGGGGCCATGCAGGCCAGGCCGGCTCCCCGCAGGAGGACCCCTTTGGAACCCCGCTCCGCTAGGCGGGCCCAGAGGAGGTTGGAAAGGGTGAAGGCCAGGGCGTAAAGGGAAAGGTAAAGCCCAAGTTCCTCCCCATGCCCCAGGGCGCGCACCGCGTAGACGGCGTAAAAGGGTTCCGCCATCCCCGCCAGGCCCAGGAGAATCCGCACCCTTAGAAAGCGGCGGAAGCCTGGGCTTCGCAGGGGCAGGAGGAGGTCGATACGCTCCTCCTTGGGGGCCTCCGCGGGCTCGGCGGTGAGGCCGAAAAGGTACCACCCCGTGCCGAAGGCCAGGGCCCCTAGGGCGAAGAGGAGGGCGTAGGGCAGGGGGAAGGGGAGGGGCAGGGCCAGGATCCCCCGGACCAGGAAGCCCGCCAGGAAGGCCAGAAGACCTCCCACCAGGTTGCGGGCGGAGAAGAGGGCCGCCCGCCTCTCCTTGGGCGTGGTCTTGGCCACCACCTCCCAGAAGGGAAGGCTGGAAACCCCGGTGAAGAGGGCGTTGAGAAGGAGGCCCGTGAGGAAGCCCATGAGGAGAAGGTGAGGCCAAGCCCCAAGCAGGAAAGCCGAAAGGGCCATGAGGACCACGCCCAAAAGGCGCAGGGCCGCCACCTGGCGGTAAAGGACGATCTTCCGGGGGAAGCGGGCCACATAGGGGGCCAGGAAGGCCTGGGGGATCATGCCCCCGGCCTGCAGGAGGGCGGGCAGGAGGCCGATCAGGGCCCCGGGGGCCCCCAGCTTGGCGGCGAAGCCGCTCAGGACGATGTTGGGGTTCAAAAAGGTGTCCCCCAGCCAGACCAGCCAGCCGTTCACCACCGCCAGCCGGTAGTTCCGCTCCCTCAGGTCTAAGATGGGGAGGATGCTCCTTCTGCCTTCCCTTGGGCCCTTCCACATCCTGCATCCACGCTACAACGCGGCCACGGTCCTGGCCCTTTTGGATGAGGCCCGTCCCCCCGTTCTCTACCTGGCCTCCCTTTCGGAGGAAGCCCTCCGGGAGGGGGTTTGGCGCGAGGAGGACCCCCTCCTCTTCCACCTCCTCCCCTGGGCCGAGGCCCGGGGGGTTCCCGTGGTGGCCCTGGACGCGGAGGCCCACCTGAAAGGGGAGGCCGAGGCCTTCCGCGAGGCCCTGGTCCAGCACCCTTTAGGGGCGCCTTACCTGGAGCGGATGCAGGCCCTGGACCAGGAGCTTCTCGGCCTCCTAAGGACCCCCCTCACCCCGGAGGTCTTGGGGGGAGAGGCGTTTTTGGCCCGCCTGCAGGCCCTCTACCGGGCTTTTGCCGCGGCCTTTGGCGAGGGGCCGGCCACGGGCTTCCGCCAGCGGCGCATGGCCCAGGTGGCCGAGGCCCTCCGGGGGAAGGAGGGGGCGGTGGTGGCGGACCTCCTGGACTACGCCCTGTTGGCCGAGGCTTTCCCCCAGGCCCTGCCCCAGGCCCACACCCCCACGGAGGGGGAGCGGGAGCGGGCCCTCTTGGACCGGGCCTGGCAGCTGCGGGAGGAGGACGACTGGGCTGGGCTTCTGGAGGGGCTTTTCGCCATAGGAAGCCCCGAGGCCCTCTACCTGGCAGCCCAGGTCTACCTGGCGGCTGGGGAGTGGCGGGAGGCCTTGGCCTTGATGGAGGAAGTCCTTCGCATGGACTTCCACCACCCCGGCTACCTGCCAGGCTATGTCCTGGCCCGGTTTGGCCAGCTTCTGGACCTGGCGGGGGAGCGGGAGCGGGCCCTGAGGGCCTACCGGGGGGCTTTGGCCCTTTCCTGGATCCCGGAGGAGGCCCGGGCCATCGCCTTGGCGGGGCTGCGTACCCCCTTCCGCCTGGGGGGGTAGCCCCTTCGGGGTCATTTGTCCTTTGACGGCTCGCCTATCCTGGGGGCATGGAGGTAGAGGTCCGCCGCGCCCGCCACGCCCTCTACCTGCGCCTGGCCGCGGTCCATGCCGGGCCCTTGGGGCCTGCCCTCCTGGGCCACCCTGAGCTTGCCCCCCTTTACCCAAAGGCCTATGCCGCCTGCGGGGGGGCGGAGGGCCTGGCCTGCGCGGGGGTGGGGGGGGAGCCCCGGGTGTGCGTGGTGCGGCGGCTTGCCCACCTGGCCAAAAGCGCCCTCCGGGGGGGAAGGCGCCGCCGCGAGCAGGAAAAGGCCATGGTGGAAGGGCTTTTGCTCTGCATGGCCCACCTGCAAAGGGAGTTCCCCCCGGAGTTTTCTCCGGTTTTGCAGGCCACCCAGGAGGCCTTGCGCAAGGACCTGAGGTACCTCCGGGGGGAACTCTCCCCGGAGGAGGCCCTAAAGCAGATGGTACATCCGCCCCAGGACCAGCATCAGGGCCACGGTTCCCGCGGCCAGAACGATTAGGACCAGCATGAAGAGGATGAAGCGCAGGTCAAAGGTCTCCCCCTCGGTGGTGAGCACCCGGGGGTTTAGGATCAGGTAAAAGAGCAAGGTCACCAAGGCCGCTCCTAGGGCGAATAGGGCAATGTATACCATCTTTTCCTCCCCTCACCAGAGGCGAAGCAGCGCCTCCAGGCTTGCCCTCAAGTTTACCAGGCCCACCCCATAGGTGGGTATCCCCAGGGCCCGGCCCACCCCTCCCAGGTAGGGCCCTTCCCCCTGGGGCAGGTCCAGGGGGAGGGGGGGGCTTTCCCAGGGGCCGTAGGCCCGCACCTCGCGGTAGGTGAGCCCGGTGGGGGCTTCCACGTGGAGGACCAGGGCGGCCCCGGGGGCTTCCAGGGACCCCCAGCCTGCCTGGGTTTCCTTTCCCCCGGGGTAGGTGAGGCCCAGGCCTTCCCCGGGGAAGGCCAGGAGGAGGCGGTCGGGCCGGGTTCGCTCCAGGAGGTGTTCCAGGGGGGCCCGGGTGGGTCCGGAAAGGGGGACCTCTTCCCGGGTAGGGGAGAGGGGGGAGGGGTCCAGGGCCAGGAGGAGGCGGCCGCGGAAGGAGAGGCCATTCAGGGCCTGAAGCACGGGCAGGGCCTCCTCATAGGGGGCGTGGAGCAGGGTGGTGCGCCCACCCCGGCCCCCTTCCAGGTAGCAGAGGAGGGTGCCGAACTCGTCCAGGCCTGCCCGTAGGTGCCCGGAGAGGACCTCCAGATCCTGCGAAAGCCTTTCCAGAAGCGCCGGCATGCCCTCATGGTATCCTAAGCGGCGTGCGCTACCTGGTCCTCTCGGACATCCACGGGAACTGGCCCGCCCTCGAGGCCGTCCTCCAGGCTGCCCCCCCCGTTGACCGGGTGCTTTTCCTGGGGGATGCGGTGGGCTACTACCCCGACGGGGACCGGGTGCTGGACTGGTTGATGGAGGTGGGGGCAGAGTGCGTCCTGGGCAACCACGACGCCTGGCTTTTGGCCCTGGACCGCCTGCCCGTGGAGGGGGCGGTTTTGGAGATCCTGGCCTGGCAGCGGGACCGCCTCTCCCCCGAGCACCTGGCCTTTTTGGGCTCCTGGCCCTGGCAAAAGGAGGTGGAGGGGGCGCTTTTGGTCCACGGTAGCCCCTGCGACCCCTTGGAGTACCTGGACGACCTGGAGCCGGCCCGCCAGGCCTTTGCCTGCACCGAGGCCCGCCTGGCCTTTCACGGCCACACCCACCTGGCGGGGGCCTTCTTGCAGCTTTCCGGGCCCCGGCCCTGGGTCCGCTACCAGGCCTTCCGCCAGGGCGGGGAGCTCCTTCTGCCCCCCAAGGTGCGGGCCCTGATCAATCCGGGCTCGGTGGGCCAGCCCCGGGACGGGGTTCCCGGGGCGGCCTTCGCCCTTTGGGAAGGGGAGCGGGTGGAGTTCTTCCGGGTGGCCTACCCCTTGGAGGAAGTGGAGGCCCGCCTGCGGGAGGAGGGCTTTCCCCCATGGCTTTGGGAGCGGCTCAGGGTTGGGGAATAGTGGGACACGAGGCCATCCTGGAGCTCCTGCCCCGGATAAGGGCCTCCACCCTCCTCTTTTCCGGCCCGGAAGGGGTGGGGCGGCGGCTGGTGGCCCGCTGGTACGCCCTGGGCCTGAACCGCGGCTTCCCCCCACCCCCTTTGCCCGAGCACCCCGACCTTTGGGAAGTTGCCCCCAAGGAAGGAGGCCTGCGGGGCCGGGCGGAGGTGCGTCTGGAGGAGGTGGAGCCCCTCATGGACTGGTTTGCCAGCCACCCCCGGGAGCGGGTGAAGGTGGCCATCCTGGACGCCGCCCACCTCCTCACCGAGCCTGCAGCCAACGCCCTTTTGAAGCTCCTAGAGGAGCCTCCCTCCTACGGGCGCATCGTCCTCATCGCCCCCAGCCGGGACACCCTCCTGCCCACCCTGGCCAGCCGGGCCCTGGAGGTCCCCTTTGGCCCCGTGCCCGAGGCGGCCCTGCGCTCCCTAACCCAGGACCCCGGGCTTCTCGCCTACGCCGCCGGGGCCCCGGGCCGGCTCAAGCGGGCCCTGGCGGAGCCGGAGCGCTTCCGCGAGCGCCTGGACAAGGCGGCGGCCCTGGGGAAGGCCGCGCCCTTGGCCCGCCTTTCCCTCCTCAAGGAGCTTCTGGCCGAGGAGGAGGGGTTTTTTGCCCTCTACGCCGCCTGGCGCCACCGCCCGGAGGCCCTCCTGGCCCTCGAGGCCGCCCGGGAGGCCCTGGAGGCCTACGTGAACCCCGAGCTGGTCCTGGCCCGCCTGGCCTTAGACTTAGAAACATGACCGTGGGCGTCCGCTTCCGCACCCCCGTCCTGCGCTACTTCCGCTTCCAGGGGGAACCCCCGCCCCTGGAGGCCTTTGTGGTGGTGCGCACCAGCCGGGGCCTGGAGGTGGGCAAGGTGCGCACCCCGCCCCGGGCGGAGAAGGAGGTGGGGGAGGTGGTCCGTCTGGCCACCAAGGAGGACCTGGACAAGGCGGCCCGCCTCCGCGTCCGGGCGGAGGAGGCGTTGTTCTACCTGCGGGCGCGGCTACGGGAGGAGGGGGTGGAGGCCAAGATCCTGGGGTGCGACTTCACCCTGGATGGCCGCCACCTCTCCGTGCACTACAGGGCGGAGGAGCGGGTCAACCTGAGGCGCTTCACCCGCGAGCTCTCCCAGCGGTTTGATGCCCGGGTGGAGTTCCTGGCGGAGGGCCCCCGGGAGGAGGCCCAGTACCTGGGCACCCTAGGGGCCTGCGGCATGGAAAGCTGCTGCTCCACCTGGCTGCAGGGCTTCGCCCAGGTGTCCATCAAGCTGGCCCGGGACCAGCAGCTGCCCCTGAACCCGGAGAAGATCTCTGGTCCCTGTGGCCGCCTCCTCTGCTGCCTGGCCTACGAGCACCCCGTCTACCAGGAGCTTTTGGCCGAGCTTCCCCGCAAGAACGCCCGGGTCTGCACCAAGGAGGGGGTGTGCGGCAAGGTGCAGAAGCTAAACCCCCTCAAGGGCACGGTGGAGCTCTTGTTGGAGGAGGGGAAGGTCCTGGAGGTGTCCAAGGAGGAGCTGGCATGAGGCGGTACGCGCCCCAGGGTCCCCTGCCCGCCTTTTACCACTTCTACCCCGGGGTGCCCGCCGTGGTGGGGGTGCGCCTGGGGGAGCGGGTGAACTTCTGCCCCGCGGTGTGGAACACGGGGCTTTCCGCCGACCCGCCCCTCTTCGGGGTGGCCCTGAGCCCCAAGCGCTACACCCACGGCCTCCTCCTCCAGGCCCGCCGCTTTGCCGCAAGCTTCCACCCCCATACCCAGATGGCCCTGGTCCACCGGCTGGGAAGCCTTTCCGGTCGCGAGGTGGACAAGGGCCAGGCCCCCCATTTCCTGGGCGAAACCGGCGTGCCCATCCTGGAAGGGGCCTACGCCGCCTATGAGCTGGAACTGCTAGAGGTCCACACCTTTGGGGACCACGACCTCTTCGTGGGCCGGGTGGTGGGGGTCTGGGAGGAGGAGGCCCTTTTGGACGAGAGGGGGCGGCCCAAACCCGGCCTTTCCCTCCTCTACTATGGCCGGGGCCTCTACGGCCGCCCGGCCGAGGAAGCCTTCGCCCCATGACCCAGGCCGAGGCCTTTGCCCAAAGGGTGCGCCGCCTGGCCCTGAACCGCCAGGGGACGGAGGCCCAGGTCTTCCTGCCCGAGGGCTTCCTCTACCTGCGGGCGGACGGCTTCGCCCGCTTCGCCCAAGGGCCAGGGGCCGAGGTCCTTTCCGGCTTCGCCCTGGCCCGGGGGGAGCTGGTCCTATGCTTTTCGGATGGAAGCGCCCTTACCCTCCGCCACCGCCTTGGCCGGCTGCAGCGGCGGGTGGGCTACTTCTCGTAGGGCTTGCCCACCGCCGAGGGCGGGCGGCTTCTGCCGATGAAGCCCGCCAGGACCAGGACCGTGACCACGTAGGGGAAGGCCTGGACCAAGACCGCGGGCAGGATCTCCGTGCCCTGGAGCTGGATGGCCAGGGCCGAGGCCAGGCCGAAGAGGAGGGTGGAGAAGAGGATGCCCAAGGGGTGCCATTTGCCGAAGATCATGGCCGCCAGGGCGATGAAGCCCATGCCCGCCGACATGCCGCGCACGAACTGGTTCAGGAAGCCGATGGCCAGGTAGGCCCCCGCCAGCCCGGCCAGGACCCCGGAGAGCACCACGCCGATGTAGCGCATGCGGTAGACGTTCACCCCCAGGGTGTCCGCCGCCTCGGGGTGTTCGCCCACGGCCCGGAGGCGCAGGCCGAAGGGGGTCTTGAAGAGCACCCACCAGCTTAGGGGCACCAGGAGGAAGGCCAGGTAGACCAGGGGGGAGAGGGCAAAGCCCTCCGGGCCCCAGAGGGGGAGGCGGTTGGTCACCTCCTTGGAGTTGGTGGCGTTGCCGTAAAAGTAGGTGAGGACCAGGCTGGGGGCCCCCAGGGCCAGGAGGTTGATGGCGGTGGCGCTGATGATCTGGTCCGCCCGGTAGCGGATGGAGACCACCGCGTGCACCCAGGCCACCAGGCCGCCCACGGCCATGGCGGCCAGGACCCCCACCCAGGGGAGCCAGGGGTGGGGCCCGGGCCCCAAAGCGGCCTCGAGGCGCTCCACCACCACCGCCGCCGTCAGGGCCCCGAAGAGGATGATCCCCTCCAGGGCGATGTTCACCACCCCGCTCCGCTCGGAGAACATCCCCCCCAAGGCGGTGAAGAGGAGGGGGGTGGTCTGCCGCAGGGTGGAAAGGAATAGGGCTACCAGGAAGGCCGCATCCAGGTTCACCGTTTCACCTCCTCGGCCTTCAGCTCCACCTCCGCCGCCCGCAAGGGGTCGGTGAAGTAGCGGGGCAAAAAGCCCCCGGCGGCGATGAAGAGCACGATGAGGGCCTGGAGCACCGCCACCAGCTCCCGGCTGATGCCAAGCTGCAGGTTCACCTGCAGCCCCCCGGTGAGGAGGATGCCGAAAAGCCAGGCGGCCAGCCCCACCCCCAAGGGGGTGTTCTGGCCCATGAGGGCCACGGCGATGCCGTCAAAGCCCACGGAGTAGGGGAGGGACTGCTTCAGGCGGTACTCGTCAATCCCCCCGCCCAGGACGTAATGGGTGGCGGCCAGGCCGGCCAGGGCCCCGGCCAGGAACATAACCCAGACCACCTTTCTCCCCGCCAGGACCCCGCCGTACTCCGCCGCCTTGGGGGCCAGGCCCAGGGCCCTGAGCTCATACCCCCCCACGGTGCGGAAGACGTAGAAGTGGAAGAAGAAGAGGGCCAAAAGGGCCAGGAGGAAGGCCCCGTTGAGGCGCACGGAGGTGAGGTCGGGGCCGAAGGCCACGGCGGGACCCGGGAGAAGCCCGCCCACCAGGTACCCCGCCACCCCCAAGAGGAGGGCCGAGAGCACCCGGTGCCCGGGGCTTCGCCGCACCCCAACGTAGCCAAGAAGCCCCAGGAGAAAGGCCAAGGGCAGGGCGAAGGAAAGCTCCCCCCCAGGGGCCACAAGCTCCGTCCAGTGGGGGAGGCGGGCCTCGGGCCGCACCTCGTAGCTGCGGGCCTCGTAGCCGGGGTACTTGAAGGGCAGGTGGAGGGTCTGGCCGAAGAACTTGTACTCGTTGGCGGAGATGAGGAAGAGGAAGAGGCTGGCGGCGATGTAGTTCAGCATGATGGTGTTGATGACCTCATGGGCGCCGAAGCGGGCCTTGAGCCAGCCGGGAAGGGCCCCCCAAAGCCCCCCGGCCAAGGCGGCGGCTAGGAGGGCGAGGGGTAGGACCAGCCACCGGGGCCCTGGCAGGTAGACCCCCACCAGCATGGCGGCGATGGCCCCCAGGATGAGCTGCCCCGGGGCCCCGATGTTGAAGAGGCCGCCGCGGAAGCCCAAGGCCACGGCCAGGCCGGTGAAGACCAGGGGGGTGGCCAGGAGGAGGCTTTGCAGGAAGCCGGAGGGGTTCACCAGGGGGCTGAAGAGGAGCTGGTAGGTGTAGGTGATGAGGTCCAGCCTGAGCATGACGGCCTCCCGCAGGCTCCCCACCTCCCCGGAGGGTTCTTTGAGCACCGCCACGATGACCCCGCCCAAAAGGGCAGCCAGGAGGAGGGAGAAAAGGGGCACCACCACCCCCCGGCGCCGTACCAGGAAGGCAAGCCCCCCGGGGGAGAAAAGGCGGGCCAGGAGGAGGAGGTAGAGGCCGTAGGCCAAGGTGGCGTAGCTTCCCAGGCCCAGGCTGTGCCGCCGCAGGATGGGGCGCTCCCCCAGGGCGTTGGCCTGGGCCACGCTTCCCTGGAAGAGGGCGTAAGTGAGGAGGAAGAGGAGGAGGCCCAGAAGGCCCATCCAGAAGAGGCCTTTGGGCCCAGCCTTGCTCCAGGCCACGGCCAGGGTGAGGAGGAGCCAGGCCAAGGAGGCGTAGAAAAGCGGGTACAGCCAGCCGTCCCGGTAGCCCTGGGGCAGGTTCCCTTGGGGCAGGTGGTGGCCGAAGGGGCTGAGGAGGAGGCCCTCCCCGCCGAAGGAGCGGTGGGGTACCGCCCAGGGGGCCAGGTACCAGAGAAGGAGGAGAACCCCTCCCCCCAAGAGGACCAAGACCCCCAGGCGCCTAGGGTCCGTCAACACGCCCACGATTGTACCCTACCGGGGTGGGCAGGGTGTCCTTGGGGTGCTAGACTCCCCTCGTGGCGGCCTTGCCTGAGGAAAAAGCCCGGCGCGTCCAGAGGATGTTTTCCGAGATCGCCCCCCGGTATGACCTCTTGAACCGCCTCCTTTCCTTCGGGGCGGACCAGCGCTGGCGGGCCCGGGCGGTGGCCTTGGCCCTGGAGGGGCGTCCCCGGCGGGTTCTGGACCTGGCCACGGGCACGGGGGACCTGGCCCTCCTCCTTAAGGCCAAGGCCCCCGAGGCCGAGGTGGTGGGGGCGGACTTCGCCCCCCCTATGCTGGAGATCGCCCGCAGGAAGGCCCAGCAAAGGGGCTTGGGGGTGCGCTTCCTCGAGGCCGACGCCCTGGCCCTCCCCTTCCCCGAAGGGCATTTTGACGCCGTCACCATCGCCTTTGGCTTCCGCAACTTCGCCGACTACCCCAGGGCCCTGGCCGAGCTCCACCGCGTCCTGGCCCCTGGGGGAAGGCTGGTCCTTTTGGAGTTCCCCCCGCCCCCCAAAGGGGTCTTTGGCCTGGTCTACCGGGTCTACTTCCAGCGGGTCCTGCCCTTTGTGGGGGGGCTCATCTCCGGGAGCTTCGGCGCCTACCGCTACCTGCCGGAAAGCGTGGAGGCTTTCCCTTCCCCTGAGGCCCTGAAGGCCCTGATGGAGAAGGCAGGCTTTGCCGTGCGCTACGAGCTCCTCACCTTCGGGGTGGCGGCCATCCACCTGGGGGTGAAGCCCTAGGGCCTGGCCGCCTCCCGTAGCTCCGCCTCCGAGGGCAGGTCCCCCTCCCGGAGGCGCTCCACCAGGAAGCGGGCCAGGCGCCTTAGGCCCTCCCGCACCTCCCGCCAGGCCGCGAGGGGCTTCCCCGTGGGGTCGGGGAAGGGGACGTGGCGCCTTGCGGTCTTGGCGGGGTAGGCGGGGCAGGCCGCCTCGGCCTCGTGGCAGAGGGTGAGGACCAGGTCAAAGTTCCAGGGGTCGGGCACCTCCTCTAGGGTCTTGGAGGTGTGGCCCTCCAGGCTCAGGCCCACCTCGGCCATGACCTGCTGGGCCTCCTCCTTGACGAAGCTCTTCTCCGTGCCCGCGGAGTGGACCTCGAGGGCCACCCCCAGCTCCCTGGCGAAGTGCTTGAGCCAGGCCTCCGCCATCTGGCTGCGGGCGGAGTTGTGGGTGCAGAGGACGAGAAGGCGCATCCTCCCCAGCCTAACCCCCTTCCTTCAGGGGAAGGTCAGGCGGCCCTAGAGCCGGGCCTCCAGGGCCTCCACCTTCTCCCCAAGCACCTTGAGGCCCTTGCGCCAGAAGTCCACGCTTTCCAGGTCAAAGCCAAAGCGGGCGGCCAGCTCCTTGGCGGGGTACAGGCCCGAGGCGGCCAGGAGGTCCTCGTACCGGGTGGCGAAGGCGGGGTCCTCCTTGGCCTGGCCGTAGACCGCCAGGCCGAAGAGGAGGCCGAAGGTGTAGGGGTAGTTGTAAAAGTCCGCCCCGTAGTAGTGGCCCTTCACCGCCCACATGTAGGGGTGGCGGGTGGCCAGGGCCTCGCCGTAGGCCTCCTCTTGGGCCTTCAGCATCAGCGCCTTGAACTCCCGTGGGGAAAGCTCCCTCTCCTTGCGCTTGGCGAAGACCCAGGACTCAAAGAGGAAGCGGCTATGGATGTCCACCACCACCTGGGCCGCCCCCTGGAGGTAGGCGTCCAGGATCTCCAGGCCCTCCTCCGCCGAAGCCTCCTGCAGGGCGGCCTCCACCACCAGGGTCTCGTTCATGATGCTGGCGGTTTCCGCCAGGGTCATGGGCACGTGGCGCAAGGAGGCGGGCACCCGGGCCAGGGCGAAGTTGTGGTAGGCGTGGCCCAGCTCGTGGGCCAGGGTGGAAACCGCCTCAAAGCTCTCCTCGTAGTTGGCCAGGATGAGGCTTTTGCCTCCGCCCCGGGGCATGCAGTAGGCCCCGCCCACCTTGCCCTTGCGGGGTAGGAGGTCCATCCAGCGCTCGGCGAAGGCCGCCTCGGCCACCTTGGCCGCGTTGGGGGCTAAGGCGGCGAGCTTTTCCCTAAGGAAGCCCCGGGCCTCCTCCAGGGTCCACCTGCGCCCCTTTCCCAAAGGGGCGAAGAGGTCCCACCAGTCCAGCCGCTCCTTGCCCAGGGCCCTGGCCTTCAGGAGGTAGTAGCGGCGGAAGAGGGGAAGGCTTTCCCGCACCGCCTCCTGCATGGCCCAAAGGGCCTTGCGGGTGATGCGGTTCTGGGCCAGGGTGGGCTCCAGGTCGTCCCTGTAGCCGCGGCGGCGGTTCAGCACCCCTGCCTCCCCCTTGACCCCGTTCAGGGCGTAGGCCAGGGGCACCTCGTGCCGTTCCCAGGCCCGGAGCTCGGCCTCGTAGGCCTTTTTGCGCACCGCTTCCTCGGGGCGGAAGTAGAGGTTGCGTACCTGGGTGATGGGCAGCTCCTCCCCGTCCACCGTGGCCGTGATCTGGCTGGTGAGGTTCTCGTGGAGCTTGGCCCAGGCCTGGCGCCCGGAGAGGGAAAGCTCCGCGGAAAGCACCTCCTCCCCCTCGGGCATCAGGTGCAGGGCCTCCCAGCGGGCCTCCTCCACCAGGATGCGGTAGGGGCCAGCCTCCTCAGGCTCCTGCAGGGCCAGGTAGCGGGTGAGGCGGGGCCTTAGGCGCTCGTAGTCCAGAAGGAGCATCTCCAGCTCGGAGAGCTTGGCCAGGGCTGCCTCGTCCTCCGTGTTGGCGCTGAAGCGGGCGTAGAGGTAGGCGGAAAGGGGGGTGGTCTTTTCCGCCAGGGCGTCCAGGGCAGCGAGGACCTCGTCCAAGGGGGTTTCTCCTTCCAGAAGCCCCTTGAGGTGGGCGATCTGCCGCCTCAGGTCCTCCCAGGCCCCTTGGAACTCGGGGCTTTCCAGGCTGGGGAAAAGGGGGGTCAGGTCCCAGGTGGTTTCCACGGCCCCACTATACCTGACCCGTGGGTCAGGCCATGGTAAGCTTGGAGGCCATGGAGGGGTTTCCCGTTTCCCTGCCGGTGCAGGTGCGCTTCTGCGACCTGGACGCCTTGGGGCACGTGAACAACGCCGTCTACCTCACCTACTTTGAGCTGGCCCGCACGGCCTACTTTGCCCGGCTGGAGCGGGACTGGATCGCCCGGGGGCATTTCATCCTGGCCCGGGCGGAGGTGGACTTTAAGCGGCCCATCCACCTCGAGGACCCGGTGGAGGTGGGGGTGCGGGTGGTGCGCCTGGGGCGCTCCAGCTTTGAGATGGAATACCAGGTGGTGGCGGGCGGGGAGGTGGCGGCCACGGGGCGGACGGTCCAGGTCTGGCTGGAAGAGGGGCGGCCCGCCCCCCTGCCCGAGGCCATACGGGCCCGGATCCAGGCCCTGGAGGGCCGCCCCTTAGCCCCTTAGGGCCACCACCGTGACCCCGTGCCCCCCCTCGTGGGGGGGAGCGTCGGCGAAGCCCTCCACCCGCTTGTCCCGGCGCAGGAACTCCCGGATGGCCTGCCTGAGGGCCCCCGTGCCCTTGCCGTGGAGGAGGCGGAGGGTGGAAAGGCCCAGGGCCTTGGCCTCCTCCAGGGCGTCGTCCACCTCCAAAAGGGCTTCCTCCACCGTAAGCCCCCGCAGGTCCACCTCCTTGGCCTCCCGCCTGGGTTTGGCCAGGAGGGGCTTGGGGGCCTCCTCCCCTGGCAGGGGCTTAAGCTCCTTGGCCTTGAGGTTGAGCTTGACCGGGCCCACCTGGACCAGGGCCTCTTCCCCCCGGAGCTCCACCACCCGCCCCCGCTTCCCCAGGGAGGGGACCTCCACCAAGGCCCCCGGGGAAAGCCCGGGTGGGGGCGGCGGGGGCGGGGCTTTTTTGGCGTATTTTTCCTTTAGGGCCATCAGTTCCCGCAGGGCATCCCGCTTGCCTTCGCTGCGGGCCTTCTCCTTGAGGGCCTTGAGCTCGGCCTCCACCTGGAGGAGCCGCCCGCGCACCTCCTCCTCCAGGGCCCTAAGCCGCTCGGCCCTTTCCTCCTGGTAGCGGGCCTCCCGGGCCTCGAGGCGGGCCCTTAGGGCCTCGGCCTGGGCCAGCTCGGCGGCCAGCCTCCGCCTTTCCTCCTCCATGGCCAGCCGCTCCCCCTCCAGGCGCTCCAGGAGGTCTTCCAGGCGGTTTCCCCCTTGGAGGGCCTCAGCCCGCCGGAGCACCTCTTCGGGTAGGGAAAGCCTTCTGGCGATGGCCAGGGCGTAGCTCCGCCCCGGCACCCCCAGGACCAGCTCGTAGGTGGGGCGTAGCCTCTCCAGGTCAAAGCGCATGGAGGCGTTCTGGATCCCCTCCCCCCCCTGGGCGAAGGCCTTGAGGGGGGAGAGGTGGGTGGTGACCATCCCCTTGACCCCTCGCTCCAGGAGGGCCTCCAGGATGGCCTGGGAGAGGGCCGCCCCTTCCTCGGGGTCGGTGCCGCTTCCCAGCTCGTCAATGAGGACCAGGCTTTGGGCGGTGGCCTCCAGGAGCATCGCCTTGAGGCGCTGGAGGTGCCCGGCGAAGGTGGAGAGGTTCTCCTGCAGGGACTGCTCGTCCCCGATGTCGGCGAAGACCCGGTCGGGCCAGGCCAAAAGGGCCCTTTCCGCACCCACGAAAAGCCCCGACTGGGCCATGAGAACCGCCAGCCCCAGGGTCTTCAGGAGGGCGGTCTTTCCCCCCATGTTGGGGCCGGAGATGAGGATGAGGCGGGTCTTTTCGTCCAGGGTGAAGGTGTTGCGCACCGGGTGGGGGATCAAGGGGTGGAAGGCCCCCTGGAGCCGGTAGGCCTCGCCGAACCGGGGGCGGGTGAGGGAGAGGTCCTTGGCCAGGGCGGCCTGGGCCTGTACCAGGTCTAAAAGGCCCAGGGCCTCCAGGGTACCCGGCACCCCGGGGTCTTGGGCCAGCCGTTCGGAGAGCTCCCGCAGGATGCGGCCCACCTCCTCCTCTTCCTGCAGCCTCAGGGCCTGGAGGCGGTTGTTGAGCTTGACCACGGAAAGGGGTTCCACGAAGAGGGTGGCCCCGGACTCGGACTCGTCCAGGAGGATCCCCGGCACCTTGTGGGCCATCCCCGCCTTGACGGGAACGCAGTAGCGCTCCCGCTTAAAGGCCACGAAGCGGTCCTGGAAGGCTTCCCGCTGGCGGTCCATGAGGGCGTAGAGGCGGTCCAGGATCTCCTGGCGCAGGGGTTTGAGCTCGCGGCGGATGGCCAGGAGGCGGGGGCTGGCCTCGTCCTTGACCGCCCCTTCCTCGTCCAGGGCCTTTCTCACCCGGCCAAGGAAGGGGGCGTGGTCCCCAATGCCCTCGGCCACCCGGCTCAAGGCGTTTTCCAAGGGCAGGAGCTCGGCCTTGAGGGCCATGGCCCCTTCCAGGGCCTGGGCGGCCCTTAGGAGCTCCGGGCCCGAAAGCCTTCCCCCGGCCAGGGCCTTACGGTAGGCCTCCCGCAGCTCCCCCGCCGGGGGGAGGGCGTAGGGGTAGCTCTGGGCTTCCTGGGTGAGCTGGTGGCGGGTTTCCGCCTCCTCCCGGGAAAGGGGCCCAAGGCCTAAGGCCAGCTCCCGCCCCAGGGGGGTTTGGGCCCGTTCGGCCAGGAGGGCGCGCACCCTGGGGAACTCCAGGACCTCGAGGACATCCCGCACAAAGGAAGAGTATACCCTAGGGGCGCTAGCGTTTTAGGCGGAGGAGGAGGGCAAGGAGGTCTGGGTCCCCAAGGCTTGCCGCCCGCTTCAGCAGGGAGCCCAAGCGGCCAAGCCTCCCTAGGGGCAGGAGGAGGACCAGGCCCTTAAGGAGGTGGAAAAGCCTTTGCCGCTCCTCGGGGGAAAGGTTTTCCCAGCGCTCCTTGGCCAGCTGGGCCAGGGTCAGAAGCCTTTCCCGGAACCGGGGGGCCTTGGGGTCTTCCCCCCGGAGGTCCTCGGCCAGCTGCCAGAGCTTTTCCGTGGCCTGCTGGCCAGTTCCTTTCACCACCCGCCGCACCCGGCCAGAAAAGCGTTTTAGGCGCATCCTTCCCTCAGGATAGGGGCTGGAAGAGGAGATGGGAAGCCTCCACCTCCCCCCCCACCTCCTCCCCGGCAAGGAGGTCTACCCCCCGGGGGAGGCGTAGCCGGGCCCCTTGGGGGGCGAAGAAGGCCCAGACCTCCTCCCCCCCGTAGCGGCGGCGGAAGGCCAGTACCCCCTTGGGGGCCTTTAGGGGCCAAAGCCCCCCCAGGCGCAGGGCGGGGTGGCGCTTCTTCAGGGCCACCAGGCGCTTGACGAAGGAGAGGATCTCCCGCTTCCAGGCCCCCTCGTCCCAGGGGAAGGGGGCGCGGCAGTAGGGGTCCCCCCGCCAGAGGCTATGGGGGTTGGCTTGGGAAAGCCCAACCTCGTCCCCGTAGTAGATGGCGGGGCTTCCCGGGAAGGCGAAGAGCAGGGCGTAGGCCAGCTTGAACCTTGCCTCATCCCCCCGAAGCCGCCAGAGGGCCCGGGGGATGTCGTGGGAGGAAACGAAGGTGTACATGGCCGGGCGGAGCTGGAGGGGAAGGGCCTGGTAGTGGTCCCAAAGGGCCTGCCAGGCCTCTTCCGCCCCCAGGGCCACCGCCCTCCCCTGCACGTCCCGCCCCGAGAGCCACTCCATCACCGGGTGGGCGAAGCCGGCGTAGTGCATGGCCCCGTCCAGGGTGTGGGCCCGCAGGGTGGGGGTGGGGTCGTAGGAAAGCTCCCCCAGGACCAGGGCCTCCTCCCGCGCCTCCTTGGCCGCCCGGGCCAGGGCGCGGAGCCAGTGGGCGTTTTTGCGGTTGGTCCCCCCTTCCCCGAGGGAGTGGGCCACGTCCAGGCGCCAGCCGTGGGCCAGGCGCAGCCAGCGGCGGATGGGGGCCTCCTTCCCGAAGACGAAGCGCTCCTGGACCAGGGGGGAGGCGTAGTCCAGCTTGGGCATGGACTTTACCCCCCAGAAGCTGGCGTAGGTGCCGTCCGGGTAGAAGGTGAACATTCCCCGTTCCGGGCTTTCTGGGTCCTGGAGGGCCTTTTGGAACCAGGGGTGGGTGGCCCCCACGTGGTTGAAGACCCCGTCCAGCACAAGCCGCATCCCCCGGGCCTCCAGGGCGGCGTAGAGGGCCTGGAGGGCCTCCTCCCCCCCCAGGTGGGGGTCCACCCGCAGGTAGTGCTCGGTGTCGTAGCGGTGGCTGGAGGGGCTTTGGAAGATGGGCGTGAGGTAGAGGACCTCCACCCCCAGGGCCTCCAGGTAGGGGAGAGCCTCGAGGATCCCCCAGAGGTCCCCCCCGTAGAACTCATGGGCGCCTTCCGGGCCCGGGGGCTCGTGCCAGGCCTTGGTGCGGATGGGCTTCCCCCCCAGGCGCCAGGCCCCTTCCTTGGGGGCTAGCCCTGGCCGCCCCCGGCGGAAGCGGTCGGGGAAGATCTGGTAGTAGACCGCCCCCAGGGCCCAAGGAGGGGGCAAGGGCCCCGCCAGGAGGTGGAAGAAGCGGTCGTAGCGGGGAAGGGTCTTCTCCAGGCCGTGGCTCCCCAGGTAGCCCTGGGGGAGGCGGAAGGCGTAGCGGAAGGGGCTGGCGTGCACCGCCACCCGCGCCCGTAGGCCCCCCGGGACCCGGGTCAGGGGCTCTTGGTGCAGCTCCCCGTCCTTCTCGTAGAGCAAAACCCCTTCCCGGGCCCGGGTTTCCAGGAATAGCTCCACCACCTCCCCAAGCTCGGGGAAGGGGGGGTGGACGTGTTCCAGGTCGTGGCGGTTCATTCCTTGACCGCCCCTGCGGTGTAGCCGGAGACGAAGTACTGCTGGAAGCCGTAGAAGAGGAAGAGGATGGGCAAGGAACCCAGGACGCTGGCCGCGGCGAAGACCCCCCACTTGGTCTGGAACTGCCCGGTGGTGAAGCTCCTGAGCCCCACCCCCACGTTCCAGCTCTCCACGCCGGTGAGGACCAGGTTGGCCAGGACGAACTCCGAGTAGGTGCCCACGAACTGCAGCAGGAAGATGAAGACGAACATGGGGGCGGAAAGGGGGAGGAGGATCTGGGTGAAGACCTGCCACTTGCTGGCCCCGTCCACCATGGCCGCCTCCTCGAGGCTCGGGCTGATGCTCTCCAGGTAGCCCTTGTACACCCAGGTGCCGAAGCTGATGATCCCCCCAGAGTAGGCCAGGACCAGCCCGGTGAAGGTGTTCAGCAGGTCCAGCCGGGAAAGCAGGTAGTAGATGGCCACCAGGGCCAAAAAGCCCGGGAACATCTGCACGAAGATGAAAAAGAGGAGCATGGGGTAGCGGCCCGGCAGGTGGCGGAAGCGGGCAAAGGCGTAGCCCGCGGTGGCGGTGAGGAGCACGGCCAGAAGCCCCGTGAGCCCGGAGATGAGGAAGGTGTTCCGCACCCAGAGGAGGAACTTGGCCTCCGTCCCCTGGCCGGTGAACTGCCTGGGAGAGAGGAGGAGGGCCAGGGCGAAGACGCTAAGGGTCAGGAGGAGGAGGAAACGCCCCTGCCACAGGTTCACCCATCCCTCCTCGGCCAGGAGGCGGCGCAAGAGGCCCATCACCCCCACCCCCAGGAGGGAAAGCCCCGCGAGGAGGAGGAGGGCCACCTGGTAGGGGTAAAGCACCACCCCCTCCACCAGCTTGGCGTAGTTCTCCAAGGAGGGCTCGGGCAGGTAGGGGATCACCTTGGCGTCCAGGAGGAGGAAACCGGTGTCCGGCCGGCGGAAGCTGAAGAGGTTGTTGGTGGGGTCAAAGCTGGCCGCCACCACCTGGACCACGGGGTAGTAGACCAGGAGGATGAGCACCCAGAGGAAGAGGTGGGTGAGGCCCTGGCCAAAGAGGGGCCAGGGGCTCCGCTTCCGCCCCTGCAGGCGGTTGGCCAGGGCCGTGTACACCAGGCTGTAGAGGAGCACCAGGAGCACGAGGCCCAAGAGGAGGCCCAGGGCATAGGCCCAGCCATAGGGTACGAAGACGCTGCCAAAGGCCACCTGCTTGCGGTAGGAGGCCGCGTCAAAAAGCCGGTGGGCCGCAAACCAGTAGACCCCGTAAAGGAGAAGCCCCAAGAGGAGGAAACCAGCTAGCCGCCGCATCTACCTCACCTCCCGCAGGGCCCCCGTGGCCCGGAAGTTGACCAGGCTGATGGCCACGGTGATGGCGAAGATGATCAGGCTGATGGCCGCCCCCAGGCCGTAGGCCGACTGCCCCTCGGCGCTGAAGGCCGTCTTGTAGGCCCAGGAGATGAGGATGTCCGTGGCCTGGGCCGTGGCCAGGCGGCCCTCCTGGGCCGGCCCCCCGCCGGTGAGCAGGTAGATGATGTAGAAGTTGTTGAAGTTGAAGGCGAAGGAGGAGAGAAGGATGGGCACCATGGGCTTTTCCAAAAGGGGCAGGGTGATCCCCCAAAGGGCCTGCCAGGGGGTGGCCCCGTCCACCCTGGCCGCCTCGTAGAGCTCGTCGGGGATGGTGGAAAGGGCCCCCAAGGTGGCGGTCATCATGTAGGGAAACCCGAGCCAGAGGTTCACCAGGAGGATGGCCACCTTGGCCCAGTCGGGGTCGTTGAGCCAGGGGATGGGGTAGACCCCCAGAACCCCCAAGAGGCGGTTGATGGCCCCGAAGTTGTAGTTGAGGAGGGCTACCCAGACCTGGACGGTGATCACCCCGGGCAGGGCCCAGGAGACGATGAGCACCGTGCGGTAGAAGTTACGCAGCTTCAGGGCCTTGTTGTGGAGGATAAGCCCCAGCACCAGGCCCAACAGGGCGTTGAGGAGGACGGTGCTGCCGGCAAAGACCACGTTCCAAAGGAAGACGGGAAGGAGGGCCTGGCCCGCTTGGGAAAGGATGAAGGCGAAGTTCCTAAGCCCCACAAAGTGGAAGGCGTTCACCTTGGCCACGAAGGCCGCGGGGAAAGGGGGGGTGCGGTCCAGGAGCAGGGTGGGGCCTTCGGCCTCGAGGATCCGCGCCCGCATCCGGTGCCCCTCGGCGTAGACCTCCACCGGTTCTCCCTGGCAGGGCTGGCAGCGGAGAGCTTCCTCCACCGGCGCCTCCAGGACCAGTTCGGCCCCCTCCTGCTTCAGCACCCGGGTTTCCGTGGAACGGTCCGGGAAGCCGTTTCTGGCCCCGGAATAATCGGTGAAGGCCAGGTAGACGGTGAGGCCGATGGGGTAGAGGGTGAAGACCAGAAGGAAGGACAGGGCGGGCAGGAAGTAGTACCAGTCGGACAGCCACGGGAAAAGGCGGGTGAGGAGGATGGCCCCCGGCACCAGGACCAGCAGGGCCAGGCCCAAGATGGTCCAGCCCGGGAGGGCGTAACGGGCTTCCAAGGCCAGATACCCCAGGATCCCCACCCCCGTGGCCAGGACCAGGAGGCCCAGGAGGAGGGCAAGGGCCAGGAGGAAGCCTTTGAGGCCAGGTGGGTGTCTCATGGTCTAACGATACGCCCCCCACGGGGGAGGATGGTCCCGTGGGGGGCCGGCATGGGCCTTAGCGCCCGATGGCCTTGCGGATCTCGGCCACCATGTCCTCCACGATCTTTTTCACGTTGGCGTCGGGCCGCTGGATGGCCAGGTTGATGGCGTTCCCCCAGGGCCCCCAGACCTTGCCCATCTCGGGGATGTTGGGCATGGGGGTGCCCAGGGCGAAGACCCGGGAGAAGCCGGCCACCACGGGGTCCTTCTCCAGGGTCTTGGCCGCGCTCTTGGAAACGGGGATGCGGCCCCCCGCCTGGTTGAAGGAAACCAGGTTCCGGCCCGTGATCAGGGTCTTGGCGAAGTTCACCGCGGCGGTCTTGTTCTTGGAGTAGGCGTTGACCACCACCCCTTGCACCCCGAGGAAGGGCCCCCAGGGGTTCTTGGCCCCGGGCGGGGTGGGGAAGGGGGCGATGCCGAAGTCGATCTTGGCCTTCTTGTAATCCCCCAGGGCCCAGGGGCCGTTGATGATCATGGCCAAGGCCCCGTCCTTGAAGGCCCCGTCGGCCACCCCATAGTCCACGCCCTCGGGCACCAGGTTGTGGCGGAAGCGGAGGTCCTTGATGAAGCTAAGGGCCCTCTCCCCCACCTCCCCGCCCAGGAGGAGCTTGCTCGGGTCCAGGTTCCCCTTGGCGTCCTTGGCGAAGACGTTATCCGCGCCAAAGGCCCGGAAGAAGCCGAAGTTGAAGTAGGGGTCGCCGATGTTGTAGAGGAAGCCGAAGGTGGCGCCCGTGGTGTGCTGCCGGGCCAGGGCCAGGAACTCCTCCCAGGTCTTGGGGGCTTCCTTCACGTATTTTTTGTTGTAGATGAGGGCCACGCTCTCCGCGAAGGCGGGAAGGCCAAAAAGCCGTCCCCCGAAGGTGAAGGCCTCCACCGCCACGCCCTGGAGGTCGGCCAGATAGCCCTGGGTCACGTACTTGCCCATGGGCTCCAGCACCCCAGCCTGGGCCATCTCCCCCAGCCAGTCGTGGGGGATGGTGACCACCAGGTCCGCGGCCTGCCCCTGGGGGGCCCCCAGGATGAACTTCTGCTTGATGTCCCCAAAGGGGACCTCCACCACCTCCACCTTGGTGCCCGCGGCCTTCTCAAAGGCCTGGGCCTGGGCCTTGAGCCATTCCAGCTCGGGGCCCCCGAAGTGGGTCCATACCGTGATCTTTCCCTGGGCCAAGGCCAGGGAAAGCCCAAGAGCCAGTGCCGCCAGCGCTTTCTTCATATCCCACCTCCGGGCGCGTGGTAGCGTTTCCGCCTAAACTTTTTCCGCGCCCTGCGCCCCAAGCATACCACTTCCTAAGGGGACGCAAGTCCCTAGTGCAGGGCCCGCACCACCTCAAAGGCGATCAGGGCCAGGATGGCCATCTCCACCGCCTGGGTGCGCAGGTGGGCCACCTCTTCCGTCACCATCTCGTAGGTGGCCTCCAGGACCCTAAGCTTCTCCTCCACGCTCCTTTCCAGCTCGTGGGCCCCGTAGAGTTCCAGGGCGGCCCGGTAGATCTTGGCGTAGAAGAGGTCCTCGGTGATGCGCAAGGCCCCCTCCATCCGGGCCCGCACGTCGGCGATCTCCGCGTGGCGGGCCATGAGGCGGCGGCGCAGGCGCTGTAGCCTCCCGTACCCCCAAAGCCCCCGGTGGCGGAGCACCTCGGGCACCGCCTCCAGCTCCTCGGTGAGCACCCGGTCGTAGTAGGAGAGCTCCAGGAGCTGGGCGTGGACGAACTCCACCAGGTCGGCCACGTCCCAGATCCCCTCGGAGTCCAGGATGAGCACCCGGTCAAAGCCCAGAAGGGCCAGGTCCTCGGTGGAGTAGCTGTAGCGGTAGCGCTCCATCTCCCGCCGCACCTCGGGGGCGAACTCCTCCTTGGCCCCCATCCACAAGGGGGTGAGGTCCACGGAGGGGGCGTGGGCCTTTTCCCCCTCGAGGCCCAAGGCGTGGTAGACGGTGAACTCCTCGGAAAGCCGCTTCTCCTCGGGGCGCAAGAGGGCCCCTTCCAGGTAGGGCTCGAGGGCCGCCAGCTCTGCCAGGAAGAAGCCCTCCCAAAAGGGCAGCTCCGGCAGGGCCAGGGCCCGTTCCACGAAGGCCTCCCAGGGAAGCCTTTCCCCCAGATGGATGCGAAAGGATAAGGCGGCCACCCCGAACTCGTAAAGCCGGGCGGTGAGGAGGCCGGAGAGGCCTTCCACGCTCCGGGCCCCCAGTTCCAGCTGGGCGGGGGGGCTTTGGAAGCGCACCGCCCCCAGGCGGGGCCGGGAAAGGCGGAGCCTGGGGGTGGAGAGGCGGGAGAGGTCGATCTCGTCCGCCAGGTCGTAGAGGCGGTAGAGGGCGATGTGGGGGGAAAGGAGGTTCATTCCAGCTTGGAGACCTCCCGGGGCGGGGGTCCGTGTTCGTAGGCCTTCAGGAGCGCCTGCAGGGCCTTGCCCCGGTGGGAGTAGCGGGCCTTCTCCTCCAGGCTCATCTCCGCGAAGGTCTTCCCCGCCTCGGGCACCAGGAAGAGGGGGTCGTAGCCGAAGCCGCCCTCCCCCCGAGGGGCTTCCAGGATGTACCCCTCCACGCTCCCCTCGTAGCGCTCCACATGCCCGTCGGGGTAGGCCAGGACCAGAACGGCCACGAAGCGGGCCTTCCGCTCCTCTCCCTTGAGGTGGCGCATCCTTTCCAGGAGGTAGACGTTGCGCTCCCGGTCGGTCTCCCGTCCCCCGTAGCGGGCGGAGTAGACGCCCGGTTCCCCGCCCAGGGCGTAGACCTCGAGGCCCGAGTCATCGGCCAGGGCGGGAAGCCCCGTGGCCTTGGCCACGTGGGCTGCCTTGAGGAGGGCGTTGTCCAGGAAGGTGGCCCCTTCCTCCTTGGGCATGCGCAAGGGGAAGTCGGCCAGGGAAAGGAGGGTCCAGCCCAGGGGGGCCAGGCCCTCCTTGAGCTCCCGCACCTTGCCGGGGTTGGAGGTGGCCAGGACCAGGCGCATCCCCTTCAGGATACTCCTTTCAGGGCCGCCACCACCTCCTCCGGCGTTTCCATGGGGGTAAGGAGGGAGAGGTCCTGGGGGTCTATGGCCCCTTGGGCCTTGAGAAACTCCATCCACCCCAAGAGCCCTTGCCAGTAGGCCCGGTCCAGGACGAAGACGGGAAAGGGGTGAACCTTTTCCGTCTGGATCAGGACCAGCACCTCGGAGAGCTCGTCCAAGGTGCCCAGCCCCCCGGGCAGGAAGACGAAGGCATGGGCGTAGCGCACGAAGAGCACCTTGCGCACGAAGAAGTAGCGAAAGGAGAGGGCGTGGGTCTGGTAGGGGTTGGGCTTCTGCTCGTGAGGGAGCTCAATGTTGAGCCCCACGCTCACCCCTCCGGCCTCAAAAGCCCCCCGGTTGGCCGCCTCCATCACCCCCCCGCCGCCCCCCGTGACCACCCCGTAGCCGGCCTCCGCCAGGGCCCGCCCCAGGCGGTAGCCCAGGGCGTAGGCCGGATGGCCCTCGCCGAAGCGGGCCGAGCCGAAGACCGAGACCAGGGGCACCCCAATCCCCGCCAAGGCTTCGAACCCCTCCACGAACTCCGCCAGGATGCGGAAAAGCCGCCAGGCGTCCTCGTGGTGGAGCTGGTCGATCAGGGGCTTCCTCGCCATGCCCCTTTTTACCCCAGGGCGGGCCTTCCCCGGGGATCAAAGCTCTTCCAGGCTGACCCGCCGCAACCTTTCCACCTTTACCCCCAGGCGTTCGGCCAGGTTGCGGTAGCTCTCCGGGTCCCCGGTGACGAAGTGGGCCACCCTGCCCCGCCCCTCCGGGTTCAGAAGCCCTTCCCGGGCCAGGGTTTCCGCCACCTTCCTGGCTGTGGCCTCGGCGGAGTCGATGAGCTTCACCCCGGGCAGCACCTTCTTCAGGGTGCCCTTGAGGAAGGGGTAGTGGGTGCAGCCCAGGATCAGGGCCTCGAGGTCCTGGGGGGCCTCCTCCAGGTAGTGCCGGGCCACCAGAAGGGCCACGGGGTCGTCCCAAAGGCCTTCCTCCACCAGGGGGACAAAAAGCGGGCAGGCCTTGGCCCAGGCCAGGGGCAGGTGGCGCTCGTAGGCCCGGCTCTCCACCGTGGCCTCGGTGCCGATGAGGCCCACCCGGGCAAAGCCCCGGGCCACCTCGGCTGCCGGCTCCAGCACCCCGAAGACGGGTACCGAGAGGTCCTCCGCCAGGTCGGGCAGGGCGGCAGAGCTGGCGGTGTTGCAGGCCACCACGATGGCCTTGACCCCTTGCCGGAGGAGGAAGCCCGCGATCTCCCAGGCGAACCGCCGCACCATGGGGAGGGGCTTACCCCCGTAGGGCACCCGGGCGGTGTCTCCGAAGTAGAGGAAGTCTTCTTGGGGCAGGGCCTGGCGCAGGGCTTCCAGCACGGTGAGCCCGCCCACCCCCGAGTCAAAGACGCCGATGGGCCTCCTGGGGTCCTTCACGAGCCGCCATCATACCTGGACGGACCAGGGGGGGTGCTATACTATCAGGGTTGCCCCAGAGGGGGCGGGTCCTGTAAGGAGGTGCGCAAGTTGCGGCTGGTCACGTCCGAGTCGGTTACGGAAGGGCACCCGGATAAGCTAGCGGACCGGATTTCCGACGCCATCCTGGACGCCCTCATCGCCCAGGACAAAAAGGCCAGGGTGGCGGCGGAAACCCTGGTCACCACCGGGCTCGTGTTCGTGGCGGGAGAGATCTCCACCGAAGGCTATGTGGACATCCCTGGCCTGGTGCGCAAGACGGTGCGGGAGGTGGGCTACACCCGGGCCAAGTACGGCTTTGATGCCGACACCTGCGCGGTCCTCACCGCCATTGACGAGCAGTCCCCGGACATCGCCGGGGGGGTGAACCTCTCCTACGAGTGGCGGGTGCTCAAGTCCACCGATCCCCTGGACCGCACCGGGGCCGGGGACCAGGGGCTAATGTTCGGCTACGCCACCGACGAAACCCCCGAGTTCATGCCCCTGCCCATCACCCTGGCCCACCGCCTCACCATGCGCCTGGCCGAGGTGCGCAAAACCGGCCTCCTCCCCTACCTGCGCCCCGACGGCAAGGCCCAGGTCACCGTGGTCTACGACGGGGATAAGCCCCTCTACGTCAAGACCGTGGTGGTCTCCGCCCAGCACTCCCCGGAGGTGGACCAAGACCAGCTTCGCGAGGACCTCATCCGCGAGGTGGTGCGCCAGGCCATCCCCGCTGAGTACCTGAAGGAGGGGGAGACGGAGTACCTCATCAACCCCTCGGGCCGCTTCATCCTGGGCGGACCCCATGCGGACACCGGCCTCACGGGGCGCAAGATCATCGTGGACACCTACGGGGGGGCGGTGCCCCACGGCGGGGGGGCCTTCAGCGGCAAGGACCCCACCAAGGTGGACCGCTCCGCCAGCTACTACGCCCGGTACATGGCCAAGAACCTGGTGGCGGCGGGCCTAGCCCGGCGGGCCCTGGTGGAGCTGGCCTACGCCATCGGCAAGGCCAGGCCGGTTTCCCTGCGGGTGGAGACCTTTGGCACCGGGCTTCTTCCCGACGAGAAGTTGACGGAGATCGCCAAGCGGGTCTTTGACCCCAGGCCCCTGGCCATCATTGAGGAGCTGGACCTCCTCCGGCCCATCTACACCCCCACCAGCGCCTACGGCCACTTTGGCCGCCACGGCTTCCCCTGGGAGGAGACGGACCGGGCGGAGGCCCTAAGGCGGGAAGCGGGTCTCTAAAAGCTTCCTATGGGATTTCCCCGCAAGGGCAGGGCCCTTGGCGGGGGTTATCCCACCTCCACCCGGTTTTTGCCCTGGCGCTTGGCCCGGTAGAGGGCCTCGTCGGCCCGCTTGAGGAGGGAGAGGGGGGAGTCGGTGGGGCTGGCCTGGGCCACCCCGAAGCTGGCGGTGAGGGGGCCCGCCGGGGGGACCTTGAGGCGGGCCACCGCCTGGCGGAGCCTTTCCGAAAGGGCCAGGGCGTGGGCCAGGTCCGTTTCCGGCAGGAGCACGGCGAACTCCTCCCCGCCCAGGCGCACCGCCCGGTCGCTCTGGCGGATGTGGCCCTCGAGGCAAGTGGCCAGCGCCTTCAGCACCCGGTCTCCGGCCTCGTGCCCGTGGGTATCGTTCACCGCCTTGAAGCCGTCCAGGTCCAGGACCACCAGGGAAAGGGGGCGGCCATAGCGCTGCACGCGGAAAAGCTCCCTTTCCAGCGCCAGCTCCAGGTAGCGCCGGTTGCGGAGGCCGGTGAGGAAGTCGGTGTAGGCGTCCAGTTGCGCCTCCATGTACCCTTCCTTGATGCGCACCAGCATGTAGAGGAGGCCCACGTAGGCCAGGTTGGCCCCAAAGAACTGGGCCAGGGCGTTGAGGTGGGCGGGCTGGAAATGCCCCCGTAGCCCCCCCAGGAGGGAGAGGAAAAGGAGGAGGCCCAGGTAGAGGAGGGCGAGGCGCACGGCCCGCTGGCTCTGGAAGAACAGGAAGCCGGAAAAGTAGACGAAGGGCACCCAGAAGGCCGCGGGGGAAAGGCCCATGGGGTTGGGGCGGAAGAGGAGCTGGTAGGCCAGGGTGCTCAGGAGGTAAAGGGCCACCAGGGCGTGGGCCGCGGGCAGGACCCAGGAGGCCGCCCGGGGCAGGCGCCAGAGGACCAGGGCCAGCCCAAAAAACCCTACGGCCAAGAGGGGCAGCAACACCCGGTCCACCGGGTCCAGTCCCGTGGCCAGGGAGGTGCCCAAGGCCACCAGGGCCAAGACCCCCCCCAGGGGCAGAAGCCAGAGGGCGGTCCGCCTGCGGAGGGGGTGCAAGGGGTCCAGGAGCTCCAGGGTAGGGCGCAAGCTATCTCCAGGGTACACCAACACCCCCAGGCCCTATCTTGCCCGGGGGGACCTTAACGGGGCCTTAACGGCCTTAGTCCTCCAGGTAGGTGTAGCCCTGCAGCTCCCGCACGTACCGCTCCAGGAAGGCGCCCTTCTCCGCTGGGGAAAGGCGGCTTTGCCGCACCAGGCGCTCCACCCCCTGGAAGAGCTCCCGGGCGGTGAAGCCCATCTTCTCAATGACCTTCTCCGCCGTTTCCCCAGGGACGAAGCGCTCGATGGCGAACCCTTCCTCGTCCACGGCCACGTGGGCCTCCCCCACCTGGCCGAAGAGGTTGTGGCTGGAGCCCAGCACGTCCTGGTAGGCCCCCACCAGGAAGACCCCCAGGTAGTAGGGTTCCCCTGGCCGCACCGCATGGACGGGAAGGCTTTGCCGCACGTCGTGCAGGTCAATGAAGCGGTCGATCTTGCCGTCGGAGTCGCAGGAGATGTCCACCAGGGTGGCCTGGCGGGTGGGGGGTTCGTGGAGGCGGGAAAGGGGGACGATGGGGAAGAGCTGGTGGATGGCCCAGGCGTCGGGGAGGCTCTGAAAAATGGAAAAGTTACAGATAAGTTTGTCGGCCAGGAGCTTTTCCAGGTCCTCAAACTCGTCGGGGGCGTAGGGGAGTTCCCGCACGATGGCGTAGACCCGGCGGGCGATGTGGTAGAAGATCTCCTCCCCCAGGGCCCGGTCCTTGAGGGAAACCAGGCCTAGGTCGTAGAGGGTCTGCAGGGTTTCCTTGTCGGCGAAGGCGTCGTGGTAGACCTCGCGGAAGTTCTTTGGGGAGAGGCCTTGCAGGCCTTCCCAGAGCTCCTTCACCAGGGGGTGGGCTCCCTCCGAAGGGGCCTGGGGCCGTTCCTCCCCGGGCGGGGTGATGACGTCGATCACCTCCAGGACCAGGACCTCGTGGTAGGCGGTCACCGCCCGACCCGACTCCGTGACCAGGGTGGGGTGGGGCTCCCCCTGGGCCTCCACCACCTCCTTGGTCACGTAGACCAGGTCCTCGGCGTACTCGGGGAGGGTGTAGTTGGCGGAGGCGTAGAAGTTGGTCTTGGAGCCGTCGTAGTCCACGGCCAGCCCTCCGCCCAGGTTCAGGTAGGTGAGGGGGGCGCCGAGCTTGCGCAGCTGCACGTAGGTCTGGGCGGCCTCCCGCACCGCGGCCTTGATCTTGCGGATGTCCGTCACCTGGCTGCCGATGTGGGCGTGGACCATGACCAGGGTGTCCAGGAGGCCCTCTTCCTTGAGGATCTCCACCGCCCTCACGATCTCCGGGGTGGTGAGGCCGAACTTGGCGTTCTCCCCCCCGCTGGCCTCCCACTGCCCCGCCCCCTTGGCCTTCAGCTTGTAGCGGATCCCGATCTGGGGCCGCACCCCCAGTTCCCGGGAAAGCCGCACCACCCGGGGGAGCTCGGCGAACTTCTCCAGGGTGATGACCACGTTCCGCCCCAGCTTCCGCCCCATGAGGGCCAGGCGGATGAAGTCGTCGTCCTTGAAGCCGTTGGTGGTGATGAGGGCCTCGGGGGATAGGTTCTGGGCCAGGATCAGGGCCAGTTCCGCCTTGCTGCCGGCCTCGAGGCCGTAGTGGTAGGGCCTTCCCGCCCGGGCCACCGTCTCCAGCACCAGCCGCCGCTGGTTCACCTTGACCGGGTAGACCCCCCGGTAGCCTCCCGTGTAGCCGTACTTCTCCATGGCCCTTTGGAAGGCCTCGTTCAGCTCCCGGACGCGGGCTTCCAGGATCTGGGGAAAGCGGAGCACCAGGGGCAGGGGCCGGCCCTCGTCCCTAAGGGCCTCCACGATCTCCAAGAGGGAGGCCGCGGGCCCCTCGGGGCCCAGGGGGGTTACCTCCAGCTCCCCGTTCCGCCCCACCCGGAAAAACCCCGCACCCCAGTAGGGCACCAGGTAGATCTCCTCGGCTTCTTTGGGGGAAAAGCGCCTGGCCGTCTTCAACCCGGGTCAACCTCCGCCCTTGAGTGTAGGGCGGACGGGGCGGCTTGTGAAGGGTGGCGGCGGTAGAGGTACCCCTCTCCCTCGGGCAAGGGGCCTTCGGGGTCCACCAGGTACAGGAAAGGCCCTCCGGCCTCGTTCACCAGGGCGTACCCGCGCCCCCGGACCAGGGGCTTCAGGGCCTCCGCCACCTGGAAGGCCAGGGCCACCGGCCCCACCTCCTTCAGGACCTCCTCCAGGAGGTCCAGCCAGGAGGCGAAGGCTTCCGGCTCCACCCCCTCGGGTACCTCCAGGCGCACCGCCCCCGCCTTGGGGCCGAAGAGGCGGAAGCGGCGCAGGAAGCGCCTTAGGACCCGCCGTTCCTCCCCGGAGGGGCGGTAGCTGAGGTGCTTGTGCCCGTGGACGCTGAAGCGGAAGCCTGTAGGGGCTAGGGCCTTGAGGCGGCCAATTGTTCTTGGGTCCCCCACCCGGTGCCACCAGGAGAGTTCCACCGTGGGGAAGGCCCGGCGGTAGGCCCGGAAGCCACCCGGGTAGCCCCGGTATCCCCTAAGCCCCTCCAGGAGCAAGGCCTCCCTCCAGCCAGCCTTCCAGGAAGGCCCGCCCCATGCGGGCCATCAGGGGGGTGATGGTATGCCCCGCCCCTTCCTCCACGAAGCGGGCCAGGCGGCCTTCGGGGTAGTGGGGCCTCAAGGCCTTCAGGGTTTCCTCCATGCGGGCTAGGGGCACGATCAGGTCCTCGGTGCCGTGGAGGTGCAGGAGGGGTACGCCGCCGTAGGCCTCGCCCCGGAGGGCCGGGGGGTGTTGGTAAAGGGCCTGGACCCGGGGGTCCCGCACCCTTTGCCCTTGGGGGAGCTTCATGGGGAAGCCGGAGCCGATGAAGGCCAGGGCGGCCCTGGGCCGGAAGCCTTGGGCCAGGAGGAGGTGGACCACGAAGGCCCCCAGGCTCCCCCCGGCCAGGAAGAGGGGGAGGCCGAAGCGCCTTTGGGCCTCCTCTGCCACCCCCAGGGCCTCCTCGGCGAAGCCCAGGGCCACCTGGTAAACGCTTTCCACATAGAAGGGGTCCTTGGCCGAGGGGGGTGGGCCCGGGCGCTCCCCGTGCCGGGGGGCGTCGGAGGCTAAGAGGAGGAAGCCGGCCTCGAGGTAGCCGGGAAGGAGGGAGAGGATGTGCTCTTTGGACCCCTGGAGGCCGTGGAGGGCGAGGAGGAGGGCCTTGGGCCTTGCGGGGATCTCGGCCAAGACGGGAAGGCCGGCGAGTTCCAGGCGCTCCGTCCCCATGGCTAGGTGAAGAGGCTGGAGACCGACTCCCCCCGGTGGATGCGCCAGATGGCCTCGGCGAAGAGGGGGGCCACGGTCAGGGTCTTGAGCTTGGGGCCTTCCTTGGGGAGGCAGGTGTCGGTGGCCGCCACCTCCCGCACCGGGCTCTTGGCGATCCGCTCCAGGGCCGGCCCCACGTAAACCCCGTGGGTAGCGGCGGCGTACACCTCCTTGGCCCCGGCCTGGAGGAGGGCCTCCACCGCCTCCACCAGGCTCCCGGCGGTGGAGATCTCGTCGTCCACGATCAGGGCCGTCTTGCCCTCCACCTCCCCCACCAGCATCCGTACCCGTACCTCGGTGTCGGAAACCCGCTCCTTGTCAATGAAGGCCAGGGGTAGGCCCAGGCGGCGGGCCAGGGAGCTGGCCCGCTTGATGTCCCCGGCATCGGGGGCCACCACCACCGCGTTTTCCAGGTCCACCCGGGTGGCGAAGTGGTTGGCGATCACCGGCTCGGCAGAGAGGTGGTCCACGGGGATCTTGAAGAAGCCGTGCACCTGGGGGGAGTGGAGGGTCATGGTGAGGACCCTGTCCGCCCCGGCGGTTTGCAAGAGGTCGGCGATAAGCCTGGCGGCGATGGAGATGCGGGGGGCGTCCTTCTTGTCGCTGCGGGCGTAGGAGAAGTAGGGGATGACGGCCGTGACCCGGGCGGCGCTGGCCCCCTTGGCGGCGTCGATCATCATGAGGAGCTCCATGAGGTGGTCCTGTACCGGGGGGGTCAGGGACTGGACGAGGAACACGTCGCCTTCCCGAAGGCTCTCCTCAAAGCGCACGAAGAGGTTGTCGTTGGCGAAGCGCACCGTGGTGCTCCTCCCCAAGGGGAGGCCCAGGGCCTCGGCGATGGCCTGGGCCAGGGGGCGGTTGGACTGGCCGGAAAAGATCAGGAGGGGGCGGTCCATGCCGTTCCCCAAGATACCACGCCCCCCGGGTATGCCTAGAGGGGGGTGATTTCCCGCTGCAGGGGGGTGGTGACCTCCGGGCCCTCCCGGTGGAGGTAGACGTCCACCTCGGTGCGCACGCCAAACCCTGGCAGGTAGACCCCAGGCTCCACGGTGAAGGCCAGGCCCGGCACCAGGGGGCGGAAATCGTGGGTTTCCAGGTCGTCCAGGTGGGGGCCAGAGCCGTGCACCTCCTCCCCCAGGTTGTGCCCCGTGCGGTGGCGGACGTAGGCCCCATACCCCTCGGCCTCCAACACCCCCCGGGCCACCCGGTCCACCTCAAAGCCCAAGGGGAAGCGCCCCTCCCGGTACCGTTCCGCCACGAAGCGCAGGGCCTCGTCCCGGGCCTTGGCCACGGCCTGGAAGGCGCGGTGGGCGGCCTCGAGGGGCCCCAGGCCCGCCATCCAGGTGAGGTCGGCGTAGACCCCACCCGGTTCCTTGGCCCAGAGGTCCAGGAGGACCACCTCCCCCTCCTCCAGGCGCTTTTCCCCCGGCTCGTGGTGGGGGTTGGCGGCGTTGGGGCCAAAGGCCACCATGGGGGGGTGGTCAAAGACCAGGCTCGAGGCCCGCAAGGAGCTCACCAGCACCGCCTGCACCTCCCTTTCCGTGGCCCGGGGATGGGCCTTTAGGAAGGCCAGGGCCTCTTCCTTGGCGGCCACCAGGCCCTTGGCTGCCCGGCGGTGGCGCTGCAACTTCTCCTCCCCCCAGGTCTGGAAGAGGAGGAGGAGGGGCCAGGAGGAGACGAGTTCCAAGCCCATCCCCCGGAGCAGGTCCAAGGTGCCCCCGTCCACCCGGGAAAGGTAGGGGATCTGCCCCCCGGGCACGTACTCCAAGGCGATGCGCCGCAGGCCCCTTAGGGCCTGGGAAAGCCCCTCCAAAAGGCCTTGCCAGGAGTGGTAGGTTCGCCGCCTTCCCGGTAGGGGAGGGAAGAGGCTTTCCTCAATGGCGTGGCAAAGGAGGAGGGGCTCTCCCTCCTTGGGGAGGAGGTAGGCGAAGCGGCGGGTGAGGTGGAGGTGGCCCAGGGAGAGGACTTCCAGGGCCAGGGGGTTGCCCCTCCCAAAGGAAAAGAGGAGCCAGCCGTCCACCCCCTCTTCCCGCAGGGCTTCCTGAACGCGGGGTAGGTCCATGCCCCCATCCTATCCCCTGCAACCTGATGCACGTTTGCCTGCCCCTTCCGTGCTAGGGTAGGGGGTAAGGAGGTTTGGGGCATGGTCGAGACCCAGGAAGTCATCCGCATCACCCCCCTGGCGGCGGAAAAGGCCAAGGAGATCCTGGCCCGCTACGGCAAGGAGCACGCGGCCATCCGGGTGTACATCAAATCCGGTGGCTGCTCGGGCTTCCAGTACGGCATGGCCGTGGACGAGCGGGAACTGGAGGGGGACACCTTCGTGGAGATGCACGGGGTGCGGCTGGTGGTGGACCCCATGTCCCTCCCCTACCTGGTGGGCTCGGAGATCGACTGGGTGGAAAGCCTCATGGGGGGCGGTTTCACCGTGCACAACCCCAACGCCGCCAGCACCTGCGGCTGCGGCCATTCCTTCCGCACCAAGGACCAGGAGGGGGAGGCCCGCACCTGCGGCCACTAGCTCCTCCTAAGGGCTTCCCAAGGGGCCTGAAACCAGGCCCCTTAGCCTTTTCCCATTGACCTTCAGAAGGGCAAGCGTATAATAGCCTCGGCCACTAAGGGAGTGCCGCACACGAAAGGAGGCCATATGAGGAAACTAGGCAAGCTGGCTGTACTCGGTTTAACCGCTCTGGGCCTGGCCTTGGCGGGGCCCCAGGACAACAGCCTGGTCATTGGGGCTTCCCAGGAGCCCAGGGTGCTGGCCGGGGACTTCCTCAACGTCATCTCCAACCAGGCCATCAAGAGCGAGATCCAGCAGTACCTCTTCGCCCCCCTGATCGGCTTCAACGCCGACAGCCAGAACTTCCCCGTTCTGGCCACCGAGGTGCCCACCCAGCAGAACGGACGCCTGCGGGTGCGGGACATCGGCGGGGGCAAGAAGCGCCTGGAGATGGACCTCACCATCCGTCCCGATGCCCGCTGGTCCGACGGCCGCCCCATCACCACCGAGGACGTGGCCTTCTACTACGAGGTGGGCAAGGCCAAGGGCATGCCCGTCCTGAACCCGGACTACTGGGACCGGGTGCAGCTCCAGGTAAGGGACGTCCGCAACTTTACCGTGATCTTTGAGCCCGCCTACTACTACGACACCTACGGCTCCCCCATCGGCTACGCCCCCAAGCACGTGATGGGCCCCGAGTGGGAGAAGGTGAAGGCCGCGGCCCGCAACCTGGATCCCGACAAGGACGCCCAGCGCCTCAACGAGCTTTACCGCAACTTCTTCCTCAAGTTCTCCACCCCGGCCGAGCTCAACAAGGGCGCCATGGTCTACTCCGGGGCCTTTACCCTGAAGCGCTGGGTGCCCGGCAACTCCATTGAGATGGAGCGGAACCCCAACTTCCCCATCAAGCCGGAAGGCGGGGAGAGCCGCTACGTGCAGAAGGTGGTCTACCGCTTCATCCAGAACACCAACTCCCTCCTGGTGGCGGTGATCGGCGGCTCCATCGACGCCACCTCCAGCGTGGCCCTCACCTTTGACCAGGGCCGCTCCCGCCAGCTCACCTCCCGCGCCCCTGGCCGCTTTGACATCTGGTTCGTGCCCGGGGCCATCTGGGAGCACATCGACATCAACAAGTTTGAGAACTGCCAGGCCGTGCGCGACCTGGGCCTGAACGACGTGCGCACCCGCCGGGCCCTGCTCCACGCCATGAACCGCGAGGGCCTGGTGAAGGCTTTCTTTGACGGCCTCCAGCCCGTGGCCCACACCTGGATCGCCCCCGTCAACCCCCTCTTCAACCCCAACGTCAGGAAGTACGAGTTTGACCTGCAGAAGGCCGAGGCCCTCCTGGCGGAGATGGGCTGGCGCAAGGGGCCGGACGGCATCCTGCAACGCACCGTGGGCGGCCGTACCGTGCGGTTTGAGATCGAGTTCGTGACCACCGCCGGCAACGCCATCCGCGAGCGCACCCAGCAGTTCTTCGCCGAGGACCTCAAGAAGATCGGCATCGCCGTCAAGATCAACAACGCTCCCTCCGCCGTGGTCTTCGCCGACGACTACATCCAGCGCGCCTCCGAGTGCAAGTGGACGGGGATGTTTGAGTTCGCCTGGGTCTCCAACCTGCAGGAGGACGGTGGCCTCTTCCAGTACAAGAACCTGAACACCGGGGCCATCATGGTCCCCACCAAGGAGAACAACTACCAGGGCCAGAACATCGGCGGCTGGCGGAACGACGAGTTTGACCGCCTGACGAGCCAGGCCGTCCTGGAGTTTGACGAGGCCAAGCGCAAGGCCCTCTTCGCCCGCGCCCAGGAGATCTGGGCCGAGGAGCTTCCCGCGCTTCCCCTCTACTTCCGCGCCAACCCCTACGTGGTGCGGAAGGGCCTCGTGAACTACGTGGCCAGCGCCTACTCCGGCGGCTACGGCTACCCCGGCTGGAACGCCTGGGAGATCGGCTGGGAGAGCCGCGGGGCCGTGAAGAAGTGGGACCAGGCGAAGTACGCCCTTTCCGTCAAGTAGCCTGGGTGGTATAGTGGGGCCCGCTGGGCTAAAGCCCAGCGGGCTTTTTGAGTGCCATAAACGGGAGGTACAAGGGTGTTTGCCTACACGGTGCGCAGGCTTTTGCAGATGGTCCCTTTGCTCCTGGCGGCCAGCGTGGTCATCTACGCGCTTTTGGCCCTGCAGCCTGGGGACCCTTTGGACGAGCTCAGGCGGCAGAACCCCCGCATGACCGCCGAGCAGTTTGAGGCCTTGAAGCGGGCCTACGGCCTGGACCAGCCGATCCACATCCGCTACTTCAAGTGGCTTTCCCGGGCGGTCCAGGGGGATCTGGGTTACAGCCGTACCTACGGCATCCCGGCGGCGGAGTACATCTTCGTGCAGCGCCTGCCCAAGACCCTCCTCCTCTCTGGGCTGGCCTTGACCTTGGCCCTCTTGGTGGCCATCCCCGTGGGGGTGTTCTCGGCGGTGCGCCAGTACTCCTTGGCGGACTACGCCATCACCTTCCTCTCCTTCGTGGGCTTTTCCATGCCGGTCTTCTTCCTGGGCATCCTCCTCCTCTACCTCTTCGCCATCTGGCTTCCCGACCATATCCCCGGTTTCCCCCGCTTCCCCACCGGGGGGGTGCCGGGCATCCTCTGGGAGGACGTGCGCTCGGGGAACATCGGCTTGGGCCAGTTCCTGGGGCAGTGGGCCTGGCACCTGATCCTGCCCGTTTTGGCCCTCTCCTCCTTGCAGATGGCGGAGTGGACCCGGTTCATGCGGGCCTCTTTGCTGGAGGTGCTTTCCCAGGACTACATCCGCACCGCCCGGGCCAAGGGGCTTGCCGAGCGGGTGGTGCTCTACAAGCACGCCCTGCGCAACGCCCTCATCCCCATCGTGACCCTGGTGGGCCTGGCCATCCCTGGGGTTCTGGGCGGGGCCACCATCACCGAGACCATCTTCAGCTACCCGGGGATGGGCCGGGCCATCTTTGACGCCCTGGTGGAGAAGGACTACAACGTGGCCATGGCGGCCCTGGCCTTTTTGGCCCTGATGACCGCCCTCTTCAACCTTTTGGCGGACCTGGCCTACGCGGTGGTGGACCCCCGCATCCGTTACAGCTAGAGGTGAACCGTGGCGACGGCAACCGCTTCCCCTAAGCCCCGTACCTTTTTGGGCCTCTTCTGGCGCCGCCTTAGGCGGCACAAGATGGCCATGGCGGGCCTGGTGGTCATCGTTCTCCTGATCCTGATGGCCCTCCTTGCCCCCTGGATCGCCCCTTACGACCCCACGGCCCAGCCCACGGGGGAGGACGTGGGCCAGTACTACTTCAACCCCCCCTCCCGGGAGCACCTCTTGGGCACGGACGACCTGGGGCGGGACGTGCTCTCCCGCATCATCTACGGTTCCCGCATCTCCTTGCTGGTGGGCTTTGCCGTGGCCCTTTCCAGCGTGATCCTGGGGACCATCATGGGCACCCTGGCCGGGTACTTTTCCGGCCGGCCCCTCCGCTTCTACCTGGGCCCCTTGCGCCGGGAGCGGGAGGGGTTTTACCCTTGGGGCTTCGCCTTGTGGCGGGTGGTTTCCTGGTTCCTCTACTACGGGGTTTTGTACCTGGTGGTCTCCATCGCCTGGGCCTTGGCCCGGGATGGGATCCAGGCGGGGAGCCTGGGGAGCTACCTGGGCTTTGGGCTTACCCTGGCCTTGGCCCTTTGGGCGGCCTGGTACGGGCTTTGGGGCCAGATCCGCCTGGACCTGGACATCCTCATCAGCCGCCTCATTGACTTCATGCTCACCATCCCCACCCTGCCCCTGCTCCTGGTGCTTTCCGCCCTCCTGCGCGACCCCGGGGTGAAGGTGGGGCAGTGGGCCCAAGGGGTCTTCGGCGATGCCGCCAGCGTCTTCATCATCATCACCATCCTGGTCCTCTTCGGCTGGCTGGGCACGGCCCGGCTGGTGCGGGGCAACATCCTTTCCCTGAGGGAGCAGGACTACGCCACCGCCGCCCAGGCCCTGGGGGCCACGGATGGGCGCATCATGTTCCGCCACCTGGTGCCCAACACCATCGCCCCCCTCGTCGTCCAGGCCACCCTGCAGGTGGGTGGGGCCATCCTCACCGAGGCCGCCCTCTCCTTCCTGGGCTTTGGCATCCAGCCCCCGGTGGCCACCTGGGGCAACATGCTCACCAACGCCCAGGAGTACATCTTCACCGCCCCCTGGCTGGCCCTGCCCCCGGGCTTCATGATCTTCATCACCGTCTTGGCCTTCAACTACCTGGGGGACGGCCTGCGGGACGCCCTGGACCCCAGGAGCCGGCTCTAACCCCTTCCTGGAAGAGGCGGCCCCCCCGGGGGGCCGCCCTTGGCCTAGGGGAGGAGTTTTTCCCGGGGGTAGGCGGCCTCGAGGAAGTAAAGCCCCTGGGCCGGGGCCGAGGGGCCGGCCAGGCGACGGTCCGCGGTTTCCAGGATGGCCTTGAGGCTTTCCGGAGGGCGCTTGCCCAGGCCCACCTCCAAAAGGGTGCCCACCATCCCCCGCACCTGGCCGCGGAGGAAGCTCGTTCCCCGGAAGTAGAAGCGAAGCTCTGGCCCCGCTTCCCCTTCCACCCGCTCCAGCCGGGCCTCCAGAAGTTCCCTTGTCCCTTCCCGCACCTCCTCCTTGGCGAAGCCCAGGAAGTTGTGCCGCCCCAGGAGGAGGGGAAGGGCCTCCTCCATGGCCTCAAGGTCCAGGGGGTGGCGCAGCCAGAGGGCCCGGTGGCGCAGGAGGGGGGAGGGGTGGGGCCTGAGGAGGACCCGGTAACGGTAGGCCCGCCAGAGGGCATCCTTGCGGGCGTGGAAGTCCTGGGCCACCTCCTGGGCCCTAAGGACCTTCAGGTCCTCGGGGAGGAGGCGGTTGAGGGCCTCAGGGATCCTTTCCGTGGGGATCCTCCCGGGGAGATCCACGTGGAAGGGCATGGCCAGGGCGTGGACCCCGGCGTCGGTGCGGCCTGCGGCCACCGCCTTGGGGATGGCCCCGATGCGGGCCAGGGCTCCTTCCAGCTCTCCCTGGACGGTGCGCAGCCCTGGTCTTTGCCGCTGTAGGCCAGCGAACCCGGTCCCGTCGTACTCGGCGAGGATGAGGATGCGGCGCACGGGAAAAGCTTAATCCGTGCCCACGGGGGTTCTGGGCGGGGGCCCCTCGAGGGCCACCCCCGTCCCGGCCACCCCCACCCAGACCTGGTCCCCCGGGCGGAAAGGGCTTTCCGGCCCCTCCTGCACCAATAGCTCCCGTTCCGGGGCCAGGAGGCGTACGCGGTAGGTGAGGTCGTGCCCCTTGAACTCCCGGGCCACCACCACCCCCAGGGCCCCCGGCCCGGGCCCGGCCCCAGGAGGAAAGAGCCTTAGGGCCTCGGGGCGGAGGGAGAGGAGAAGGGGCCCAAAGGCGGGTTCCGCCAGGGGCACGGGGCCTAGGCAGGTCTCCGCCTGCCGGCCCTTGCCTTCCCCAGGGAGGAGGTTGGTGCGCCCCAGGAACTGGGCCACAAAGGGGGTCCGGGGCCGCAGGTAGACCGCCTCGGGCGTGCCCACCTGCTCCAGCCGCCCTCCCCGCATCACCCCCAGGCGGTCGGCGAAGGAGAGGGCCTCCTCCTGGTCGTGGGTGACCAGGAGGGCGGTGGTCCCGGTCTCCTTGAGGATCTTGCGCACCTCCTCCCGGGTGGCCGCCCGCAGGCTGGCATCCAGGCTGGAGAAGGGCTCGTCCAGGAGCACCAGCTTGGGCCCGGGAGCCAGGGCCCGGGCCAGGGCGATGCGCTGCTGCTGCCCTCCCGAGAGCTCCCCGGGCCTGCGGTCCTGGAAGAGGGTCATGCCCACCCGCTCCAGGGCCTTCCTGGCCCGCTCCCAGCGGTCCTTGCCCTTAAGGCCAAAGGCCACGTTGCCCAAGGCGGTGAGGTGGGGGAAGAGGGCGTAGTCCTGGAAGACAAAGCCTATCCCCCGCCGCTCGGGGGGCAGGGGGGTGATCTCCCGTCCCTCCAGGACCACCCGGCCCTCCTCCGGGCTTTCCAGCCCAGCCACCACCCGCAACAGGGTGGTCTTGCCGCACCCCGAGGGGCCCAGGAGGGCCAGGATCTCCCCCGGGTAGACCTCGAGGTCAATCCCCTTGAGCACCTCGTGCTCCCCGAAGCGCTTCCGGACCCCCTCCAGTTTTAGAAGCGGCGCTCGCTCCAAAGCAACACCCCCACGAAGGCCGCCGAAAGGAGGGCGATGAGGAGGGCGAAGGGGGCGGCCTCGGCGAACATGGCTTCCTGAGTGTAGCTGAAAACCCGGGTGCTCAGGGTGGCGTAGCCCATGGGGGCCAGGAGGAGGGTGAGGGGGAGCTCCTTCACCGCCCCGATGAAGGCCAGGGCCCCCCCGGCCACCGCCCCCCGCCACAGCAAGGGGAAGGTCACGCGGAAGAAGGCCCCCGTGGGGGTTTCCCCCAGGGTGCGGGCGGCCTCCTCGAGGCGCCGCGGCACCTGGTGCAGGGCTCCCCGGATGGGCCCCAGGCTTTCCGCCAGGAAGTGGAAGCCCAGGACCAGGACCAAAAGGGGTAGGGTGCCGTACAGGAAGGGCAGGCTCCGCAGGCTGAAGAAGATCCAGGCCAGGGCGAAGGCCAAAGGGGGGATGGCATAGCCCAGGTAGGCCAGCCTCTCCAGGGCCCGGGAGGCCGGGGAGGGGTGGCGCACGGCCAGGTAGGCCAGGGGCAGGGCCATCCCCACGGCCAGGAAGGCGGCGGGCCCCGCGGCCAAGGCGGAGTGGAGGAAGGCCTCCCCTAGGCCCAGGAAGCCCTCCCTGGGGAAGCGGCTCGCCAGGTGGAACAGGGCGGAAAAGGGCAGGACCAGGGCCAGAAGGAGCGGCAGGAGGACCAGGAGGTAGGCCAGGGGGGCCCAGGGGCCTAAGGGGATGGCCCGGGCCCGCCGCCCTGCCCCTTTCCCGGTGCGGGCCAGGCTGGGGCGGCGCAGCAGCCAGCCCTCTAGGAGGAGGAGCCCCCCGGTCAGCCCCAGGAGGAAAAGGGCCAGCCAGGCGGCGTACACCCGGTCAAAGGCTGCGTTGTACTGCAGGTAGATGGCATAGGAAAAGGTCTCGTAGCGCAGGAGGCTCACGGTGCCGAAGTCCCCCAGGACGTGGAGCCCCACCACCAGGTAGCCGGAAAGCAGGGCCGGGAGAAGCTGGGGGAAGGTGGCCTGGAAGAAGGCCCGCCATGGGCCCAGGCCCAGGGTGCGCGCCGCCTCCTCCAAGGAGGGATCCAGGCCCAGAAAGGCGGCCCGCAGGGAGAGGAAAAGGTAGGGGTAGGTGAGGAGGGAGAGGACCAGCAAGGCCCCCCAGTACCCTTCAGGCCGGGGGAGGGGCAAAAGCCCCCCAGGTCCCGTGGCCGCCAGAAGGACGTAGGCCCCCACGTAGCCGGGAAGGGCCAGGGGCAGGGTGAGGAGGACGGAAAGGAGGCGCTTGCCCCTCAGGTCGGTGCGGGTGGTGAGGAAGGCCAGGGGCAAGGCCAGGAGGGTAGTGAGGAGGAGGACACCCAGGAGAAGGCCCAGGGTGTTCCCCAGGAGCTCCAGGTTTTTGGGACGGAAGAGGATCTCCCCCAAGGCGGCTCCCTCCGCTTCCAAGGCCCGCAGGAGCAGGTAAAGGAGGGGCAGGGCCACCCCGCCCCCCGTGAGGAGGGCGGGTACCAGGAAGGGCAGAAGCCCGGGGAAGTGGGAAAGCCGCCTTTGGAGCATGCTAGAGGATGCCCAGCTCCCTCAAGAGCTTTAGGGCCTGCTCCAGGGGGAGTTTCTCAAAGTCCAGGCGGGGGCTCTTCTTGAGGGCTTCCTCCAGGGGAAGGAGGTTGGCATCGGCCACCACCCCCTTGACCAGGGGGTACTCCCCCACGTTGCCCACAAAGTACTGTTGCCCCTTGGCCGAAAGGAGGTGGGTGAGGAAGCGGTTGGCGGCCACCAGGTTCTTGGAGGTCTTGAGGATGCCCGCCCCGGTCACCAGGGCCAGGTTGCCCACATCCCCTTCCTTGAAGTGGTGGAGGCCCAGGCTGTACCCCGCCCGGCGGAAGCGCACCACGTAGTAGTGGTTGGTGGAGCCCAGATCGATCTCCCCGGCCCGGATGGCCTCCAGCATGGCGGGGTTGGAGGCGTAGGCCTTGGGGTTCAGGGCCTTCATGGCCAGAAGCCACTCCCGGGCCTTGGCCTCCCCGTGGAGGGCGATGATCCCCGCCACCATGTCCTGGAAGCTGGAATAGGTGGGGGTCCAGCCCACCCGGCCCAGTAGGCCCTTTTCCTGGGCGAAGCGGGGCAGGTCCAGGAGGCTTTGGGGAAGCTCTTCCGGCTTGAACCTCTGCGGGTTGTAGGCCAGCACCCGGAGGCGCACCGTGACCGGGACCCAGGCCTGGGAGGTGGGCACGAAGGCCAAGGGTTGCTTGAGGAGGGTGGCCCCCAGGGGGCGGAGGAGGCCTTTGGCCGCCGCCTGGCCCAAGGCCCCGGCGGTGTTGGCCCAGAAGAGGTCGGCGGGGGAGCGGCTGCCCTCCTCCTGCAGGGTGGCCAGGATCTGGGCATCGGTGCCGTAACGCACCTGGACGCGGATCCCGGTCTCCTCCTGGAACTGCCGCACCAGGGGTTCCACCAGGCTCTGCCCGCGCCCGGAATAGATCACCAAGGTGGGCTGCTGGGCTAGGCTCAGGCCGAGGGCCGCCGTGCCGATCAGGGTGAGAAGCTGCCTGCGTCGCATCGTGCCTCCTTCCTGGCCCCCCTTGGGGGGCCAAGGGTTTCCGCTTGGCTACCCTAACCCAGCCCCGGGATAAAGTCAAGTATTCCGGTCGGATTTTCTAAGTTTAGAAGTGATAATCGTTTGCAACCAGGGCAGGACCCCTGTGAGGTCCTGGGGTCCCTCGGGACCCTGGCCGGTGTAGACCAGGGGCACGGGGTTGCGGGTGTGCTGGGGGTGCCAGGGTTCCTCGGCGTTGCCGTGGTCCGAGGTGAGGAGGAGGGTTCCCCCTTCTGCCAGGAAGCCCTTGAGGAAGAGGGAAAGCTCCTGGAAGCGCTGGGGAAGGGTTTCGGGAAAGCGGTGGGCGGCCAGGTCCAAGGCCCAGTACTCCAGCACCACCAGGGGGAAGGCCCGGGCCAGGGCCGCGGCCCGGGCCCCCATTCCGTAGGGGTCCTCCCAAAAGGCCGGGGGCAGGGCCAGGGGATGGCCCAGGGGGAGGAGGGGAAGGCCGGCCAGGCGGGCGGCCTGGGCGAAGGCGGAGAGGAGGAGCCTCCGCCCCTCCGTGGCCCGCCTCAGGTACTCCGGTCGGTAGGCGTTGGCGTGGAGCACCTTCAGGCCCTGAGCCCGGGCCCAGGCGTATAGGCTTTGCCGCAGGAGGGGCCGTAGCCTGGGGCTGGGGAAGGGGCCTTGGTGGTACCCGAGGAGGCGGGGGGCGTTGGCCCCGGTGAGGAGGGCGGTCTGGCCCGTGCCCGACTGGGGCAGCCCCTCCACCCCCAGGGTGGCGTCCAGGGGTTTGGGGTCCAGTTCCAGGAGGAGGGGAAAGAGGCTTTCTAAGGTTTCCCCGAGGCCTAGGCCGTCCACGAAGAGGAAGAGCACGCCCTCAGTCTGCTCCCAGGGAAGGGGGCCGTCCAGGGCAAAGGTGCCCTTTCCCCCAGATTTTCCCCAGGGCGCAAGTATCCTGAAAGTGGAGGTCAGAATATGCCGGTGAGGAAGGCGCAGGCGGTTTGGGAAGGCGGTTTGCGAAGCGGCAAGGGGGTTATGCGGCTTCAGAGCCAGGCCTTTGAAGGACCCTATTCCTTTCCCTCGCGCTTTGAGGAGGGGCCGGGCACCAACCCCGAGGAGCTGATCGCCGCGGCCCACGCGGGGTGCTTCTCCATGGCCCTTTCCGCGGCCTTGGAGCGGGAGGGCTTTCCGCCCAAGCGGGTGGCCACCGAGGCCCGGGTGCACCTGGAGATGGTGGAGGGAAGGCCCACCCTGGCCCGCATTGAGCTGGTGACCGAGGCGGAGGTTCCCGGGATTTCCCCGGAGAAGTTCCAGGAAATCGCCCAGGCGGCCAAGGAGGGGTGCCCCGTTTCCCGGGCCCTGGCGGGCGTGGGGGAGATCGCCCTCGAGGCCCGCCTCCTTTAGGGCTTCACTCCCCCTTCCAGAGGAGGCGGCCACAGGAGGGGCAGCGCGTGAGCTGCCCCTGCACCACCTTCTGGGCCACGTGGGTGGGCAGGACCACGTTGCACCCCTCGCAGCGGAAGGCCTGGCCCTGGCGGGTCATGCGCACGATCCCCATCCCCTTGCGGGCCCGGCGGATGGCCTCGTACTCCTTGAGGACCGCCGCGGGGACGCCCTGGGCCAGGGCCGCCCGCTCCGCCAGGCGCCGCTCCACCTCGGCCTTCAGGGCTTCCACCCGGTCCCGGTTGGCGGCCAGGAGCTCTTCCAGCCGGGGGCGCAGGGCGGAAAGCTCCTCCTCCACCCGGGCGATCTCCGCCTCCAGGTTCTCCATGGCCTCCATGAGGGGGGTGGAGAGTTCCAAAAGCTCCCGGATGCGGTCCTTGATCTGCTGGATGCGGTTTTCGTACTGGGTCTGCTCCCTGGCGCTTTGCGCCTGGCGTTGCTCCGCCTCCGCCTGCTTCTCCTTGGCGGTGAGGTCCTCAATGTCCAGGCTGTGGCGGTTGTACTCCTTGCGCAGCTCCGCTTGGCGCTCCAGAAGGTCCTCAAGCTCCTCCTCCAGGGCTTCCACCTGGGCCTTGACCGCGAGGAGCTCCTCGGGGAGGCTCTCCACTTCTTTTTGCAATCGGTCTATTTCCAGGTCCTTCTCCTGGAGCCCGTAGAGGGCCTTGAGCGCTTCGTGTCCCGCCCCGTTCACGCCTCCCATTCTAAACCCTTGAGGAAGGGGTTCGCCCGGGCCTCGAGGCCCAGGGTGGTGGGGGGCCCGTGCCCCGGGTAGACCTGGGTTTCCGGGGGCAGGGTGAGAAGGCGTTTCAGGGAGCGGAAAAGGGCCTCCCGGCTGGCCCCGGGAAGGTCATACCGGCCGATGCTTCCCCGGAAGAGGAGGTCCCCCGAGAATACCTGGGGCGGGCCCTCCTCTTTGCGGTACAGGAAGGCCACGTGGCCAGGGCTGTGGCCGGGGAGGTGCCAAACCTCTAGGCCAAAGGCCTGCCCTCCCTCCGCCAGGGGCTCCACGGGAAGGGGGGGCTGGGGGATGGCGAGGCCCCAGCTCCGCGCCGCTTCCGCCGCGTGGCGGTAAAGGGGAAGGTCCAGGGGATGGAGGAAGACGGGGAGGGCGAGCCTCTCCACCAAGGGGGCCACCGCCCCCACGTGGTCAAAATGGGCGTGGGTGAGGAGTATGGCCTTGGGGGTGAGGCCCGTGGCCTCCAGGAGGCCTAAAATCCGCTCGGGCTCGTCCCCCGGGTCAATAAGGAGGGCCCCTTCCGGCCCCTCCACCAGGTAGGCGTTCTCCTCCAGGGGGCCAAGGGTGAGGCGGAAGACCCTCATGGCTCGGTGGGCAGGCCCTCCCCCAGCCACTCGTGCATGGAGCCCAGGTAGTTCCGGGCCCGCACCCCCAGGCTCCGTAGGACGAAGAAGGCCACGGCGCTCCGGGCCCCCGAGTGGCAGTAGACCCCCACCTCCTGGCCCGGGGCGAGCCCCAGCCGTTCCAGCACCCTTCCCGGCTCCAAGAAGACCTCCAAGGGGGCGTTGCGGCTTCCGGGGATCCGCCCGCCCCGGGGGCAGCAGGGGGGGTGGACCTTGCCCTGGAACTCCTCGGGGCTGCGCACGTCCAGGAGGAGGGGGTGGCGGGCGGCCTCGTCGGCGGTGAGAAGCCAGTCCCGGCGGAGGCGGGCCTCCACCTGGGTCCGCTCGGGCTTGGGCTCCTCCTTTTCCGTGGCGTAGGCTTCCCAGCCCTCGGTCCAAAGCTCCACCTCCAGCCCCCCCAGGCCCAGGAAGAAGGCGGTGCGGCAGAGGCGGCTGGTGAGGCCCTCGTCGTAGAGGACCACGGGGCTTTCCAGGCCCAGGGTTTGGAAAAGCTCGGTGAGCCCGGCCTCCAGGGCCTTGAGTTCGCCCTCCTCCCGCAGGCGGAGCCGGGGGGCGGAAAGGTCCAGGTGGCGGGCCCCGGGCAGGTGGCCCGCCTCGTAGGCGGCCCTGGGGCGGGTATCCACCAGAACCGCACCTTGCGGCAGCTCCATGCCCCTGATTATAGGCGGCGCCAGGGTAAGCTTAACCTGATAAGGCTACTTGACAAAACTAGGCGCATATGTTATAAGCGAAACTGGAGGTGATAGCCATGGCCCTGGTGCGTAGGGAAACCCGCCCTGCTGAGATCACGCCCTTCCGGACCTGGGGTCCTTTCTCCCTGCTGGAGGAGGCCAACCGGCTCTTTGAGGAAGTGTTGGGGGAGTTTGCCCGGCCGGGGGTGGCCTATGTGGCCCCTGCTGACCTCTACGAGACCGACGAGGCCTTGGTTCTTGAGATGGCGGTTCCCGGCCTGGCCCCTGAGGACCTGGAGGTGAGCCTCGAGGGGCAAAAGCTCACGGTTCGCGGCCAGGTGAAGCCCGCAGAGGAGGCCAAGGCCCGCCGTTACTACCTGCAGGAGATCCCCCACGGCTCCTTCGTGCGCTCCTTCAGCCTGCCGGTGGAGGTCAAGGCCGAGGAGGCCAAGGCGGAGTTCCGCCACGGCGTCCTGCGCCTTACCCTGCCCAAGGTGGCCGAGGCCCGGGCCAAGCGCATCCCCATTGAGGTGGTGCGCTAGCCCCCTGGCCCCCGGGAAACCGGGGGTCAGGCCTTGTTCAGGGCCCTGGCCATCCGGGCCAGGGCCTCTTCCAGCACCTCGGGGTAGGTGGCGAAGTTGAGGCGCACGAAGCGCTCGTACCCCTCGCCAAAGCTCTCCCCCGGGTTCAGGGCCACCCGGGCCTCCCGGAGGAAGAAGGCCCCGGCCCTGGGGATGGGGGTCTTGAGCCAGGCCAGGTAGGTGCCCTCCGGGGGAAAGTGGCCGAGCCCCACCTCCTGGGCCCAGGCCGCCACCCGGTCCCGGTTGGCCTTAAGCCGCTTCAGGGTTTCCCCAAGCCAAGCCCCGCCCTCCTTCAGGGCGGCCTTCCAGGCGGCCATGGCCAGGACGTTGGGGAAGGTGTGGGGCAGGTGGCGCCTCAAGGCCTCCACCAGGGGTTTAGGACCCACCGCGGCCCCGATGGGCAAGCCCGCCAGGTTGTAGGCCTTCCCCGGGCCCAGGAGGGTCAGGGTGCGCTCGGGGAGGAGGCGGGCCAGGGGAAGGTGGCCCCCCTCGTAGGTCAGGGGGGCGTGGAGCTCGTCGGAGACCACGATGAGGTCGTGCTTGCGGGCGATGGCGGCCAGGGCGGCCAGCTCCTCCTCGGTGAAGACCCGGCCCGTGGGGTTATGGGGGTGGCAGAAGAGGAGGAGGCGGCTGGCGTAGGCCAGGCGCTCCAGGCCCTGGAGGTCCAGGCGGTAGCCGGCCTCCGTTTCCTGCAAGGGGTTGGCCAGGACCGTGCGCTTTTGCTCCCGGATGGCGGCCAGAAAGGGGGGGTAGATGGGCACCTGGGTCAGGACCCCTTGCCCGGGGGCGGTGAAGGCGGCCACCGCGGCGTAGAGCCCCACCACCACCCCGGGCATGAAGGCCACCTCCCCCTCGAGGCCGCTTCCTTCCAGGAGGAGGTCCCTAAGCCCTTCATCCCCTTCCCGGGGCGGGTAGCCCAAAAAGCCTTCCGCCCGCTCCGCGATGGCCTTCCGGATGGGCTCGGCCACGGGGAAGTCCATGTCGGCCACCCAGAGGGGGAGCACATCCTCGGGGTAGGCGCTCCACTTTAGGGAGTCTTTGCGGGGAGGAAGCCCCATGGGGCCATCTTACCCCGCCTGGGCCTCAGGTGTGGTCCTGGACCACCTCGAGCCCCAAGGCGGTCAGGCGGGCCACCAGGGCCCGCACGGCCGCCTTCACTCCCTCGGTGAGGAGGGGGCTGGCGAACCGGCTGGCCCCGGCGTAGATCCCGTGGGCGCTTGGGCGCACCTCCAGGAGAAGGTCCTGGGTGAGCTCCTCCTCCTCCACATGGGTCAGGATGTAAAAGCCCGTCTCCCCCCGGGCCACCTCCAGGAAAACCGCCACCCCTCCGGGGAAGGGGATGGGTTCCTTGCCTAGGGGTAGGGACTCGGGCAGATCGCCGGCCAGAAGGGCATGGGCCATGGGGTACCTCCGCGTGGGGGGCCAGGGGGTGGGGTCCTCGGCCACCTTGGTGAAGACCGCGTGGAAGAAGGGCCGGCCCGCCTCCTTCCACTTTAGGGCGTATTTGGTGCGCAGGTGGGCCTCCGGGGGGGGCTCCACATGGATGCGGTAGAGCCCCGTGCGCTCCGCCTCCTCCAGGGCGAAGCGGAAGTAGGCCTCGTGGTCGGTGGTAAGGCGGAGGGAGCCTCCTTCCTCCAGCCGGGTGGAAAGCCGGCGGAAAAACCCCTCCTGCAGGAGGCGTTTCCGCTGGTGGCGCTTTTTGGGCCAGGGATCGGGGAAGTTGACGATGACCTGATGAAGGCCCCTGGGGGGCACCAGGTTCCTCAGGGCAAAGGGCCCTTCCCCATGGTACAGGCGCACGTTGGCCAGGCCGGCCCGGCGCAGGCGCTTTAGGGCCCTAAGGACACTGGCCGCCGAAACCTCGGCCCCCAGGATGAGCCAGCCGGGGTGGGTTTGGGCCAGCTCGGCGGTGAAGCGGCCGTCGCCAAAGCCCACCTCCAGCACCAAGGGGCCTTCCCGGCCAAAGAGGTCCGAGGGGCTTGGGGGCCAGGAGGGAAGGAGGGCGGGGCGGACCAGCACGGAAGGGGATTCTACCTTTTTCAAAGCCTTTTCACAAGGAGGGGCTAGGGTGAGGGGAGAAGGAGGTGGGTGGATGTCCCTATTCGGCAACCTCCGTTCCCTCCCCTTGGAGGAGCTGCTTCAGTTATTGGCGCAGAAGGAGGGGGCGCTGGAGATTTGGAACGTCCGGGGGGTGCCCGCCACCACCCTGTACCTCAAGCCAGGCCGCCTTCGCTCCCTGGACCAGGGGGGGAAGCCCCTGGACCCCGTGGACGCCAAGGCGGCCCTCCAGGCCCTGCTCCTGGCCCGGGAAGGAAGTTTTGAGTTCTGCCCTGGGGCCAGGCCCCCGCACGCCTTCCGCCTCAACTGGCCCTTGGAGCGGCTTCTCCTAGGCCTCATCACCTTTTCCGACGAGCTCGCCCACCTCCGTCCCCACCTGCCTCCTCCCCGGGCGGTCTTCCGCGTGGAGAGGCCAGCCCCAGGGCCAGGGGGCCTCGAGGGGCAGGCCTTCTGGGAAAAGGCCCTCCCCCACCTGCGGCAGGGGACCACCCCCGAGGCCTTGGCCCGGCTTTTGGGGATGCCTTTGGACCTGGTGCGCTACCGGCTTTACCAGCTGGAGGGGCAGGGCCTGGTGCGGCGCACCGGGCAGGTGAAGGGGCTTGGGCGGTCTGGGGGGGTGGGGTCGTGAGGGGCCCGGCTCTTCCCCGGGTGCTGGTGGCCGAGGACGACCCCGGGCAACGCTTCCTCCTGGCCCGGGCCATGGCCCCCCTGGGGGTGGAGGTGTGGCAGGCCCCCAACGGCCAGGAGGCCCTGGGCCTCCTGCGCCAGGGCCTGCCCCACGTGGTCCTCGCCGACCTGCACATGCCCCTTATGGACGGCTTGGAGCTTACGCGTCGCCTCAAGGCCCTGGACCCCTTGCTGCCCGTGATCCTCCTCACCGCCGATGCGGAGCGGGAGGTGCGCCTCCAGGGAATCCAGGCCGGGGCGGACGATTTCCTGCACAAACCGGTGGACCTGACCGAGCTCCGCCTGCGGGTGGGCGGGCACCTGGAGCGGCGGAGGCTGCAGGAAAAGCTGGAAGACCTGGAACGGGCCCTTTTGGCCCTGGTGCGGGCGGTGGAGGCCAAGGACGCCTACACCGCCGGGCACGGGGAACGGGTGGCCACCTACGCCCTGTACGCGGCGGGAGAACTGGGGGCGGGGGAGGAGGAGCTCGCGGATCTGCGCCTGGGGGCCCTGCTGCACGACGTGGGCAAGATCGCCCTTCCCGACCCCATCCTGCGGGGGGGGTATCCCCTGACGGAGGCCGAGTGGCGCGCCATCCGCGAGCACCCGGTCAAGGGGGACGAGATCCTCAAGCCCCTGCGGGCCCACCCCCGCCTCCGCCCCTACGTGCGCTGGCACCACGAGCGCCTGGACGGCTCCGGCTACCCCGACGGCCTCACCGAGGTTCCCCCCCTGGTGCAGGCGGTGGCCGCCGCCGACATCTACGACGCCCTGACCAGCGGGCGCACCTACCGCCAGGCCTTGCGGCCGGAGGAGGCCCTGGAGGCCCTGGAGGCCGAGGTCCGTCAGGGCAGGCTTTCCCGGGAGGTGGTGCGGGCCTTCCGAAGCGGCATGGCGCGGAACCGCTTCCGGCTCACCTAAAGGCCATACTCCGCCCAACGGGCCTCCACCAGGGCCTGGACGCCGGGGTCCATGCGGATGCGCTCGGGCCATACCCGGGCGAAACCCTCCTCGGGGAGCTTGCGCGTGCCGTCCAGGACCAGGACCGGCCCCTCGGCCCCCGGGAGGACCCGGGCGTCCCGCTCGGGGTCAATGTTGTTGAGCACGGCCCAAAGGAGCTCCTCCGGGGTGAGGGCGGTGTCGTGATCGGCCAGGAGGAGGAGGCGGATGCCGGCGCTTTGGGGGGTGCCGAGGAGCCTTTCCGCCACCTCCCAGGCCTGGTGGGGCCGCCGCTTGGCCAGGGTTGCCCCCCAGAGGCCGGGCCACTGCCTCTGGGCCAGGACCTCGAGGTCCTGGGGGAGGTCGGGGTGGGCCCGGGGGGTAAAGGCCACCTCCCCCCCCTCCTCGGGGAGCTTGCGGGTGCCGTCAATGAGGAGTTTCCCGCCAAAGGCGAAGCCCCGGGAGCTATGGTCCAGGACGTCTATGGGCCCCCGGAGGAGGAGGGTGTCCCGGCCAGGGAGGGCGTGCTCCAGGGCCTTGAGCAGGGCAGCCCAGCCCGGGCGCACCGGCACCCCTGCGTCCACGGCCACGATCACCTTGGCGAACATCATCTGTCCCAGGCCCAGCATGCCGTAGGCCACCTTGTAGGCCTGGCCCGGGTACTCCTTCTTCAGGGCCACGTTCACCCAGTTGTGGGCCACCCCCTCGGGGGGCATGTGGTAGTCGGCCACCTCGGGAAGGATGAGGCGCAAGGGGGGGAGGAAGAGCCTTTCCGAGGCTTCGATCAGGTAAGCGTCCTCCATGGGGGGGACTCCCACGATGGTGGCGGGGTAGATGGCCCCGCGGCGGTGGGTGAGGGCGGTGACGTGGAAGCGGGGGTAGAGGTCGGGGGGGGTGTAGAAGCCGGTGTGGTCCCCGAAGGGGCCTTCCACCACGGGGGGCTCCTCGGGGTCAATGTACCCCTCCAGGACGAACTCGGCCTCCGCGGGCACCGGCAGGTCCACGGTCACCCCCTGGGCCAGCTCCACGGGCGCTCCCCGGAGGAAGCCCGCCAGGTGGAACTCGCTCACCCCCGGCAGGGGGGGCAGGGGGGCGGTGGCCGCATAGGTGAGGACCGGGTCCCCCCCCAGGGCCACGGCCACCTCCAGCCGCTTCCCCAGCTTGCGGGCCTTTTCCAGGTGGCGGCGGCCCACCTTGTGCAGCTGCCAGTGCATGGCCGTGCTCCGCCGGTCCAGGACCTGCATCCGGTACATGCCCAGGTTCAGCTCCCCCGTCTCCGGGTCCTTGGTGATGACCAGGGGCAGGGTGAGGAAAGGCCCCCCGTCCAGGGGCCAGCACCTGAGGACGGGAAGGCGGGAGAGGTCCACCGCCTCCCCCCGGTAGACCACCTCCTGCACCGGGGCCCGGCCCACCCGCCTGGGGAAGAACCCCTTGAGGAGGGGGAGCTTGGGCAGGAGGCCCAGGAGGGCGGAAAGCCCGCCTTTCCCGGGATGGAGCGCCAGGAGGTGCTCCACCTTCCTCGCTAGCTCGTCCAGGTCCTTCACCCCCAGGGCGAAGGCCGTCCGCTCCCGGGTGCCGAAAAGCCCTATGGCCACGGGGAAATCCTTCCCCACCACCTGCTCAAAGAGGAGGGCTGGCCCTCCCCGCTTCACCATGCGGTCGGCGATCTCGGTGATCTCCAGCTCGGCGCTCACGGGTACCCGCACCCGCTTGAGCTCCCCGCGCCGCTCTAGGGCATCCAGGTAAGCCCGGAGGTTCCTAAACACCCCCAAGCTTACCGGAACCCCTTTCCCCAGGGAGGGAGCGGCCTACACTTCCAGGGGGAGGTGTTCCAAGCGGAAGGCTTCCGGGGTGCCGTGGACCAGGACGGCCTCCAGGCGCACGGGCAGGTCGTCCCGCCCCAGGAGGTGGCGGGCGCAGGCCAGGAGGCGGGCCACCTTCCTGGGGGTGATGGCCTCGAGGGGGGTGCCAAACCGCCCCGTGCGCCGCTGCTTCACCTCCACCACCACATAAACCCCGTCTTTTTCCAGGAGAAGGTCCACCTCGCCAAAGGGGGTGCGGCGGTTTCTTCCCAGAAGCCGGTACCCCTGGGCCAGAAGGTGGGCCAGGGCCGCCTCCTCGGCCCAGCCTCCCCTCATGGGCTCCACTCCTGAAAGAGGTCCCCGTCCAGGTAGAGGCGGAAGCGGGCTTCCCCTTGGGCCTGGTAGCTTCCTTCCAGCCTAAGGCCCTCCTGGCCTTCCCCCTCGTAGAGGACGTGCTCCCCCCGGGCATCCAAGAGGACGAGGCGGACCCTGCGGCCCTGGGCCTCCGCGGGCAGGTCCAGGGAGAAGGAAACCGCGCGGGTTTCCGGCTCCGGCGGGGCGGAGGGCAGGGCCACCTCCCCCCGCACCGCCACCCTCAGGCGCACCCCGCTCCCCGGGGGCATGGGGGTCCCGGGGGCCGGGTCCTGGGCCAGGACCAGATCCGGCGGGGCCCCCGAAGGGACCTCCACCACCTCGGCCTGGAGCCCGGCGGCGTTCAGGAGAAAAAGGGCCTCCTGCCGGGAGAGGCCGGTGAGCTTAGGCAGGGGGAGGGTGGGGCCAGGGCCTGCGCCCCGGGAGAGGAGAAGCCGCACCCCGCCCCCCGGGGCCAGGGGGGTGCCCGCAGGAGGGAAGGTGGCCAGTACCCGGCCCAAGGGCTCCTGACTTTCCACCTGGGCGAGGCCCTCCAGGCGGTAGCCCAGTTCCTTCAGCCGGGCCTCGGCCTCCTCCCGCCGCAGGCCCGTCAGGTTGGGGAGGGGGTTGAGCCGGGCCTGGTTCAGGGTGAGGCGGACGGTGCGCCCCGCCCGAAGCCGGGTTCCCGGCGGCGGGTCCTGGGCCAGGACCTCCTCCTTGGGCCGGCTGGGGTCGTTTCCCTCCGCCACCTCCAGGACCAGACCCGTGTCCTTGAGGAGGAGGAAGGCCTCCCGGGCGCTTTTGCCCACCAAGTTGGGCACCGTGTACTCCGGGGGGTTGAAGTAGCGGTAAAGGCCCTGGGAGAGGAGCCAAAGGCCCAAGGCGGCCAGGAGGAGGCCCGGGGCCACCCCCACCAGGAAGCCCGGCCGGGGGCGGGGGGAGCGGGCGGGCTTCCCCAGGGGCCAAGGGGAGAGGTAGGCCACCCCCTCCTCGGCCATGGCCAGGTGTTCCCGGCCAAACCCCAGGGGGGCCAGGGCCTCGAGGGCCGCCCTGGGCGGAGGCTTGGGGGCCAGGGGCTTTTCGGGAAAGAAAGCGTAGTACCGCCCCGGCTTGGCGGAGACCACCGCCTCTAGGAGGCCAAGCTCCTCCAAACGCCTCAGGGCCGTCCGGTAGCGGTAGAAGCGCTCCCGCCCCTCGGGGGTATGCACCTGGAAGAAGAAGACCACCCCCCCCTCCACCCGGTAAAGGGTAATCCCGTCCCGCTCCTCCAGGGTTTCCAGCACCGGGTAGCGGTCGTCCAGGATCATGCGCCGCCGATTATACCCTTCCTCCCCGCCCGGGCCCCGCCCCTATACTTGAGGAGGTATGTGGGACGTTCTCGTGGTGGGCGGCGGTCCTGCGGGCCTTTCCGCGGCCCTTTTCCTGGCCCGCGCGGGGCTTAAGGTCTTGGTCTTGGACGGGGGCCGTTCCCAGGTGGCCCAGGTGAGCCAGGTGCCCAACTACCCGGGGCTTCTGGACGAACCCTCAGGGGAGGAGCTTCTGGCCCGGATGCGGGAGCACGCCCGCCGCTACGGGGCGGAGATCCGGGAGGGGGTGGTGAAGGGGGTGCGGGACCTGGGCGGGGTCTTTGAGGTGGAGACGGGGGAAGGCCTGGTAGAGGCCGAACGCCTCCTCCTTTGCACCCACAAGGACCCCACCCTGCCCTCCCTGTTGGGCCTGGCCCGCAAGGGGAACTTCGTGGACACCGACGAGGGGGGGCGGACCAGCTACCCCCGGGTCTACGCCGCCGGGGTGGCCCGGGGCAAGGTGCCGGGCCACGCCATCGTGAGCGCCGGGGACGGGGCCTACGTGGCCGTGCACCTGGTTTCTGACCTTCGCGGCGAGCCCTACAAGGACCACGCCAAGTGACTAGACCGGGCGGCCCGCCATCATGAAGCTGGCCGTCATCCCGCCGTCCACGGGGAGGATGGCCCCGGTGATGAAGCTGGCCTTTTCCGAGGCCAGGAAGAGCACGGCCTCGGCCACCTCCTCGGGACGCCCCAGCCGCCTCAGGGCGTGGAGGTCCTCCCAGTCCCTTCGGGTCCTCTCCGGATCCTCGGCCAGGGCGATGGCCTCGAGGACCGCCTCCGTGGCGATGGCCCCCGGGGCCACGGCGTTGACCCGGATGCCCAAGGGGGCCAGGTCCAGGGCCAGGGAACGGGTGAGGTTGACCAGCCCCCCCTTGGAGGCGTTGTAGGCGGCGTTTTCCTGCTCGGCAAAAAGCCCCTGGACGCTGGCCACGTTCACGATGGCCCCGCCCCCCACCCGCCTCATCTCCCGGGCCGCCAGGGCGGAGAGGTGCATGGGGGCGGTGAGGTTGACCTCCAGGACCCGCCGCCACTCGGGAAGCCGCACCGTGAGGGCCGAGCCCGGGGCGGCGATGGCGGCGTTGTTCACCAACACGTCCACGCGGCCTAGGGCCTGGGCGGCCTCTTCCACGAAGCGCACCCGGTCCCTTTCCTCCGCCAGGTCCGCTTGGACGAAGAAGCCGCCGATCCCCTGGGCCACCTCCTTCCCCTCTGGCCGCAGGTCACAAAGGGCCACCAGGGCCCCTTCCCGGGCAAAGGCCTCGGCCACCGCCCGCCCGATCCCCCTGGCCCCTCCCGTGACCAGAACCCCCTTGCCGGCAAAAAGCCCCATGCCCCTAGCCTAAGGGTCCCGCCAGGGCCTCGGCCACCCGTTCCCGGGGCAGGGCCCCCTGGACCACCTCCTTTCCCCCGCCCTTGGCCCCCAGGGCCTTGAGCCTCTCCAGCACCGCCTCCCGCCCGGGGCCCAAAAGGGCGAAGCGCCCTTCGGGGGAGAGGAGGAGGAAGGTGCGCTCCTTCCAGGCCAAAAGCCTCTTGGCCAGCTCCCCCAGCGCCGGCCCCGGCACCAAGAGGGTGCCCGCCTCCAAGGCCCGGGGCAGAAGGGCCTCCACCAGGGCCTCCTTGAGGGCCAGGTTTTCCCCCTTTAAGGCCTGAAGCTCCTCCTGGAGCCGCCGCACCGGCTTCTCCAGGTCCAGGGGGTTGGTGGAGAAGCCGAGGGCCAGCCGGGAGAGGAGGGCGTGCTTGGCGTGGTAGTCCTCCAGGGCCTCCCAGCCCGCGGTGAAGTAGACCCGGCTTCCCCCCTTGTACCGCTCCCACTTGAGCACCTTGATGGGCCCGGCCTGGGCGCTGGTCTTCAGGTGGGTGCCGCCGCAGGCGGCCAGGTCAAAGTCCCCGATGCGCACCAGGCGGATCTGGCCCTGCACCTTGGGGGGGCGCCTTAGGGGGTAGTGGCCGAGTTCCTCCTCGGTCACGAAGAAGGCCTCCACCGGGTGGTCGGCGTAGACGGCGAAGTTGGCCAGGGCCTCGGCCTGGCGGATCTTTTCCTCCTCTGCCTCCTCCTCGAGGTCCACGGTGCACACCGCCGAGTCCAGGCTCACGGCCACGGTGTGGTACCCCCCGGCCCGGAGGAGGGCCTGGGAGAGGAGGTGCTGGGCGGTGTGGCGCTGCATGTGGCGGAAGCGCCTGGGCCAGTCAATCTCCCCCTCCACCGCCTCCCCTTCGGGGATGGGCCGCTCCAGGACGTGGACCACGTTCCCGAAGGCCTTTTCCTCCTCGTAGGCGTGGAGGACCCGCACCTCCCCGAACCCTCCCCGCAGGACCCCAGTATCCGCGGGCTGCCCCCCGGACTCGGGGTAGAAAAGGGTTTGGGAGAGCACGGCGTAGTGCCCTCGGGCGTCGCTCCAGGCCCTCTCCACCCGGGCCTGGAAATGGGTGGCGTAGCTGTCCAGCTGGTAGAGCCTCATGCCCCTTAGGATAAGGAGGATGGCGCCGCTAGAGCGGGAAGCCTACGGGCCCTGGCGGGCCCAGGCCCTCCGCACCCTCCGCCCGGCGGCGGGGGACTTCCGGGAGGGGGATGGCGACTGGGCTAGCTTCAAGGCCCATCAGGCGGGGGCCTTGGGCCTGAAGGGGCTACTCCGGAGGCCCGCTTCCCCTATCTGCTTGCGGCGTTGGAGGAAGCCTTTGTTGAGGTTTCCCTGCAGGTGAGGGAGGCCTCTGGTGGCTGGAAGGAGGGCAGGAGGGGTGAGGGGCGAGCGCTTGGATAGGCTTTTGGCCCGCCTGGGCCTGGGAAGCCGCAAGGAGGTGGCCCGCCTGGTGCGAGGGGGTCGGGTGCGGGTGGCGGGGGAGGAGGTGCGGGACCCCGGCTGCCACGTGCCCCCTGGGGCCACGGTGGAGCTGGATGGGAAGCCCCTTCGGGTGCGGCGCCACCACCATGTCCTCCTGCACAAGCCCGCAGGATACGTCACCAGCCGCACCGAGGGGCCCTCGGTCTACGCCCTTCTGGAAGGCTTCCCCACGCGGGACCTCTCCCCGGTGGGCCGCCTGGACAAGGACACCGAGGGCCTCCTCCTCTTCACCACCCACGGCGAACTCCTCCACCGCCTTACCCACCCCCGGCACAAGGTGGCCAAGCGCTACCTGGTCCACCTCCTTCACCCGGCCACCGAGGCCGACCGCCAGGCCTTTGCCGAGGGGCTGGTTCTGGAAGGGGAGAGGCTTTTGCCCGCCCTGCTTGCCTGGGGGGAGGACCCCACCCGGGTGGAGCTTACCCTCCTCGAGGGGCGCTTCCACCAGGTGAAGCGCATGTTCGCGGCCCGGGGGAACCGGGTCTTGTACCTCAAGCGCTTGGCCCTGGGCCCCCTAGGGCTTGAGGGGCTTGCCCGGGGGGAGGCCCGCTACCTGACCCCAGAGGAGGAGGCGGCCCTTTACCGGGCGGTGGGCCTATGGGGCGAGGATGCGCAGGGTTAGGTCCAGGGTGAGCCTCTCCCCCCGGGTTTCCGGGACCGGGGACAGGGCGTACCCTGCCACCCAAAGGGGTTTGTCCGCCTTGGGCAGGGCCTCGAGGTAAGCCAGTACCCCCAGGTAAGGACCCTCCAGGGTCAGGCCCAGGCTCCAGGCGCGCACCTCCCCCACCTGGACCGCTTCCCTTTCCGGTTGCAGGCGTTTTAGGGCTAGGCCTTTCCCTTCGGCCAAGCGGACCAGTTCCTCATAGAGGGCAGGGAGGGCCTCCGCCTTCACCGGGGCTTCGGCTAAGGCGGCGGGCAGGCCCCGGGCCAGGGCTTCACTTTCCCGCTCCAGGGCCCGCACCGCCTCTATGGCCTGCCGGTAGCCGGCGTAGGCGGAGAAAAGCCCTTGGGCGCTCCAAAGGAGCACGCCCAAGGGCAGGAGGAACCAGAGCCAGATAGGGGGCTTCATCGGCGTAAGATGCGGGAAAGGTCAAAGAGGGGCAGGTACAAGGCCAGGGCGACCAGGAGCATTATACCCCCTAGGAGCACGGTCAGGGCCGGTTCTATGCTGGAGGAAAGCCGCTTGACCCCGTAGTCCACCTCCCGCTCCAGGTGGAAGGCCACCTGGTAGAGCATCCGCTCCAGGTTGCCCGCCTCCTCCCCCACCAGGGCCAGGCGGACCAGGATGGGGAGGAAAAGGGGTTCCCGGCTCATGGCCGCGCTCAGGGACTCCCCCCGTACCACCCGTTCCAGCACCCGGTCCAGGGCCTCGGCCAAGGCCGCGTTGCCCAAGACGTTACGGGTGGCCTCGAGGGCCTGGGTGATCAGCACCCCTCCCTCGTAGAGGGTGGCCAGGGTGCGGGCGAAGCGGGCCATGGCCGCCTTGTGCAGGATGGGCCCCACCAGGGGCAGGCGGAGGGAAAGCCCGTCCAGAAGCCGCGCTCCCCCAGGGGTCCGGTGGTAAGCCCGTAGGAAGTAGGCCAGGGCCAGGAGGAAAAGGAGGATCCACAGGGCGTTCTGGCGCACGAAGAGCGAGGTGCCAATCAAGAAGCGCGTGGGCCAGGGAAGCTCCGCCCCCGCCGCCCCGTAGAGCCGGGCAAAGACGGGGATGACGAAGAGGAGGAGGACGGCCACCACCAGCACCAGGACGACGACCACAAAGGAGGGGTAAAGGAGGGCGGTCCGCACCTTTTCCCGCAGATCGTGGCTTTTGTCCAGGTACTCGGCGATCCGCCGCAGGACCACCTCCAAGGCCCCTCCCACCTCAGCCGCTGCCACCAGGGCCCGCACCAGGGGGGGGAAGACCTCAGGGTAGTGGCCCATGGCCTGGGCCAGGCTTTCCCCGCCCTCCACCCGTTCCCGCACCCCTCGGGCGGCTTCCTTCAGGAGGGCATGGCGGCTTTCTAAGGATAGGGTGTGCAGGGCCTGGGCCACGGGTACCCCTGCCCCCACCAGGGTGGCCAGCTCCTCCATGAAGAGGACGAGTTCGGGCAGAGGAACCCGTCCCCGGGGGGGACGGCGCCCCGGTTCCAAGCGCAGAGGGTAGAGGCCCATCTCCCGCAGGCGCTTGCGGGCCTCCTGAGGGTTTTGGGCCTCCAGCACCCCCCTGTAGACCCGCTCTCCCCTTTCGTCGGTGGCCTCGTAGAGGAAGCGCATTCCCTACTCCCAAAGCCCAAGCACCCGCAGAAGCTCCTCCCCGGTGGTGGTCCCCGCCCGCACCTGCAAAAGCCCCACCTGGCGCAGATCCCGGTGCCCTCTTAGGGCGGCCAGCTGGCGGAGATCCCCTTCCCCGGCCCCCTGCCCCAGCTGGTAGAGGGCCTCGCGGTCGGGAGCATAGACCTCGTAAAGCCCTACCCGTCCCCTGTAACCCGTGCCCCGGCAGTAGGGGCAGCCCTCGCCCCGCAGCTCCTCCTCCGGGGCCTCGGTCCCGAAAAAGAGGCGGGCTTCTTCGGAAAGGGGTGCGGGCCGGGCGCACTGGGGGCATACCCGGCGCACCAGGCGCTGGGCCACGGTGCCGATGAGGGTAGAGGCCAGGAGGTGGCGTTCCGCACCCATTTCCAAAAGCCGGGTAACGGCGGCCAGGGCGTCGTTGGCGTGCAGGGTAGCCAGAACCAGGTGCCCGGTGAGGGCCGCCCGCAGGGCGGTGTCCAGGGTTTCCCCGTCCCGCACCTCCCCCACCAGGATGACGTCCGGGTCCAGGCGGAGCACGCTGCGCAGGGCCTCGGCAAAGGTAAGGCCGATTTTGGGCTGGACGGGGATCTGCACCACCCCTTCCAGGGGGAACTCCACGGGGTCTTCAATGGTCACGAAGGTCTTGTCTTTGGTGTAGAGCTGCTCCAGGGCGGCGTAAAGGGTGGTGGTTTTACCGCTTCCCGTGGGCCCGGTGACGAAGAGAATCCCGTGTGGCCTTCGGATGAGCCTTTGGAAAAGGGCCAGTTCCTCCGGAAGCATGCCCAGCTCCAGAAGGCCCAGCCGCACCCCGGTGGGGTAGATGATGCGCAGGGTGAGTTTTTCCCCGTGGAGGCTCCCCACCGAGGCCACCCGTACCTCGTAGCGCTTCCCCTCAAAGGCAAAGGAGAAGTGCCCGTCCTGGGGGCGACGCCTTTCCGCGATGTCCATGCCCGCCAGCACCTTGTAGCGGGCGGAAAGGGGGGCCTCCAGGTCCTTGGGCAAGCGCTCCAGTTCCTGCATGACCCCATCCACCCGGGCCCGCACCACCAGCTGGGTTTCCCCTGGATCCAGGTGGAGGTCGCTGGCCAGGAGGGCAATGGCCCTTTCCAAGAGGGCTTGGGCCAGGCGGACGGCGGGCATGGCCTCGAGGGTCAGGTCCATCTCTGCAGGGGGAGAGGCCTGGGCCTCTTCTGGCTGTCGGGGCCTGGCCTCCTCTGCTAGAAGCCGGTCCAGGGCCTCCAGGATCTCCCGGTCAGGGGCTAGGTAGGGCTGGATTTCCTTACCGGTGAGGAAGCGAAGCTCGTCCAGCAGGGCCAGGTCGGAGGGGTGGGCCATGGCCACGTGGAGGCGGTTGCCCTCCACCCGGAAGGGCAGCACCCGTTTTTCCCGGGCGAAGCGGGGGTCCAGGAGGGCCAGGGCCTTGGGGTCCGGGGAAAGCTCCCCCACCCGCACCAGGGGAGCCTTTTGCTGGTCGGCCAGGGCCCGCACCAGGTCCTCTTCCCGCACGTATCCCCGGCGGAGAAGGATCTGCCCCAGAAGGTCCCCCGTCCGGGCCTGCTCCTCCAGGGCTCCTTGCAGTTGCTCCTCCGTGAGGTAGCCTAGGCGCAGGAGGAGTTCACCGAGCTTCGGCCTTGGCAACTTCCACCTCCCAGGTGTAGACCCTTGGCCCCCGTTCCCCCTCGCTTGAGGCCTGGATGGGGCCGGGTCTTCCCCCCAGGCGGCGGGCTAGAAGCAAGGGGGCATAGGGATCCAGGGCCTTGCCTGCCAGGAAGAGCCGGTTTTCCTCGGCGGTGAGGGTTGTAAGCCAAAGGTTTTCGGGGCGTTCTGCAGCCACCCGGAGGATCTCCTCCAAGCTCAGGCCCCTAGGGCGCGCAGGCTGGAAGGTCTGGGCCCGGAGGAGTTCCACCTGCTGCCTTAGGGCCTCGGCCCGCCGCGCCTCCGCTGCCTTCAGGTTTTCCAAAACCCCCTTGCCCACCAGCCCCATGGCGAAGAAGAGGGCCGCCAGGAAGACCGCCACCTGGGCCTCCCGGGGAAGACCCTCCCCCAAGGCTTTTCGTCTGGGCCTCAGGTCTAGGGAAAGCTCCTTGGCTAGGGCCGCCTCCGCCAGGTTGAGGGGGGCCAGTTGCTCTACCCTTTGCGCGGGCAGACCGGGAGGCAGGGGCGGAGGGGTGGGCAGGCCCAGCACCCAGGCCTCCTCCACCTTTCCCGGATGGCCGAAGAGGGCCAGGGAACGGACCACCTCCTCGGTGAGCCGCTCGCTGCCCTCGTCCGCACCCGAGGTCAGGTAGCGGAAGCCCTTAAGCACCCCGCCCTCAAAGAGGGCCAGGGTGTGGGCCAGGTTTTCCAGCACCAAAACGCTTGTCCCCCGGCTTTGCCCCAGGGCGTAGCGCCAAAGGAGGAGGGGTAAGGGTTCCACCCTAGCAGGGCGGAGCCGATAGAGCCAGGCTGCCCTCCTCCGGGGCATGGCCCCATAGAGCACCCGCACCCGCCGTTCGTCCTCGGGGGCCACCAAGAGGTAGTCGGCAAGGAGCTCCTCTCCGGCGAAGAGGGGGCTCCGTTCCGCCTCCGCCAGGACCGCTTCTTCCAGGGGAAACCCTTGCAGGCTGGGGAAGGGTTGGAGGCGCAGGAGGGCGAACTCCGGGCCCAGGCCCAGGTAGCCGCCCCTGGCCTCGAGGCCCCGCAAGTGGTACCAGAGCCTCTCGTATCGGGGTTTCCCCTCCTCGTCCACAAGGTCCGGGGCTGGGATGACCTCCACCGCACCTTCCTTGAGGCGCAGGATCCGGTCACGGCGGGGAAACAGGAGGTGCATGGCCAGGCTGGGCACAGTCTAACCGCTCCGGAGGGAGATCACCAGGGGCGGGAAGGGGTAATCCCGCCCTGAAAGCCGAAGGGTAAGTCCCTTGCCGTTTAGGTCCGCTAGGGTGCAGGGGGCGTCCATCAGGGCCACGGTGCCCGGGGCGTTGGGGTCGTCGTAGCAAAAAGCCGCGAAGGGAAGGAGGGCGGGGTCTAAGGCCTTGCTAAAGGTACCCGTGGGGCTGGTGCAGCTTCCCGTCCAACTTCGCCGTTCCAACACCGAGGCTTGCAGGCGGTACTGGACGCAGACCTTGCCGGTTCCCACCTGGACCTCGGCGATGAAGCTGGTGGCGGTTGGGCTTTGCCCCAGCAGGGCAATCACCCCGGTGCTGGTGGTGTTGCGCAGGTCCGCTCCCAGGCGGTCCCGCAGGTCCTGGGCCAGGGCCTGGGCCTGCAGGAGCGGGGTTTCCTGCTGGCTTCGCACGCCGGCTAGCAAAAGGGAGGATAGGGCCAGGGCCAAAATCCCGGCCAGGGCCAAAACCACGGCTAGCTCTATGAGGGAAACTCCCCTGGCGGTCATTCACCACCCCACAGAACAGGAAACCGTGTAAGGGGTTTGGTTGTTGCCTTGGCCTACGAAAAGCTGTAGGGTGAAGGTGTAGCTTCCTGTTTTGAAGTTTTTGTCAAAAGTGAAGTCTAAGGTTGCGTTTCCAAAGGTAAGGCTCTGGCTCAAGGAAACCTGGGAGCCCTTTTTGACGCCTTTATTGTCCGACCAAAGGGTGGTGCTTCCCTGGTATATCTCCTTGAGACGCCTTTTACCTTCCCCATTCCAAGAAAGGGAAAGAACCTTGGTAGAGATGGTAGCTCCCGTGTTGCTGATCTCCATGCGTAGCCGATTTGGGGATACCTTTCGGCAAGAGGCGCTGAAGTTGGGGCTGGGAGGGGGAGGGGGAGGAGAGCCTTCCCAAGAAATCTGGGTGAGGAAAAAGCTCTCTCCCTGGGCAACATCCTCAAAGCGATAGGTAAAGGCTTGCAGGGTGGTGTTGCTGGGGGGGGAAAGGGAAACCCCAGCCATCTGGCGGCAGATCCGGTAGGCCTTGCCCGCCAGGGTTACCGAGGCGCTGGTAGGGCAGGTGGGCGCTGCAACCCCGGCTTCCAAAAGGGTTTCTGCCGCTTGTAGGACCTCCTCCTGGGGTCCTGTGGCCGTTCCGGCCCGTAGGGTCTGCGAAAGGGCCAACACCATGTACACCACCGCCCCCACCAGGAGCAGGGCCACGGCGGCTTCCACCAGGGTGAAGCCCTTCCTCACGGCAGCACCTCCCAGGAGAGCACGGTTTGGTTGGCCGTATCGTAGCTCACCCGCACCCAGCGGACGCTTCCTCCCTTGGTCTTTCCGAAGCCCCATAGGGTTACCGTGCCCCCGCTAGGTAGGGAAGGGGCGGTGCAGTCCGTGGGTTGGGTGGTGCTATAGGTGTAACACCCCACGTATTCGGGTGAGGCGGGGGTGCACGAAGCCCCAGCCGTGCGGCAGACCTGAACAGCCTGGCCGGGGCCGTTTTGGCTATCCAGCCGGGCTATGGCCTCCCAGGCCCCGGCCTCGGCCAGATACAGGGCTTGCAAGGCGGATTGGGAAGTCAGGGTGCGCTCGGCGTTGAGGCGGGCGAGAAGGGTGGAGGGCAGGAGGAGGATCCCAAAAAACACCAAGGCCAGGGCTAAGGTGAGGACCAGGTACCCCCTCCTTCCCATGGCTAAAACTCCCCCTGGTAGTAGTCCCCATGCCCGGAGGTGTAGGGCCGGAAGACCACGATTTGCGCCCTGGGCTCGTTGGGGCTTCCTGCTTCCGCCAGCCCGCCCAGGGGGTTGTAGCCGTCCATGCAGTATTCCCTTCCGGGGCGGTAGCGGAGGACGATCTGATAGTTGTAGGAGCCGTATGGATTTCGTTTTAGGAAAGGTTCTTCCCAGACGTCTTTTTTATAGGGTGAATCCAGGGCTTCCCAGACCTCGTCCAGGGTGGGAGGGCGGCCTAGCCGTACCGTGAGGATCCGCACCGTGGAGTTCAAGGCCAAAAGGGTTTTCTGGGCTGCGGCCCGCTCCGCCTGTAAGGAGAGGTCCAGGAACCGGGGCACGGCCACGGCCACCAGGACCCCCACGATGAGGAGGACCAGGGCCAGTTCTATTAGGGTGAATCCCTGTCGCATGCCTCCTCCTTTAGTCTAACGTTTCCGGGTGTCCCCTAAGGCACCGGATGGAGACGGTCACGGTTGTGGAGCTTAGGCCAATGAGGAAAAGAGTGCAGGCTTCATCGGCGTACAGGTAAGCCAAACGTTCTCCGACGTTGCAGGCGGCGTTTTCGTTATGGTCCCAATAGGCTACGGTGGTGCCAGAAGGGCAGCTTGAGGAGAGCCGGAGGTTGGTAGGCTCGCCCATGAGGGTTTTTAGGGCATTCCAGGTGGGGACGGTGCGGTGCTGGGCTACGTAAATGGCATAGGTGGAGCGTAAATTCCGCAAGACCTCCTGCCTCTGGGCTTTTTGGGCCATCCCTTTAAGGTCGGTGTATCTCGGCACGGCCAAAGCGAGGATCATCGCCACAATGCCGATGGCCACTGCCAACTCTACTAGGGTTATTCCTTCTTTAGCCATACGGTTTCGCTGGCGAAAGAGGCGCCCAGGGCCAACAGGGCAATGGGGGTTACGTGAATGCTGTCGTACCAGGTGAACCCAAAAAGCAAGTAGCCTAGCAGGACCAAAAGGAGAGGAAATTTCGGCCAGGTTGCCTGTTTGATGGCCAGCCCCAGCCACAAAAGGTAGGAGATCCCCCCCAGGATGCCCACCGAAAGAAGCAGGTCCAAGAACAGGTTATGAGCCTTGGCATAAGGAGCTGGAGCAAGTATGCGAAGACCGTGGCGGTCTTCCAAATAAATCAGCCGATCTTCCCCGAGCACCACCTGTACCGGGGGTTTAAGTCCCTGGGGAAGCAAAGGGCGGTCTTTACCGTTCCAGTCCACGCCATACGGGTAGGCACGAGCGTAACCGTCAAATCCCCAGCCCAAAAGGGGCCTAATGGGGAAGGCCGTCAGAGCTTTTTGCCATAAATCCAAACGGCCAGAAGTATAAGTGTTTACTTTGTCAAAAGAAGCCCCAAGTTCCCCGAAAGACCGCATCTCTGTTGGCAAAAGCTTGCCGGCTCCCCAGTAAACACCATAGGTGAGAAGGCCTATCCCCAAAAGATGCCAGGCAAGGGGGGCTAAGGCAGAGCGCTTCACGGAGAAAGCTAAGACCAGAAAAAGGAGGATGCCCCAAAGCGCCATCCATCCACCGCGGGTCTGCGTAAACCAGAGGGCAAGGGCTCCCAGGGCGAAGAGAAAAAGAAGTTTGGGGTTTGGTCTTTGGACATAGAGACCGGCAACAAAAAGGCTTAGAAGGGCTAAAGCGCCAGCCGCATGACCCCGATGGGAAGTAAGGCCTATAGGCATGTGGCTTCGGTGGATTCCAGAAGCGGTTGCGTTTGGGTTTTCTTGGCAGAAGCTTCTTTCCAAGTCAAAGCAGCGCACATAGGTTTGTCCAGAAGTTTGTGTATAGTCTAATTTCCAATCGAAAAGTTGGGGGAAAATGGCCAAAGCATGGGTTCCTAGGGCCAGGAGTAAGGCGGCCACCAAAAGCCGGGGTTTGAGAAGGCCTGTTTCCAGGGCCAAGTAAGTGCTCCAAGCAAAGGCTATCCCCAGGGCCCAAAAGCGAAGTCCGTCCCCCACGCTGGGGTAACCTGTCCAGCTCCAGATGGGTTGGGGAGAATAGACGGTGGCGGCTAACCCAAAGGCGAGGAAGCTTACGGATGCCCAAAGGGGTGCGGAAACATTCCTCTTTGGCGGATCGGGCAGGTTGTTTCTGCGGAGAAGAAGCCCCAAAAGGGCCGCAAACACAAAGGTGCCCATGCTCACTTCCCGGGGGGAATTCCATATGGCCGTGAACTCTTTACCCCAGGGGTTAAGGGCTACCAGGGCCGCCCATAGGCCAAGAAGCATCCCCCCCTCGAGGACGGGGTGCACCGAGGGGGGGGTGCTGGGGCGCATCTCTATTTGAAACGCAAGTTGACCTTTAAGGCATTCGTAGCCGAGTTGTAGGTCTTGGCCCCGGTGGCGTAGACGGAAATGTCCGCGTTGCCAGCCGCAGGATTTGCGTTAGCGCAGGAGACCACCACATTGCCCGCCAGGGTTACGCTGGAGGATCCGCTACCTATATTGACCCCTTCCAACCCGTTGAGCACGTCGGAGCAGTAGTCGGGATAGTCCTTGTTCTGGGCTACATAGATGGCGTAGGCCGAGCGCACGGAGCTGGCGGTGGCTTGTACCGCAGCGTCCTTTGCGTCGCCCGACAGGTCTACAAACCTGGGTACAGCGATGGCCACCAGGATGCCGATGATCACGATCACGATGGCCAGCTCGATCAGGGTAAAGCCTTTAGCCTTCATCTTCTGCCTCCTTTCACAGGTCCCAGTGTGGGGCAAGGGTGTGAAAAGGGTGTGAAAACTGGGCCCTAAGCCCGAAGCTACCATGGGGTTCCTGGGGCGGCAAGGGGGGTGGGGGTATGCACAGGGGATTTTCCGCTTCCGTGCTAGCCTTGGGGCATGCGGGTGGGTTTGGCCTGGGCCCTGGCCTTCCTCTTGGGGGGCATGGGGGCGAAGGGTTCCCCAATGGAAGCCCTCCTGGTTTTACAGGAAGAGGCCATAGAGGAGGGCCGCCTCCTGACCTACACCGGGGTCCAGCGCTACCCCGTGGCCTCGGAAGGGGAGCTCTTGGCCCTGCTTAAGCGGCTTGCCCGCCCCCCCCGGCCCCCCCGGTTCATCCTGCAGGATGGAAGGTGGCGGGGGGTGGAGAAGAAGGGCCTGTCCTTTGACGAGGCCGAGGTCCTGGCCGCCTACCGCCAGGCCCTGGCCGCGGGCCAGGGAAGCTTCCGCCTGCCCGTGCGTTACACCCCGCCCCAACCCAGCCTGAAGGCCCTTTACGCCCTGGGGGTGCGGGAACACCTGGCCACGGGGGAGACGGACTTTCGCGGTTCCAGCCGGGCCCGGCTGCACAACCTCCTCCTGGCCTCCAGCAAGCTGGACGGCCTCCTCATCCCCCCGGGGCCTTTTTCCTTCCACCAGGCCCTGGGCCCGGTGAGCGAAGAGGCAGGGTACCGGGAAGCCTTCGTCATCGTGGGGGACCGGACCGAACAGGGGATTGGGGGTGGGGTCTGCCAGGTTTCCACCACCCTGTTTCGCGCCTTCTTCTTCGCGGGCCTCCCCATCCTGGAGCGCCACGCCCACAGCTACCAGGTGGCCTACTACAAGCCCACCGGTTTGGATGCCGCGGTCATCGCCCCCCACAAGGACCTTCGCGTGCTCAACGACACCCCGGGCCACCTCTGGGTCCAGCGCTCGGTGGTGGGCACCCGGCTTCGCTTCCACCTCTTCGGCACCAAGGACCGGGAAGTGCGCTGGGAAGGCCCCTTTGTCTCCGAGCGCAAGCCTCCCCTCCCCCCCAAGGAGGTGCTGGACCCCTCCCTGCCCCCGGGGGTGCGCCAGCAGGTGGACTTCGCCGCCGAGGGGGCCCGGGTGGAGGTGCGCCGCACCGTGCGCTACCGGGATGGCCGGGTGCGGGAGGAGAGGCTGCTGAGCCTTTACCGTCCCTGGGGGGCGGTCTACCGGGTGGGGCCTACCCCACCTGCAAAAGCACCGCCTTCTCCACCGGCAGGAGGCGGTGGGGCTCGCTCACCTTAGCCCCCTCGCCCCGCTTCAGGTGAAGGTAGCGGCCCTCGGGCAGGTCGATGACCAGCTCCCCCTCGAGGACCACGTAAAACACCCCCTGGCCCGAACGCGCCTCCTCCTCCCGCAGGGCGTAGGCCCGCACGGGTAGCCCCGGCACCTCCACCACCCCTTCCCGGGCCAGGCGCAGGAGGTGGAGCTTGAAGCTTTGCATCAGGTGGGGGCTACCTCCTTCCTGGCCCGCCCCTTGCGCATGCGCAGCTTGAAAAGGGCGCGTTTGGCCAGCTTGGCCCCTTCCTCGGATAGGGCCTCCCCCTGGGCCAGGGCCTCCACCGCCTGGCGCTCTTCCGGGGGAAGCTCGGGCAGGAAGGGGATGAGGTCCCCCCAGTCCTGTGGGGGCTTGGGGGAGGAAGCCCTGGCCTTCCCCTTGGGCTTGCCCCCCTTGCCGGAAGCCTTGGTCCTTTCCTCCCGGGGGCTTGGCTGCAGCCTGGGGTCATGGGCGGGGCAACTGGGGTTGAGGCAGGCCCCTTCCCCCTTTCCCGCCAGGGGCCAGCCGCAGGCGGGGCAGGGTTTGTCCAGCAAGGGGTAAAAGGAGAGGAAATCGCAGCTTTCGCACCGGTAGTAGGGTTTACCCCGGCGGCTTCGCTTCTCCAGCACCCTTCCCCCGCACTTGGGACAGGTGTGGCCGGTGGCCTTCCCATCGTCCCGGGTGTAGTCGCATTCCGGATAGCCCGAGCAGGCGATGAAGCTGCCATAACGCCCCTCCTTGCGCAGGAGGGGACGGCCACACCGGGGGCAGACTTCCCCGATGGCCTCGGCCTCCTTTTTCTCCAGGGGCTCGGTGTAGGTGCACCCCGGGTAGCCGGTGCACCCCAGAAACTGCCCGAAGCGGCTCACCTTGAGCTCCAGGGGGCGGCCACACCGGGGGCAGGCCTTCTTGGGCACCTGGGCCAGCTCCCCCAGGAAGGGCTCGTAAAACTCCCACACCACCTGGGGCCAGGGGGCCTTACCCTCCTCTATCTGGTCCAGGCGGTCCTCCATGCGGGCGGTGAACTCGTAGGCCACCACCTGGGGAAAACGTTCCTTGAGGTAACGGGTGACCTGCCGCCCCAAGAGGGTGGGGAGAAGGGTGCGGCCCTTGCGCTCCACATAGCCCCGCTTCTCCAGGGTTTCCAGGGTGGGGGCGTAGGTGGATGGCCGTCCGATGCCCAGCTCCTCCATGGCCTTGACCAGGCTGGCGTCGGTGTAGCGGGGCGGGGGCTCGGTGGTGTGGCCTTCCGGCCTCACCCCTAGGAGCCTGGCCTCAGCCCCCTGGGCCACGGCGGGCACCGGGGCCTCCTCTTCCTCCTCCCCTTCCCGGCCCCAGGCCTTCAGGTACCCCTCAAACCGCAGCACCGAGCCGGCGGCGCGGAAGGTGAAGCGGGGCTTCTCCCCTTGGTCCTGCAGCAGGACCACCGTCTGGTCGTACAGGGCTTCCCGCATCTGGCTGGCCAGGAAGCGGCGCCAGATGAGGTCGTAAAGCCGGTACTCCTCCTCGGAGAGGTAGGGGCGTACCCCCTCCGGGGTGCGCCTGGGGTCGGTGGGCCGGATGGCCTCGTGGGCGTCCTGGACCCCTTCCCGGCGGTTTTTGTAGACCCTGGGAGACTCGGGCAGGTAGGCGGGACCGAAGGCTTGGGCGATGGCCTCCCGGGCCGCCTGGAGGGCTTCCGGGGACACCCGCACGGAGTCCGTGCGCATGTAGGTGATGAGGCCCACGGTGCCCTCGGGGAGGTCCACCCCCTCGTAGAGGCGCTGGGCGATGCGCATGGTGCGGCTGGCCGTGTAGCCCAAGCGGCTGCTGGCGGCCTGCTGCAGGGTGGAGGTGGTGAAGGGGGGTGGGGGGGCCTTGCGGCGCTCCTTGGTCTCCACCTGGGCCACGCGGAAGGGCAGGCCCCGCATGGCCTCGGCCAGGGCCTGGGCCTCGGCCTCGCTTTGCAGGTGGAGCCGGCCCTCCTTATCCCCTTGCCCCGTCCAAAGCCGCCTTCCCTCCACCTCATGGAGGCTTGCGGCCAGCTCCTGCCCCTCCACGGCGAAGCGGCCCTCCAAGGTCCAGTAGGCCTCGGGGCGGAAGGCCTCTATGGCCTCCTCCCGCTCCACCACCAGCCTCAGGGCCACGCTCTGCACCCGGCCCGCGGAGAGGGCCCGCTTGCGGAACTCCAGGGAAAGGAGGGGGGAGAGGTTGTAGCCCAAAAGGCGGTCCAGGACCCGGCGGGCCTGCTGGGCGTCCACCAGGTTCTGGTCAATGGGGCGGGGCCTGGCCACGGCCTCCCGCACCACCTTGGGGGTGATCTCGTGGAACTCCACCCTTAGGGGTTCCTGGGGGTCGCGGCCCAGGAGCCTGGCCAGGTGCCAGCCGATGGCCTCCCCTTCTCGATCGGGGTCGGTGGCGATGAGGAGCCGCCTGCCCTGGGCGGCCCGCTTGAGCTCCTCCACCACCGGCTTCTTGTCCTTTTTCACCTCGTAGGTGGGGGCGAAGCCCCGCTCCACGTCCACCCCCAGCTCCCGCTCGGGCAGGTCGGCCACGTGGCCGCGGCTGGCCCGCACCTCGTATCCCGCCCCCAGCATCTTTTGGATGCTCTTGGCCTTGGCCGGGGATTCCACCACCACCAAGGCGGTGGCCTCCGCCTTCCCGGGGGAGGGGGTCTTGGCCCGGGGGCCTTCCGAGGACCCCCTGGCCGGTCTATTCCTTGGGGTCGGCATCGCCCCCTATTTAGGGGTGTAGGGGAGGCGTTGTCAAGACCGGGGCTCGTCCTTGGCCGGGAGGGAGGCCCCGGGGTAGCTTCGGGGCAGGAGTTTCCGCTCCCAGGCCGCCTTCATCAGCTCTTCCCGGAAGTCGGGGTGGGCTACCCCGATGAGGGCTAAGGCCCGTTCCCGCAAGGAGCGGCCAAAGAGCTCGGCGATCCCCCACTCGGTGACCACGTAGTGCACGTCGGCCCGGGTGGTGACCACCCCGGCCCCGGGCTTCAGGTAGGGGACGATGCGGCTATGCCCCTTGGCGGTGGAGGGGAGGGCGATGATGGGCTTTCCCCCTTCGCTCCGGGCAGCCCCGCGGATGAAGTCCAGCTGGCCGCCGAAGCCCGAGTAGATGCGGGTGCCGATGGAGTCGGCCACCACCTGGCCGGTGAGGTCCACCTCGATGGCGGAGTTGATGGCCACCATCTTGCGGTTCTGGGCCACCACGAAGGGGTCGTTGACGTAGTCCGTGGGGTGGAGCTCAAAAAGGGGGTTGTCGTGGACGAAGCGGTAGAGCCTTTCCGAGCCCAGGACAAAGGTGCCGATGACCTTGCCCGGGTGCAGGGTTTTCCTGGCCCCCGTGATGAGGCCCTTCTCAAAGGCCTCGAGGACCCCGTCGGAGATCATCTCCGTGTGCACCCCGAGGTCCCGCCGGCCCGTGAGGCTGGCCAAGACGGCATCGGGAATGGCCCCGATGCCCATCTGCAAGGTGGCCCCGTCCTCAATGAGGCTAGCCACGTGCTCCCCGATTTTCCGCTCCACCTCGCCAAACCCCTCCCGCTTCAGCTCGGGTAGGGGCCAGTCCAGCTCCACGATGGCGCTGAAGCGGGAGACGTGGACGAAGGTGTCCCCCAGGGTCCTAGGCATCCTGGGGTTCACCATGGCGATCACGATGGGGGCGGCCTCGAGGGCCGCCTTGGTGGCGATGACCTCCACCCCCAGGGAGCAGAAGCCGTGCTCGTCGGGAGGGGAGACCTGGACGATGGCCGCATCCAGGGGCAGGACCCGCCGCTTGAAGAGCCAGGGCACCTGGTGGAGAGTGATGGGCACGTAATCGGCCCGGCCCTGGTTCACCGCTTCCCGGTCCGCAGGGCCCACGAAGAGGGAACGCCGCCGGAAGTGGCCCTCCATCTCCGGGGCGGCGAAGGGATCCTCCCCCATCTGCAGGAGGTGGACCAGTTCCACGTTCTCCAGCTCGTCCTTGCGGGCGGCCAGGGCCTTGAGAAGGGGGGTGGGGGTGGCGGCGTTGCCGGAAACGAAGACCCGCATGCCGGAGCGGATGAGCCCCACGGCGTCCTCGGGGGAGGTGAGCTTTTTGCGGTAACTCATTCGAGGTGGCCTCCTTTCTGGCCCAGGAGGAGGTAGGCCCCCTGGCGCAGCTCGGGCACCCGCAAGGGGTCGTCCTCCAGCTGGAGCAAAAAGGGCAAAAGGGTGGCGGTGAGGGCGTGGCTGGCGGTCCGGGGCACCAGGGCGGGCACGTTGGGCAGGCAGAAGTGGGTGATGCCCAGTTCCTGGTAGACCCCTGGCCGGCTGGTCTCGGCAATCCCTCCCTGGTCAATGGCGAAGTCCAGGAGGACCGCCCCCTTGCGCATGCGGGCCAGGAGCTCCCGGCTCAGGAGCACCGGGGTCTTTTCCCCGGGCACGGCCACCGCCCCCACCAGCACGTCGGCGAAGCCCACATACCGCTCCAGGCGGCTTTGGGTGACCAGGGCGGTCACCGCCCCGGGGGCCTCGCGGGCGGCTTTCTCCAGGGCGGGGAGGTCCTTGTCCAGGAGGTAGACCGAGGCCCCGGCCCCCAAAAAGGCCCGGGCGGCGGCCCGGCCCAGGGTGCCCGCCCCCAGGATGACCACGTCCGCCGGGGGGATGCCGGGCAGGCCGGAGAGCAGCACCCCTGGGCCCGTGGGGGCCTCGAGGAGCCGCCCTGCCAGCTGCGGGGCCAGGCGGCCAGCGATCTCGCTCATGGCCTTGAGGACCGGGCGCTTCCCCTCATTCCCCACCAGCTCGTAGCCGATGGCCGTGAGCCCCTTGGCCGCCATGGCCTCCACCAGGGCCGACTCGGCCACCGCCAGGTGCAAAAAGGCCATGACCGCGGCCCCGGGGCGCAGGAGGGCTACCTCTTCCTGGGTGGGCCGGGCCACCTTCAGCACCACCTCGCCCCGGCGGAAGGCCTCCTCCCGGCTCACCAGCCGGGCCCCCGCCTCCTCGTAAGCGGCATCGGGAAACCCGGCGGCTTCCCCTGCTCCCCGTTCCACGTAGACCCGGTGGCCCCGGGCGGAAAGCTCCCGCACCCCCTGGGGGGTGAGGGCCACCCGGCCTTCCCGCACCTCCTCGCCGAAGGGGGGGAGGGTTTTTAGGCGCGCGCGTTCCTTGGGTAGGCCAAAGTCCATACCCGCCTCCTCGCTCCTGAGCTTACGCCCTCTGGCGGTGGCGGATGTCCCTCCTCCTTCTCATCCTGGGCCCCGTTAGGCTGGCCCCGTGGAGGCCTTAGCCGACTGGCTCTTCGTGGCCTTTTGGGTGGCCGGGGTGGGCCTCACCCTCCTCCCCTTTGTGCCCGCCACCCTCATCATCCTCCTGGGGGCCTTCCTCCACGAGCTTCTCCTGGGCTTCCGGGAGCTTTCCGTGGGCGCTTGGCTGGCCCTGGGGGTCCTGGCCCTTTTGGCCATGACCCTGGACAACGTGGCGGCCCTCCTGGGGGCCAGGCGATACGGGGCGGGCCGGGCGGGGCTCTGGGGGGCCTTCCTGGGAGGGGTGCTGGGCCTTTTCCTGGGGGTGGTGGGGGTCCTGGTCCTCCCCTTCCTCCTGGCCTGGCTTTTGGAATATCTTTCGGGAAGAAGGCCGGATGAGGCCCTTAGGGCGGCCTGGGGCACCCTGGTGGGCCTCCTGGGGGGGGTGGTGGCCAAGACCCTGGTCCACGTGGCCATGGGCCTCTTGGTCCTCCGGGCCATCTTCTAGCGGCATAGGGTATGCTTCCCCCCATGGAGCTGGTCTTCCTCACCCGGGAGGGGTGCGGCCTATGCGAGCGGGCGGAACGGGCCCTCTGGACCTTAGGGGTGCCCTATGTCCGCCGCCTGGTGGACCAGGAGCCCCAACTCCTGGCCCGCTACGCGTGGCGGGTGCCGGTCCTCCTTGTGGGGGAGGAGCCCCTCCTGGAGGGGGCTTTTACGGAAAAGGAGCTTCTCGCCCTTTGGCCAAACCTTGAAGGGAGGTAAAGCGTGGATCCCACCATGATCCAGATCGGTCCCCTGCGCATCCAGTGGTACGGCTTTCTCCTCACCCTGGCCATCTTCCTGGGGTTTGAGCTGGCCAAGCGCCGCCTTAGGGCCTGGGGGCTGGATGCGGAAAAGTTTGAAACCGTGGCCTTCTGGGCGGTGGTCTTTGGGGTGGTGGGGGCCAGGCTGGGCTATGTCCTCACCTCCCCCGGGTACTTCCTGGAAAACCCCCTGGAGATCCTCTACATCTGGCACGGGGGCCTTTCCTTCCACGGGGCCATCCTGGGGGGGGCCCTGGTCTTCCTCTACTACCACCGCCGGCGGGGGTACCCCCTTTGGCCCTACCTGGACGCCGCCACCCCCGGGGTGGCCCTGGGCATCCTTGCCGGGCGCATCGGCAACCTGATGAATGGCTCCGACACCGCAGGCCGCCTCACCACCCTGCCCATCGGCTTTACCTGGCCGGAGTGGGCCAAGGGCTTCCCCGGGATCTGCCCGGGGATTGACGATATCGCCCAGGTGTACAGCTGCCAGGAGCTCCTGCGGGGCCCGGTGCACCTCACCCAGGTCTACGGGGCCCTGGTGGGCCTCATCCTCCTGCCCCTGGCCTTGGCTTGGCTGCGGAAGAGGCCCTTTGACGGCTATGCCTTCTGGCAGTTCCTCCTTTGGTACAGCGTCTTGCGCTCGGTCCTGGAGGAGCCTTTCCGCCTCAACCCCTTGTGGCTTCCCGTCTACCGGAACGACGAGCTGGGCATCGGCCTTTTCACCGCCACCCAGGTGGTGAGCCTCCCCCTCATCCTTCTTGCCCTGTACATGCTCCGGCGCCTGGGCCAAAGAGCCAAGGCCCTGGGGTAGCATAGCCTTATGCACGCCCACGTGATCCTGGCCGCCGGGCAGGGGACTAGGATGCGGTCCCGGCTGCCCAAGGTCCTGCACCCCCTTCTCGGCAAGCCCATGCTGGCCTACGCCGTGGAGACCGCCTTGGCCCTGAACCCGGCCAAGCTGGTGGTGGTGGTGGGCCACGGCAAGGAGAAGGTCCTGGAGGCCCTGGAGGGGTATCCGGTGGAGGTGGCCTTTCAGAAAGAGCAGCTGGGCACCGCCCACGCCCTCTTGCAGGCCGAGCCCTTCCTGAAGGATTTCCCCGGTCCCACCCTGGTGACGCAAGGGGACACCCCCTTGCTTTCCCCCAGCACCCTAGGGGGCCTGCTGGAAAGGGTGGGGGAGGGGGCAGGGATGGCCCTCCTCACCGTGGAGCTCTCCGACCCCACGGGGTATGGCCGCATCCTGCGCCAGGGGGAGGAGGTCTTGGGGAGCGTGGAGGAGAAGGACGCCACCCCCGAGGTGCGGGCCATCCGGGAGGTGAACGCCGGGGCCTATGCCTTTGACCCTTTCCTCTTCCGGGCCCTCAAGGAGGTGAGGAACGAGAACGCCGCCCGGGAGTATTACCTTCCTGACCTCATCGCCATTTACCGGGCCCACGGGAAGCGGGTGGCGGCGGTGCGGGGGGCCGCCGAGGAGGCCCTAGGGGTGAACACCCGGGAGGAGCTGGCCCGGGTGGAGGGGATCCTGCTTGCCCGGCTGCGCGCGGAGTGGATGCGAAGGGGGGTGCGGATGATCCTACCCGAGAGCGTCTACCTCGAGCCCAGCGTGGAGCTGGCCCCCGACGTGACCCTGTGGCCTGGGGTGGTCCTCAAGGGGAAGACCCGGATCGGCGAGGGGGCCGAGGTGGGGCCTTACGCCCTTCTGGAGGACACGGTGCTGGAGCCTGGGGCCAGGGTCTTGGGCCACACCGTGGCCCAAGGGGCGGTGATCGCCGGGGGGGCCGACGCCGGGCCCTTCGCCCGCCTGCGCCCGGGGGCGGTGCTCCGGGAGGGGGTGCACGTGGGCAACTTCGTGGAGGTGAAGAATAGCCTCCTCCACCCAGGGGTGAAGGCCGGCCACCTGGCCTACCTGGGGGATGCCGAGGTGGGGGAAGGGGCCAACATCGGGGCCGGGGTGATCACCGCCAACTACGACGGCAAGCGCAAGCACCGCACCTGGATCGGCAAGGGGGCCTTCATCGGCTCCAACGCCGTCCTGGTGGCCCCGGTGCGGGTGGGGGATGGGGCCATGGTGGGGGCGGGGAGCGTGATCACCCAGGATGTCCCCGAGGAGGCCCTGGCCGTGGCCCGGGGGCGGCAGCGCAACCTCGAGGGCTACGCCCGCCGCAAGCGGGAAGGGGAGTAGGGCTTCATCTCCCTTTCCGTCTGGGTGCTAAACTGGGGTTTATGAACCTGGGCATGCCGGAAATCCTGGTGATCCTGGTGGTGGCCCTTCTCATCTTCGGGCCCAAAAAGCTCCCCGAGCTTGGCCGCTCCTTGGGGCAGAGCATCCGCGAGTTCAAGCGGGGGGCGCAGGAGATCCGCGAGGAGCTGGAGAAGAGCGTGGAGGTGCGGGAGGAGCCCAAGCCCAAGGCCGAAACCCCGGCCAAGGCCCTCGAGGCCGAGGAGCGTAAGGCTTGAAGGAAGCCCCCCTGGTAGAACACCTGGAAGAGCTGAGGGCCCGCCTCCTCTGGTCCCTCCTAGCCTGGGTGGTGGGCACCGGGGTGGCCTGGAGCTTCCGCGTGGGGCTTCTGGACTGGCTCAAGCGGCCCTTGGACCTGGCGGCGGCCCAGAACGGCATCCAGGTCAACCTCATCGTCTTGGACATCACCGAGCCCTTTCTGGTCTCCCTCAAGGTGGCGGCCTTCGGCGGCCTGGTCTTGGCCCTGCCCTTCATCGTCTACCAGGTCTGGGCCTTCATCGCCCCGGGGCTTTACGAGCACGAGAAGCGCCTGGCGGCCCCCTTCCTCCTGGGGGCGGGGTTCAGCTTCGCCCTAGGGGCGCTTTTCGCCTACTACGGCTTCCTGCCCTTCGCCATCCCCTTCCTCCTGGGCTTTTTGGGGGACGTGATCACCCCCCAGATCTCCATTGGCCGCTACATGGGCCAGGTGCTCATGATGATGAGCGTCATGGGCCTGGTCTTTGAGATGCCGGTGGTGAGCTACCTCCTGGCCCGGCTGGGGATCCTCTCCTCGGGCTTTTTGGCCCGCAACTGGCGGGTGGCCGTGGTCCTTCTCCTCACCCTGGCGGCGGTCATCACCCCCACGGTGGACATCGTCTCCCTTTCCATCGTGACCGGCCCCCTTCTCCTTCTGTACTGGGTTTCCGTCCTGGTGGCCCGCCTGGCGGAGCGGGCTAGGCCCAAGGAAGAAACCGCCTGAAGCCTATGGACGAGCGCATCCTGGCCCTAAGGAAAGAGGTGGACCGGGTGAACCGGGAGCTTTTGCGCCTCCTCTCGGAAAGGGGGCGGCTGGTGCAGGAGATAGGCCGCATCCAGACCGAGCTGGGCCTGCCCCACTACGACCCCAAGCGGGAGGAGGAGATGCTGGCCTACCTCACGGCGGAAAACCCCGGCCCCTTCCCCGCGGAGACCATCCGCAAGCTCTTCAAGGAGATCTTCCAGGCCAGCCTGGACCTGGAGGAGCGCCAGGACCAGAAGAAGTTCCTCTACTCCAAGGCCCACAAGCCCGAGCCCACGAGGGTGCGGGTCAAGGACGTGGTCTTTGGGGAAAAGCCCCTCCTCATTGCCGGTCCTTGTTCCATTGAGTCCGAGGCGCAGATGCTGGAGACCGCCCGCTTCCTGGCGGGGAAGGGGGTGAGGGTCCTGCGGGGTGGGGCCTTCAAGCCCAGGACCAGCCCCTACGGCTTCCAGGGCCTGGGGGTGGAGGGCCTGCGCATTGGCCGCAGGGCGGCGGACGCCTTCGGCATGGTCTTCGTCACCGAGGTCATGGACACCCGGGATGTGGAGGTGGTGGCGGAGTACGCGGACATCCTGCAGATCGGGGCCCGCAACATGCAGAACTTTGCCCTCCTCAAGGAGGTGGGCAGGGCGGGCAGGCCCGTCCTCCTCAAGCGGGGGCTTTCCGCCACCATGGAGGAGTGGTTCTATGCCGCCGAGTACATCCTCTCCCAGGGCAACGAGCAGGTGATCCTGGCGGAAAGGGGGATCCGCACCTTTGAGCGCTGGACCCGGAACACCCTGGACCTTTCCGCCGTGGCCCTGGCCAAGCAGGAGACCCACCTGCCCGTGATCGTGGACGTGACCCACGCCGCCGGGCGCACGGATCTCCTGGCCCCCCTGGCCCGGGCGGCCCTGGCGGTGGGGGCGGACGGGGTGCACGTGGAGGTCCACCCCAACCCCAAGGTGGCCCTTTCCGACAACCAGCAGCAACTGGACTTCCCCCAGTTCGCCCGCTTCCTCGAGGCCATACGGGACCTTCTCCCCGGGGGCTAGATGGGCTTCTTGGATAACCTGCTCCAGGCCTTCCTCAAGGCCACGGACCCCCGGCCCCGCTACACCGAGGCCCGCTGCCTCCTCTACAAGAACAGCGTGGGGGGGTGCGACCGCTGCCACCAGGCCTGCCCTAAGGGGGCGGTGCGCCTCGAGGGGTGGCGGGTGGAGCTGGACGAGGTCCTGTGCACCGGTTGCGGCCTGTGCACCGGGGTCTGCCCGGGGGTGGCCCTGGAGTTTCCCCTCGGGGGGGTGCAGGAGGCCCTTATCCGGGGCAAGGGGCAGCTGCGCTGCTCCAAGGCCGAGGGCAAGGGGGAGGAGGTCTTGTGCCTGGGCCGCCTCACCCCGGGGCTTCTGGCCGAGGCGGGAAGCCGCTTTGGCCGGGTGGTCCTGGCCCGGGGGGCGTGTGAGGGTTGCCGGGTAGGGGGGGCTTCTGTGCCCCAGCACCTGGAGCGCATGGCCGCCGAGGCCCGGCGCTACTTCCCGGTGGAGGTGGAGGTGCGCCAGGGGGAGCTTCCCGGAGAGAAGGTGGGGCGGCGGGAGCTTTTCCAGGCCCTTATGGGGAGCGCCAAGCGCACCGCCGCCGACCTGGTCCCCGAGCTGCCCCTGCCCCAGGAGCCTGAGGAGAAGGGCCTCCCCGCCGAGCTCCGGCTGCGCGCCTTGGCCGCAAGCCGCTCCCCGGAGGTCCGCTGGCCCCGGATCCGGGTGGAGGAGGGGTGCACCCTCTGCCCGGTCTGCACCAACGTCTGCCCCACGGAGGCCGTGTCCCGGGTGCGGGAGGGGGAGGAGTACGTCCTACGCCTCCGGGTGGCCGCCTGCACCGGGTGCGGGGCCTGTGTGGAAAGCTGCCCCCCCCAGGTGATCCGCCTCGAGGAGGCCCCCAAGGACCTCCTGGGGGAGGAGGTGGAGCTCTTCCGGGGCAAACCCCCCTGGTACGACCTCTGATCCGGGTACAATCCCCATAACCTATGGACGCCGAGGCCATCGTGGTAGGGGGCGGGTTGGCGGGCCTGGTGGCGGCCACGGAGCTTGCGGCCAAGGGCAAGCGGGTTCTCCTCCTGGAGCAGGAGGCCCATCTTGGGGGGCAGGCCTTCTGGTCCTTCGGTGGGCTTTTCCTGGTGAACTCCCCGGAGCAGCGGCGCCTGGGCATCCGGGACTCGGTGGAGCTGGCCTTCCAGGACTGGATGGGCTCGGCCGCCTACGATCGGGAGGAGGACCACTGGGGGAGGCTCTTCGCCCAGGCCTACCTGGAGTTCGCCGCAGGGGAGAAGCGGGCCTGGCTGGCCTCCATGGGGGTGCGCTTTTTCCCCGTGGTGGGCTGGGCCGAGCGGGGCGGAGGGCTGGCCAGCGGCCATGGCAACTCCGTGCCCCGCTTCCACATCGTCTGGGGCACGGGGCCGGGGCTTCTGGAACCATTTCTGCGGCGGGCGAGACAACTGGAGGAGCGGGGCCTCCTCCAGGTCCGCCTGCGCCACCGCGCGGAGGAGGTCCTGGTGGAGGGGGGAAAGGCGGTGGGGGTGGCGGGCCTGGTCTTGGAGGAGGACCCCAAACCCCGGGGCGTCCCCACAAGCCGGCGGGCCCTGGGGGAGTTTTGCTACCGGGCCCAGGCGGTCCTCCTGGCCACCGGGGGGATCGGGGGCAACCTGGAGTTGGTGCGCCGTTTCTGGCCCGAGCGCCTGGGCAAGCCCCCGCAGAGGATGCTCTCCGGGGTGCCGGACCACGTGGACGGCGCCGGGCTTTTCCTGGCGGAAAGGGCGGGGGCCAGGCTGGTCAACCTGGACCGGATGTGGCACTACCCCGAGGGGGTGGAGAACCACACCCCCATCTGGAGCCACCACGGGATCCGCATCCTCCCCGGGCCTTCCGCACTCTGGGTGGACGCCACGGGAAAGCGCCTTCCCCCGCCCCTTTTCCCCGGGTTTGACGCCCTGGAAACCCTGCGCCACCTGCGCCAGAGGGGGTGGGACTGGAGCTGGTTCATCCTGGACCTCGCCACCCTAAAGAAGGAGTTCGCCCTCTCAGGCTCGGAACAGAACCCCGACCTGACGGGCAGAAGCTGGCTTCGGGTGATGCAAAACCGCCTTCTGGGCCCGGCGGCCCCGGTGCGGGCTTTCTTGGAGCGGGGCCGGGACTTTTTAGTGGCCGAGGACCTTTCCGAGCTCCTGAGCAAGATGGATGCCCTGGCCCCAGGGGTTCTGGACCCGGTGGGGTTGGAGCGGGAGGTCAAGGCCCGGGACCGGGAACTCCTCCACCCCTTCGCCAAGGACGCCCAGGTCCAGGCCCTTTGGGGCTTCCGCCGCTACCGTGGGGACCGCCTTTTCCGCGTGGCCAAGCCCCATCCCTTCCTGGGGGGCCGGGGGGGTCCTTTGGTGGCGGTGCGCCTTTGGACCCTGACCCGCAAGACCTTAGGGGGCATCCAGACCGACCTCAAGGGCCGGGCCCTCACCCCGGGGGGGAAGCCCCTCCCGGGCCTCTTCGCCGCCGGGGAGGCCGCGGGGTTTGGCGGGGGTGGGTTTCACGGGTACAAGGCCCTGGAGGGTACCTTTCTGGGCGGATGCCTCTTCTCCGGCCTACAGGCGGCCCGGGGCATCCTGGAGGGGCTAGAATAGCCCCATGCGGCTCCATCACGTGGGGATTGCCGTGGAGGACCTCGAGGCAGCCAAGGCCCGCTACCTCCTCCTGGGGTACCGGGTCCTGGCGGAGGGGGAGGTGACGGCCCAGGGGGTGCGGGTGGCCATGCTCCAGGGGGAGGGGGAGACCCTTTTGGAACTCCTCGCCCCCCTGGGGCCGGATACCCCTGTGGGCCGCTTTTTGGCCAAGCGGGGCCCCGGGCTTCACCACCTGGCCTTCGCCACGCCCCGGATCCTCGAGGACCTGGCCCGGCTTCGCCAGGAGGGGGCCCAGGCCATTGACGAAACCCCCCGGCCGGGCTTTGGCGGCCACCGGGTGGCCTTTCTGCACCCCTCCTTCGGCCTGGGGGTGCTCTGGGAGCTGGTGGAAGAGGCATGAGGCGCCCCTGGGCCCTGGTCCTGGCCCTTCTCCACATGGGCCTCCTCTTCTGGCTTTCCCACCAGCCCGCCACGGGGGCGGGCCTCCCCCACCCTTGGGACAAGGCCGCCCACTTCCTGGCCTACCTCCTCTTGGGCGGGCTTCTGGGCCTCGGCCTAGGCCGCTGGCGGGCCGCCTTCCTCGGGGCCTTCCTCTACGGGGTGGGGGACGAGTGGCACCAAAGCTTCATCCCTGGCCGGGAGGCCTTCGGCTGGGACCTGGTGGCCGATGCCCTGGGGGCCTGGGTGGGGGCTAGGTGGGGGGGTAGATGGGAAGCTCCAGAAGCCTCCCTCCCCTAGCCGAGGCGGCTAGGACGATGGCCTCGGCCAGGAACTCGGGGGCGATCCAGCGACTGGGGTCGGCCTCGGGCATGGCCCGGCGGTTGGCCTCGGTGTCCAGGGTGCCCATGGGGTAAACCACGAGGAAGCGCACCCCCTCCACCTCCCCCTGCAGGGAGCGGAGGAGGCTGGCCAGGGCGGTCTTGGCCACGGTGTAGAGGACCCGGCCCGGCCCGCTCCCCGTCCAGGCGGGCCCGGCGGCGATGGCGGCAAAGAAGCCCTCCCCTCGCCGTTCCATGTAGGGGAGGACGGCCCGCAGGAGGTTGTAGGTGGTGCGCAGGTTGAGGTCCAGCATCCAGTCGTAAAGCCCGGGGTCCGAGTCCAGGAAGCGCCCGGCGGCGAAGCCGCCCACGGTGTGCACCACCCCGTGGAGGGGGGCCTGGCGTTCCACGAAGCGGGCCAGGGCCTCGGCCTCCTCGAGGCGGGTCAGGTCGGCCACAAAGGTCTCCGCCCCCACCCCTTGGGCCCGTTCCGCCATGCGCTCGGGACGGGGGTCGGAGAGGAACAGCCTGGCCCCCGCCCGGTGCAGGGCAGGGATGACCGCCCGGGCCAAGGCCCCGCCCGCCCCCGTGACCAAAAAGGCTTTGCCCTGGAGCATGGCCTCATTCTACGGGGATGAAGGCCAGGGCGCTGGGGCTAAAGCCCAGGAGGGCGGTGGCCTGGGGCGAGGCCGGGAAGGGGTTGGCCTGGAGGTCGTAGACCTCCAATAGGTTCCCCCGGGCCAGGTACAGGTAGGCGTCCTGGCCCACCAGCCCCGCCCCATAGGTGGAAAAGCCCTGACGGGGCCCGGAGTCCTGGGGCTCCAGGGCGCGGAAGCCCCCGCCGTAGGCCGCCAGGCCTTGGACCGGGTCCAGGGCCAGCCGCACCGCTCCCTGGAGTCCAAGGGACGGGGTGTTAGGGGAGGTTCCCTCCCAGCGGACCAGGTAGGTTTCCGTGGCCCCACGGCCCGCCCCCAGGAGGCGGCCCCGGATTGGGTCCAGCCGGAGGTCGCTGGGGGTGAAGGCAAGGCCCAGGGCCGCTTCCCCTTTGGGGCTTCCCGTGGGGTTGCTGGGAGGGCGGTAGCCCAAGACGGTATCGGTGAGGTAGGCCAAAAGCTCCAGGGTGTTTTGGGGGTAGAGGGCCAGGCGGCTTCCTGGGGGCAGGCCCGTGAGGTCGGCCTCCTCCTGGTTTCCCAGGTCCGCCAGGTTCAGCAGGAAGGCCCGGCCCGCCCCGGGGCAGTGGACCAAAAGCCGGTTCTGCCCCAGGCGCAGGTAGCCCCCGGTGCAGTCCGCGGGCAAGGGGGCAGACAGGGGGGGAGCTTGGGGGGCGGCGTTTTCCGTAAAGCCCTGGGTGGCGTAGGCCTCCACCCGGTCGGGGAAAAGCAGGTAAAGCCGCCCCGAGGCGTTGCTGTAGGCCAGGTCCTGAAGGCCCGGGGTGTTCCAAGTGCCCACGGGGCTCCCCGCGCCCCCCTGCAGGTCCTGGGCGCGGAAGAAGCGCACCTGGCCCTCCCCTCCTGCGGCCACCAGGGCGGGCAGGAGGGGCTCTTGGCTGCCCGTGCAGGCGTAGAGGCCCAGGAGGAGGAAGGGGAAGAGGCGGAAGAGGCTTCTCACCGCGTACCTCCCAGTTGGATGCCCTCCTCGGAAAGGAGGAGGCCCGCCGCCTGCCCCCCGTAGAGGAAGGCCAGGCCCAGGCTGCCCTTTTGCGCGTCCAGGGTGAAGCGCAGGGCCCAGCAGCAACGGTCCAGGACCAGGACGAAGCGGGGCCTCAGGGCTTCCCCCGGCAGGTTCTGGCTGAGGAGGGCGGCCAGGTGGAGCTTGGTCCTTTCCCGGCCCACGAAGGTGAGGGTGGGGCCGAAGTTGCGCAGGGCCAGGGTGTACCCCTCGGGCCTCGAGGGCTGCCTGGTGTAGGTGAAGGCCCCGGAGAGGGCTAGCCCCGGGATGGCCCCTTCCCCTTTCTCGTCCGCGGGGGTGGGGGGCCAGAGCTCCGCTCCCCCGCTGAAGGTGGCGTCCTTCAGGTACACCCCCTCGTCCCCCACCTCCGGCAGGTGCAGGTTGGCCGTGAGGCGGAAGCCCACCTCGGGCAGGGCCTGGACCAGGCTCAGGCGGAGGTTGGTCCCCCTTGGGCCCTCCTGGTAGCGCCCGGAAAGCTGCAGCTCCCCCAGGGGGCCGGGGGCCGTTCCGCTGCGGAACCCCAGGGTGTAGCCCAGGGCCTGGCGGTCCAGGCTGGCCTGCAGGGAGAGGCTTTCCGGGCCCCAGATGGCCTGGCCCTGGAGGCCCAGGGTGTCCTGCCGCCAGTCCCGGCGGGCCTGGAGGGTGTAGGCGCTTGTGCCCTCCCTTAGGCTCAGGGCCAGGTCCGTGGTCAGGGCCCCCTCACCGTTTAGGCCGTGGCGGTGGCTTAGGTTGAGGCTTCCCCCCGGGAGGGCGTAGCCGGCCTGGAGGGCCAGGGGGTCAAAAACCTCCTTGGTGTGGTCATAGCGGAGGCTCATCCGGAGGGAGAAGGGGTAAGGGGTGAGGCTTCCCTCGGCCCGGGTTTCCAGGGGGCCCTCCCCGGAAAGCCCCCGGCGGTGGACCAGGCTGAGGGCGTAGCCTGCATCCTGGAGGCCGGCCTGGGCCTCCAGGGGCAGGTACTTGCCCGCTTCCAGATCCCGGCCCGTGCGCAGGGCTAGGTTGAGGGGCCTTTCCTGGAAAGCCAGGGCCAAGGTGGCCTGGTGGCTTCGCCGCTGGGGTAGGGCGTCAAAGCGGAAGGGGCTTTCCCCCTCCTGAAGGCTCCGGCCATAGCCCAGCTCGGCGCTTACCCCCCCTAGGGCCTGGCGGAAGCTGGCCGTGGTGGTCCAGTCCACCTGGCGCTCGTACTCCCCGTCCGGGTTTTGCGTGGTGTAGTAGAAGCCCCGGAAGCGGTTTTCCAGCCGCAGGCTGGCCCCAGTCCAGGGGGTGAGGAGGAGGCTTTCCCCGTGGGTGAGGAGGGCCCGCCCTGCCTCCCCGTAGGGGCCCAGGGCCCGGGCCGAACGGTTTAGGGGGTTGGTCTCCGCCAGGTAGCGGCCCAGGACCAGGCTGGCCTGCAGACTGAAGGGGCCCTCGCGCAGGGTGGGGGTCTGGGCCTCCAGCTCCGGCAGGCGTTGCAGGCTGCGGGGCGGGGGGGTGGTGGGGTCGTGGTCCAGGAAGCCTTCCAGGCGTAGGGCGTAGCGCCAGTCCCCAGGGGTGGGGGTGCCGGGGAGGAGGGCTTCCAGGCGGAAGCGGGAGAGCTTTTCCCGGGTATCGTCCCGCTCCAGGAGGGCAGAGAGGGCGAACTCGGGCCGCTTCAGGCCGTACTCCCCCCGGTACTGGAAGGTGTCTGGGGGGGTGTGGAGGAAGAAGTAGCGTTCCTTGGCCTCCCCGGTGCCGAAGTGGTCCAGGCCGAAGCCATAGCCCCGCCCGGCGTAGTAGTGGAGGAGGGTGTAGCCCAGGCCCAGGGGGGAAACGTAGGGCAGGGCGGCCTTTAGGTAGGCACCGCCTTCGTCCTGGCCCAGCTCCAGCCGGGGGCGGCGCTCGGAAAGGTAAAGGAGGAGGACGGGGAGTTCCAGCACGGGCTTCTCCCCCATGAGGAGCACCACCCCCCGGGCCACCACCCGGTCCCCGGGGTAGAGGAGGATCTCCCGGGCGCGGAAGGCGTAGTCGGGCACCTCCTGCCCGCACCCGGCGCAAGGGGTGGCGTACCCCCTCTCTAGCAGGATGGCCCCCGCCGCCCGCTGGCATAGGGGCCCGGTGAGGAGGAGGTCTTTGGCCTCTATGCGCACTTCCAGGGCGTCAAAGCTCTCGTCCCCTAGGTCAATTTGCAGCTCCTCGGCCTCGATCCGCCGCCCCTCCCGGTCCAGGTAGCGCACCTCCCCGGAGAGGAAAAGGAGCCTCCGCCCGCGGAAGTAGACCACCCGCAGGGCCTGGATGGCCTCCCCTTCCCGCTCCAGGCGCACGGGGTTACCCGTGAGCACGTACACCTCCTCCCCCCCGTCCTGCCTCAGTTCCAGCCGCTCGGCCTCCAGGACCTTGAGGGCCTTCTCCTGGGCCCAGGCCGGGGCCAGGAGGAAGAGGAGGAGCCAAAGCCACGGCCTCACCGCCGCCCTCCTAGGAAGAGGAGAAGGCCCAGGGCCCCGTAGACCAGGTTGGGCCCCCAGGCGGCCAGGAGGGGGTCCAGGGCGTTCTGCTCCCCCATGATCCGCCCCACGCTCCAGGTGGCGTAGTAGAAGAAGGTGAGGACCGCCACCCCCACCAGGCCCAGGCTGCGCGATCCCCCGAGGAGGTAGAAGGCCAGGCCCACGGCGAAGAGGGCGAAGACCAGGGCCGCGGCGGGCTCGGCGTAGCGGCGGTAGTAGGTGGTGGCCTCGAGGCCCGCCTTCACCCCCTGGGCCCGCAGGCGTTCTACCTCCTGGCGCAGCTGGGCCAGGCCCATGCGGTTGGCGGGGTTCTGCCAGGGCTCAAAGGTCAGGTCCTTGAGCACCAGCTCCCCCCGTTGGAAGCGGGTCAGGGTCCGGGGCCGGTCCCCCTCGTAGGTCACCCGCTGGCCCCCCCCTACCTGGAGCACCCCGCCCGAAAAGCGTCCCGCCTCGGCCAAGACCACCTCTTCCCGGGAGAGCACGCGGAGCTTCCCGATCCGCTCCCCCGCCACCTCCCCCACATAGACCACCCGGCCCTTGGCGTCCTGGAAGGTGGTCCCCGGGGTGAGGAGGGCCCGGGGACGCTCCAAAACCTGCCGCCTCAGGAGGTCCTGACCCTCGGCCAAGGCCCTGGGCACCAGGCTCTCCCCCAGGAGGAGGCCCAGGAGGGAAAGGGCCCCGCCCAGGAAGAGGAAGGGCAGGAGAACCCGCTCCCGCCTGACCCCAAGGGCCAGGAGGGCCTTGAGCTCCGAGTCCTCGGCCATGCGGGAGAGGAGGAGGAGGAGGGCGAAGAGGTAGGCCACCGGGGCTCCCCGCACCAGGGCCTCGGGGGTGCGGTAGAGGAGGTAGAGGAGGAGGGTGGCGGGGTCGGCCCCCTTGGCCACCAGGGGGGCCAGGACCTCGTAGACCGCCCCCGCCAGGAAGAGGAGGACGATGACGCCAAGCCCCAGGGCGAAGAGGCCCAGGGCTTCCCGCAGGAGGTACCGGTCCAGGGTCTTCACCGCAACCTCCAGGTGAGCCCAAGGGCCAAGGCGGCGAAGGCGCCGTTGGGCAGGAAGGCCCACAAGGGGTTCACGTCGTAGCGGGCAAGCTGGGCCGAAAAGGTCCAGAGGACGTAGTAGCCGAAGATGAGGAGGACGATGCTGAGGAAGGCCCAGGCGGCCTCGCGGAAGGAAAGCCCCAAGGCCGCGGCCACCCAGGCCAGGAAAAACCCCCCCAGGGCGTCGGCCAGACGGCGGGCCAGGGCGAAGCGGGCCCCGCTTTCCACCTTGCCCCGTTCCCAAAGCTCCCCTAGGGTGCTGGTGTCGTAGGGGTCGCGGGAGCCCAGGCTTTCCTTGGGGCGGAACTGGGCGGGGAAGGGGAGGGTGCCCTGGAAGGGCTTGAGCCGCCCCCCTTCCAGCACATACCCCCGGAAGTGCCAGCCCTCGGCGTCCCAGACCCCTTCCGCCCCGCTATAGACCCTTCCCTGTGGGTCCACCACCCGCACCCCGAAAAGGCGGTTCTGGCCCACCTCGGGGCGCACCTCCTCGGCGTAGTACACCCCTAGGCCCGGGGGGGCGTAGAGCTGCTGGCGCAAGACCCCGCTCAGGCCCCCTTCCCCGTAAAGGAGGCGGGCCAGGTGGGCGTCGTAGGCCTCGAGGGCCCTGGGGCGGAGCTCGGCCAGGTTGGCCAGGTTGAGGAGGCTTACCCCCAGGGCCAGAAGCCCTAGGGGCTTGAGGAGGGCCCAAGGGGGCACCCCGGCGGCGTAGGCGGCCTTGAGCTCCGAGTGGCGGATGAGGCGGGCAAGCCCCACCAGGATGGCGAAGACCAGGCCCAGGGGCAGGGCCAGGCTCAGGGTCCAGGGGAGGCGGAGGAGGATGAGCCGGCCAATGGCCTCCACCCCTACCCCCCGGCTCAGGAGGACGCCGGAGAGGCTGGAGAGGAGGTCAAAGGTGAGAAGGGCTACGAAAAGGAAGACCCCCACCAGGTAGGGGACCAGGACCTCCTTGAGGGCGTACCGGCCCAACACCAGGCCGAGTATACGGGGGGAAGATGAGAATGGGTTGGGCTAGGGCTGGGCCACCACGTGGATCACCGGCAAGCCGAAGCGCTCCGCTTGGGTGTGCACGTCCAGCCTCAGCCAGCGGGAAAGCCCTGGGGGCAGGGTGGCCAGGACGATGGCCTGGTAGGTCCCGGGGTGGGCCTGGAGCTCCTCCTCCAGGGCCAGTAGGGGAGAGATGTCCCCGGGTTTGGCCTCCTCCACGGGGATGCCCTGGGCCTCGAGGGCCGCCTTGGCCCCCTGGGCCTCCCTTTGGGCTTGGGCCTCCACCTCCCCCTCCTCGTATACCCAGCCTGGGGGGGTACGGCGGGCACCAGGAGGACGAAGCGGGCCTCGGGGTCTTGGGCCTGGATCTCCTGCAGTTTCTCGGCCAACTCCCGGCTTTTGGCTGTGCGGTGAGCCACCACCAGGTACCGGGCCATAGGCCACCTCCTTATCCCTTCCCCTTCAGGCTAGCCCTCCTAGGGGAGGGAAGGGCACATTGCCCAAATGGGATGGATTTTGACCTACTTCGGATAGGCCGGTGAAAGACCCGTGGAGGAGGGGATTTATCGCATACCACTTTACATAACGGCAAGCCGTGGTATACTAAGAAGGTCAGAGCAAAAAGGCCGCCTGCGGGCGGCGCGCTTGTTCTTTAGGGCACCAGGGCCACCTTGGTGGCCCGGCGCTCGTGGAAGAGGCGGTACCCTTCCGCCGCTTCCCCCAGGGGCAGGCGGTGGCTGAAGACGAAGCTCCCCCGCAAGCGCCCCACCCGCTGCAGGGCCAGGACCTCCCCGATCCAGCGGGGGATGTTGGCTAGGGCGCTCCGTAGGGTGATCCCTCGGCTGAAGGCGGGAAGCCAAGGGTAGTCCAGCCGCTCCGCCGTGGGCACCCCCAGGCTGGACACCACCCCCCCGGGCCCCGCCAGGCGCAGGGCCAGCTTCAGGGCTTCCCCGTCCCCCCCCACGGCCTCCACCACCAGCTCCGCCCCCAGGCCCTCGGTTTCCTTGCGCACCCGGGCCACGGGGTCCTCGGCCTTGGGGTTCACGGGGAGGCTTCCCAGGGCCTGGGCCTTTTCCAGCCGGCTTTCCTCCGGGTCAATGGCGAAGACCGGCCCGGCCCCCAGGGCGTGGGCCACGGCCTGGGCCATGAGGCCCACGGGCCCCGAGCCCACCACGGCCACGCTCATCCCCGGGGTGAGGAAGGGCCTCACCCCCCCGTAAGCGGTGGTGAGGATGTCCCCCGCCAGGATGGCCTCCTCCGCGGGCAGGTCCCCGATGGGGAAGAGGCTGTGCCGGGCGAAGGGCACCCGCACCCGTTGCGCCTGGGCCCCCGGCAGGTTGCCCAGGGCCAGGCCAAAGCCGTAGACCCCGCCCTTGAGGCAGGCGAAGTACTGGCCCCGGCGGCAGGCGGGGCATTCCCCGCAGGCCACCTGGAAGCTCCCCACCACCCGCTCCCCCAGGGCCCAGGGCACCAGGGGCCCTTTCTCCACCACCCGCCCCACGAACTCGTGGCCCAGGACGGTCCCGGGCAGGACCCCGGCGATCTTGCCGTGGTAGATGTGGAGGTCTGAGCCGCAGATGGCGCTCAGTTCCACCTCCACGATGGCCTCGCCCTCCCCTTCCAGCCTGGGCTCTGGGACCTCCTCCACCGCCACCTGGAAGGGGCCTTGGTAGACCACGGCCCTCATGCCACCTCCCGCGCCACCCGCACCAGCTCCTGGGCGGCCTGGGCGTAAGGGGCCAGGGCGGCGATGGAGCCCTTCTTGAGCTCCAAAAGCCCCCGCATGAGGGCGGTGAGGGGCTCGAGGCCCCCGGAGAGCACCTCCTGCCAGGTGGCCAGGTCGGCCTCGATGACGAAGTCGGCCTCGGCATCCCCCTCCACCACCTTCACCCCGCGGCAGGTCCCGTGCCAGAGGTCCAGGACCACCGCCACCCCCTGGGGCAGGCCCTGGGCGGGGTCTTGGCGCACCGCCAGGGCCAGGGAGCCTTCCCAGGTGGCGGCGGCCTTCCGGTAGGCCTCGCTTTCCGAGAGCTTTTGGCAGTAGGCCTGGGCCCAGGCTTCGCTGAAAAGCTGCATGGCTTCCTCCTTTGCACCGAGTATAATCCCTTTGCGCTAGCCTGGGGAGGTGGTCTACCTCCTGGACCTTTCCGGGGTGTACTGCGAACCGGTGGAGCCCCACCTCCTGCGCCTCCTTTCCCAGGCCAGCGGCGAGCCCCTCTTTTACCTCTCCCAGGCCTTTTACGACCTCCTTCCCCGCCTCAGGGGGGAAGGCCCTGGGGCCCTGGAAGCCCTTTTCCCCGGGGCCAGCCGGCTTTACCCAAAGGCCTTCCGCCCCCGGGAAAGGGCCTTTCCCGAGCCCTTTTACCTGGTTTCCGACCTCCCCTTCCCCGAAGGGATGACGGGGTTTTTCCACCCCGAGAAGCTCAAGGCCCTCCCCCTGGCCCTGGCCGCTTTGGGCCTCTCCCCCGAGGAGGCCCTTTATCTGGACGACAACCCCCTCCTGGTGGAGCGGGCCCGGGCCCTAGGGTACCGGGCCGAGCTTTTCCTCTAGGGGTTTTCCGGCCAGGGGTGCTTGGGGTAGCGGCGCATGAGCTCCCGCCGCACCCCGGGGTAGTGGGTTTCCCAGAAGCCCTTCAGGTCCTGGGTGATCTGCACCGGGCGGCCAGCGGGGGAGAGGAGGGCCACGGCCACCGGCACCCTTCCCCCCAGGACCCGGGGGGTTTCCTTGAGGCCGAAGGCCTCCTGGATGCGCAAGGAAAGGAGGGGCGGGGCCCCTTCCCGGTAGAGGAGGCGCTTCCGCTTTCCCCCCAGGGGGAGGCTTTCTGGGGCCAGCTCCTCCAGGGTTTTCCGCGCCTCCCCCAGAAGGGCCAGGAGGATTTCCTTCCAGGGGAGGGCCTCGAGGTCCTCAAGGCGCCGCACCCCCTGGGCCCAGGGCAGGAGCCAGGAGAGGTCTTGCAACAGGCTGGCCTCCGTGAGCTCCGGCACCGCTACCCCGTGGGCCCGCAGGAAGCCCAGGCGGAGGAGGACCTGCCTGGTTTCCTCGGGGAGGGGAAGGCCCTGGGAGAGGGCCTCCCGCAGGTGGGCCTCCCCAGGGGGCCCGGGGTCTATCGCCACCCGCTCCAGGACCAGGGCCCCGTAGCGGCGTTCCAAGTAGCCCCTAAACTTTCCCTCCTCCCATCCCGCCCAGGCGGCAACCTCTGCCCCTTCCAGGAGGTCCTCCCGGGCCAGGGGGGCGTAGAGGAGGACCCGCCCCAGCTCCGCCCCCGCGGCCACCAGGTAGGGGGGGCCTCCCCCCGCTTCCAGGCGCAGGAGGGGGCCGGTGGCCAGGCGGTAGCGTCCGGGGGAAAGGGCCTCCGCCGCCCGGTCGGGGTAGGCGGCGAGGAGGAGGCGGCCCACCGCCTCGGGGGCGGGCAGGCTTTCCAGGGGCTGGGCTCCCAGGCGCCGCCGCCACAGGGCCGCGGCCCTTTCCACCCCGAGAAAGGGGCCTTTGCCCAGGCGGCGGGCCTCCAGGAGGCCCTCCAGGTGGGCCAGGAGGTCGGGCTCCCCCTCCCAAGGGCTCCTTTCCTCCAGGAGGGCCATGAGGTCGGCGGCCAAGGGGAGGAGGCCCAGGGCCTCGGCCTCCAGGGCCATCCGCGCCAAGCGGGGGTGGGTGGGGAGGGCCAGCATCCGTTTCCCCAAGGGGGTGAGCCTCCCTCCTGCCACCGCCCCCAGGCGCTCCAGGAGGTGCCAGGCCCCCTCCAGGGCCCCCGCGGGGGGCTTGGTGGGCAGGGGCAGGGCCTCGAGGCCCTCCCCGAAGGCCAGGGCCAGGAGGAGGGCCCGGGAGAGGTCGGCCTCCAGGATCTCGGGCCGCTTAGGGGGGAAGGGGCCTTGGGGGTAAAGGCGGTAGACCCGGCCTGGCCCCACCCGCCCCGCCCTTCCCGCCCGCTGGCGGGCGGAGGCCTCGGGGATGGGGGAGAGGACCAACCGGGTAAGCCCCGTCCGGGGGTCAAAGCGGGGCTTTTTCGCCAGGCCCGAGTCCACCACCCGCCGTACCCCAGGCAGGGTGAGGCTGGTCTCGGCCACGTCCGTGGCCAGGACGATCTTCCGGGGCCCGGGCCGCAGGAGGGCGGCTTGCTCCTCCAGGGGAAGCCCCCCGTGGAGGGGGTAGGCGGGAAGCCCCTGGAGGAGGGCCCGGGTCCGCTCAATCTCCGCCTTGCCCGGGAGGAAGACCAGCACGTCCCCTTCCCCTTCCAGGAAGGCCTCCTTGGCGTAGCGGGCGGCCAGGGGCTCCAGGGGGCCTTCCGGGGCCTTGGTCAGGTGGAGGATCTCCACGGGGTAGCTCTGCCCCTCCACCGCCAGGCTGGCCCCCTGGAAGGCCCTCTCCAGGTCCTCATCGGGGGTGGCGGTGAGGAGGGCCAGCTTCAGGTCGGGCCGCAGGGTTTCCTGGATCCGCAGGAGGAGGGCTAGGGCCAGGTCCCCCTCCAGGTGCCGCTCGTGGGCCTCGTCCAGGAGGACGGCGGAAACCCCTTCCAGGGTGGGGTCTTTCAGGAGGAGGCGGGTGAGGAGGCCCTCGGTCATGACGAGAAGCCGCGTTTCCCGGCTCTCCCTCCCCTCCAGGCGCACCCGGTAGCCCACGGTCTTCCCCAAGGGCTCCCCCAGGTTTTCCGCCAGCCGGGCCGCCACCGCCCGGGCGGCCACCCGCCGGGGCTCAAAGAGGAGGACCCTTCCGGGTAGGGCCTTCAGCACCTGCAGGGGGAAGAGGGTGCTCTTGCCTGCCCCGGGGTAGGCCTGAAGGAGGAGGCGGCCTTCCTTCAGGAGGAGGGCCACCGCCTGGTCCAGCCAGCCCGGCATCAGATGTCCAGCTGGGCGTAGCGGGCGTGCTCCTCAATGAACTCCCGCCTGGGGGCCACCTCCTGGCCCATGAGCTTCTCAAAGAGCTCGCTGGCCTCCAGGGCGTCCTGGAGCTCCACCCGCTTCAACACCCGTTTCTCCGGGTTCATGGTGGTCTCCCAAAGCTGCTCGGGGTTCATCTCCCCCAGGCCCTTGAAGCGCTGCACCTCGTACGCCTTCCCCTCCAGCTCCTTGAGGCGGGCGGCCAGGGCCTCGTCGGAGTAGAGGTATTCCACCCTTTTCCCCACCTGCAGGCGGTAGAGGGGGGGCTGGGCGATGTAGACGTACCCCCCTTCGATCAGGGGGCGCATGTAGCGGTAGAAGAAGGTGAGGAGCAGGGTGCGGATGTGGCTTCCGTCCACGTCGGCGTCGGTCATGATGATGATTTTGTGGTAGCGAAGGCCCTCGAGGTCAAAGTGGGCCTCATCCCCCGTGCCCCCGATCCCGGCCCCGATGGCCGCCACCATGGCCCGCACCTCGGCGTTTTTCAAGGCCTTGGAAAGCCCGGCCTTCTCCACGTTCAGGATCTTCCCCCTGAGGGGCAAGACGGCCTGGAAGCGCCGGTCCCGGCCCTGCTTGGCGCTCCCCCCCGCCGAGTCTCCCTCCACGATGAAAAGCTCCGCCTCCTCGGGGTTTTCCGTCTGGCAGTCGGCCAGCTTCCCGGGAAGGTCGTCCGACTCCAGGGGGTTTTGCCGCCGCACCAGCTCCCGGGCCTTCCGGGCCGCTTCCCGGGCCTGGGCCGCCCGGAGGGCCTTCTCGTAAAGGGTCTTGGCGATGCGGGGGTTTTCCTCCAGGATCTCCAGGAGCTTTTCGTAGACCACTTGGCTCACGGCGCTCCCCGCCTCGGGGTTGAGGAGCTTGCCCTTGGTCTGGCCCTCAAACTGGGGCTGGGGGAGCTTCACGCTCACCACCGCGTAAAGCCCTTCCAGGAGGTCATCCCCCGTGGGCTGGGGGCCTTTTTCCTTGTGGAGGCCCGCCTTCTTGGCGTACTGGTTCAGGGCCCGGCTGTAGGCGCCCTTGAAGGCGGTGAGGTGGGTGCCCCCGTCCCGGGTGGGGATCATGTTGGCGTAGGTGAGGATCTCCGCGGTGTACCCCTTGGTGTGGATGAGGCCCACCTCCACCTCCACCTCCCCTTCCTGCTTCCGGATAAGGAAGGGCTTCTCGTAGAGGAGTTCCTCCCCTTCCGCCAAGGCCTTGGCAAAGGAGGCCACGCCCCCCTTGTCCAGGTAGACCTCCTCCCGCCCGTGCTGCAGGTCCCTGAAGACCAGCCTCAGCCCCGCCACCAGGTAGCTCACTTCCTTCAGGCGGGCCCGGAGTTTGCTGGGGTCAAAGGCCAGGGGGCCAAAGATCTGCGGGTCGGGCTTGAAGGTGACCCGGGTGCCGGTCTTGCCCTCAGGGGCCGGCCCCACCACGCGTAGGGGCTCCGTCACCTCTCCCCGGCTGAAGGCGATGCGGTAGTGCTGGCCCTGGCGGAAGACCTCCACCACCGTCCACTCGGAGAGGGCGTTGACCACGCTGGCCCCCACCCCGTGCAGGCCGCCCGAGACCTTGTAGGCCCCGCTTTCAAACTTGCCCCCGGAGTGCAGGGTGGTGTAGATGACCTCCACCGCGGGTTTCCCTTCCTCGGGCATTACGTCCACGGGGATGCCGCGGCCATTGTCCTCCACGGTGAGGGAGCCATCGGGGTTTAGGGTGGTGATGATCTCGGTGGCGTGGCCCGCCAGGGCCTCGTCCACGGCGTTATCCAGGATTTCCTTGAAGAGGTGGTGGTACCCCTCCACCCCCGTGCCCCCGATGTACATGGCCGGGCGGTGGCGGACCCCCTCCAGCCCCTTGAGCACCTTAATGGCCGATGCGTCGTAGTTCACCCTCCCAGTATACCATAGGCTTCCCGGCGGTTTTTCCCTTGAGGAAGCCCTGAGGTGCCCTCCAGCCTCCCTAGTCTATTGGGTTTAAGTCCAAACTGCATGGGTGGCTTTCCCACCCCCAGCCGCTGCCTTATGATGCCCCCATGCCGGTTCTGGTCTACCTGCACGCCCTCCTGGGGGTTTTCCTCCTCCTGGCGGTGCCCGCCTTGGCCCTGGTGGGGCTTTGGGGCTTCCTGAGGCCCCTTCCTCCCCGCTTTTATGCCGGTTTGCGGGGGGTGGCCTGGGTGGCCATCCTCCAGGTGGTCTTGGGCTTTCTCCTTTTTTTCCTGGGCCTTAGGCCCAAGGAGGGGCTCCACCTCCTTTACGGTCTCCTCTTGGCGGCGGGGCTGCACTACCTGGGGGGCCTCGAGCCCGGGGGCTGGTTCCACCGCGGCCTCAAGGACCCCCCCAAGCGCCCTGAGCTCTTCGTGGCCTTGGGCCTCCTGTTCGCCCTAGGGCTTGTCCTCCGCGTCTACTTCACCGGGCGGTAAGGAGGTCCCGGGGCAGGGGAAGCCTCTCCAGCATGGGCCGGGTCAGGTGGGGGACCACTTCCCGGTAAAGCCCCCGGTAGTAGGCCTGGACCAGGGGACCGTTGAGGTAGGCCACCAGGCCCTCGGGGTCCACCCGCACCCCTTCTTTGGGTAGGAGGTGGAACTCCTCCCGCCAGGGGTAGGCCCTTTCGTCCCAGGCGGCCACCACCCGGTAGTGGCGGGTGTGGCCCACCACCAGGTGGGGCAGGGCGTAGAAGGGCTTCAGGAGGTGCACCGCCCCCTTGGGGAAGTAGAGGCCCGAGTAGGGAGTGGCGTAGTCCACGGTTCCTGGCCCCAGGTTCCGCCCGGTAAGGACGGGCACCAGCCCCGGCCCCGGGGCCGGGCGGGTCAGGGGATGGGCCTTGATCTCGGGGCTGCGGGCGGCGAAGTGGAGGTGGAAGGCTTCCCCCAAGGGCACGCCTTCCCTTTCCAGGGCCAGGCCCTCGGGGTGGGGGAAGCGGATCATGGCTCCCTGCCAGTGGGGGTCTTCCAGGAGGGGGGCCGGGGAGGCTCCCAGGGCCAGGCCCTCGGCTTCCCAAAGCCGAAGCCCCTTTCCCCCCTTGCGGAAAGCCAGGACCGTGGCCCGGACCTTGAGGCCAGGGAAGACCCGGCCCAGGTAGTAGACCTCGAGGGCCCCTTCCCGGGCCAGGAAGGCCCTCAGCTCCCGGAACTCCTCCAGCACCATCCAGCCCGCCGGCACCACGTAGACCAGAAGCCCCCCGGGCCGCAGGAGCTCCACCCCTTTTTCCAGGAAGGCCCCATAGAGGTTGTACCGCCCCCGCCAGGTGCGGAACCTCCCCCGGTAAAGCCGCCGAAGCCCGGGGGGGATCCTGGCCCCCGCCCCCAGGGCCCCGTAGGGGGGGTTTCCCAGGATGAGGTCGAAGGCCTCCTGGGGTTCCCAAAGGAGGAAGTCCGTCACCACCCCGTGGGCCCAAGGGGGGAGGTCCAAGGCCTTTCGGTCCACCTCCACCCCGTAGAAGCGGTAGCCTGCCCCGTGAACCTCGCGGAAGGCCCGCAGAAAAGGGCCGTGGGCGCAGGCGGGCTCCAACACCCGCCCCCCCAGGGGGGCCTCGGCCAGGCCCACCATGAAGGCCACCAGGGCCGCGGGGGTGGGCACCTGGCCCAGGCTGGTTCGGGGTAAGGGGGTCATCCTAGGGGATGAGGCCCAGCCTCCTTCCCACCTTGGCGTAGGCCTCGAGGGCCCGGTCCAGCATCTCCTGAGTGTGGGCGGCGGTGACGATGTTGCGGATGCGGGCCTTCCCCCGGGGGACGGTGGGGAAGCCGATGCCCACGGCGAAGACGCCCTCTTCCAGGAGCATGCGGCTGGCCTCAAAGGCCACGGGGGCTTCCCCGAAGAGGACGGGGGTAATGGGGGTTTGGCTCCCCAGGGTGTCGTAGCCCAGACGGGCCAGCTCGGCCTTGAAGTAGCGGGTGTTCTCCCAAAGCCGCTCCACCCGCTCGGGCTCCCTCTCGATGAGCTCCAAAGCCCCCAGGAGGGCTCCCACCACCGCCGGGGGGTGGCTGGTGGAGAAGAGGAAGGGCCTGGCCTTGTTGATGAGGAGGTCCTTGAGTTCCAGGGCCCCGGCGGCATACCCCCCCACCACGGCCCAGGCCTTGGACAGGGTGGCCACCTGGATCACGTCGGGGTCCCCGTGAAAGCCGAAGTGGTGCACCGTGCCCTTGCCCTTCTCCCCTAAGACCCCGCTCCCGTGGGCATCGTCCACGTAGACCACGGCCCCGTACTTCTTGGCCAAGGGGACGATCCGGTCCAGGGGGGCGATGTCCCCGTCCATGGAGAAGACCCCGTCGGTGACGATGAGCTTCAGGCCGTCCGTATCGTGGGCCTTCAGAAGCTCTTCCAGGTGGTCCACGTCGGCGTGGCGGTAGACCAGCCGGGTGGCCTTGGTGAGGCGGAGGCCGTCGATGATGCTGGCGTGGTTCAGCTCGTCGGAGAAGACCAGGTCCCCTTCCTTGAGGAGGCTGCCCAAAACCCCCTGGTTGGCGGTGAAGCCCGACTGCAGGACCAAGGCGCTTTCCGTCCCCTTGAAGCGGGCCAAGGCCTCCTCCAGCTCCAGGTGGTAGGTGAAGGTGCCGGCGATGGTGCGCACCGCTCCGCTTCCCGCCCCCCAGCGCTCCAGGTAGGCCCGGGCCTTTTCCTTGAGGTAGGGGTGGTTGGCAAAGCCCAGGTAGTTGTTGGAGGCGAGGTTCACCACCTCCCGCCCATCCACCCGGGTCACGGGTTCCTGGGGCGCCTCGAGGACCCTGGGGCGGATGTATAGCCCCTCCCGTTTCAGTCGCTCCAGTTCCTCCTGCACGCGCTCGCGCAAGGAAAGGCTCATGGCCCTATCTTAAGGGGAGATAGGGTAGGGGACGGCGCTAGGGCTTTGAACTTTGAACAGGGAAGCTTTCTAAGCGGGGCTTGACGGAACTTCCTCCTTGGCGTAAGGTGAGGCCGGTTTCACCTTAGCGTTGCCTAACCGTAGGAGGAAGTATGGTCCACACGTATCGGGCGTGGCTTTTGGGCGGGGTGTTGCTGCTTTTGGCTGCGTGCCAAGTGGGGCCCACAGGCCAGGGTCCCGCTAGGGGGCCCGAGGCTACCTTGGCCCCGGTGTACAACGCAGAAAGCCCGGATGCAGTCCCTGGACAATACATCGTAGTCTTCAAGAAGGGTGCAGCTGAGGCGACGCTGGCCGCTCTTCAGGCTGACCGGGAGGGTTTGGCCCCCTTGGGATTGACCCCGCAAGAGGTGCGCATCCAGGCGGTATATACGGAAGCCCTAGAGGGCTTTGCGGCGCAGTTGAGTGTCCGTGCCCTGGATACCTTGCGGAAGGACCCTCGGGTGGAGTTTATAGAGGCGGATACCTACGTACGCCTTCAGGCCACCCAGACCAATCCCCCTTGGGGGCTGGACCGTATTGACCAGCGGGGCCTGCCCCTGGATGCCCGTTACACCTACACCCTTACCGGTGCTGGGGTCAACGTTTACGTGATAGACACCGGTATCCGTACCACCCATGCGGATTTTGGCGGTCGGGCTTTCGTGGCCTACGATGCCCTGGGCGGTAACGGGCAGGATTGCAATGGGCATGGCACCCACGTGGCGGGTACGGTGGGGGGGACCACCTATGGCGTGGCCAAGGGGGTTAGACTCTACGCGGTTCGGGTGCTGGACTGCAATGGTTCCGGTACCAACTCCGGGGTCATTGCCGGCGTCAACTGGGTCCTCCAAAACCACGTCAAGCCGGCGGTGGCCAACATGAGCTTAGGAGGAGTTGCTTCCACCGCTCTGGATACGGCGGTGAAGAACGCCATCGCCGCAGGGGTTACCTTTGCTGTGGCTGCGGGCAACGAGAACCAGGACGCCTGCCTTTCCTCCCCCGCCCGGGTCCCTGAGGCCTTGACCGTGGGGGCTACCACCAACACCGATGCCCGGGCCAGCTTTTCCAACTACGGTAGCTGTTTGGACATCTTTGCCCCTGGCCAAAATATCCTCTCGGCTTGGCACACCTCGGATGCGGCTACCAACACCATCAGCGGTACTTCCATGGCCACTCCCCACGTAGCTGGTGTGGCAGCCTTGTACCTACAGCAAAATCCCACGACTACCCCAAGCCAGGTGGCTGCCGCTATCCTAAACGGGGCTACCCCGGGAGTGGTGAGCGGTGGGGGTACGGGTTCCCCTAACCGCCTTCTTTACAGCCTGGTTTCTGGAGGGGGTTCCGACGAGCCCTGCACGGGCTGCGAGAAGTACACGGGAACCCTTTCCCAAGGGGCTTCCGCCTATCAGCCCAATGGGAGCTACTACTACAGCTCGATTTCCGGCACCCATGAGGGTTACCTCCAGGGGCCGAGCGGAACCGATTTTGACCTTTACCTCCAGAAGTGGAATGGGGCCGCCTGGACTACGGTAGCCAGCGCCACCACCGCTTCTTCCACGGAGAGCATCCGCTATAGCGGTACCGCGGGGTATTACCGTTGGCGCATTTACGCCTATAGCGGTTCGGGGGCCTACACCTTCTGGATGAAGCGGCCCTAGGGGGCCAGGCACTCCGCCGGGCGGACCCTGGTCCGCCCGGTTTTGCTGGTGAGAGGGTATTTCCCAGGAGACCGCCCTCACACTTTTCTGACCGGAAGGCGCTACCCTAGAAAGGGGGTGGTAGCGCTTCCATGAGGGGGCATCTGCAGGCGGAAACCGAAGCCGAGCGCCTGGAGCGCCGCGTGAAACTCCTAGAGCTCCTCCACCGCCTCAGGGGGGAGCCAGACGAGCTCCTTCCCTTTCACCAGGCCCTGGCCCTGAGGCCCAAAGGGGAGCACCACCTGGGCCTCCGCACCATAGAGGTGGACAAGGTGGTAGGTTCGGTGGACCGCTACGAGGACTTTGACCGCCACTTCCTGCCCAAAACCCTCCACACCCTGGAGCGGTGGAAGCGCCTCCGGGCCTTGCAGCTGGAAGGGGTAGAGCTCCCCCCCATTGAGGTCTACCAGGTGGGGGAGGCCTACTTTGTCAAGGATGGCCACCACCGGGTGGCCCTGGCCAAGGCCACGGGACAGAAGTACATGGATGCCTACGTGATCGCTTTGGACGTTCCCGTGCCGGTGGAGCCGGGGGATACGCTCAAGGACCTGATCCTGAAGGCGGAGTACGCGCATTTTCTGGAGCAAACCAGGCTAAAGGAGCTGGTGCCCGACGCGGAGGAAATCCGCTTCACCGCCTTGGGCCGGTACGACCTCCTCCTGGACCACATCGCCACCAGGCGCTACTTCAAGGGCCTCGAGGAGGGGCGCGAGGTGTCCTGGGAGGAAGCGGTGGTGGACTGGTACCAGAACCTCTACCGCCCCACGGTGGAAGCCATCCGCCGTTTGGGGCTGTTGCGGGACTTTCCTGGGCGTACCGAGGCCGACCTGTACCTCTGGGTGATGGACCACCGCTACTTCCTGGCCCAGGAGCTGGGGGTGGACCTAGGCCCCGAAGGGGCGGCCCGCTCCTACGAGGCCCGGTTTGGCCCCCGCTGGAAGCGGCTTGGGGGGTGGCTTAAATGGCTTTTTAAGCACTCGATACAAATCCCATTTGACTTTTGACTTTACTTCATATATTAAGTTAAATGTAACCGCCATAGTTTGGCGGTTTGCTAGACGAAGGTAGGTGATAGCCGTGAAAAGGACAACTTTTCTTCCAACAGTTCTGTTACTCGCACTAGCTGCTTGCGCTCCTCAGGTAACAACCAAGGTGGATTCAGGCTTGGCTCCAGACAACCCTTATGCTGCCTACACAGGTCCCCGGGCCAAAGTGGTCATTGCATCATTCCCTTGTAAAGCGGAAAAGTGTGGGCCTGGAGTAGATCCATCCCAAGTAGGAGCAGCAGTTTTGGGGCGCCTTTTTGGAGTGGAGGTATCTACTAGCCGGGGAGACTTGGGATCGGGAGTTGCTGACATGCTTACCACGGCCCTCATTAATTCAAATCACTTCATTGTCTACGAGCGTTCTATTCTTGATCAGCTTCAGAAAGAGGCTAGTCTAAGCAACCAAGGCCAGCAGCTCCAGGGAGCAGAAATTCTCATTACTGGTACAATTACCTCCTTTGAGCCAGATGCAGGAGGCAGTAGGGGGGGAGGCGGAGGTCTTGTGGGCGGCTTACTAGGGATGCTTGGCGGGGGGCAGAAGAAGGCATATGTAGCCGTAGACTTCCGCGCGGTGGACGTCCGTACAGGGGCTGTAGTGGCTGCTTTCCGTGTGGAAGGTGAGGCTACGGATAGCGATTTTGGTGGATTGTTGGGTAGCCTGGTTCCCGGAGCGGCCTTGGGTGGTGCGTTGAGCCAATACCAAAAGACGCCAATGGGTAAGGCGCTGGCAGTTATGGTGGGAAAGGCAGTAGAAGAGCTAATCCGCCGTATACCCCCTTCTTATTTCCGATATGGTCCAGATGGCAGGCCTTTACCAGGTCGGAGTTAACTTCTAGCCTGGACAGAGAGCTCAAGGGGGGGCGGTTTCAAGGCAGACCGTCCCCGCTGCTTGTTATTGACTTTATCTGCCCTGCCTAATATCCTGTATACAGGATGCAAGCCCTGGGTTTTCGCCGACCCAACCAGGTGCGCGAGGCCGTGTACGGCCACCTGAAGGCCCTCCTCCTCTCGGGCCGCTTTGCTCCTGGGGAAAGGCTTTCCGAACCCCTTTTGGCCCAGGAGCTGGGGGTTTCCCGCACCCCGGTGCGGGAGGCCCTGATGCGCCTGGCAGAGGAGGGCCTGGTGGAGCTGGTGCCGGGGAAGGGGGCTAGGGTCCGGGTCTTCACCCTGGAGGAGGTGGAGGAGGTCTATGGGGTGCGGGCCCTCCTCGAGGGCGAGGCGGCCCGGGAGGCTGCCCTTAGGGCCACCCCTTGGGAACTGGCCGAGCTGGAAGCCCGGCTGAGGGCCATTGACGAGGCCCCCGCGGAGGACTATCCCGAGCAGATGCGCCGGGACCTGGAGTTCCACCGGGGCCTGGTGCGCCTTTCCGGGAACAAGACCTTGGCCCGCCTCTACGAGGACCTCCTCTCCTCCTTGGCCCTCGTCCGGAGCGCCCTCCCCACCCTTTCCCAGGATGAGGCCACCCGGGAGGAGCACCGGGCCATCCTCGAGGCCCTAAGGCGGCGGGACCCGGAAGGGGCCAAGCGGGCGGTGGAGGCCCACGTGGCCCGGTTTCGCGACCTGGTGGTGGAGGCGCTTCGGAGGAGGGTATGAACCTGGACTTGCTCTATCGTCAAGCCGTGCTTTCCGTGGCGGGCAACCCGCGGGTGGAGGGGCTCATCAAGACCCGGGCCAGGAGCCTGGTGCGCCGCTACGTGGCGGGGGAGAGCCTGGAGGAGGCCCTCAGGGCGGCGGAGGGGCTGGAGCGGCAAGGGGTGCACGCCATCCTGGACCTCCTAGGGGAGATGGTGCGAAGCGAGGCCGAGGCCCGGGCCTTCCAGGCGGGGATCCTGGAGCTGGTGCGCCGGGTGGCGGAGCGGCCCTGGCCCAAGTACGTCTCCCTCAAGCCCACCCAGCTGGGGCTGGACCTCTCCGAGGGCCTGGCCCTGGAGCTCCTTAGGGAGATCCTCCGGGAAGCCGAGCCCAGGGGGGTCTTTGTCCGCATGGACATGGAGGACTCCCCCCGGGTGGAGGCCACCTTGCGCCTCTACCGGGCCCTGCGGGAGGAGGGGTTTAGCGGGGTGGGGATTGTTCTGCAAAGCTACCTCTTCCGCACGGAGAAAGACCTTCTGGACCTGCTGCCCTACCGGCCCAACCTCCGCCTGGTGAAAGGGGCCTACCGGGAGCCCAAGGAGGTGGCCTTCCAGGATAAGCGCCTGATCGACGCCCAGTTCCTGCACCTGGGGAAGCTGGCCCTAAGGGAAGGGCTTTACGTGGCTTTCGCCACCCACGACCCCCGGCTCATCGCCGAGGTGAAGCGCTACGCAGAGGCCATGGGCTTTCCCAAGACCGCCTTTGAGTTCCAGCTCCTCTATGGGGTACGTCCGGAGGAGCAGCGGCGCCTTGCCCAGGAGGGGTATACCGTGCGGGCCTACGTGCCCTACGGCCGGGACTGGTACCCCTACCTAAGCCGCCGCATCGCCGAGCGGCCGGAAAACCTCTTTTTGGTGCTCAGGAGCCTCCTAGGAGGCTAGGGAGGAAGCCATGACCGTGGAACCTTTCCGCAACCAGCCCATAGAAACCTTTGCCAGCGAAGAGGCCAGGCGGGAGATGAAGGAGGCCCTAAGGCGGGTGCGGGCCGAGTTTGGCCGCCACTGGGGCCTCTACGTGGACGGGGCCTGGGTGGACACGGGGGAAACGATCCTCTCCCTCAACCCTTCCGCCCCCAGTGAGGTGGTGGGGAGCACCGCTAAGGCGGGGAAGGCCGAGGCGGATGCCGCCCTCGAGGCCGCCTGGCGGGCCTTTAGGACCTGGAAGGACTGGCCCCAGGAGGACCGGAGCCGCCTTCTTCTCAAGGCCGCGGCCATCATGAGGAGGAGGCGGCGGGAGCTCGAGGCTACCCTGGTCTACGAGATCGGCAAGAACTGGGTGGAGGCCAGCGCCGAGGTGGCCGAGGCCATTGACTTCCTGGAGTACTATGCCCGCCAGGCCCTCAGGTACAAGTACCCCTCGGTGGAGGTGGTGCCCTACCCCGGGGAGGACAACGAGAGCTTCTACATCCCCTTGGGGGCTGGGGTGGTGATCGCCCCCTGGAACTTTCCCCTGGCCATCTTCACCGGGATGATCGCCGGACCGGTGGCCGTGGGCAACACCGTGGTGGCCAAGCCCGCCGAGGACACGGTGGTCATCGCCGCCAAGGCCTTTGAGATCTTCCACGAGGCCGGTTTCCCCCCCGGGGTGGTGAACCTCCTGCCCGGGGAGGGGCGGGACGTGGGGGCCTACCTGGTGGAGCACCCCAGGACCCGGTTCATCAACTTCACGGGGAGCCTCGAGGTGGGCCTCTGGATCCACCAGGCCGCGGCCAGGCTGGCCCCAGGGCAGCGCTGGATCAAGCGGGTTTTCCTGGAACTTGGGGGCAAGGACGCCATCCTCGTGGACGAGACCGCGGACCTGGAGGCGGCCACCGAGGGGATCCTGGTCTCCGCCTACGGCTTCCAGGGTCAGAAGTGCTCGGCGGCAAGCCGCCTCATCGTCACGGAAGGGGCCTTTGAGCCCCTGATGGAGCGCCTCCTCCCCCGCGCCCAGCGCCTGGTGGTGGGCCCCGCGGAGGAGAACCCCGACTTAGGCCCGGTGGCCTCCAAGGCCCAGGAGGAGAAGATCCTCTCCTACATTGAGATCGGCAAGGGGGAAGGGCAACTGGTTTTGGGCGGGGTGCGCCTGGAGGGGGAAGGGTACTTCATCGCCCCCACGGTCTTCACCGGGGTGCCCCCCACGGCCAAGATCGCCCAGGAGGAGATCTTCGGCCCGGTGCTTTCCGTGATCCGGGTGGGGGATTTCGCCGAGGCCCTGGAGGTGGCCAACAGCACGGTCTACGGCCTTACCGGCGGGGTGTACTCCCGCAAACGGGAGCACCTGGAGTGGGCCCGGAGGGAGTTCCACGTGGGCAACCTCTACTTCAACCGCAAGATCACCGGGGCCCTGGTGGGGGTCCAGCCCTTTGGCGGCTTCAACCTCTCGGGTACCAACACCAAGGCCGGCGGCCCCGACTACCTCCTCCACTTCCTGGAGATGAAAAGCGTGGCCGAGCGCTTCTAGCCCCCTAGACCCCAAGGGGCCTCCTGGGCTATCCTTGGGGCATGACCCTGGCCTTCGCTCCCTGGTGGCCCGGCTAAGCCCCGGGGCGGAGGCGGTCCATCCCCGGGGTGCACCCCGGGGGTGTTGTTTAGGAGGTGGGATGGAACCCATCAGGCCCTTTCGCAAAACCCTCCTGGCGGACCTGGAAACCCCCGTGACCGCCTACCTGAAGCTTTCCGAGAAGGCCCCCGTGAGCTTTCTCCTGGAGTCCGTAGAAAGGGGGCGGCAAAGCCGCTTTTCCATCGTGGGGGTAGGGAGCCGGCGCACCTTCCGCCTCAAGGACGGGGTCTTCACCGTGAACGGGAAGCCTGTGCCCACCCAGGACCCCTTGCGCACCCTTTACGAGGCGGTGCACGCCCCCCTGGAACGCCACCCCGACCTGCCCCCCTTCTTCGGCGGGGTGGTGGGGTACGCCGCCTACGACCTCATCCGTCACTACGAGCGCCTGCCCAGCCTCAAGCCCGATGACCTGGGCCTGCCCGACCTCCTCTTCGTGGAGCCCGAGGTGGTGTTGGTCTTTGACCACCTGAAAAGCCTCCTCCACCTGGTGGCCCCGGGACGGGACCCCGAGGAGGCGGAGGCCCGGCTCCGCTGGGCCGAGGGGCGGCTCAAGGGGCCCCTTCCCGGGGTGCCAGGGGAGCGGGCGGGGGGGCGGGCCCGCTTCCGGGCGGACCTCGCCCGGGAGGCCTACCTGGAGGCGGTGGAGCGGGCCCTGGCCTACATCCGCGCCGGGGACATCTTCCAGGTGGTCCTTTCCCTGAGGCTTTCCTCCCCCCTCACCGTCCACCCCTTCGCCCTCTACCGCGCCCTCCGCAGCGTGAACCCCAGCCCCTACATGGGCTACCTGGACCTGGGGGAGGTGGTGCTGGTCTCCGCCAGCCCGGAAAGCCTCCTGCGCTCCGACGGGCGCAAGGTGGTCACCCGGCCCATCGCCGGGACCCGTCCCCGGGGGAAGGACGAGGAGGAGGACCAAAGGTTAGCCGAGGAGCTCCTAAGGGACGAGAAGGAGCGAGCCGAGCACGTGATGCTCCTGGACCTTTCCCGCAACGACCTAGGCCGGGTGGCGGCCTTCGGCAGCGTGCGGGTGGTGGAGCCCATGCACGTGGAGATGTACTCCCACGTGATGCACCTGGTCTCCACCGTGGAGGGGGTATTGGCCGAAGGGAAAACCCCCCTGGACGCCCTGGCCAGCGTTCTCCCCATGGGCACGGTCTCCGGGGCCCCCAAGATCCGGGCCATGGAGATCATTGAGGAGCTGGAGCCCCACCGCCGGGGGCCCTACGGGGGGAGCTTCGGCTATCTGGCCTACGACGGGGCCATGGACGTGGCCCTCACCCTGCGCACCTTCGTGATCGCCCAGGGGCAGATGCACGTGCAGGCGGGGGCGGGGATCGTGGCGGACTCCGTGCCCGAAAGGGAGTACGAGGAGTGCGGCAACAAGGCCAGGGCGCTCCTAAGGGCGGTGGAGATGGCGGAGGAGGGGCTTTGAGATGCGGGTGCTGGTGATCGATAACTACGACAGCTTCACCTACAATCTGGTGCAGTACCTGGGGGAACTGGGGGCCAACCCCATCGTGTGGCGGAACGACCAGTTTGCCCTCGAGGAGGTGGAGGCCCTGGACCCGGACCGGATCCTCATCAGCCCCGGGCCCTGCACGCCCCTGGAGGCGGGGCTTTCCCTCCCCCTCATCGCCCGCTACGCCCCCCGCTACCCCATCCTGGGGGTCTGCCTGGGCCACCAGGCCATCGGCATGGCCTTTGGCGGGAAGGTGGTTCCCGCCCCCCTCCTCATGCACGGCAAGGTGAGCGCCATCCACCACGACGGCACCGGGGTATTCCGCGGCCTACCCAACCCCTTCCCCGCCACCCGCTACCACTCCCTGGTGGTGGAGGCCGTGCCGGAGGCCCTGGAGGTGAACGCCTGGGTGGAGGAGGCCGGGGGGCGCACGGTGATGGGGTTCCGCCACCGGGACTTGCCCACCCACGGGGTGCAGTTCCACCCCGAAAGCTACCTGACGGAGGCGGGCAAACGCCTCTTGAAAAACTTCCTGGAGGACCCATGGACGCGGTGAGAAAGGCGCTTTTGGGCCAGGTGCTGAGCGAGGAGGAGGCCTATGGGCTCATGGGGGCCATGATGCGGGGGGAGGTTTCCCCGGTGCAAACCGCCGGGGTCCTCACCGCCATGGCCCTGAGGGGGGAGACCCCGGGGGAGATCGCCGCCATGGCCCGGGCCATGCGGGAGGCGGCGCGCCCCTTACGGGTGGGGCGGAGGCCCCTTTTGGACCTGGTGGGCACCGGGGGGGACCACCAGGGGCTTTTGAACCTCTCCACCCTGGGGGCCCTGGTGGCCGCCGCCGGGGGGGTGGCCGTGGCCAAGCACGGGAACCGGGCGGCGAGCTCCAAAGCGGGGAGCGCCGACCTCCTGGAGGCCTTGGGGGTGGACCTCGAGGCTCCCCCCGAGCGGGTGGGGGAGGCCATTGAGGCCCTGGGCTTCGGCTTCCTCTTCGCCCGGGTCTTTCACCCGGCCATGCGCCACGTGGCCCCGGTCCGGGCTGAGCTGGGCATCCGCACCGTCTTCAACCTCCTAGGCCCCCTCACCAACCCCGCGGGGGCCGACCGCTATGTGCTTGGGGTCTATAGCCCCCGCTGGCTTTCCCCCATGGCCGACGCCTTGGAGCGGCTTGGGGCCAGGGGGCTGGTGGTCCACGGGCAGGGGGCGGACGAGCTGGTCCTTGGGGAAACCCAGGTGGTGGAGGTGGGGAAAGGGGCCTACACCCTGACCCCCGAGGCGGTGGGGCTTTCCCAGCACCCCCTGGCCGCCTTGCGGGGGGGAAGCCCGGCGGAGAACGCCCAGCTGGCCCGCCGCCTCCTCAAGGGGGAGGAAAGGGGCCCCTTGGCCGAGGCCGTGGCCTTGGCGGCGGGGGCGGGGTTGTACGCTGCGGGCAAGGCGGAAAGCCTGGAGAAGGGCGTGCGCCTTGCCCAGGAAGTGCTAGCGAGCGGGGAGGCCTACCTGCTTCTGGAGCGGTACGTGGCCTTTCTCAAGGGCTGACGCGGCCCTATACCCAGCTCACCGCCCCGAAGGTGTCCTCCCGCCGGGGGCTGGTGGAGAACAGGACCACGGGGATGCCGGTATGCTCCTCAATGAGCTCCAGGTAGCGGAGGAGGCTCTTGGGCAGGTCCTCCCGGCCCCTTATCCCGGAAAGCTCCCCCCAGCCCGGAAGCTCCAGGTAGCGCACCGCCTCCGGCCTGGCCTCCCCGGGCCGGGCCCCGTCCAGGTACTCCACGGCCACCTTCACCCGGGGTAGCCCCGAGAGCACGTCCAGCTTGGTGAGGGCCAGGCCGTCAAAGCCGTTCACCTCGCAGGCGTACTTGAGGGCCACCAGGTCCAGCCAGCCCACCCTGCGGGGCCTGCCCGTGGTGGTGCCGTACTCCCCGCCCTTTTCCCGCAGGTGGTGGGCCAAGTCCCCGTGGATCTCCGTGGGGAACGGTCCTTCCCCTACCCGGGTGGCGTAGGCCTTGGCCACCCCGTAGACCTTGGTGAGGGCCTTGTGGGAAAGGCCCGTGCCCACCAGGATCCCCCCCACCGTGGGGTGGGAGCTGGTCACGTAGGGGTAGGTGCCGTAGTTGAGGTCCAGAAGGGTGGCCTGGGCCCCCTCAAAGAGGAGGCGCTTTCCCTTGCGCACCGCTTCCCGCAGAAGGCTTCCGGTGTCCGCCACGTAGGGGGCCAGGATCTCCCGCATGCGCCTTAGGTCCTCCAGGGCCTTGGTTTCCGTGTCCCAGCCCGCCTCCCGGGTGGAGTTGGGCTTTTCCAGGAGGAGGCGGCGCACCCTTTCCTGCAGCACCCCCTCGTCCAGGAGGTCCCCGGCCCGGATCCCCACCCGCCGGGCCCGGTCCGAGTAGGCGGGGCCGATGCCCCGGCCCGTGGTGCCCACGAAGTTGTGGCGGCTTTCCACGTGCTTGTGGTGGGGGAGGACCAGGTGGGCCCTCTCCGAGACCAGGACCTTGGGCCGGAAGCCTTCCCGCTCCAGGGCCAGAAGCTCCTCCTGGAGGCGGAAGGGGTCAATGACCATCCCATCCCCCAGGACGTTCACCGCGTGGGGGTGGATGACCCCCGAGGGCAGGAGGTTCAGCTTGAAGACCCGGCCCTCGGCCACCACGGTGTGCCCGGCGTTGGCCCCGCCCTGGTAGCGGATGACGTAGTCCGCTTCCTTGGCCAGGGCGTCCACCACCTTGCCCTTGCCCTCGTCCCCCCATTGCGCTCCGATGATGGCGATCCCCGGCATCCCCCTAAAGCTTACGATGCCCCCTCGAGGCGGGCCACCTCCTCGGGGCTCAGGGCGATGCGCAGGGCCTCGGCGTTCTGCCGCGCCTGCAGGGCGTTTTTGGCCCCAGGGATGGGGAGAGCCCCCTTCTCCACCAGGTAGCGCAGGGCGATGGCGGAGGGGCTTACCCCCTTGGCCTCGGCCAGCTCCCTTAGGAGGGGAAGGAGGCGCCGCACCCCCGCCAGGAGGGGGCGGTACTTGGCGCCCCGGTACCCCTTGGGGGGGCGGTCGGGGTCCAGCTTTCCCGTGAGCCAGCCCATGGCCAGGGGGCTATAGGCCATGAGGGCGATCCCCTCCCGGCGCAGGGCGGGAAGGTGGGCCTCCCACCCCCTTTGCAGCAGGCTGTACTCCACCTGGTTGGCCAGGAGGGGGACCCGGTGGCGGTCCAGGACCCCCTTGACCGTTTCCAGCTGGGCCATGGAAGCGTTGGCCACCCCCACCCCCCGGGCCAGGCCCCTTTCGTGGGCCTCGGCCAGGGCCTCGGCCCAGACCCTGAGGGGCACCGGGGGCCAGGGCCAATGGAGGAGGTAGAGGTCCACCGCCTCCACCCCAAGCCGTCCCAGGCTTCCCCTTAAGGCCCGGAGGAGGTCCTTGCGGGAAAGCCGCCAGGGGTAGGGGAAGAACTTGGTCACCAGGTAGGGCCGCACCCCCGCTTCCCTCATAAACTGCCCTAAAAGCCTCTCCGAAAGGCCAAAGCCGTAGAACTCCGCCGTGTCCCAGAGGCCTACCCCGGCCAGGAGGCTTTCCCGGAAGGCCTCCCTCAGATCCCCTTCCCCGTAGTCCCGGCCATACCCCCAGAACAGCCGGTCCCCCCAGGCCCAGGTACCTACCCCCATGAAATGGCTGAAAAGCGGGTTCATGCCAGCCGGAAAGGGTTGAAGTCCGTGTCCCGGTCGTAGACATCCAGGCCCTCGGCCCGCTTGAGGAAGCCCACCACCAGGTAGGTGAGGGGGAGCATGAGGGCCTCTACCCCCAGCTTGAAGGCGTAGTTGGAAAGGAAGACGGCGAGGAGGACCTCCGGGGGCAGGACCCCGTAGAAGGCCACCAGGAGGAAGAGGGCCGTGTCCAGCCCCTGCCCCACCAGGGTGGAGGCCAGGGCCCTGAGCCAGAAGAGGCGCCCGGCCGTGCGCACCTTGAGCCGGGCCAGCACGTAGGCGTTGGCGAACTCCCCGGCGAAGTAGGCCAGGAGGCTACCCAGGACGATCCTGGGGGTGAGGCCTAGGAGAAGGGTGAAGGCCTGGCCGTAGCGCTGGCTTTCCCCGTCCGGAGGAGCGGGCAGGGCGGCCACGGCCTGGAAGGTGAGGGTGGCGAGGAGGAGGGCCAAAAACCCCGTCCAGATGACCCGCCGGCTCTTGCGGTAGCCATAGACCTCGGTGAGAACGTCCCCGAAGATGTAGGCCAAGGGGAAGAGGAGGGTGCCCCCGTCAAAGGTGAAAGGCCCCAGGACCACCAGCTTGGTGGAGGCCACGTTGGAAACGAGAAGGACGGTGGCGAAGAGAGCGGTGATGAGGTCCAGGTACCTCATTCTTCCTCCGGGCGGATGGAGGTGATGAAGGGCAGGTTGCGGTCAAACTGGGCCCGGTCCAGGCCGTAGCCGTAGACGTAGGCGTCCTGGATCTCAAAGCCCAGGTAGTGGATGGGCACCTCCACCTGGCGGCGGGAGGGCTTGGAGAGGAGGGCGGCCACGCGCACCGAGGCGGGTTTGCGGGCCTCGAGGTAGTCCAGGAGGTAGGCCAAGGTGAGCCCGCTGTCCACGATGTCCTCCACCACGATCACGTCCCGCCCATGGATGGGCAGCCTCAGGTCCTTGATGAGCTCCACCTCCCCGCTGGTGCGGTAGGCGTTGCCGTAGGAGCTGATGGAGATGAAGTCCAGGGTAAGGGGAAGGGGGATGGCCCGCACCAGGTCGGCCATGAAGATAAAGGCTCCGTTGAGGACGCAGATGAGGTGGGGCGTTTTCCCCTGGTAGTCGCGGGCGATCTCCTGGCCCAGCTCCGCCACCCGCTTGCCGATGGCCTCGGCGCTGATCTGCACGGGTCCGTTCCCCGCGGTAAACATGCCCTTCATTCTACCGGGCTTTCCCCGAGGAGGGCCGCCACCTCGGCTTCCGAAAGCCGGCGCCACTTCCCCGGGGGCAGGTCCCCCAGCCGGATGGGCCCCACCTGCACCCGGAGGAGGCGCTTCACCGGGTAGCCCACCGCCTGGAGCATCCGCCGCACCTCCCGCTTTCGCCCCTCGGCCAGGGTGAGGAAGCCCCCTCCGGGGGCTGGGCGGCAGGCCAGGGCCCGGGCGGGGCCGTCTTCCAGCTCCACCCCCTCCAGGAGCTTCCGGCAGACCCCTGGGGGCAGGGTGCCCCCCTCGGTCCAGACCCGGTAGACCTTCCGCACCCCGTACCGGGGGTGGGTGAGGCGGAGGGCCAGGTGGCCGTCGTTGGTGAAGAGGAGGAGGCCCTCGGAGTCCCGGTCCAGGCGGCCTGCGGCCTGCAGGCCGGGGATGGGGGGGAGGAGCTCGTAGACCGTGCGCCGGGCGTGGGGGTCGGCCCGGGTGGTGGTGTAGCCGCGGGGCTTGTGCAGGGCCAGGACCACCCGCTCCCCTGGGGGGGGGACCCGTTTCCCGTCCACCTCCACCAGGTCCTCCGGCCCCACCTTCTGCCCCAGCACGGCCACGGCCCCGTTCACCCGCACCCGGCCCTGGCGGATGAGGGCCTCGGCCTTCCTGCGGCTTGCCACCCCGGCGCGGGCCAGGTAGGCCTGCAGGCGCATCATGGGAACTCGGGCTCCCGCTTCTCCTTGAGGGCCCTGAGCCCGGCCTGGACCTCCTCTCCGGTGAAGCCTAGGAACTCCAAGGCCAAGGAGACCTCAAACTGGGGAAGGAAGGCCCGCAGCCAGCCGTTCAGGGCGTGCTTGGTGTGGTGAAGGGCCTCCTTGGGCCCCCGGGCCAGGCGCTCGGCCACCTCGAGGGCCTTCCCGTACACCTCCCCATCCTCCACGGCCAAGGCCACCAGGCCCAGGCGCTCCGCCTCCTCCCCGGTGAGGGGTTTCCCCAGGAGGAGGTGGTACTTGGCCTTGGCCATCCCCACCAGGAGGGGCCAGAGGAGGACCGCATGGTCCCCCGCCGCCACCCCCAGGCGGAGGTGGCCGTCCAGGAGCCTGGCCCCTTTCCCCACCACCGCCACGTCCGCGGCCAGGGCCAGGGCCAGCCCCGCCCCCACCGCCACCCCTTCCACGGCGGCCACCACGGGCCTGGGGAAGTTCAGGGGCCCCAAGACCAGCTCCCTGGCCTCCCAGAAGACCCGCATCCGGGCCTGGTGGGAAGCCTGGATTTCCTCAATGAGGGCGAAAGAGCCTCCGGCGGAGAAGACCCCGCCCTCCCCCCGGAGGAGGACGGCCCGGACCTCCCCAAGGCTCTCCAGGTCCCGCCACACCTGGGCCAGCTCCCGGTGGGCCTGCGGGCCCAGGGCGTTCAGCTTCTCCCCCCGGAAACCCACCTCCAGTACCCCGGGCCGGGGCCAGGCGAAGCGCAGGGAAGGGTAACGTGCTTCCAGGTCCATAGGTCCATTCTTCCTCCCGCGCCTGGGTGGTACAATCCCCTAGGCATGGCCCTCTACGCGGTGGATAAGCCCCTCCACCTCACCTCCCACGATGCGGTGGAGGAGGCCAGGCGTCGCCTGGGGACGCGACGGGTGGGGCATACGGGCACCCTGGACCCCTTGGCCACGGGGCTCCTCCTCCTGGTCTCCGAGGAGAGCACCAAGCTGGTGCCCTTCCTCTCCGGGGAGGAGAAGGAATACCTGGCCTGGGTTTCCTTCGGCGCCACCACCCCCACCCTGGACGCCGAGGGTCCGGTGAGCGAGGAGGCTCCGGTGCGTTTTGACCGGAGGGATTTGGAAAGCGTTTTACCTTCCTTCTTGGGGCTCAAGGAGCAGGTACCCCCCCTCTACTCGGCCATCAAGGTGGGGGGCAAGCGGGCCTACGAGGCGGCCCGGGAGGGTAGGCCCTTGGAGCTTGGCCCCAGGCCGGTGCGCTACGTGGAGGTGGAACTCCTGGCCCTGGATCCCGAACCCATCCCCCACCCCATCGCCCCTTCGGCCCGGGGTTGGCGGCTGGCGGAAAAGGGGGGGCGAAGGGTGGAGCTTCCCCGGCCCCTGGGGGCTTACCCCACGGCGGTGATCCGCCTGGTGGTGGGGCCGGGCACCTACGTGCGGGCCTTTGCCCGCGACCTGGGGGAAAAGCTCAAGACCAAGGCCTTCCTCTCGGGGCTGGTACGCACCCGCATCGGCAAGGTGGGCCTGGAGCGGTCGGTGCGCCTTGCCGAGCTTTCCCCGGAGAAGGCCATCCCCGAGCCCGATGTCCTGCCCTTTCCTGTGGTGGAACTCTCCCATACCGAGGCCAGGCGCGTCCTGGAGGGCATTCCCCTGCCCATCCCCGCCCTGGGCTACGTGACCCTGGTAGACTCCCGCAGGCGGCTTTTGGCCATCGCGGAGGGCGATGGCTTCAAGCTGAAGATCCGTCGGGTTTTCGTAAAGGAGGCGTGACCATGGTGATCGGCGTGCCCAAGGAGATCAAAACCCTGGAGAACCGCGTGGCCCTCACCCCGGGTGGGGTGGAAAGCCTGGTGAAGCGGGGCCACACCGTCTTGGTGGAGCGCGGGGCGGGGGTGGGCTCGGGCCTATCCGATGCCGAGTATGAGCGGGCGGGGGCTGAGCTGGTGAGCCGCGAGGAGGCCTGGGGGGCGGGGATGGTGGTCAAGGTGAAAGAGCCCCTGCCCGAGGAGTACTCCTTCCTCAGGGAAGGGCTTATCCTCTTTACCTACCTGCACCTGGCCGCGGACCGCACCCTTACCGAGGCCATGCTGAGGAGTGGGGTCACGGGGGTGGCCTACGAGACCGTGCAGCTTCCCGATGGCTCCTTGCCCCTTTTGGTGCCCATGAGCGAGGTGGCGGGGCGGATGGCCCCCCAGGTGGGGGCCCAGTTCCTGGAGAAGCCCCACGGAGGCCGGGGGGTCCTCCTGGGCGGGGTGCCGGGGGTGGCCCCGGCCAGCGTGGTCATCCTGGGTGGCGGTACCGTGGGCACCAACGCCGCCAAGATCGCCCTGGGCATGGGGGCCCAGGTAACCATCCTGGACGTGAACCACAGGCGCCTCCAGTACCTGGACGACGTCTTTGGCGGGCGGGTGGTCACCCTGACCGCCACCGAGGCCAACATCAAGAAGAGCATCCAGCATGCGGACCTCCTCATCGGGGCGGTCTTGGTCCCCGGGGCCAAGGCCCCCAAGCTGGTTACCCGGGAGATGCTTCCCCTGATGAAGGAGGGCTCGGTGATCGTGGACGTGGCCGTGGACCAGGGCGGGTGCGTGGAGACCATCCGTCCCACCACCCACGCCGAGCCCACCTACGTGGTGGACGGGGTGGTGCACTATGGGGTGGCCAACATGCCGGGGGCGGTGCCCCGTACCAGCACCTTCGCCCTTACCAACCAGACACTGCCCTATGTGCTGAGGCTGGCGGAGCGGGGCCTCGAGGCCCTCCGGGAAGACGAGGCCCTCCTCAAGGGCCTCAACACCCACAAGGGCTTCCTCACCCACCCCGGGGTAGCCGAGGCCTTTGGCCTGCCCTACACGCCCCCCGAGGAGGCCCTAAGGAGGTAGGATGCAAGGCCGCGTGACCATTACGGAAAGCGCCCTGGCCTCCCTGCTGGGCCTGGCGGCCCACGAGGTGCCGGGGGTGGTGGGGATGGCCCCGGCGGGGCTCAAGGACCAGGTGGTGCGCATCCTAGGGCGCCAGGAGGCCAGCGAGGGCGTGGTGGTGCGCCAGGACCCCATGAACCCTGGCCGGTACACCGCGGACTTCTACGTGGTGGTGGCCGTGGGCACCCGTATCCCCACGGTGGTGGAGTCCCTGGCCGAACGGGTGGCCTTTGCCGCCAAAAAGCTTGCCGGGGTGGAGTTCTCCCAGGTGCGGGTCCACGTGGTGGGGGTGGGGCGTGGGTAGCTGGACGCCGGTGGAGCTGGCCGAGGCCTTCCGCTACGCCACGGACTGGTTCCGGGTGTACGTGGAGGAACTCAACGCCCTCAACGTCTACCCGGTTCCCGACGGGGACACGGGCACCAACATGCACCTCACCCTGCAGTCGGCTAGGCGGGAGCTGGACCTGGCCGACACCCGCAAGATGCCCGAGGTGGCCCGGGCCATCGCCTACGGGAGCCTTCTGGGGGCCCGGGGCAACAGCGGGGTGATCCTCTCCCAGATCCTCAAGGGCTTCACGGAGGCCATCCGCAAGCGGGAAGCCCTGGACGCCAAGGCCTTGGCTGAGGCCCTGCGCCAGGGGGCGGAAACCGGTTACAGGGCGGTGATGAAGCCGGTGGAGGGCACCATCCTCACCGTGGCCCGGGCGGCGGCGGAAGGGGCCCACGGGAATACCCTGGAAGAGGTTCTGGAAAGCGCCCTCATCGCGGCCCAGGCGGCCTTGGCCCGCACCCCCGAGCTCCTGCCCGTTCTCAAGCAGGCCGGGGTGGTGGACGCAGGCGGGGCAGGGTATGTGCGCTTTTTGGAGGGAATCCGGGGTTATGCCCTGAAACTCCCCCTCCCCGAGCCCCCCAAGGTGGAGCGTTACGCCCAGACGGCCTTCGCCACCGAGGAGTTCGGCTACTGCACGGAGTTCCTCATGGAGGGGGTGGAGGTCCCCATTGAGCGGATCCGCGAGGCCGTAGCCCCCTTCGGGGACTCCCTGTTGGTGGTGGGGGCGGAAGGCTACGTGAAGGGGCACATCCACACCGACGACCCCGATGGCCTCCTCTCCACCGTGGCCCGCTTTGGCCGCATGGTGCGGACCAAGGTGGAGGACATGACCGAGCAGCACACGGAGATCCTGGCCATGGCCGGCCTCCTGGAGGAGGCCCCGCCCCCCACGGGCCTGGTGGCGGTGGCCTTGGGCCACGGGCTGAGCAAGGCCTTCCGCAGCCTGGGGGCCCGGGTGGTGGCCGGGGGGCAGACGCAAAACCCCAGCGTGGAGGACCTCCTCTCCGCGGTGCGGAGCCTTCCCAACCCCAAGGTGATCCTCCTGCCCAACAACCCCAACGTCTTCCTGGCGGCGGAGGAGGCCGCCCGGTTGGCCAAGGAGGCGGGCAAGGAGGTGTACGTCCTCAAGACCCGCACCCTGGGCCAGGGCCTGGCGGCGGCGGTGCGCTACCTGCCCGAGGCCGAGCCCGAGACCCTCCTCCCCGAGATGGAGGAGGCGGCCCAAGGGGCCAGGACCCTCGAGGTCACCTGGGCCAGCCGGGACGCCGAGGTGGAGGGGCTAAAGGTCCTCAAGGACAAGCCCATCGGCCTCCTGGATGGGAAGCTTGTCCTGGTGGGGGAAAGCCCTGAGGAGGTGTTGGAGGGGCTCATCCGCTTGGCCCAGGAAGGCAAGGAGGTCCTCACCCTTTTCCTGGGGCCCAACACCCCTAGGGAAAAGGCGGAGGCCGTGGCCCAGAATTTTCCCCATTTGGTGGTGGAAATCCTCCCCGGGGGTCCCGACCTTTACGCCTACCTGGGGGTCTTGGAGTAGCTAAAGGAAAGCCCAAGCCTTCCCCCTTTCCCAAGGGCTATGCTGAGGGGAAAGGGGGGTTGTCATGTGGCGTATCCTTTTGGGGGTTCTTGTCCTGGTGCTGGGTGCCTGCGGCCTCGAGGGGCCGCCTCCGGCCAGCGGCGAGCTCGGCGTGGGCGGTAGCGTGGTGGCTAGCCTCCCGGCGGCAAGGGTGGGACCTGGGGATAGGCCGGTTCCCTCAGTGGCGGTCTACCGAATCCTTCTGCAGCAGGGTGGGGCTGTCCAGGTGAGTGCGGTTTCCGCGGGGCTGCAACTTCGGGCCAACCTCCGGTTGGTCCTGCTGGACTCCCGGGGTGTGGTCCAGGCGGTCAGCGTAGCCAGGGATCGCTTCGGGTTGCCCTCTCAGGCCTATGCCTTTCCCCTGGGGCTTTCCCCCCAGGTTTTTCCCGACGTGGGCGTGCGCCTTAACTTCCGGGGGGGAGCGAACCAGGTCTTCTACCTCAGGGTGGAGAACTTCGCCACCGAGCCCGATACGGTGAACGTGCAGGCCGCTTCCTTCCTTCCCGATCCCAACGGGGAACCTGGAGGGCCTTTGCAGACCCTGCCTTCTGGAATCACCCGAGGGGCCATTGAGTTTGTGGGTGAAGCGGATTTCTACCGTCTGCAGTCTGGTAGTGGGCCTTACCTTTGCTTTGATCCAGGAATCTTGGACCTTGTGGCCAAAATCTCCGCAGGGACCACGCCCGCAAACCCTGTCCGCCTGGACCGGGTAGTGCGGGGGGTAAACCTCAACGATCTGGACTTCACACCCACCCTGCTGGTGGTGCAGGAGCGCACCCAGTCCATGGCGGGCTTCAACGACATGGAGGCGCGGTGGAGCGGCCGCTATACCCTGACGCTTTCCCCTATCCCTTGCCCCTAGGGGGCTTTGAGGGATCTTAGAGCTGGCTAAAGGAAGCAAAGACTTTTCTCATACACTCCCGCCGGATAAGCCCCCTATCCGGCGGGCTTTTTAAAATCGGGAAATTTTACAAGACTGACCCCAGGGGCCCTCCATGAGGTCACCCCCTCATCTTTCTCAGGAGGCTCCAGGGTTGGCCCGCATACTTGGGGGCGCTATGCGGGGTTTGTTTTTCGCGCTCTTCCTGGCCCTCGCCGTTGCGGGGGCATGGGCCCAGGAGAAGACCGTCCTGCGGCTTCAGGCCACGGCCTACACCTCCAGCGTCCGGGAAACCGACCGCACCCCTTTCGTCACCGCCACGGGCATGCGCACCCGGCTTGGGGTGTTGGCGGTAAGCCCCGACCTCCTCAAGGTGCTCCCCTACGGCACAAAGGTGCGCCTGCGCGACCTGGGCAGCGTCCAGGGCCGGGGCCGGGGGCAGTTCGCCTACCTTTTCCAAGACCGGGTCTTCGTGGTGGCGGACGTCATGCACTCCCGGATGCGGCGGAAGGTGGATGTCTGGCTGCCTGACCGGGCCACGGCCCTGCGCTTCGGCCTCCGCTGGGTGGAGTTGGAGGTGGTGGCCTACCCCAAGCGCTAAGGCCGTATCTTAGAGGCGTGCGCTTCGCCCTTTTCCTCGCCCTGGCCCACCTACGGCGCCGGCCCCTGCAGACCGCCTTGGCCCTTTTGGGTGTGGGCGTGGGGGTGGCCGTCCTCCTGGCGGCCCTTTCCCTCACCAATGGCTTCGTGAGTGGGTTGGTGCGGGCCACCTTGAAGGCCTACCCTCACCTGGTCCTCTTCAGCCTCGGCCAAGACCTCCCGCCCCTACCCCCCCACCCGGAGGTGGAGGGGGCCGCCCCCTTCGCCGCCACCAAGGCCCTCCTCATCCGTCCCGCCGAGGGGGCCCGGGGGCCTGGGGTGGACTTCGCCACCCTGGTGGGGCTGGGGGAAGGGGGGGAGGCCCTGTACCCCGAGCTGGGCCTTCGCCTCGAGCCCGGGGGCATCTACCTGGGTTCGGCCCTGGTGCAGTCCTTGGGGGTTGTGGTGGGGGAGAGGATCTACGCCATGTCCGCCACCCAAGAACGGCTTACCCTGAGGGTCCTGGGGTCGTTCCGCACCGGCAACTACCTTCTGGATTCGGGGTACGCCTTTGTGGACCTCAAGACCCTGGAGCGGCTTTCCGGCCTGAGGGCCCAGGGGTACCAGGTGCGCCTAAAAGACCCCTGGCGGGCCAGGGAAGTGGGCTTTGAACTGGCCGGCACCCGGTTTTTCCCCCAGGCCTGGCAGGACACCCAGCGGACCCTTCTGGAGCAGCTGGCCCTGCAGAAGCAGGTGCTGGGCATCCTGATCTTCCTCATCGTGGCGGTGGCGGCCTTGGGGGTGGCTAACCTCCTGGTGCTCAAGGTGGTGGAGAAGACCCCGGAGATCGCCCTTCTCCGGTCCATGGGGGCCTCGAGGCTCACCGTGGGCCTGGTCTTTGCCCTGGAAGGGGTTTTCCTGGGGGTGGGGGGGGTAGGGTTGGGCAACCTCCTGGGCTACGCCCTCGGCCTTTACCTCTCCCTCCGCCCCGTGCCCCTGCCCGGGGAGCTTTACTTTCTCACCCACTTGCCCGTGGAGATGCGCCTGGCCGACTTCCTGGCGGTCAGCGGGGCCAGCCTGGTGGCCACCCTGCTTTCCGCCCTCCTTCCCCTTTGGCGCGCCCTCCAGGTCCAGCCGGGGGTGGTGCTGCGGTAGTTGCCAAAGGCGCCCCTCTGTCCTAAACTCTTGGGGGCGGGCCGGTGTAGCTCAGCGGTAGAGCAACCGCCTCGTAAGCGGTAGGCCGCCGGTTCGAATCCGGCCACCGGCTCCAGACCCTTTGGGCCCCGCCACGTGGCGGGGCCTTCCCTTCTTGCCAAAAAGCCCCTAGCCCTGTACACTAGGCAAGTTGAGGGCCCTCAGGGCCAGCCCCTGGCCCTGAGGGTAGTGCCCTGTGCGGGCTAAATCGGGGGAGAGCCCTCCCCCGGGCGGATCTTGAGAACACGGGGGCAAGTCCAAGAAGAAGGGAGTGGTGGCACTGCCGACGATCAATCAGCTAGTCCGAAGGGGCCGCGAGAAGGTCCAGAAGAAGAGCAAGGTTCCGGCCTTGAAAGGCTCGCCTTTCCGCCGGGGGGTATGCACGGTGGTGCGCACCGTAACCCCCAAGAAGCCCAACTCCGCCCTGCGCAAGGTGGCCAAGGTGCGCCTCACCTCTGGCTACGAGGTGACCGCGTACATCCCCGGGGAAGGGCACAACCTGCAGGAGCACTCCGTGGTCCTCATCCGGGGTGGCCGTGTGAAGGACCTGCCGGGCGTGCGCTACCACATCGTCCGTGGGGTCTACGACACCCAGGGGGTGAAGGACCGCAAGAAGAGCCGCTCCAAGTACGGGACCAAGAGGCCCAAGGAGACCAAGGGCGCGGCTCCCGCCAAGAAGAAGTAGGTGCGCTATGGCCCGGAGAAGAAGAGCAGAGGTACGCCAGCTCCAGCCCGACCTGGTCTACGGGGACGTGGTGGTGTCGGCCTTCATCAACAAGATCATGCGGGACGGCAAGAAGAACCTGGCCGCCCGCATCTTCTACGACGCCTGCCGCATCATCCAGGAGAAGACCGGGCAGGAGCCCCTGAAGGTCTTTAAGCAGGCGGTGGAGAACGTCAAGCCCCGCCTCGAGGTCCGCTCCCGTCGGGTGGGTGGGGCCAACTACCAGGTGCCCATGGAGGTTTCTCCCCGCAGGCAGCAGTCCTTGGCCCTGCGCTGGCTGGTGCAGGCGGCCAACGCCCGCTCGGAGCGCGGCGCGGCGGTGCGCATCGCCCACGAGCTCATGGACGCCGCCGAGGGCAAGGGCGGGGCGGTGAAGAAGAAGGAGGACGTGGAGCGGATGGCCGAGGCCAACCGCGCCTACGCCCATTACCGGTGGTAAGCCATGGCGGTCAAGGTAGAGTACGACCTAAAGAGGCTCCGCAACATCGGCATCGCCGCCCACATCGACGCCGGCAAGACCACCACCACCGAGCGCATCCTCTACTACACCGGCAAGATCCACAAGATCGGCGAGGTCCACGAGGGCGCGGCCACCATGGACTTCATGGAGCAGGAGCGGGAGCGGGGCATCACCATCACCGCCGCCGTGACCACCTGCTTCTGGAGGGACCACCGCATCAACATCATCGACACCCCCGGCCACGTGGACTTCACCATTGAGGTGGAGCGCTCCATGCGGGTGCTGGACGGGGCCATCGTGGTCTTTGACTCCAGCCAGGGGGTGGAGCCCCAGTCGGAGACCGTCTGGCGCCAGGCGGAAAAGTACAAGGTCCCCCGCATCGCCTTCGCCAACAAGATGGACAAGACGGGGGCCGACCTCTGGCTCGTCATCCGCACCATGCAGGAGCGCCTGGGGGCCAGGCCGGTGGTCATGCAGCTGCCCATCGGCCGGGAGGACACCTTCTCGGGGATCATCGACGTCCTCAGGATGAAGGCCTACACCTACGGCAACGACCTGGGCACGGATATCCGCGAGATCCCCATCCCCGAGGAGTACCTGGACCAGGCCCGGGAGTACCACGAGAAGCTCATTGAGGCCGCCGCCGACTTTGACGAGAACATCATGCTCAAGTACCTGGAGGGGGAGGAGCCATCCGAGGAGGAGCTGGTGGCGGCCATCCGCAAGGGGACCATTGACATCAAGATCACCCCCGTGTTTCTCGGCTCCGCCCTCAAGAACAAGGGCGTCCAGCTCCTCCTGGATGCGGTGGTGGACTACCTCCCCTCCCCCCTGGACATCCCCCCCATCCGCGGCACCACCCCCGAGGGGGAAACCGTGGAGATCTACCCTGACCCCGAGGGGCCCCTTTCCGCCTTGGCCTTCAAGATCATGGCCGACCCCTACGTGGGCCGCCTCACCTTCATTCGTGTCTACTCCGGCACCATCACCTCGGGCTCCTACGTCTACAACACCACCAAGGGCCGGAAGGAGCGGGTGGCGAGGCTCTTAAGGATGCACGCCAACCACCGGGAGGAGGTGGAGGAGCTGAAGGCCGGGGACCTGGGGGCGGTGGTGGGCCTCAAGGAGACCATCACCGGCGACACCCTGGTGGGCGAGGATGCCCCCCGGGTGATCCTGGAGTCCATCGAGGTGCCCGAGCCGGTCATCGACGTGGCCATTGAGCCCAAGACCAAGGCCGATCAGGACAAGCTTTCCCAGGCCTTGGCCCGCTTGGCGGAGGAGGACCCCACCTTCCGCGTTTCCACCCATCCGGAAACCGGCCAGACCATCATCTCCGGGATGGGGGAGCTCCACCTGGAGATCATCGTGGACCGGCTCAAGCGGGAGTTCAAGGTGGACGCCAACGTGGGCAAGCCCCAGGTGGCCTACCGCGAGACCATCACCCGCCCGGTGGACGTGGAGGGCAAGTTCATCCGTCAGACCGGTGGCCGCGGCCAGTACGGCCACGTGAAGATCAAGGCCGAGCCCCTGCCCCGTGGTTCCGGCTTTGAGTTCGTCAACGCCATCGTGGGCGGGGTGATCCCTAAGGAGTACATCCCCGCGGTGCAGAAGGGCATCGAGGAGGCCATGCAGTCCGGTCCCCTCATCGGCTTCCCCGTGGTGGACGTCAAGGTCACCCTCTACGACGGCTCCTACCACGAGGTGGACTCCTCGGAGATGGCCTTCAAGATCGCCGGTTCCATGGCCATCAAGGAGGCGGTGCAGAAGGGGGATCCGGTGATCCTCGAGCCCATCATGCGGGTGGAGGTCACCACCCCCGAGGAGTACATGGGCGACGTCATCGGCGACCTGAACTCCCGCCGGGGCCAGATCCTGGGCATGGAGCCCCGGGGCAACGCCCAGGTGATCCGGGCCTACGTCCCCCTGGCGGAGATGTTCGGCTACGCCACGGATCTGCGCTCCAAGACCCAGGGCCGGGGCTCCTTCGTCATGTTCTTCGACCACTACCAGGAGGTCCCCAAGCAGGTGCAGGAGAAGCTCATCAAGGGGCAGTAAGGACCTTTAGGGGGTGGGCCTTTGGGCCCACCCATGCTTGCCGAAAGGAGTAGCAAAGATGGCCAAGGGCGAGTTTATCCGCACGAAGCCCCACGTGAACGTGGGGACGATTGGGCACGTGGACCACGGGAAGACGACGCTGACGGCGGCGCTGACGTTTGTAGCGGCGGCGGAGAACCCCAATGTGGAGGTGAAGGACTACGGGGAGATTGACAAGGCGCCGGAGGAGCGTGCGCGGGGGATTACCATCAACACGGCGCACGTGGAGTACGAGACGGCGGCGCGGCACTACTCCCACGTGGATTGTCCTGGGCACGCGGACTACATCAAGAACATGATTACGGGTGCGGCCCAGATGGACGGGGCGATTCTTGTGGTGTCGGCGGCGGACGGGCCGATGCCGCAGACGCGGGAGCACATTTTGTTGGCGCGGCAGGTGGGGGTTCCGTACATCGTGGTGTTCATGAACAAGGTGGACATGGTGGACGACCCCGAGCTTTTGGACCTGGTGGAGATGGAGGTGAGGGACCTTTTGAACCAGTACGAGTTTCCTGGGGATGAGGTTCCGGTGATTCGCGGGAGTGCGCTTTTGGCGCTGGAGCAGATGCACAAGAACCCCCAGACGAAGCGAGGGGAGAACGAGTGGGTGGACCGGATTTGGGAGCTGTTGGACGCCATTGACAGGTACATTCCCACGCCGCAGCGGGACGTGGACAAGCCGTTCTTGATGCCGGTGGAGGACGTGTTTACCATCACGGGTCGTGGGACGGTAGCCACGGGGCGGATTGAGCGGGGCAAGGTGAAGGTTGGGGACGAGGTGGAGATTGTGGGCCTTGCTCCGGAGACGCGGAAGACGGTGGTGACCGGTGTAGAGATGCACCGGAAGACTTTGCAGGAGGGGATAGCTGGGGACAATGTAGGTTTGCTCCTGCGGGGTGTAGGGCGGGACGAGGTGGAGCGGGGGCAGGTTTTAGCGAAGCCTGGGAGCATTACGCCGCACACGAAGTTTGAGGCTTCGGTGTACATCTTGAAGAAGGAGGAGGGTGGGCGGCACACGGGTTTTTTCACGGGGTACCGTCCGCAGTTTTACTTTAGGACGACGGATGTGACGGGGGTGGTGGAGTTGCCCCAGGGGGTGGAGATGGTGATGCCTGGGGACAACGTGACGTTTGTGGTGGAGCTGATCAAGCCGGTGGCGTTGGAGGAGGGTTTGCGGTTTGCCATCCGGGAGGGTGGGCGGACCGTGGGCGCCGGCGTGGTCACCAAGATCCTGGAGTGAGGTGAAGCATGCCCAAGATCCGCATCAAGCTTCGGGGCTTTGACCACAAGACCCTGGACGCCTCCGCCCAGAAGATCGTGGAGGCGGCGCGGCGTTCCGGGGCCCAGGTCTCTGGCCCCGTGCCCTTGCCGACCCGGGTGCGGCGCTTCACCGTGATCCGGGGGCCTTTCAAACACAAGGACTCCCGGGAGCACTTTGAGCTCCGCACCCACAACCGCCTGGTGGACATCCTGAACCCCAACCGCAAGACCATCGAGAGCCTCATGTCCTTGGACCTGCCCACCGGCGTGGAGATCGAGATCAAGACCGTGGGAGGTGGCAAGTGAAGGGCATCCTGGGCACGAAGGTGGGGATGACCCGGATCTACAAGGAGGATCGGGCCATTCCCGTTACCGTGATCCTGGCCGGCCCCTGCCCGGTGGTCCAGCGGCGTACCCCGGAGAAGGACGGCTACGTGGCCGTGCAGCTGGGCTTCCAGCCCCAGAACCCCAAGCGGGTGAACCGGCCCCTGAAGGGGCATTTCGCCCGGGCTGGGGTGGAGCCGGTGCGGATCTTGAAGGAGATCCGCGACTTCAACCCCGAAGGGGATGTGGTGACGGTGGAGATCTTCCAGCCTGGGGAGCGGGTGGACGTCACCGGCACCTCCAAGGGGCGGGGTACCGCGGGCGTGATGAAGCGCTGGAACTTTGCGGGCGGGCCCGATTCCCACGGCGCCCACAAGATCCACCGTCACCCGGGTTCCATCGGTAACCGCAAGACCCCTGGCCGCGTCTACAAGGGCAAGCGCATGGCGGGCCGGTATGGAGCCGAGCGGGTCACGGTGATGAACCTCGAGGTGGTGGACGTGATCCCCGAGGAGAACCTCCTCTTGGTCAAGGGCGCGGTGCCGGGGCCCAGTGGCGGCCTGGTGGTGGTGCGCGAGACCAAGAAGGTGGCCAAGTGAAGGAGGGCATGGTGTACCAGATTCCTGTCCTTTCCCCTACCGGCAAGCGGGAGCTTGCCGCCGACCTTCCCCAGGAGGTCAACCCCCATCTCCTTTGGGAGGTGGTGCGTTGGCAGCTGGCTTCCCGGCGTCGGGGCACCGCCAGCACCAAGACCCGGGGGGAGGTGGCCTACTCCAGCCGCAAGATCTACCCCCAGAAGCACACCGGCCGGGCCCGCCACGGGGACATCGGCGCCCCCATCTTCGTGGGAGGCGGCACCGTGTTTGGCCCCAAGCCCCGGGACTACGCCTACACCTTGCCCAAGAAGGTGCGTAGGGCCGGCCTAGCCATGGCCGTGGCCGACCGGGCCCGGGAGGGGAAGCTCCTCCTGGTGGAGGCCTTCGCCGGGGTGAACGGAAAGACCAAGGAGTTCCTGGCCTGGGCCAAGGCCGCGGGCCTGGACGGCTCCGAGACTGTCCTCCTGGTGGCGGAAAGCGAGGCGGTGCGGCGCGCGGCCCGTAACCTCCCCTGGGTGGTTACCCTGGCCCCCGAGGGCTTGAACGTCTACGATATCCTGCGCACCGAGCGCCTGGTCATGGACCTCAAGGCCTGGGAGGCCTTCCAGGCCCGCGTGGGAGGTGAGGCGTGAAGACGGCGTTTGACGTGATCCTGGCCCCGGTGCTTTCGGAAAAGGCCTACGCGGGCTTCGCCGAGGGCAAGTACACCTTCTGGGTCCACCCCAAGGCCACCAAGACCGAGATCAAGAACGCGGTGGAGGCGGCCTTCAAGGTCAAGGTGGTGGGGGTGAACACCCTGAACGTGCGGGGTAAGAAGAAGCGCCTGGGCCGCTACCTGGGCAAGCGCCCCGACCGCAAGAAGGCCATCGTGCAGGTGGCCGCCGGGCAGAAGATCGAGGCCTTGGAGGGCCTCATCTAAAAGACCTTCCGGGAGGGGAGCCCGGCCCCGATCCGGTAAGGAGGAGAGAGGATGGCAGTCAAGAAGTTCAAACCCTACACCCCAAGCCGCCGCTTCATGACGGTGGCCGACTTCTCCGAGATCACCAAGACCGAGCCGGAGAAGTCCCTGGTCAAGCCCCTGAAGAAAACCGGGGGGCGGAACAACCAGGGCCGCATCACCGTGCGCTTCAGGGGCGGTGGCCACAAGCGGCTCTACCGCATCGTGGACTTCAAGCGCTGGGATAAGGCGGGCATCCCCGCCAAGGTGGCGGCCATTGAGTACGACCCCAACCGCTCTGCCCGCATCGCCCTGCTCCACTACGCCGACGGGGAGAAGCGCTACATCCTCGCCCCCGAGGGGCTTGCCGTGGGGCAGCAGGTGGTGGCGGGGCCCGATGCCCCCATCCAGGTGGGCAATGCCCTCCCCTTGCGCTTCATCCCCGTGGGTACCGTGGTGCACGCGGTGGAGCTTGAGCCCAAGAAAGGGGCCAAGCTGGCCCGCTCCGCCGGTACCAGCACCCAGATCCAGGGCCGGGAGGGGGACTACGTCATCCTCCGCCTGCCCTCGGGGGAGCTCAGGAAGGTCCACGGGGAGTGCTACGCCACGGTGGGCTCCGTGGGCAACGCCGACCACAAGAACGTGGTCCTGGGCAAGGCGGGGCGTACCCGTTGGCTTGGCCGCAAGCCCCACGTGCGCGGTGCGGCCATGAACCCGGTGGACCACCCCCACGGCGGCGGTGAGGGCCGGGCGCCCCGGGGCCGTCCCCCCGCTTCTCCTTGGGGTTGGCAGACCAAGGGGCTCAAGACCCGGAAGCGGCGCAAGCCCTCCAGCCGCTTCATCCTTGCCCGGCGCAAGAAGTGAGGTGAGCCATGCCGCGTAGCTTGAAGAAGGGCGTATTCGTAGATGACCACCTCTTGGAGAAGGTGCTGGAGCTGAACGCCAAGGGGGAGAAGCGGCTCATCAAGACCTGGAGCCGCCGCTCCACCATCGTTCCCGAGATGGTGGGCCATACCATTGCGGTCTACAACGGCAAGCAGCACGTGCCCGTCTACATCACCGAGAACATGGTGGGGCACAAGCTGGGGGAGTTCGCGCCCACCCGCACCTACCGGGGGCACGGCAAAGAGGCTAAGGCCACCAAGAAGAAGTAGCCATGGAAGCGAAAGCCATTGCCCGTTACGTGCGCATCGCCCCCAGGAAGGTCCGGCTGGTGGTGGACCTGATCCGGGGGAAGAGCCTCGAGGAGGCCCGCGCCATCCTGCGCTACACCCACAAGCGGGGGGCCTACCACGTGGCCAAGGTGCTGGAATCCGCCGCGGCCAACGCGGTGAACAACCACGACATGCTGGAGGACCGGCTCTTCGTGAAGGCGGCCTTTGTGGACGAGGGGCCTGCCCTGAAGCGGGTGCTGCCCCGGGCCCGGGGCCGGGCGGACATCATCAAGAAGAAGACCAGCCACATCACGGTGATCTTGGGGGAGAAGCATGGGAAATAAAATCCACCCCATCGGGTTCCGGCTTGGCATCACCCGGGACTGGGAGTCCCGCTGGTACGCGGGCAAGAAGCAGTACCGCCACCTTCTCCAGGAGGACCAGAGGATCCGGGAGGTCCTCACCAAGGAGCTCTACCCCGCCGGCCTGGCGCGGATCGATATTGAGCGGGCCGCGGACAACGTGGCCGTGACCGTGCACGTGGCCAAGCCGGGGGTGGTCATCGGCCGGGGCGGGGAGAAGATCAAGGTCCTGCGGGACACCCTGGCCAAGCTCACGGGGAAGAACGTGGCCCTGAACGTCCAGGAAATCCATAACCCCAACCTCTCCGCTCCCCTGGTGGCCCAGCGGGTGGCGGAGCAGATTGAGCGGCGCTTTGCCGTGCGCCGGGCCATCAAGCAGGCGGTGCAGCGGGTGATGGAGTCCGGGGCCAAGGGGGCTAAGGTGATCGTTTCCGGGCGCATCGGCGGCGCGGAACAGGCCCGCACCGAGTGGGCCGCCGAGGGCCGGGTGCCCTTGCACACCCTGCGTGCTAACATAGACTACGGCTTTGCCTTGGCCCGCACCACCTACGGGGTGCTGGGGGTCAAGGCGTACGTCTTCTTGGGCGAGGTGATCGGCGGCCAGAAGGCCAGGCCCCGCCCCGAAGGGGCTAAGCCGGAGGAGAAACCCCGCCGCCGCCGCCCCGCCGTGCGGGTGAAGAAGGAGGAGTAGGCCATGCTGATGCCCAGGCGCATGAAGTACCGGAAGCAGCACCGGGGCCGGATGAAGGGGGCGGCCAAGGGCGGGGATTACGTGGCCTTCGGCGACTTCGGCTTGGTGGCCATGGAGCCTGCCTGGATCACCGCCCAGCAGATCGAGGCCGCCCGTGTGGCCATGGTGCGCCACTTCCGCCGCGGGGGTAAGATCTTCATCCGCATCTTCCCCGACAAGCCCTACACCAAGAAGCCCCTCGAGGTGCGGATGGGTAAGGGCAAGGGCAACGTGGAGGGGTACGTGGCCGTGGTGAAGCCCGGCCGGGTGATGTTTGAGGTGGCCGGGGTCACGGAGGAGCAGGCCCTCGAGGCCCTGCGCATCGCCGGCCATAAGCTCCCCATCAAGACCAAGGTGGTGAGGAGGGACGCCTACGATGAAGCCCAGTGAGATCCGCAAGCTCTCTCCGGCGGAGATCGAGAAGCTGGTACGGGAGAAGAAGCGAGAACTCATGGAGCTCCGCTTCCAGGCCTCCATCGGCCAGCTTTCCCAGAACCACAGGGTCCGGGAGACCCGGCGCCTCATCGCCCGGCTCCTCACGATCCTGAACGAGAAGAGGAGGGCCAATGCCTAAGAAGGTGCTGACCGGGGTGGTGGTGAGCGACAAGATGCAGAAGACCGTCACGGTCTTGGTGGAGCGCCAGTTCCCCCACCCCCTTTACGGCAAGGTGATCAAGCGCTCCAAGAAGTACCTGGCCCACGACCCCGAGGAGCGGTACAAGGTGGGGGACGTGGTGGAGATCATCGAGTCCCGGCCCATCTCCAAGCGCAAGCGCTTTAGGGTCCTGCGCCTGGTGGAGGGGGGCCGCCTGGACTTGGTGGAAAAGTACCTGGTGCGCCGCCAGAACTACGCGAGCCTGTCCAAGCGGGGAGGTAAGGCATGATCCAGCCCCAGACCTACCTGGAGGTGGCCGACAACACCGGGGCCCGCAAGATCATGTGCATCCGTGTGCTCAAGGGCTCCAACGCCAAGTACGCCACGGTGGGGGACGTGATCGTGGCCAGCGTTAAGGAGGCCATCCCCCGCGGTGCGGTCAAGGAAGGGGACGTGGTCAAGGCGGTGGTGGTGCGCACCAAGAAGGAGGTCAAGCGCCCCGACGGTTCCGCCATCCGCTTTGACGACAACGCCGCCGTCATCATCAACAACCAGCTAGAACCCCGCGGCACCCGCGTCTTCGGCCCCGTGGCCCGCGAGCTGCGGGAGAAGGGCTTCATGAAGATCGTTTCCCTGGCCCCGGAGGTGCTCTGATGCAGGCCAAGGTTCACGTGAAGAAGGGGGACACCGTCTTGGTGGCCTCCGGCAAGTACAAGGGCCGGGTGGGTAAGGTGAAGGCCGTCCTGCCCAAGAAGGGCGCGGTGGTGGTGGAGGGGGTCAACCTGGTCAAGAAGGCGGTGCGGGTCAGCCCCCAGTACCCCCAGGGCGGTTTTGTGGAGCAGGAAGCCCCCCTGCACGCCTCTAAGGTGCGGCCCATCTGCCCCGCCTGCGGCAAGCCCACCCGGGTGCGCAAGAAGTTCCTGGAGGACGGGCGGAAGGTGAGGGCCTGCGCCAAGTGCGGCGGGTCTTTGGACGTGGAGGAGTAAGATGCCCCTGGACGTAGCCCTAAAGAAGAAGTACCTGGAGGAGGTCCGGCCCGAGCTCATCCGCCGCTTCGGCTACCAGAACGTCTGGGAGGTGCCGCGGCTGGTCAAGGTGGTGGTCAACCAGGGCCTGGGGGAGGCCAAGGAAGACGCCCGCATCCTGGAAAAGGCTGCCAAGGAGCTCTCCCTCATCACCGGGCAGAAGCCCGCCGTCACCCGGGCCAAGAAGTCCATCTCCAACTTCAAGCTGAGGAAGGGGATGCCCATCGGCCTCAGGGTTACCCTGCGGGGGGATCGGATGTGGATCTTCCTGGAGAAGCTCCTGAACGTGGCCCTGCCCCGCATCCGCGACTTCCGCGGCGTGAACCCGGGCAGCTTTGATGGCCGGGGCAACTACAACCTGGGGCTCAAGGAGCAGCTCATCTTCCCCGAGATCACCTACGACATGGTGGACGCCCTGCGGGGTATGGACATCGCGGTGGTGACCACCGCCAAGACCGACGAGGAGGCCAAGGCCCTCCTGGAGCTTCTGGGTTTCCCCTTCCGTAAGTGAGGCGAGCATGGCGAGAAAAGCGCTGATCGAAAAGGCCAAGCGTACCCCCAAGTTCAAGGTGCGGGCCTACACCCGTTGCGTGCGTTGCGGGCGGGCCAGGAGCGTCTACCGCTACTTCGGCATCTGCCGCTTGTGCCTCCGGGAACTGGCCCACAAGGGGCAGCTGCCTGGGGTGAAGAAGGCCAGCTGGTAGGCCGTGGCCGGTCGGGGGGGTTCCCTCGAGACCGCATGGTCCAAGCGTGAGGTAAAAGGAGAGAGGAAATGCTGACGGACCCCATTGCCGACATGCTGACCCGGATACGGAACGCCACCCGGGTCTACAAGGAGAGCACCGAGGTGCCCGCCTCCCGCTTTAAGGAGGAGATCCTCAAGATCCTGGCGCGGGAGGGTTTCATCAAGGGGTACGAGCGGGTGGAGGTGGACGGCAAGCCCGTCCTGCGCATCCATCTAAAGTACGGTCCCCGGCGCCAGGGCCCTGACCCGCGCCCGGAGCAGGTCATCAAGCACATCCGCCGCATCAGCCGTCCGGGGCGGCGGGTTTACGTGGGGGTCAAGGAGATCCCTCGGGTGCGCCGGGGCCTGGGGATCGCCATTCTTTCCACCCCCAAGGGCGTCCTCACCGACCGCGAGGCGCGGAAGTTGGGCGTGGGCGGCGAGCTCATCTGCGAGGTGTGGTGATGTCTAGGATTGGTCGGCTTCCCATTCCCCTGCCCAAAGGGGTCACGGTGGAGGTGGCCCCCGGGTTGGTCAAGGTTAAGGGGCCTAAGGGCGAGCTTTCCGTGCCCGTGTCCCCGGAGATGCGGGTGGTGGTGGAAGGGGGCGTGGTCCGGGTAGAACGCCCCTCGGACGAACGCCGCCATAAAAGCCTTCACGGCCTCACCCGCACCCTGATCGCCAACGCCATCAAGGGTGTGGCGGAAGGGTACGTGAAGGAGCTCCTCATCAAGGGGATCGGCTACCGCGCTCGCCTGGCGGGCCGGGCGGTGGAACTCACCGTGGGCTATAGCCACCCCGTGGTGGTGGAACCCCCGGAAGGGATCACCTTTGAGGTGCCCGAGCCCACCAAGATCCGTGTCCTGGGGATCGACAAGCAGAAGGTGGGCCAGGTGGCGGCCAACCTGCGTGCGGTGAAGAAGCCCAGCGCCTACCACGAGAAGGGCATCTACTACGCGGGCGAGCCCGTCCGCCTCAAGCCTGGCAAGGCCGGGACCAAGAAGTAGGGGGAAGTATGGCACGGCTTACCGCATACGAACGCCGTAAGTTCCGGGTGCGCAACCGCGTCAAGCGCGCGGGCCGGCTCCGCCTTTCCGTCTTCCGGAGCCTCAACCACATCTACGCCCAGATCATTGACGACGAGAAGGGCGAGACCCTGGTGGCCGAGTCCAGCCTCGCCCTCAAGCTCAAGGGCAACAAGACCGAGGTGGCCCGGCAGGTGGGCCGGGCCCTGGCGGAGAAGGCCCTGGCCAAGGGCATCCGCCAGGTGGCCTTTGATCGGGGTCCTTACAAGTACCACGGCCGGGTGAAGGCCCTGGCGGAGGGAGCCCGCGAGGGCGGCCTGGAGTTCTAAAGGGGAGGAACCATGCCCGAGACCGATTTCGAGGAGAAGATGATCCTGGTGCGGCGCACCGCCAAGACCTACCAGGGCGGCCGCCGCTTCCGCTTCGGGGCCTTGGTGGTGGTGGGGGACCGCCAGGGCCGGGTGGGCCTGGGCCTGGGCAAGGCCAAGGAGGTGCCCCTGGCGGTGCAGAAGGCCGGCTACTACGCCCGCCGCAACATGGTGGAGGTGCCCCTCCTGAACGGCACCATCCCCCACGAGATCGAGGTGGAGTACGGGGCCTCCAAGATCCTGCTCAAGCCCGCGGCCCCCGGTACGGGGGTGATCGCCGGGGCGGTACCCCGGGCCATCCTGGAGCTGGCGGGCATCACCGACATCCTTACCAAGGAGCTTGGAAGCCGGAACCCCATCAACATCGCCTACGCCACCATGGAGGCCCTGCGGCAACTCCAGACCAAGGAAGACGTGCGGCGCCTGAGGAAGGGCGGGGAGGAGTGATGGCTAGGCTAAAGGTCAAGCTGGTGAAGAGCCCCATCGGCTACCCCAAGGACCAGAAGGCCGCCCTGAAGGCCTTGGGGCTCACCAAGCTGCAAAGGGAGAGGGTCCTTGCCGATACCCCCGCGGTCCGGGGGAACATCCAGAAGGTGAGCCACCTTCTCCAGGTGGAGGTGTTGGAATGAAGCTGACCGACCTAAAGCCCAACCCCGGGGCCAACAAGAAGCGCAAGCGGGTGGGCCGCGGCCCGGGGTCTGGCCACGGCAAGACCGCGACCCGGGGCCACAAGGGCCAGAAGTCCCGTTCCGGTGGCCTCAAGGATCCCCGCCGCTTTGAGGGCGGGCGCTCCACCACCCTCATGCGCCTGCCCAAGCGGGGGATGCAGGGCCAGGTGCCGGGGGCGATCCCGCGCCCCAGGTACCAGGGGGTCAACCTGAAGGACCTGGCCCGCTTTGAGGGGGAGGTGACCCCGGAGCTGTTGGTCCAGGCGGGGATCCTGAAGAAGGGGTACCGCCTGAAGGTGCTGGGGGATGGGGAGGCCAAGGCCCTCAAGGTGGTGGCCCACGCCTTCTCCAAAAGCGCCCTGGAGAAGCTGAAGGCCGCGGGCGGCGAGGCCGTCTTGCTGGAGGCTTGAGATGCTGAAGGCCTTCCGGAGCGCCCTCGCCATCCCCGAGCTTCGCCAGCGCATCCTCTTCACCTTACTGGTGCTGGCCGCTTACCGCCTGGGGGCCTTCATCCCCACCCCCGGGGTGGATCTGGACAAGATCCAGGAGTTTCTGCGCACCACTCAGGGCGGGGTGTTCGGCATCATCAACCTCTTCTCTGGGGGGAACTTTGAGCGCTTCTCCATCTTTGCCCTGGGGATCATGCCCTACATCACCGCGGCCATCATCATGCAGCTCCTGGTGAACGTGGTCCCGGCGTTGGAGAAGCTTTCCAAGGAAGGTGAGGAGGGCCGCCGCATCATCAACCAGTACACCCGCATCGGCGGCATCGCTCTGGGGGCCTTCCAGGGCTTCTTCCTGGCCACGGCTTTCCTGGGGGCGGAGGGCGGGCGCTTCCTCCTTCCCGGCTGGGCCCCTGGGCCCTTCTTCTGGTTGGTGGTGGTGGTCACCCAGGTGGCGGGGATCGCCCTCCTCCTCTGGATGGCGGAGCGCATCACCGAGTACGGCATCGGCAACGGCACCAGCATGATCATCTTTGCCGGGATCGTGGTGGAATGGCTGCCCCAGATCCTGCGCACCGTCGGCCTCATCCGTACCGGGGAGGTGAACCTGGTGGCCTTCCTCTTCTTCCTGGCCTTCATCGTCCTGGCCTTCGCCGGCATGGCGGCGGTGCAGCAGGCGGAAAGGCGCATCCCCGTGCAGTATGCCCGCAAGGTGGTGGGCCGCCGGGTCTATGGGGGGCAGGCCACCTACATCCCCATCAAGCTGAACGCCGCTGGGGTGATCCCCATCGTCTTCGCCGCCGCCATCCTGCAGATCCCCATCTTCCTCACCGCCCCTTTCCAGGACAACCAGGTCCTTCAGGCCATCGCCAACTTTTTCAACCCCACTCGGCTTTCCGGCCTCCTCCTGGAGGTGGCGCTCATCGTCCTCTTCACCTACGTCTATACCGCGGTGCAGTTTGACCCCAAGCGCATCGCTGAAAGCCTCAGGGAGTACGGGGGCTTCATCCCGGGCATCCGTCCAGGGGAGCCCACGGTGAAGTTCCTGGAGCACATCGTTTCCCGCCTCACCCTCTGGGGGGCCCTTTTCCTGGGTCTGGTGGCCGCTTTGCCCCAGATCATCCAGAACCTCACCGGGGTCAAGAGCATCGCCTTTTCCGGGATTGGCCTTTTGATCGTGGTGGGGGTGGCCTTGGACACCCTCAGGCAGATTGAGAGCCAGCTGATGCTGAGGAACTACGAGGGGTTCCTCTCCAAGGGCCGCATCCGCGGCCGTACCCGTTAGGGAGGAGCGATGGGGGAAGCGGTGATCTTCTTGGGGCCGCCCGGGGCGGGCAAGGGTACCCAGGCGGCGAGGCTTTCCGAGGAGTTGGGCTTCAAGAAGCTTTCCACGGGGGACATCCTCCGGGACCATGTGGCCCGGGGGACCCCTCTGGGGCAGCAGGTCAAGCCCATCATGGACCGGGGGGACCTGGTGCCGGATGAGCTCATCCTGGCCCTGATCCGGGAAGAACTGGCCGACCGGTTCATCCTGGACGGTTTCCCCCGCACCCTGCCCCAGGCGGAGGCCTTGGACCGGCTTCTGGCGGAGACGGGCACCCGGCTCCTGGGGGTGGTGCTGGTGGAGGTGCCGGAGGAGGAGCTGGTGCGGCGCATGCTCCGGCGGGCGGAGCTCGAGGGCCGCTCGGACGATAACGAGGCCACCATCCGCCGCCGCCTCGAGGTCTACCAGGAAAAGACCGCTCCCCTCATCCAGTACTATGAGAAGAAGGGCGCCCTGAAGCGGGTGGAGGGCGTGGGTGCCCCTGACGAGGTCTACGCCCGCATCCGGGCTGCCTTGGGAATCTGATGGCCATCAAGCTGAAAAGCCCCTGGGAGATTGAGCGCATGCGGGAGGCTGGGGCCCTCCTCACCGAGGTGGTGGAGGAGGTGGCCCGCCACGTGGAGCCCGGGATCACCACCAAGGAGCTGGACCGGATCGCCCACGAGGCCATCCGGCGCCGCAAGGCCAAGCCGGCCTTCCTAGGGCTCTATGGCTTCCCCGCCACCTTGTGCACCTCGGTGAACGAGGTGGTGGTCCACGGCATCCCCTCGGAGGAACCCCTGAAGGAAGGGGATATCCTCTCCGTGGACGTGGGCCTCATCCACGGGGGCTTTGCCGCGGATATGGCCCGCACCTTCCCCGTGGGCCGGGTTTCGGAGGAGGCGGAAAGGCTCATCCGGGATACGGAGGCCGCCTTCTGGGAAGGCCTCAAGTACCTCCGCCCCGGGTACCGCATCGGGGACGTGGCCCACGCGGTGCAGACCTTCCTGGAGTCCCGGGGGTACGGGGTGGTGCGGGAGTTCGTGGGCCACGGGGTGGGGCGGGAGATCCACGAGGATCCCCAGCTCCCCAACTTCGGCAAGCCGGGCACCGGGCCCAAGATCCGCCCGGGGATGACCCTGGCCCTCGAGCCCATGGTCACCTTACGCCCGGCCCCTGTGGTAATATTGGAAGATGGCTGGACGGCGAGCGCCGGCAAAGGCAACCTCGCCGCCCACTACGAGAACACCGTCTTGGTAACGGAGGAGGGCCCGGAGCTTCTCACCGGGGTTCCCCTGGTGCGGGCGCAGTAGGAGGGGTATGGCGAAGGAGAAGGACACCATTCGGGCGGAGGGCGTGGTCACCGAGGCTTTGCCCAACACCACCTTTCGGGTGAAGCTGGACTCGGGGCCGGAGATCCTGGCCTATATCTCGGGGAAGATGCGCATGCACTACATCCGCATCCTGCCCGGGGACCGGGTGGTGGTGGAGATTACCCCCTACGACCCCACGCGGGGCCGCATCGTTTACCGCAAGTAGGAGGCGCGATGAAGGTACGGGCATCGGTCAAGAAGATGTGCGAGAAGTGCAAGGTGGTGCGCCGGCATGGCCGGGTCTACGTGATCTGCGAGAACCCCAAGCACAAACAGCGTCAGGGCTAGATAAGGAGGAACCGTGGCGAGGATTGCAGGCGTAGAGATTCCCAGGAACAAGCGGGTGGACGTGGCCCTCACCTACATCTACGGGGTGGGCCCCGCCCGGGCCAAGGAGGCGCTGGAGAAGACGGGCATCAACCCGGCCACCCGGGTGAAGGACCTTACCGAGGCCGAGGTGGTGCGCCTCCGCGAGTATGTGGAGAACGCCTGGAAGCTGGAGGGCGAGCTCCGGGCGGAGGTGGCCGCCAACATCAAGCGCCTCATGGACATCGGCTGCTACCGCGGCCTGAGGCACCGCCGGGGCCTTCCCGTGCGCGGCCAGCGCACCCGCACCAACGCCCGTACCCGCAAGGGGCCCCGCAAGACCGTGGCGGGCAAGAAGAAGGCCCCCAGGAAGTAATTCCCCGGGCCAGAAGATACTCCGTGGTACGGCTTAGCCGTGGATTCTGAGGGAGAGTATGGCCAGAAAAGCAACCAAGAAAAAGGTCAAGCGGCAGGTCGCCAGCGGGAAGGCGTACATCCACGCCTCCTACAACAACACCATCGTCACCATTACCGACCCGGACGGCAACCCCATCACCTGGTCCTCGGGCGGGGTGATCGGCTACAAGGGGAGCCGTAAGGGCACCCCTTACGCGGCCCAGCTTGCGGCCATGGACGCGGCCAAGAAGGCCATGGCCTACGGCATGCAGAGCGTGGACGTGGTGGTGCGCGGCACCGGGGCGGGCCGGGAGCAGGCCATCCGGGCCCTCCAGGCTTCCGGCCTCCAGGTGAAGTCCATCGTGGACGATACCCCCGTGCCCCACAACGGCTGCCGGCCCAAGAAGAAGTTCCGCAAGGCTTCGTAAGGAGTAGGAGAAGATGGGTCGTTACATTGGACCAGTTTGCCGCCTTTGCCGCCGGGAAGGAGTTAAGCTCTACCTGAAGGGGGAGCGCTGCTACAGCCCCAAGTGCGCCATGGAGCGCCGCCCGTACCCTCCGGGCCAGCACGGGCAGAAGCGCACCCGCCGTCCTTCGGACTACGCGGTGCGCCTTAGGGAGAAGCAGAAGCTCCGCCGCATCTACGGGATTTCCGAAACCCAGTTCCGCAACCTCTTTGAGGAGGCCAGCCGCAAGAAGGGCGTCACGGGTACGGTCTTCCTGGGCCTTTTGGAGTCCCGCCTGGACAACGTGGTTTACCGCCTGGGCTTTGCCGCAAGCCGCCGCCAGGCCCGGCAGATGGTGCGCCACGGCCACATCACCGTGAACGGCCGCCGGGTGGACCTTCCCGCCTACCGGGTTAAGCCGGGGGACGAGATCGCCATCGCCGAGGGGAGCAAGAACCTGGCCTTTATCCGGGAGAACCTCGAGGCCATGAAGGGCCGCAAGGTGGGCCCCTGGCTCTCCTTGGACGTGGAGGGGATGAAGGGCAAGTTCCTGCGCCTGCCCGACCGCGAGGACCTGGCCCTGCCCGTGAACGAGCAGCTGGTGATTGAGTTCTACTCCAGGTAATCCTCGAGGCCCGGTCCATCCGGGCCCTTTGCGCCTGCAAGGAGGCCTATGTTTGAGAGCAAGCTGAAAGCCCCGGTCTTCACGGTGCGCACCCAGGGGCGGGAATACGGGGAGTTCGTCCTGGAACCCCTGGAGCGGGGGTTCGGCGTCACCTTGGGCAACCCCCTGAGGCGGATCCTCCTCTCCTCCATCCCGGGGACCGCGGTTACCAGCGTCTACATTGAGGATGTTCTCCACGAGTTCTCCACCATTCCTGGGGTTAAGGAGGACGTGGTGGAGATCATCCTGAACCTCAAGGAGTTGGTGGTGCGCTTCCTGGACCCCAAGATGCAGACCACCACCTTGGTCCTGCGGGCCGAGGGCCCCAAGGAGGTGAAGGCCGCCGACTTTACCGTTCCCTCGGACGTGGAGCTCTTGAACCCCGACCTGCACATCGCCACCCTGGAAGCCGGGGGGAGGCTGTACATGGAGGTGCGGGTGGACCGCGGGGTGGGGTATGTGCCCGCGGAGCGCCACGGAACCAAGGACCGGATCAACTCCATTCCCGTGGACGCCGTCTTCTCCCCCGTGCGCCGGGTGGCCTTCCAGGTGGAGGATACCCGCCTGGGCCAGCGCACCGACCTGGACAAGCTCACCCTGCGGATCTGGACCGACGGCTCCGTCACCCCCATGGAGGCCTTGAACCAGGCGGTGGAGATCCTCAAGGAGCACCTTTCCTACTTCGCCAACCCCCAGACCACCGCCCTGCCCACCCCGGAGCCCGCCGTGGGGGAGCGCCCGGAAAGGGGAGGGGAGAAGGAAGAGGACCTGGACCTGCCCCTGGAGGAGCTGGGGCTTTCCACCCGGGTGCTCCACAGCCTCAAGGAAGAGGGCATTGAGTCGGTCCGGGCCCTTCTGGCCTTGAACCTTAAGGACCTCAAGAACATCCCCGGCATCGGGGAGCGGAGCTTGGAGGAGATCCGCGAGGCCCTGGCCAAGCGGGGCTTCGCCTTGAAGGAGTGAGACCATGCGCCACCTAAAGTCTGGAAGGAAGCTCAACCGCCACTCTTCCCACCGCCTGGCCCTGTACCGGAACCAGGCCAAGAGCCTTCTGGCCCATGGCCGCATCACCACCACCCTGCCCAAGGCCAAGGAGATCACCGGCTTCGTGGACCACCTCATCCACCTGGCCAAGCGGGGGGACCTGCACGCCCGCCGCCTGGTCCTTCGGGACCTGCAGGACGTGAAGCTGGTGCGCAAGCTCTTTGACGAGATCGCCCCCAGGTACCAAAACCGCCCCGGGGGGTACACCCGGGTGCTGAAGCTGGCGGAGCGCCGCCGGGGGGACGGGGCCCCTTTGGCCTTGGTGGAGCTGGTGGAGTAACCCGGGCGGACCCGGGTGTTCCCTAGGGGGTGGGGCCCGCCCCCTAGCCTTCTTTTTCCCGGGGGCCTAGGAGCCTGAGGACCTGGTCCTCCAGCTCCCCGATGTAGGCGGCCAGGGTGTTGCCGTGCTTTTCTAGGGTTTCGGCCAGGCGGGCCTCGAGGGCCTGGATCTCCTCCTTCTCCACTTGGGCCAGGCGCTGGAGTTCGGCCTCCAGGTAGCGCTTGAGCTCGGTGTAGCGGCTTTGCTCCGCGTCCTCGGCCAGCTTTTTGTAGTGGAGGAGCTCGCGGGCGTACCGCTTCACCTCCAGCAGGGCGGCGGTTTCCAGGCCGATGGTGAAGAGGAGGTAGAGGAGGGAAACCGTCCCCAGGGCCACCACCAACACCAGGCCCAAGGGGGCCTCTACCCGGGTCAGGCCCAGGGAAAGGGAGGTGGGCCGGGTAATCTCCCCCCAGTTCAGCCAGCTGAAGAGAAAGAGGAGGAGAAGGACCAGGAGGGCGAAAAGGGTACGGGCGCTCATACGGCGGCCTCCATAGGGCACCTTGGGCGATTATACTCTTTGCCCATGGGCTACCTGTACCTGCTCCTGGCGGCCTTTCTTTGGGGGCTTATCGGCCCGGTAAGCCGCATGGCCTTCCAAGAGGGTCTTCCCCCCCTCCTGGTGGCCTTTTTCCGTGCGGTCATCGCCTGGGCCTTCTTTGGCCTCCACGCCCTGTGGGCGCGCCAGGTGCGGGTGGCGGCCAGGGATCTTCCCGCCCTTTTCCTCTTCGGCCTGGTGGGGGTGTCCCTCTTCTACGGTTCCTACCAGCTGGCGGTGGGGTACGGGGGGGCGGCCTTGGCCTCGGTCCTCCTCTACACCGCCCCCGCCTGGGTGGCCCTCCTTTCCTTCCTGGTCCTCCGCGAGCCCTTGGACCGCCAGGGGCTTTTGGCCGTGGCCCTTACCCTCCTGGGGGTGGGGCTCATGGGCCTGGGCGGGGGGAGCGAGGTGCGCGCCGGTCCCTTGGCCCTCCTCTTCGGCCTGCTTTCGGGGTTCACCTACGCCCTTTACTACATTTTTGGGAAGCTCTACCTTCCCCGCTACGCCACGCCCACCCTCTTCCTCTACGCCCTTCCCGTGGGGGCCTTGGGCCTCCTTCCCTTCGTGGACCCCGTCCCCTTGCGCCCCGGGGCCCTTGGGGCCCTCCTCTTCCTGGGGGTCTTTTCCACCTACGGGGCCTATTTGGCCTACTATGCCGGGCTTAAACGCCTTCCCGCCACCCGGGCCAGCGTGGTGGCCACCCTCGAGCCCGTGGTGGCCAATCTCTTCGCCTTCCTCCTCTTCCGGGAGGTGCTTTCCCCCTTGGGCTACCTGGGGGCTGCCTTGGTCCTCCTGGCGGTCCTCCTCAGCGTGCGGCGGTAGGGGTGGGGCAGGCGGGGTTGCCTGGGTTTGGGGTGGGCTACCGCAAAAAGGCCTCCAGGTAAGGCCTCCAGTCCTCCGGAACCTCCTTGAGCTCGGCCAAAAAAAGGGGCGCCCTAGGCGCCCGCGGGGACTTGAGCAGGCGCATCCCCGCCTCCTCCGGGGTGCGGTCCCCCTTTTTGAGGTTGCAGGGGCGGCAGGCGGCCACCAGGTTCTCCCAGGTGCCCTTGCCCCCCCGGCTCCGGGGCAGAACATGGTCCACGGTGAGCTCCCCACCCTGGCGGCCACAGTACTGGCAGGTGTACCGGTCCCGCCGGAGGACGTTGCGGCGGTTGAGGGGGATGCGGCTTGGACCCCGGCGCACCAGGCGCTTCAGGCGGATGACGCTGGGCACGGGGATGCGGGTGGAGGGGGTGTGGAGGAAGCGGCCGCTTTCGGAAACCATCTCCGCGCTCCCAGAAAGGACCAGGAGGACGCTCCGCTTGATGCTGGCCAAGCCCAGCACCTCATAGGCGGCGTTGAGCACCAAGACCCTGGGAGCGTCCAGGTCCGAGGCCTTGGGGTGAGCCGGGCCCACAAGACCAGGATAGCAAAGCCCGAGGAGGTTGCGGGAAAGGTGTGCTATGCTGGGGGCAACGACGGGTTTGGAGGCCCCTATGATGAAACCCATTCCCAAAGCCCTTCCGCTCCTTCTGGGGTTGGGCCTGGCCCTGGCCCAGCCCTCCTTGGAGCAGGCGGAGGCCCTGCTGAAGGCGGGGAACTACGCCCAGGCCGCCTTGGCCTACGAGGAGGTCCTGGCCCGGGACTATGGCCGCCTCGAGGCCCACCTGGGCCTGGGGGTGGCCCTCTTCCGGGCGGGCCGCCTGGAGGAGGCCCGCTTCGCCTTTGACCAGATGGTCCGGGTCTTCCCCGAACGCTACGAGGGCCACTTCAACCTGGGCCAGGTTTACCTGCGCCTGGGGAAGCCCCAGGAGGCGGCGGGGGCCTTTGCCAAGGCCGCGGAGCTTTCCCCCAGCGAGGAGGCCTACTTGGGCTGGGCCAGCGCCCTGGCCCAGGCCGGCCAGGCCAAAGAGGCGGCGGAAGCCCTCAAAAAGGGCCTTACCCCCGAGCGGAGCCCCGCTTACCGCCTGGCCTTGGCCCAGGCCCTTTACGCCGCGGGGGCCCGGGCGGAGGCGGTGCCGGTGCTCTATGGCCTCCTCAACCGGGACCCCAAGGCCGCCGAGGCCTGGGACCTCCTGGCCCGCATCCTGGCGGAGGAGGGGCTGAAGGCCCGGGCCTTGCGGGAACTGGACCGGGGCCTGGCCCTGGTGGAGGGGAAGGCCCGGGCCCGGCTTCTCCTGCGTAAGGCTCTCCTTTCCCCAAGCCCCGAGCCCCTTCTGCGGGAGGCCTACGCCCTGGACCCCTCCCTATGGGAGGCGGCCTACCTCCTGGGCCGCGCCCGCCTCGAGGCGGGGGACCCCCGGGGGGCGCTGGCCTTCCTCCTCCCCGCCTACCGCACCAGCCCCGAGCCCGAGGTGGCCTTGGCCCTGGCCGGGGCTTACCTGGCCCTGAAGGACTACCCCAACGCCTACCGCTACGCGGACGAGGCGGGCCCCTCCGGGCTTTTCCTCAAGGCCCAGGCCGCCCGCGCCCTGGGGCGCCGGGTGGAGGCCCTGGAGCTACTAGAGGGGGTGAACGCCCTCGAGGCCCAGGCCTTCAAAGGGTCCATCCTCTTGGAGATGGGCCGGGCCGAGGAGGCTTTGGGGGTGCTGCGCACCGCCTACACCGCCCAGAAAAGCCCCGAGGTCGGGGTCAACCTGGGGGCTTCCCTGCTGGCCCTGGGGCGGTTTGGCGAGGCCGAACTGGTCCTGAGGGAGATCCTCCAGGCTGCGCCCCGCATGGCCGCGGCCTGGTACAACCTGGGCCTGGCCCTCAAGGCCCTGGGCCGCGAGGCGGAGGCCCAGCGGGCCCTGACCCAGGCGGCCAACCTGGGTTCAGCCGAGGCCAAGGCCCTTCTGCGGAGGTAAGATGCGCTGGCTTCGGGAAAACTGGCTGGACCTCCTGATCTTCTTGCTCATCGCCGTGGTGGCGGCGGGCATCGTCCTTTACCTCACCGGGGTGAACCCCTTTGCCCGGCCTAAGCCACAAGCGGAAAGCCTCCCTGCCCCCTCGGTGCCGGCTTCCCCCTCTCCGTCCCCTGCCCCCACCCCTTCCCCAGAACCGGCCCAGCCGGTGGTAACCGTTCTGCCCCTGCCCCAGGCACCCCCGGCTTCCGAGGAAACCGGACGGTCCCCGGTAGCCCCTGCCCCCCAAAAGGCCAGCCAGGTTCAAGCCCCGTCCCAGGCTTCGCCCCCCCGTTCTTCCGCCCCTCCTTCGCCCACAGGCGCCTACCGGGTGGTGGTGGGGGCCTTCGCCAACCCGGAAAACGCCGCCAGGCTCCGCCAGGAGCTAGCCCAAAAGGGCTATCCCGCCCGTTTGGAGCCCGCGGGAAACCTGACCCGGGTGGTGGTGGGGCCTTACGCCTCCGAGGCCCAGGCCCGCCAGGTGGCCGAGGCCCTAACGGTTTACGGGGCCCAGGTCTACCGGGGCCAGGGGGCTGCCCCGCCTCCGGCGGGGCAGGTCTACCTGCAGGTGGGGGCCTTCCAGAAGGAGGAAAACGCCTTGCTCGTGGCCGGCAGGCTCAAGGAGCTGGGCTTGCCCGTGGTTCTGGTCAAGGACGGGGTCTACCGGGTCCGGGTGGGCCCGGTGGCCGAGGCGGAGAAGGAAGATGTGAAAGCCAAGGTGGCGGCCCTGGGTTTAGAGGCCCTGGAGGTGCGATGAAGGTTCCTAGCGCAGCCATCATCCGCTTGGTCACCTACTTGCGCATCCTGGAGGAGCTGGAGGCCAAGGGGGTCCACCGCACCAGCTCCGAGCAGCTGGCGGAGGAGGCCCAGGTGACGGCCTTCCAGGTGCGCAAGGACCTGTCCTACTTTGGCTCCTACGGCACCCGGGGGGTGGGGTACACCGTCCCTGTGCTCAAGCGGGAACTCCGCCACATCCTGGGCCTGAACCGCAAATGGGGCCTTTGCATCGTGGGCATGGGGCGTTTGGGTAGCGCTTTGGCCGACTACCCGGGCTTTGGGGAAAGCTTTGAGCTGCGGGGCTTTTTTGATGTAGATCCGGAAAAAATCGGCCGCAGGGTGGGAAGCGGCGTCATCGAGCCCCTAGACCTTCTCCCGCAGAGGGTGCCGGGCCGCATTGAGATCGCCTTGCTCACCGTGCCGCGGGAAGCGGCCCAGGAGGCGGCGGACCGTCTGGTGGCCGCGGGCATCAGGGGCATCCTCAACTTTGCGCCGGTGGTCTTGGAAGTGCCCAAGGAGGTGGCGGTGGAGAACGTGGACTTCCTGGCTGGACTGGCGCGGCTTTCCTTCTCTATACTGAACCCTAAGTGGAGAGAGGAGATGATGGGGTGAGTATGAAAGGGCTAAAGATCCTTTTGGGCTTGGGAATGGCGTTGGCCTTTGCCGCCTGCGGCACGGATGTCTTCTTCCAGCAGCCTTACCGCGTACTTCTGGAGCCTACCCAGTTGGGCTACGAGGTGGACGACCAGGGAAGGATTATCGTAGTGGGTAACAACGCCTATGTTCAGGCGGCCCCGGGAGCCCCAGGTGGGTATCTGGAACGTTATGAGTACTTGGTGGTGGACGACTCGGGCAACGAGGTTTTTTCCGGCTCTTCCTTGGGTAGTGGATTCGTGGGCGTGGAAGTTCCTCCGGGGCGGGAGGAAGCGAATGGCCAGGTGACCTATGCATACAAGCAGTCCAGGCCCTTTAGCTTTAGCCTGGACGGGAGGGTAGCTTTGGAGCATCTGAATCAGAATGCGCCCTTGAACTGGCGTTACCAGGTTACCTGGTATCTGACCACTGCCAATGGGCGGACGGTGACCTGGTTGCAAGAGTACCAGGTGAAGTATCCCTTACGGGGTCAATAGCTGAGGAAGCTATACTAGGGGGCGTGACGGTTCAGGAAGCCCTCGAGGCCCCCCTCCTCCGCTTTGAACAGGCCCTTTCGGAACTGGTCCAGTCCGAAGTCCTCTTCATCCGCCTCATCCACCAGGACCTGGTGACCGCCGGGGGCAAGCGCATCCGCCCCCGGCTGGTCTTCTTGGCCTCGAGGGCCCTGGGAGGCGCCCCCTTTGAGCTGGAGCTGGCCCTGGCGGTGGAGCTCCTCCACTCCGCCACCCTCCTCCACGACGACCTGATCGATGAGGCGGAAACCCGCCGGGGGAAGGAGGCGGCCTTCCGCAAATACGGCAACGCGGTCTCCGTCCTCTCGGGGGACTTCCTCCTCTCCCGCCTCCTCCACGTGATCGCCAAGACGGGGCGGATGGAGCTGGTGGAGCGCTTCGCCCAGGTGGCCAAGACCCTCTCGGAAGGGGAGGTGCTCCAGTTCCAGGTGGCGGCCTTGGAGGACTACTCCCTGGAGAACTACGAGCGCATCATCACCGCCAAGACTGCGGTCCTCATGGCCCTGGCCACCGAAGGACCCGCCCTGCTGCGGGAGGAGCCCTTGGAGGTGCGGCAGGCCCTATACCGCTTCGGCCTCCTCTACGGTCAGGCCTTCCAGATGCGGGACGATTACCTGGACCTCATGGGCACCCCTGAGGTCCTGGGCAAGCCCGTGGGGGGGGATGTGCGGGAGGGGAAGGCCACCCTCATCACCCTGCTCCTCATGGAGCGGTTTCCCGAGGTGCGGGAGGTCCTGCGGCGCAAGGGGCGGGAGCCGGGGGACCTGGAGCGCCTCCGGGACCTGGCCCGGAAAAGCGGGGTGGCCCGGGAAGTGGAGGCCCATATCCGCCAGCGGGCCCAGCAGGCGGCGGAGGCCTTGGCCTTCCTGCCCGACTCCCCCTACAAGGAGGCCCTGAAGGCCTTGGCCTTGAAGGAGGCGGAGCGCCTGGCCTAGGGGGCGGCCTTCCCCTAAGGGCGGGGTATAATCCCCTCGGTGAGGCTATGGCCATTCCCGCGTACCGCCCCCCGGAGGACCCGGGCCTCTGGGAGGCCTTTCTAGAACGCTTGGAGCGGACCCTGAAGGTGGCGGCGGTCCACCCCACCACGGTGGAGTACCTGGCCCACCCCAAGCGGCTGGTGACGGTTTCCCTGCCCGTGGTGATGGACGACGGCAAGGTGCGGGTCTTCCAAGGGTACCGGGTGGTGCACGACATCGCCCGCGGCCCGGCCAAGGGGGGGGTGCGCCTCCACCCCGGGGTTACCCTGGGCCAGACCGCAGGCCTGGCCGCCTGGATGACCCTGAAGGCCGCGGTCTACGACCTCCCCTTCGGAGGGGCGGCGGGCGGGGTGGCGGTGGACCCCAAGGCCCTCTCCCCCCGGGAGCTGGAGCGCCTGGTGCGGCGGTACACCGCCGAGCTGGTGAACCTCATCGGCCCGGATATAGACATCCTGGGCCCCGATGTGGGCACGGACCAGCAGGTCATGGCCTGGATCATGGACACCTACTCCATGACCGTGGGCTCCACCGTGCCCGGGGTGGTGACGGGCAAGCCCCACGCCCTGGGGGGTTCGGAGGGCCGGGATGACGCCGCGGGCCTAGGGGTGGCCCTGGTCCTCCGGGAGTTGGCCCAAAGGCGCGGCCTACCCCTCGAGGGGGCCCGGGTGGCGGTGCAGGGCTTCGGCCAGGTGGGGGGGAGCTTCGCCCTCCACGCCGAGGCCATGGGCCTCAAGGTGGTGGCGGTCTCCACGGGGCGGGGGGTCATGTACCGCGAGGCGGGGCTTCCCGTGGGCGAGGTCCTCCGCCACTACGAGGCCACGGGGGAGCTTCCCCACTACCACCTGGCCCCCGAGGAGGTCTTCGCCCTGCCCGTGGACTACCTGGTCCTGGCGGCCCTCGAGGGGGCCCTGGATGGGGAAAGGGCCAAGGGGGTGCAGGCCCGGGCGGTGCTGGAGGCGGCCAACTTCGCCCTTACCCTCGAGGCCGAGGCCTACCTCCTGGGCAAAGGGGTCTTGGTGGTGCCGGACCTCCTCACCGGGGGCGGGGGGCTTCTGGCCAGCTATCTGGAGTGGGTGCAGGACCTCAACATGTTCTTCTGGAGTGCGGACGAGGTGCGGCAAAGCTTTACCAAGAGCGTGGCCAAAGCGGTGGCCGAGGTATGCGCCCGGGCCGAGGGGCTTGGGGCCGACCTGCGCACCGGGGCTTTGGCCCTGGCTCTGGAGCGGCTGAACGAGGCTACCCGGCTTCGCGGCGTTTACCCTTGAACGAGGACGTATGAAGAGCGAACCCCTTTCCTACCTGGGCAAGGACGGCGGCCCTTGGGAGATCTTCGTGGAGCAGGTGGACCGGGTAATCCCCTACCTGGGGCGGTACGCTCCCCTGGCCGAGAGCCTCAAGCGGCCCAAGCGGGTCCTGATCGTGGACGTGCCCATCCACCTGGACGACGGCACGGTGGCCCACTTTGAGGGGTACAGGGTTCACCACAACACCGCCCGCGGTCCCGCCAAGGGCGGGGTGCGTTACCACCCCGAGGTCACCCTCTCCGAGGTCATGGCCCTGGCGGCCTGGATGACCATCAAGAACGCCGCCGTGGGCCTGCCCTACGGGGGGGGCAAGGGCGGCATCCGGGTGGACCCCAGGAAGCTCTCCCCCCACGAGCTGGAACGCCTCACCCGCCGCTACACCTCGGAGATCGGCATCCTGCTTGGGCCCGACCGGGACATCCCCGCCCCCGATGTGAACACCGGGGAGAGGGAGATGGCCTGGATGATGGACACCTTCTCCATGAACGTGGGCCGCACCGTGCCCGGGGTGGTGACGGGCAAGCCCATCGCCCTGGGGGGTTCCCTGGGGCGGCGGGACGCCACGGGGCGGGGGGTGTTCGTGACCGCGGCGGCGGCGGCGGAGAAGATCGGGCTTCCCATCGCCGGCAGCCGGGTGATCCTCCAGGGCTTCGGCAACGTGGGCAACGCCGCGGCCCGCATCTTCCACGACCACGGGGCCCGGATCCTGGCCGTCCAGGACCACACGGGCACGGTCTACCACGAGGGGGGGATTGACCCTTACGACCTCCTCCGCCACGTGCAGGAGTACGGGGGGGTGCGGGGCTACCCCAGGGCCGAGCCCCTGCCCAACGCCGAGTTCTGGTCCATCCCCACCGACTTCCTCATCCCCGCCGCCTTGGAGAAGCAGATCACCGAGCAGAACGCCTGGCGCATCCAGGCCAAGATCGTGGCCGAAGGGGCCAACGGCCCCACCACCCCCGCGGCGGACGACATCCTCCTGGAGAAGGGGGTTTTGGTGGTGCCCGACGTGATCGCCAACGCCGGCGGGGTGACGGTGAGCTACTTTGAGTGGGTTCAGGACTTCAACTCCTACTTCTGGAGCGAGGAGGAGATCAACGCCAGGCTGGAAAGGGTTCTACGGAGCGCCTTTGAGGCCGTGTGGCAGGTGAGCCAGGAGAAGAAGATCCCCTTGCGCACCGCGGCCTACGTGGTGGCCGCCACCCGGGTCCTCGAGGCCCGGGCCCTGCGGGGCCTTTACCCCTAAGGCCATGGCCCGGGGCCTTCGGGGTTAGGCTATACCCGTGGATTGGCCCCGGCATGGCCGCGTCACCCTGAAGCCCTTCGCCGCCGGGCTTACGGAGGCGGAGTGGCGGGGGCTTTACGAAACCTTCCGCGACCCCGAGGTGGCGGAGTGGAATGGTTCCAGCCCCTTGCGCTCCCCCCTTTGGCTTTTCAAGCGGTTCGTCCAGGCGGAGATGCGGCGCAAGGACCGGATGGCCTTCGCCATTCTGGACGAAAAGGGGGAGTACCTGGGCACCCTGGAGCTTTACGACCTCACCCCCGAGGAGGCCACCTTGGGCATCCTCATCGGGCGGAAGGACCGCTGGGGCCAGGGGTACGGCACCGAGGCGGTGCGGGCCGCCCTGGGGTATGCCTTTGGCCAGCTTGGGCTCAAGCGGGTGAGGCTCCGCACCTTCGCCCACAACCTTCGGGCGCGGAGGGCCTTCCAAAAGGCGGGGTTCCGCGAGGTGGGCTTTGGCCCCGGGCCCAAGGGGAAGGAGGATGTGTACATGGAGGTGTGCCGTGAGGATTTTGACCTCGAGGCTTAGGGAGGAGGTCTTCGCCCTCCTGCCCCAGGGGGTGGAGGTGCGCTTTCTGGACGAGCCCTGGCCTAGGAGCGCTGACCTTTTCCTCCCCCCCTTCGGCCAGGAGGAGGTGGTGCGCCGGGTCCTGGCCGAGGTGGAGGTCAGGGTGGTCCAGACCCTTTCCGCCGGGGTGGACTGGATCCTGCCCCTTCTCCCCCCAGGGGTGGTCCTCTGCGACGGTTCGGGCATCCACGACGTGCCCGTGGCCGAGTGGGTGGTCCTGGCCCTTCTTTCCCTCCTTAAGGACCTCCCAGGCTTCCTGGAGGCCCAGAGGGAAGGCCGCTGGGCCCCCAGGCGCCTTCCCGACTTGGAGGGCCAGACGGTGCTGCTCCTGGGCTACGGGGCCATCGGGAAGGCGGTGGAGGCCCGGCTTAGGCCCTTTGGGGTGGAGCTCCTCCCCGTGGCCCGCCACCCCCGGCCTGGGGTCTACACCCCCAAGGACCTCCCCCACCTCCTGCCCCGGGCGGACGCCGTGGTCCTCCTCCTCCCCCTCACCCCCGAGACCCGGGGGATGGTGGACCAGGACTTCCTGGCCCGCCTTAAGCCCGGGGCCCTCCTGGTGAACGCTGGCCGGGGGCCCTTGGTGGACACGGAAGCCCTCCTGAAGGCCCTGGAGGCGGGCCGGGTGCGGGCCTTTTTGGACGTGACCGATCCCGAGCCCCTGCCCGAAGGCCACCCCCTGTGGCGGGCCAAAGGGGTGGTCATCACCCCCCATGTGGCCGGGCTTTCCCAGGGGTTTTCCCGGCGGGCGGCCCGGTTCTTGGCCGAGCAGGTGGGGCGGTACCTGCGGGGGGAGCCCCTCTTGAACGTGGTGCGGGAGGGGTACTGATGGAGGTGATCCTCTACGGGGACCTGCGCCGCTATGGGGAGCGCCTCCGGGTGGAGGCCAGGACCCCCAAGGAAGCCCTGGAGCGCCTGGGCATCCCCCTGGAGGAGGTCTGGCTCCTGGCGGTGGGGGATAGGGTGGTGGGCCTGGAGGAGGCCACCGAGGGCCCCCTGGAGGTCTACCCCCCCATCGCGGGGGGGTGGTATACTTAGGGTCCTGCCCCTGGGGGCAGGGGGCGCAGGAAGGGGGGAGCCGCCCGACGCCCACCCCGCGTAGAAAGGAGCGAGATGGAAAAGAAGGAACTCCTCTCTACGCCCGTGGTTCCCATCGACATCAAGGCCTTTGACGCCGGGCCCATCCTCGAGGCCATGGGCAAGACGGCCTTCCAGGCCAGGAACCTCCACCGGGCGGCGGAGATCTACCTCCGCATGCTGGAGGACGAGGCCGCGGTGATCCTCACCCTGGCCGGGAGCCTGGTCTCTGCCGGGCAGGGCCTCATCGTCCACGACCTCATCCGCAAGGGCCTGGTGGACGCCATCGTGGCCACCGGGGCCAACATCGTGGACCAGGACTTCTTTGAGGCCCTGGGCCACCGCCACTACCAGGGGGACCCCAAGGCGGACGACGAGGCCTTGCGCCGCCTCTGGATTGACCGCATCTACGACACCTACATTGACGAGGAGGAACTCCGCCACACGGACTACACCATCGCCGAGATCGCCAGTAGCCTAGAGCCCCGTCCCTACTCCAGCCGGGAGTTCATCTGGCACATGGGCCGCTACCTGGCGGAGAGGGGCTTGGGGGAGAAGAGCATCGTGCGGGCGGCCTATGAGGAGGGGGTGCCCATCTTTGTCCCCGCCTTCTCCGACTCCTCGGCCGGCTTCGGCCTCGTTTACCACCAGGTGAAGCACCCCAAGGCCCACGTGACCATCGACTCCGTGGCCGACTTCCGCGAGCTCACCCAGATCAAGCTCCAGGCGGGCACCACCGGCCTGGTCATGCTGGGGGGCGGGGTGCCCAAGAACTTCGCCCAGGACATCGTGGTGGCCGCCGAGGTCCTGGGCCACCAGGTGGAGATGCACAAGTACGCCATCCAGATCACCGTGGCCGACGAGCGGGACGGGGGGCTTTCCGGTTCCACCCTGAGCGAGGCCCAGAGCTGGGGCAAGGTGGACGCGGCCCTTTCCCAGATGGTCTTCGCCGAGGCCACCCTGGCCTTCCCCCTCCTGGCCTCCTACGTCTGGCACCGGGCCCCGGTCCGGGCCAAGCGCCGCTACGCCGATCTGTTCCAGGCCGAGGCCGTGGCCTAAGCCTCTCGTCCTCACCCGCCTGGGCCTGGGCCTGGGCGGGTTTCCCTATGGACCAATCGCCCTTTCCCCTGGTACACTTCCGGCAAATGCCGGACGAGCTAAGGCTTTACCTGAAGGAGCGGTTTGGCGTTCAGGGGCCGGTTTCCCCTTCCCGCTTTGAGGCGGAGCTGGCCAGGCGCCTGGGCAGCCCCGGCAAGCGCCAACCCCTGCTCCGGGCCTGGCGGGCCTACCTGGGGGGTGGGGGCCGGGAGGCGGTGCGAAGTTTTTACCGCGAGGTCCTGAAGGTGCCCCGGGGGGAGGCCCTGGTCTACGGCATGCACCTGCCCTTCCTGGAGTTTTACGCCCGGGAGCTACCCCAAAGGGTGGAGGGCCGGGTCCTGGAGGTGGGGGCCTTCACCGGGGCCCTGGTGGGGTACCTGCAAAGGAAGCGGCCCGAGCTCTCCTGGCACGCCCTGGACGGGGTGGAGGAGGCGGTGGCGGTGGGGCGGAGGCGGGTGCCGGAGGTGGCCTGGCACCTGGGCTGGGCGGAGGAGGTGGAGCTCCCTCCCTTTGACACCCTGCTCCTCCTCTCCGTCTTCCCCGAGGGCTGGGTGGAGGAGGGGATGGAAAGCCGCCTGGAGCCCGAGGCCTTTTGGAAGCGCTTTTCTTTCTTTGCCCGCCTCCCCCGTTTCCTCCGCCTCCTCCGCCCCGGGGGGCTTTTGGCCTACGGCCACGGCCCCTTCCTGGGCAAGAGCCTCGAGGGGGTGGAGGAAGGGCTGAGGCGGCTAGGCTTTCAGGAGGTGGAGCGGGTGGGGGAGGGGGAGTACTTCCTGGTCCTGGCCCGGAGGCCCGAGGCCCTGGCGGAGGTTTCCCTAGAGGAGGCCTGGGAGGACCTCCCTGCCCTAGAGGAACCTGTGGCCGTGGCCGTGGCGGAACCCGACCTGGCCGAGGTCCAGGCCCTTCTGGAAGCCGGGCAGTACGCCGAGGTCCTTGCCCGCCTGCCCGAGGGGGTGGAAGGGGAGGCCGCCTACCTGCGGGGCAGGGCCCTCTTTGCCCTTTCCCGCTTTGCCGAGGCTGAGGAGGCCCTGCGGCGGGCCATGCGGGAGGAGGCGGAGGACTTGAGGGCCTTGGTCCTGGTGGAGCTCAAGGACTACGAGCGGGCTAAGGGGCGCCTCGAGGCCCTGGCCGGGCGGGGGGGGCGGTACCGCCTGGCCCTGGGCCGGGTCTACCTGGCCCAGGGGCGGTACGCGGATGCCCTGCGCCAGTTCGTGGAGTCGGGCCTGCCCGAGGCCGAGGTCTACGTGCGGGAGGCCCTGGAGGGGATCGAGGGGCGCATGCGCCGCTTCGCCCGGGAAGGGGAGTGGACCGAGGTGAGCCGCCGGGCGGAGTTCGTGGAGGACCTCTCCCCGGGGCTCCTCACCCGGGAGATGCTCCGGCTTGGCCTAAGGGCCGCCCTCCTCCAGGGCCTCTTCGCCCGGGCGGAGCGCTACGCCCGGAGGCTGGCCGATTTGGATGAGGCGGAGGGCTTTTTGGGCCTGGCCCTGGCCGCCGTGCGCCTGCGCACCCCCTTGGAGCACAAGGGGGAGGACCTGAAGGCGGTGGAGCCCTACCTCACGGAGGCCCTGGCCCGGGCGGAGATCCCCGAGGCCCTCCTCCTTTTGGGCATCCTGCGGGAGCGGGAGGGGCGTTTCCGCGAGGCCCTTTACCTCCTGGAGCGGGCGGCCCGCCACGGGGAGGGGGAGGTGGCGGGGATGGCCTTCCACCACCTGGCGGAGGTGAAGCGGGCCCTGCGCCGGCCCCTGCGGGAGGTGCTGGGGGACCACAAGCGGGCCCACGCCCTGAAGGCCTACCCCGCCCCCTACCTCTTCCACCTGGCCCAGGAGGCCCTGGCCGGGGGGGAGGAGGTCCTGGCCCGGGAACTCCTCTCCCGGGCCCGGGATGCCGGGCTTGCCGAGGTGGCGGAGGAGGACCTCTTGGGCCTGCTTTCCCTTTTGGAGAGGCTGGAGGGGCCTTGGGCGGCCTTTAGCGTCCTCTACCAGGCCCTAGGCCGCACCCCCAGGCCCCCCTTGGAGCTTTTGGCCCTGGCCTACCGCCTCTCCCGCTCCTTCCGGGAAAGCCCCGAGGCGGAAAGCGTGCGGGGGCAGTACCTGGCGGCCCTGTACGGGGCAGGGCGGGCCAAGGAGGCGGAGGCGGTCCTCCTGGAGGAACTTAGGGCCCACCCGCAGGCCCTGGAGGTCCTCTTTGACCTGGCGGAGCACCACGAGACCCAAGGAGAGTGGCGTCAGGCGGCGGAGTACTGGCAGAAGGCCCTGGAGGTGGCCCTCTACGGGGAGAAGGACCTGGGCCTGGCCCGGGAGGTGCTGCGCAACCTCCTCTTCCTGCGCCCCCACGACGAGAGCCTGGCCCTGTACCTGGAGGAGCTCAAGGCGGTGGGCCAGGGCCTGAAGGCCATGGGGGAGGAGCCCCCGGAAGTCCCCCAGGACCCCGAGGGGCTTTTGGAGGAGGCCCTGCCCCGCTTCCACGGGGAGCACCTTTTGGTGGTGGGGGGGCATACCCAGCTCCGGAGCCGTCTGGTGCCCCTTTTGGAGGCTCGGGGCCTCCGGGTGGACTGGTTTGATGCCGACAGCGCCGGGGTGGGGAAGGAGGCCCTGAAGCGCATCCAGAACCGCCTGGAAAAGGCCCATGGCCTGATGATCGTTTCCAGCTACGTGGGCCACGACCTTTCCGAGCCCGTGCGCCTCGAGGCCGAACGCCTGGGAGTACCCGTGCACATCATCCCTGGCCGGGCCCGGGGGGCCACGGGGTTCTTGCGGGCCTTGAAGGCCTTCGCCCCCGAACTCTTCAAGCGGGCCCTCAAGGGGCATGGCCGGGGCCCTTGAGGCGTGGTATAAGGGGGGCATGGAAGCCCTGGCCCTCGGCTACTCCCCCTGCCCCAACGACACCTTCATCTTCTACGCCCTCACCCACGGACGGGTGGAAAGCCCCCTCCCCATACAGCCGGTACTGGAAGACGTGGAGACCCTAAACCGCTGGGCCCTGGAGGGCCGGCTGCCCCTGACCAAGCTCTCCTACGCCGCCTACGGCCGGGTGCGGGACCGGTACGTGGCCCTGCGGAGCGGGGGGGCCCTGGGGCGGGGGGTGGGGCCCTTGGTGGTGGCGCGAAGGCCCTTGGAGAGCCTGGAAGGCGTACGGGTGGCCATCCCCGGACGCAACACCACGGCCTTCCTGCTCCTTTCCCTCTACGCCCAGGGCTTCCAGCCCCTCGAGGTGCGCTACGACCAGGTGATGCCCCTGGTGGCCCAGGGGGAGGTGGAAGCCGGTCTCATCATCCACGAAAGCCGCTTCACTTACCCCCAGTACGGCCTGGTCAAGGTCCTGGACCTGGGGGAGTGGTGGGAGGCCTGGACGGGCCTTCCCCTCCCCTTGGGGGGGATCCTGGCCCGGCGGGACCTGGGGGAGGAGCGGATCCGCGCCCTGGACCAGGCGGTGCGCCGAAGCCTAGAGTATGCCCTGGCCCACCCCGAGGAGACCCTGCCCTACCTGAAGGCCCATGCCCAGGAGATGGCCGAGGAGGTTCTCTGGGCCCATGTGCGTACCTACGTGAACGCCTTCAGCCTGGATCTGGGGGAGGAAGGGGAGGAGGCGGTGCGCCGCCTTTTGGCCGAGGCCGAGGCCCGGGGGCTCCTTCCCCCCTCCGCTGCCCCCCTCTTTTTGTAAACTCGGGGCATGTTCCAGGAGCTGGCCCCAGAGGCCCGGAGGGAGGCCGCCCGGGTCTTCCAACCCCTAAGGGTCCGGCGGGGCGCCCCTCTCTACGCCCTGGGGGACCCTGTGGACGGGCTTTACCTGGTGCGGGAGGGGTTTTTGTGGCTGGAGGGCCCCCGTTCGCCCACCGGGGAGGCCGCCACCTTGGGGGTGGTGGGCCCGGGAGGGCTTCTGGGCGAGGAGGCCTTGGTGGGGGAGGCGAGGCGCACCGCCGGGGCCAGCGCCCTCACCTACGGCGAGCTCCTCTTCGCCCCCAAGGGGGAGCTAAAGGCCCTGCGGGACCGCTTCCCGGAGGTGGAAGCCTGGCTCCTCAAGGGGATCTACGCCCGCCTCAAGGCGGCGGAAGAAAGGCTTTGGGAGGTACGCCACCTCTCCGTGGGCCAGCGCCTGGCCCGCCTCCTCCTAAGGCTTTCCCAGGGGGGCGAGGTAGCCCTTTCCCACCAGGACCTGGCCCACATGGTGGGGGCCACCCGGGAGACGGTGACCAAGCTTCTGGGGGAGTGGGCCCTTCTGGGCTGGGTGGACCTGGGCTACCGCCGGGTGGAGGTGCGGGCCCGGGAAGCCCTTGCCCAGCAGGCGGGGGCCCTTTAGGCTTGGGGGCGTGGAACCTGCCCTTCTGGCCCGCCTCCTGGGCCTACCCCAGGGGATGGAGGCCTTGCGGGAACGGATGGGCCGCGTGGGCCACCCCGGCCTCCTCCCCGCCCTTTCCGCCTACCTAAAGCGCCTGGGAGCCCCCGAGGAGGCCCGGCGTTTCCTGGAGCGCCTGCCGCAGGGGGCGGTGGTGACCGGCCAGCAGGCGGGGCTTTTGGGGGGGCCGGCCCTTACCTTTTACAAGGCCCACTCCGCCCTTTCCTTGGCCGGGGAGGTGGGGGGGGCGGCGGTCTTCTGGGTGGCCTCCCAGGACCACGACGTGGAGGAGGTCCGCCACCTCCACCTCCTTTGGGAGGAGGAGGTGCGCACCCTTTCCCTGCCCCTTCCCCCCCTGCCCGCAGGCCGCCTATCCCTCGAGCCCCACCGGGAGCGCTTGCGGGAATTCCTAGGCCCCTGGGCCCGCGAGGCCCGGGTGGCCTATGCCCTGGAGGGGCGGACCCTGGCCGAGTTCTTCGCCCGCCTCCTCCTGGCCTTCCTGGGGGAGCGGGGTCTTCTGCCCTTTGACCCCATGGCCGAGGAGCTGGCCCCCCTCTTCCAGGAGGCCCTGGAGCGGGAGCTTTCCGACCCCCTGGCCAGCGCCGAGGCCATCAACCAAGAGGCGGAGCGGATCCGCTCCCTGGGGGGTAAGCCGCCCCTGGGGCGGAAGCCGGGGGCCACCAACCTCTTTTTGGAAACCGATGCCCGGCGGCTTCTCCACTACGAAGGGGGGGTTTTCCGCGATGGGGTGCGGACCTACACCCGGAAGGAGCTTCTGGAACTCCTCCGCACCGACCCCACCCGGCTGACCCCGGCGGCGGGCCTGAGGCCCATCTTCCAGGACCTCGTCCTCCCTACCGCGGGCTTTGTGGTGGGGCCCAACGAGTTCCGCTACGTGGCCGAGCTCACCCGGGTCTACGGGCTTTACGGCCTGCCCGTTCCCGCCCTTTTCCTGCGCCTGCAGGGGGTGGTGCTGGAGCCCCCGGTGGTCCGCATCCTGGGGCGTTATGCCCTGGACCCCTGGGCCTTCCTGGCCCGGGGGGAGGAGGCCTTTTTGGATGCCGTGCGGAAGACCCTGGAGGAGTTCCGCCAGCTAGAGGAGGACCTGGCCCGGCTCCTGGCCCAGGCGGAGGCCCTGGCGGAGCGGGCCAAAGCCCTGGAGCCCACCCTGGAACGGCCTTTTCGCCGGTACCGGGCGCGGCTTCAAGGGGAAGGGGAGAGGCTTTGGCGCAAGCTCCTGCGGGCCCGCCTGCACCGGGATGGGGTCTTGCTCCACCACCTGGAGCGCCTCAAGCGCCACCTCCTGCCCCTGGGCCTTCCCCAGGAGCGGGTCTTTCCCTTTGCCATGTACGCCCTCCGCCACCCCGAGGCCCTGCGCCGCCTGGAGGAGGCCCCGGGGTACGGCCGGGCGGTTTTGACCCTGGGTTAGGTGGTAATCTGGGGGCGAGGCCGTATGGCGCGTGGCTGGCTCCTTATCCTCCTTCTGCCCCTCCTCCTTTTCCCGTTCCATTCCCCGGGGTGGGGCCAGGCCAAGGACCTTCTCCTGCGGGTCCTCCTCAAGGAGGTGCCCCTGGGACAGGAGGTGCCCCTTGCCCTCCCCCAGGGCGAGGTGGTGGTCCGGGGGATGGGGGAGGGGGTAGCGGTGGAGGGACGGGTTCAGCCCTTCTGGGACCTGGCGGTGCCCTACTTCCGCCTCGAGGGGCGCCCCTACCGCGGGGGGGTGCGCCTCCTGGTCCAGGGGGAGAGGCTTTTGCTGGTGAACCTGGTCCCCCTGGAGGACTACCTCCTCGGGGTTCTGCCGGGGGAGATGCCCCAAGGGTTTCCCCTCGAGGCCCTCAAGGCCCAGGCGGTGGTGGCCCGCACCTTCGCCGTGAACCGCCTGAACCCCAGGGCCCCCTACGACCTTTGCGCCAGCGAGCTCTGCCAGGTCTACCTGGGCCTGGGGGCGGAGACGGCCAGGCACAGGGAAGCGGTGGCCGCCACCCAGGGCCAGGTCCTAAGCTACGGGGGCAGGGCCATCTCCGCCCTCTACCACGCCGACTCGGGCGGCATGACCGCAGGGAGCGAGGAGGTCTTTGGAAACGCCCTACCCTACCTGCGCCCCCGTCCGGACCCCTATGCCCGGGGACCCAAGAGCGCCTGGCGCCTCCGCCTCACCCCGGAGGCCGCCTCCCGGGCCTTGGTGTCCCTGGGGCGCACCCCCAAGGGCCAGGATCCCCCGCAGGTGCTGGAAAGGAGCCCCTCGGGCCGGGCGTGGCGGGTGCGCCTTTTGGGGGTGGAGGTGCAGGGCCCCGAGGCGGGGCGCCTCCTCCGCCTCATGGGCCTGCCCTCGGCCCTGGCGGAGTTTGAGGGCTGGGAGGTGGCGGGCCGGGGGGCCGGGCACGGGGTAGGCCTTTCCCAGTGGGGGGCCAAGGGCATGGCCGAGGCCGGCTACGCCTACCGGGAGATCCTCGGCCACTACTTCCCCGGCACCTTCCTCTCCGACCTCCTCCTGGCCGAGCCCCCTTTCCCCGGGGCCCTGGCCCGGCTACCTTAAGGGCATGCTCCTTTCCACCCCCATCGGCCCCCTATGGCTGGAGGTTTCCCCCTTAGGGGTGCGCCGCCTGGTGCCCGCCCTCTTCCCCCGGGGCAAGGAGGCGGAAGGGCCCTGGGCCGAGGCGGTGCGGGAAGGGGTCCGGGCCTACTTCGCCGGGGCGAAGCCGGATTTCTTGGACCTTCCCCTGGACTACACCGGCCTTTCCCCGGCCCGGGTAGCCCTGTACGAGCGGGTACGCCGCATCCCCTACGGGCGGAAGGAAAGCTACGGGAGCCTGGCCCGGGAGCTGGGCCTTTCCCCCCGGGCGGTGGGGGCGGGGATGCGGGCCTCCCCCTTCTTCCTCCTGGTTCCCGCCCACCGGGTGGTCCACGCCGACGGGCGGCTTGGGGGGTTCGCCGGACAGGAGGGGCTTAAGGCCTGGCTCCTCCGCTTTGAGGGGGCCTGGCCCTAGACCTCGGCCCAGACCGCCACGGAAAAGGGGGGAAGCTCGGGGCCGCAGAGCCGGCCCCCCATGGGGGTGCAGGAGGCCCCGGAGAGGAGGTCCACCGCCTGGGCCCCCCGGGGCAGGGCCCCGCGCAGGGGGAAGTCCTGGCGGAAGGGTTCAGGGCTGGCGTTGACCACCACCAGGTAAGGCCCACGGGTAAAGGCCAGGTGCCCGTCGGCGGCGTAGACCCGGGCGTAAGGGGCGGTGCGGAGCTCGGGGTGTTCCTGGCGAAGCCGGGCCAGGCGGCGCACGGTTTCCAGGATCTCCCGTTTCCAGCGGGCTTCCTCCCAGACCATGCCCCCGCGGTTCTCCGGGTCCATCCCCCCTTCCATCCCGATCTCCTCCCCGTAGTAGACCGTGGGGTTTCCCGGCAGGAGGAAGAGGAGGGCGAGGGCCAGCCGGGCCCGCGCCACGCTCCCCCGGAGGAGGCTGAGGAGGCGGGGGGTGTCGTGGGAGGTCAGGAGGTTCATCTGGGCCCGCACCACCTCGAGGCGGTAGCGGCCAAAAAGCCCTTCCAGCCGGTGGCTGAAGGCCAGGGCCTGCAGGGGCTCGATCCGCCCCAGGCCCGAGCGGGCCGCGAGCTCCCGGTCCAAGGCCTCCCCGCCCACGAAGCCCAGGATGGCCCGGGCAAGGGGGTAGTTCATGGTGGCGTCAAACATGTCCCCCTGGAGCCAGGCCTCGGCTTCCTCCCAGATCTCCCCCACGATGTAGGCCTCGGGGTTGGCCCCCTTGACCCGGCGGCGGAAGGCCCGCCAGAACTCCGGATCCCGGATCTCGTTGGGCACGTCCAGCCGCCAGCCGTCGGCCCCGAAGCGGATCCAGTGCTCGGCCACCCCCAGGAGGTAGTCCCGCACCGCCGGGGTTTCCACCCGGAGCTTGGGGAGCTCGGGGTTGCCCCACCAGGCCTCGTAGTTGGGCTGGGGGGCGTAGGGGTTCAGGGGGAAGCCCTTCACGTAGTACCAGTCCCGGTAAGGGCTTGCCTCCCCGTTTTCCAGGAGGTGCTGGAAGGCGAAGAAGCCCCGGCCCGTGTGGTTGAAAACCCCGTCCAGGATCACCCGGATCCCGTGGGCGTGGGCCACTTCCAGGAGGTGCCTTAGGGCCTGGTTTCCCCCCAGCAAGGGGTCCACCTGGAGGTAGTCCGTGGTGTGGTAGCGGTGGTTGGCGGTGGAGGCGAAGATGGGGTTCAGGTAGAGGGCCTCCACCCCCAGGCCCTTCAGGTAGGGGATTTTCTCCGCCACCCCCCAGAGGGTACCCCCCTTGAACCCCCGGAGGCTCGGGGGGGCCTCCCAAGGCTCCAAGGGTCCGGCGGGGGCCGGCCTGCCCGGGGGGCCGGCGCGGAAGAAGCGGTCGGGGAAGATCTGGTAGAAAAAAACGCCCTCGTACCAAGCCACGCCCCCAAGTGTACCACGGGCGAAATGTGCCTAGAGCACAAAAATCCTTGCCCGGAGGAAGGGGGTTCTGGTATCCTCCCGGGGTGAAGGGTATGCGGGGCCGCCTCTTCGTCATGACCGGGGCCAGCGGGGTGGGGAAGGGCACGGTGCGGGCCCGCGTGCTGGAGCGTACCCGCCTCTTTTACTCCATCTCCATGACCACCCGGCCCCCTAGGCCGGGGGAGCGGGACGGGGTGGACTACTACTTCGTGGACCGCCCCGCCTTCGAGGCCCTTCTGGCCCAGGATGGGTTCCTGGAGCACGCCGAGTACGTGGGCCACCTCTACGGCACCCCCAAGGCCCCGGTGGAGCGGGCCCTGGCCCGGGGGGAGGATGTGCTCTTGGAAATTGAGGTCCAAGGGGCCCTCCAGGTGCGGGCCAAGGTGCCGGAGGCGGTTCTCATCTTCCTTCTGCCGCCTTCCCTTTCCGAGCTGAAGCGCCGCCTGGTCTACCGGGGCAAGGATAGCCCAGAAAAGATCCAAAAACGTTTGGCGCAGGCGGAGTGGGAGATCCAGAACGCCCACCTCTTTGACTACGTGGTGGTGAACGACGTGCTGGAGGAGGCGGTGGCCGACTTTCTGGCCATCCTGACCGCAGAGCGGCGGCGGACTCCCAGGATGGCCCGGGCCCTGGAACGGGCCCTAAAGCGGGATGGGGATCTGGAAGCGGAGCTGGACGAGATCTTGCGGAGGAACCATGGCGGAACCCGGGATTGACAAGCTGTTTGCCCTGGTGGATTCCAAGTATCGGCTTACGGTGGTGGTGGCCAAGCGGGCGCAGCAGCTTTTGCGCCACCGCTTCAAGAACACCGTGCTGGAGCCGGAGGAAAGGCCCAAGATGCGCACCCTGGAGGGGCTTTACGACGATCCCAACGCCGTCACCTGGGCCATGAAGGAGGCCTTGACGGGCCGGTTGGTCTTCGGGGAGAACCTGATCCCCGAGGACCGGCTGCAGAAGGAGATGGAAAGGCTCTACCCGGTGGAGGAAGAGGAGGCCTAGGTGGCCCGGGTCCTGGTGGCGGCGACGGGGGGGGTGGCGGCCATCAAGGTGCCCCACCTCCTCCGCCTTCTGCGGGCGGCGGGGCACGAGGTGCGGGTGCTGGCCACCCCCAGGGCCCTGGAGTTCGTCACCCCCCTCTCCCTGGCGGTGGCCGCGGGGGGGGAGGTGGCTACGGAGGAGGCCTGGTTCCGCCCCGATGGCCGGGCCCTGCACATTGAGCTGGCCCGCTTTGCCGACGTGGTCCTGGTGGCCCCGGCCACCGCGGACGCCCTGGCCAAGGCCGCCTTGGGCCTGGCCGACGACCTCCTTTCCGCCACCTTGCTGGCCGGGGCCAAGCGGGTGGCCTGGGCCCCGGCCATGAACCAGGCCATGTGGCTCGCCCCCCAGACCCAGGCCCACGTGGAGCGGCTTAAGGCCTTGGGCCATGCCGTCTTCGGCCCCGCCTACGGCCCCCTGGCCGCGGTGGGGGAGGGGGAGGGCTGGGGGCGGATGCTGGAGCCCGAGGAGCTGGTGGAGCGCCTCCACGCCTTCCTCACCCCCAAGGACCTCCAGGGCTTAAGGCTTTTGGTCTCCGCTGGGCCTACCCGGGAGTACCTGGACCCGGTGCGCTTCCTCTCCAACCCTTCCTCAGGGCGCATGGGCTACGCCGTGGCCGAGGCGGCCCGGGACCGGGGGGCGGAGGTGGTGCTGGTGGCCGGGCCCACCTGCCTCCCTGACCCCTGGGGGGTGGAGGTGGTGCGGGTGGAAAGCGCCTTGGAAATGCGCGACCGCCTCCGGGAGCGCTACCCCTGGGCCCAGGGGGTGGTGATGGCCGCGGCGGTGGCCGACTACCGCCCGGCGGAGGTCCTTGCGGAGAAGGAGCCTAAGGTGGAGGCGGAAAGGATCCTGCGCCTGGTGCCCAACCCCGATATCCTCAAGGAGCTGGGGCAGGAGAAGGGGGATAAGGTCCTGGTGGGCTTCGCCATGGAAACCGGGGAGGGCCTGGAGCGGGCCAAGGGGAAGCTTTGGCGCAAGAACCTGGACCTCATCGTCCTCAACTGGGTGAACCGGGAGGGGGTGGGCTTCGGCAGCCCCGAGAACGAGGTGGTCCTGCTCCTCAAGGATGGGCGGATCCTGGAGCTTCCCCGGATGTCCAAGCGCCAGGTGGCCGACCGTATACTGGATTTCGTCAAAGAGTTTTGGCAAGCCTAAAGGGGTGTCTATGCGAAGCAAGGCGGAACGGCACCGCGCCATCCAAGAGATCGTGAGCCGCGAGGAGATCGGTACCCAGAAGGAGCTGGTGGAGCGGCTTAGGCAGTTGGGTTTTGACGTGACCCAGGCCACGGTGAGCCGGGATATCGCCGAGCTCCGCCTGGCCCGGGTGGCCCTGGGCAAGGGTCGGCACAAGTATGCCCTTCCCTCCCTGGAGCTGCCGGAGGATGTGCACGAGGAGCTGAAACGCCAGTTTGGCCTCTTTGTGAAGGACGTGGACCGGGGCGGCAACATCCTGGTGGTGAAGACCGCCGAGGGCCACGCCTCGGGCATCGCCCTCCTCATGGACCGCCTCAGGCGGGACGAGATCGTGGGCACCCTGGCCGGGGAGGACACCATCTTGGTGGTGGCCCGGAGCGAGGAGGGGGCCAAGGCCCTGGAGGAGGAGTTCGGGGAGCTCCTGGTGGCGGGGAAGGCTGGCAAACGGGCCCCTGGGCTGCCCTCCTAAAGCGGTGCTGGAACTTTTCCTCAAGTCTTTCCTTACCCTCTTCGTGGTCGTGGACCCCGTGGGGCTGGTCCCCGTCTTCCTGGCCCTGGCCGGGGACCGCCCCCCGAGGAAGCAGGCCCAGATCGCCAAGAAGGCGGTCCTGGTGGCGGGGGGGCTTCTGGTCTCCTTCTTCTTCTTTGGCCGCGGGCTTTTGGAGCACCTGGGGATCAGCCTCGAGGCCCTGCGCATCGCCGGGGGCATCCTGCTTTTTCGCATCGCCACCGAGATGGTCTTCGCCCATCACGAGCGGGAAACCGAGGAGGAGAAGGACGAGGCCCTCCACAGGGCCGACATCTCCGTCTTCCCCTTGGCCATCCCCCTCATCGCCGGCCCCGGGGCCTTGGCCAGCGTCCTCATCCTGGGGGGGGAGGCCCGGGGGACGCCTTGGGGCTGGGCGGTGGTCCTCCTCACCGCTTTTTTGGTCCTCCTCCTGGCCTACCTCTTCCTGCGGGCTGCCCTGCACGTGCGCCAGGTTCTGGGACGCACCGGGGTTAACGTGGTCACCCGGGTCCTGGGCCTTCTTTTGGCGGCCCTGGCGGTGCAGTACGTGGCCGATGGGGTCAAGGGCCTCCTTTAGCCCGGTACATGCGTCGGTCGGCCTCCTCCAGGGCCTCCTCCAGGCTTTCCTCCCCCACGCAAAGCCCCCCCGCCGCCACCCCGTAGGGTAGGTTGGCCTGAAGCCGGGCGATGAGGAGGGGGATCTCCTCCGGGGAAAGGCCCAGGTGCAGGCTGACGAACTCATCCCCCCCCACGCGGAAGGCCAGGTCCCGGCGGCGGGAAAGGCTTTTCAGGGCCGTGGCCAGGCTTTTCAGGGCCCGGTCCCCGGCGGCATGGCCTTCCCGGTCGTTCAGGGCCTTCAGGCCGTTGAGATCCCAGTAGATGAGGCCCAAGGGCTCCCCCAGGGTGCGGGCCTCGGCCTGGAGCTGGGGGAAGGTCTCCTCCAGGGCCCGGCGGTTGCCCAGCCCCGTCAAGGGATCGGTGCGGGCCTTCTCCTGCAGGGCTTGCCGCTCCCGCATGGCCTTGAGGAGCAAGGCGGCCTCCAGGGCGAAGGCTTGGGCGAGCTCCAGGGAGAGGGGGGTGAAGGCCTCGGGGTGGCTGAAGCTGTCCAGGTTCATGGCCGCCAACACCTCCCCTTCCAGGACGATGGGCAGGCCTAAGGTGGCCTGGATCTCCAGGAGGCGGCCGTGCTCAAAGAAGGCAGGCCGGGCCTCCACGGTGCTCAGGCTGGAGAGGTGGCGGATCTCCGTCCCCTTCAGCACCCGGGGGCGGCCCTTGAGCCAGTTGTCCACCCCCAGGCCATACCAGGCCAGCTCCTCCTCCAAGGAGGTGCGGGCCCCCAGGAGGTCTTCCGAGAACCCTTCCTGGGCCACCAGGTAGAAGAAGCCCCCCTCCCGCAGCAGGATGCTTCCCGCCTCGGCCCCTGGCACCACCGCCACCGCTTCCCGGATGAGGTCCTGAAGAAGTCCCTCGGGCTCTTCGTGCTGCAAAAGCCCTTTCAGCACGGCGAGAAGGCTTTGGTAGGCCCGGGCCCGGATGGCCAGGGGAGTGGTTTCCAGGAGGAGGAGGTAGGTCCCCTCCGGGGTGGGGAGGCGCACCACCTGGTAGCTCCGCTCTTCCACCTCCAGGGTCTCCCCTTGGGGGAGGGGAAGGCCTTGGGCCAGGGCGTTGGCCACCACCTCCTCCCCTCGCAGGAGGAAGACGGGGTAGGGGGCTTCCAGGGGGTTCATGGGCGCTCCAGGAGGAGGCGGGCGTGGGCTAAAGCGGCCTCGGTGTACTGGCCGGAGAGGAGACGGGCCAGCTCCCGCACCCGGGCCTCCCCTTCCAGGACCTCCACCCGCACCTCGCTCCCTTCCTTGACCACCCGGAGGTGGCGGTGGGCCCGGGCGGCCACCTGGGGCAGGTGGGTCACCACCAGGACCTGGCGGCTTTCCGCCAGGCGGGCCAGGCGCTCGGCCAGTTTCCAGGCCGTCTCCCCACCCACCCCGGTGTCCATCTCGTCAAAGACCACCGTGGGGGCCTCGGCCCCGGTAAGGAGGGCCAGGGCCAAGGCGATGCGGGAAAGCTCCCCGCCGCTGGCGGCGCCTAGGGGGGCGGGGGGCAGGTGGGGGCTTGCGGAGAAGCGGAAGGCCACCTCCTCCAGGCCGAAGGGCCCGGGTTCAGGGAGGGGGAGGAGTTCCACCTGGAAGCGCGCCTGGGGGAGGCCCAGGGCCGAGAGTTCCGCCTCCATGCCCCGGGCCAGCCGTTGGGCCGCCTGGGCCCGGGCCTCCGTGAGGGCTTCGCCGGCGGCGAGGAGGGTTTCCCGGCTGGCCCGCACCGCGCGCCTTACCGCCTCGAGGCGCTCCTCACCGCCTTCCAGCGTCCGAAGTTCCTCCTGGGCCCTTTGGGCATGGGCCAGCACCTCCTCCAGGGTGGGGCCGTACTTGCGCTTGAGCCTCTCCAGGAGGGAGAGCCGGGCCTCGAGGGCCGCCAGGCGCTCGGGGTCCCCCTCCAGGCCCTCCAGGTAGTCCTCCAGCTCCCGGGCCACGGCCCTGGCCCCCTGCAGGGCAGCTTCCAGGTCCCCGGCCAGGGCTTCCAGGGCCCGGTCAAACCGGCCGCCCCCGCGGAGCTCCCGCACAGCCCCCTGGAGGAGGTCCAAGGCCCCTTCCTCGGCCAGGAGAGCGTAGGCCCGGCCTGCCCGCTCCCTAAGGGCTTCCAGGTGCCTAAGCCTTTCCGCCTCCTGCCAAAGCTCCTGGTCCTCTCCCGGGCGGGGCTTGGCCTCCTCAATCTCCCGAAGCTGGAAGCGCAGGAGGTCTTCCCGCTCGCTCCGCATCCTCAAGGCCTCCTCTAAGGCCCTCTGCTCGGCGAGGAGGGCCTGGTATTGGCCATAGGCCTCGGCGTAGGCCCCAAGGGTTTCGGGGGGGAGGAGGGCGTCCAGAAGGGCCCGTTGCCGCTTGGGGGAGAGGAGGGCCAAGGCGGCGTGCTGGGCGTGGAGGGAAAGCCAGCGCTCCGCCTCCTCCTGGAGTTCCTTGAGGCTCACCACCTCCCCGTCGATCCGCGGGGTGGAGCGGCTACCCACCCGGCGGGAGAGGACCCGCTCCGGGAAGAAGGCGGTGACCAGGAGGCTTTCCCCGAAGGGTCCCAGAAGCCCTTCCGCCTTTTCCCCCAGGAGGAGGGCTAAGGCGTCCACCAGGAGGCTTTTGCCCGCGCCCGTCTCCCCGGTGAGGACGTTGAGCCCGGGGCCGAGCTCCAGGACGGCCTCCCGGATGGCGGCGAGGTTCTGGACCTCGAGGCGTAAGAGCATCCCCTTCCCATTCTAGGGCACCCCCAGGCGGGGCTAAGGCATGGGGTGGGCCAGGGCCAGGCGGCGCACCTCCTCCCGCAGGGCCTCGGAGGGGCCTTCCGTGAGGGCGCGGTCCATGAGCTCGGCCACGCGGGGCATCTCCTCTGGGGTGAAGCCCCGGGTGGTGATGGCGGGGGTGCCCACGCGGATCCCCGAGGTGACCCGGGGGGGCTTGGGGTCAAAGGGGATGGCGTTCTTGTTCACCGTGATGCCCACCGCGTCCAGCCTTTCCTCCGCCTCCTTGCCCGTGAGGCCCTTGGGGCGCAGGTCCACCAGGAAGAGATGGTTGTCCGTGCCCCCGGTGACGATGCGGTACCCCCTTTCTGCCAGCTCGGCGGCCAGGCGCTGGGCGTTTTGCACCACCAGGCGGCTGTAGGCTTTGAACTCTGGCTGCAAAGCCTCAAAGAAGGCCACCGCCTTGCCGGCGATCACGTGCTCCAGGGGGCCGCCCTGGATGCCGGGGAAGATGAGCTTATCGATCTTCTTGCCCAGCTCGAGGTCGTTGGAAAGGATGAGGCCGCCCCGAGGGCCCCGTAGGGTCTTGTGGGTGGTGCTGGTCACCACATGGGCGTAGGGGATGGGGTTGGGGTGGAGGCCCGCGGCCACCAGCCCGGCGAAGTGGGCCATGTCCACCACCAGGTAGGCCCCCACCTCGTCGGCGATCTCCCGGAAGGCCTGGAAGTCCCAGAACCGGGGGTAGGCGCTGCTCCCGGCCACGATCACCTTGGGCCGGTGCTCCCGGGCCAGGCGGCGCACCTCCTCGAGGTCAATCCGCTCCGTATCGGGCCGGACCCCGTAGGACACCACCCGGTAGAGCTTCCCCGAGAAGTTCACCTTGGCCCCATGGGTGAGATGCCCCCCGGCGGCCAGGTCCATGCCCATCAGGGTGTCCCCGGGCTCCATCAGGGCCATGTAGACGGCCATGTTGGCCTGGGAACCGGAATGGGGCTGGACGTTGGCCCAGGCTGCCCCAAAGAGGGCCTTGGCCCGCTCCATGGCCAGCCGCTCCACCTGGTCAATGACCTCGCACCCCCCGTAGTACCGGGCCCCCGGGTAGCCCTCGGCGTACTTGTTGGTGAGGACGCTCCCCACCGCTTCCCGCACCTGGGCGGAGACGAAGTTCTCGCTGGCGATGAGCTCCAGGCCCTCCCGCTGGCGCTTTTCTTCCAGGGCGATGAGCTCAAAAAGGGCCTCGTCCCGCAAGCTGGTCCTGACCATAGGCCGATTATAGGCCCTGGCCCTGGGGGCCTGCTAAGCTTGAGCCATGAAAGGGAATACCTTCACCATTGCCAAGTGGGCGGCCCTTCTCCTTTTGGCCATCCTTCTCCTGACCATTCTCCTTATCAACTTCACCTCCAGCCGCGACCTGCCCGAGCTGGTGCGGGTCCAGGTGGAGCGGTATGCGGTGTGCAGCTACTGGTTCTTTGGCTGGCACCTGGCCTCCACCGGGGCCTTTGCCTTCGCCTTCTTGGCCCTGGGTTTCCTCCTGGGCCTAGGGGCGGGGCTTTTCCTCCGCTGGGGGCGGCCTTAGAGGAGTTCTAGGGCCAGCTTCTCGCCTTCTAAGGGCACCCCGGCAGGGTAGCGTCCGTTGAAGCAGGCCAGGCAGACGGGCCCCCCGATGGCCCGCCGCACCCCCTCCTCGGAGAGGAAGGCCAGGCTTTCCGCCCCGATGTAGGCCCGGATCTCCTCCACGCTCTTCTCCGCGGCGATCAGCTCCTTGCGGGCGGCGGTATCGATGCCGTAGTAGCAGGGGAAGCGGATGGGGGGGCTGGAGACGCGGAAGTGGACCTCCACCGCCCCGGCCTCCTTCAGCATGCGCACGATCCGCTTGCTGGTGGTGCCGCGGACGATGGAGTCGTCGATGAGCACCACCCGCTTGCCCCGCACCGCCGAGGTGGGGGAGAGCTTCAGGCGGGTCTTCAGGTCCCTCAGCTCCTGGGTGGGCTGGATGAAGGTGCGCCCGGCGTAGGGGTTTTTGTAGAGGCCGTACTCCAGGGGGAGGCCCGAGGCCCGGGCGTAGCCCACCGCCGCCCCGATCCCCGAGTCCGGAACCGGCACCACGATGTCCGCCTCTGCCGGGGCCTCGCGGAAGAGCTCCTCCCCCATCCGCACCCGGGCCTGGTAGGCCTCCACCCCGTCCAGGAGGCTGTCGGGCCGGGCGAAGTAGATCCACTCAAAGGCGCAAGGGGTAGGGCTTGGGGGCAGGACCTGGAGGCTTCGCAGTTCCCCCTCCTCCACCCAGACCAACTCCCCTGGGCGCACGTCCCGCAGGTACTCCGCCCCCATGAGGGCCAGGGCCGGGGGTTCGGAGGCGAAGGCGTAGCCCCGGGGCAGGCGGCCAATGGCCAGGGGCCGGACCCCGTGGGGGTCCCGCAGGGCCAGGAGGGTGGTGCGGTCCATGAGGAGGATGGAATACCCCCCCTCGAGGGCCTTCATGGCCTCGGCGGCCGCCTGGGGTAGGGGAAGGTGGGCCAGGCGGGCGATGAGGTAGAGCATCACCTCGGTGTCGCTGGTGCTCTGGAAGGTGGCCCCCTCCTGCAGGAGGCGGTCCCGTAGGGGCTTGGCGTTGGTGAAGTTGCCGTTGTGGGCGATGGCCAGCACCCCGTGGGCGGTCCTGGCCGTGAGGGGCTGGGCGTTGAAGCGCAGGTTGGACCCCGTGGTGGAGTAGCGGGCGTGGGCCAGGCCCAGCCGGGCCTGGGGCAGGCGGAGCTTGGCCAGGCGCTCCTCGGTGAAGACCTGGTTCACCAGGCCCAGGTCCTTCTCCACCAAAAAGGCTTGCCCGTCGGAAACGGCGATGCCCGCGGCCTCCTGGCCCCGGTGCTGCAGGGCGAGAAGCCCAAGGTGCAAAAGCCCCGCCGCGTCCAAGGGGCTTTGGCTCCAAAGGCCCAGGATCCCGCACTCCTCCTGGGGCTTATCCATCCAGCACCTCCCTGAGGGGCTCCTTCCAGGCGGCCATAAGCTCGCGCACCTCCCACTCTAGCACCCCTTCCGGGGTCAGGACCGTGAGGGTCTCCCCCCCCGTCTCCCCCAGGACGCGGTAGGGGAGGCCTAGGGCCTCCAGGCGCCCCGTGGCCTCGGCCAGCTTTTCCTTGGCCACGGTGAGGAGGATGCGGCTTGGGGCCTCGCCGAAGAGGGCCTCCAGGCCCCGCTCCCGCACCTCCACCGTGGCCCCCAGGCCGTAGGGGAAGGTCATCTCGGCCAGGGCCACCAGGAGGCCGCCCTCGGCCAGGTCGTGGGCGGTGGCGGTGAGGCCCAGGCCGATGAGCTCCCGGATGGCCTCCTGGACCCGGCGCTCTTCCACGAGGTCCAGGGCCGGGGGATGGCCCAGCTCCAGGCCGGTGAGGAGGTAAAGAAGCTCGCTTGCCCCCAGCTCCCCCCGCGCCTCGCCCAGGAGGAGGATGACCTCCCCTGGCCGCCTAAAGCCCATCTCCGCCCGCTTGCGGATGTCCAGCACCCCCACCACCCCCACCATGGCCGTGGGGGGGATGCGCCGGCCCCCGCTTTCGTTGTAGAGGGAAACGTTCCCCGAGACCACGGGCACGCCCAAGGCCTCGCTGGCCTCCTTGAGGCCCTCCAGGGTTTCCTTGAGCTCAAAGTACCCTTCCGGGGTTTCGGGGCTGCCCAGGTTGAGGCCGTCGGTGTAGGCCAGGGGTCTGGCCCCCACCACGCTCACGTTGCGGCAGGCCTCAGCCAGGGCGTGCATGGCCCCCAGGCGGGGGTGGAGGCGGCTATACCGGGGGTTTTGGTCCACCTTGGCCGCCAGGCCCAGCTGGGTCCCCTTGATCCAGAGCACCGCGGCATCCCCCCGGCCCGGCAGCAGGGCGGTGCGGGTCCCCACCTGGTGGTCGTAGCGCTCGTAGACCGCCTCCCGGCTCGCCAGGTTGGGGGAGGAGAGAAGGCGGGGGAGGACCTCCTGGGGATCGGCCTGGAGGGGAGGGAGGGGGGTTTCCCGCAGCCTGCGGATCTCCGGGTCCTCCCGCCCTACCCGCACGTAGGTGGGGGCTTCGGCCAGGGCCTCGGTGGGCACCTCGGCCACCACCTCCCCCCGGAAGCGGACGCGGAAGACCCTTTCCGGGACCGTGCGGGCCACGGCCACGCAGTCCAGGCCCCACCGCCGGAAGACCTCTTCCAGGGCCTCCTCCTTCCCCTCCTTGGGCACCAGGACCATGCGCTCCTGGCTTTCCGAGAGGAGGAGCTCTATGGGCCCCATGCCCGCCTCCCGGGTGGGCACCCGGTCCAGGTCCAGCTCCACCCCCAGGCCCGACTTGTGGACCAGCTCGGAAAGGCTGGAGGTGAGCCCCGCCGCCCCCATGTCCTGGACCCCTTCCACCAGGTCCCTCTCAATGGCCTCGAGGGTGGCCTCCATCAGGAGCTTGCCCAGGAAGGGGTCCCCCACCTGCACCGCGGGCCGGTCCTCCTCCTTATCCTCCCCAAGCTCCTTGCTGGCAAAGGCCGCCCCCCCGATGCCATCCCGGCCGGTCTTGGCCCCGGCGTAGTAGATGGGCCGGCCCAAGGAGGCCCGGCTCCGCTTTAGCTGTTCCTCCCGGAGGAGGCCCAGGCACATGGCGTTCACCAGGGGGTTTTCCCGGTAACCCTCGTGGAAGTAGAGGTCCCCCCCCACGGTGGGCACGCCGATGGCGTTGCCGTAGTGGGCGATGCCCGCCACCACCCCCTTGAAGAGGTAGCGGCTACGGGGGTCCTGGGGGGGGCCGAAGCGGAGGGAGTCCAGGAGGGCGATGGGCCTGGCCCCCATGCTCATGATGTCCCGCAGGATCCCTCCCACCCCCGTGGCCGCCCCCTGGAAGGGCTCCACCGCCGAGGGATGGTTGTGGCTCTCGATCTTGAAGGCCACCGCCCACCCTTCCCCCAGGCGCACCACGCCCGCGTTCTCCCCCGGGCCCTGGAGGACGGCCTCCCCCTCCTTGGGGAGCTCCTTGAGGAGGGGGCGGGAGTTCTTGTAGGCGCAGTGCTCGCTCCACATCACCTTGAAGAGGAAGAGCTCCACCCGGTTGGGCTCCCGCCCAAGCTTCCTAAGGATCGCCCGGTACTCCTCCTCGGGGATGCCGATCTCCTTGGCGAAGGCTTCCATCACTCTAAAAGGGAAAGGAGCTCGCGGTGGTCCTTGACCTTGGCCGTGGGCCGCACCTCCCCGTTCACCTCCCTTAGGCCCACGTACTGCACGGCCCAGGGGTAGCCGGTGGCGAAGGCCCCGCGGATGTCCGTCTGGGGCAGGTCGCCCACGTGGAGGGCCTCCTCCGGGGCCACGCCCAGGGCGGAAAGGGCCGCCTGGAAGGCCTCGGACCGGGGTTTCACGTAGCCCGTCTCGTCGGAGAAGCTGTAGGCCTGGAAGACCTCGAGGCCCTGCCGCTTCAGGTGTTCCCTGAGCAGGCGCCCCGGGGTCATTCCGGTGTCGGAGACCAGGGCCAGGGGGTAGCGCCGGGAAAGCTCCCGGAGCACCCCCACCCCGGGCAAGGGGGTGAGGTCCACCAGGAGGGAGCTTTCCTCCAGCTTCCGGGCGGTGAGGGCGATGAGCCCGGGGTCATGGGGGGCCCCCAGGAGGGCGAAGATGCGGGCCACCCGGTCGTAGACCGGCATGTGTTCCCCGGCCTTCCAGGCCTCCTCAAAGGCCAGGGTCGCCTGGCGGTAGGCCTCCCGCACCTCGTGTTCCTCTGCCGGATGGCCGGCCTCGGAGAGGGCATCCAGCAGGATCTCGTACCGCACGGGCATGACCTTTTCCAAAAACGCCGGCCCCTCGGTGAAAAGGGTTCCCCAGAAATCAAAGGTTATGGCTTTGGGTTTCATCGCGCCACCTCCAAAAGCCCCAGGAACAGGGGCAGCCCGTCCTCACCCCCCAGGATGGGGTCCACGGCCCGCTCGGGATGGGGCATCATCCCGAGCACGTTCCCTCCCTCGTTCACGATGCCGGCGATGTCGTTCAGGCTCCCGTTGGGGTTAGGGTCCGCCTCCCCCCGCAAGGGGGCGTAGCGGAAGACCACCTGCCCCTCCCCCTCCAGCCGCGCCAGGGTTTCCGGGTCGGCGTAGTACCTCCCTTCCGCGTGGGCGATGGGCAGGCGCAGGACCTGGCCCGGGGCGTAGCGGCGGGTGAAGGGGAGGTCGGTGCGCTCCACCCGCACCCCCACCTCCTTGCAGGTGAAGTGGAGGTTCAGGTTGGCCAGCAGGGCCCCCGGCAGCAGGCCGGCCTCGGTGAGCACCTGGAAGCCGTTGCACACCCCGATGACCAGCCGGCCTTCCCGGGCGAAGCGGCGCACCTCGGCCATCACCGGGCTCTTGGCCGCCAGGGCCCCGGGGCGCAGGTAGTCCCCGTAGCTGAACCCCCCGGGCAGGAAGATCCCGTCAAAGCCCCGGAGGTCGGTTTCCGTGTGCCAGACGTAGGTGGCCTCGAGGCCCGCCTTGGCCAGGGCAAAGCGGGCGTCCTCGTCGCAGTTGGAGCCGGGGAAGCGGACGATGGCCCACTTCATGGGAGTTCCTTTAGGGCCTCCAGGGCGAAGACCTCCATCACCGGGTTGGCCAAAAGCCGCCCCATGGTGAGGGCCTTTTCCTCCGCCTGCAGGAGGTTTTCCGCCGGGAAGACGATTTCCAGCACCTTGCCCACCCGCACCGAATCCACCGGGTGGCCGAGGCCCCGCAAGACCCCCTCCACCGCCCGGCCCTGGGGGTCCAGGATCCCGTCCTTAAGCTCAATGAGCAGGGTGGCTTGGTACCTGGGCATGGGCTACACCCCCTCCCCGAGAACCCGCCGCAGGACCTCCTGGTACGCCTCCGCCACCCCTCCCAGGTCCTTGCGGAAGCGGTCCTTGTCCAGGGGTTCCCCGGTCTCCATGTCCCAAAGGCGCATGGTGTCGGGGGAGATCTCGTCGGCCAGGAGGATCTCCCCTTCCCGCCGGCCGAACTCCAGCTTGAAGTCCACCACCTCCAGCCCCCGCTCGGCGAAAAAGGCCTTGAGGAGCTCCCCCACCTTTAGGGTGGTGGCCCGGACCCCCTCCAGCTCCGCCTCCCCCGCCAACCCCAGGGCCAGGATGGCCTCGGGGCAGATCAGGGGGTCCCCCAGGGGGTCGTTTTTCAGGGAGAACTCCACCAGGGGCCCCTTCAGGGGGGTGCCCTCCTCCAGGCCGTAGCGCTTGGCGAAGCTCCCCGCGGCCCGGAAGCGCAGGATCACCTCCAGGGGGAGGATCTCCACCCGCTTCACCCGCATCTCCCGCTCGGAGACCTCCTCCAGGAAGTGGGTGCGGATGCCGTGGGCCTCCAGATAGCGGAAGAGGGCTGCGGAAACCTTGTTGTTCACCACCCCCTTGCCCGGGATCAGGCCCCGCTTCCTCGCGTTGAAGGCGGTGGCCTCGTCCTTGAAGTAGACCCTTAGGGTGTCCTCCCCCTCGGGGTAGAGGACCTTGGCCTTGCCCTCGTATAGCTTCTCCATGTTTCTCCTTGTGGACCCTATGGGCCCTTTTCCCCATTCTACGCGGGGCTCAAAGCCCGAAGCGGGCGTAGATGGCGTCCACATGCCGCAAGAAGGCCTGGGGGGAGAAGAGGGCCCCTAGGGCCTCCCCCTTGAGGGGGTTTTCCGGATCCATTTCCAGAAGCTCCCGGAAGTCCCTCCCTTCCTCAAAACTCTTCAGGGCGTTGCGCTGCACCAGGGCGTAGGCCCGGTCCCGGGGCAGGCCCTGGGCGATGAGGGCGTTCAGGACCTGCTGGGAGTAGACCAGGCCCCGGGTGAGCCCCAGGTTCCGCTCCAGGTTGGCCTCCAGGACCACCAGGCCCTCCAGGATGCCCCTAAGCCGCCTCAGGGCGTAGTGGGCGGCGGTGGTGGCGTCGGGGAGGACCACCCGTTCCACGGAGGAGTGGGAGATGTCCCGCTCGTGCCAGAGGGCGATGTTTTCCAGGGCGGGCTGGAGGTAGCCGCGGAGGAGGCGGGCCATCCCGGTGAGGTTCTCCAGGCCCACGGGGTTCTTCTTGTGGGGCATGGAGGAGCTTCCCGTCTGGCCCTCGCGGAAGGGCTCCTGGGCCTCCAGGACCTCGGTGCGCTGCAGGTGGCGGAGCTCCACCGCCACCCGCTCCAGGTTCCCTCCCAGGAGGGCCAGGGCTGCCAGGACCTCCGCGTGCCGGTCCCGGGGCACCACCTGGGTGGAGATGGGCTCGGGGACCAGGCCGAGCCGCCGGGCCACGTGGGCCTCCACCTCCGGGGGCACGTGGGCGTAGTTGCCCACCGAGCCGGAGAGCATGGCCACCCCGATGGCTTCTTTTGCCCTCCTTAGCCGTTCCTCGTCCCGGCCAAAGGCGGCGTAGAAGCTGAGGAAGCGCAGGCCGAAGCTGGTGGGCTCGGCGTGCACCCCATGGGTGCGGGCGATGGCCGGGGTGTGCTTGTAGCGCAGGGCCAGGCCCTTCAGGGCCTCCCTCACCCCTTGGAGCTCCTCGCCGATGAGGTCCAAGGCCTCCACCAGGAGGGCGTTTTGCGCCGTGTCCACCACGTCGGAGCTGGTGAGGCCCAGGTGGAGGTAGCGCCCCACCTCCTCGTCCCCCGTCCACTCGGCGAGGGCCCGGGTGAAGGCCACGAGGTCGTGCCGGGTCACCTCCTCCAGCTCCGCTACCCGCTGGGCGAAGGCCCTGTCTAAGGGTTTTTCCGCCAGCTTGTCCAAGAGCCTTGCCGAAAGGCCCTTCGGCACCTGGCCTAGGGCCTCCCAGGCCTCGAGGGCGTAGGCCTCCACCAGGGCCCAGGTGCGGTAGCGGTTCTCCTCCGACCAGAGCCGGGCCATCTCCGGGGTCTGGTAGCGCGGGACCATGCCCTAAGGGTACCCGAAGGGGAGGGTGAGGGGGAACTCGGCGGCGTACCCCTCCCCCTCAGGGCGTAGGCTCAGGAGGAGGTCGGCCCGGAAGATCCCGTCCTGGCGGTTCCCCACCCGGGGTAGGCCCCGCGCAGCGTAGGGGGGCCTGGCGTAGACCTGGCGCTGCACCTCCTCGGGGAAGAAGAGCTGGGTGGCGAAGCTTTGGCCTCCCGCCTCCACCCGGAGGTGCAGGTGGGGGGTGCGGCTGGGATACCAGCCGGGAAAGAGGGTGAGGAACTCCACCCGGCCCTGGGGGTCGGAGACCTCCCACCCCCGGCAGAAGGTCCCGGGGGCTTGGACCCCGGCGTAGCGCCCCAGGGCGTCCGTGTGCCACAGGTCCACCCGCGCCCCCCCTAGGGGCCGGCAGGCCCGGTCCCGGAGGGTAAGCCCAAGGCGCAGGGGCACCCCGGGGAGGCCCTCCCTCAGGTCCTTGCGCCGGGGCACCTCCCGCAGCCAGTAGGGGCCCTCGGTGAGGGCAGGGGTGGGAGGGCAGCCCCCCTGGGCCCGGACCCAGGCCAGGAGGGGCAGGGCCAAAAAGGCGCGCCGGTGCACTACCGCCTCCTCAGGGTAAGCTCCACCTCGAGGCGGATCCGGTTTTCCACGCTGAGCACCACGGCCACCCGGGGCTGGACCAGCCGGAACTTCTCAAAGGGGAACTCGGTCTTGAGGAGGACCTGGACCTCGCCCCCCTTGAACTCCGCCTCCCCCTCCCAGACCACCTCCTCGGTGGCCTCGCGCAGGGTCAGGTCCCCCACCACCTGCACGGGGAACCTGCCGCTTTGCGGCAGGGGGCTGGGCAGGCCCCGCACCTCCTTGGGGCGGAAGGTGGCGGTGGGGAAGCGGTCGGTTTGGAGGGTGTTTTGCCGCAGGTAGTTGTCCCGCCGGCTCTGGTCGCTCCTTAGCTCCCTCAGGTCCACCACAAACTCCCCCGAGGCCCGGCCCCCTTGGAGGGTGACCTGCCCCCGCACCGCCTTGGTGGTGCCTACGGCGTCGGTGATGCCCACCTGCACCAGCTGCTCCCGCACCCGGTAGCGGGCCTCCCCCTGGGCCACCTCAAAGCTCTGGGCCAATACGGGCAAGAAAAGCACCCAGACCCATACCCATCCCCGCACGGCCACCACCCCCTTTGCGCTACCAGCAGCCTAGCAGGTGGGGGTGAGCCCTGGGTTAGAAGGGGCATGGGTATAGACTGGGGCCATGCTCCGGGCCGTCCTCTTTGACGTGGGCAACACCCTGATCCTGGCGAGCCCCCGCTTCTGGCTCCTGCCCTTTTTGCAGGAACGCGGGCTTAGGCCCCTGCAGGACCCCAGGCCCGCGGCCCTGGCCGCCTTTCGCTTTTACGAGGAGCACCACTTGGAGGCCCGGGACCTGGAGAGGGCCCTGGGGCTTTGGCGGGAGTTCCACCGGCGGCTTTTCCTGGGCATGGGCCTCGAGGCCCACGCCGAGGCCCTTTCCCAAGAGCTGGTGGAGAACTGGAAAAACCCCCGCTTCTGGCCCGTCACGCCGGGGGCCGAGGCCACCTTAAGGGCCCTAAGGAAGCGAGGGTACCTGCTGGCGGTGGTCTCCAACTGGGACGCCACCCTGCCGGAGATCCTGGAGGTGGTGGGCCTTAGGGCCTATTTCCAGCACCTGGCGGTGAGCGCCCTCTCCGGGGTGGCCAAGCCCGATCCCCGCCTCTTCCAGGAAGCCCTCGCCGCCTTGGGCGTGGCCCCGGAGGAGGCGGTGCACGTGGGGGATGCGGAGGCCGACCTCCTGGGGGCCAGGGCGGCGGGGGTGCGCCCCCTCCTCTTTGACCCCCTGGGGGAGAACCCCAGGGCCCTCCACCGCCTGGAGGGGGTGCTAGACTACCTGGCATGAGCGTGCGGCAGGCCATCTGGGGGGAGAAGAGGGAGGCCATCGAGGCCAGCCTGCGGGAGGTGGACGAAGACCTTTTCCGCTACATCCGCGACTTCGCCTATGAGGAGGTCCTGGCCCGCCCTGGGCTGGACCTGAAGACCCGGGAGCTTCTGGCCATCACCGCCCTGATCGCCCTGGGGAGCCCTAAGGAACTGGCCACCCACCTGGAGGGGGCCCTGCGGGTGGGGGCGCGGGAGGAGGAGGTGCGGGAGGCCATCCTCCAGTCCGCCCTTTTCCTGGGCTTCCCACGGGCCCTGGCCGCCATGAAGCTCTTCCACCAGGTGCTCAAGGGCCGTGGTGCTCCTCACCCGGGGGAAAGATAAGGCGCTTTTGGAAAAGCTTGCCGCCTTGGGGGTGGAGGCGGCGGAGGTGGCCCTTTTGGAACAGGTGGACCTTCCCGGGCTGGCCCGCCTTCCTGGGCTGCTCCGGGAGGGGGTGGACTGGGTGGCGGTGACCTCCAAGGAGGGGGCGGGGCGCCTCCTTTGGGCCTGGGAAGAGGCGGGAAGGCCCCCCTTGAAGGTGGCCGCGGTGGGGGAGGGGACGGCTGGGGTCCTGGCGGCGGGGGGGCTTCCCCCGGCCTTCCTTCCCCCCCGGGCCACGGCCCAGGACCTGGCCTTGGCCTTTCCCCCCGCCCAAAGGGTCCTCTTCGTGGCCGGGGACCTGGCGGGGGGGGACCTGGAGGAGGGGCTTAGGGTCCGGGGGGTGAGGGTGGAGCGCCTTACGGTCTACGCCACCCGGGCGCGGGCCCTAGGGGAAGAGGAGGTGGCCCTCCTGGCGAGGGCCCAGGTGGCGGCCTTTTTCAGCCCCAGTGGGGTCCGGGCCTTCGCCCGCTGGACGGAAAGGAGGCCCAAGGCGGCCTGCATCGGCCCTGTCACCGCACGGGAGGCAGGGGCCTTGGGCTTTCCCGTGGTGGAGGCGGAAAACCCTGGCCTGGAGGGTCTTTTGCGGGCCATTCTCCAGGCCTTGGGGACATAAGTCCCTGCTCCGGGGGTGGTATACTCCCCTGGCGCTATGGCCCTACCCCTCTACCTGGTGGGCCTTTCCCACAAGACCGCCCCCGTGGAGGTGCGGGAGCGGGCGGCTTTGGACCCCGTGGTGGCCCTGCCCGTCCTCCTCCGTACCCTGGGCCATGGGGTGGTGGTTTCCACCTGCAACCGCACCGAGATCTACGGGGTTGGGAACCCGGAGGCCGCCTGGGCCTTCCTGCGGGGGCGCGGGGTGGAGGCCTCCCACCTCTACCTGCGCCAGGGGGTGGAGGCCCTCCGCCACCTCTACCGGGTGGCCGCCGGCCTGGACTCCCTGGTGGTGGGGGAGGCCCAGATCCTGGGCCAGGTGCGGGAGGCCCTTTTCCTGGCCCGGAAACACAGGGCCACGGAAGGCCTCTTGGAAAAGGCCTTCCAGTCGGCCATTGCCCTGGGCAAGCGGGCCCGGAGCGAGACGGCCATCGGGGCGGGGGCGGTGAGCGTGGCCTACGCCGCCTTGGACCTGGCCCTGGCGGTCTATGGGGACCTTACGGGCCTCAAGGTGGCGGTCCTGGGGGCGGGGGAGATGGCCGAGCTCTTCCTCACCCACCTGAAGGCCCACGGGGTGGGCCAGGTCTTGGTGGTGAACCGCACGGAGGCCCGGGCTAGGGAGCTGGCGGAGCGGTTCGGGGGGAGGGCCTATGGCCTTAAGGCCTTGGCCGAGGTTCTGCGCCAGGCCGACCTGGTGGTGGCTTCCGCCGCCGCCCCCCACTACCTGGTCCGCCCGGAAGACCTCCCCCGGCGGGCCAAGCCCCTCTTCCTCATTGACATCGCCCTGCCGCGGAACATCCACCCTGCGGTGGGACGGCTTCCCCACGCTTACCTCTACAACCTGGACGACCTGGAGCGGGTGGTGGAGAAAAACCTCCGGGCCCGCCAGGGGGAGATCCCCAAGGTGGAGGCCCTGGTGGAAGGAGCCCTGGCGGACTACCTGGAGTGGTACGCGGGCCACCGGGTGCGGGAGGCCATCCGGGCCCTCGAGGCCTGGGCCCTGAAGGAAGCGGTCCGCGACCTTCCCCAGGCCGATCCCGCTACCTGGCAGAAGGAGGCGGGCCGCCGCGCCCACCCCTGGATCCTGGCCGTGAAGGCCCGGGCCAAGGACTTCCTCCAGGGGCCTCCTTGCCCGGAAGGGTGCCCCCTCCTCGCCTTCCGCCCCTCCCGGCCATGACCCCGGCCACCCTCCTGGCCCTCGCCGGCGTGCTCTTCCTGGCCTCGGGCCTTTCCTGGCCCCGGGGCCTCCTCTGGGGGGCCCTCCTCTACCTGGGGGCGGCCCTGGCGGACGCCCTGGCCAAGGGCCCCCTCTCCGGGCCGGCCCAGGTGGCCCTGCTGCTTGGGGGGCTTCTCGCCCTGCGCGGGGAAACCCTCTTCCTTAGGCCCCGCCTTTCCCCCTTGCGCCGCTACCTGGTCCTCCTGGCCCTCCTCCTGGGCCTCTTTGCCCTGAAGGCCCTTCCCCATCCTGGTGGGGGCCTGCCCCTGGCCCTTACCCTCCTCCACGGGGGGGCCTTTGTGGTGGCCTACCTGGCCCTGGCCGTGGGGGTGGGGGCGGGGGTGATGTGCGGCCTGCAGGACCGCTGGCTGCGCCTGGCCCCGGAGAGGGCGGTGCGGGCCGCCCCCCTGTGGAGCCTCAGGCGCCTGGAGCGGGGCTACCTCAAGGTGGGGTACCTGGCCACCACCTTGGGCTTGGGAAGCGGCATGGCCTGGGCCTGGGGGTATTTCGGCAGCCCCCTGGCCCTGGACCCCAAGGAGGTTTCCGTCCTCCTGGGCTGGCTCCTCCTCACCCTTTACTTCCTCCTGGAGGAGCGGCTGCGGGGATACGGGCGGGTGGGTTGGCTGCTTCTGGCCTACGCCCTGCTCCTCTTCGCCTTCCTGGGGGCCCCCTTCCTGGGCTCCCGCCACCCCTCGAGGCTGTCCCTTTAGATTTATCAAGTGACTATTGACAATGTGTAAACCAAAGCTTTACAATCCTCCCAGGAGGTGGGGGATGGGGCACCCTCTAGAGGCGGAGGAGGCGGTCAAGGCGCGGGTGGAGGCCCTCAGGGCCGAAGCGGAGCGGGAACGGCTTCTCCGCTTGGTCCAGGTCCCTTGGCGTAGGCGCTTGGCCCTTTACCTGCGCCGCCTGGCCGCGCGGTTGGAAGGGGAGGCCCAGGGGTTCCCCTTGGGGATGGGGTATGGAGGTTAGCCGTGGAGGAGAAACGCCGCATTTTGCAGATGGTGCAGGCGGGTGAGATCGGGGTGGAGGAGGCCCTGGCCCTTTTGGGGGCCCTGGAGGGGGCCAGGCCCCCCGCCCGGGTTCCGGCCCGCCTCCTCAGGGTGCTGGTCCAGGGCTGGGATGAGGGGAAGCCCCTTAAGGTCCAGGTGAACCTGCCCCTGGCCTTGGCCGACCTGGTGGAGGGCTTCTTGCCCGAGGAGGCCAAGCTGGCCATGGGCAAGAGTGGGGTGAATCTCAAGGACCTCCTCTCTCGGGTGCGCGAGGGGCTTCCCGAGGGGAAGCTGGTGGAGGTGGAGGCCGAGGAGGAGGAAGGCCCCATCCGCGTCCTGGTGGAGGTGGTGTGAGGGCCCCCTGGCGCCCCCGGTTCCTTTACCTTTGGGTGCGGGGGCCCTGGGCCTTGCCCCTCCTCCTTTTCCTGCCCCTTTCCGCCCTGGAATGGGGCCTGGCCCTCCTCCTCTTCCTGAAGAAGGGGCAGGCCCTTTTTCGCGGCAGGCCTTTTCCCGTTCCCTGGAGAGCCTTTCTGGCCTTGCGCCTCCTCCCGCCCACGGTCTTGGTGGCGGTGGAGGCCGAAAAGGTGGAGGTGAAGGTGGCCCTATGGTGAGGAAGAACCTTCCCGTGCGCTGTCCGGCCTGCGAGGGCCCCTTGGGGGTCAAGGTCCTCTTTTGCCCCGCCTGCGGCACCGAGGTGGCGGGCCAGTTCCCCCTCCACGAGTTCGCCCTCCTGCCCAAGGAGCACCTGGATTTCCTGCGGCTTTTCGTCAAGGCCCGAGGGAACCTAAAGGAGGTGGAGCGGATCCTGGGGGTTTCCTACCCCACGGTGCGGGCCCGGCTGGATGCCCTTCTTAGGGTCCTGGGCTACGAGGTGGAGGAAGAAGGGGAGCCGGAGGCCCGTTTGGCGGTCCTGGAAGCCCTGCGGCGGGGGGAGATCAGCCTGGAGGAGGCGGTGGCCCGCTTGCGGGAAGGGAGAAGCTGAAGGCCGTGCCCCGCCCCACCTCGCTCTCCACCCAGATCTCGCCCCCGTGGGCCTCGAGGATGGCCTTCACGATGGCCAGGCCCAGGCCGCTTCCTCCCCGCTCCCGATCCCGGGCCTTGTCCACCCGGTAGAAGCGCTCAAACAGATGGGGAAGGTGTTCCTTGGGGATGCCTTCCCCATCGTCCTCCACCCGGACCACCACCTTCTCCCCCAGGTCAAAGGCCCTGAGCCAGACGTGCCTGGCCCCGGCCTTCAGGGCGTTGGTGAGCAGGTTGGCCAGGACCTGGTGCAGCCGGTCTGGGTCTCCCCGCACGAAGAGCTCCGGAGGGGCCTCCACAACGATCTCCCCCTCCAGGCTCTTGGCGAACTCCTCCCGCACCTCCTCCAGGAGGTCCAAAACCCGCACCGGCACGGGTTCCATGCGCCAGCTCCCGCTTTGCGAGAGCTCCAGGAGGTCGGAAACCAGCTTGCCCATGCGCTCCGCCTCCCGCTTCACCACCTCCAGGCTTTCCCGCTGGGCCGCGGTGAGGGGGGTGCGGCGCAGGAGGTAGCCCACGTGGCCCAGGATGGCGGTGAGGGGGGTGCGGAGCTCGTGGGAGGCATCCTGGAGGAAACGGGTCTGGGCCTCAAAGGCCTTCTGCATCCGGGAGAGCATCCCGTTGAGGGCCCGCACCAGGCTGGCCACCTCGTCCCGTCCCTCGGGCTCGGGCAGGGGCTCGGGCCGCTCGGTGATGGCCTCGGCCCGCCGGGCCACCCATTCCAAGGGCTCCAGGGCCCGGGCCACCAGGTTCCGGGCCAGGAGGATGGAAAGCAAGAGGGCCAGGAGGGCGGTGCCCGCGTAGATGCGGGTGAACTGGACAAGGGTCTTCTCCAGGTCCTCCACCGGCCTGCCCACCAGCAGGGCTCCCTTCCACACCGTTCCCGAGAGGCTCACCTCCACCCGGCGGGCGTAGACCAGAAGCCTCAGGGGGGGGCCCTCCCGGGGGAGTTCGGCGTAGGTCCAGGCCTCGCCCCCTTCCAGGAGGGCCTTGTACCCCGCCTCGGGAAGGAGGAGGCGCTGGCTGCCCAGGGCGGGGCTTTTCTGCAGGCTGATCCCCCCTTCCTGGCTGAGCAGGGTGGGGTTTTCCTCGGGCAGGAGCTGGACCTCGGCGTAGAGGCTGGCGGGAAGCCCCGCCTCCAACAGGGCCTGCCCCCCCAGGTTGAGGAGGCGCACCACCTGGTTGCTGGCCTCCTGCAGCTCCTCCCGCAAGGAGCGGTAGAGGAAGCTACGCAGAAGCCCCTCCAGGGCCAGCCCCAGGGCCAGGAGGGTGGCCAGGAGGAGGCCGGCGGTGAGGAAGGTGATGCGGGAGCGCAGGGTCATGGAGGAGGGCTAGTCCTCCCGCAAGACGTACCCCACGCCCCGCACCGTGTGGATGAGGCGGCGCTCCCCACCAGCCTCCAGCTTCTTGCGCAGGTAGCCGATGTACACGTCCACCACGTTGCTCCCCCCTTGGTAGCCCGGCCAGACCTTCTCCTCGATCTCGTAGCGGCTGAAGACCTTGCCCGGGTTCTTGGCCAAAAGCTCCAGGAGCTCAAACTCCTTGTTGGAGAGCTCAATCCGCCGCCCGGAGCGGAAGACCTCCCGCCCCTCGAGGTTGATGATCAGGTCCGCCACCCGGATCTCCCCGGTGATGGCTGGGCTGACCCGGCGCAGGTGGGCCCGCACCCGGGCCAGGAGTTCCTCTATGGAGAAGGGCTTCACCAAGTAGTCGTCGGCCCCGGCGTCCAGCCCCTCCACCTTGTCCTCCACCCGGTCCTTGGCGGTGAGGATCAGGATGGGCACGTTGGAGGTCTTGCGGATGCGCTTGGCCACCTCAATCCCGTCCATGACGGGGAGCATCAGGTCCAGGATCACCAGGTTGGGGTTCACCTCGCGGAAGCGGGAAAGCCCGGTGATCCCGTCGTGGGCCACCTCGGTGCGGTAGCCCTCCGCCTGCAGCTCCAGCTCGATGAAGCGGGCGATGTCCTTCTCGTCCTCTACGATGAGGATGAGGGGGGGTTCCATGCCCCCAGGATACTCGCTTTCTCATGAGAAAGCTAGGTGTAGAGGCTGAGGACAGCCAGGTACATCAAGAAGCTCCCCAGGAGGACCAAAAGGTGCCAAAGCCCGTGGAACCCCACCCGCCCGGGCCAGGGATCGGGGCGCTTTTTCCCGTAGACCAGGGCCCCCAGGGTGTAGAAGACCCCGGAGGCGGCCATCAGGACGAAGGTGGGAAAGGGCAGTTCCAGCCGGGGCAGAAAGAGGACGGAAAGCCACCCCAGGCCCAGGTAGGCCAGGGTGTAGAGCCAGCGGGGGGCCTTGAGGAAAAAGAGGCGGAAACCCACCCCCAGAAGGGCCAGGCCCCAGACCAGGCCCAGGGCGAAGGGCCTTAGCCCCTGGGATAGCCCCTCCGCCAAGAAGGGGGTGTAGCTTCCGGCGATGAAGAGGAAGATGGCCGCGTGGTCCAGCCGCCTGAGCCAGGCCAGGGTCTTTTCCCCCACCCGTAGGGCGTGGTACAGGGCGCTGGCCCCAAAGGTCAGGGCCATGGTGAGGCCAAAGGTCAGGAGGGCTGGCCAGGCTTCCTTGGGGGCCAGGAGGAGGAAAAGGGCAGTGCCCAGTAAGGCCAGGGGCACCCCTAGGGCATGGCTTAGGGCGTTGAAGGGCTCGCGCACCATGCCCCAGGATACCCTAGCGGCCCAGGACGGCCTCCAGCTCCGCCACCTTGGCCACCGTGCGCAGGAGGGCATCGGGGTTCAGGCTTATGGAGTCGATGCCCCGTTCCACCAGGAAGGCGGCGAACTCCGGGTAGTCCGAGGGGGCCTGGCCGCAGATGCCCACCTTTTTCCCTCGGGCGTGGGCCTTCTCAATGAGCAGGGCGCAGAGGGCCTTCACCGTGGGCCGGCGCTCGTCAAAGAGGGAGGCCACCCGTTCGGAGTCCCGGTCCAGGCCCAAGGCCAGCTGGGTCAGGTCGTTGGAGCCGATGGAAAAGCCGTCAAAGAGCTCGCAGAAGGCCTCGGCCTCCAGGATGTTGGAGGGGATCTCGGCCATCACGTAGACCTCGAGGCCCCCTTCCCCCCGCCTTAGCCCCCCCTCGGCCATCACTTCCAGGACCCTTTGCCCCTCCTCGGGGGTGCGGCAGAAGGGCACCATGACCATCAGGTTCTTGAGGCCCATCTCCTCCCGGACCTTTTTGACCGCGGCCACCTCCAGGAGGAAGCCCTCCTTGTACTCGGGGTGGTAGTAGCGGCTGGCCCCCCGCCAGCCCAGCATGGGGTTTTCCTCCTTGGGCTCAAAGAGGTGCCCGCCCAGGAGGCGGGCGTACTCGTTGGTCTTGAAGTCGGAGAAGCGCAGGAGGACGGGCCTGGGGTAGAAGGCGGCGGCGATGAGGCCGATGCCCTGGGCCAGGGTGTCCACGAAGTAGGCCCGCTTGTCGGCGTAGGCCTCGGTGACCTCCTCCACCTGGCGCTGGACCTCCTTGGGGAGGCTGGGGAAGCGGGTGAGGGCCAGGGGGTGGACACGGACGTGGCTGGCGAAGACGAACTCCATGCGCAAAAGCCCTACCCCGTCCGTGGGCAGGAGGCTGGCCCGTAGGGCCTCGTCCGGGGTGCCCACGTTGACCATGATCCGGGTGCGGGTCCGGGGCAGGGCCTCGGGGCGGATCTCCTCCACGGCGAAGGGAAGCTCCCCGCGGTAGACCCGCCCCGTCTCCCCCTCGGCGCAGGAGACGGTGACCTTCTCCCCATCGGGGATGAGCCGGGTGGCCCCCACCGCCCCCACCACCGCCGGCACCCCCAGTTCCCGGGCCACGATGGCCGCGTGGGAGGTACGCCCGCCCCGTTCGGTGACGATGGCCGCCGCCCGCTTCATGATGGGCTCCCAGTCGGGGTTGGTGGTTTCGGTGACCAGGACCTCCCCCTCCTGGAAACGGTCCATCTCCTTGGGGTCGCGCAGGATCCGGGCCCTGCCCGCGGCGATGGCCTCCCCCACGGCCAGCCCTTCCGCCAGCACCTCGCCCCGGGCCAGGAGCCGATGGATGCGCAACACGGGGCGCTTTTGCGAGTGGACGGTTTCCGGACGGGCCTGGAGGATGAAAAGCTCCCCCGTGACCCCGTCCTTGGCCCACTCGATGTCCATGGGGGTCGGGGCCCCCCGCTTTTCCGTGTAGTGGGCCTCGATCTTCAGGGACCAGTCGGCCAGGAGGAGGGCCTCCTCGTCCTGGAGGGCGAACTGGTTCCGCAGGTAGGGGGGGGTGGGGCGGTTTTTCAGCCGTCCCTCCTTGGGGTCAAAGGCCAGGGTGAGCTCCTTGCTGCCCAGCCGCTTGTAGACCAGGGCCTTGTACCCCGCCTTCAGGGTTTCCTTGTGCACGTAGTAGCCGTCGGGCCCCACCCGGCCTTGGACGATGTTCTCCCCCAGGCCCCAGATGGCCGTGAGGTAAACGAAGCCCGGGTGGCCGGTGTCCGGGTCCAGGGTGAAGATGACCCCGCTTGCGGCGGTATCCGCCCGTACCATCCGCTGCACCCCCACGGAGAGGGCCACCTTTAGGTGGTCAAACCCCATGTGGGCCCGGTAGCTGATGGCCCGGGCGGTGAAGAGGCTGGCCATGGCCTGCTTCACGTGGAGGAGAAGGTCCTCCTCCCCTTGGACGTAGAGGTAGCTTTCCTGCTGCCCGGCGAAGCTGGCGGTGGGCAGGTCCTCGGCGGTGGCGCTGGAGCGCACGGCCACGGGGAGGGCCTCCTCCCCGGCCTCCTGGGAGAGGCGGCGGTAGGCGAGGCGGATCTCCTCCTCCAGGTCCGGGGGGTAGGCTCCCCTCAGGATCAGGTTCCGCAGCTGCCGGGAGGCCCGCTGCAGGGTTTTGGGGTCCTCGAGGTCCCCCTCCTTCAGGGTCTGGGCTATGGCCTCCTTGAGGCCGTTGCGCTCCAGGAAGTACCAGTAGGCCTCGCTGGTGGTGGCGAACCCCCCGGGCACCCGCACCCCCAAGGGGGAGAGCTCCCGGATCATCTCCCCCAGGGAAGCGTTCTTCCCCCCCACCAGGGGGACATCCTCCAGGCCCACCTCGTGGAAAAACCGCACCCACCTCATGGCACCCCTCCTTTCCGCAGGACCTCCTTCAGCACCCCCTCGGCGGTCTCCCCCTCATAGAGGGCCTCCTCCGTGAGGAAGAGGCGGTGGGGGAGGGCGAGGAAGGCGGCGTCCTTGAGCTCTTTCCAGTCCACCAGGGGCTTGCCCCGCAGGTAGGCCAGGGCCTTGGCCAGGGCTAGCCAGGCCTTGGCCCCCCGGGGCGAAAGGCCCATGCGCAGGCGCCGGTCCTCCCCGGTCAGGAAGGCCACGTGGGTGATGGCCTCTAGGGCCTCCTTGGCCACCCGTACCTCCCCCGCCTCCCGCTGGGCCTGGAGGAAGTCCACCTCCAGGGGCTCGGGGGGGCGGGGCTCCTCGGTGAGGATCCGCAGCCACACCTCCCGCCTGGGGGGGCGGAAGGGGATCTTGGCGGCGAAGCGGTCCAGCTGGGCCTCGGGCAGGGGGTAGGTGCCCTCCAGCTCCAGGGGGTTTTGCGTGGCCACCACGAAGAAGGGTTCGGGCAGGGGGTGGCGCACCCCCCCGGCGGTCACCGCCCGTTCCTGCATGGCCTCGAGGAGGGCCGACTGCACCTTGGGCGGGGCCCGGTTGATCTCGTCCGCCAGGACCACCTGGGCGAAGATGGGCCCCGGGAGGAAGACGAAGCGGCCTTCCCGGAAGACCTCGCTCCCCGTCAGGTCCTGGGGCAGGAGGTCCGGGGTGAACTGGATGCGCTTGTAGGAAAGGCCGCTTCCCCGGGCGAAGCTTTCCGCCAGGAGGGTTTTGCCCAGGCCCGGCACCCCTTCCAGCAGGGCGTGCCCCCGGGCCAGGAGGGTGGCCAGAAGGGCTTCGATGGCCGCCTCCTGGCCGAAGAGGACCCCATGGAGGGCGGCTTGCAACCGGGATAGGGCCTGGGGGAGGCTTTCCGCCATGGGCCTTCCTTCCCCAGGCTACTACTGCCCCTCCGCGGCCTTGCGCTCCTGCACGATGCGCTGGGCCAGGTGCGGGGGGACCTCGGCGTAGTGGCTGAACTCCAGGGTGTAGGCCCCCGCCCCGCCCGTGAGGCTGGGCAGGGCCTTGTAGTACTCCAGCACCTCCGAGAGGGGCACCTCGGCCCGCACGGCGCTCAGGGCCCCTTCCTGCTCCATGCCCAGGATCCGCCCCCGCCGGGCCTGGAGGTCGGAGAGGATGTCCCCCACCCGCTCCTGGGGGGCCACCACCTTGATCTGGTAGATGGGCTCCAGGAGGACCGGGCCCGCCTGTTCCATCACCTTCTTGAAGGCCATGCTGGCGGCGATCTGGAAGGCCAGGTCCGAGGAGTCCACCTCGTGGTAGGAGCCGTTGTAGACGATGGCCTTGAAGCCCATCACCGGGTAGCCCGCCAGGACCCCCTTCTTGGCCGCCTCCAGGATGCCCTCCTCAATGGCCTCCTGGTACTTGCTGGGGATGACCCCGCCGGTGATCCGCCACTCAAAGCTGTACTCGGGGGCGGGTTCCAGGCGGAGCCAGACGTCCCCGTACTGGCCGTGCCCCCCGGTCTGCTTCTTGTACTTGCCCTGGCCCTCGGCCACCTTGCGGATGGTTTCCCGGTAGGGCACCTTGGGCACGGAGAACTCCACCTCCACCCCGTAGTCGGCCAGCCGCTCCTTGGCGGTGGCCAGGTGGAGCTCCCCGTGCCCCCAGAGCAGGAGCTCCCCCGTCTCCTCCTGCCTTTCCAGCTTGAGGCTGGGGTCTTCCTCCAGCAGCTTCCTCAAGGCCTCCCCCAGCTTGGCCTCGTCCGTGCGGCCCTTGGGGCGGATGGCCACGGGCACGTTGGGCTCGGGAAGGCGGGCGAAGGGCACGGCCTCGCTTTCTGGCCGTTCCCCCTGCCACAGGACCATCCCCCGGTGCAGGGCCTCGGCCTTGGGCAGGCCCAGGATGTACCCCCCTTCCGCCTCCTCCACCTCCAGGAGGTCTTTGCCCATGGGCACGTAAAGGTGGGGGAGGCGCACCGGCCCGGCCTCGCTTAAGAGGGTGTCCCCGGGCCTAAGCCTTCCCCGGTAGAGGCGCACGTAGGCCACCTGGCCCATGAAGGGGTCCACCTGCACCTTGAAGACCTTGCCCAGGGCCGGGCCCTCCCCGAAGCGCTCCCCGGGGGAAGGCAGGGCCTCGAGGATCAGGTCCAGAAGGGGCAGGATGCCGATCCCCTCCGTCCCCGAGGCCAGGGCCACCGGGTAGAGAAGGCCCTGGCGCACCGCCTCGTGGAAGGCCTTCTCCAAGGCCTCCCCCGTGACCTCCTCCCCTTCCAGGTACTTCTCCAAAAGGCCCTCATCGGTCTCCACGATGGCCTCGAGGACCTCCTGCCGGAAGCGCCTCACCCGTTCTCCCTCCGCCTCGGGCACGGGCACCTCCACCTCCTGCCCCCCCTGGTAGCGGTAGGCCTTTTGGTGGAAGACGTCCATGAGCCCCACCCAACGCCCCCCCTCGTAGAGGGGGAGGTCTATGGGCAGGATGGGGCCCAGGGTGGCCCGCAGGTCCTCCAGGAGGGCGTAGTAGTCCCCCCCCTTGTCCAGCTTGGTCACCACCACCATGCGGGGAAGGCCCAGGCGCTCGGCCACGGTCCAGGCCCGCTCCGTCCCCACCTGGACCCCGGCCTCGGCGGAAACCGCCACCATGGCCGCGTCCGCCGCTTCCAAGGCCCCCCGGATCTCCCCCACGAAGTCCCCATACCCGGGGGCGTCCAGGAGGAAGATGCGGTGCCCCTGGTGCCGCAGGGGGGCCACCCCAGTGCGCACCGTGGTGCGGTGGAGCTTGGCCTCGGGGGTGTAGTCGGTGGTGGTGGTGCCGTCCTCCACCCGGCCCATCCGCTCCTTGGCCCCCGTTTTGTAGAGGAGCGCCTCCGTGAGCGTGGTCTTGCCGCTTCCCGCGTGGCCCACCAGGGCCACGGTACGGGTCCGCCCGGTCTGGATCATGGTCCCTCCTTCTTGGTGCCCATAGTATAGGCCCAGGGAGGGGGCGATTGTCCCAGGTCCTCTACGTGCCGCGAAACCTGTTGGCGCAAACCCGGGCCCACCTCCTGCGGGAGGCCCCCCGGGAAGGGGTGGGGCTTTGGGCGGGAAGGCGGGAGGTGGAGCGGGTCCTTCCCCTGCCCAACGCCCACCCCGAGCCCCTCACCGGCTACTTGGCCGAGCCCTTGGCCCTCCTCCGGGCCCTCAAGGAGGTGGAGCGGGAGGGGCTTTCCCTCCTGGCCATCTACCACTCCCACCCCCAGGGCCCGGCCCTCCCCAGCCCCCGGGACATCCGGGAGGCCCGCTGGCGGGTGCCCTACGTCATCTTCGGCACCGACGGGGTGCGGGCCTTCCTCCTGCCCGAGGGGCGGGAGGTGGGGCTGGTCCTGCTCTGATCGGGGGGACCCGGGTCGCACCCCGGCTTCCACCCCCAGGCTAGTCCTGGCCTAGGAGGGTACGGCGCAGGGCCTCGTGGATGCGCCCGTTGCTGGCCAGGATGTAGCGGTGGCCCAGGCGGTAGGGCTGGCCCTCGAGGTCCGTGACCTTCCCTCCGGCCTCCTCCACCAGGAGCCAGCCCGCGGCCACGTCCCAGGGGTTCAGCTTCACCTCCCAAAACCCGTCCAGCCGCCCCGCGGCCACGTAGGCCAGGTCCAGGGCGGCCGCCCCCGGGCGGCGCACCAGGAGGCCCTTCCTCAGGGCCCGGGAGAAGTAGGTGAGGTTCTCCGGGTCCTTGGCCACATCGTAGGGGAAGCCGGTGGCGAGCAGGCTGCCCAAAAGCTCCCCCCGCTCCGTGACCCGGAGGGGCCGGCCCCCCAGGTAGGCCCCTTCGCCCCGCACCGCGTAGAAGGCCTCCCCCCGGGCGGTGTCCATCACCACCCCCACCTGGACCGCCCCCCCCACCTCCAAGGCCAGGGAGACCCCGTAGAAGGGGAAGCCGTGGGCGTAGTTCACCGTGCCGTCCAGGGGGTCCACGATGAAGCGGAGGGCCTTTCCCCCCGCGCTCCCCCCCTCCTCCCCCAGGAAGCCGGCCTCGGGGAAGCGGGAGAGGAGGAGGTCCTTGATGGCCTCCTCCGCCTCCCGGTCGGCCTGGGTGACCAGGTCGGTGGGGCCGGACTTGGTCCCCTGGGTGAAGCCCCTTTCCAGGTAGTAGGCGTGGATGCCCCGGGCCAGGTGGGCCGCCTCCAGCATGGCTTCCAGGTGGGGGAAGAAGGGGTGCTTCCTGCCGATCACGCCCCCATCATACGCCCCGCACCCGGGCGAAAAGGGCCCGGAGCCTGGCCGGGCTCTTCACCCCCGGGGCCTCCTCCACCCCGCTGGCCAGGTCCAGGGCGTAGGGGCTCAGGGAGAGGACCTCCCCCACGTTCTCCGGGGTGATGCCGCCGGCCAGGATCACCCTGCGGCCCGTCCTCAGGAGGGGGAGGGCCCATTCCCTAGGGTAGGCTTTCCCGCTTCCCGGGGCCCGGCTGTCCAGGAGGAGGGCCTGGGCGGGGTAGTCGGCCCACTCCTCCCTGGCGGGGCCTTCCAGGGGGAAGGCCTTGATCACGGGGAAGAAGCGCCCCACCCTCTCGGCCCATTCCGGGGGCTCGGCCCCGTGGAGCTGGGCCACCTGGAGCCTGGCCTCCTCCAGGGTGCGGAGCACCTCCTCGGGCCCCTGGTCGCGGAAGACCCCCACCCGCACCACCATGGGGCCGAGGGCCTTTGAGATGGCCCGGGCGGCCTCCGGCTCCAGGCGCCTGGGGGAGCCCGGGGCGAAGACGAAGCCCAGGGCAAAGGCCCCCAGGGCCTCGGCCAGCAGGGCGTCCTCGAGGCGGGTGAGGCCGCAGACCTTGACCCGCACCACGGCGGAAGTATACCTCCCTAGGGGCCTAGCCGCACTTGGAGTAGCCGCAGGCCTGGCAGTTCCAGCACCCCTCCTCCCGCACCAGGGCCTTCTCCCCGCAGGCGGGGCAGGGGCTTGCCCCGGGCAGGCTTAGGCCCCCCCCGGAAAGGGTGGGCAGGGCCTTTTCCACCTCTTCGCCCCCGGGGGCCCTAGGGGTTCCCTTGAAGGCCTCCGGGACCGTTTCCAGGGCCACGGCGATCAGGTCGGCCTTGCTGGAGACGAGCCGCCCCTGGTAGGTGCCGTAAAGCCCCCCGTTGATGCCCCTCAGGGTGCGGATCAGGGCCTCCGGGGGCACCCCGTACTGCAGGGCGATGGAGACCACCCGGCCCAGGGCCTCGGAGTCGGCGTTGGCCTCGTCCCCGGCCTTGCCCGAGGTGAGGATGACCTCAATGGGCCTGTCCCCCAGCATGTTCACCGTAACCAGGAAGCTGCGCTTGGAGCCGTCGGGGGAGAGGAGCTTCACCATGTCGGTAAAGCCCAGAAGCCTCCCCGGGCGCTCGTAGGTGGGCTGCCCCTGGGGCTTGCCGGGGGCCACCCCTTGGGGCGCAGGGGGATGCTCTTGGGCTTCCGCAACCCCCTTGACCTCCTGGGCCTTGGCCTGGGGGGTATCCTCCCCTTGCCCCTTTGCCTCCTCCTTCTTCACCGTGAGCACCTGGAACTCCCGCGACCCGTCCCGGTACACGGTGATCCCCTTGCACCCGGTGCGGTAGGCCTCCGCGTAAGCCGCCTCCACGTCCAAGACCGTGGCCTCGTGGGGCAGGTTGATGGTCTTGGAAAGGCTGTTGCCGGCAAGGCCCTCGGCGTCAAAGGCCCGCTGCACGGCCCCTTGCATGCGCACGTGGTCCAGGGGGCTGATGTCGTGGGCGCACTGGAAGACCTTCCGGATGGCCTCGGGGACGAAGGGAAGGCCCTGCACCGAGCCGTGTCCGTCCCGCTGGATTTCCTCCACCACCTTGTCCCAGTCCCACTTCCCGTCCCTTTCGAAGCCGAAAGCAGGCGGGTAGGCTTCCAAGAGTTCCACAAAGAGGGGGTGGAGGAGGGGCTTGTACTCCCCGCCGATCCTCCGCCAGACGAAGGGGCTGAAGACGGGCTCAATGCCGCTGGAAACCCCCATGAGCATGCTGGTGGTTCCCGTAGGGGCCACGGTGAGAAGGGCCACGTTCCGCCTGGGGCGCACGCCCAACCGCGCAAAGTGCTCCCGGTGGGCCTCGTAGAGGGGGAAGGGGCCCCTCTCCCGGGCCAGCTCCTCCGAGGCCCTTATGGCCTCCTCCCGCATGGCGGAGATGATCTCATACACCTTTTCCCGGGCCGCTTCGGAGGCGTAGGGGAGGCCCATCTTGATGAGGGCGTCCGCCAGGCCCATGACCCCAAGACCCAGGCGGCGTAGGCGCTTGGCCGCGGCCTCGTTATCGGGCAGGGCGAACTTGTTCACGTCCAGGACATTGTCCAGGAAGCGGACCGCCGTCTTTACGTCCTGCCGGAAGGCCTCCATCTGGAACTCGCCGTCCTCCACGTAAGCGGCCAGGTTCAGGGCCCCCAGGTCGCAGGGCTCCCCCACGGTGAGGGGGATCTCGCCGCAAGGGTTGGTGGAGCGGATCTCGTACTGGGGCCCAAGCCCCTTGAGGGCGGAAAGGGCGTTGACCCGGTCAATGAAGATGAGCCCCGGCTCCCCCGTGGCCCAGGCGTGCCAGGCGATCTCGTGCCAGAGCCACCTGGCAGGGACCTGGCCCCCGAAGAGGGGGATGGGTTTGGCCCCGTCCGCCCGCTCGGGCAGGTCGGGGATGCGGCCACTGTAGGGGCCTTCCAGGGGGTGGGGGTAGTACTTGCCGGGCACCTCCACCGGGGTCACGGGCCAGAGGGCGTCGGCCTCGAGGGCCTCCATGAAGGCATCGGTGACCAGGACCGAGATGTTGAAGGTGGAGATATCCCCCTCGGCCTTTTCCCGGTCCAGGTCCTTGGCGGTGAGAAAGTCCAGGAGGTCCGGGTGGTCGATGGAGAGGGTGGCCATCCCCGCCCCCCGGCGGGTTCCCCCCTGGCGCACCACCCGGAGGACCGGGGCGTAGACGTAGCGCAGGGTGGCCACCGGTCCCGCGGCCTCCGCCCCCAGGGCGGCCCACTCCAGGAAGTGGTCAAAAAGCTCAAAGAGGAAGCTCACCGGGCCCGAGCTGGTCCCCCCCGAGCCCCGGATGGGGGCCCCTTCCGGGCGCAGAAGGGAGAAGTCCACCTGGGGTTCTTTCCCCTTGCGGGCCAGATCCGCGGCCTCCTTGGCTGCTTCCACGATCCCCCCCATGTCGTCGGGGACCAGGATGCGCTCCTCAGGAGGCTCTTTGACCGTGAGGACCCCGTAGCGCTCGGCCAGGGCCTTGAGCTCCGGCGGCAACTCCCCGTAGACCACCCGTACGAAGTTTTTCAGGGTGATCTCCTCCTTGGGGCCGTCGGGGTTGGTGGGGGGGCGCATGAGCCCGCGGATGAAGTCCTCCACGTCGGGGTGGCTGGCCGCCAGGTAGGCCACGCCCCGGACGGGCCGGCGCTGCCGGTCCCCCTTGGAGCGGTAGGGGTCCAGGTTCACCCCGTTGCCCCCGCCCACCTTGGTGACCAGGGCCAGCTTTTTGGCCACCTCCATGATGCCGGCAAAGCTCTCGGGGGGGTTTTCCGTGGCCCCCTGGACGAAGCAGTTGAGGAGGTTGCCGTGGGGCGTACCCGCCCCGGCCAGGATCCTGCCCCCTGGGGAGAAGCGCTTGGAGGCCATAAGCTCAAAGAAGCGCTCTTCCCACAAAGCGCGCTCCTCTGGCCTTTCCACCCGGGCCACCTCCCGGGCCACCCGGCGGAACATGCCCAGGATATCCCCGTCCCCGGGCTGGAGATACTGGCGTTTGGCGATGGCCTGGGCGTGCTCGTCAAAGAAATGGCGTTCCATAAATCCTCCCTTGCCCCTGGTGGGGCCACCCCCCATATCTTGGGGCTAGCGCCTGGCATCGTACAACTTGTGGGGTTTCCTGGCAAGTGGGGGCGGACACACTCGTTGACGAAACCCCCTTAGGTTAGCAGAATGGTAAGGATGCGCGCGGCCTTCCGCACCCTAGGCTGCAAGGTGAACCAGGTGGAAACCGAGGCCCTGCTGGCCTTCCTAAAGGCCCTGGAGCCCGAGGTGGTCCCCCTGGAAGCCGGGGCCGATCTGGTGGTCATCAACACCTGCGCCGTGACCACCACCGCCGAGGCGGATGCCCGCAAGGAGATCCGCCGCGCCCGGCGGGCCAATCCGGGGGCCTTCATCGTGGTCACGGGCTGCTACGCCGAGCTCTCCCCGGAACAGATTAGGGAGCTAGGGGCCGACGCCGTGGTGCCCAATAGCCGCAAGGCCGAGCTTCCCCGGGTGATTCTGGAGCGCTTCGGCCTGCCCTCGGACCCCATCACCACCCCCCCCAACGAGTTCTGGGGGGCAGGGGAGCGGGGGCTTTTGAATAGCCGGGTCCGGGCCTTCTTGAAGGTGCAGGACGGCTGCCAAGCGGGGTGCGCCTACTGCATCATCCCCCGCTTGCGGGGCAAGGAGCGCCATCGGGACTACCGGGACGCCTTGGCCGAGGCCGAGGCCCTTCTGCGCCTGGGCATCCGCGAGATCGTCCTCACGGGGGTCCGCCTGGGGAGCTACCGGGGCCACCCCCGGGGCCTGGCGGGACTGGTGGAGGACCTCCGCGCCCTGGGGGCCAAGGTCCGCCTCTCCTCCATTGAGCCCGAGGACACGGGGGAGGACCTCCTCAGGGTCATCGCCCGCCATGCCCCCGAGGTCCGCCCCCACCTGCACCTTTCCTTACAGACGGGCTCGGACCGGCTTCTCCGCCTCATGGGCCGCCGCTACGACAAGGCCTACTACCGGAACCTGGTGCAAAGGGCCTACGCCCTCATCCCCGGCTTCGCCCTGACCACGGACGTGATCGCCGGCCTGCCCACGGAGACCGAGGAGGAGCACCGGGAGACCCTGGCCTTCCTGGAGGAACTTAGGCCCACCCGGGTCCACGCCTTCACCTACACCCCAAGGCCCAAGACCCGGGCCGCCTCCCTGCCCCAGGTGCCCCTCGAGGTCCGGAAGCGGCGCACCAAGGAGCTCATCGCCCTGGCCCAGGCCTTGGCCGAGGCGCGCCTCAGGCCCAAGCTGGGGGGCCAGGTGGAGGTCTTGGTGGAGCGGATCCAGGAGGGCCTGGCCCTGGGCCACACCCCCGACTACTACGAGGCCCGCTTGGCAGGCCCTGCCCGCCCGGGGGAAACCGTATGGGCCCAGGTGGAGGGGGTGGAGGGGTACACCCTGTTGGGCCGGGTGGTGGGGGTGAAGGAAGAGGCTTCGGCTCCCCTCGAGCTTCCCCTCAGGTAGACTTTCCCCATGGACTGCGTCTTCTGCCGCATCATCCGGGGGGAGCTTCCCTCCCGCAAGGTCTATGAGGACGAGGGCTTCGTGGCCTTCCACGATATCCGCCCCAAGGCCCCGGTTCACGTCCTGGTGGTCCCCAAGGAGCACGTGGCCAAGCTCTCCGACTACCCCGATACCCCAGAGGGGGAGAAAAAGCTAGGAGCCCTTTTCCGCACCGCCAACCGGGTGGCGCGGGAACTCGGCCTGGAGGGGTACAAGCTCCAGGTGCACGTGGGGGAAAAGGGGGGGCAGGAGGTCTTCCACGTCCACGTGCACGTCATGGGTTCTCCTGCCTAAGGGCAAAGCGGTCCAGAAGGCGGCCTTCCGTATCCAGGGCGTAGCCCACCAGGCTCCTTTCATCCACTTCTAAGAAGAAAGCGTGGTGGGCCACGGCCCAGGCTTGGGCCATGGGCTTGGGGAAGACGGGATAGAGCCGGGCCCCGCCGCCGCCCGTGGTCACGTGCTGGATGCCCTTGGCCAGGATGCGGGCGTAGTGGTGGTCGTGCCCTGCCAGGACCAGCCTCACCCCGTGCCCAAGGAGGAGGGGCTCCAGAAGGGCCCGGAGGCTTGGGCTAGGCCAGCCCATGGAGTAAAGGGGGCGGTGCAGCACCAGGACCTTCCAAGGGGCTTGGGAGGAGGCCAGGGCCTGGGCCAGCCACTCCCGCTGTTCCCGCACCCCGGCCTCGGTGTAGAAGAAGAAAAACTCCCCTGCCCCCAGCCGGACCCGGTAGTAGGGCCTCTCCAGGCGGAAGCGGCGGAGCTGGGCCCCTAGGCTTGGGGCATCGTGGTTGCCGAAAGCAGGGTAAAGGGGGACCGGAGGGAGTTGCCTTAGAAAGCCCTCCACCACCTCCCCCTTGGGGTAGAAGTTGTCCCCGGTGGTGAGGAGGGCCATGAGGGGGCGCTGGGCGTGCTCCTGGCGTAGAAGGGCCGCCACCTGGGCCCGCCCCGGGGTGGAGGAGCCCCAGTCCCCGATCACCCCAAGCCGCTGTGCCCAAGCCCCGGGGAGGAGAAGGCTTAGGAGAAGGGCGAGAAGGCGCATCAGGCTTCGGCGGCTCCGTGGGGCTTGAGGCTGGCCTCCTCCACCCCGGCCTTTTCCACCACCTCCTCGGCCACCAGGATGGGGGCCCCCACCCGTAAGGCCAGGGCCATGGCGTCGGAGGGGCGGGCGTCCACCTCCAGCTCAATCCCCCGGTGCTCCAGGATGAGCCGGGCGTAGAAGGTGCCGTCGTGGAGGTCGGTGATCTCCACCCGTTGCAGCTTGCCTTGGAGCATGTCCATAACGGAGAGGAGGAGGTCTGGGGTCAAGGGACGGGGGGGTTTTTCCCCTTGCAGGGCCACCACGATGTGATGGGCCTCCAAGGGGCCGATGACGATGGGGAGGAGCTTGTCGTTCTCCGTCCTGAGCAGGACCACCACGCTGCCGTTTTGCGGGTCCACGCCCAGGGTTTCTATCTTGGCGCTCAGCATACTTTGAGTATAGACTGGGCGGCGTGAGGACTTACCCTGTGGAAATCGCCGGGGTGCGGCGCGACCTGCCCATCGTGCAGGTGGGCCCGGACGTGGCCGTGGCCCTCCTCAACCTCTTGGGGGATACCGAGCTCACCGAGGCCGCTGCCGAGGCCTTAGCCCAGCGCCTGCCCCCAGAGGTGGAAACCCTGGTTACCCCCGAGGTCAAGGCGGTGCCCTTGGCCCATGCCCTGTCCCGCGTGACCGGCCGGCCCTACGTGGTGGCCCGCAAAACGGAGAAGCCTTACATGATCAACCCCGTGAGCCGCCAGGTCCTCTCCATCACCACGGGCAAGCCCCAGCTCCTGGTCCTGGACGGGGCGGACATCCCCCTGATCCGCGGGCGCAAGGTGGCCATCGTGGACGACGTGGTGTCCACCGGCTCCACCCTTTCCGGGCTTAGGGAGCTCATCGAGAGCGTGGGGGGGCAGGTGGTGGCCGTCCTGGCGGTCTTTACCGAGGGTACCCCCCGCCAGGACGTGATCGCCCTGGGGCACCTGCCCCTTTTTAAGCCGGAGTAGGAGGTCCTTATGGAGACCTATCCCATCAGCATCGGCGGGGTTACCCGGCACGTACCCCTGATCGAGCCCCTGCCGGGACGGCGCATCCCCCTGGTGGAGTTTCTGGGGGATCCCGAGCTGGTCCGGGCGGCGGCCCGGGCCCTTAGGCCCCTGGTCCCCCAGGGGACCGAGGTCCTCTTCACCACGGAGACCAGCCCCATCCCCCTCACCCACGTCCTGGCCGAGGAGATGGGCCTTCCCTACGTGGTGGCCCGCAGGCGGCGCCGTCCCTACATGGAAGACCCCATCATCCAGGAGGTCCAGACCCTGACCCTGGGCGTAGGGGAGGTGCTCTGGCTGGACCGCCGCTTTGCTGAGCGGCTTTTGAACCAGAAGGTAACCCTGATCTCCGACGTGGTCTCCAGCGGGGAGACCATGAAGGCCATGGAGCGCATGGTCCTCCGGGCCGGGGGCAGGGTGGTGGGCCGGCTGGCGGCCTTCCGGCAGGGGGGGCCTTCCCTGGACGTGGTCACGGTGGCGGAACTCCCGGTCCTGTAACCGCGTACACCGCCGCCCGGAGGCCGAGCCTCCGGGCGGTTTCCACATTTTCCGGATCGTCGTCCAAATAGAGGGTTTCTCCCGGGGCCAGGCCAAGCCCTTCCAAGGCGAGGAGGAAGGCCTGGGGGTCCGGCTTGGCCACCCCCAGGGCACAGGAGGCGAAGAAGCCGTCCACATGGGCGTCTAGGCCGTGGTAGGCCAGGCTTTCCCGGAGGCTGGGCAGGGTGTTGGAGAGCACGCCGATCCGGAGTCCCCGCGCCCTAAGGGTCCTTAGGAGGGCCTCGGCCCCGGGGGCCTTGCGGAAAAAGTGGTAGTACCGCAAGGGGAGGAGTTTTCCGGGGGGAACCCCGAGCTCCCGGCTGGCCTCGAGGACCAGCTCCTCCCAGAAGCGGGCCTCCTCCTCCAGGGTCCGCACCCTTAGGCCGCGGACGGCCTCCCCCACCTCCCGCACCGCCCGGGCCAGGACGGCCAGGGTCTTTTCCAGCCCCGCCCCGTACAGGGCAAGTTCCAGGGCCTTTTGGTACAGGGCCTCCTCGTCCATGAGGAGCAGGACCCCGTCCCGGTCCAGTAGGGCTCCCCGCATAGGGGGCAGTGTAGCACCTGGTCGCGCCAGGGAGGGGTTATCCCGCACGCCCTACCCCTTCCTCCGTGGCCAGGTGGGCCACGGGCACGTCCCAGGGGTCCCGGGGGAGCCAAGGCAGGAGGAGGGCTTTGGGCACCACGCCCACGGTTTCCGCCGCCACCGAGGCCAGGAAGCGGTCGTAGTACCCTTGGCCGTGGCCCAGCCGGTAGCCCTCCCGGTCAAAGGCCAGCCCCGGCACCACCACCAGGTCCAAGACCCCAGGGTCCACGGCCTCCGTGGTGGGTTCCCGCAGGCGGAAAGGGCCCGGGGCCAGGGGGCCGAAGGGGTGCACGGTGAGGCCCTGGCCCGCCACCTTGGGCAGGTAGTAATGGGCGGGGTAGAGGGTGCGCAAGAGGAGGAGGTCCAGCTCGTGGGGCAAGGGATGGTAGAGAAGGATGTGGCGGAAGCGCCGGGTCCTGAGCCAGGGCAGGAGGGCGGCCACCACCTTTCGGGAAAGGCCTTCCCGGTCCAGGGTGCGCCAGACCTCCAGGAAGCGGCGCCGCAGGGTGGGCTTGTCCACGGGGGGAGGGTACCACCCGGGGGCCTTGACACTCAACATTTAGGAGTGTCAAAATCCCCCTCTAGGAGGGTAGGGTATGCCGGTCTACGTGTACAAAGGGCTCCAGACAGGCAACTACTACGAGTTTGAGCAGGGCTTTCACGACGAGCCCCTGAAGGCCCACCCCGAGACCGGGGAACCCCTTAAGCGGGTCATCACCCCCCCGGCCATTATCTTTAAGGGCTCGGGTTGGCACGTGAAGGACTACGCCAAGAAGGACACGGGCAAGTCCGAGGGCGGGGAGTCCAAGGGGGACAAGGAGTAAGGCGTGGCCCCGGGCCCCCTGGGGGAACCCCCGGGGGGCCTTATACTTGGGCCATGCTGAACCTGGCGGCGCTGGCCCTCCTTCTCCTGGGGGTGGGGGTCCTTTTCACCCCTAGGCGGCGGCTTGGCCTTCCCCTTCTGGGGCTCGGCCTTCTCCTCCTCCTCCTGGCCAACAGCTTCGTGGTGGTGCCCGCGGGGCACGTGGGGGTGGTGTTCAACATCCTGCGCGGGGTGCAGGAGCGGGCCTTAGGGGAGGGGGTGCACTTTGTGCTCCCTGGCCTACAGCAGGTGATCCTCTACGATGCCCGGGTCCAGGAGGTGACCCTTTCCGCCCCCCACGAGGGGGAACGCCGGGCGGACACCTCCATCCGTGCCCGCTCCAAGGAGGGTCTGGAGATCGGCGTGGACGTGACCGTGCAGTACCGGATCCTCAAGGAGGAGGCCCCCAGGCTGCACCAGGAGGTGGGGCCCGGCTTTTTGGAAACCCTCATCGTGCCCCAGGTGCGCTCCAAGGTGCGGGACGCGGTGGGGCAGTACGGGGCCGCCGAGCTCATCAGCACCCAGCGGGCCGCCTTGGAAACCTCGGTGATCCAGGGCCTCGAGGCCACCTTGCGCCAGTACCACATCGCCCTCATCTCCGTCCTCCTGCGGGAGATCCGCATCCCGGAAACCGTGGCCAAGGTGATCGAGGAGAAACAGACCGCCGAGCAACAGGTGCAGATTGAGATCAACCGCCGCAAACAGGCGGAGATCGCCGCCGAACGCCGGGTCATAGAGGCCAAGGGGGAGCGGGACGCCGCCATCCTGCGGGCCGAGGGGGAGGCCAGGGCCATAGAGCTGCGGGGCCGGGCCTTAAAAAACGCCCCCGAGGTGGTCCAGCTTACCTTTGCCGAGAAGCTCGCCCCCGGGGTGCAGACCGTCTTCGTGCCCAGCACGGGGAACTTCCTCCTGGACCTGCGGGGGCTTTCGGGAGGGCAGCCCGCCCGCTAGGGGAGGACCCGGTCCCCGGGGGCGAGGCGGAGTAGGCCCTCCCGCACCTCCAGGACGCCCCGGTAGGCGGTGCCCGGGGCGTGGGTCTCCCCCGGGGCCAGGCGCACCACCTTGAGGACCCGGCCCTCCCCGTCCAGGAAGGCCACCACCACGGGGAAGCGGTAGCCCTCGGCGCTGAAGGGGGCGTCCGTGGCCTGGGGAAAGAGGTAGAGCAAGGCCTCCAGCGCCTCTTGCCGCACCCCCAGGCCCCGGCTCCAGGCCTCCGGGGTGCGGGCTAGGCGGGCCCTTAGGCTATGGGTTCCCTCCCGGGTTTCCACCACCACCCGCTGGGGGGCGGGCGGGGTCTGGAAGCGGCGGGCCGCGAGGAGGTAGCCCAAAAAGGCGAAGACCGAAAGCAGGATCAGGAGGGCAAAGGCCGCCAGGGGGAAGAGGGGGTTCCGTTCCACTACCGGGGCCAGAGCTTAAGGGCCTCCCCCTCCACCTTGGCCCCGGGGGTGAGGCCGCGCCGTTGGAACCAGCCTCGGTTCACCTCCAGGGCCCCTTGGTACACCACCCCAGGGTAGTAGACGGGGCAGGGGTCGGCCCGGCAGGGTTCCATGTCCAGAATGCGCAAAATGGTCCCCTGGCGGTCAAAGAAGGCGATGGAGAGGGGGATGAGGGTGTTTTTCATCCAGAAGCCGCCCGCGGTGGGGCTGGAGAAGAGGAAGACCATCCCCTCCTCCTCCCCCAGGGCCTTGCGGAACATCAGGCCTTGGGCCTGGCGCTCGGGGGTGTCGGCCACCTCCACCCGCAAGGGGTAGCGCTTTTCCCCCTGGACCACCTGGAGGGTGCTCCGGGGGAAGGTCAGGCCCTGGGCCAGGGCCAGGAGGCCGAGGAGGAGGGCAAAGGCCAGGGGACGCATAGGGCCATTATGGCAGAAGGGGGCGGAGGGCTTCCTGGATGGCCGCCTGCACCTCGGCCACGGGCCGGGTGGCGTCCAGGACCACAAAGCGCTCCGGCTCGGCTCTGGCCAGCCCCAGGTAGCCTTCCCGCACCCGCTGGAAGAAGGCAAGGCCCATCCGTTCCATGCGGTCCTTGTCCTTGAGCCTGGCCAAGGCCTCCTCCGGGGGCAGGTCCAGGAGGAAGGTGCGGCGGGGTTTCAGGCCCAAGGTGGCCTCCTTGGCCACCTCCAAGAGCCAAGGGAGGGGAAGCCCCCGGCCAAAGCCCTGGTAGGCCAGGCTGGAGTCCAGGTAGCGGTCGGAAACCACCCACTCCCCCCCTTCCAGGGCGGGGAGGATGACCTTGCGCACGTGCTCGGCCCGGTCGGCGCTGAAGAGGAGGTACTCGGCCTGGGGGGAGAGCTCCCCTTGCCCCGCCCTAAGGAGGAGGGGCCGTACCCCGGGAAGCCCCCCGCCCGGTTCCCGGGTGAGGCGTACCCGGAGGCCCTGGGCTTCCAGGAAGCGGGCCAGAAGGCTGGCCTGGGTGGACTTGCCCGCCCCGTCCAGGCCCTCCAGGGTGAGGAAGAGGCCCGCCATCCCCCTAAAGCCCCGTGGGGTGGTCCAGGAAGACCCAAGGGAGGCCGAAGCGCGCCTCCAGGTGCCGGGCCAGGGCCTTGACCCCGAAGACCTCGGTGTCGTAGTGGCCGGCGTAGATGACGTTGAGCCCCCGCTCAAAGGTTTCGTGGAAGACGCTATGCTTGGGCTCTCCGGTGATGAAGAGGTCGGCCTCCACCCGGCCCACCAGGCCCGCCGCCCCTCCGGAGACGATCACCACCTCCACCACGGTGTCCGCCCCCCCCTGGTGCACCAGGGGCTGCATGCCCGTGAGCTGGCCCAGCCGGTCCGCCACCTGGACCAGGGGGGTGGGGAAGGGGAAGCGGCCCTTTACGCCCACGTCGTAAGGCTCCAGGTCCCCTAGGCCCAGGGCCCGGGCGAGCTCGTGGTTGTTCCCCACCTCGGGGTGGGCGTCCAGGGGTAGGTGGGCGGCGTAGAGGTTGATCCCACCCCGGAAGAGGAGTTCCAGCCGCCTTTTGTGGTGGCCGGTGATGGGAAAGGGGCGGCCCCAGAAGAGGCCGTGGTGGACCAGGAGGAAGTCCACCCCCTCCTCGAGGGCCTTCTGGAAGATGGCTTCTCCAGCGTCCACCGCCGCCCCCACCTTGGTGACTTCCCCCTTGCCTTCCACCTGTAAGCCGTTCAGGGAGGGGTCCTGGGGGAAGTCCTGGAGGCGGAGGTAGGCGTTCAGGTAGCGCACCAGCGCGTCCCGCTCCATGGGCTCCAGCTTACTACCCTGCCGAGGGCCCCTGAAGAATGACCGGTCAGTATCATGGGGTCATGGGACCCGAAGTCCTCCTAAAGGTGCGCTTTCTCTCCGACCTCACGGAAGGCCCCGAGGGCCTGCCCCTTTTCCTCCTCACCGAGATCCAGGAGGGGGAGCCGCCCAAGTACCTTTCCCGCCTGGCCCTCTTTGACGGCGCCTTGCGCTTCCTCACCCAGGAGGAGGCCAGGAAGCCCCGCTACGCCCACCCCTACGTCTACTTCCTGCGCCGGGTGGGGGAGGTCCAGGAGCTTTTCCGTCTGGACCTTCGGGGGGGAGAGGCGGAGCGGCTTACGCAGACCGCCGGGGTGTTGGACTACGCCCTAGGGCCAGAGGGCCAGGTGGCCTTTTTGGCCCTGAAGGAAGCCCCCAAACCGGGGCTTCCCCGGACCTTTTCCGGCTGGCCCTTCAAGCTGGATGGCCGGGGCCTCCTCCCCGAAGGCCAGGTGGCCCTCTACCTCCTGCACGGGGGGGAGGTGCGCCTCCTTTTGGACCGCTACCCTGCCCCCAAGGAGATGGTCTTCGCCCCCGAGGGCCTGTACCTGGTCATGCCCGAGGATCCCCAGGCCCAGGCGGGGTGGCGGGACACCCTGTACCGGCTTAGGGAGGGGGGGTTGGAGAAGGTCTGGGGGGGCGTGGGCCCCATCTTTGCCCTGGAGTGGAGCCCGGAAGGGCTTTTCTTCCTGGGCCACGCCTTTGAGCGGGGCGGGGGGACCGAGGCCAGGCTCTACCACCTGCGGGATGGGGGGGTCCGGGTTCTCCTGGAGGGGAGCCTGCAGAACTCGGTGAACGCCGACCTGCGCTTCGGGGCCCATTTCCAGGGGCCCAAGTGGACGGAGGAAGGGGTGTACCTGGTGCGCACCGAAGGGGGAGAGGGGAGGCTCTACCGGGTGGGCCTGGACGGCCAGGCGGAGGCCCTTTCGGCTTCGGGGAGCGTCCTGGCCTTTGCCCGCACCCCCAAGGGCCTTTTCCTCCTCACCGAGGACTTTACCCGTCCAGCTCGCCTCGAGGGCCCCCTGGGGGTTTACGACCCCAACGAGGGCCTCTCCTTGCCCCTGGCGGAGCCCCAGGCCACGGCCTGGCAGAGCCCTGAGGGGCATAGGGTGCCGGGCTGGGTCCTGCTGCCCGAGGGGGAAGGCCCCCACCCCGTCATCCTCTACATCCATGGGGGGCCCCACACCGCCTTTGGCCGGGCCCCCATGCTGGAGTTCGCCCTCTACCGCCAGGCGGGGTACGCGGTGGCCTTCGCCAACCCTCGAGGCTCCACCGGTTACGGCCAGGACTTTGCCCTTCTGGAAGGGGCCTGGGGGGAGCGGGACGAGCGGGACCTCCTGGGCTTCCTGGACCACGTCCTGGCCCACTTTCCCCTGGACCCCGAGCGGGTGGGGGTGGCCGGGGGGAGCTACGGGGGGTACATGACCAACTGGCTCACCGCCCGCCACCCCGGGCGCTTCAAGGCGGCGGTCACCGACCGGAGCATCTGCAACTGGCTCAGCTTCTTTGGGGCCAGCGACATCGGGCCCCGCTTCACCTACCTGGAGCTCTTCGCCAAACCCTGGGAGCGGCCCGAGGTCCTGTGGGAGAAAAGCCCCCTGCGCTACGTGCACCAGGTGCGCACCCCCACCTTGGTGGTCCACGCCGAAGGGGACCACCGCTGCCCCATGGACCAGGGGGAGACCTGGTACACCGCCCTTTGGCACCTGGGGGTCAAGACCCGCTTCCTGCGGGTTCCCGAGGAGGGGCATGAGCTTTCCCGCTCGGGCCGCCCCGATCGGCGCCTGGCCCGGCTGAGGGCGTACCTGGACTGGTGGCGGGAAAACCTCTAGGGCTTGCCCCCCTGCCCTAGGGCAGGGGGGCTTTTCCTCGGCCTAAGCTTGTCCCTCGGCCACGGGCTCGGGGATGGGGCCGAAGGTCTCCTCGTAGCGGGCCACGTTCTCCGCTAGGCTGCGCAGGAGGGCCTTGGCGTGCTGGGGGCTGGTGATGACCCGGCTCACCACCATGGCCCCTCCCTGGGGCTGGAGGAGGGCAAAATCCAGGATGAACTCGTTCTTGGTGTGGGCGATGAGGGCCAGGTTGGTGTAGCGGCCCAGGGCGGTATCCTTGTCGATCTGGATGTCCAGTTTCATCTCGGTCATGCCAACGCCTCCTCTATCTTGGGCAACGCCTTCTTCAGGGCCAGCCGCACCCGGCCCAGGCTTTTCACCCCGTCCAGAAAGAGGAGGAGGTGGTGGCCGGATAGGGGCACCAAGAGGAGCGCGCCCTCCGGGTACTCTACCATGATCTCCTCCACCGCCTCCTGGTTCAGGCTCTGGGCCAGGGCCTTGGCCGTGCCCAGGACCGTGGCCGCCCGGGCGGAGAGGAGGGTGGCCTCGGGGGCCCCTTCCTCCCGGACCTCCTCCACCACAAACCCTTCCTCGCTGAGGAGGGCCACCGCCCGTACCCCCCGGGTTTCCTTCAGCTCCTTCAGGATCTCGTCCACCGTGCCTCCTCCCGTTACAGGTTCTGGATCTTCAGGGCAATGCGGGAGAGCTCCTGGCCCACGGCCTTGCGGTCCATACCCCGCTCCAGGACCGCTCCCAGAAGGTACTCCCCCACCTTGAGGGCCAGGAGCTCCTGCTGCTCGGTGGCCAAGGTGAAGCGCCGTACCTCCCCGGAGAGGGCCTCCGCCAAGGGGGTAAGGTGCCGCACCACGGAGGCCAGCTCCGCGGCCAGGACCTCGGCCGGGGGGGATCCACGGCCCAACGCCTCGATGACCAGGCCGTCCAAACCGGTAAGCACCGCCCGGCGCACCCCGAGGGCGGCCAGGCTTTCTAGGTAAGCCATCCCGTCACCTCCGCCAAGCGCTCGGCCACCTGGGTCGCCTGCAGGCGGGCCTGGCCCAGGTTGGCCTCAGGCCCCATGAGGACCAGGAGGAAGAGGCTTTCCTGGGGGGTAAGGCCTGGGGTTGCCCGCGCCATCCGGGCATAGCCTACCACGGGGTGGCCCACCACCAGGAGTTCCTGGATCTGGGGGGAACCCAGGGCGCCGGCGTAGGCCCGCCCTGCCTGGCGTAGGAGGGCGGCGTGCTCGGCGATGGCTGCCTCGAGGTCCACCCGCCGCCGCCGCACCCCTTCCACCAGCAACCCGTCCAGGGTACCCAGGGCGGCGGCGAAGCTCCCCTCCACCCGGTCCAGAAGGCTTTGCAGGAGTTCTTCCATGGATTAGATGGGTTTGCGCCCCTCCAGGGCCCGGCCCAGGGTGACCTCGTCCACGTACTCCAGGCTTCCCCCCACGGGAAGGCCGTAGGCCAGCCGGGTGGCCTTCACCCCCCGGCGCTTCAGCTCCTCCGCCAGGTACAAGGCGGTGGCCTCGCCTTCCACGGTCATGGAGGTGGCCAGCACCACCTCCCTCACCCCGGCCAGCCTCGGCCAGAGGCTTTCCAGGTTGAGTTCCCGGGGCCCCACCCCCTCCAGGGGGTTCAGGGCCCCCCCCAGGACATGGTAGACCCCGGGGAACTCCCCGCTCCGCTCCAGGGCGAAGAGGTCGGCCACGCTCTCCACCACCGCCAAGAGGCCGCGGTCCCGGCCCTCGTCCTGGCAGATGGGGCAAAGCTCCCCCTCGGCCAGGTTGCCGCAGACCCGGCAGAGGCCCAAGGCTTCCAGGCCCGCCAAGGCCTCCCTTAGCTCCCCCGCCTCCTCCCGGTGGAAGGCCAGGTGCAAGGAGAGCTTCTGCGCCGTCTTGGGGCCGATCCCTGGCAGGCGGGAGAGGGCCCGGGCCAGCTTGAGGAGGCGCTCAGGGTAGCGCATCCTAGAAGAGCTTGCCCAGCATCTGCCCCACGCCGCCCAGCTCCCGGCTCATCTCCTTCTCCGAGAGCTCGTGGGCCTTCTTCTGGGCATCCTGGATGGCCACCAAAAGGAGGTCTTCCAGGCCCTCCAGGTCGTCCCGGAAGGCCTCGAGGACCTCGGGCTTCAGGCGCACGGCCAGGATCTTCCCGTGGCCGTTGGCCTCCACCTCCACCAGACCCTGGGCGGTGCCCACCACGGTCAGGGTTTCCAGGCGCTCCTGGATCTCCGCCGCCTTCTTCTGTGCTTTCTGGGCCTCCTTCAAGAGCTTCTGCAGGTTCATGCTCCCTCCCCCATGAGTATAGTGGAAGCCATGGAGCGCCCAAGAAGGCTTCGTTCCCCCCTCTTGCGCCGCCTGGTGGCCGAGGTGGACCTCTCCCCCCGCCACCTCATCCTCCCCCTCTTCGTCAAGGAAGGGGGGGAGCCGGAGGAGGTGGCCTCCATGCCGGGGGTCTTCCGCCATCCCCTTTCCCGCCTGCCCCAGGTGGGGGAGGCGGCCTTGGAAGCCGGTCTGGGCGGGGTGATCCTCTTTGGCGTCCTGCCCGAGGAGGCCAAGGACCCCTGGGGCCAGGGGGCCTACGCGGAGGAGGGGGTGGTCCAGCGGGCCATCCGCCTCCTCAAGGAGGCCTTCCCCGAGCTTTTGGTCCTGGCCGACACCTGCCTCTGCGAGTACACGGACCACGGCCACTGCGGGGTGGTGCGCCAGGGGCCCCTGGGGTTTTACGTGGACAACGACGCCACCTTGGACCTCCTGGCCAAGACCGCCCTTTCCCAGGCCCAGGCGGGGGCGGACGTGGTGGCCCCCAGCGCCATGATGGACGGCCAGGTGCAGGCCATCCGCCAGGCCCTGGACCAAGGCGGTTTCCCCCACGTGCCCATCCTGTCCTACGCGGTGAAGTACGCCTCCGCCTTCTACGGCCCCTTCCGCGAGGCGGCGGCCAGCGCCCCCCAGTTCGGGGACCGTTCCGGTTACCAGATGGATCCCCGGGCGGGCCTGTGGGATGCCCTGCGGGAGGCCCGGCTGGATGACCTCGAGGGGGCCGACCTCCTCATGGTCAAGCCCGCCCTTCCCTACCTGGACGTGCTCCACGCCCTGAGGGAGCGCTTCGCCAAGCCCCTTTTCGCCTACCAGGTCTCGGGGGAGTACGCCATGCTCAAGGCGGCGGCCCTAAGGGGCTGGCTGGAGGAAAGGCGGGCGGTGCTGGAAAGCCTTTATGCCCTTAGGCGGGCCGGGGCCCAGGGGATCCTCACCTACTACGCCCTGGAAGCAGCCCGCTGGCTCAAGGAAGGCTAGCCTGCGGTCTGGCGGCCATCCTGGGGTGCGGGGATGCCCCCGGTGAGCAGGGTGTAAAGGGCCGCCAGGCTTACCATGCCCCCGGCCAACAGGAAGACCATGGGGGCTCCCATGGGCCCTTCCAAGGCCCCGCCCAGCATGGTGCCGATGAGGACCGCGGCGTTCATCACCGCGCCGAAGGCGGCGAAGATCCGCCCGCGCATCTCCTGGGGGGTGTTGAGCTGCAGGATGGAGCGGGCGGGGACGATGAAGGTCATGTTGAGGAACCCACCCAGGAAAAAGGCCACCAGGACCCAGGCGAAGGTGGGGAAGAGGCCCACCGAAGCCTCAAAGAGCCCAAAGAGGAGGAGGCCATAGAGGAAAAGCTTTTCCCGGGGCAGGCGGGCCAGGAGCCGGGGCATGGCCAGCCCCCCCAGGATGGCCCCCAGGGCCAAGGCCGCCTCCATGAAGCCAAACCCGGCCGAGCCCACCCCCAGCCACTTGATGGCCAGCACCACCCCCAAGGCGGTTTCCACCGAGCCGAAGGCGGCGGCGGCGAAGAGGGTGCCCACGGTCCGGCGGATGGCCGGGTGGCGGCGGAGGTGGCCCAGGCCTTCCTTCACCCGGGCGAAGAAGCCGGCCTTGGGGATATGGTCGGGCTTCAGGGGAGGAAGCCCCATAAGGATGAGCCCCGAGGCCAGGTACGTGATGGCGTCCAGGTAGAAGGCAAAGGCCGGCCCCACCGCGGCCACCAGTACCCCGGCTGCCCCCACGAAGAGCACCTCGGAGAGCCGGTCGGCCAGGAGGATCAGGCTGTTGGCCTCGTCCACCTCCTCCTTGGGGACCAGGTCGGGTACCACCGCGTTCTGGATGGGGTCGTGCAGGTCACGAAGGAGCTCGATGAGGAAGACCAGGAGGAGGAGGGCCGGCAGGCTCTTGGCCCCCAGGAGGGGGATGAGGGCCACCAGGGGGGCCCGCAGCAGGTCGGACCAGACCAGGAGGGCCTTCCGGTCCTGGGTGTCGGCCCAGGCGGAGAGCAGGGGGGAGAAGACCACCGTTCCCAGGAGCTGCACCCCCAGGACCAAGGACACCCAAAGGGCGTTTTCCGTGAGCAGGTAGACCAGGACCAGGAGGGCCACCCGGTGGATCTTGCTTCCCGCCTGGGAAACCAAGTAGGAAAGGATCAGCCGGGCAAAGGCGGGGTGCCGCAAAGCCTTCATAAAACCCCTTTCCCGGGGATTATACCAAGGAGTGGGGTTTGGTCAAGGGTTTCCAACTACCAAGTAGGCCAGGCGCTGCCCTTCCCGGGCCAGGACCACCGCCCCTCCCGGCAGGCGGTAGACCAATAGGTCCCTAAGCCGCCGGGGCACCTCCCCCGCCTGGCCCACGTACACCGCGTCCTCCCGCAGCCTCACCGACAGGATGGTCTGCCCCACCCTGAGGCCCGCGGGCTCGGGGGTGAGGGGGAGGAAGTGGACCTCGCCCCCCAGGGTCTCCCGGGTGGGGGGGCGGCGGCCCAGATACTCCCTTAGGGTCTCGGCCAGTACCTTGGCCTCTTCCCCGTGCCCCAGGGCCTGGCCCACCTCCTGGAGCAGGGGGGCGGGGTCGGTGGGCCCCAGGCGTTTCAAGGTAAGCTCCAGCCCTTTGCGGGCGAAGTCTTGCAGGGCCTCCTCCGGGGCTTGGCGGTACTTCTCCGCCAGGGCGGGGCCGAAGGCCTCCCGCTGGAATTCCCCCTTGAGCCGGGCGGAAAGGGCGCGGAGGAGGCGCAGGTAGGCGTACGCCCCCTGGGGGGAGAGAAGGAGGGCGAGGACCCGGCCTTCGGCCAGGAGCTCGTAGAGCCTCAGGCCGCTGCGGGCTTCCAGGCGCAGGTGCAAAAGGTCCCCCTCGCGCACCGCCCAGACCTCGAGGTCCTCCCAGGGGATTGCCAGGCTGTCCTCCAGGGCGTGGTCCTCCCCCGCTAGGCCCAGGTGCCAGGTTCCTTCCACCTGGCTTAGGGTCAGGGTCAGGGGCCCCAAGACCACCCGCCCCGGGCTTAGGCGCAGGGTGAGGAGGCCTTCCTCGCCTTGGCCGGGCTCAGGCACCTTGGGCCAGGGGGTTTCCCCTTGGGGGACGGGGAGGAGGTTGAGGAGGGCCAAGAGCTTTTCCGCCGCCACGCGGAAGCGGCCCCGTTCCTCCTCCAAAAGGAGCTCCCGCCGCCTTTCCTCCCGGGCCTCCTGCCGCAGGCGCTCCTCCAGGCGGGCGATCTCCTGGGCGCTGGCCCCAAGCCGCTTGGCCTCCTCCAGGGCCCGCTTCAGGGCCAAAAGGTCTTTCCTTGGTGGCAGGCCGTAGGCTTCTTCCCACTCCAGGAGGCGGTTGAGGAAGCGGCGCACGTAGGCCCGGGTTTCCTCCGGGGGCAGGGGGAGGTCCTGGGGAAGGTGGAGGGCGGTTTCCAGAAACTCCAGGAGGAGGCGGCTGGCCACCTCGGGGTCCTCGAGGTCCAGGAGGCTGTCGGAAAGGGAAGGGATGGGGAAGCGGGGGCTGAAGCGGGAGAGGTTGAAGTCCCGCTTGAAACCTTCCTGTTCCCGGTAGTGCAGGTAGTTTTGCAAAAAGGCGTAAAGGAGCCTCAGCTCCTCCCGCCGCCCCGCGAGGAGCTCCCGGGCCCGCACCTTGGCCTCCCGGCCGGCCATGAGCCGCCAGACCTTCAGGGCTAAGGCCTTGGGGCCTTCCTCCCCGTGGGAGGGGGGGTGGGCCTCGGCTTCCTCCGGTATCCAGGTGGGCAGGTCCAGGGGGGCTGGGGTCCCCTCCTGGGGGCGGCGTAGGGCGCGGAAGCGGGCGTCGGCCTGGCGGAAGCGCTTGGCCAAGGGGCCGGGCAGGCGGGCCTGGGCCAGGAGGGCGCGGAGTTCCAACAGGGCCCGCTTTCCCCCCTTGGGGGTACGGCCGGCCACCAGGTCCTCCACCCGGTACTCGTAGAGGTCCACCAGGTCGGAGAGGCGCTCCACGCCCCCATCCTATACAATGGAGCCGATGCGCCTCGCCCCTCGCTTCAGCGTGGCCGCCGTTTCCCACGTGGGCCGCCGCCAGAACAACGAGGACTTCCACCGGGTGCTCCGCCTGGAGGTGCCCCAGGGCCACCTTTTGCTTTTGGCCGTGGCCGACGGCATGGGGGGGATGGAGGCGGGGGAGTGGGCCAGCAAGGTGGCCATAGAAGCCCTTTCCGAAGCGGCCCGGGCCTACGCCGAGCACCTTAAGGGGGGCCGGCCCGCGGTGGGCCTATCCCGGGTGATGGAGAAGGCCTTCGCCCTGGCCCAACGGCGGGTGGAGAAGGAGGCGGAAAAGCCCGGGCGCAAGGGGATGGGCACCACCCTTACCGCCTTTTTGTACGCCGACTGGCTCAAGGAGGGGGTGGTGGGGCATATCGGCGACTCCCGGGCCTACCACCTGACCCCTAGGGGGCTGGTGCGCCTCACCGAGGACCACTCCTGGGTGGCGGAGCGGGTTAAGGAGGGGGTCCTGACCCCCACCGAGGCCGAGCGCCACCCCTACCGGAACGTCCTGACCCGGGCCCTGGGCTTGCCCGAGGCCCGCTATGACCTCAAGGGGGTGCACCTGGCCCCGGGCGAGGGGGTGCTTCTGGTAACCGATGGGCTTTACGGCCTGGTGCCTGAGGTGGAGTGGCAGCTGGGCAAGGACCTCCAGGCCTCCTTGGAGGCCCTGGTGTCCGAGGCCTTGCGCCGGGGCGGGGACGACAACGTCACCGCCGTGGCCCTGAGGGTGGGGTGATGGCCTTCCTCCTGGCGTTTCTCTTGGTCCTGCTGACCGCGGCCCTGGCCTCGAGGCTTTCCCCCTGGCCCCTTTTCTTCCTCCTCGCCCTCCTCGCCGGGGCGGCCTGGGCCACGGGGGTGCGGGCCGAGGCCCTCCTGCCTTGGCTCCTCCTGGCCCTGGGCAGCATGGCTGCCCCTAGGGTCTACCTGGCCCCCCGGCGCCGGGCCCGCCGGGCCCCCCGTCAAGGGCGGCCCACCCGGGTCAAGACCACGGAGGAGGCCCAGGCCCTGGCCCAGCGCTACGAGGTCCTGGAGAAGGTGGGGGTGGGGGGGATGGCCACGGTCTACAAGGCCAAGGACCGGAAGACGGGCCGGGTGGTGGCCCTCAAGGTGCCCCAGGAGCGCTTCGTGGGCGACCCCCGCTTCGTGCGCCGCTTCCACCGGGAGGCCGAGGTCCTCTCCAAGATGGACCACCCCAACATCGTCAAGGTGTTTGACCACGGCCAGGTGGACGGGGTCCACTTCATCGCCATGGAGTACCTGGACGGGGAGGGGTTGGACAGGCTCATTGAGGAACGCCGCCTCAACCTGAGGCAGGCGGCGGCCATCCTGGCCCGGGTGGCGGACGCCCTCAAGCACATCCACGCCCAGGGCATCGTCCACCGGGACATCAAGCCGGGGAACATCATGGTCCTCAAGGGGGCCCTGAAGGAGGACGGGGTGGACCCCCGGGGGGTGCGCCTCATGGACTTCGGCATCGCCGCCGGCAAGGTCCTGACCCGCCTCACCATCACCGGGGCCCGGATCGGGACCCCGGTCTACATGAGCCCGGAGCAGGCCAAGGGGCAGAAGCTGGACCACCGCTCGGACATCTACTCCCTGGGCATCGTCCTCTACGAGGCCCTTACCGGACAGCCCCCCTTCACCGGGGGGTACGAGACCGTGATCCACCAGCAGATCTTCCAGGTCCCCACCCCTCCCAAGCAGCTCAAGCCCGAGATCCCCCAGGCCCTGTCCGACCTGGTCCTGAGGATGCTGGAAAAGGACCCGGCCAAGCGCCCCACCCTAGACGAGGTCATCCAGGGGCTTTCCGGATCCTGGGAGGAGGAAAAGGGGCTGCCCCAGCCCTACTACCTCCTTCTGGGCGTGGAGGCCAAACGGGGGGTGGTGCGCCTTTTGGACGTCCAGGGGACGGCGGCCAGGCTCCTTTCCGGCATCGGTTCCGCCCCGGGCCACTTCCCCGCCCCTCCCTTGGCCGTGGCCGCCGACCCCGAGGGGGGGATCTGGGTTTCCGTCTTTGAGCACGGGGCCAAGCTGCTCCACCGCTTCTCCCCCGAGGGGGAGCTGCTCCTCTCCGCGGGGCCCTACGGGATGAAGCCTGGGGAGTTCCTCTTCCCCGTGGCCCTGGCGGTGGCGGACGGAAGCCTTTTCGTCCTGGACGGGGAGACCGCCACCATCAGCCGCCTGGACCTGAAGGGGCAGTACCTGGGGCGGTTTGGGGGCCAGGGCCTGGGGCGGGGCAGCTTCCAGGACCCCAAGGCCCTGGTGGTGGCCGGGGAGTACCTTCTGGTCCTGGACTACGGCAACCGTCAGGTGCAGCGCCTTACCTTGGAGGGCCGCTACCTTTCCCGCTATGCCTTCCGCCGCTCCAAGGAGAGCGAGGAGCTGCGGCTCCTCGGGGGGGTGGGGGCGGGGGAAGGGCGGATCTACCTCTACGACGTGGAGGCGGCCAAGGTGCGGGCGGTGGACCCCTCGGGGGCCCTCCTGGCCTCCTACGCCCTCCCCCTTTTGGAGGGGGAGGACCGGATGAGCCTGGTGGAGCTTCTGCCCTGGGACGGGGTGCTCTACGCCGCCCGGCGGGGTAGCAGCCGCGTGCACCGCATCGACCTCAGGACGGGGGAGGCCTTGCCCCCTCTGGAGGTCTACGCCCCGGTGCGCGCCCTGGCCCTGTGGAAGAACCCCCTATGAGGGTCTTGCTGGTGGAGGACGACCCCGGGGTCAGGGAGGCCCTGGAGCTGGGCCTGGCCCTGGAGGGGCACGAGGTGCGGAGCGCCTCCCGCCCCAAGGAAGCCTTGGCCCACCTTCCCTGGGCCGAGGCGGTGGTGCTGGACGTGCTCCTGCCCGAGGGGGATGGGTTTAGCCTCCTCAAGGAGATCCGGGCCCGCTCCGAGGTGCCCGTGCTCATGCTCACCGCCTTGGATGCCGTGGAGTGGCGGGTCAAGGGGCTTAGGGAGGGGGCGGACGACTACCTGGTGAAGCCCTACAGCCTGCAGGAGCTCCTGGCCCGCCTCGAGGCCCTCCGCCGCCGGGTGCGGCGGGGGGAGGAGGTCTTGGCCTACGGGGACCTCCGCCTCTACCCCAGGCGGATGGAGGCCTACCGGGGGGAGAGGCGGCTTGCCCTGGGCCCCAAGGCCTTCCTCCTCCTCAAGGCCTTCCTGGAGGCTCCGGAGGAGGTGCTCTCCAAGGAGGCCCTGATGCTCCGGGTCTGGGGGGAGCCGGTGGAGCCCGCCACCTTGGAGGTCCACCTCTCCGCCCTGCGCAAGGCCCTGGGGGAGCCCAACCCCATCCAGACGGTGCGCGGGTATGGCTACCGCCTTTTCCTCCCTTAGGGGAAGGCTCTTTGCCCTCCTCTTCCTGGCCCTTCTCCTCCTGGCCCTGCCCTTGGCCTTCCTCTCCGCCCGGGAGGCCGGGCGGGCGGCCAGCGAGGACCTGCGCCGGGCCCTTTACACCCGGCTCTACCTCCTGCGGGAAGAGGGGCCCAGGGAGGCGGAGGCCCTTCTTCTGGAACTTTTCCGCCTGGCCCAGGTCTACGGGGGTGGGACGGGGTTTGTGGTCCGGGGGGAGGGGGTGGCCTTCACCGAGGAGCCGCCCCCGCCCCTTCCCCCAGGGTTGCGGGAGGCCCTGGCGGCGGGCCGGGCCTACCAGGGGGTCTGGCAGGGGGCGTTGTACGTGGCCCTGCCGGGGGAGGGGGGAGGGTTTGGCCTGGCGGTCCCCCTGGAGGGGGCGGCGGGGCTGGGGCGGCGCCTCCTCCTCCTCTACGCCACCTGGGGCGGGGGGGTGTTCCTCCTGGTCTTCCTCCTGGCGGCCTTGGGCTTCGCCTGGGCCTTGCGCCCCCTTTCCGCCCTGGCCCGGTCCTTGGCTGCCCGCTCCCCCCAGGACCTGAGCCCCCTGCCCGAGCCAGGGGTGGCGGAGCTAAAGCCCGTGGTGGAAGCCCTCAACGGCCTCCTGGCCCGGGTGGAGGGGCTTTTGGGGGAACTGGGGGAAAAGGAAGCGGCGGCCCGCCGCTTCGCCCGCCACGCCTCCCACGAGCTCCGCACCCCCCTCACCGCCCTGAAGGGCTACCTAGAGGTGCTCCGCCGGGCCCCGGAGCCCAGGGCCCTGGAGGGGGCCTGGCGCCAGGCCGAGCGGATGGAGCGCCTTCTCCAGGGCCTCCTCCGCCTCTCCCGCCTCGAGGCCGCCCACCTTCGCCCAGAGCCCCTGGACCTGCGGGCGTTTTTGGCGGAGCGGGGGGTGGCCGTGGAGGGGGAAGGGGTGGTCCTGGCCGACCCCGAGCTCCTGGCCCTGGCGGTGGAGAACGTGCTGGAGAACGCCCGCCGCCACGGGGGCCCCCCGGTGCGGGCCCAGCTCCTTCCCCAAGGGGAGGGGGTTTGGCTATGGCTGGTGGACTCGGGCCCGGGCTTCCCCCAAGACCTCCTCCCCCGGGCCCTGGAGCCCTTCGTCCACGGGGGGGGAGGGGACGGGGCTGGGTCTGGCCCTGGTGGCGGCGGTGGCCCGGGCCCACGGGGGAAGGGCGGCGGTGGCCAACCGGGCGGGGGCGGCGGTGGGCCTTTACCTGCCTTTGGCTTCCCTTAAGCTTTCCCCCGGTGCGCCCTTTGGCGGGGAGGGCTAGCCTCCCCTTTGGGAGGTGAAGGCGATGAAGCGAACCCTTTTCGGACTCCTCCTTCTGGCGGCGGGCCTTTCCCTGGCCCAGGGGACGGACTACCGGCAGGCGGCCCTGGCGGCCCATGCCCTGGCCCGGTTGCAGGCGGTGGCCCAGGCGGCCCAAGGGGAGGAAAAGCTCCTCAAGTGGGCCCAGGAGGTAAAGGCCCGGGCGGAGCGGGACTACGAGGCCAAGGCCTACTTCAAGGCGGCCCGGGAGGCCCAGGCCGCCCTCCTCCTCTTCCGCGCGGCCCGAGGGCAGGCGGCGCCCACGCCCCCCGCTTCCCACCGGGGGTGGGACCACCGGAGGTGGGACCGGGGCCCGGGCTTCGGCCCTAGGCCTGGCCTCGAGGCCCGCCTGGCCCAGCGGGCCCCCGGGGCGGTGGAGCGGGCGGAAAAGGAGCTGGCCTACTACCGGGGGCAGGATCCCCTGGTCAAGGACCTGATCGCCGAGGCCAAGGGCAGGCTGGCCAAGGAACCGGGCCGGGCCCTCCTCCTGGCCCAGGCGGCCTTGGCCCTGATCTCCGCCGAACGGGGGTTCTAGGTGAGGATGCGGGGAGGGTGGGCCGCTTTGCTCCTGGCCTGGGGCCTGGCCTGGGCAGAGGGGTCCCCCCCTCCATCGGAGGCGGCCTTTCTCCGCTGCCGCGAGGTGGTGGGGGGCCTCGAGGTCCAGGCCCTTTACCAGGGGGAGGGCGCCACCCTGGTCCTCCTGGGCAAGGGGCGCCCCCTGCTCCTGGTGGCCCTGGAGGAGGGCCGCCCCCTGCCCCACGCCGGCCCTCCCCGGGGCAAGCCCATGGCCCGGCGCCCCTTCCCTTTCCTGAGGGAGCTTTCCCTGGCCCGCCGGGTGGTGGTCCTGGCCGGGGAGTACCGCTGCTTCGTCCTCCACCGGGGGCGGGTGGTGGGGGTGTTGCGGCTGGGGCCGGACCTGGAGCCCCTGCCCCTTTTCCCGCCTCCGGAGGGGCCGCCAGCCCCTTAGCCCAGGGGGGCCGGGGACGCCCCCGGCCCTTGGTTTTAGAATGGGCCCCATATGAAGCCCGGCCTCTACCCCGTCCTGGGCCCCCCCGCTTCCGGGAAGACCCGCCTGGCCCTGGAGCTGGCCCGGGGGGCCCTGGCCCGCAGGCAGCGGGTCGTGTGGGTGGGGCTTCCCCACCAGCGGGCCTACCTCTACCGCCTCCTGGGGGAGGAAGGGGCCTTTTTGGGGCTGGAGTTCCTCTCCTTCCAGGCCCTCTACTACCGGGTCCTGGCGGAGGCGGGGCGGCTTGGACCCTTGCTGCCGGGGGCGGGCCGGGTGGCCCTGGTGGCCGAGGCCTTGCGGGCTTTCTCCCCGGAGGTGGCCCCGGGGGAGGCGCGCCTTTTTGCCCGGGCCATCGCCGAGCTGAAGCGGTTTGGCCTATCCCCCTTCGCCCTGCCCAAGGAGGGGGAGGCGGGGCGGCTGCGCCGGGTTTACTTCCGCTACGAACGGCTCAAGGGCAGGGCCCTGGACTACGACGATTTCCGCCACCGCGCCCTAAGGGCCCCCCTCCGCCTTTTCCCCCCGCCGGGCCTGGTGGTGGTGGACGGCTTTCGGGAAATCGGCCCCCTGGACCTCCGCTTCCTCCGCCGCCTGGCGGCCCAGGTGCCGGTCCTCCTCACCCTGGAGCGCCTGCCCGAGGGGCTGGAACCCTGGCGGGAGCTTTCCCCCAGGCCCGTGCGGAAGCGGGTCTGGGCCCTAGCCAACCCGGTGGAGGAGGCCCGCTACCTCCTCCGGGCCCTGAAGCGGGCCCTGGCCCCCAGGGCCTTAGGGGGGGAGGGGCTTTCCCCGGAGGAGATCCTGGTGGTGGCCCCCGAGGGGCGGATCGGGGGGCTTCTCCTCCTCCAAGAGGAGTACGGCCTGCCCCTATCGGACGGGCGGGAGCGGGCCCTGGCCGAGGGGGAGGAAGGGGAAAGGGTCCTGGCCCTCCTCAACCCCGTGCCCACGGGGCGGGACCTTTTGGCCCTGGGCTTCACCGCCTTGGGGCGGAGGGCCTTGCGCCTGGGCCTGGCCGGGGAGGAGGCCCTGGCGGTCTTGGCCGAGCGGGAGGGCCTTCTGGAGGAATGGCGGGCCTTCTTGGCCCTGCGCACCCCTGGCCCCGACCTCCTGGCCTGGGGGGAGGCGGTCCTGGAGCGGCTGGGGGTGGCGGCCAAGGAGCCTTTCCTCGCCCGGCTCCGCCTGGCCCTGGGGGTGGACCGGGCTAACCCCTTGGCCTGGTGGCGGAGCCTCCTCTTGGACGAGACCTTGCCCCCGGAGCCGGTCCGGGGCGTTCCCCTCCTCCCCCCCTTGCGGGCCACGGGGGTGCGGGCCCGGCGGGCCTACGTCCTGGAGTGGGTGGCGGGGCGGTACACCCTGGGGGAAGGGGAGGACTACTTCCTCCTGGAGGAGCTGAGGGAACGGGGGCTTCTGCGGAGCCTGCCGCGGCGGCTTCGCGGCCTGGATCCCCTCTTCCAAGCGGAGATGGCCACCCGGGGGGAGGAGGTCTTCCTCCTCTACCCGGAGGCGGGGCTTTCCGGCCTCTACGAGCCCCTGGAAAGGGGAGAAAGGCCCCCGCCCCTGCCGCCCGCCAGCGCCCTCGAGGTCCTCCCCCAGGAGCCCTTCCCCCTTTCCCCCCTCCGCGCCTCCGGCCCCCCTCCCCACCTGGAGGCCCTGCGCCGCCTGCGGGAGTGCCCCTTCCGGGCCTATGCCGAGCGGTTTGGCCTGCGGGAAGGGGGGGAGGCCCTGGGCTGGCACCTTTTCCCGGAGGGGAAGGAGGCCCTTTCCCGCCACCCCGAGGTGGGGCCCTGGCTCCAGGCCCATGGGGCCCACCTGGAGGGGATGCGCTTTTGGGTGTGGTGGCAGGGAGCCCACTTTCCCCTGCGCCTGGACGGGGTGCGGCGGGAAGGGGGGACGATCCACCTCTACCGCCTCCTGCCCCGGGGGGCCGAGCCCGATCTGGGGCCGCAGCGGCGCTGGACGGAGTGGTACGCCCTGGGGGCCTTGCTGCAGAGGGGGGATGTGGAGGCGGTGCACCTTTGGGTCTGGCCTTTCCTGGGTACACCCCGTCCCTATCGTCCCAGGCCCTTCCGCAAGGGGGAGTCCATCCCCGCCTTGAGGGAGGTCAGGGACCAGGCTGAGAAAGCCCTTGCCCTTTGGCACCAGGGGGTGTTTTCCCCGAGGCCTGGCCCCCACTGCTACGCCTGCGGCCTGGCCGATGTCTGCCGCAAGGAGGACGCATGAGGCTCTACGTGGCCTCGGCGGGTACCGGCAAGACCCATGCCCTGGTGAGGGAGCTCCTGGACCTGGTGGCCCAGGGGGTGCCCCTGCGGCGGGTGGCGGCCCTCACCTTCACCCGCAAGGCCGCCGAGGAGCTGAGGCGAAGGATCGAGGCCCAGGTGCGGGCCTTGGCCCCCCAGGACCCCCTGGCCCAGGAGGCCCAGCGGGAGGTCTACGGGGCGGTCTTCACCACCCTCCACGGCTTCATGGCCGAGGCCCTGCGCCACACCGCCCCTCTCCTCTCCCTGGACCCCGATTTCGCCGTCTTGGACGAGCTGGTGGCCGAGGCCTTCTTTCGGGAAGAGACCAGGAGCCTCCTCTACCTGAGGGGCCTGGATCCCGGCCTGGAGGAGCTCCTCTTTGCCCTTTACAAAAAGCGCTCCCTGGCGGATAGGCTCTACCCTGCCCCAGGGGCGGAAGGGGTCTGGGCCCTCTTCCAGGAGGCCCTGGAGGGCTACCGCCGCCGCACGCGGGAGGCCCTGGGGCCTTCGGACCTCGAGGCCCTGGCCCTCCGCCTTCTGGACCACCCCGTGGCCGTGGGGCGGGTGGTGGAGCGCTTTCCCCACATCCTCCTGGACGAGTACCAGGATATCAACCCCCTTCAGGGCCGCTTCTTCGCCGCCTTGGAGGCGGCGGGGGCCAGGCTGGTGGCCGTGGGGGACCCCAAGCAGTCCATCTACCTCTTCCGCAACGCCCGGGTGGAGGTCTTCCGCCAAGCCCTGGAGAGGGCCGAGGAGCGGCGGGAGCTTCGGGAAACCTGGCGCCACGCCCGGGCGGTGGCTCAGCTCCTCAACCGCTTTGTGGCCCTTTTCCCCGAAGGGGAGAGGGTGGAGGTGGTTCCCCAGCGGGCCGAGGAGGGCCGGGTGGAGGTCCACTGGGTGGTGGGGGAGGGGGAGCTTGCGGACAAGCGCCGCCATGAGGCCCACCTCTTGGCCCGTCGCCTTCGGGAACTCGCCGCCGAGGGGTATGCCTTTTCTGAGATGGCGGTGCTGGTGCGCAGCCGCCAGAGCCTGCCCCCCTTGGAGGGCGCTCTCCGCGCCCTGGGGGTGCCCTACGGCCTAAGGCGGGGGCGGAGCTTCTTCACCCGGCCCGAGGTGCGGGACCTCTACCACGCCCTGAGGCTTTCCCTCCTGGAAGGCCCTCCTTCCCCCGAGGAGCGCCTCTCCCTTCTCGCCTTCCTGCGGGGGCCTTTTTTGGGTTTGGACCTGGGAAGCCTGGAGGAGGCCCTCCGAGCGGAAGACCCCTTGCCCCTCCTGCCCCCCATGGCCCAGGAGCGCCTGGCCTGGCTTAAGGGCCTGGCGGGCCGGCGCCCCCTCGAGGCCCTCAAGCTTTTGGCCCGGGAGGAGACCTTCCTGAGGCGGCTTTCCCCCCGGGCCCGGGCCAACCTGGACACCCTTCTCCTCCTGGCCTCCGCCGAGCGCTTCCCCGACCTCGAGGCCCTTTTGGAGTGGCTGCAGGCCCGCGCCAAGGACCCCGAGGCCTCGGAGCTGCCCGAGGGCGGCGAGGGGGTGAACCTCCTCACGGTCCACGCGGCCAAGGGCCTGGAGTGGAGGGTGGTGGCGGTCTTTGACCTGGCCCGCGGGGAACGGCCTAACCAGGAACCCCTCCGGGTGGGGCTTTCCGGGGAGGTGGCCCTGGAGGGCACCCCGGCCTACCAAGCCCTGGGGCAGGCCTTGGCCCAGGCCGAGGAGGAGGAGGCCCTTCGCCTCCTCTACGTGGCCCTTTCCCGGGCCCGGGATGTCCTCCTGGTCACGGGGAGCGAATCGGCCCGCCCGGGCCCATGGGCCCGGGCCCTGGACCGCCTGGGCCTGGGCCCCAAGGACCAGGACCCCTGGGTGCGCCGCCACCTCTTCCAGGAGCCTCCTCCCCCCTTGCCCCGGGAGGGGCCGGAAGGGGAGGCCAACCCCGCCCCCTACGCCACCTGGAGCCTCCCGCCCAAGCCCTTCCCCCAGGTCTACTCCCCCAGCGCCCACCGCAAGGCCGAGGCGGAGCCCAGACCCCTGGCCGAGGCCCTGGAGGCCGAGGCCCTACCCGAGTTCGCCCGGGCCGTGGGCACGTTGGTCCACTACGCCCTGGCCCGCCACCTGGATCCGGAGGACGAGGGGGCCATGGCCGCCCTCCTCCTGCAGGAGGTGGCCTTCCCCTTGGCCCAGGAGGGGGAGAGGCTTTTGGCGGAGGTGCGGGCCCTTTTGCGGGGGTATAGGGCCCTCCTGGGCCCGGTCCTCCCGCCCCTCGAGGCCCGGGAGGAGGACTACGCCGAGCTCCCCCTGGTCCTGCCCCTCATGGGCACCGTCTGGTACGGGGTCCTGGACCGCCTTTACCGGGTGGGGGGGCGCTGGTACCTGGAGGACTACAAGACCGACCGGGAGGTGGACCCCGAGGCCTACCGCCTCCAGCTTGCCCTCTACTGGGAGGCGGTGCGCCGGGCCTGGGGGGTGGAGGCCGAGGCCCGGCTCGTCTACCTGCGCCACCGCCGGGTCCAACCCTTTACCCCTGAGGAGCTGCGGGAGGCCCTGGCCGGGCTGGAAACGGAACACCCCCCCGAGGGGGCCTCGGGGGGGTAAGGGGAAGGGGGCTAGCGCTTGGAGTACTGGGGTGCCCGCCGGGCCTTGTGCTTGCCGTACTTCTTCCGCTCCACCACCCGCGCGTCCCGGGTGAGGAAGCCCAGGGGCTTGAGCTTGGCCCGGTAGTCGGGGTTGTAGCGGAGGAGGGCCCGGGCCACCCCCAGCTTGATGGCGTCCACCTGGCCGCTCTTCCCGCCCCCGCTCACGGTGATGTAGGCGTCAAAGCGGCCCAGGGCGTCCACCGCCCGCAGGGGCTCCAGGGCCGCCACCGCCCGCACGATCCCCTGGAAATAGTCCTGGAAGTCCTGGCCGTTGACGGTGACCTTGCCGTTTCCGGGCCTGAGGAAGACCCGGGCCACCGCCTCCTTGCGCCTGCCGGTGCCGTAGTACTGCTCCATCACTTGACCTCCAGCTTCTGGGGCTTCTGGGCCTGGTGGGGGTGGGTGGGCCCGGCGTAGACCTTGAGCCGCTTGAAGAGCCTGCGGCCCAAGGGCCCCTTGGGGAGCATCCCCTTCACCGCGTGCTCCAGCACCCTCTCGGGGTGGGTGGCCAGCATCTTCTCCGCGGGGATCTCCTTAAGGCCCCCTTGGTAGCCGCTGTAGCGGGTGTAGATCTTCTGCTTGAGCTTCTTGCCGGTGAGGCGGATCTTGTCCGCGTTCACCACCACCACGAAGTCCCCCATGGCCAGGTTGGGCGTCCAGTCGGGGCGGTGCTTGCCCCGCAAGAGGGTGGCGATCTGCGTGGCGAGCCGCCCCAGGGTCTTGCCCTCGGCGTCTATGAGAACCCAGCGGGGTTCCGTCTCCTTCGGCACGTACGTCTGCATCACCAGGGCCCTCCTTATGGTGCCTCGCTATAGCACCCCGTTCTTGACGGGGGATCGGGGGACCCCGCAAGAACGCCAAAGAAGACTTTACCATAAACCCTAGCCCCTCCGCCAGATGTGGTAGGCTGAGGTCCCGTGGACGGGGTTGCCGAGCGCGCCAGCAGGCCCAGGAAGTACGTCTTCGTCACGGGGGGCGTGGTGTCCAGCCTGGGGAAGGGGATCCTCACCTCTTCCCTGGGGGCGCTTTTCCGGGCCCGGGGATACCAGGTTACGGCCATCAAGATCGATCCCTACGTGAACGTGGACGCGGGGACCATGCGCCCCTACGAGCACGGGGAGGTCTTCGTCACCGGGGATGGGGCGGAGACCGATCTGGATATCGGCCACTACGAGCGCTTTTTGGACATGGACCTCTCCCGGGGGAACAACCTCACCACCGGCCAGGTTTACCTTTCCGTGATCCAGAAGGAGCGCCGGGGGGAGTACCTTTCCCAGACGGTCCAGGTCATCCCCCACATCACCGACGAGATCAAGGAAAGGATCCGCAAGGTGGCCGAGGAGCAAAGGGCGGAGGTGGTGGTGGTGGAGGTGGGGGGCACGGTGGGGGACATTGAGAGCCTCCCCTTCCTGGAGGCCATCCGCCAGTTCCGTTTTGACGAGGGGGAGGGGAACACCTTCTACATCCACCTCACCCTGGTCCCTTACCTGGAGACCAGCGAGGAGTTCAAGACCAAGCCCACGCAGCACTCCGTGGCCACCCTGCGGGGGGTGGGGATCCAGCCCGATGCCGTGGTCCTGCGCTCGGCCAAGCCCGTGCCGGAGGAGGTGCGCAAGAAGGTAGCCCTCTTCACCAACGTCCGTCCGGGGCACGTCTTCTCCAGCCCCAACGTGGACCACCTCTACGAGGTGCCCCTCCTCCTGGAGGAGCAGGGTTTGGGCCGGGCGGTGGAGCGGGCCTTGGGCCTCGAGCCCGTCTTCCCCAACCTGGCCTTCTGGCAGGAAGCGGTGCGGGTCCTGAAGCACCCCGAGCGCACGGTGCGCATTGCTATCGCCGGCAAGTACGTGAAGATGCCCGACGCCTACCTCTCCCTCCTCGAGGCCCTGAAGCACGCCGGCATCAAGAACCGGGCCCGGGTGGAGGTGAAGTGGGTGGACGCCGAGGGCCTGGAGGCCGGGGACCTGGAGGAGGCCTTCCGCGACGTGGCCGGCATCCTGGTCCCGGGCGGCTTCGGGGTGCGGGGCATAGAGGGGAAGGTGCGGGCAGCCCAGTACGCCCGGGAGCGCAAGATCCCCTACCTGGGCATCTGCTTGGGCTTGCAGATCGCGGTCATTGAGTTTGCCCGGAACGTGGCCGGGCTCAAGGGGGCCAACTCCACGGAGTTTGACCCCTACACCCCCCACCCCGTGATCGACCTCATGCCCGAGCAGCTGGAGGTGGAGGGCCTGGGGGGGACGATGCGCCTGGGGGACTGGCCCATGCGCATCAAGGAGGGAACCCTCCTGCACCGCCTTTACGGCAAGGACGAGGTCCTGGAGCGCCACCGCCACCGCTATGAGGTGAACCCCCTTTACGTGGACGGCCTGGAGCGGGCCGGCCTGGTGGTCTCGGCCACCACCCCGGGGATGCGGGGCCGGGGGGCGGGGCTGGTGGAGGCCATTGAGCTCAAGGACCACCCCTTCTTCCTGGCCGTCCAGAGCCATCCGGAGTTCAAAAGCCGCCCCATGCGCCCTTCCCCTCCCTTCGCCGGGTTCGTGGAGGCGGCGTTGCGCCACGCGGGGGCTTAGCCCAGGTTAGGCCAGGAGGCTCGCGCACTGCCGGGCCACCCGGCCCGAGTACCCCTTCTCCAGGGCAAAGCGGAGGGCGGCCCCCTCCTCCTCGGGGGTGAGGGGGCGGCCCAGGTGGTGGGCCACCGCCCTCAGGTAAAGCCCCTTGTCAAAGGGCGGGAAGGTGAGGACCAGGCCGAAGCGCTCCGAGAGGGCCAGGGTGTCCTGGAGGGCGTCCCAGGCCTGGGGGCCTTCCCCGGGGAGGGGGTTTTCCCCCAGGTGGCGCACCAGGTGGCGGCGGTTGGAGGTGGCCAGGAGGAGGACGTTTTCCGGTGGGCCCTCCAGGCTTCCCTCCAGGAGGGCTTTCAGGTGATGGAAGGCCTCGTCCTCGGGGTCCAGGGAGAGGTCGTCCAGGAAGAGGAAGAAGCGGTGGGGCAAGAGGGCCAGGGTTTGCAGAAGGCGCTCCAGGTGGGCCAGGGCCCCGGTTTCCACCTCCACCATCCTGGCCCCTTCCAGGCGCAAAAGACCCTTGGCCGCGGTGCTCTTTCCCGTGCCCCGGGCCCCGTAGAGGAGGGTGTGCAGGGCGGGCCTGCCCTGGAGGAAGCGGCGGGCGTTTTCCTCTAGGGCCTCCCGCTGGGCCTCGTACCCCAGAAGCTCTCCTTCCCGGGGGAGGCGGGGGGAGGGGATGGGCTGGACCTCGCCCCCGAAGCGGAAGGCGCGGTAAAGGGCGAAGGGGTAGGGGCCGTGGGCCTGGAGGACCCGCACCAGGGCCTGGGGGTCGCGGGCCAGGAGGGCGGCCAAGGCCCCTTCCTCGGCGGGGTGGGGGGGGCGTTCCCCCAGGTCGCCCAGGGGGAAGTCCCGGCGCAGCCTGAGGAGCTTGGCGTGGAGGGCCTCGAGGTCCATCCGGATCAGGTCCAGCACCCCAGGGGTGGGCCTCAAGGCCCGCCAGGCCCAGGGGGCCTTAAGGAGGCCCTGGGCCAGGGCGTAGCCCCAGGGTTCCCCCCGGGGCAGGTCCAGGGCCAGGAGGTCTATGGGGGTTTGGGGGTGTTCCATGGGCTCCATGATAGGGCGAAGCCCCGGGTTTCCCCGGGGCCCCTTGGTGGGCCGCACAGGACTCGAACCTGTAACCCACCGATTAAGAGTCGGTTGCTCTACCGGTTGAGCTAGCGGCCCAAGCGCCAAACATGAGTCTAGCCTCCTCCTTTTGCCCTGTCAAGGGAAGAGGTAGAGGAGGGCCCGGCCCTCCTCCACCCGGACCCGGATGGGGCCCAGGGCCCGGTTCTCCAGGGTCAGGGTGGTGGCCTCGAGGGGGGTGGGGTGAAGGGGGTAGCGGGCCCCCTCCACCCCCAGGGTGGCCCTGGGGAAGGGGAGGAGGCTGAAGGGCTCGCCTTCCCCCAAGGGGAAGCGGTGTTCCCCGGGCAGGAGGGGGTAGGCCCAGGCCAGGCCGTCCGTGAGGGCCGCCCCAACCCCCTGTTCCCGCAGGGCAAAGGCCAGCTCCAGGTGGGCCAGGGTATGGTCCAGCCGGCCCCCTATTCCCCCCAGGAGGAGGACCTCCTCGGCCCCCAGCTCCAGGGCCTTCCGTACCAGGGCCTCCCCGTCCGTGAGCTCCTTTTCCCGGGGCAGGACCTCCTTGGGGCTGGGGAGGGCTTCCTGGAGCCAGGGAGGGCTGGAGTCAAAGTCCCCCAGCCAGAGCTCCGGGGCGAGCCCCAGGGCCAGGGCATGCCGCGCCCCCGAGTCCGCGGCCAGGAGGCGGTAGCCCCGAAGCCGCACCTTGAGGCCCTCCGTGGCCAGGAGGGGACCGCCCAAAAGCAGGGCAAAGCGCCTCATCCCCCCAAGGCTACCGCCCGCTTGGGGTCCAGGTGGAGCCCCACCTCCGTCCCCTCCTCCGGTCCTGCTGGGGCTTCCAGGTAAAGCCGCACCCCCTTGGCCCGGACCCAAAGCCCCACCCGGGCCCCGAAGAAGAGCCGCTCCTCCACCTTCCCCCTGAGGGGCCCTCCCAGGCCCAGGGCCTGGGGGGGTAGGAGGTGGGGCTTGGGGGGTAGGCCCAGGGCCTGGCTTTCCTCCGGGGAAAGGAGGTTCTTGTGCCCCAGGAAGCGGGCGGTCCAGGCATCCTGGGGCCGGGTGTAGACCTCCTCGGGCCGGCCCACCTGGACCAGCCGGCCCTCCCGCATCACCGCCACCCGCCCCGCCAGGAGGAAGGCCTCCTCCTGGTCGTGGGTGACCACCAGGGTGGTGATCCCTTCCGCCCGCAGGGTGCGGCGGAGGAAGAGGAGGAGTTCCTCCCGCAGGCGTAGGTCTAAAGCCCCCAGGGGCTCGTCCAGGAGGAGGAGCCTGGGCCTTGGGGCCAGGGCCCGGGCCAGGGCCACCCGCTGTTGCTCCCCTCCAGAAAGCTCCTGGGGGCGTTTCCGGGCGTGGGGGGTGAGCTCCATCCGCCTGAGGAGTTCCTCCACCCGGGCTTCCCGTGCCGCCTTGGGCCAGCGGGCCTCCACCAGGCCAAAGGCCAGGTTCTCCGCCACCGTGAGGTGGGGGAAGAGGGCGTAGTCCTGGAAGAGGAAGCCCACCCCCCGGCGTTCCGGGGGTAGGGGGGTGAGGTCCTGGTCCCGGAAGCGCACGAAGCCCCTGTCGGGGGGAAGGAGGCCGGTGATGAGCCTAAGGAGCGTGCTCTTGCCGCTGCCCGAGGGGCCGAGGAGGGCCAGGACCTCCCCCTCTTGGACCTCGAGGGCCACCGCCAGGCGGAAGCCGGGAAAGGACTTCTCCAGGGAAAGGGCCAGCACCCCTCCATTAAACGAAACCCCGGGGCCCTAGGCCCCGGGGTTCCCCAAGGGGTCCTACTTCAGGCCCAGCTTCTTGCGCTCCTCCAGCACCTGCTGGGGGGTAAGCCGCTTGGCCCGGAGGGCCTTGACCTCGTCGGCGGTGAAGGGCTTGAAGCCCTGGACCTTCTTGTCATCCCCCCAGGCGGTGGCGATGTGGTTGAGGAGGGCGGCGATCTCCTCGTCCTTCAGGCCGTTGTAAGCGGGCATGGCCCCGTTGTACTTCATGCCCTTGACCTCGATCTGCCCCTGCAGGCCCCAAAGGAGGACCTGGATGAGGAATTCCCGCCCGCCCTTCAGGGCCAGGATCTCGGCCACGTGCCCCGCCAGGGGCGGGAAGGCCCCCGGTATGCCTTGGCCCGTGGCCTGGTGGCAGCCCGCGCACTGGGTGTAGAGTTTGGCGCCATCCGCCTGGGCTAGGGCCAGGCCGCCGAGAAGGAGAAAAGCCATAAGGGTCCGCTTCATCTTTACCCTCCGGGGTATAGGGTAGTTTGTCCCTTGTTTCCCGTCAAGGGCCTGGGCTTTAGGCAAGCTTTAGCCGGCTGGGGCATGGGGAAGGGTCCTCTATTAGGTATACAGGCATACCTATGCCGCTCAGGGGTACTTGGTGAGCTTAGGCACAAAAAGAGTGTGCCCGAGGGCTTGATTTTGGGCTGACAGCCTGATAAGGTACAAATGTCCTTGGGTGTACCCAGGCGGTGTAAAGATGTACGTATACCGGGTACTTTGGACGCTCCTCCTCGCGGGCCCCTTGGCCTTGGCGGCCCTGGACGCGAGCCGTTGGTATCCCTTCGCCCAGGCCCAGGATCTAGCCAGGGAGTACAGCCGGGTACTCATGGTGTACTTCCATAGCCCCACCTGCCCTTACTGCGACCAGATGAACACCTTCGTCCTCTCTGACCCCGGGGTGAGCCAGCTTTTGGAAGAGCGCTTCCTGGTGGCCTCTGTGAGCACCGCGACCCCGGAGGGGCAGGAGCTTTCCCGGCGCTTCCGCGTGCCGGGTACCCCTACCTTCGTCTTCCTCGTCCACCGCAAGGGGGCGTGGGAAGAGGTGGGCCGGCTTTTTGGCAGCCGGCCCCGGGCGCAGTTCCTCTCGGAGCTGCGCCAGGTGTGCGCCAAGGGAGGTGTGTGTGAATAGGCGAGCGTTTCTGAAGGCTACCGGTGCGGCCCTGGGGGCGGTGGCCCTGGCCGGGCTTCCCGCCCGGGCCCAGGCCCTGGAGGGTGAGGACTTGGCCAACCTGGAGAAGGCCCTGAAGGAAGCCCTGGGCAAGGGGTTCAAGGACCTCACCCCCTCCAACCTGGTGAAGCTCACCATGCCGGCCATCGCGGAGAGTGGGGCCAACGTGCCCGCGGAGGTGGAGGTCAACCTGCCCCCAAGCCAGGTAAAGGCCATCCATCTCTTCGCCGACAAGAACCCCACCCCCAGGCTGGTGAGCTTCATGCCCATGAAGGCCATGGCCTACTACGCCACCCGGGTGCGCCTGGCGGAAACTAGCGCGGTGAGGGCCGTGGTGGAGACCACCGACGGCAGGCTGCTTCTGGCCTCGGCCAGCACCCGGGTGACCGTGGGCGGCTGCGGCTAAGGAAAGGAGGAACCCGAGATGCCCATCCGTACCATCGTCCGTCTGACCCCGGCCAAGCCCAAGGCCGGCGAGGAAGTCCGGCTCCAGGCAGTGGCCCAGCACCCCAACGAGCCCGGCACCCGCCGGGACGAGAAGGGAAACCTCATCCCCGCCAACTACATCAACCTGGTGGAGGTCTACTTTGAGGGGGAAAAGGTGGCCGAGGCCCGCCCCGGCCCCTCCACCAGCGCCAACCCCCTCTACGGCTTCAAGTTCAAGGCCGAGAAGCCCGGCACCTTCACCGTGAAGCTCAAGGACACCAGCGGGGACACCGGGGAGGGGCAGGTCAAGCTGGAGCTGGCCTAAGGTGGGGCGCCCGGGGGACCGGGCGCCTTTATGGAGGTGGGTATATGGTCTGGAGGGCGTGGTGTACGCTGGCCCTGGTCCTTCTTCTTCCCCTGGCCCTGGCCCAGGATGCCGACCCGCGGGAGGAGGCCAAGCGGCAAAAGGAGCTCCTCCTCAAGACCGCAGGCATCCTTCCCACGGAGCTGGTGGTGGAGCAAGGCCGGGAGCTTTTCGGTCGCAAGGGGCCTTCGGGCAAGACCATGGCCGAGTGCGACTTTGGCCTGGGCAAGGGCGTGCTGGAGGGGGCTGCGGCCCGGCTTCCCCGTTACTTCCTGGACACGAACCGGGTGGAGGACCTGGATAGCCGCATCCTCACCTGCATGACCCGGGTGCAGGGGTTTAAGCCCGAGCAGATCCGGCGCTCCGAGGTGGTGGCCGTGGCCTTTTACATCGCCAGCAAGTCCACGGGCCAGCGGATCCAGGTCCGCCTTCTCTTCCCCCAGGAGCGGGAGCTTTACGCCCTAGGGGAGAAGCTCTTTTACGCCCGCACCGGGGCCAGGGACGTGGGGTGCGCCACCTGCCACGTCACCTACGTGGGCCGGCGGGCAGGGGTCTTGCCCTATGCGGACGTCCTGGGCAAGGACCAGTCCTGGACCCACTGGCCCGCCTACCGCTACTCCAACGACCAAACCTGGACCATGCAGGACCGGATCCGGGCCTGCTACGGCAACATCGCCCACCCGCCCCCGGACCTTTACTCCTTGCCCATCCTGGCCCTCGAGGTTTTCCTGGCCTACCGCAACAACGGGGCCGTGGTGGAGGAGTGGCCCGCCTTTGTGCGCTAAGGAGGGAGCATGAGAAAGGTCGTTTTCGCCCTGATGGTCCTTTCCCTGGTGGCCTTGGCCCAGCGTTACTTCCAGGACCAGGAACTGGAGCGCATCAAGACCGCGGGCAGGGCCTACGCTGAGGTTTTCCTCAACCAGCGTCCGGACCAGGCCCTCTGCTCCCTCCACAAAAACCGCCTCCCCGCTGACCTCCTGCCCCAGTTCCTGGAGGCCCAGCGGGCCCAGATCCGCTACCCGCAAAACGGCAAGCTCATGGGGGATTGGAAGAAGGGCGGGGCCATCTTCAACAACCTGCAGAAGGCCAACTGCTTCTCCTGCCACTTCGGCTCCCCCGTGCACCTGGGGGGGGACGTGGGCCCCAGCCTGGAGAAGTACGGTCTCAAGCGGGGCCAGTCCGAGGCGGTCCAGCGCTACACCTACGAGGTCATCTACAACGCCTGGGCCTTCTTCCCTTGCACGGTCATGTACCGCTTCGGGGCCCAGGGCCTCCTGACCCCGGAGGAGATCGCCGACGTGGTGGCCTACCTCCTGGACCCCGAGTCCGACTTCAACACCAAGCCCGCGGTGGGGTCTAAATGAACCGCAGGGACTTCCTCTTCCTCCTTTCCGTCCTAGGGGGCCTGGGGCCCAGGGCCCTGGCCCAGGTGCGGGAGGACCCTGCCCGCCTTTACGACCTCCCCCCCTACGGGGAGGCCACCCTCCTCTACTTCTCCGACCTCCACGGCCAGGCCTTCCCCCACCACTTCATGGAACCCCCCAACCTCATCGCCCCCAAGCCCCTGATGGGCCGCCCCGGCTACCTCACCGGGGAGGCCATCCTCCGCTACTACGGGGTGGGGCGGGGCACGCCCTTGGCCTACCTCCTCTCCTACCTGGACTTTGTGGAGCTGGCCCGCGCCTTTGGCCCCATCGGGGGGATGGCCGCCCTCACCGCCCTTATCCGCCAGCAAAAGGCCCAGGTGGAAGCCGCAGGCGGGCAGGCCCTGGTCCTGGACGGGGGGGATACCTGGACCAACTCCGGGCTTTCCCTGCTCACCCAGGGAGAGGCCATCGTGGAGTGGCAGAACCTCACCGGGGTGGACCACATGGTCTCCCACTGGGAGTGGACCTTGGGGCGGCAAAGGGTGGAGGAGCTCCTCAAGAAGTTCCGGGGGGAACACCTTTCCTACAACGTGGTGGACGAGCTCTTTGGCGACCCCCTCTTCCCCGCCTACCGCATCCATACCCTGGGGGGGTACGCCGTGGCCGTGGTGGGGGCCACCTACCCCTACGTGAAGGTTTCCCACCCCGAGGGCTTTACCGAAGGGCTTTCCTTCGCCCTGGACGAGAAGCGCCTGCAGGAGACGGTGGACGCGGCCCGGGCCGAGGGGGCGGACGCGGTGGTCCTCCTCTCCCACAACGGCCTGCAGCTGGATGCCGCCCTGGCGGAAAGGGTGCAGGGGATTGACCTGATCCTCTCCGGCCACACCCACGACCTCACCCCCTTGCCCTGGCGGGTAGGGAAGACCTGGATCGTGGCGGGAAGCGCGGCGGGAAAGGCCCTCATGCGGGTGGACCTGAAGCTCCGCCGGGGCGGGGTCGCCAACCTGCGGGTCCGGGTCCTGCCCGTCCTGGCCCAGCACCTGCCCAAGGCGGCGGACGTGGAGGCCTGGCTGGAGGCCCGGATGGCCCCCCACCGCGCCCACCTCTTGGAAGCCTTGGCCGTTGCCGAAACCCTCCTCTACAAGCGGGATACCCTCTACTCCACCTTTGACCAGCTGGTGGGGGAGGCGGTGAAGGCCCTCTACCCCGAGGTGGAGGTGGTCTTCAGCCCCGCGGTGCGCTGGGGGACCACCATCCTTCCCGGGCAGGCCATCACCCGCGACCACCTTTACGCCTTTACCGGGTTCACCTACCCCGAGCTCTACCTCTTCTGGCTGCGGGGGGAACAGATAAGGAACGTCTTGGAGGACATCGCCAGCAACGTCTTCAGCCCCGACCCTTTCTACCAACAAGGGGGGGATGTGAGCCGCACCCACGGGCTCCGCTACGCCTTGGACCCCGATGCCCCCCTGGGGCGCCGGGTCCAGAGGGTGGAGGTGGGGGGAAGGCCCTTGGACCCCGGCCGCCGCTACCTGGTGGCCGCCTACGGGGGGCGGCTCCAGCGGGCGGGGGAGGCCAGGGCCGGCTACGAGCCCAAGCCCATCTACGCCCTCTTGGAGGCCTACCTCAAGGGGGTGGGGAGGGTTAGGGTTCTCCCCGAGCCCAACGTGCGGGTTCTGGGGCGCAACTACCGCATACCGGAGGTGAGAGGATGAAGCGAAAAGCGCTTTTGGCCATGGGGCTTCTGGCTTTTGGGCTGGCCCTTTCCCAGGTGAGCCCCTTCCGGGCCCGCCTCGAGGCCGCCCTAGGGAGCGGGGGGCGGGAGTTCGCCCAGGTGATGCTCTCCCAGGACCGGGGCCAGGCCCTTTGCAGCCAGTACCGGGACAGACTCCCCCCCGACCTCATACCCCAGTTCCTGGCCGAGCAGAAGGCCCTCATCAAGTACCCCAAAAGCGGTAAGCTCCTGGGGGACTGGAGGAACGGGGAGAAGGTCTTCACCGACCCTAAGCGGGGCAACTGCTACGCCTGCCACGCGGGCGACCCCAAGGAGGTGGCCTACGGCACCATGGGCCCCTCCCTCACCGGCTACGGCCAGCGGGGCACCTCGGAACCCGTGGTCCGCTACACCTACGAGAAGATCTACAACGCCTGGGCCTTCGTGCCCTGCTCCCTCATGTACCGGGGCGGGGTCCATGGCCTCTTCACCCCGGAGGAGACCGCCGACCTGGTGGCCTACCTCCTGGACCCCAACTCCCCCATCAACCGGAGGTGAGCGGTGAAGGACAAGCGAACCCGCATCCTTTTCCTTTCCCTGAGCCTGGCCGCCCTGGGGGGGCTCTTGGGCTACACCCAGCAGCCCAAGCCCCTGGACCCCTTTGAGGAGGCCATGCGCCAGCGGCAGATGTACCTGGAGACCTTCGGGGTTCTCCCCGGGGAGCTTTACGTGGAGGAGGGCAAGGAGCTCTTCTTCCGCAAGGGCCCCAGCGGCAAGACCCTGGAGGAGTGCGACTTCGGCCTGGGCAAGGGCAAGCTGGAGGGGGTCTACGCCGTCTTGCCCAAGTACTTCCCCGATAGCCGCAAGGTGGAGGACCTGGAAAGCCGGGTCTACACCTGCATGCAGACCGTCCAGGGCTACAAGCCCCAGGCCATCAAGCGGGAGGAGGTCAAGGCCATCACCACCTACATCGCCAGCTTCTCCTCCAAGGCCAAGATGCAGGTGGTGCCCAAGCACCCCCAGGAGCTGGCCATGTACAACCTGGGGCGGGAGCTATGGTACGCCCGCGCCGGGGCGCGGGACATGAGCTGCGCCGTCTGCCACGACCAGTATGCCGGCCAGCGGGTGCGCCTCTCCCCGGTGCGGAGCCCCAAACAAGGTCTAGGGAGCGAGTGGCCCGCCTACCGCTTTGAGGCGGACAAGCTCTACACCATGGAGGACCGCATCGCCTTCTGCTACGAGTCCATCGCCATCCCTGCTCCCGCCTTCTACTCCGAGCCCTACATCGCCCTGACCCTGTACATGCTGGCCGAGGCCACCAAGGCCGGGCGTTCCTTTGAGGAGTTGCCCTTCTTCACCCGCTAGCCATGCGCCGCCGCCACCTCCTCGCCCTTCTGCCCCTCCTTCCCCTGGCCCGGGCCCAGGGAGGGGAGGGGTGGGTGCAGGCCTTCGGGGCCTTCCTCCAGCGGGTGCCTCCCGCGAGCTACCTGGTCTACCCCACGGAGGCCAAGGACCTCCTCCTCTTTGAGCCCTTCGTTCTGGACGTGCGCACCCTGGAGGAGCGGAAACGGGGCTACATCCCGGGCTCGGTGCACATCTACGCCGGCCAGGTGCCCGACCGCCTTTCGGAACTTCCCAAGGACAAGGAGGCCCTGATCCTGGTCTACTGCAACTCGGGGAGCGTGTCCATGGTGGTGGCGGCCTACCTGCGGGCCCTGGGCTACAAGAACGCCAAGAACATCGCCCACGGTTTCAAGGGCTGGCTGGACGCCGGCCTGGAAGTGGAGGGAGGATCATGAAACGAATTCTGGTTTTGACGGCGGCCCTTCTGGGCTTTTCCCTGGCCCAGTCCCTGGTGGTGGAGGTCCGCGGGTCCTTGGAAGCGGTGGAGGCCAGGACCCTGCGGGCCTTGAGGGAGGCGGGCCTCGAGCCCGACCGGGTCCTGAACCTGGGGGAGCAGGTGCGCCAGGTGACGGGCCCCGGCTTCCCCGATTACCGCCTGGTGGTGCTCAAGCCGGAGGCGGGCAGCGTGGAGGCGGCCTCCAAGAACCCCATGGCCGCCATCGTCCTGCCCCCCACGGTCTTCATCACCGGGGAAGGGGGGCGCTACACGGTGGGCACCCTGGATGGCAGGCTCCTCTTCGGCATGCTGGGGGTGTACGGGGGGGCGGTGGAGCGGTTGGTGTGGCGCCTCGAGGCCGCCCTGGGCCGCCTGGGCCCCGTGCGCCAGGTGGCCCCGGCCATGATGCCCGATCCCCGAAGCGGCATGATGCCCGCCCTGCTCTACCGGGTCCCTGGGGCCAAGCTGGAGGACGTGGTCCTCATGGTGGAGACCGAGCTCACCTCCGCCGGGCTCAACCTCTTGCCCAACGTGCGGGTGGGCCCGGTGACGGTGATCATGCCCTGCAAGAGCGAGTGGGCCCGGGTGATGTTCCTCACCCAGCCCGCGGGCGGGTTCGCCGCCCCCTGCCGCTTCTTCGCCATGCCCATGGGGGAGGATGTCCTGGTGGGGGCCATAGACCCCATGCTGATGACCATCATGCCTGGGGTCATGGGTAGCCCCGCGGTTACAATGCTGCAAGAGGCCAGGCAGGTGATGCTGGGAATCCTGGAAGCCGTGGGCGGGGTTCCCCATCGCCTTGGCCCATGAGGAGGAAAGAGTATGGCGAAGGTGAACCGGCGGGATCTTCTCAAGGCGGGCGCGGCCCTGGCCGCCACAGGGGCCCTTGGGGGCGGGGCCTGGGCCCAGGAGTTCTATAGCCGTCCCCCCACCCTCCTGCCCCGCACCCGCAAGCCGCGGGTGGTGGTCATCGGCGGGGGCTGGGGCGGAACCACAGTGGCCCGGAAGCTGGTGCAGGCGGGGGTGGAGGCCGAGGTGGTCCTGGTGGAACAGCGGCCCATCTTCATGTCCTGCCCCATGTCCAACCTCTACCTGGCCGGGGCTAAGCCCCTGGAGTGGATGGTCTTTGACTACACCAACGTGGTGGAGGACGGGGTGGTCTTCGTCCAGGAGAGGGTTTTGGACATCCAGCGGGACAAGCGCCTCATCCGCACCACCGGGGGCTACCTAGGCTACGACTTCCTGGTCCTGGCCCCGGGGATTGACTACATGTACGAGGCCATCCCCGGCTACACCGAGGCCAAGCACCTCCTGCCCGTGGGCTTCAAGCCCTTTGAGCACATCGCCCTCCGCCGCATGCTGGACCGGTTTGACGAGACGGGCGGGGAGCTGGTCATGTACATCCCCAACCCCCCCTACCGCTGTCCCCCGGGGCCCTACGAGCGGGCGGCCATGCTGGCCTGGCGGATCAAGAGCAAGGGGGTCAAGGGCAAGATCATCGTCCTGGACGCCAACCCCCAGCCCATCTCCAAGGCTGCGGGCTTCCTGGCCGCCTTCAACGACCTCTACAAGGGCGTCTTGGAGTACGTGCCCAACACCCGCATCACCGGCATCGATTACGCCAAGAAGCAGGTCCTCACCGAGCTGGGGGAGGTGCCCTTCACCCTGGCCAACATTATCCCCCCCATGAAGGCGGGGGAGCTGGTGCGCATCGCCGGCCTGGGGGAGCGCTGGGCCAACATTCGCCTGCCCTACTTCCTCTCGGAAAAGGACGACCGGGTCTACCTGCTGGGGGACATCGTGGGCAACACCCCCTACCCCAAGAGCGGGATGGTGGCCTACGTTTCCGGCACCATCGTGGCCCGGCACCTGGCGGAGCGGCTTAAGGGCAAGCCCTTGGCCCAGATCCCCTACGAGCTTCCCACCAACATCTGCTACTCCTTCGTGGACTCGGAGGAGGCCATCTGGGTGGCCCACCAGCACTCCTGGGACGAGGCGGCCAAGCGCATCGTGCAGCAGAGCAGCGTGGACAACCAGCGCTCCAAGGCCAATGGCCAGGCGGCTTATGGCTGGGCCGAGGGCATCTGGAACGATATGTTTGGCCCGGCCTGAACCCCTTGGGCCCCGCCCCCAAAAGGGGCGGGGCTTTTTTGTCCCTGCCAGATACACTAGGAGGGTATATGGACCGAAGGAAGTTTTTCCGGCTGCTTGGTGCGGGAGGGCTTTTGGGCTTCCTCAAGGCCAAGGCCCAGACCCCTCCCTGGGACGAGGAGACCTTCGCCCCCATGCGCACCCTGGGGGCCCCCCTTTCCGAGTACGGCGGGCGGAGCCCCTACGAGGAAGGGGTGGTGCGCTACATCTCCCCCAACCTGCGCACCCGGCACTCGGGGGCCGACTTTGCCCCCCTGGAGAAGCTGGAAGGGGTCATCACCCCCAACGGCCTCCACTTTGAGCGCCACCACGGGGGGGTGCCCCAGGTGGACCCCGCCAAGTACCGCCTGGTGATCCACGGCATGGTGGAGCGGCCCCTGGTCTTCACCCTCGAGGACCTCAAGCGCTTCCCCTCCGTGACCCGCACCTACTTCATTGAGTGCGCGGGCAACGGGCAAAACGGCTACCGCAACCCCCCTGACCCCAACCTCACGGCCACCCGCAGCCGCGGCCTGGCCTCCAACGCCAGCTGGACCGGGGTGCCCCTGGCCCTTCTCCTCAAGGAGGCCGGGGTGAAGCCCGGGGCCAGGTGGCTGATCCCCGAGGGGATGGACGCCGCGGCCTACACCCGTTCCCTGCCCCTGGAGAAGGCCATGGAAGACGTCCTGGTGGCCTATGCGCAAAACGGCGAGGCCCTGCGCCCGGAACAGGGCTACCCCGTGCGCCTGGTGGTGCCGGGCTGGGAGGGGAGCATCCAGGTGAAGTGGCTTCGGCGCATCCTGGTCACCGACCTCCCCGCCATGGCCAAGGACGAGACCAGCGAGTACACCGACGTCATGGCCGACGGCAAGGTCCTGGCCTTCACCTGGGTCATGGACCCTGAGTCCATCATCACCTACCCCTCGGGGTTGCAGCGGATCCGGCCTGGCTTCCACGAGATCCGCGGCCTGGCCTGGAGCGGGTACGGGCGCATCACCAAGGTGGAGATCTCCTTGGACGAGGGCAAGACCTGGCGCCAGGCCACCTTGGAGCCCCCTGTGGAGCGCTACGCCTTCGTGCGCTTCAAGATGCCCTGGTACTGGGACGGGAAGGAGGTGGTCCTCTGGAGCCGGGCCTGGGACGAGAAGGGCAACACCCAGCCCACCCGGGAGGCCTTCTTCAAGAAGTGGGGCAGGAACAACCGCTACCACTACAACGCCATCCAGGCCTGGCGCATCCTTCCCGATGGCCGGGTGGTAAACGGGGACCGCCCCCTGGGCCAGGAGGCCTTCGGGCCCGCGGGGGGCTGTGGCGGGGAGGTGTTCGATGTTTAGGCGCCTTGGGGTCCTGTTGGCCCTTTTGGGCCTGGCCGTGGGGGCCCGCTACCAGCTGGGTACCCCCATCAGCGAGGAACTGGTGGCCCAGTACGATCTGAGGCCCGTGGTCCTGCCCGATGGCCGGGGCCTGCCCCCGGGGGAGGGCAGGGTGGAGGAGGGGGAGCGCATCTACGCGGAGAAGTGCGCCTCCTGCCACGGGGGCCGGGGGGAAGGGTACCCCTTCAACCGCCTGGTGGCCGAGCCTTTCCCCATCACCCCGGACACCGACCCGGTGGAGTTCGCCATCGGCAACTACTGGCAGTACGCCACCACCCTGTACGACTACATCCGTCGGGCCATGCCCTTCGGGGCCCCGGGCACCCTCACGGACCAGGAGGTCTACCACCTGGTGGCCTGGCTCCTCTACATGAACGGCATCATCGAGGCCGACACCCCCATCAACCAGAAGACCCTGCCCCAGGTGCGGATGCCGGCCCGGGAACTCCTGGACCTGGACCCTGAGACCAAGCGCCGCTTCCCCTGGCTCACCCTGCCCTAGGATGAAGGCATGAGCCTTTCCCTTGGTGCGGCCTTTTTGGCGGGGGTGCTCTCCTTCCTCTCCCCTTGCGTGCTCCCCCTGGTCCCCACCTACCTCTTCTACCTGGGGGGGGAGCGGGGGCGCCCCCTTTTCAACGCCCTCTTCTTCGTTCTGGGCTTCGGGGTGGTCTTCTTCCTCCTGGGCCTGCCCTTCACCCTTCTTGGGGGGCTTCTCTTTGAGCACCGGCAGACCTTGGCCCGGGTGGGTGGGGGGGTGCTCCTCCTCCTCGGCCTCTACATGCTGGGCCTCCGCCCCCGCTGGGGGGTGAACCTGCGCTACGAGGGGGAGACGGGGCGCCCCTGGGGGGCCTTCCTCCTGGGGGCCACCCTGGGCCTGGGCTGGACCCCTTGCATCGGCCCCATCCTGGGGGCCATCCTCACCCTGACCGCGGTGGGGGGCGGGGTGGGGTTTCTCCTGGCCTATATCCTGGGCCTGGCCCTGCCCTTCCTCCTGGTGGCCCTCTTCGCCGAGCGGCTCAAGGGCTGGCTCAGGCGGGCGGGGCGGCTTTCCCACCATGTGGAGCGCCTGGCGGGGGTGGTCCTCCTCCTGGTGGGGGCCCTGCTCCTCACCGGCACCTACTCCTCCCTGAACGCCTTCTTCCTGCGCATCACCCCCGAGTGGCTGCAGAAGTACCTCTAGCCCCGGGACCCTTGTCCTTGGGGGATACCCCTAAACTGGTAGAAGCATGCTCTTGCGCCTTCAGGCCCTCTCCAAGCGCTTTGGCCGGGACTGGGTGATCCGGGACCTCTCCTTCACCCTGGAGCGGGGGGAGGTGGTGGCCCTCCTGGGCCCCAACGGTTCCGGCAAGACCACCCTCCTCAGGCTCATGGCCGGCCTCCTCAAGCCCACCCGAGGCCGGGTGGAACGGGGGGGGAGGCCCCTTTTCCTGGCCAACCCTCCGGCCTTCCACCGGCACCTCACCGCTGGGGAGCACCTCCGCTATGACCTCCTCTTCCACGGCTTCCACGGCCAGGAAGGGGACTGGCGGGGGGCCTTGGCCCGGTTTGGCCTGCCCGAGGACCTGCCCCTTGCGGCCTTCTCCAGCGGGATGCGCAAGCGGCTTGCTCTGGCCCGCCTTTCCCTCCTAAAGCCCGACATCTGGCTCCTGGACGAACCGGAAACCGCCTTGGACGGGGAGGGGCGGGGGCTACTTCTGGAGGTGCTGGCCGAGGCCAGGGGACAAGGGGGGGTGGTCCTGGCCACCCACGACCGGGCCCTGGCGGAGGGGGTGGCGGACCGCACCCTGGAGCTGGGGGCGGCATGAGGCCTTCCCTGCGCGCCGCTCAGGCCCCGGGGAAGGGGGTGGCCTTGACGGGGCTCCGGCGGGTCCTGGTGTTGGCCCTGCGCGACCTGCGCCTCGAGGTCCGGGACCGGGCGGGCCTCCTCTCCGTTCTGGCCTTCTTCACGGTGATGCTTTTCATCATGGCCCTGGCCTTGGGGCCGGAGGAGGGGCCCTTGCGCCGGGCGGCCCCGGGGGTCTTGTGGGTGGCCCTGGCCTTTGCCAGCACCCTCCTTTCCACCCGGGCCTTCGCCCTGGAGGTGGAGGACGCCACCCTGGATGACCTCCTCCTCACCCCTGGGAGCAAGGAGTGGATCTACCTGGGCAAGCTCCTTTTCCAGATGCTCCTCCTCCTCCCCTTGGGCCTCTTGGCCCTCTTCATGGCCGGGGGGCTTTTCTACCTTCCCCTGGAGCGGGGGTTGCCCCTTGGCCTAACCCTGGCCCTGGGGATGCTGGGCTACGCCAGCGTGGCCACCTTCTACGCCGGGCTTCTCGCCCGCCTGCGGGGGCGGGAGGTCCTCCTGCCCCTCCTCCTCTTCTCCCTGGTGGTCCCCGTGGTCCTGGCGGCGGTCCGGGCCACCACGGGGTTGGTGGAAGGCCTGCCCCTGGAGGAGGTGGCCTCCTGGTGGCAGCTCCTTTTGGTCTTTGACGTGGTCTACCTGACGGCCAGCGCCCTGCTCTTCCCCGTGGTCATGGAGGGGTAGGGGGCGCACAAACTTTTCACCCTGGACGGCTATGCTGAAGCTTGTGGAGGCAAACCATGCTGAAGGCAGCTAACCCAGATCGGCCAGATCTCCTCACCTGGGCCTTTTTAGGTCTGGGCCTTCTCCTCCTCCCCGCGGGGCTTTACGTGGCCCTCGCGGCCCCGCCCGATGTGAACCAGGGGTACCTGGTCCGCATCATGTACCTGCATGTCCCCACGGCTTGGCTTGGGTATCTGGCCTTCTTCGTCACCTTCCTCTACTCCGTCCTCTACCTTTTCCGCCAGGATCCCCGCCACGACCGGATGGCCCTGGCCAGCGCCGAGATCGGCCTGGTCTTCATGGGCTTGGCCCTGGTCACCGGGATGCTTTGGGCCCGGCCCACCTGGGGGGTGTACTGGACCTGGGAGCCCAGGCTCACCACCACCGCCATCCTCTTCGCCGTCTACGTGGGCTACTTCCTCCTGCGGGGGGCCATTGAGGACCCGGAGCTAAGGGCCAAGGCGGCGGCCGCCGTGGGCATCCTGGGGTTCCTCAACGTGCCCATCAGCTATATGTCGGTGAAGTGGTGGCGGAGCCTGCACCAGACCCAGTCCATCGACCTCACCACGGGCCGGATTGAGATGGAGCCCGCCATGCTCCAGGCCCTGCTCTTCAACCTCCTCGTCTTCACCCTCCTCTACGTGGGCTTCGTCCGCTTCCGGGGCTTTTTGGCCGCTTGGGAGGCCAGGAAGGAGGAAGCGTGAGCGAGGTCTTCGTCACCTGGGTCTACGCCCTCACCTACCTCACGGTCTTCGGCTACCTGGCCTACCTCTTCTGGCGTTACCGGAGGGTGCGGTGAGAACCAAGTACGTCCTGGGGGTGCTCCTCATCCTGGGGGCCTTGGCCTACATGGTCTTCGGGGGGCTGGGCCGGAACCTGGTTTACTTCCTCACCCCTTCCGAGTACCTGCAGGACCAAAGCCGGTACCAGAACCGTCCCGTGCGCCTGGGGGGCCTGGTGAAGGAGGGGACGGTGCGCTACGACAAGGACCGCCTCGAGCTCCGCTTCACCCTCACGGACGGCGTGGCCGAGGTACCCGTGGTGCACAGGGGCACCCCCCCGGGCATGTTCAAGGAGGGCCAGGGGGTGGTGGTGGAGGGCCGGTTCCGCGAGGGGGTCTTCCAGGGCAGCAACCTCCTGGTGAAGCACTCGGAGAGCTACCAGGCCCCCAAGGCGGGCTGGACCCCGGAAGAGGTGCGCAAGCTCATTGAGGAGGCCAAGTGACCCCGGCCCTTTTGGGCAACCTGGGCGTGAGCCTGGCCCTGGCCTTCAGCCTCCTGGGCTTGAGCCTGGCCCTGCTGGCCTACCTGCAGGGGGATGGCCGCTTCCTCCGCGGGGCCAGGGCCTTGGTCCTGCCCGCCTTCCTGGCGGCCCTCGCCGCCTTCTTGGCCCTGGAGTGGGGCCTTCTCACCCACGACTTCAGCCTGGCCTACGTGGCCCGGAACCACGCCACCCAGGATCCCTTGTGGGTCACCCTGGTCACCCCCTGGGCGGCCCTGGAGGGGAGCATCCTCCTCTGGGGGCTTTTGCAGACCCTCTACACCCTTCTGGCCAGCCGCAAGGCCCTGGACCCCTGGCGGGCCTCCTTGGTGCTGGCGGTCCTCTTCGGCATCCAGGTTTTCTTCTTTGGCGTGATGGCCACCATCGCCAGCCCCTTCCAAACCCTTCCCAACCCGCCCGCCGACGGCACCGGTCCCAACCCCCTCCTGCAGAACCACTGGATGATGGCCGTCCACCCGGTCCTCATGTACCTGGGCTTCGTGGGCCTGAGCGTACCCTTCGCCTACGCGGTGGCGGCCATGGTCACCCGGCGCTACCAGACCTGGGTGGAGGAGACCCGGTGGTGGGCCCTCATTGCCTGGGGCTTCCTCACCGCGGGGAAGGTGGCGGGGATGTGGTGGAGCTACGAGGTTCTGGGCTGGGGCGGCTACTGGGCCTGGGACCCGGTGGAGAACGCCAGCTTCATCCCCTGGCTCCTGGCCACGGCCTTCCTCCACACCGCCATCGTCCAGCAGGCCCGGGGGGCGTTTAAGGTTTGGAACTTCGCCTTCGTCACCCTGGCCTTTGCCGCCACCGTCCTCGGCACCTTCCTCACCCGCAGCGGGGTGATCATGTCCGTGCACGCCTTTGCCGAGGGGCCGGTGGGCCCGGCCTTTCTGGGCTTCTTCCTCCTTGCCACCGGCCTTGGCTTGGGCCTCCTTTCCCGGGTTTCCCGGGAGGTGCGGGACACCGCCGTCTTCCGCCCCCTTTCCCGGGAAGGGGCCTTGCTCCTGGGGGCTTTCTTCTTTGCCGGCTGGGCCCTGGTGGTCCTCCTGGGCACCTTCTACCCCCTCCTGGCCGAGGCCTTCGGCGGGGCCAAGGTGAGCGTGGGGGCCCCCTTCTTCAACCAGCTTTCCGCCCCCATCGGGGCGGGGATCCTCCTCCTCATGGGGGTGGGGCCCCTCCTGCCCTGGCGCCGCCCGCGGGCCGAGGTTTTCCGCAACCTCTACGCCCTCTTGGCCGCCCTGGTCCTGGGCACCCTCCTGGGCCTCCTCCGGGGCTACACCTTTGGGGCTTCCCTGGCCGTGGGGCTTTTCCTCTATAACCTCCTGGCCATCTTCCTCCTGGTGCGGGAGGGGGTGGTGGGGCGGGTGCGGGCGGGGCTTTCCCCTTGGGGCTATTTGGGGAACCGCCGCCGGGTGGGGAGTCTGGTGGTCCACTTCGCCGTGGCCCTCATGGGCCTAGGGATCGCCTTCAGCCAGACCTACCGCCTCGAGGCGGAAAAAACCCTGTACCGCGGCCAGGCCTGGGCGGTGGGGGGGGTGCGGATGGAGTTCCAGGGGGTGCGGGCCCTCAATGAGGGGCGGCGCTTTGCCGTGGAGGCCCTCCTCCGCACGGACCGCTTCGGTGAGGTGCGCCCCCGGCTCCACTTCTACCCCCAGATGAACGCCCCCTTGCCCTCCCCCAAGGTGATCTACACCCCGGGCAACGACTACTACTTCCTCCTCATGGACTTTGACCGGGAGAAGGGGGAGTGGGCCTCAGTGCGCCTCATCGTCACCCCCCTGGTCTTCTGGATGTGGGTGGCGGGGGGGCTGATGGCCTTGGGCACCCTGTACATCCTCTGGCCCCAAGGCCTTGGGGCGGAGGCCAGGGAGGTGAGCCCGGCGTGAGGACCTGGCTCTGGGTCCTCCTCCTCCTCTTCCTGGGGGGGCTTTTCCTCTGGGGGATGCAGCGCAACCCCCGGGAACTCCCCTCGGTCCTGGCCCGGGAGCGCCGTCCTGCCCCCGACTTCACCCTGCCCGTCCTGCCCCCCTACCGGGAGGCCTGGGGGGAAACCTTCCGCCTTTCCCAGCACCTGGGAAAGCGGCCCGTCGTCCTCAACTTCTGGGCCAGCTGGTGCTACCCCGCCTGCTACGAGGAAGCCCCGGTGCTGGAGGCCCTGTGGCGGCGCTACCGGGACCGGGTCCTCTTCCTGGGGGTGAACACCCAGGACCAGGAGCCAGGGGCCTTGCGGTTTGTGGCCCAGTTCGGCCTCACCTTTCCCCAGGTCTTTGACCCTCGAGGCCGGGTGGGGGTGGACTACGGCATGTACGGGGTGCCGGAAACCTTTGTCATCGACGCCCAGGGCCGGGTCATGGTCCGCCACGCGGGGGCCATTGACCAGGCCACCCTGGAAAAGTACCTGGCGGAGGCCCTGCCATGAGGTGGCTGGCGTTGCTCTTCCTGTTCCTTTCGGCCTGGGCCCAAAGCGGCCCGCCCCCCGACCTTTCCCCCGAGGTCTTCGCCATCGCCCGGGAGCTCCGCTGCCCCGTCTGCCAGGGGGAGTCGGCGGCGGAGTCCAACGCCGGGGTGGCGGTGGAGATGCGCCGCATCATCGCCGAGATGCTGCAGCAGGGAAAGACGGAGGCAGAGATCAAGGCCTTTTTCGTGGACCGCTACGGCGACTGGATCCTCTACGAGCCCCCCAGGCGCGGGGCAACCCTTTGGGTCTGGGTCCTGCCCCTCGTGGGCCTTTTCCTCCTGGGGCTTGGCCTTTTCGCCTACTTCCGCCCCAAGCGGCCCCTGCCCCCTGAGCTTTTAGAGGAGGCGGAGCGCCGCCTGAAGGAGCCCCCTGCATGATGGCCACCCTGATCTTCCTGGTCTTGCTCCTCCTGGGCCTCCTTTTGGCCCTAAGGCCCCTCTTGGGCCCTAAGGAACCCTTCCCCGAGCCCCCGAGGCGGGAGGAGCTCTTGAGGGAGCTCTCTGTCCTCCAGGAGGAGGTGGCGGCCCTGGAGGGGGAAGAGCGGAAGCTGGCCCTGGCCCGTATGGTGGAGCTGGAGCGGGCCCTGGAGGGCTGGCGCCCCCCGGAACCCCGTCCCTTCAACCCCCTGCCCGTGGCCCTGGCCTTGGGGGTGGTCCTCCTCCTGGGGGTGGGGCTTTGGCGCTACAGCCTGCCCCGCCTGCCGGGGGAGACCACGGTGACGCAAAGGGCCGAGGCCCGGGAACTCAAGGCCCTGCAGGACAAGGCCAGGCGCACCGGGGCTGTGGAGGACCTCCTGGCCTGGGGCCGGCGGGCCTATGAGGTGCAGGCCTGGGACCAGGCCGCCGAGGCCTACCTGGAGGTGCTGAAGAAAGACCCCCGGAATGTGGAGGCGGTGCGCCGGGTGGGGATCCTCCTCTTCATGGGAGGCCGGCTGGAGGAGGCGGAGATGTTCTTGCAGATCGCCCAGCACGCCGACCCCAAGGCGGCGGAGGGCTGGCTTTTCCTGGGGAACCTCTACTTCCAAAAGGGGGAGAACGGGGCGGCCATCGCCGCCTGGGAGCGGTACCTGGAGGTGGGAGGGGAGGCCAGGGAAAGGGTGGAGGGCCTCATCGCCATGGCCAAGGCCCAGGCCCAAGGGGCCAAGGACGGCCTAAGCGTCTACCAGGCCCGCTGCGCCCTCTGCCACGGGGCCCAAGGGGAAGGGGGGGTGGGGCCCAGGCTCAAGGGGAACCCCATCCTGAAATCCCCGGAGGCGGTGCGGGAGATCGTCCTCAAGGGACGGGGCCAGATGCCCCCGGTGCCCCTGGGGGAGGAGGAGCTTAAGACCCTTCTGGACTACCTTGCGGGGTTATGAAGCGGAGGGACCTTTTCTTCTATGTGCCCCTGGCCGTGGCGGGGGGGTTTTTTGCCTGGTTTGGCGTGCGCACCTACAACCTGCGCTTCCGCCCCCGTCCCGAGGCGGGGGAACCCGTCTGGCGGGAAGGGGCCAGGGTGGCCGTGGCCCGGCGGGGGGAGCTTGGGGTGTGGCAGGCCAAGCCCTTCGCCTATCCCTTGCCCCAAGGGGATCTCAAGGCCTTTCTCCTGCGCCTGCCCGCCCCGGCCCCGGGGGGGCTTTCCCTGGGCCAGGAGCACTACATCGCCTTCAGCCGCATCTGCACCCACCAGGCCTGCACCCTGAACTTCGTCCCCGACCCCGAGGTGGCCTCCCTCCTCTACAACTTCCGCTACGAGCGGCCCTTTCTGGGCTGCCCGTGCCACTTTGGGGCCTTTGACCCCCTCCTGGGGGGGAAGGCCATCTATGGCCCGCCCCGTTACCCCCTGCCCCGGCTACGGCTGGAGGCCCAAGGGGAGACCCTTTACGCCACCGGGCACGAGGTGCCCCTAAGGCCCATGGAGGGCCTATAGTGGACCCATGGAAGAGCCCCTAGGCCTCTCCACCCTGGCGGTGCACGCCGCCTGGGCCCAGACCCCGGCCAACCCCCCCGCCACCATGCCCTTTTACCCCTCGGCGGCCTGGGCCTTCCGCGACCTGGACGAGGTGGACGCCGTGTACGAGGGCCGGGTAAAGGGGGCGGTCTACGCCCGGAACGGCACCCCCAACCGCTGGGCCCTGGAGCGCCTCTTGGCGGGGTTGCACGGGGGGGAGGCGGCCTTGGCCACGGCCAGCGGCATGGCTGCCCTGGCCGCCCTCTTCCTGGCCCACCTGCGGCCCGGGGGGCGGGTGGTGGCCTCGAGGGACCTCTACGGCACCACCTGGGGGCTTCTTGGGGACCTGGCCCGCTTCGGCGTGGAGGCGGTGGGGGTGGACGCCACGGACCTGGAGGCGGTGGCGGCCCATCTGAGGCCGGGAAGCCTCCTCCTGGTGGAAACCCTCTCCAACCCCCGCCTGCGGGTGGCCGACCTCCCCGCCCTGGCCGCCTTGGCCCGGGAGCGGGGAGCCCTTCTGGTGGTGGACAACACCTTCGCCACCCCCTACCACGCCCGTCCCCTGGCCCAGGGGGCGGATCTGGTGGTGGAAAGCCTCACCAAGTTTCTCTCCGGGCACCACCTGGTCCTCCTGGGGGGGCTGGTGGGGCGAAAGGACCTGGTGGAGGGGCCCTTAGGGGTGGCGGTGCGGGCCGGACTGGTCCCCGACCCCTGGGCGTGCTGGCTGGGGGCGGAGGGGGCCAAGACCCTGGCCGTGCGCCTGGAGCGGGCCTCGGCCACCGCCTTGCGCCTGGCCCGCTTCCTGGAGACCCACCCCAAGGTGGGGGCGGTCCACTACCCCGGCCTCCCCAGCCACCCCGACCACGCCACCGCCCGGCGGGTTCTCGCCCGGGGGTTTGGCGCCATGCTGGCTTTTGAGCTTCCCCCAGAACGGGAGGCGGTGAACCGCTTCCTGCGGGCTCTGCGCCACATCCGCCTGGTCCTCTCCCTGGGGGGGACGGAGACCACCCTCTCCCACCCCGCCACCTCCTCCCACCGCTCCCTCCCCCCCAGCGAGCGGGAGGCCTTGGGCCTTCACCCCGGCTTCCTCCGGCTTTCCGTGGGCCTCGAGGACCCCGAGGACCTCCTCGAGGAACTGGAGGAGGCCCTGAAAGCCGTTTAGCCCTCCTGGAGGCGCACCCGCACGAACCGGTCCCGGCCCCGCTGCAGCACCCGGGGACGGGAAAGGTCCACCTCCAGCCCCGGGTCTTCCACCACTTCCCCGTCGATGCGCAAGCCCCGATTGCCGATGAGCCTGCGGGCCTCCGCGTGGGAAGGGGTAAGGCCCGCCAAGGTGAAAAGCCGGGCCACCCAGATCCGCCCCTCCTTCAGCTCCGAGGGGGGGATCAGGGCCTCGGGCAGCTCCTCGGGGATGCCCCCCCTGGCCACTTCGTCGTAGCGGGCCTCGGCCCGGCGCACCGCCTCGGGGCCGGCCTCCCTGTCCCGGCCCTGGGCTTCCCAGGCGTAGCCCAGGCTCTCGTAGAAGGCCCGGTCCAGGCGGGCGGGAATGGTTTCCTGGGCGTAGGCGGCGGTGAGGAGCCGGGCCAGCACCCGGTGGGCGGGGACGGGGCCGGCTTTAAGGAGGGCCTCTACCTCTTCTTCCTCCAGGTCGGTGAGGAGGCGGAAGTAGTCCTTTAGCAGGGGGTCGGGTACCCGCATGAGCTTCTTGAACATGCTTTCCGGGGGCTCGGCCACCCCGATGTAGTTGTCCAGGCTCTTGCTCATCTTCTCCCGCCCGTCCAGGCCCACCAGGAGGGGCATGAGGAAGGCCACCTGGGGGGGGTGGCCGTAGGCCCGCTGCACCTCCCGGCCCACCAGGAGGTTGAAGCGCTGGTCCGTCCCCCCCATCTCCACGTCGGCCCGGATGGCCACGGAATCGTAGGCCTGGGCGAAGGGGTAGAGGAACTCGTGCAGGGAGATGGGGATGCCCTCCTCGTAGCGCTTCTTGAAGTCCTCCCGCTCCAGCATCTGGGCCACGGTCATGAGGGAGGTGAGGCGCACCACCTCCTTGAAGCTCAGGCCCTCCAGCCACTCGGAGTTGTAGCGCAGCTCAAAGAGGTGGGGCTCCTGCCGCAGGATCTTCCCCGCCTGTTCCACGTAGGTCTTGGCGTTTTCCCGGGTTTCCTCCAGGGTCAGGGGGGGACGGGTCTTGCTCCGGCCCGAGGGATCCCCGATCATCCCGGTGAAGTCCCCGATGATGAGCACCACCTTGTGCCCCAGCTCCTGGAACTGGCGCATCTTGCGCAGGACCACCGCGTGCCCCAGGTGGAGGTCGGGCCGGGTGGGGTCGGCCCCCAGCTTGACCGTGAGGGGGCGCCCTTCCTGGAGCTTTAGGAGGAGTTCCTCCTCGGGAAGGATCTCCTCGGCGCCCCGCTTCAGGAGGAGAAGGGCCTCTTCGGGGGAAAGCCTGGTCCACGCCTCCGCCATGTGCCCAAGTATACTGAAGGCAATGCGGAGCCTGCTCCTTCTTTTGCTCCTGGCCCTGGGCCTTTACTGGTACGCGGACCGGTATGGCCTGGCCGTGGGCTACCCGCCCTTTTTGCCGGTCTTCTACTGGAAGTACACGGGGGAGGCCCGCTACCCCTTGCGGGTCACGGGGCTATACGATGCGGTGAAGGTGAAGGTGGCGGGAAACCTGGAGGAGGGAAGGCTTTCCCTGGCCCTCCTGCGCGAGGGGCGCCAGGTGGGGGAGAGGCACTTTGCGGGCCGCTTCCAGGAAGAGGTGCGCTTCGCCGTGACCCCGGGGGAATACCTTCTCCGCTTCCGCTTGGAAGGGGCCAAGGGCCAGGTGCGCTACGACTGGGTGGCCACCAAGTTTGCCCCCTAGGGCGGGGTGTGCTACACTTAGGCCTGGTCTGCCCCTAGAGGGCACGAGGGGAGAACAATGGCGCAGAAAAAGCCCAAGAGGAACCTTTCCGCTCTCAAGCGGCACCGGCAGTCCCTGAAGCGCCGGCTTCGCAATAAGGCCAAGAAGTCGGCCATCAAGACCCTGAGCAAGAAGGCCGTCCAGCTGGCCCAGGAGGGCCAGGCAGAGGAGGCCATCAAGATCCTGCGCAAGGCCGAGAGCCTCATCGACAAGGCGGCCAAGGGTTCCACCCTGCACAAGAACGCCGCCGCCCGCAGGAAGTCGCGGCTCATGCGCAAGGTGCACAAGCTTCTTTCCGCGGTAAGCGCCTAAGGAGGGCAGCATGGGCAAGGGCGACCGTCGCACCCGCAGGGGCAAGATCTGGCGGGGCACCTACGGCAAGTACCGCCCCCGCAAGAAGAAGTAAGCCCAAAGGGGCCGGAAGCCTAGGCCGGCCTAGGCTTCGCCTTCCTTTTCCATCTCCCAGGTGAGGTCCCTCAGGAGCCACCCCCGCCCCTGGGGGGTGAGTTCCCCGCTGCCGATGGCCTGCACCAGGTAACGGCGCACCAGGCCCACGGGCACCCCGGAGGCGATCACCTCCCCCAGGTTGCGGGTGCCGTCCAGAAGGGCCTGGAGCCCACCGAACTCCTCCAGGGTCTTGCCCTTTTTCCCCTGGTAGCGGATGCGCAGGGCGTACCAGGCGTAGCGGCGCAAGGGGTACAGGTCCCCCTCCCGGACCCCCATGTAGGCCCGCTCCATGGCGATGAGGAGGGGAACCTCCCAGGCCTTGGCCGCGGCCCGGACGCTTTTTCCTCCCTGGAAGACCTCGTAGGGGGAGGTGGGGCGGATGGCCTCCAGGACCCGGCTGGGGGAGTCCACCAGGGTGCGGAAGCGGTCCCACTCGTCGTTCACCCGGGCCCATTCCCCCAGGAGGGTGGAGAAGGGCAGGAGGGGTTTTTCCGCGGCCGGGGCTCCCGGTTGGAAGCGGAAGGGGCCTTCCTTGGGGTGCAAGGGGAAGGTGAAGAGGGCCTCGAGGCCCTCCCAGTCCAGGATGGCCGCCCCCACCACCTCCCCAGCGGAAAAGCGCAAGGAGAGGGGCAAAAACCCCACCCTCAGCTCCAAGACCCCTGAACGCCGGTGGGCGTGGATGAGCTCCAGAAGCTCGGTGAGGGGGATGGTGTTCAGGTTTCCTTCCAAAAGTATCCCTCCCCTAGGCCTAGGACCAGGGTACGCCCTTCCCCCCGGTAGGCTTCAAGGGCCCGGGCCACGGGGGCCTCCTCCCCGGCCCGCACCAGGGCCGCCACCGTGGGGCCGGCCCCGCCCACGAAGGCGGCCAGGGCCCCGGCCTCCAAGGCCCCCTGGATGGCCTCCAGCACCCCGGGCATCAGGTGGGCCCGGCGCGGCTGGTGGAGCCGGTCCCGGCTGGCCTCCCGCAGGGCTTCCAGCCTACCCGTGCACAGGGCGGCGGGCCAGAGGGCGCTCCGGGCCAGGTTGAAGACCGCCTCCTCCAGGGGGACGCTGGGGGGAAGGGCGGCCCGGGCCAAGGGCGTGGGCACCTCGTAAGGGGGCACGGCCAGGACGAAGCGCACCCCTTCAGGCCTGGGCAGGGGGATGGCCAAGGGGGGCTCGCTCAGGGCGGCCACAAACCCCCCGTAGACCGCGGGGGCCACGTTGTCGGGATGGCCCTCCAGGCGGGCGGCCACCTGGAACACCCCTTCCCGCCCAAGCCGCCCCCCGGAAACCCGGTCCGCCAAGGCCACCCCCGCCACCAAGGCGGCGGAGGAGCTCCCCATGCCGCGGGCCAGGGGGATGGGGTTGAAGGCGCGGATGGCCAGGGGCTCCGCCTTCAGGCCCAAGGCGGCCATCCCCGCCCGGTAGCCTTGGTGGATCAGGTTGTCCGTTCCCGCCACCTGGCCTTCCCCTTCGTAGAAGAAGGCGTCTTCCCGGGCCGGCTCCGCCTCCACCTCCAGGTAGAGGTCCAGGGCCACCCCCAAGGCGTCAAACCCCGAGCCCAGGTTGGCCAGGGTGGCGGGGACATAGAGGCGGGCTAGGTGTCCCATAAGTCCTACACCGCCCCCAGAATACCAGGAGCTTTCTGGGGTCTTGACAAGAAGAAGAAGAAGCCCTATCCTTGGAATGGAGGTGATATAATGAGGCTGGCCATTCTAGGAGGGCTTGTGTTTATGGTCTTGGGTTTGCCGGTGGCCATGGCTCAGGCCATGCCCTTCCCTCAAGAAGGGCCTTCTTGCCCATTGCCGGGCGATGAGATGGTGAAACCTTTTGAGAAAGCGGGGGTGGAGGAGCAGGTTTTGCCCCTCAGCTGTGGCGCCCAGCCTTGTCTGGATCCGGGGGATGGCGGGGGTGGCGGAGGTGGATCAAGCCTCAATCCTGTCTGCTTCCTTGTCTCTTGTCTGTCGACAGGTTTGCCGACCGGTTGTTGAGTATGCTTGTAGGCGCGTTGGGGGTGCGTGGTCTTGCGAGGCCGTTTCGCGAATTGTTTGTACCGAGGTTTGCCAAAATGTTTGTAGGTAGGAGGTGCTGCTATGGATAGATTTCAAAGGCTTTGGGGTTTTGCAAAGAGAACGCTAGCCTTGGGCATTTCTGTTGGGCTAGGGCTCTTAGCCCTCCGGTTTGAGGGTGTCCTCGGACCCGCTACCTTTGCCCTTGGGGTTATCTCCGGGGCCCTGTTGGACTATGTCTCCCTTGGGCAGGTGCGCTTAACGAACAGGAAAGAAGTGGTGGCTCTCCTAGCAGCCACTTTGGCGGTTGGTTATTTCGTTGAGCTGGTTAGCCCGGGGTACTGGACCCGTTTCCTTCAAGGACCCGCCGGTACCCCGTATTTTTTGGGGCTTTTCCTGGGCGAGCTCCTTTTCTACTCATATAGCAAGGCCGAGGGTAAGGTTATCCGCTGAATGAGGGCAGGAGGAGGCGCTCATACCCGGGAAAAGGGCCAGGGCGCCTGCCCTCCTTCCAAAAGCCTCCGCGCCCGGGGAAGAGCCTCCGCCACCTCCCGGGCGAGGAGCCCCACCCCCTTTTCCCCGGCCCGGAGGTCCCCGGCCAGGCCGTGGAGGTAAACCCCAAGCCGGGCGGCGTCAAAGGGGGCAAGCCCCGCCGCCATAAGGGCGGCGATGGCCCCCGAGAGGACATCCCCCGTGCCGCCGGTGGCCAGGGCGGGGTTGCCCGTGGGGTTGACGGAAAGCCGCCCCCCCTCGGCCACCACCGTGGGGTTACCCTTGAGGACCACCACCTGGCCCGTGGCCTCGGCCAGGGCCCTGGCGGCCCCCAAGGGGTCCTTGGCCACCCCCTCCGGGGGCAGGCCGAGAAGCCGTCCCGCCTCCCCGGCGTGGGGGGTGAGGACGGCCCGCACCCCGGCCCGGCGGTAGAGCTCCACCACCTCCGGGTGCAAGGCGTCGGCGTCCAGCACCGTGGGCAGGTGGGCTTGCAGGGCCTCCAGGGCCCAGGCCCGCCCCCAGGCCCCCCCGCCCATGCCCACCGCCAGGGCCTCCACCCTCATGGGGGGAAGGCTGGGGGCGTTCACGGGGTGGAAGACGGCCTCGAGGGGCTCCAGGGGCGTGCCCTCCGGGGCCACCAGGTGCACCAGGCCCGCCCCCATGCGGTAGGCCCCCAGGGCGGCCAAAAGGGGCGCCCCGGCGTAGCGGAGCCCCTCCCCCCGGTACCCGCCCAGGACCCCCACCCGGCCCACGCTGCCCTTGTGGGCCGTGAGGGGCCGGGGGGGGAGGAGGGGGCGCAGGGCCTCGGGGGTGGCCACCTCGGGCAGGTCCTCCCTTTGCAGGAGGTGGCGGGGCAGGCCGATCTCCGCCAGGTAAAGTTGGCCGCAGGCCTCCCGGTTGAGGAGGTGGGGGGTTTTGAGGGCGGCGAAGGCCAGGGTGGCCGTGGCCCGCACGTGGGGGGCGTAGGGGAGGCCGGAGGGCAGGTCCAGGGCGAGGATGGGGAGGCCGCTGGTGTTCATCCTCTCCACAAGCCCTGCGTAGAGGCCCTCCAGGGGTCGCTTGAGCCCGGTGCCGAAGAGGGCGTCCACCAGCACCTCCCCCCCCTTCCAGCTGGCCTCCTCCAGGGGGCGGATCTCCAGGCCGTGGGCGGCCAGGGCCTGCCGGGCCAGAAGGGCATCCCCTTCCTGCCCTTCCGCCGCGTAGACCCGCACCGCCACCCCTTCCAGGTGGAGGTGGCGGGCCAGGACCAGCCCGTCCCCGCCGTTGTTGCCCTTGCCCGCCAGGACCACCGCGGGGGCCTGGCCAAAGAGCTTTCGGTAAAGCCGGGCCGCCTTCATCCCCGCCCACTCCATGAGGAGAAGGGTAGGGTAACCCAGGGCCGCCGCCTTCTGGTCGGCTTCCCGCATGGCCTCGGGGGTGAAAAGCCTCATCCCCTTCAGCCTACCGCGTTACCATGGGGATGGTGGAGCGCCTGGAAGAAGCGCGGCGGAGGCTTAGAGAGGCCCAGCGGGTGGCGGTCCTCACCGGGGCCGGCATCTCCAAGCCCTCGGGCATCCCCACCTTTCGCGACGCCGAGGGGCTTTGGCGGAACTTCAACCCCCTGGACTACGCCACCCCCGAGGCCTACGCCCGGAACCCGGAGAAGGTCTGGGCATGGTACGCCTGGCGCATCGCCAAGGTACGGGAGGCTAGGCCCAACCCCGCCCACCTGGCCCTGGTGCGCCTCGAGGAGGCCCTGGCCGCCCGAGGGGGGAGCTTCCTCCTGGTAACCCAGAACGTGGACGGCTTGCACGCCCGCGCGGGGAGCCGGAGCTTGGTGGAGTTCCACGGCAACCTCCTGCGGGCCCGCTGCGAGGCCTGCGGGGAGCGGTTTCCCCTGCCCGACCCCTTTACCCCCCCACCCTTCTGCCCCCGGTGCGGCCACAGGGCCCGGCCCGATGTGGTCTGGTTTGGGGAGTTTCTGCCGGAAGGGGCTTGGGCGCAGGCGGAGAGGGCCTTCGCCGAGGCTGACTTCGCCTTGGTGGTGGGCACCAGCGCCGAGGTGGAGCCCGCCGCCTCCCTGGGGCGCATCGCCTACGCCGGGGGGGCCTACCTGGTGGAGGTGAACCCCGAGCCCACCCCCCTCACCCCCCTGGCCCACCTTTCCCTGCGCACGGGGGCGGTGGAGGGGCTGGAGGCGCTCTTGAACGATGGGGGTTAGGGGCTTTCTTCGGGTTTTGGCCGATCTTTGCACCCTGGCCCGGGCGGCGGTGGTGCTCCTGGTCCTCCTCCGGGTGGGCCAGGGGCCGGAGGCCTTGGCCCAGGTGATCCGCCTCCTCCTCTTGGGCTGGACCCTGGACGTGCTGGACGGGGTTTTGGCCCGGGCCTCGAGGCGGCCCTCCCCCTTGGCCCTCTGGGACTACCCCTTGGATGCCGGCCTGGCCTGGGCCGGTTGGGCCTACCTGGCGGGAGCGGGCCTGGTCCCCTTGCCCCTGGCCTGGGCCCATGGGGTCCTCACCCTGGTCCTCCTCCTTCGCTACCCCAGGAAGAGCCTTGCCATGCTCCTCCAGGTCCTTCCTACCTTTGCCCCCTTTCTCCTGGCCCACCGCTTGGCCCCGGAGGCCTTCCGGGAAGCCCTCCTTTGGGCCTTGCTTGCCCTCCTTCTGGACGGAAGGCGGTTTTTGGGGGTGGTGCGGGAGTTTATGGAGGACGTGGGGCTTGGGGTGCCTTCTCCGAGGCGGCCTTAGCCTTCCTCCCGCCTGCCGCGGAAGACCAGGCGGAAGGGGATCTCCTTCAGGCCCAGGTCCTCCCCGATGCGGTTTCTCAGGTAGTTCTCAAAGGCCCGGGTGACGAACTCGGGGTGGTTGACGAAGAAGACGAAGGTGGGCGGGGCCACCTCCGGCTGGGTGGCGTAGAGGAGCTTGAGGGGCCTTCCCTTGAAGTTGGGGAGCTGGACCTTGGCCGTCCACACGGAAAGCCAGCGGTTCAGCTCCGAGGTGGGGACGCGGGTGTGGCTTAGCTCGTGGAGGCGTACCGCCTCGGCGAAGATCCGGTCCAGGTTCTGCCGGGTGAAGGCCGAGGTGTAGACCCGGGGCAGGTGGTCCAGGTGGATAAGCTTCTCCCGCAGGCCCCGCCGCACCTTGGAGGCCTCCTCCTTCCCCACCAGGTCCCACTTGGTGATGACCAGGAGGACGGGTTTCCCCTCCTCCATGGCCTGGTTGGCCAGCTTGAGCTCCCGGTCCCCCACCTGGAAGGGGTCCACCACCAGAAGGACCACGTCGGCCTCGGCCATGGCCCTTAGGCTCCGTCCGATGGCCAGCTCCTCCACCAGGCTCTCGGGGCGCTTGCGGATGCCCGCGGTGTCCACCAGGACGAAGCGGTGGCCCCCGAAGAAGAACTCCACGTCAATGGCGTCCCGGGTGGTGCCGGGCTCCTCGGATACGATGACCCGCTCCTCCCCCAGGATGGCGTTGAGGAGGCTGCTCTTCCCGGCATTGGGTCGGCCCACGATGGCCAGCCGGATGGCCGCCACCTCGGGCTCGGACTCGATCTGCCGCACGGGCAGCTTGGCCCAGATGGCTTCCAGGAGCGCCTCGAGGCCCCGGGCGTGGGCGCTGGAGGTGGGAATGGGGTCCCCGAAGCCCAAGGCGTAGAGGGGGCCTAGGTAGGCCTCGTGCTTGGGGTCGTCCACCTTGGTGGCCACCAGCACCACCGGCTTGCCCTTCTTGCGCAGGTACTCCGCCACCTCGTAGTCCGCCTGGGTGAGCTCGGCACGGCCATCCACGGCAAAGAGGACCAGCTCCGCACTTTCCAGGGCCTGGTCTACCTTTTCCTGGATTTTTTTCTCCCAGTGGTCCCCCGACCATAGCCCTCCCGTGTCCACCAGGAGGAAGCGGCCCCGGTCGGTTTCCACCACGCCTTCCTTCAGGTCGCGGGTGACCCCGGGTACGTCGGCCACCACCGCGCTCCTCTTCCCCAGGAGGCGGTTGAAGAGGCTGGATTTGCCCACGTTGGGCCTACCCACGATCACGACCTTGTGCATCTTCACCCCAAGCAAGAGGGGTGGGAAGCTTCCCACCCCGCCTTCCCCCAGTCTACCACAGGGGGTATGCTGACAGGGTATGCGCGCCTTGGCCGGTTGGCTTCTCCGGCTTGGGGGCTGGCGGTACCACATGCCGCCCCCGCCCTGCAAGCGGTACGTCCTGATCGGGGCCCCGCACACCTCCAACTGGGACTTCTTCGTGGGGATCCTGGCCCTTTGGGCCCTGGGGATCCGGGCGCGGTGGCTGGGGAAGAAGGAGCTTTTCCGTCCCCCCTTGGGCTGGCTCCTTACCCTTATGGGAGGCATTCCCGTGGACCGCTCCCGCCGGAAGGGCCTGGTGGACCAGGTGGCGGCCATCCTGAGGGAAAGGGAGGTGGCCATCCTCATCACCCCCGAGGGCACCCGGGGCAAGGCCCCCTACTGGCGCACGGGCTTCTACTACATGGCCCTTAAGGCCGGGGTTCCCATCGCCTTGGGTTACGCCGATTTCCACCGGAAGGAGGTGGGCGTCGGGGGGTACCTCTGGCCCACGGGGGACCTGAAGCGGGACTTTGCCGCCATCCGCGCCTTCTACCAGGACAAGGTCGGTTTGCGGCCAGAAAAACAGGGCCCCATCCGCATCCGGGAGGAAGAGGAAGAGGTGGCCTAACGGGGTCGGTGGGGCGTTTTCCGCTAGACTGCTCCCATGGGACCACCTAGCCCCTTTTCCGATGCCGCACGGACCTGGGCCGCGGTGGCCCACCTGGCCCCCCTCCTGGGGTACTTCGTCCTCATCGGCCAGATCCTCCTTCCCCTGGCCGTCCTCCTCTGGGGGCCCAAGGATCCCTTGGTCCAGGCCCACGCCAAGGAGTCCCTAAACGGCCAGATCAGCTACACCCTGTACGGCCTGGCCCTATGGCTTCTGGCCCTCACCGTGGTGGGCCTGGTCCTGGCGGTGCCCCTGGCCCTGGGCCTGGTGCTGCTGGTCCTTTGGAACATGGTCCAAGGGGCCTTGGCCGCAGGCCGGGGGGAGGCCTACGCCTACCGCCTCATCCTGCGCCTGGTGCCCTGACCTCCAGGACCACCACCGCCAGGGCGTGGCCCCGCTCGTGGCTTAAGGAGAGGTGGGCCAGGAAGCCCTCCCCCTCGAGGCGGGCGGAAAGCCCAGGGGCGAAGCGCAGGACGGGCCTTCGCCCCTCCATGCCCACCCAGACCTCCTTCCAGGCAAGACCCTCGGGCCAGCATTTCTGGAAGGCCTCCTTGGCCGCCAGCCGGGCGGCCAGGCTGGGAGCGGGGTCCTGGTGGCGGAGGGCGTAGGCCAGCTCCTCCTCGGTGAAAAGCCGCCTCAGGGCCCTTTCCCCGTGGCGCTCCAGGAGCCTGCGCACCCGGGCGATCTCCACCAGGTCGGCACCCACGGCCCGGATCACGGACCCACCTCCCCCTCCATCGGGTTCCAGTCTACGCCTTGAGCCCTCCGGGGCCCTTGTGCTAGGGTGCTGGGGTGCTGCCCAAGGCCTTTCTCTCCCGCATGGCCGAGCTTTTGGGGGAGGAGTTCCCCCCCTTCCTAAAGGCCCTGACCCAGGGGGAGAGGGCGTATGGCCTCCGGGTCAACACCCTCAAGCTGGCGCCCGAGGCCCTGAAGGGGATCGCCCCCTGGCCCTTGGAGCCCATCCCCTGGTGTCCGGAAGGGTTTTACTACCCCGCCGAGGCCCGGCCCGGACCCCACCCCTTCTTCTACGCCGGGCTTTACTACATCCAGGAGCCCAGCGCCCAGGCGGTGGGGGTTTTGCTGGACCCCAGGTCCGGGGAGAGGGTCTTGGACCTGGCGGCAGCCCCTGGGGGCAAGACCACCCACCTGGCCGCCCGCATGGGGGGGAAAGGCCTCCTTCTGGCGGGGGAGGTGGACGGGAAGAGGGTGCGGGGGCTTCTGGAGAACCTGGAGCGCTGGGGTGCGGGCGTGGCGGTGCTCCAGGCCCCGCCCCGGGCCCTGGCCGAGGCCTTTGGGGCCTACTTCCACCGGGTTCTCCTGGACGCCCCCTGCTCGGGGGAGGGGATGTTCCGCAAGGACAAGGAGGCCATCCGCCACTGGGGGCCCTCGGCCCCCAAGCGGGCCAGCGAGGTGCAGAAGGCCCTTCTGGCCCAGGCGGCCCGCCTGCTGGGGCCTTATGGGGTCCTGGTCTACTCCACCTGCACCTTTGCCCCCGAGGAGAACGAGGGGGTGGTGGCGGCCTTCCTGAAGGCCCATCCGGAGTTCCGCCTCGAGGAGGCCCGGTTCCACCCCCTCTTCGCCCCCGGGGTCCCGGACTGGGGGGACGGGAACCCCGATCTGGCCAAGACCGCCCGCCTCTGGCCCCACCGCTTACGGGGGGAGGGGCACTTCCTGGCCCGCTTCCGCCGGGAAGGGGGCGCGTTCAGCACCCCCCGCCTGGAACGCCCTCCCCCCCTTTCCCCCGAGGCCAAGAGGGCCTGGGGGGCCTTCCTGGCTGAGGCCGGTCTGGAGCTGGAAGGGCTCCTTCTGGAGCGGGGAGGGCACCTCTACCTCCTCCCCGAGGGGCTCCCCTCCCTGGCCGGCCTCAAGGCCCCCGCCCCCGGCCTCTACCTGGGCCTGGTGCAGAAGGGCCGTTTCCGCCCGGCCAAGGCCCTGGCCTTGGCCTTCGGGGCCACCCTGCCCTGGCCTAAGCTTCCCCAGGTGGCCCTGGGGCCGGAAGACCCCCGGGCCCTGGCCTTGGCCACCGGGGAGGGCGTGGCCTGGGAGGGGGAGGATATGCCCTTGGCCCTGGCGGTCCTGAAGACCCCGGTGGGGGATTTTCCCCTGGACTTCGCCAAGGCCAAGGGCGGGGTCCTGCGGCCCGTGGGGATGGCCCTCTAGGGGGATTGGGCCAGGCCCTCCCTGAGGAGAAGCCCCTGCCACAGGGCATAGGCCTCCCGCAGGAGGCCCTCCGGGAGGGGCTGGACCGAAAGCCTCCCTGGGGCCAGGGGGACCACCCAGTGGAGGCTTTCCGATACCTTTTTCTTGTCCCTGGCCAGGTAGGGGAGGAGGTCCTCCCAGGGTGCCAGGGCAAGGGGCGGGGGTTGGAGCCAGCGGAGGAGGCGGAGGACCGGGGGGGTGAGGTCCTCCCCCCCCAGGGCCTTCCCCAGGAGGGCGGCGTAGAGGAGGCCGTAGGCCACGGCGGCCCCGTGGGGGAGGGCGTGGCGGGTCTGGGCCTCGAGGGCGTGCCCCAGGGTATGCCCCAGGTTGAGGAGGCGCCTTTCCCCCGCCTCCAAGGGGTCCTTCTCCGTGATGGCCACCTTCACCGCCACGGCCTCGGCCAGGTAGGCCTCCAGGCGGGGGCTTTCCGGCCCCAGGCCCTCCACCTCTAGGAGATCCTCCCGCCCCGCGATGAGGCCGTGCTTGAAGGCCTCCACCAGACCCTCCTTGAAGGTGAAGGGGGGGAGGGTGCGCAAGGCCCTGAGCTCGGCATAGACCCCCAAGGGGAAGTGGAAGGCCCCCACCAGGTTCTTCCCCTCGGGCAGGTTGATCCCGGTCTTTCCCCCCACGCTGGCGTCTACCACGGCCAGGGTGGTGGTGGGGAAGGAGAGGTACCTGATCCCCCGCAGGTAGGTGGCGGCCACAAACCCCCCCAGGTCGGTAAGGGTCCCCCCGCCCACCACCAGGAGGGTGGCGTTGCGGGGAAGGCCTTTGGCCGCCAGGAAGGAAAGCACCCTTCCGTAGGCCTCTAGGCTTTTGGCCCCTTCCCCCCCTTCCAGGCCCAGGCGGTGTTCCGCCCCCAGGGCCTCGGCCACCTCGAGGGCGAAGCCTTCCACCTTCCGGTCGTAAAGGAGGGCCTTGGGGCCTTGGGGCACCCCCACCTCTCCCAGAAGGCCCTCCCCCAGGAGGATGGGGTAGGGGACGGGGTTACGCACCTCTAGCCTCTGCATACGCCCAAAGCTTCTCCACGATCTCCGCCACCACCTCCTCCACCCGCCGGTGATCCGTGGATACGTGCACGTGGGCTTCCCGGTAGATGGGGGTGCGCGCTTGCAGGAGGGTGCGGATGCGCTCCAGGGGGTTTTCCACCTGGAGCAGGGGCCTTTCCCCAGGCTTGCGGGTGGCCCGTTCCAGGATGGTTTCTGGGCTGGCCCATAGGGCCACCACCGGGCCCCTATGCAAGAGGGCCTGGCGGTTTTCCGGGTCCACGAAGGTACCCCCCCCCAGGGCCAGGACCAGGTAGTCCTTGCCCACCAGCTCCCGCACCGCCTCCTTTTCCATGCGCCGGAAGGCCTCCTCCCCCAGGTGGCGGAAGATGTCGGGGATGGGGAGGCCGGTGCGCCGCTCGATGTAGCGGTCCAGGTCGATGAAGTGGAGCATGAGGGCCCGGGCCAGCTCGCGGCCGATGCGGCTTTTCCCCACCCCCATGAAGCCGGTGAGGCTCACGAAGGTGGCGGGGCGGGGGACCTCGAGGCGGGCCATGGGCCTATCCTACGCCTAGTAGGCCAAGGCCCGCGCCTTGTACCGCTCCACGCGCTCCTGGATTTCTTCTAGAGTATCCCCCCCAAACTTCTCCAGGTAAGCCTGGGCCAGAACGATGGCGCAGAGGGCGTAGAGGATCACGCTGGCCGCGGGGACGGCGGTGGTGTCCGAGCGTTCCCGGGCGGCGTCCGCGGGCTCGTGGGTGACCACGTCCACCGTGGGCAGGGGCCGCATCAGGGTGGCGATGGGCTTGAGGGCGGCCCGGACCACCAGCTCCTCCCCCGTGGTCATCCCCCCTTCCAGCCCCCCTGCCCGGTTGGTTCTGCGGTGGAAGCCCCGTTCCGGGGTCCAGTAGATGGGGTCGTGCACCTCCGAGCCCCGGCGCATGGCGTTTTCAAAGGCGGGCCCGATCTCCACCCCCTTGACCGCAGGGATGGAAAGGGCCATCTGGGCCAGGCGGCCATCCAGCTTCCGGTCCCAGTGCACATGGCTGCCCAGGCCCGGTACCAGGCCGCGGAAGCGGGCCTCAATGACCCCGCCCAGGGTGTCCCCTTCCGCCTTGGCCTGGTCGATGCGGCGGATCACCTCGGCCTCGGCCTCGGGGTCGGTCATGCGCAAGGGGCTTTCCTCAATGCGGGGGAGAAGGTCCCAGGAAAAGGGCACCCCGCTCCAAACCCCGGCCATCCCCGGCACGTACCCCACCCCCTCCACCCCCAGGAGGCTGAGGAGCTTCAGGGCCACCGCCCCCACGGCCACCCGCATGGCGGTCTCCCGGGCGCTGGCCCGCTCCAGCACGTCCCGTAGGTCCTTGTGGCCGTACTTGATCCCCCCGGCCAGGTCGGCGTGGCCGGGGCGGGGGGCGGTGAGGGCCCGTTTCCGCGGTTCGTTCCCCGGGGCCGGGTCCATGACCTCCAGCCAGTTGCGGTGGTCGGCGTTGCGTAGGGCCAGGGCCACCGGGGCCCCGGTGGTGCGGCCGGCCCGCACCCCCGCCCGGAACTCCACCCGGTCGGTTTCGATGACCATACGCCGCCCCCGTCCGTACCCCTTTTGGCGCTTTTCCAGCCAGGGGTTGATGTCCGCCTCGCTTAGGGGGAGGCCCGCGGGAAGCCCCTCGATGATGGCCAGAAGCTCGGGGCCGTGGGACTCGCCTGCGGTCAGGAACCTCATGGGGACATTGTAGGGAGGAAAGGCGTCCAGGGGAAGGCGGGGGCTAGAGCTCCCCCGCCTTCCAACCCCTTCGCCTTAGCGGGAAGCGGTTTCCTTCAGGATATCGGCGGTGATGACCACCAGAAGCTCCCGGTCGGTGTTTTCCTGGGTGCGCTGCTTGAAGAGTTCCCCGATCAAGGGGATATCCATGAGGAGGGGCACCCCTTGCTGGACCTGGTTGCTCTCCTGGGAGGTGAGGCCGCCAAGGACCACGGTCTGGCCGTCCCGCACCCGCATGGTGGTGGTCACCACCTGCTTGGTGAAGCGGTCCACGTCCCCGTCCACGGGGTTGCGCTGGACGTTGCCGGAAACCTCGGCCTTGATGTTGAGGAGGATCTGCCCGTCGGCGGTGATCTGGGGCGTGACCTCCACGATGATGCCGATGTCAAAGGGTACCCGCTCCACCCGGTCCCCCACGATGCGGCGGATGAGGAAGGTTTCCCCGGACTGGAGGCGGGCGGTCTGGTTGTTGAGGACGGTCTGGTTCACGTCCCTAAGGGCCCGGGAAAGCCCCTGGCGCTGGAGGGCCTCGAGGGTGGCCAGGATGTTCAGGGCCGCCAGGCTGCGGGTGCTGTCAAAGATCAGGGAAAGCCCGGAGTCCAGGATGCTGGCCACCACGTTGCCCCCGGCCACCGTGTTCCACTTCAGGCCCAGGTTCTGGGTCAGGTTGGCCTGGACCTCTTGGATGCGTACCCGGAGGTTTACCTGGGGCACTGCCTGGTCCAGCTTGGGGATCAGCCCCTCCACCAGGGCCAGGTCCTCCTGCGTACCCGTGACGATCAGGGTGTTGGTGCGCTCATCCGCCACCACCGTGGCTTGGCGCTGGGGCTGGGCCTGGGCTTGGCCTTGGGCCTGGCCTTGACGGGCCTGGAGGGCCTCCTGGAGCACCTTGGCCAGGTCGGCGGCCTTGGCGTTGGAGAGCTGGTAGGCCCGCTGGAAGACCGGGGGGCCTTGTTCCGGGGCCCGGTCGATCTGGGCCAGGAGGTTTTCCACCTCGGCCAGCTGCCTTTCTGTGCCCCGCACGGAAAGGACGGACTGGCCGGGCACGGTCTGCACCACGATCCCCGGTACCTCCCGGGCCAGGAAGGGGGCCACCTTCTCCGCGTCGGCGAAGCGCAGGGGGTAAAGCCTGCGGGTGGTGGCCTCCTGGGGCGGGGGAGCCGCTTGAGGGGCCACGTCGGCCGCCTTCAGGATCTCGGCGAAGAGGGCCTGTTCGGCCTCAGTGGCCTCCAGGAGGAGGGCTTTGGGGTTGCCGGGGACGCTTTCCAGGCGGGCCTTGGGCAGTTCCCGGCTCAGGAGGGGCCGAAGGCGGGCCTCCACCTCGGCGTAGGTGAGGTTCTGCAAGGCGTAGACCCGGCGCACGGTGGCCACGGGCTTGGGCAGGTCGGCGGCCTCGAGGAGCCCCTTTAGGCGGGCATGGTCCTCCTCGGTGGCCAGGACGATGGCCCGTTTGGGGTCGGTGGGGAGGACGCTCACCTGGGCCCCGGGCACCTGGGCCTGGAGGAAGGAGAGGAGCTCGGGGAAGGTGGCGTGGCTGAGGGTGTAGGCGCGCTCCACCCGCGGCCTGGGCAGGCTTAGGGCGGGAAGGGGGCGGAAATCGATCCCCGCCCGCTGCAGGATGTCGGAGAAGCGGGCGTGCTGTTCCGGGGTGGCCAGAACGGAAAGGATGGCCTTGAGCCGGCCCCCTTCCTCCACCACGATCCAGTTCACGCTAAGCCCGGCGGCTTCCCGGGAGAGGAAGGGCAGGAGGTCGTTTTGCACCCAACCCTTGGCGGCCTCCACGCTGGAGGTGACCTGGACCTGCCCCCCTTGGCCCTGCACCGCCTGGCGGTAGGCCGCCTCGGGGATGCCCACCACGTAGGGCCTGCGCTCCGCCGCCCCGGCCCGGCTTGGGGCGTCCACCAAGGCGGTGATCACCTGGGTGGGGGCCACCACCACCACGTCCGGGGGCAGGAAGAGGTAGTCCAGGTTGAACTGGGTGCCGTAGGTGGCGAAGAGGAGGTCCCAGGCTTCCCGGAAGGCCTTCCCTTGGAAGTCCACCTTCACGTTGGGCAGGGGGGGCAGGGCCTTGGCCGGGTCCCCGGAGGCGTCGTAGGCCCGGTAGATGAAGGGCTGCAGGCCCACGCTCCGCGCCAGGGCCTCCAACACCACGTCCAGGGGCAGGGTGAGGCCAGCCCGCACCTGGCTTTCGGAAACCTTCAGGTTCACCTTGGCTTCAAACCGGGGGTCCTGGGGGAGGCTTCCCGCCAGGGCGGAAAGGCCCAGGGCCACCAGGGCCCAGGTTAGGGGTTTCATAAGGATTCCTTTCACTGACCACCTCCACCTTGTGCGTCCAGTAGGGGGATCTCCAGGGTTTCGTCCTTGAGGGCCAGGACCACGCGGTCGCCCTCGATGCGGCGGACCACCGCCTCGCTTCCGGGCAAGGGGCTGCCCACGGGCAGGACCAGATACCCGTCCTTGGTTTCCAGGATGGCCACGCTTACGGGTCCCAGCAGGGTACCCGAAAGCCTCAAGCCCCGCTCCTCCACCAGGGCCTGCAAGGGCCCCTTGCTGGGAGTCTCGGGCGCAGGGGGTTCGGAGGGTTTCCCCGGGGCTTGGACGGCCTCCTGGGGCAAGGGGGTTTCCACCAGGCCCTCGGGCGCGGCGGGCGCCACCGGGGATTCCACCCGGGCCGGGGGCACATCGGCCCTGGGGGTGGGGGCGAGGACCTTGGGGGCCGGCAGGGCCCCGGAGGTGCCCGGCAGGGGCCTGGGGGCGGGGCTCACCCTGGGGGTGGGTAGGGGCGTACCTTGGCTCACCCGCACCGGCTGGCCTGTGGGCACCGGCTGGGGTACAGGGGCGGGGCTTACCCCGGGGGTGGGTAGGGGAGCGGGCGCGGGGACCTCCACCACCAAGGGGACGAAGGGGTTGGGGGGTGGGGTTTCCCGGGAGGCCCGGGGCAGGGGCAGGGGGGCGGGCTCCGGGGTTGGGGCCGGTGCCGTAACCGTGGTCGTGGACGCCCCCCCTTTGGGGGCTGCCTGGGGCGCTGGGCTTTCGGGGTGGTTTCCGCCAGGGGGGGGATGGGAGGGGCTTCGATGGCCTTGGGGGCCTCCTGGGGCGTCGGGGTAGGGGTGGGGGGGAGGGCGGCCTCCCCGGGGGTCTGGGCGGGCAGGTAGAACCCCACGTACCAAAGGGTGACGGCGCCCACCAGGAGGAGGCCAGCCAAGGGGATTTTTGTGGACTGGGGCAGGTTGCGCCAAGCCTCGGCGAGGCGGGCTAGGGTTTCCTTCACCGTTCACCTCCTTGGCCTTGCTGGCCTCCCTCGGTTTGGGCCTCGAGGTCCTTGGCCAACATGTAGAGGGTCAGGGTCAGGCTGGTGGAGAGGAGGGGGTTGAGGTCCTGGCCCTGGACGCTCAGGTTCAAGCCCGAAAGGGAGCTGAAGCGGGAAAGCCCCTCCAGCCGCCTCAGGTAGGCGTAGGTTTCGGGGAAGGGGGCCTCGAGGGAAAGGGCCAGGTTGACGGCCCGCACCTCGGGCACCGGGGCCGAGGTGGGGGAGCGGGTAAAGGAGCGCACGCTGACCCCGCTCCGGGCGGCCTCGCCCAGGATTTCCGAGAGGACCTGGGCCAGGCGCTCCTCCCGGGGCAGGGCCCGGAGGAAGGCCTGGCGCTCGGCCTGGAGCGCTGCGATGGCGGCGCGGAGTTCGGGCAGGGCCCGCTGGGCCTGGCGGCCCCGGTCCCTTTCGGGGATCAAGGTGGCGATCTCCTGCCGCACCAGCTCGGTTTCCTGCCGTAAGGGCACGATGAGGAGGAAGTACCACAGGAGGGCCACCGCCAGGGTGAGGGCAATGGAGATCAGGGCCCATTCCCGCTGTCCCAGCTTAGCGAGCACCTTCCTCACCTCCCACCGCGCCTACCCGGGCGCTGAAGGTGTAAAGCCCCCGGTTCTGGTCCAGGGAGGCCCCCTGGAACTCTATGCCGAAGCGGGGGGAGGCCTCAAAGGCCTGGATGAAGCCCACCAGGGCCGCTTGGTTTAGGGCCTCGCCCTGGAGGTTGAACTCCACCCGGATCTTCTTGCCGTCGAAGGCGCCGCTTTGCGCTTGCTGGTTGGCCTCTTCCTCCGTAAGGGCCCGGGTGCCCACCGAGCGCAGGGCCACGGGGAACCGCCCCCCTTCCCGAGGGATCTGGCCGATGAAGGCCGCCAGGTACTCCGACCAGGGAACGAAGTTCTTGCGCAGCCCCTCCCGGATGGCCAGGAGGGCCTCGAGGGTTCGCCTTTCCTGCTGCAGGCGGTTTTGCTCCTGGATGAAGGGCCTTAGGGCCTCCACCTCGGCCCGCAGGGTGTCCCGTTCCTGCTGGGCTAAGGAGAGCTCGGTCTGGGCGGTGTAGTGGAGGAAGCCCAGGGTCAGAAGGACCACCAGGGCGAAGAGGGCGGCCACCAGCCGCCACCAGCCGGGTTCCACCCGGCGGCGCAGGTTTTTGGGCAGGAGGTTGAGCCTAATCAAGGGGACTCACCCCCCTTAGGGCCAGGCCTATGGGCACCATCAGCTCGGGGCCCAGCTCCTTTAGCTTTTCCAGGTCAAAGCGCTTGGGGTCCACCTGGATGCCCTGCCAGGGGTCTGGGGTGGTGAAGCTGACCCCCAGGGTATCGGTGAGCAGGGTGGCCAGGCCCCGCAGGCGGCTACCTCCCCCGTAGAGGTAGCCCACCTCAGGGTGGATATCCCCCAGCTGCACCCGGAAAAACTCCAGGCTTCTTCGGATCTCCTGGGTGAGGTCCACCAAGATGGGGCGGATGGCGTCGTAGATGCGGGCGGGGCTATAGCGCTCCCGTTCGGCGTCAAAGTCCAAAAGGAGCTCCTCGTCCTCGGTGGGGATGGTGGCCAGGCCATAGGTGCGCTTGACCTCCTCGGCGGTGAGGAAGTCCAGGCCGAAGGCCTTGCCGATGGCCTCGGTGAAATCCTTGCCCGAAAGGGTGAGCACCCGCACCGCCAGGGGCCGGTCCCCCCGGGTCAGGACCAGGCTGGTGCTCTCGGCCCCGATCTCCACCGCCACCGCCACCCGCTCGGGCTCGGCGCCGAGCTCGGCTTCCAAGGGGTAGAGGCCGGCGAAGGGCTTTACGTCTAGGACCACCGGCATCAGGCCGGCCCCCCGCAAGGCCTCCAGGAGCCCGGCCACCGCTTCCTGCCGCGCCACCCCAACCATCACCTCGGTCTGCTCCCCCTCGGAAACCTCGGAGAGGGGCTCGAGGGGGGCGAAGTCCAAGACCACCTCATCTATGGGGAAGGGGATGTAGCGTTCGGCTTCCCAGCGGACCGCCTCCTCCATCTCCTTGGGCGGCATCTTGGGCACCTGGATGGTACGCAGGATCACGCTGGGGTTGGGGACGGCGCTCACCACGTAGCGCTTGCGGGTGCGGGCTTCGGCCAGGAGTTCCCGAATCTCCTGGGCCAAGGCAGCGGGCTCAGCCACCACCCCTTCCGCCAGCATCCCCGGTGGGGTGGGGCGGGTGGCGAAGGCTCGCAGGGCGGGAGGATGGCCGGAAAGCTCCACCAGCTTGAGGCTCGACGCCCCGATCTCCAGCCCCAGGGCCTCCACGCGAGGCTTGAATAGCTTGCTGAAACCCGAAACCACGGCACCTCCTCTTACCTTGGGGAGAAAACGCTTCCTAGGGTCATAGGCGAACCTGCTTGTAGTGTATACCTTTTGCCGCCAGATGGGAAAGGGGTCATCCCCAAACCGCAGCCTAAAGTGAGCAACCCCCCGCCCAAGCGGGGGGTCTTGGGGGGTGCTGGGCTAGAGGGCCTGCAGGGCCTCCACCACCGCTTGGGTGAAGGTTTCCGTGGTGGCGGTTCCCCCCAGATCCGGGGTCCTAGGCCCCTTTTCCAAAACCAGGTCCACGGCCTTCTCCACCCTCTGGGCAGCCTCCTTTTCCCCCAGGTAGTCCAGCATCATGGCGGCGGAGAGGATGGTGGCCGTGGGGTTGGCGATCCCCTTGCCGGCGATGTCCGGGGCCGAGCCGTGTACGGGTTCGAATACCGCGGTGGTGTCCCCGATATTGGCGGAAGGGGCCAGCCCCAGGCCGCCCACCAGCCCTGCGGTGAGGTCCGAGAGGATATCCCCCAGGAGGTTGGTGGTCACCACCACGTCAAAGCGCTCCGGGCGCATGACGAGCTGCATGGCGCAGTTGTCCACGATGATGTCCTGCACGTTGACCAGGGGATACTCCTTGGCCACTTCCCGTACGGTATCCAGGAAAAGCCCCTGGGTTACCGGGAGGACGTTGGCCTTGTGGGCGATGTGGAGGGTTTTGCGGGGGCGGCTTTCCGCCAGCTTCAGGGCCACCCGCCCGATGCGCTCGCTGGCCTTTTTGGAGATCACCGCATCGGCGATGGCCACGTCCAGGTAGCGCCGCTCCTGCTCCACGTACAGCCCTTCGGTGTTTTCCCGGACGATGATCAGGTCCACCCCCGGGCGGCTTCCGGGGATGGGGCGGCTTTTGGCGGGCCGGACGTTGGCGTAGAGGTCCAGGCGGCGGCGCAGGTAGCGGATGGCCCCAAAGAAGCCGGGGACCTTCCTGGTAGGGCTGGTGGCGGCGCCGAAAAGGGTGGCGTGGGAGGAGAGGATTTTCTCTACGGTTTCCTCAGGAACGGAGGTGCCTCTTCGCTCAAAGGTTTCCCAACCGGCCTCGGCCTCCACAAACTCCAAGGGGAGTCCTGTGGCCTCGAGGACCTTGCGGGCAGCCGGTACCACCTCGTGGCCGATGCCATCCCCCTCGATCAAGCAGATGCGGTACGCCATGTTGCCTCCCGGTTAGGGGTATGCCCCCTAGGCAGAATATACACTACACGGAAGGCGGGCCGCCGCCCCTAGCCGCGCAGGGCTAAGAGGAGAAGGACCAGGACCAGGTAAACCAACACCCTAAGGGCGGCCTGGCGGCGGGGAAGGCGCTTGGGGCTCGCCCTCATGGCGCCCTCCGCCACCACCCCGGCGATGCCCGCCAGGATGAAGAGATCCCCCGGGCTCACCGCCTTGCGCAAGGGGGGCAAGGGGATCACGTCCCCGAGAAAGGGGAGCCGGCTGCCCTCTTCCAGCAGGGTATGCACCGCATCGGCCCGGGTTTTGAGGGCTTCCTCCCATCCCTCCACCCCGGCGCGTTCCAAGGCGGCCAGGCTCACGGGCATGTGCCCCCCGTTGGCGAAGATGGCCAGGGTGTTCAGGGAAAGCCCCAGAAGGACAAGGTAAAGGCTTCTCAGGTGGCGGTTTTGGTAGAGGCCATACCCCACCAAGAGGAGGACCAGGCCTTTGGCCAAGGGCCCGGCCCACTCGGGGGCAAACCAGCCCCGGTAGGTGCCGTAGGCCAATCCCCCTTCGGCCAGGGCAGCCAGGAGGAAGGCCCAGGCAGCCCTAAGCTCTATCCCTCCGAGGTCCTTTGGCCGGGCTCCGAGGGCGAGGGCAAGTCCGATGCCGAAGAGTGCGGCGGCAAGGTAGAGCGTGATACCGATCCCTCCTTTGCGGCCAGGTAGGCTTCGCGGTCGCGCCAGATGGGGTTCTGGTGCCAGAGCTCGGTGAAGAGCTGGACCAGCTTGGGGTCGAACTGGTGGCCGGAGGCCTCCTGGACTTCCTTCAGGGCTTCTTCCGAGGTCTTGGCCTTGCGGTAAGGCCGGCCTGCGGTCATGGCCTCATACGCATCGGCCAGGCCCACGATGCGCGCTTCCTCCGGGATATCCTGCCCGGCCAGGCGTTCCGGATAACCCCGGCCGTCCCAGCGCTCGTGGTGGTAGAGGATCACGTTGTAGACCAGGGCATCGAAGGCCACCTTTTTCGCCGGGGAGAGGAGTTTGACGCCCTTGGTGGTGTGGCTTTGGATGAGGGCGTATTCCTCGGGGGTGAGGCTTCCGGGTTTGAGGAGAAGGGCTTCGGGGATGGCGATCTTGCCAATGTCGTGCAACCTTGCGGCCCGGTAGATTTCCTGCGCCTTGGCCTCGTTCTTGTAATGAGCCCGGGCCAGGTCGCGGGCGATATCCGCCACCCGTTCGGAGTGGAAACGGGTTTCCTGCTCCTTGGCCTCGAGGGCGTTCATCAAGACTTCCAGGGTGGTGTCAAAGGCCTGTTCCAGGCGTACTTTCTCGTCCCAGTAGTAGCGGCTGTAGTAGAGGGGAATGAGAAAGAAGAGCACCGTCCACCCCCCCCAGTTGCCGATGAGGGGGGTTTCGTAGGCGCGGGCTAATAAGAGGGCTAGAGGAGACAATACAAGGTAGCTAAGAGCTACCCATCCAAAGTTTTTGCGCCAAATCTCACGTAAAGGAGTTTGCGTGGAAAAATATATAACTGTTGTGACCAAAAATGTGTTAACTACAAAGAAAACTAAGGCAGATAAAGCTATACCAACCCCAGCGGAAAGATTTAAATGACCCAGATAAAGGGGATTTTTTTGAAAGAAAAGCCAGGTTAAAGTAGCTAGAGCTGTAGCTAAAGCATCTTGAGAACGATTAAACAGTTGCTTATACCATATATCGCCTCTAGGTTGAAAAAGAAAAGACCATAGGGGCACAAGCCAGGGAGGTGCCAAAACCATAAAGGCCAAGGCAAAGATAAAGAGTTGACTCACGCTGGCACTGAGTGGAAGGCGAACCTCCAAGCGCACACTCCAGAAGATGAGCAGGGCCCAAAAAATTAGATCCCAAAGACTTAATCTAGAGGACTGTTGAAAAGCATGAAGAAGGTATAATTCTAACCCAACAAAAAATAGAAACGTAGTCAAAATTAGGGCAAAGACTTTAAAAGGAGGCAGTTCCAGTACAAATTTCTTAGTTCCAAGAGAAAAACTGAGGGTTGCAAGCATTTCGTGTCCAAGTATAACATGCCCTACTGAAATTCGGTTGGAGAGATAAATAGCCAGAAACAATAAGCTAAAGTTGGCCAGTTAACTGGCCAACTTTAGCTTACTTCCAGTGGAAGCTGGCCCCAGCCGCAAGCCCAAGAGCCACCAGAGAACCGAGCAGAGCCAAAACCTTAGCAACGAGCTTCTTCATCTTCATCCCTCCTTTTCTCCAGCTTCCGGGGGTTCGGCCCCGTTTGCTTGCCTTTCACTTTAGGGGGGTGTGTCAATGCTGTCAAGAGGGGAAGAATAGGCATCAACACGATTAAAAATGTCAATACTGTTACTAGTTTTTGGAAGTGGTCAGATTACCACTACCCAGCCTAGCACACTTCTGGCCAGCTGGGTAGTGCTTCCGGCCCAGGGGGGAACCTTCCGGGTTGGGGGGGAATACCCTAACCAATAAAAGGAGCCGCGGGGCGAAGACGCCCAGCGCGGCTTCCCGAACACGCCCGCTTGAAATGCACCCCGAAATTCACCGGCAATATCCTGCAGAATGTTCAGCGCCCGAATGCAATGCCCCAAATACTACCCCGGAATCCGAAGGTTTCTTTCAGGTTCCCACCCCCTTCTAGGGGTAGTTTAGCAAAAAGGGCCGTTTGGCAATAGGCACAAAAGAAAACCGCCCCACTGGGGGGCGGGGGCGTTTCCCTTTGGTGCCGAGGGGCGGAATCGAACCGCCGACACTGCGATTTTCAGTCGCATGCTCTACCAACTGAGCTACCTCGGCGTGGCGGCCCCGACGGGACTCGAACCCGCGATCTCCCACGTGACAGGCGGGTGTGTTAACCAACTACACCACGGGGCCTTGGGTTGTTGCCGGGTCGGGGGCGTCCGACCGGGCACTTAGGATGATAGCCGGGGGAAGGGGAAGTGTCAAGCTTGAGCTGGAGCGAGGTCTTTGCCTACCACCGCACCCGGCGGGGCATAGGGGAAAGGAGCCTCTTGGTGGACCGGGGGGAGTCAGGGTACACCAACTTTTTCCTGCCCGATGGGCGGATCCTGTACATGGGGGAGGGGAAGCGGGGCCACCAGGAGCCCCTGGGGGGCAACCTGCGCCTTCTCATGGCCTATCGGGAGGGGAGGCCCCTGCGGGTCTTCTTGCGGGAGCGGCCTGGGCTTTGGCGGGACCTGGGGCTTTACCGGGTGGGGGGGTGGCGGTATGCCCTGTGGCCAGAGGAGGGAAGGTATGTGTACTGGTTCACCCTCGAGCCCGGTGGATGCGAAGGAGTCCCTTGAGGGTCAGGTCCTCGTCCACCACGTCAAAGGAGGGGCAAAGGTCCTTGAGGGTTTGGGCAAACCCTCCCGTGGCGATGACCAAAGCCTCCCCCGCTTCCTCCTTCATGCGGCGCACCATGCCCTCCACCAGGGCGGCGTAGCCCAGGACCAGGCCCGAGCGCAGGGCCTCCAGGGTGTTCTTGCCCACCACCCCCTTGGGGGGGACCAGGTCGATGCGGGGGAGCTTGGCGGTGCGGGCAGCCAGGGCGTCGGCGGCGGTCTGGGGGCCGATGGTGATGGCCCCGCCCAGGTAGCGGTTGGGGGCCTCCACCAGGTCAAAGGTGGTGGCGGTGCCGAAGTCCACCACGATGTAGCGGCCCGTGGGGCTGGGGTAGGCCAGGGCTCCTACAGCGTTCACCAGGCGGTCGGCCCCCGCTTCCTTGGGGTTGTCGATCAGGACCTCTAGGCCCGTGGCCTCCGCGTCCACCACCCGGGCCTGGATGCCGAAGAGCTTTTCTATGGCTTCCTTCATCTCCCGCTCCACCGGGGGCACCACGCTGGAGAGGAGGGCGGCCTTGGGGGTGGGGAGGCCATCCAGGGCGAAGAGGTTTTTTAGAAGGACCCGGTACTCGCTTTCCATCCGCATCCGGTCGGTGTGGATGCGGAAGTGGGCCACCAGTTCCTCCCCGGCGAAGACCCCGAGGGCGGTGGAAGTGTTGCCGATGTCTACCGCGAGGAGCATTTAGCCCTGGGCCTCCTCCCCTTCCCACGGCTCCAGGACCACCCGGGTGGTGATCTCGGCGTTGAGGTTGGCGGAAACGGAGCAGTATTTGGTATGGGAGAGGTGGACGGCCCGCTCCAGGGCCTCGAGGGTCACCCCCGGCCCGGAGGCGATGTGGGTGATGGTGATGTGGGTGTAGCGCTTGGGGTGGGTTTCCGCCCGCACCCCCTCCACCTCCACCCGGTAGCGGGCCAGGGGTTGCTTCTTCTTGCGCATGATGTCCACCACGTCGTAAGCGGTGCAGGCCCCCAGGGCCATGAGGAGGAGTTCCATGGGCCTGGGGCCGGCGGCGGGCTGGTCCCCGTCGATCATCACCTTGTCCCCTTGCTCGTTTACGCCCAGGAAGCGGTGTCCCACCAGGTTGTAGAGGACCACCTTCTTCGTCATGAGCCGGATTTTACCAAGCCCATGGCCCCTCGGCTAGAATGCGGTGGATGCGGCTATGGCTTTGGCCCTTAGCCCTCCTATGGAGCCTGGCGCTGGCCTTTCCCCGGGTGGGGGTGCACGAGGGCTTTACCCGTTTGGCCTTTGACCTGCCTTCCAAGGAGGTGCGCCACACCCTGGCCCAGGAGGTGGGGGCCCTCACCCTGGTCTTGGAAGGGGTAAGCGCCCCGGCCCAGGACCAGGTGGTGAACTCCCGCGAGGTGGCCTCGGTGCAAATCCTGCCCGAGATGGGGCGGGTGCGGGTGGTGGTGCGGCTAAAGGGCCCGGTGGAGGCCACGGTGCGCCGCTTTTCCGACCCCGAGCGGCTGGTGGTGGACCTGGCCCTAAAGGCCCAAACCGCCCCTTCCCCCCCGGCGGCCCCCGCCGCCCTGCCCCACCGCGCCCCCAAGCCCCCGCGGCCCGTGGTCCTCCTGGACCCGGGGCACGGGGGCGTGGACCCGGGGATGGTGGGGTACGTGGTGGAGAAGGAGGTGGTGCTGGACGTGGCCCTGCGCCTCAAGCGTCTCCTGGAGGGGGAGGGGGTGGAGGTGCGCCTTACCCGGGAAAGGGACGCGCACCTTTCCCCCGACAAGCGGGAGGACCTCTCCCGCCGGGCCGCCCTGGCGGATAGCTCCCAGGTTAACCTCTTCATCTCCATCCACGTGAACGCCACCCCCACCCATACCGGAAGGGGGGTGGAGGTCTTCTACTTTGGCCGGGCCCAGGACCCCCGGGTCCTCAGCCAGGTGATCCGGGAAAACGGCGGGGGGGAGCTGGGCAAGCGCCTGACCCAGGAGGCCCAGAGCGTGGCCGAGCGCATCCTTTCCGACATCGTGGCCCAGGCCAACCAGCGCTACAGCCAGCGCCTGGCGGAGACCCTGGGGCGCAAGCTTTCCCAGGCCACGGGTAGCCCCTACCGGGGAAGCTTCCCGGGCGATTTCTTCGTCCTCCGCTACGCCAAGGTGCCGGCGGTCCTGGTGGAGATCGGCTTCGGCGACCACCCCGTGGAGGGACGGAGGCTGGCGGAGCCTGCCTACCGGGAGAAGGTGGCCCAGGGGCTTCTTCTGGGGGTGCTCACCTTCCTGGCCAACGGGGCCTATGCCCGTTAGAAGGGAAAGGCCTCGAGGGCCTCCCCCGCCGTGGGGAAACGTTCCTCCGGACGCTTGGCCAAAAGGCGCTCCAGGAAGCCTTGCGCCTCGGCCTCGAGGCCGGGGATGGAGGGGATGGGCTCCTGGAGGTGGCCCAGGAGGACCTCCTCCGGCTCCCCCACGAAGGGGTGTTCCCCGGAGAGGATCCAGTAGAGGATGACCCCCGCGGCGTAGACGTCGGCCTCTGGGCCGGGGCTTTTCCCCAAGACCTGTTCGGGGGCCAGGTAGGGGAGGGTGCCCACCCGCAGGGGTTTTTTGAACGCCTCCAGGGCGGGTCCGGAAAGGTCAAAGTCCACCAGCCTGGCCTCGTCGGTGCCGGCCACGATGATGTTCTCCGGCTTCACGTCCCGGTGGACCAGGCCCTTTTGGTGCATGTGGGCCAGGGCCTGGAGGAGCTGGCGGAAGACGAAAAGGGCCCGGGGCCGCTCGGGGCGGCGGAGCATCCAGCGGCCCAGCTCCTCCCCGGGGGCGTAGTCCAGGAGGAGGGAGGGGCCTTCCTCGAGGTCCAGGCGCTCCAGGACCGGGTTCAGGTTGGGGTGGGCCAGCTGCTTCCCCACCCAAAACTCCCGGTCCCGCCGGGCCTCGGCCCCGGGGGGGAAGACCTTGAGGGCGTAGGGGGTGCCGAAACGGTCAAAGGCCAGGTAGACCGTGGCCAAGGCGCCGCGCCCTAGGGCGCGCACCACCCGGTACCGGTTCAGGAGGGTCTTCCCGGCCAGGCTCACCGCCCTCACTATACCCCTCCCTCACCTCTTTCACCTGGGAGCCGGTAGGATTTTGCCGTGCGCGGGCTGGCGCTTTCCGGGGGCGGGGCCAGGGGCTTGGCCCACATCGGGGCCCTGGAGGTGTTCCTCGAGGCGGGCCTGGACTTCCAGGTGGTGGCGGGGACCAGCATGGGCGCCATCGTGGGGGCCCTCTTCGCCGCGGGCAAGACCCCGGAGGAGATCCTGGCCATCGCCCGCAAAACCCCCTGGCTTGGCCTTCTCGGCCTTTCCCCCCGGGAGGGGATCTTCTCCCGGCGCAAGCTCCTGGACTTCCTGGCCGAGCACCTGCCCCCCACCTTCGCCGGGCTTTCCAGGCCCCTGGCGGTCACCGCCGTGGACGTGGTTTCGGGCAGGCTCCTGTTCCTTACCCAAGGGGACCTGCCCAGCGCCGTCCTGGCCTCCGCCGCCTACCCGGGGCTTCTGGCCCCGGTGGAGCGGGAGGGGAGGCTCCTTTTTGACGGCGGGGTCCTGGACAACCTGCCCGTGGACGCCGCCCGGCTTCTCGGGGCCACGGAGGTCTACGCCGTGGACGTGACCCCCGAGCGGGCCGCCGACGAAGCCCCCCGGGGGCTTTTGGCCCTGGCCCGGCGGGCCGTGGACCTGATGCAGGCCCACCTCACCTCGGTGCGCCTTTCCCTTTACGCCCCCGAGGTCTACGTCCGGCCCAGCCTGCCCGGGGTGGGGATTGAGGACTTCCGCCGCCTGGAGGAGATCGTGGAGGCGGGGCGCGAGGCCGCCCGGCGCCTTTGGACGGGTAGAGTAGGAGGGGTATGAAGGGGTTTTGGGATTACCTTTTCAAGGAATGGTTTCGCCAGGTGGGGGAGGCCTTGCTGGTGGCCTTCCTGGTCACCACCTTTGTCTTCACCACCGTGGGGGTGGTGGGGCAGAGCATGTTCCCCACCTTGAGGAACGGGGAACGGGTCCTGGTGCCCAAGTGGGAAACCTGGCTGGTGCGCTTCGGCCTCACGGAGTGGCGGCGGGGGGAGATCGCCATCCTGAAGCCCCCGGAGGGCACCCCTTACGCCACCGCCCGCTTCCCCGTGCTGGGCTTTTCCTTCCGCGCCTTCTTCATCAAGCGCATCGTGGCGGTGCCGGGGGATGAGGTCTACGTGGAGCGGGGGGTGGTCTACGTGAACGGGAAGGCCCTGGAGGAGCGGCACATCACCGACCACCTCTCCCCCTGGCCCGACTCCTTCCCCGGGGTGTGCTACAAGGAGGGGCGCATGACCCGGATCATCACCCAGCAGGGGGATTTCCCCGTGGACCTCCTGCCCGCCTACCTGAGGCCCCTGAAGGAGATGCTCCTTCCCCCTTCCCCGGAGGTCCTGGCCCGGAGCCAGACCGCCGAGGCTTGCGAGGTGGGGCGGATCAAGTTGAAGCCGGGCTACTACTTCGTCATGGGGGATAACCGCACCTTAGGGGGCTCGGAGGATTCCCGCACCTTTGGCCCCGTGCCGGTGGAGGCCATCGCCGGGCGGGCCAATTTCGTCTGGTGGCCCATCCTGGTGCGGGAGGAGGGGGGGTGGCGCCTGAACCTGAGGCGGCTTGCCCCGCCCGAGGCCTACGGCCTCAGGTGAGGACGGCCACCACCAGCCGCCCGGGCCCGTGTACCCCTTTGACCATCACCTGGCCGATGTCCGCGCTCTTGGAGGGGCCGGAGTGGAGGCCCAGGGCCCTGGGGAGCGCCTTGAGGTCCAGGAAGGCCTCCAGAAGGCTGGGGTAGACCTTTTCCCCCTCCACCAGGACCAGGTGGGTGGGGGGCAGGAGCTGGGCCCGGCGCCCATCCTTCGAGGCCAGGGCCACGGTGCCGGTCTCGGCCACGGCGAAGAGGGCCCAGGAAACCCCTAGGGGGGCTTCTTCCGGGGGAAGCTCGGGGAGGAGGCGGAGCGCCGGCGGCACCCCCCGGCCAAAGGCCGCCCCGGGAAGCCCTTGGGAAAGCGCCTTCAGCAGTTCCTTGGCCCCCTCGAGGTCCACCAGGTGCCCTTCGGCCCCGTTTTCCCCAAGCCGCTTCAGGAAGAGGTCCAGGGCCTCGGGGGAGGAAGGGGGATGGGGGTGCCCGGGAAGGAGGGCCTTGGGCCGGCCCTGAAGGGCCCTCCTCACCCGGGCCAGGATGCGGTTCCTAGCCTCCATGGCGCTCCTCCTTGAGCTCCGGCCAGATCTGGTGGAAGGGCCGGGGGCTAGGGGTGAGGGGCCCCCGGCCCTCGCTCCAGGCCCGCAAGAGGGGGAGGAGGTCCTGGGGCAGGGGGAGGCCCCTGAGGCCCCGGGAGAAGAGGCGGTAAAGGGCGGGGCTGGCCATCACCTTGGCGAAGGCCGTCATGGCCCCCCTTTCCCAGGCGGGGCTTAGCCCCTCGGCCACCGCCCGCTGCCGCCAGGTGAGGAGGAGCTTGGGGATGGGGATCCTCACCGGGCAGGCCTCCTGGCAGGCCCCGCACAGGGTGGAGGCGTAGGGGAGGGGGTAGGCTTCCTCGAGGCCCAGGAGCCCAGGGTCCAGAACCGCCCCGATGGGCCCAGAATAGACGTAGCCGTAGGGGTGGCCCCCGGTCTGCCGGTAGACGGGGCAGGCGTTGAGGCAGGCCCCACAGCGCAGGCAGCGCAGGACCTCCCAGGCCTCGGGGTCCTGCAGGAGGGCGGTGCGGCCGTTGTCCACCAGGACCACGTGCACCTCCTCGGGGCCTTCCTCCCCGGGGGCGGCAGGCCCTTGGATGAGGGAGACAAAGGTGGCCAGGCGTTGCCCCGTGGCCGCCCGGGCCGTGAGGGGAAGGAAAAGGGCCAGGTCCTGGAAGCGGGGGAGGAGTTTTTCCAGGCCCACCAAGGCCACGTGCACCCGGGGCAGGGAGGTGGAAAGCCGGATGTTGCCCTCGTTCTCCATCAGGGCCAGGGTGCCGGTTTCCGCCACCAGGAAGTTGGCCCCGCTGATGCCCAGTTCCGCGGTGAGGAAGGCCTCCCGCAGCACCTTGCGGGCCACCTGGGCCAGGGCCTCGGGGGGGGCATCCAGGGGGGTGCCGAAGCGGGCGTGGAAAAGCCGTTGGATCTCCGCCAGGGAGAGGTGGATGGCCGGGCCCACGATGTGGCTCGGGGGCTCACCCAGAAGCTGGATCAGGTACTCCCCCAGGTCGGTTTCCAGGACCTCCACCCCCAGGGACTCCAGCAGGGGGTTGATGCCGAGCTCCTCGGTGAGCATGCTCTTGGCCTTCACCGCCCGCCTTACCCCGTGCCGGGCCACCACCTCCCGCAGAACCCGGTGGGCCTCCTCGGGGGTCTCGGCCCAGTGCACCTTGACCCCGTTTTCCCGCAGGCGCCTTTCCGCCAGTTCCAGGTAGTGGTCCAGGTGGCTTAGGAGGTGGTCCTTGACCGCCTTGGCCCTGTCCCGCCAGGCCTCGGCGTCGATCTCCCCGTAGGCCCTCAGGCGGTTCCGCTCAAAGTGCAGGGTGGCCCCGGTAACCGCCTCCCGCACCCCGGGCCTCTCCCTCAGCAGCCTGGCCGCTTCCTTGGGGTAGAGCCTAGCCTTGGCCCGCATACGCCTCCCAGAGCAGGGTGGCCAGGGGGGCCACCCGCAGGGTCTTCCCTTGCTTCCTCAGCCTACCCGAAAGGTGGAGGAGGCAGCCGGCGTCCGTGGAGGTCAGAACCTCCGCCTGGGGCAGGGTGGCCAGCTTGCGGTCCGCCATCCCCAAGGAAACCTCGGGCAGCTTCACGGAAAAAAGCCCCCCGAAGCCGCAGCACTCCTCCGCCGCCTCCCAAGGGAGGAGCTCGGCCCCGGCGTTCTTGAGGAGGAGGAGGGGCTCCTCCTTGACCCCAAGCTCCCTTAGGGCGTGGCAGCCGTGGTGGTAGGCCACCCGGCGTCCCCGGAGGCCCTCCCCCAGGCGCTCCACCCCCAGGACCCGCACCAGGAAGGCGGAAAGCTCATAGGTCTTTTCCGCCATCCCCAGGGCCTCCCCCTTTGCGGGAAGGAGCTCGGGGTAGTGGTTTCGCACCATGCTGGCGCAGCTTCCCGAGGGCAGGACCACGTACTCCGCCTCCTGGAAAACCTCCAGGGTCCTCTTGGCCAGAAGGCGGGCCTCTTGCCAGTATCCGGCGTTGAAGGCGGGCTGGCCGCAGCAGGTCTGCCCCTCGGGGAAGTCCACCTCCACGCCCAAAGCCCTCAGGAGCCGGACCGCCGCCACCCCGGCCTCGGCGTAGAACTGGTCGGCCAGGCAGGTGATGAAGAGGGCCACGCGCATTTGCCGAATAGCATACCTTGGCCCCGGAGGGGATGGGGCTGGCCTAGGCCTCCTCCTCCAGAAGGGGCAGGCGTACACGGAAGATGGTTCTGCCGGGGCGGCTTTCCACCGCGATCTCTCCCCCGTGGGCCCTGGCGATGGCCTGGGCGATGGCCAGTCCCAGGCCGGCCCCGCCCCCTGGCCCCCGGGCGAAGCGCTGGAAGAGGTGGGGGAGAAGGTCCTGGGGGATGCCAGGACCGGTATCGGCCACCTCCAGCAGGGCCACCTCCCCCTCCCGCCGGAGGGCCACCCATACCCCCTCCTTGCCCGCCGCCCGCACCCCGTTGGCGATGAGGTTGCGCAGCATCTGCAGGAGGCGGTCGGGGTCCCCCAGGACCTCTACCGCTTCCCCGCTGAAGGCCACCCCGTACTCCCGGGCGGCCTCCGCGGCCAGGGCCCTGAGGTCCACGATGTGGGGGTTGAGGGTGCGTTCCGCCTCCCCCCGGGCCAGGGCCAGGAGGTCTTCCACCAGGCGGCGCATGCGCTCCGCGGTGGCCTGGGCGGTCTGGAGGGCCTCGAGGTCCAAGGGGTTCCGCTTCAGGCGGTCCAGGTGGCCGAGGAGGACGGTGAGGGGGGTGCGGAGCTCGTGGCTGGCCTCGGCCAGGAAGGTCCGCTCCTTTTCCTTGGCCTCCTTCAGGGCCAAAAGGAGCCGGTTCACCGCCTCCACCATCCCCCCAAAGGCGTCCTTGGGGAGAGTTATGGGGACGGGGTCCAGGCGCTCGGGGCTGCGGGCGGCGATCTCCCGGGCCGCCCTTTCCAAGGGCCGGGTGGCCAGGCGGGCGGTGAGGTAGACCAGGAGCATCCCCAAGGGGAAAAGGAGAAAGAAGGCCTCGAGGAGGGCCCGCCGCAGGGCAAGGAGGGAAAGGTCAATGGGGGCGGTGTCCTGGGTGAGGACAAGAAGGCCCAAGGGGGTGCGCACCAAGGCGGCGGCGAAGTCCGCCTGCCAGACCACCTGGGGACGCTCCCCCACCCCTCGCAGGGCCTCCTTGGGCAGGCGGTGCTCCCCTCGGGTGAGGACCAGGGCCTCCCCGTCCTCGGCGTAGAGGTGAAGGTAGACCCCCCCGGTGGGCAGGAGGGTGCCCGCCTGGCCCTTGCGGTAGGCCTCCGCCGCCCGGGCGGCGTCCTCCAGGAGCGTGGCCTCCAGGTGGCCCCGCAGGGCCCGCTCCACCCCCCGCCCCGCCAGGTACAAGGCCCCCACCAGGAAAAGAAGCCAAAGGAGGCTGAAGGAGAGGAAAAGCCGGAGGCGGAAGGAAAGGGGGGGCATGGGCCCGGCCCTAGCCTTCCTCCTCGCCCCGGCCCGGGCGCACCGCGTACCCCAGGCCCCGCACCGTGCGCAGGTAGCCGTAGGCCCCGGCCTCCCGCAGCTTGGCCCGCAGGTTGGCCACGTGCACGTCCAGCACGTTGGACTCCCGGCCTAAGGGGCGGCCCCAGATCCGCTCCTCAATCTCCTGCCGGGGAAAGACCCGGCCCGGGCGGCTCATGAGGAGCTGGAGGAGCTCAAACTCCTTGGGGGAGAGGCGCACCTCCTCCTCGCCGAAGAAGACCTGGCGCCTTTTGGGGTAAAGCTCCAGCTTCCCCACTGCCAGGACCTCGCTTCCCCCCTTGTGGCGGAGCTGCACCTGGATGCGGGCCAAAAGCTCGGCGGGGTGGAAGGGCTTCACCAGGTAATCGTCGGCGCCCTCGGCAAGAAGGCCCACTTTCCGCTCCACCGCGTCCTGGGCGGTGAGGACCAGGATGGGGGTGTCGTCCGTGGCCCGGATGCGCCGGGCCACCTCGGCCCCGTCCAGGTCGGGCAGGCCCAGGTCCAGGACCACCAGGTCGGGCTTCCGCTCCCGGTGCCGCACCAGGCCCTCCATCCCGCTTTTGGCCCACTCCACGGCAAAGCCGGCCTCCTTAAGCTCCAGCTCCACCAGGCGGGCCACCTCGGGGTCGTCCTCAATGACCAGGATGCGCTTCATGGCCAAAGCCTTTCCGGAGGGGTGAGGCCGTAAGCCTCCTTGAGGATCCGGAGGAGGCTCACCCGCTCCTTTTCCAGGAGGAGGAGCACATCCCCCCGGTCCGCCACCCCGGGGAAGGGGCGGGGCTTCTCCCCCGGGAGGACCAAAAGGAGCTGCACCTCCTGCCCCACCCGGGGCGGCACGGGGGAGGACAGGGCCAAAAGCCTCCTCCCCTCCACCCGCCAGGCCCCGTGGAGGGTCCGCAGGTCCTGGGAGAGGAGCCTGAGCTCCGTTCCCGGGGGCAGGGCCGGGCCCAGGAGGGCCGGGGGGCTGGCCAAGGCGACCCCCAGGAGAAGGAGGAGGGCCAAGGGCCGCATCATGCCCTATTCTAGGAGGGCCCTCGGGCCTTGAGTGGGAGGGAGGTTAAGGGGCCTGAAGGTTTTTCCGGCAGGAGGAAGCCGGCGGAGACCACGTACTTCAGGGCTTCCTCCACGCTGATCTCCAGGGGGATCACCTCCTCCGAGGGGACCAGGACCACCATGCCGCTCGCGGGCACGGGGCTGGTGGGGACCAGGACCACGGTATACCCCTCGGGCAGGGGGGGGAGGCGCACCCCCACGGGCTGGACCACGAAGCAGAGGGTGTAAAGCCCCCGCCTGGGGTACTCGATGACCGCGGCCCGGCTGAACTTCACCTCCTTCTGGCCGAAGAGGGTGTGGGCGATCTGTTGTACGGCCTTGTAGATGTCCCGGACGATGGGCAGGAGAAGGAGGGATCGTTCCAGGGAGAGGAGGAGGCTACGGCCCAAGTAGTTTTCCGTTAGGGTGCCCACCAAATAGACGAGGACCGCAGCGAGAAAGAGCCCCACAAAGGGCAAAAAGGGCAGGTAGGAAGGGGGTACCTCCAGGTTCAAAAGGCGCAGAAAGCCCTCCAGGTAGCCTCCGGAGTAGGTGTAGACCCAGCCCAGAAAGTAGAGGGTGACCAGAAGGGGCAGAAGGGTCACGAGCCCGGCGAGGAAGCGCTGGCGCAGGCGCATGCCTTTCAGTCTACGTAAAAAGGAGCCCGCTTAGGGCCCCTTTCCTCACCCAAGGGGTTTTTAGCGCCCGTCCCCCCGGGCTTGGGCCAGCTCCTTGAGGCCCTTCAGGTCCCGGAGGACGATCTTGCCGTAGCCCGAGCGGATGTACCCCTCGCGGGAGAGCTCCCCGATGACCTTGGTGACGGTTTCCCGCACGCTCCCCACCGCGGCGGCCAGCTCGTCGTGGGTGGCGCGGAGGACCAGCTGCCCCTCTTCCTCCCGGGCCAAAGGGGTTTCCGCCAGCTCCAGCAAGGCAGCGGCCATGCGGTTTTTCAGGCGCTGGGTGGCCAGCCGCTCAATGCGGCGGTAGGACTCGGAGAGGGCCTGGGAGAGCTGGGCCAGGACCTCCTGGAGTTCCTCGGGGCGGGGCTCCTTGGGCAGGGCTTCCGCCACCACCTCGGTCACCGCCTCAGCGAAGTAGGTGCGCTCCAGTCCCGCCCAGGCCTCCTCGCCGAAGTAGCCCCCGGGGCGCACCAGGCGCAGGGTGAGGGCGTTCCCCTCCTCGTCCACGGCCTCGAGGCGCACCAACCCCTCCAGGACCCGGAACACCCGGTCCCTGGGCCCGGGTACCCCCGGGTAGAGGATGACCTCGCCGGGCTTGAAGCTTACGGTTTCGCGGGCCTGGGTCATGGCTACCTCCTTGCCCTTAAGGTAGCACGCCCCGGGGGATTTTGTAAACCTTTGGGTTGCAAAAATGGCCAGGGGCCCTGAAGCCCGGGCTTACCCCACGTTCTCCCGCAGCCAGGCCAGGTAGGGCCCGTGGCCTTCGGCCACGGGCAGGGCCAGGATCTCGGGCACCTGGTAGGGGTGGAGGGCCAGCACCCGCTCCTTGAGCCTGGGAAAGGCGAAGGTGGTGGTCTTGGCCACCAGGAGCACCTCCCCTTCCTCCACCACCTCCCCCTGCCAGCGGTAGACCGAGGTGACGCCGGGAACCAGGTTCACGCAGGCCGCCAGCCCCTCCTCCACCAGGGCCCGGGCCAGGGTGCGGGCCACCTCCAGGCTAGGTGCGGTGATGAGGACCACCTCTTCCATCTACTTCTCCTCGTCCACGGCGAAGGCGCTGGCCACCTCGTCCTCCTCGGGAAGGTGCATCACCTTGACCCCGGCGGTGGCCCGGGAGTACTGGCGGATCTCGGAAACGGGGGTGCGGATGGCCAGGCCCCGCCTGGAGAGGACCAGGAGGTCCTCCGTGCCCCGCACCTTGAGGAGGGCGGCCAGGCGGCCTACCTTCAGGGAAACCGCGTAGGTGATGACCCCCATCCCGCCCCGCCCCTGCAAGGGGTACTCGGCAAGGGGGGTGCGTTTGCCGTAGCCCCGGGTGCTCACGGAGAGGAGGTCCACCTCCTCCCCCGGCTTGACCACCACCAAGGAGACCACGCGATCCCCGGGTTTCTTGAAGCGGATCCCCGTCACCCCCTGGCTGTCCCGGCCCGTGGCCCGCACCTCCTCCAGGGGGAAGCGGATGGCCTGCCCCTCCGCCGTGGCCAGGATGGCCTCGTCCTCGGGGTCGGATAGCCCCACCCCGATGAGCCGGTCCCCCTCCTGCAGCTTGATGGCGATGAGGCCGGCTGCGCCCAGGTTGGCGTACTCCCGCAGGGCGGTGCGCTTGACCAGGCCCCGCTCGGTGGCGAAGACCAGGTAGCCTTCCCCTTCCAGGCCCCGCACGGAGAGGAGGGCGGCCACCTCTTCCTCCTCCGTGAGGGGCAGGAGGCCCTTCACGTGCACCCCCCGGGCCTGGCGGCCCATCTCGGGGAGGTCGTAGACCTTGATGCGGTAGACCCGGCCCCGGCTGGTGAAGAGGAGGAGGTCGTCGTGGGCCCCGGCCACGAAGACCTGGGTGGCCTCGTCCTCCTCCTTGGGCTTGCCGGCGATGAGGCCCTTGCCCCCCCGGCCCTGGGCTCGGTAGCTCTCCAGGGGCAGGCGCTTCAGGAAGCCCTGGGCGGTGAGGGTGATGACCATGGGCTCGTCCTCAATGAGGTCCTCCGGGTTGAAGTTCTCCTCAAACTCCGTGAGGAGGGTGCGCCGGGGGTCCCCGTACTTCTCCTTGACCCGGAGGAGGTCGGCCTTGACCTCGGCCCAGAGGCGGCCTTCGTCCTCGAGGATGGCCCGCAGCCGGGCGATCTCCTCCATGAGCCCCCGGTACTCCTCCAAAAGCTTTTCCCGTTCCAGGGCCACCAGGCGCTGCAGGCGCATGTCCAGGATGGCCTGGGCCTGCACCTCGCTGAGGGCGAAGCGGGCCACAAGCCTCCCCCGGGCTGCCGCCGCGTCCTCGGAGGCGCGGATGAGGGCGATGACCTCGTCGATGTGGTTCAAGGCGATGAGGAGGCCCTCCAGCACGTGGGCCCGCTCCTCGGCCTTCTTGAGGTCAAAGAGGCTCCGGCGCCGCACCACCTCCTTGCGGTGGTCCAGGTAGTGGCGCATGAGCTCGAGGAGGGGGAGGACCTTGGGCTCCCCGTCCACGATGGCCAAGAGGTTCACGGTGAAGGAGGTCTGGAGGGCGGTGTGCTTGTAGAGCTGGTTCAGGACCACCTGGGGGTTGGCCCCCCGCTTGAGCTCAATGGCGATGCGCAGGCCCTGGCGGTCCGACTCGTCCCGCAGGGCCACGATCTCCTCCAGCTTCTTGGCCTTGACCAGGGCGGCGATCTGGGCGATGAGGCTTGCCTTGTTCACCTGGTAGGGGATCTCGGTGACCACCAACACGGGCCGCTGCCCCTTTTCCTCAATGCGCACCTTGGCCCGCACCTTGAGGCTCCCGCGGCCCGTGGCGTAGGCCTCCCGGATGCCCCTGCGGGAGAGCTTCCCCCCGGTGGGGAAGTCGGGGCCGGGGAGGAGGCGCATCACCTCCTCCAGGGTGATCCCCGGGTGGTCGATCATGGCCACCAGGGCGTCCACCACCTCGGAGAGGTTGTGGGGGGGGAGGCTGGTGGCCATGCCCACGGCGATGCCGCTGGCCCCGTTCACCAGGAGGTTGGGGATGGCCGAGGGCAGGACCTCGGGCTCCTTGAGGGAGCCGTCGTAGTTGGGGCGGAAGTCCACCGTTTCCTTGTCGATGTCCAGGAGCATCTCCGCCCCTAGGGGGGAGAGCCGGGCCTCGGTGTAGCGCTGGGCCGCCGGGGGGTCCCCGTCAATGGAGCCGAAGTTCCCCTGGCCGTCCATCAGGGGGTAGCGCAGGTTCCAGGGCTGGGCCATGCGCACCAGGGCCTCGTAGATAGCCGCGTCCCCGTGGGGATGGTACTTGCCCATGACCTCGCCCGTGATCTTGGCGCTTTTCACGTGCTTGCGGTTGGGGAGCACCCCCTCCTGGTAGGCGCCGAAGAGGATGCGCCGCTGGACCGGCTTAAGCCCATCCCGCACGTCCGGGAGGGCCCGGTCCACGATGACGGACATGGCGTAGTTGATGAAGCTCTGCTTTAGTTCCTCGGTGATCTCTACCGGCAGTACCTGGGACATAGGGCTCCTAAAGGGCGTTTAGACGCCACCTTTCACTATACCAGAAGCGAGGGGTTGGCAGGAAAGCAAAAATTTGCCCAAGAAGGGCGGGGGATGGCCCGGGGTTAGGCGGGGCCCACCTCCAGGGTTTCGGCCAGGTAGGTGAGGGCCAGCTTGTAGGAGAGGGGGCCGAAGCCGGAGACGATCCCCCGGCAGGCCCCTGCGGTTACGGAGTGCTGGCGGAAGGGTTCCCGGGCGTGGAGGTTGCTGAGGTGGACCTCCACCACGGGAAGGGGCTGGGCCTTGATGGCGTCCAGGAGGGCGTAGGAGTAGTGGGTGAGGGCCCCGGGGTTGAGGACGATGGCCATAAACCCCTCCCTGTGGGCCTGCTGCACCCACTCGATGAGCTGGCCCTCGTAGTTGGTCTGCCGGAAGGCCACCCCCAGGCCCAGCTCCGCCCCCCAGGCCTCGCACAGGGCCTCCAGTTCCTCCAGGGTGGTCCGGCCGTAGACCTCGGGCTCCCGCTGGCCCAAGAGGTTGAGGTTGGGACCATTCAGGATCAGCACCATAGGGTCTCCCTATAGGATAAGCCCATGGGCCGGCTTGGGGCGCTTTTCCTCCTTTTCCTTTCCGCCTGGGCCCAGACCCATACCGTGGCCCCCGGGGAGACCCTTTTTTCCATCGCCCGGCGTTACGGGACCACGGTGGAGGCCCTGGCCCACCTCAACGGTCTGGAGGACCCCAACCGCCTCCGGGCGGGGCAGGTCCTGCGGATCAGGGCGGGCCTCGAGCTTCCCCTCCCCCAAGGCCGCCTCCGCCTCCTCCCTCCCGTCCAGGGCCAGGCCCTGGGGCTCCGGGTGGAGGGGTACCGGGCAGGGTGGGCGGAGTTTCTGGGGGTGCGCTACCCCCTGGCCCTGGGGGAGGGGGGGCTTTGGGGCTTCCTGGCCGTGGGGGCCCTGGTGGCGCCGGGGGAGTACCCCTTGGTCTTGGTCCTCGAGGGGGAGGAGGTTTCCCTCCCCCTCCGGGTGGCCCCCGGGGGGTACGCCAAGGAGACCCTGGCCCTCACCCCTTCCCTGGAGCAGCTCCTCCGGGACCCCGGGCTCAAGGCGGAGCGAAGGAAGGTGGTGGAGGCCTGCCCCAAGGCCGGGTCCCTCCGCCTCCAGGGTCCCTTGCGCCCTCCCCTGGAGGGGGGAAGGGTGACGAGCCCCTTCGGCACCCGGCGGCGCTACGGCACCCTCTTCACCTCCTACCACGAGGGCCTGGACTTCGCCGCTTCCCTTGGGACCCCGGTGCGGGCGGCAGCCCCGGGGGTGGTGGTCCTCTCCGAGCGGCTGAAGGCGCGGGGGGAGGCGGTGGTCCTGACCCACGGCATGGGGCTTTGCACCGGGTACTGGCACCTTTCCCAGCGGTGGGTGCGGGTGGGGGAGGAGGTAAGGGCGGGGCAGGTCCTGGGCCTCTTAGGGAATACAGGGCTTTCCACCGGGCCCCACCTGCACCTGGAGGTCCGCCTCCAGGGGGTGCCCGTGGACCCCGCCCCCTGGTTCCAAGCCCTTCCCCTACCCTAGGCGGAGGAGGGAGAGAACCTCCACGTGGTGGGTGAAGGGGAAGAAGTCGTAAGGGCGGGCGAAGGCCAGGCGGTACCCGCCCCGCACCAGCTCCCCCACGTCCCGGGCCCAGGTGGCGGGGTTGCAGGCCATGTAGAGCACCTCCTCGGGGCGGGCCTCCAGGAGGTAGGCCCGCACCTCGGGGGAGAGGCCGGAGCGGGGTGGGTCCAGGACCACCAGGTCAAAGGCCCCAAGCCGCGCCGCCTCCCGGGCATCCCCCCGGTGGAAGCGGACGTTGGCCACCCCCAGGCGCTTCCGGTCCTCCTCCCCCCGGCGCACCGCCTCCTTGCTGATCTCCACCGCCACCACCTTCCTGAAGCGGGGGGCGAGGAGGAGGGAGAGGAGGCCGCTGCCGGCGTAGAGCTCCAGGGCCCTTCGCCCCCCCGAGACCAGGCCCTGGGCCTCCTCCAGAAGCTCCCCCGCGGCCAGGGGGTTCACCTGGCTGAAGCTTTCCACGCTCACCGTGGCCGTGAGGGGGCCGAAGCGCTCCAGGAGGGTTCTCTCCCCGTGAAGGGGCATGGTCCTCCCGCGGAAGCGCCCTTTGGGGGAAGCCTCTCCCCAGACCACCCCGGCGAAGCCTTCCTTCACCAGGGCCTTGGCGGGGCGCTTCAGGGCCTCGGGGTGGCCCCCGATGAGGCCGAGGAGCACCCTTCCCTCCAGAAGGCTTCCCCTAAGGGCCACCTCCTCCACGGGGAGGGGCCAGGTCTGGAGGAGGGCGAAGGCCCAGGCCAGGGGCTCGGCCAGGAGGGGGTCTTCCTCCAGCCGGAGGAGGGACCAGCCCTCCGGCTGGCGGTAGGCCAGCCCCCCTAGGGGATGGCGGGCGTACTGGGCGGCGGTGCGGTAGCCCAGGGCCCTGGGGGAAGGGCGGATGGGGGCAAGGGGAAAGGAGAGCTTGGCGATGCGCTCCAGGGCGTCCCGCACCAGCCCTTCCTTGAGGGGAAGCTGGCTTTCGTAGCGGAGGGGCAGGTCGGCGGAGGGGGGCAGGGGGTGGGGGTAGCGGTCGGGCCGCCCCTCCAGCACCTCCACCTCCTCCAGGAAAAGGGCCCCCTTGCGGCGCACGGGCCTGCCCCGCACCACCTCTCCCGGCAGGGCTCCCCGGACCAGGACCGCCCCTTCCTCCGTCCGGGCCAGGCCGTAGCCCCCGGGGACCAGCTTCTCCACGGTGAGAACCTTCATCCCTCCACCATACCCGAGACCCCTGGGCGGTAAGATGGAAGGGTGATTCGCGTAGTCTTAGCGGACGACCACGCCCTCTTCCGCCAGGGCTTGAAAAGCCTTTTGGAGGCGGAGGGGGATTTTCGGGTGGTGGGGGAGGCCAAGGACGGCTGGGAGGCCCTGCGGCATGCCCTCGAGGCCAAGCCCGACGTGATCCTCATGGACATCCAGATGCCGGGCCTGGACGGGGTACAGGCCACCCAGGCCATCCTCAAGGAATGGCCCCAGGCCAAGGTCATCATCCTCACCATGTACCGCCAGGACGCCTACGTCTTTGAGGCCGTGAAGGCTGGGGCCCGGGGCTACCTCTTGAAGGATACGGACGCCAGCGACCTCATCGGGGCCATCCGCCGGGTGCATGCGGGGGAGGTGCTTTTGGACGCGGAGCTTGCCGGGCGCATCATCCAGGACTTCCGGGCCAAGAAGGAGGCCAGCACCCCCCTGCACGCCGAGCTTTCCGAGCGGGAGATCCAGATCCTCAAGCTGGTGGCCCAGGGCTACACCAACCTGGAGATCGCCGCGGAGCTCCAGCTTTCCGAGAAGACGGTGCGCAACCGCCTATCGGAGATATTCCAGAAACTTCACCTAAACAACCGCACCCAGGCCGCCCTATACGCCATTCGCGAGGGGTTGGCCCAACCTGAGCCGGAAGAGTAGTGGACCCGGTCCGCTTCCTCCTGGAACTGGCTCCCCTTGCGGGGGAGGAGGCCCGGGGGGCCTACGTGGCCGCCCATCTCCCGGGGGCCCGGCGGGATGGGCTCGGCAACGTGTGGGCCGGGGAGGGGAAGGTGCTCCTCCTGGCCCATCTGGACACCGTCCTCCCCCCCGAGCCCCCCAGGCGGGCGGGGGAGCGGCTTTACGCCCCCGGGGTGGGGGATAACTCCTCGGGGGTGGCCGTGCTCCTCTCCCTGCCCGAAAGGCCCGGGGTGGTGCGGGGCTTCACCGTGGGGGAGGAGGGCCTAGGGAACCTCAAGGGGGCCCGGGCCCTGGTGGAGGCCCTTGCCCCCCAGGTGGTGGTGGCGGTGGACGGCTACCTCCCCGGGGTCGTGGACCGGGCCTTGGGCTCGGTGCGCTTCCGCGTGCGCTTCCTGGGCCGCGGCGGGCACGCCTGGGGGGACAGGGGGACCCCCAACCCCGTCTTTGCCCTGGCCGAGGGCCTTTGGGGGCTTTGGGCCCTTTTCCGGGAGGAGGGGGAGGCGAGCCTGAACGCCTCGGGCCTCGAGGGCGGGGAGGCGGTGAACGCCATCCCCCGGGAGGCCAGTGCCCTTTTGGAGCTGAGGGCCCTCCTTCCCGAGGACCTGGCCCGCCTCTACCGCGCCGCCCAGGAGGTGCTTGAGGGTGCGGCCCGGAGGCACGGGGTGGAGCTGGAGGTAGAGCTTCTGGGGGAGCGCCCTGCGGGCGCCACCGCCACCCCCAGGCTTCGCCAGGCGGCGGAAAGGGCCCTGGCCGCCATCGGGGAGAGGCCCCAGTTCCAGCCGGGCTCCACCGACGCCAGCGCCGCCATTGAGCGGGGTATCCCTGCCCTGGGCCTCGGGGTCTACCGGGGAGGCGGGGCCCATACCCCCGAGGAGTGGGTGCTCCCGCAAAGCCTTTGGCAAGGGCGGCAGGCCCTTCTGGCCTTATTGGAGGCCCTTGGCGTAGGATAGGGCGTATGCGCGTGGGTGTCCTGAAGGGCTTTCTTTCCCGCCGGTACCTGGGCTTCTGGGAGGCCTACCTGGGGGCCTTGGGGGTGGAGGTGGTGCGGGCCGAGGTGCCCCCCGACCGGCGCCAGCCCTACTGCCTGCCCGTACAGGGGCTTTTAGCCCAGGTGGAGGCCCTGAAGGCCCAGGGGGTGGACTACCTCCTCCTCCCCGACCTGCAAGGGGGGGTGGAGTCCGAGCGGGGCGGGGGGGCTTGCCCTTGGCTGTTGGACCTCGAGGCCGCCCTCCTCCGCTACTACCCGGGCCTCCCCCCGGTCCTCAAGGTGCCCGCCGAGCTTTCGGAAAGGACCCTGGGCCGGGCAGGGGAGGTGGGCCAGATCCTCACGCAAAACCCCATGCTGGTGGGCCGGGCCCTGGACCGGGCCAAGGGGCTCCTCAAGCCCCCTCCCCCCCCCAAGACCCCTTTGGGGAGCGTGGGCGTGGTGGCCCAGCCCTACCTCCTGGAGGACGAGGCCTTCCGCCAGGAGGTGGGGGAGGCCTTGGCCCGGGTGGACCTCCTCCCCTACTTCCCCGACCTACCCCCTGAGCGCCTCAGGGAGGAGGGGCAGAAGCTCTTGCCCATGGACCTGCCCACGGACCGGGAGCTTCTCGGCATGCTCCACTACCTGGGGCGCCTGGGCCGGGTGAAGGGGCTTCTCCTGGTGGTCTCCTACGCCTGCCCCCCCATCCCCAGCCTGCTGCGCAGGGCCGCGCGGCGGCTATCCAAGCCCTACCGCCTCCTCACCCTGGGGGAGGACTGGCAGGAGCCCTTGCGGTCCTTGAAGGGGGAGATGACGGGGGAGGCCTAGGGGTGTGCCCCGGCTTCCACAGGCCCAGGGGGGTGGCGGTAGACTGGAGGATATGACCGGTCAGTCACCTTCCCCCCTCCGCCGCCTCCTGCCCTACCTGGCCCCCTACGGGTGGCGCTACGCCCTGGGGGTGGCCCTGGGCCTCCTTTCCATCCTCTTCTTCGTCCTCACCCCCTATTTCCTGCGCCTGGCGGTGGACGCCGTGGGCCACGGGGGGCCTTATGGCCGCTACGCCCTTCTCCTCCTCCTCTCCGCGGGGGTAAGCGCCCTCCTTTCCTACTTCATGCGCCGCCTGGCGGTGGTGGCCAGCCGCCAGGTGGAGTATGACCTGAGGCGGGACCTCTTCCACCACCTCCTCCGCCTGGACCGGGGCTTTTACCACGCCACCCGGGTGGGGGACCTGATGAACCGCCTGAATACCGACCTCTCCGCTGTCCGGGAAATGGTGGGCCCGGGGATCATGATGGGAAGCCGCCTCTCCTTCCTGGTCCTTCTGGCCTTCCTTTCCATGTACGCGGTGGACGCCCGGCTGGCCTTCTACCTCACCCTGATCCTGCCCGCCATCGCCCTGGCCATCTTCTACCTCCTGCGGCTCATTGACCGCCGCTACCGGGAGGCCCAGGAGGCCTTCGACGCCATCAGCACCCTGGCCCAGGAGGCCTTCAGCGGGATAAGGGTGGTCAAGGGGTACGCCCTGGAGGGGCGGATGCTCTCCCGCTTTCAGGAGCTGAACCGGGCCTACATGGCCAAGAGCCTGGCCCTGGCCAAGGTGGAGGGGCCCATGCAGGCCCTTCTGGGCTTTCTCATGGGCTTTGCCTTCCTCACCGTCCTCTGGGTTGGCGGGGGGATGGTGGTCCAGGGGGCGATGAGCGTGGGGGAGCTGGTCCAGTTCAACGCCTACCTGGCCCAGCTCACCTGGCCCATCCTGGGCCTGGGCTGGGTGATGGCCATGTACCAGCGGGGCCTCACCAGCCTCAGGCGCCTCCTGGAGCTTTTGGACCAGAAGCCCGCCATCCAGGACCAAGACCCCTTGCCCTTAAGGCCTAAGGACCTGAGCGGGGAGGTGCGCTTCCAGGGGGTGGGGCTGAGGCTTGGGGGGCGCTGGCTCCTCAAGGACATCACCCTCACCCTCCCCGAGGGCATGACCCTAGGGATCACCGGGCGCACGGGTGCGGGGAAAAGCCTTCTCGCGGCCCTTATCCCCCGCCTTCTGGACCCCACCGAGGGCACGGTCTACGTGGGGGGGTACGAGGCCCGGCGCATCCCCTTGGCCGTCCTGCGCCGGGTGGTGGGGGTGGCGCCCCAGGAGCCCTTCCTCTTTAGCGAAACCCTTTGGGCCAACATCGCCTTCGGCCTGGAAACCCCTGACCGGACGCGGGTGGAATGGGCGGCCAAGCTGGCCGGGATCCACGAGGAGATCCTGGCCTTCCCCAAAGGGTACGAGACCGTGCTGGGGGAGCGGGGGGTAACCCTTTCGGGAGGGCAGAGGCAGCGGGTGGCCCTGGCCCGGGCCCTGGCCAAGACCCCCAGGATCCTTATCCTGGACGATGCCCTAAGCGCCGTGGACACGGAGACCGAGGCCCGGATCCTCCAGGGGCTCAAGACCGTTTTGGGCCGTCAGACCACCCTCCTCATCTCCCACCGCACCGCCACCTTGCGCCATGCTGACTGGATCATCGTCCTGGACGGGGGCAGGATCGTGGAAGAGGGCACCCATGAGAGCCTTCTGGAGGCGGGGGGGCTTTATGCGGAACTGGACCGCATCCAGCGCATGGAGGTGGAGGAATGACCCAGGAGGACGCCTACAGCAAGGCCTTTGACCGGGTGCTCTTTGCCCGCATCCTCCAGTACGTCAAGCCCTACCGCTTCCAGGTGGGCCTGGCCCTTTTCTTCCTCCTCCTCACCACCTTGGCCGCCGCGGCCACGCCGCTTTTTTTCAAATGGGCCATCGACGGGGTCTTGGTTCCTAAGGAGCCCAAGCCCTTGGCCGAGCGCTACGCCCTTCTCCTTTGGATCAGCCTGGGCTTCCTCCTGGTGCGCGGGGTGCATTTCGCCGCCACCTACGGCCAGACCTACCTCATCGGGTGGGTGGGCCAGCGGGTGCTCTTTGACCTAAGGAGCGGCCTCTTCGCCAAGCTCATGCTCCTCCACCCGGGGTTCTACGACAAAAACCCCGTGGGCCGCCTCATGACCCGGGTCACCTCCGATGTGGACGCCATCAACCAGTTCATCACCGGGGGCTTGGTGGGGGTGATCGCCGATTTCTTCACCCTCTTTGGCCTTCTCGCCTTCATGTTGGCCCTAAGCCCCAAGCTCACCCTGGTGGTCCTCCTGGTGGTGCCTGTTCTCCTTTGGGTAACCGCCTGGGTGCGCAACGGCATGCGCGCCGCCTACCGTGAGATGCGCCTCAGGTTGGCCCGGGTGAACGCCGCCTTGCAGGAGAACCTTTCCGGGGTGGAGACCATCCAGCTTTTTGTGCGGGAAAGGGAGCGCGGGGAGGGGTTTGACCGTCTGGCCCAAGACCTCCTGCGTGCCTGGGTGGAGATCGTGCGCTGGTTCGCCCTCTTTTTCCCCGTGGTGGGCTTTCTGGGGGACCTGGCGGTGGCGGGCCTCCTCTACTACGGCGGGGGGGAGGTGGTGCGGGGGGTGGTTTCCTTGGGGCTTCTGGTGGCCTTTGTGGACTACACCCGCCAGCTCTTCCAGCCCCTGCAGGACCTGTCGGATAAGTTCAACCTCTTCCAGGGGGCCATGGCCAGCGCCGAGCGCATCTTCGGGGTCTTGGATGCCGAGGAGGAGCTGAAAGACCCGGAGGACCCCAAGCCCATCGCCCGCTTCCGCGGGGAGGTGGAGTTTAGGGATGTCTGGCTGGCCTACACCCCCAAAGGGGTGGAGCCCACGGAGAAGGACTGGGTGCTCAAGGGGGTTTCCTTCCGCATCCGCCCGGGGGAGAAGGTGGCCCTGGTGGGGGCCACGGGGGCGGGGAAGACCAGCGTGGTGAGCCTCATCGCCCGCTTCTACGACCCGAAGCGGGGCCAGGTGTGCCTTGACGGGGAGGACGTGCGCCGCTACCGCCAGGAGGAGCTGAGGCGGCACGTGGGCATCGTGCTTCAGGACCCCTTCCTCTTTTCTGGGACCATACTGGATAACCTGCGCATCTTTGACGAGGGCATCCCGGAGGAAAGGGTGGAGGAGGTGGCCCGGTTCTTGGGGGTGCACGAGGCCATCCTGCGCCTGCCCCAGGGCTACCATACCCGGGTGGGGGAACGGGGAGCGGGGCTTTCCACGGGGGAGAAGCAGCTTTTGGCCCTGGTGCGGGCCCTCATCTATAGCCCCGACATCCTCCTCATCCTGGACGAGGCCACGGCCAACGTGGATTCGGAAACGGAACGGCGCCTGCAGGAGGCCCTTTACAAGGCCATGGAAGGGCGGACCTCCATCGTCATCGCCCACCGCCTCTCCACCATCCGCCGGGTGGACCGCATCCTGGTCTTCCGCAAGGGGCGGCTGGTGGAGGAGGGCACCCACGAGGAGCTTTTGCAGCGGGGCGGGTACTACGCCACCCTTTACCGCCTCCAGTACGCTGAGGGGTAGGGGTGGGCATGACCTACCGCGAGGCCTTGGAATGGCTCTTCGCCCGCCGCCGCCAGGGGGAGCGGGGCACCGGGCGGGTGCGGGAGGTTCTCCGCCGCTTGGGCCACCCTGAGGACGCTTTCCCGGCGGTGCACGTCCTGGGGACCAACGGCAAGGGCAGCGTGGTGGCCTACCTCGAGGCCGCCTTCCGCGCCGCCGGCCTCCCCTTTGGGGCCTACACCAGCCCCCACCTCCTGGACTTCCGCGAAAGGATCCGCACCCACCTGGGCCTGATTCCCGAGGAAAGGGTGGTGGCCTTTGCGGCCTGGGCCATGGGGGAAGCCTGGCCGGAGCCCCCCGGCTTCTTCGACCTGGCCACGGCCTTGGCCTTCCTGCACTTCCGGGAGCGGGGGGTGGCCCTGGCGGCGGTGGAGGCGGGGGTGGGGGGGGAGAAGGACGCCACCAACGCCCTTTCCCGGGTAGCCCTCACCGTCCTCACCCACGTGGGAGAGGACCACCTGGAGGCCCTGGGGGGGAGCCTCGAGGCCGTAGCCCGGGACAAGGCGGGGGCCTTCCGCCCCGGGGTTCCCGTGGTCACGGGGGCCAGGGGGGTGGGGCTGGAGGTGGCGGCCAGGCTGGCCCGGGAGCGGGGCGCGCCCCTCTACCTCCTGGACCCGGAGGACCCCCTTTTCGCCCTCCCCGCTCCCCCCGGCCTGCGCGGGGCCTTCCAAGAGGAAAACGCCCGCCTGGCCGCCGCGGCCTTGCGGCTTTTGGGCTTCCCCGAAGGGGTGATCGCCCAGGGCCTACGGGAGGCCAGAAACCCGGGAAGGCTGGAGCGCTTCCTCCTGGGGAGGGTAGAGGTGTACCTGGACGGGGCCCATAACCCCCCTGCGGCCCAGGCCCTGGCCCGGGAGTTTGCCGGCTACCACCTCGTCTTTGGCGCCTTCCCCCGGAAGGACGTGGCCGGCATGTTGGCCCACCTCCTGCCCAAGGCGGCCAGCGTCCGCTTTGCCCAGGCAGGGCAAGGGGCCCTGGGACGGGAACTGGGGGAGCCCTTTTTCCCCGACCCCTGGGAAGCCCTCCTGGACGCGGCGGGGAAGGCCCTAGAGGACGGCTTGCCCGTTTTGGCCACGGGTTCCCTTTACCTGGTGGGGGCCTTGCGGGGGCGCTTGGCTCCCTTCACTCCCGGGCTTCCGCCAGGGTCCTCCCCCCAGGATCGGTGAAGACCACCCGGCTCACCCGCTCCAGCTCCAGGAGCACATAGGGGCTGGTGAGGGCCTGGGTGACGATGGCCCCGGGCTGGGGGGAGGCGAGGCTGAGGACCACCCGGGCGGTGCCGGCGCTATAGGTTACGCCGGCCACCTCCAGCCTGTACCCCCCCGTGGGCTTTAGGCCCCAGAAGAAGGCGGCCACGCTGCGGGTGCGGAAGTCCACGCTGGGGGCAGGGGGCCGGGGAAGGCGGTTGCCCACCGCCAGGTTCCAGACCTCGGCGAAGCGGGTGGGGTTGTTGGCCAGGTAGGCCCGGGCCTCGGTTTCGGCGTAGGCGGCGTTGGCACCCTGGTCCAACACCCGGTAGAGGGGGGCGGGAGGGCTCACCAACTCCACTCTAAGCCCGTACTGCACCAAAAGCCCTCCCACCCGGTAGGCGTCGGGGGCCGGGTCCAGGGCCAGGGGTCGGAGGACGGGCTCGTAAAGCTCAAAAAGGACCACCTGCCGCCCTCCTCGCCGGGCCAGGATCTCCCGCAGGAGCACGCCCGTTTCCCCCGCGGTAAAGGCGTAAAGGTCGGGGCTTTGGTAAGCGGTGGGTTGGACCAGGGTGCGCCTTTCCCCCTCCCTTAGGCTTCCTGTAAGCCGCACCCAGCCCACCCCGTCGTAGAGCCAGGTGGTCCGCAAGGGGGCCTGGGCCCGGACCTCCACCAGGCTTCCAGAAACCCCCCGCACCGCCTCCGCCAGAGGTTTTAGGGCCGGACCCACCTCCCGCAGCACCGGGTTCCCCTCCACCCAAAGGGCCCCGGGAACCGCCCATAGGCTTTCCCCCAAGGCCTTTTCCAGGCGCAGGGGCTTCCCGGCCAGCCTCACCTCCCGGGGCTCCCCGTAGAAGTAGGTCCAGCGCTCCGTGGCCTCGGGAAAAAGGAGCTGGGCCTCGGCCACCCGGTAGCCCGAGCCCTCCAGCACCTGGCAGGCGGCCAGGAGGGGCAGGAGGAGGGGGAAGAGCAGGCCTTTTCTCATGGTTCCATGATACCCCTGCCGGCGGGGAGGGGCTTTGAGCCTTCCTTTAGTGGCTTCGAGGGTCTAGGGCGTCGCGGAGGGCATCCCCTAGAAGGTTGAAGGCCAGGACCAGGCCCACGATGGCCAACCCCGGAAAGGTGGCCACATGGGGGGCCACGGCCAGGTACTCCCGCCCCCGGGCCAGCATCAGCCCCCACTCGGGCTCCGGGGGCCTGGCCCCCAGGCCCAGGAAACCCAGGCCCGCGGCGAAGAGGATGGCGATGGCCATCTGCAGGCTGGTCTGGATCAGGATGGGGCCCAGGGCGTTGGGCAGGAGGTGGCGCAGGAGGATGCGGCCGTGGGAAGCCCCCAGGGCCCGGGCGGCCTCCACGTAGTCCAGGGCCTTCAGGGAGAGGACCCCCCCCCGGACCAGGCGGGCGTAGATGGGGATGGCGGCGATGCCCACCGCGATCATGGCGTTGCCCAGGCCCGTGCCCAGGATGGCCACCAGGACGATGGCCAAAAGGATCCCGGGAAAGGCCAGCATCACGTCCACCAGGCGCTGCACCAGGAGGTCCATCCTGCCCCCGAAGTAGGCGGAGAGGGCCCCCAGGGGCGCCCCCAGGAAGAGGCCGATGCTGACCGCCACCAGGCCGATGCTCAGGGAAACGGGGATGCCGTAGAGGATGCGGGAGAAAAGGTCCCGCCCCTGCTCGTCGGTGCCCAGGAGGTAGAGGCGGACCGGACCCTCCACGCCGAAGAGGTGGAGGTTACCCCGAAGCCCAAGCCACTGCCACTCGTCTCCCCGGACCAGGAGCCGTACGGGGTATTTTTGGCTCCAGTCCACCTGGACGCCTTCCAGGGGGTGCCGGTAGGCGGGGCTCACGTAAAGGCCCACCTCTCCTTGGGGGCCCCTTAGGCTGACCCCTGCCAGGGGGGGGACGTAGGCGCTGCGCAGGTCCTGGGCGTAGGGGGAGTAGGGGGCCAGGAAGGGGGCGAAAAGGGCGCCCAGGAGGTAAAGGAGGAGGAGGAGGCTTCCCGCCTGGGCCAGGCGGTTGCGGCGGAAGCGGCGCCAGGGTCTAGTCATAGCGTACCCTCGGGTCAATCCAGGCGTAGAGGAGGTCCACGAGGAGGTTCACCAGGATGAAGCTAAAGGCCACCAGGAGCACGGCCCCTTGCACCACCGGGTAGTCCCGGGCCAGGATGGAGCCCACCAGGAGCTGCCCCAGACCCGGCCAGGCGAAGATGGTCTCGGTGATCACCGCCCCCGCCAGGAGGGAGCCAAACTCCAGCCCGGCCACGGTGACCACGGGGATGAGGGCGTTGCGCAGGGCGTGCTTGAGGATCACCACCCGCTCGGAAACCCCCTTGGCCCGGGCGGTGCGGATGTAGTCCTGGGAGAGGACCTCCAGGAGGGTTCCCCGGGTCATGCGGGCCAGGAGGGCGGTGGCGTTCACCCCTAGGGTGATGGCGGGGAGGACCAGGTGGGCCAGGGTGCCCTTGCCGGCCACGGGAAACCAACCCAGCTCCACGGAGAAGATGAGGATGGCCAGAAGCCCGAACCAGAAGACGGGCATGGAAACCCCCACGAGGGCCAGGACCATGACCGCAAGGTCCAGGCCGCTTCCCGGGCGGAGGGCGGCCAGGATGCCCAGGGGGATGCCCGTGAGGAGGGCCACCAGGATGGCGGCGCTGGCCAGCTGCACCGTGTTGGGGAAGTAGGTCTTGAGCTCCTCCAGGACGGGCCGACGGCTTTTGGCCGACTCCCCCAGGTCCCCTTGGGCCAAAGCCTTCAGGTAGAGGAGGAACTGCTCCGGCAAGGGGCGGTCCAGGCCGTAGCGGGCGCGGATGGCCTCGAGGGTCTCCGGGGTGGCGAACTCCCCCGCCAGGAGCACCGCCGGGTCCCCTGGGGCCAGGCGCACCATGAGGAAGACCAGGAGCACCACCCCAAAGAGGGTGGGGAGGGCGATGAGAAGACGCCTAAGGGCGTAGGTCAGCATTCTGCCTCAGGAAGGCCCCGTGGGGCGGGCCCCACGGGGGCGGTAGGGGGCTTGGGGTTTAGCGGAAGCGGGCCTTGTAGGCCAGGTAGCGCTCCGTGGGGTGAACGATGAAGCCCTGGACCTCCTGGCGGACGGCGGTCACCTGCACCTCGGAGTGCAGGAAGAGCCAGGGGGCGTTCTGCCAGATCCGGGTCATGGCCTCCCGGTAGAGCTGCTGACGGCCCTGGGGCAGGGTGGAGATGCGGGCCTGGGCCAGGAGCTTGTCCACCTCGGCGTTCTTGAAGAAGGAACGGTTGAAGCCAGGAGCCCACTGGCTGGAGTGGAAGAGGGGGTAAAGCCCGTAGTCCGCATCCCCCGTCACCGTACCCCAGCCCAGCATGGCCATCTGGATCCGGTTGTCCTTGAGGGGACGCTGGGTTTCCTGCAGGTAGGCCCCCCACTCCAGGGTCTGGATGGTGGCCTCCACCCCTACCCGGCGGAGCTGGCCCTGGATGGCCTCGCACACCTGGATGTCCTGGAAGTAGCGGCCCGTGGGGCAGTGGAGGGTGACCCTAAAGGGGGTGCTCACCCCCGCCTGGCGCAGGAGCTCCTGGGCCCGCTGGGGGTTGTACTCGTACTTGCCCACGGGGGTGTAGCCGAAGATCCCCGGGGCGATGGGGGCATCGGAAACCCGGCCAATGCCGCCCAGGACAAACTGCAGGATCTCTTCCTTGTTCACCGCGTGGTTCAGGGCCTGGCGCACCCGCACGTCGTTGAAGGGGGGGCGTTGGGTGTTGAAGTAGATGTAGATGGTGCGCAGGCTGGGGGTGCGCACCACCTCAATGGCTCGGTTGGCCTGGAGGCGGGCGATGTCCTGGGGCGGGATCCGTACCGCCACGTGGGCCTGGCCCGTCTCCACCAGGGCCACCCGGGTGGTGCCTTCGGGCACGGGGATGAAGCGCACCTGGGGGATGGGCGGCTTCTCGCCCCAGTAGTTTTCGTTGCGCACCAGGTCCACGAACTGGCCCTTTTGCCAGGCCTGGAAGCGGTAGGGGCCGGTGCCCACGGGGTTGTCCCGGTACTGGGCCCCGAAGCGCTGGATGGCCGCCGGGCTTTGCATGGCCGTGGAGCTATGGGTCAGGTGGGCCAGCACGGGGGCGAAGGGGTTTTTGAGGCGCAGGCGCACGGTGTAGGGGTCCACCACCTCCACCCGCTCCAGCTCGGAGAGGAGGAAGGCGAATGGGCTCGCCAGCTCGCGGGAAACGAAGCGCTCCAGGTTGAACTTCACCGCCTCGGCGTTGAAGGGGGTCCCGTCGTGGAAGGTGATCCCCCGCTTGAGGCGGATGGTAAGGGTTTTGCCTCCGTCGCTGAAGCTATGCCCCTCGGCCAGGAGGGGGACGATCCGCCCCTCAGGGGTAAGCTCAAAGAGGGTTTCGCTGATGTGGGTGACCACCGTGGCCGAGGGGGAGTCTTGGGCCAAGGGGGCGTCCAGGGTGATGGGGTCCGTGCCTTGGGCCACCACCAGGCGCTGCTGGGCCCAGGCCAGGCCCAAAAGGGCTATACCAAAGGCCAGGAGAACGTTTCTCATAGGCACTCCTTTCCAGGGACAAGCCCTAAAGGTTCAGGGAAAGTATATGCGCCCCCGCCAGGAGGGCGCAAGCCCAGGTATGGCCCCTTAGCCTTCCCCCAGGTAGGCCTTCTGCACCTCGGGGTTTTCCGCCAGCTCCCGGGCCGCTCCGGAAAGGGTGATCTGCCCCGTGGCCAGCACGTACCCGCGGTGGGCGATCTGCAGGGCCAGGCGGGCGTTTTGCTCCACCAGGAGGATGGTCTTGCCCTCTTGGTTCAGCCTCTGGATGGTTTCAAAGATGAAGTCCACCAGCACCGGGGCCAGGCCCATGGAAGGCTCGTCCATGAGGAGGATGCGGGGGTTTTGCATCAGGGCCCGGCCGATGGCCAACATCTGCTGCTCCCCACCCGAGAGCGTCCCCCCCTTCTGGCCCCGGCGCTCGTAGAGGCGGGGGAAGAGGGCGAAGACCTGCTCCTTCCTCTCCTGGACCACCTTGCGGTCCCTTTCCAAAAAGGCCCCGATCTCCAGGTTCTCCTCCACGCTGAGCCGGGGGAAGATCTTCCGCCCCTCAGGCACGTGCCCCACGCCCAGGGCCACGATCTGGTGGGCGGGGAGGCGGTGGATGGGCCTTCCCTGGAAGAGGACCTCCCCCTGGCGGGGCCTCACCAGGCCGCTGATGGTGCGCAGGGTGGTGCTCTTTCCCGCCCCGTTGGAGCCGATGAGGGTCACGATCTCCCCCTCTTCCACGCGCAGGGAAACCCCCTTGAGGGCGTGGATGTGGCCATAGTAGGTGTGGACCTCCTTCAGCTCTAGGAGGCTCATGCCGCACCTCCTGCGGCCCCCTTGCCCAGGTAGGCCTCGATGACCCGGGGGTTCTGCCGGACCTCCTCGGGGGTCCCCTCGGCGATCTTGGAGCCGTACTCCAGCACGGCGATGCGGTCGGAGATGCGCATCACGAGGCGCATGTCGTGCTCAATGAGGACGATGGTGATGCCGAGCTCGTCCCGGAGCTTCTGGATGAAGGCCTGAAGCTCCTCGGTCTCCTTGGGGTTCATGCCGGCGGCGGGCTCGTCCAGGAGGAGGAGCCGGGGCCTTAGGGCCAGGGCCCGGGCGATCTCCAGTTTCCGCTGCTCCCCATAAGGGAGGTTCTTGGCCAGCTCGTCCTTGCGGTGCAGCAGGCCCACGTACTCCAGGAGCCGTTTGGCCTCCTCCTCGGCCCGGCGCTCCTCCCGCCGGGCCAGGGGCGTGCGGAAGACCGCGTGGAAGTAGGGCACCCGGATGTGGATGTGCATGCCCACCAGGAGGTTTTCCAGCACGGTCATGGCCCCGAAGAGGCGGATGTTCTGGAAGGTGCGCCCCACCCCCTCCTGGGCGATGCGGTCCGGGGAGAGGCCGGTCACGTCCTTGCCGAAGAGGAGGATCTTCCCCTCATCGGGGGTGTAGATCCCGGTGAGGAGGTTGAAGAAGGTGGTCTTGCCCGCGCCGTTGGGGCCGATGACGGAGAAGATCTCCCCCTGTTCCACGCTGAGGCTCACGTCGTTCACCGCCACCAGGCCGCCAAAGCGCTTGGTGGCGTGGGTGACCTCGAGGGCCTTCATGCTTCCTCCATCTCCGCCTTGTGGCGCTTTTCCGGGATGAGGCCTTCCGGGCGGAAGATCATCATCAGCACTAGGATGAGGCCGAAGACCAGGCGCTCGTACTTGGCAGGGTCCACCTGGCTCGGGATCTGGGGCAGGCTGGTGCGCACGAACTCGCTGAAGCTCTTGAGGATGTCCAGGTTGAGGATGGTGAGGGCCGCGGCCCCCAGGATGGCCCCAGGGATGGAGCCCATGCCCCCCAGGATCACCATGCCCAGGATGGTGATGGAGGCCAACAGGGTAAAGGACTCTGGGGAGACGAAGGTGCGCTGGGCAGCGAAGATCACCCCCATGACCCCGGAGAAGGCCGCCCCGGTCATGAAGGCCAGGAGCTTGGTGGGCAGGAGGGGGATGCCCATGGAGCGGGCGGCGATCTCGTCCTCGCGGATGGCCACCCAGGCCCGGCCGAAGCGGGAGTTGGCCAGGTTCACGTTCACCAGGACCACCAGCCCGATCATGAGGAGGACGAGGAGGTAGAAGAAAAGCTGGTAGTCGGTGGTCTGGTCCAGGCGCACCCCCAGGGCCGCCATGGCCTCCCGGAACCAGTCTATGGGCGGGCGGGCGATGGGGGTGATCCCCTGGGGCCCGTTGGTGAAGTTGATGGGGTGGTCCAGGTTGTTGGCCAGGATCCGCACCACCTCCCCCAGGCCCAGGGTGACGATGGCCAAATAGTCCCCCCTGAGGCGCAGGGCCGGAAGGCCGATGAGGAGGCCGGTGAGGGCGGTGGTGAGGATGGCGATGAGCATGAAGAGGTACACGTACTCCCCGGGGAGGGGGAACTCCCCCTGGAGGAAGTTCTTGGCCTGCTCCGAGCCGAAGATGGCCCAGGTGTAGGCCCCTACGGCGAAGAAGGCCGCGTAGCCCAGGTCCAAAAGCCCCGCCATCCCCACCACCACGTTGAGGCCCAGGGCCATGGCCGCGTAGATGCCGATCTGGATCCCCAGCTCAAAGATGAAGGTGTTGGCGAAGCCGGCCAGGGGAACGGAGAGGAGGAGGATGGCCAGGCCCAAAAGGGCCCGGATCCAGGTGGGGATCCGGGGCAGGGTGGTGAGGGCCACCAGGATGCCTACCAGGCCGATGAGGCCCAGGGTGTTTCCCGAGCCCATGAGGCCCACGGTGAAGGCCAGGGTGAGGAGGGCCAGGTTGAGGGTACGGGCCCCCGGGGAGAGGCGGGCGAAGGCCGAAACCCCTAGGGCCAGGAGGCCCAGGAGGTGGCTCAGGGCCCCCGGGGCCAGGAAGGCCAGGCCCAGGTAGGCCAGGCTGAGGAGGAAGGATAGGGCGCTCATACCTTCTCCTTGACCACCTGTCCGAGGAGGCCTTGGGGCCTTAGGAGCAGGATGAGGATGAGGATGAGGAAGGCCACCACGTCCTTGTACTCCGTGCCGAAGTTCCCGTTCGTCAGGATGGGCAGGTAGGTGCCGAAGAAGTTTTCCAGCTGGCCCAGCACCAGCCCGCCCAGCATGGCCCCGGGGATGTTGCCGATGCCGCCCAGCACCGCGGCGGTGAAGGCCTTGAGGCCGGGGAGGAAGCCCACGTAGGGGGTGATGGTGGTGTACTGCAGGGCGAAGAGCACCCCCGCCACCCCGCCCAGGGACCCGCCGATGAGGAAGGTGCGGGAGATGATGCGGTCGGGGTCAATGCCCATGAGGCTGGCGGTGGAGAGGTCCTGGGCCACGGCGCGGATGGCCACCCCCAGCTTGGTGCGGTTCACCAGGTAGGTGAGGCCCAGGAGCATGAGGATGGAGACCCCCATGAGGATGAAGGATTTGTTCTGGGCGAAGATGGCCCCGCCGAAGAGCTCCACCGAACCCTCGAGGTCCTCCACCGTGCGCATGCGCAGGAAGAACTCGTTGTGCCAGAGGCCTTCGATGAGGCGCACCAGGTCCTGGAGGATGAAGGACACCCCGATGGCGGTGATGAGGGGGACCAGGCGGTTGGTGGTGCCCCGCTTGCGCAAGGGGCGGTAGGCGAAGCGCTCCACCAGGATGGCGGTGAGGCCGGAGATGGCCCCGCCCAGGACCAAGGCCAAGAGGAGGAGCAGGAAGCCGTTTTCCACGTGGGGGGCGAGGTAGCGGAAGACCTCCACCCCCACCACCGCCCCGATCATGAAGATCTCCGAGTGGGCGAAGTTGATGAGCTCCAAGACGCCGTAGACCATGGTGTACCCCAGGGCCACCATGGCGTAGACAAAGCCCAGGATAAAGCCGTCAAAGATGACCTGGGGCAAAAGGACTAGGATTTGCTCCAGCAAGACGCCTCCTTTCTCCGGGCCAAGGGGGTGGCCGCGAGGCCACCCCCTCGAGGCGTTACCTCAGTTTACCTGGCGCCTGGGGCCGCGAGCTCGATGGTGCGGATCAGCTTGTTGTCGGCCCAGTTGCCGCTGGCGGCCACCTGCATGACGAAGTACTTGGCCCTCTTGTTGTCGCCCTTGTCGTCAAACTCAATGGAGCCGGTGAGGCCCTCCAGCTTGACCTTGCGCACCTCCTGGGCCACCTGCTCCCGGGTGGGCTTCTTGCCGCCCGCGGCCTTGATGGCGGCCTCCAGGGCGGCCAGGATCACGTTGGCGGAGTCGTAGGCGTAGATGCCGAAGCCCTCGATCTCCTTGCCGTACTTCTGCTTGAAGCGCTGGGCCAGCTCCTTGGCCTTGGGGAAGGCGGAAACCGGGCCGGCCACCGTGGTGTAGTAGGTGCCGGCGGCGTTCTCCTTGCCCGCCAGGCGGACGAACTCGCTGGAGTCCAGGCCGTCGCCGCCCATAACCCGGGTCTTGAGGCCCCGCTCGCGCAGCTGCTTCACGAAGGGCCCGATCTGGCTGTAGATGCCGCCGAAGTAGATGAGTTCAGGGGTGGGCCGGGCGCCCCGGATCTGGTTGATGATGGGCACGAAGTTGGCCGTCTCCTCGGTGCCCACGAAGGCCACGGCCTTGCCCCCCAGGGCCTCGAGGCGCTTTCTAAACTCCTCGGCCAGGCCCTGACCGTAGGCGGTCTTGTCGTGGATGACGAAGACGTTCTTCACCTTCAGGTTGTTGAAGGCGTACTCCGCCCCCACGGGGCCCTGGACGTCATCCCGCCCGCAGATGCGGTTCACGTTGGGCAGGCGGCGGTCGGTGACCCGGGGGTTGGTGTTGGCCGGGGAGACCATGACGAGCCCCACCCGGGCGTAGACCTCGCTGGAGGGGATGGCCACGCCGGAGTTCAGGTGGCCCACCACCCCCAGGATGTCGGGGTCGTTGATGATGCGGTTGGCGTTGGCCACGCCCACGTCGGGGTTGGCCTGGTCATCGTAGGGCACCAGGACCAGGTCAAAGCCCAGCTGGCGGAACTTGGCCTTGGCCTCCTCCACCGCCAGCTCCGCCCCCAGCTTGATCTGCTCCCCCAAGGCGGCCTGGGGGCCGGAAAGGGGGGACTGGGTGGCGATCTTGATCACGTTGGCCTGGCCCAGGGCCATGCCCAGGGCGGCTACACCTGCTACCAGAAGCCCGATTTTCCTCATAGGCACCTCCTCAGGCACGCGTTCGCGTTGCGGCCCCATTCTACGGGGGGGGTACCGGGCCTTGTCAATGCCTTCCGGTGAATGTTTATGCCTGACCCATGGGTCAGCCCCCCTCCCCCAAGGAGGGAGGGAAGGCCATACCCCTCTTTAGTAGGTGGCCAGGTACTGGTCCAGCTCCCACTGGTGGACCGTCACCCGGTAGTCGTCCCACTCCATCTGCTTGGCCTGGAGGAAGTGGGTGTAGACGTGCTCCCCCAGGGCCTCGCGGATCACGGGGTCCTTCTTCAAGGCCTCGAGGGCCTCCCGGAGGGTGCCGGGAAGCTCGCGGATCTTGTGCTTGCGCCGCTCGCGCACGCTCATCTGGTAGATGTTGCGCTGGATGGGCGGAGGCGGGAGGAGCTTGCGTTCGATGCCATCCATGGCGGCGGCGGCCATGACCGCCAGGGCCAGGTAGGGGTTGGACGAAGGGTCGGGCATGCGCAGCTCGGCCCGGGTGCCCACCCCCCGGCGGGCGGGGATGCGGATCATGGCCGAGCGGTTGGAGGCCGACCAGGCGATGTTGGTGGGGGCCTCGTACCCGGGGGTCAGGCGCTTGTAGGAGTTCACCAGGGGGTTGGTGATGGCCACCATCCCCTCGGCGTGCTCCAGAAGGCCGGCGATGAAGTGGAGGGCGGTCTGGGAAAGCTGGTACTCGGCGTTCGGGTCAAAGAAGGCGTTCTGGCCTTCCTTGAAGAGGGAGAGGTGGGTGTGCATGCCGCTGCCGTTGATGCCCCGGATGGGCTTGGGCAGGAAGGTGGCGTGCAGGCCGTGGTTCAGGGCGATGCGCTTCACCACCCACTTGAAGGTGGCGATGTTGTCCGCGGTGGTGAGGGCGTCGGCGTACTTGAAATCGATTTCGTGCTGGCCCGGGGCCACCTCGTGGTGGGAGGCCTCGATCTCAAAGCCCATGGCCACCAGGGCGTTCACCATGTCCCGCCGGGCCTCCTCCCCCTTGTCGATGGGGGCCAGGTCAAAGTAGCCCGCCTTATCGTGGGTCTCCACGGTGGGCAGGCCCTCGGGGGTGCGGAGGAAGAGGAAAAACTCGGGCTCGGGGCCAGCGTACATGTTGTCAAAGCCTAGCTTCTGCAGCCGCTCCACCTGGCGCTTGAGCACGTAGCGGGGGTCTCCCTCAAAGGGGCGGCCGTCCGGGTAGGTGACGTCGCAGATCAGCCGGGCCACCCGGCCCCGGGCAGGGTCTTCCACCAGGTCGGGCAGGATCACAAAGGTGTTGTAGTCGGGCTTGAGGAGCATGTCCGACTCCTCAATCCGGGTGAACCCCTCGATGGAGGAGCCATCAAACATGATCTCCCCGTCCAGGGCCTTTTCAAACTGGGAGGCCGGCACCTCCACGTTCTTCACCAAGCCCAGGATGTCGGTGATCTGCAGGCGCAGGAACTGGACCTTCTCCTCCTTGAGGGCCTTCAGGATTTCTGCCTTGGTGTACCCCATATTTTGCCTCCTCTGCCCGCCGAAGCCGGTTTTTACCCCTGTAATCCCCGGCGGATTGCGCAAAGTGTACGGCATAAATGTGCAAGATGTCAAGCCTTTATGTGTCAGGTGTTCTCAGAGCCCCTTGCGGAAACCCCCTGACCCCCTTCTGACCTTCCCTTGGGTAGACTGGGGGCTGGAGGCGTGTATGACGAAAGCGTTCCGACGTCGCGATCTGCTCAAAGCCGGTGGGGCCTTGGGCCTGGCGGGCCTGGGCCTGGGGCGGGCCCAGGGGGCCTTTACCCTCACCTTGGTGCACACCAACGACACCCACGCCCGTCTGGAGCCTACGGAGCTCACCCTATCTGGACAGAGGGTGAAGGTGGGAGGCGTGGCCCAGCGCATCGCCTTCTTTGACCGCCTGCGGGGGCAGCGGCGGAACCTGCTCTTCCTGGACGCGGGGGACGTCTTCCAGGGCACCCTGTACTTCAACCAGTACCGGGGCCTGGCGGACCGCTACTTCATGCACCGGGCCCTTTACCGGGTCATGGCCCTGGGGAACCACGAGTTTGACCTGGGGCCCGGGCCGCTGGCGGAGTTCCTCAAGGGGGCCAAGTTCAAGGTGGTGTCCGCCAACCTGGGCCTGGAGCGGGAACCCCGGCTCCAGGGCCTCGTCGCCCCCTATGCCGTGCTCAGCGTGGGCGGGGAGAGGGTGGGGGTGATCGGCCTCACCACCCCGGATACCCGGGAGATCGCCAACCCCGGGCCCACCGTGGACTTCCTGGACCCCTACGAGAGCGCCCAGAAGGCGGTGTTTGCCCTCCTGAAGCAGGGGGTGAACAAAATCGTGGTCCTCTCCCACCTGGGCTACGGGGAGGACCTGAAGCTGGCCAGGCGGCTGGTGGGGGCCCAGGTGATCGTGGGCGGGCACTCCCACACCCTCTTGGGGAGCTTCCCCCACCGGGAACTCTCCCCGGCCGGCCCCTACCCCACGGTGGTGAAGAACCCCGAGGGGAAGGACGTGCTGGTGGTCCAGGCCTGGGAGTGGGGCAAGGTGGTGGGCCTCCTCGAGGTCACCTTTGACGCCAAGGGGGAGGTGGTGGCCTACAAGGGCCAGCCCTTCCTCATGACCCCCGAGGTGGCCCCCGAGGACTTCTTCGCCAAGGAGGCCCTCATGGCCTACGCCCAGCCGGTGATGGCCCTCATGGCCCAGGTGATCGCCGAGGCCCGGGTGGACCTGGTGGGGGAGCGGGCCATCGTAAGGCGGCGGGAGAGCAACCTGGGCAACCTCATCGCCGATGGCATGCTCTGGAAGACCCGAAACGCCGGGACGCAAATCGCCCTGCAAAACGGCGGGGGGATCCGGGCCTCCATCCCCAAGGGGCCCATCACCGTGGGCAAGGTCTACGAGGTCTTACCCTTCGGCAACACCCTGGTGGTCATGGACCTGAAGGGCCGGGAGATCAAGGCCGCCCTGGAAAACGGGGTGTCCCAATGGGAGGCCCAGGCCGGGCGCTTCCTCCAGGTGGCCGGCCTGCGCTACGCCTTTGACCTCTCCCGGCCCGCCGGGGACCGGGTGGTGCGGGTGGAGGTGAGGACCCCGGGAGGCTTTGTGCCCCTGAACCTCGAGGCCACCTACCGGGTGGTGGTGAACAACTTCATCGCCGCTGGGGGGGATGGGTTTACCGTGCTCAAGGAGGCCCAGGGCTACCGGGTGGACACGGGCTTCTCCGACGCGGAGAGCTTCATGGACTACCTGCGCGAGCTCAAGGCGGTGGAGCCCAGGCTGGAGGGCCGGATTGAGGTCCTGAACGAGCCCAAGGGGGAAAAACCGGCCTACTGGGCCTTCCAGATGCCAGAAGGGGTGGGGGTTTAGACCCCAATGGGGCCCCGGGGGGTCCCCCGGGGCCTACTCCGCCAGGGTCAGAACCTTTACCCCATCTCCCACCCGTACCCACCCCCCTTGGAGGACCCGGGCGTAAACCCCCCGGCCCCCATAGAGGAGCTTGGGCAGGCGCAGGTCAAACTGGGAAAGGCTTCGGCAGACGGTGCAGAGGGAGGTGAGCTCCAAAACCGCCTCCCCCACCTGGAGCCTGGCCCCGGGGGGGAGGGTGTGGGGGTCCAGGTCCAGGAGGAGGTTTTCCCCCAGGGCCCCGTAGGGGAGGTTTATCCCCGCCTCCTGGGCCTTCCCGTAGGCGGGAAGCCCTGCCACCAGGACCGCCCGGTCGGGGTCCTTCCCCGCGTGCCGGTCCCCCTTGGCCCCAAGGCCGGCCACCAGCTCCAAGGCCGCCACGGGGTCCTTGGGTAGGCCAGGCCCCACCCCCAGGTGCAGGGAAACCACCCGCCCCCTCATGGCAGCTTCAGCCCTTGCCGGGCCTTGAGCACCTCCTCCGGGCCCAGGGGCTTTTCCCGGGCGGCCTTCACCTCGGCTGGGGTGTAGGGCCTAACCCCCTGAGGGGCCCCCCAGGTGAGGAGGTGGTTCAGGACCAAGGCCAGCTCCTCGTCGGAAAGCCAGGTGAAGCCGGGCATGATGCCGCTATACTCCTGCCCCTCCACCTTGATGGGGCCCTGCACCCCGTAAAGCACCGCCAGGAGGAGGTAGTTCCGCCCTCCCTCCACCCGGAGGAGCTTTTCCACGTGCCCCTTGAGGGGAGGGAAGGTGGGCGGGTTCCCCTCCCCCTGGGGCCCGTGGCAGCCCGCGCAGCTGGCGTAGACCTGGGCCCCGGTCTTGGCCTGGGCCTGGACCGGGGGCGGGGCGGGCGGGGGCTGCAGGCCCAAGTAAAGGGCCAGGTAGTCCAGGATGGCGGCCCGCTCCTCGGGGGTGATCTGCAGGCCCCGGCTCACCATCTCGGTGAGGATGGCGTCCCAACGCTCTCGGGAAAGGCGTTCCCGGGCTACGAAGCCGATGTCGTGGCAGGCCTGGCACTTGGCCAGGACCAGGTCCTTTCCTGGCCCCTCGGGCAGGGTGTACTGGCCGAGGGCCAGGTACCCGGCAAGGCCGAGGGCCAGAAGGCCCATGGGCGCAAGGAATCTCTTCATGGTTCAAGTCTAAGGCCAAGCCCCGGAGGGCTTGGTGGGGCCCGCTACGCCCCTGGGGTTTAGGACACGGTGAACCTCACCCGCATCACGCCGCTGTACTCGTAGCCCCGCTCGTTCCAGGCCACGTTGCCGTCCAGGGGCTGGCTGCGCCCGGCGGCGTCCCAGGCCCGGGCCATGACCTCGTGCTCCCCGGGTCGGAGGTAGACCGTCCCCCGCCAGCGCACCCAGCCGAAGGTCTTTTCCGTGCGCTCCAGCTCTGCCCTGTGCCAGCTCCGTCCGCCGTTGGTGGAAAGCTCCACGCTCACGATGGGCGCGATGCCGTCGTTGAAGGCCACCCCCTCCACCCGCACGTAGGGGCCCCGGACGGTCTGCCCCTCCAGGGGGGCGAAGATGAAGCTGTTGAGGGTGACCAGCCAGTTGGGGCGGGAGTTTTGGAAGCTATACGGGTAAGTTTTGCCCGGCTCTTGCGGAAGGAAAGGCAGTTGGGTGTTGGGGATGGCGGGCACCCGGTAGCGGGGCATCTGCTCGGTGGTGGTGTTTTCGCCCTCTGTGAACTCTATCTTTTCCACCCATTTCACATGGTTTACCCCGAAGTAGCCCGGGAAGACCAGGCGCACGGGCCCCCCGTGGACCGCGGGCAAGGGCTCACCGTTCATGGAGAGGGCCAGGAGGGCGTTTTCCAGGGCGTGGATGGGCACGGAGCGCACGAACTCGGGGGCGTTCCCCTGGCGGCTGGCGTGGGCGGTGATGTGGAAGGCCTTGTCCAGGAGCTTGGCCCCCTTGGCGGCCAGGAGGTCCCTAAGGCGCACCCCGCGGAAGGTCACGTTCCCCACCCCGCCCCGCTTCCAGGGGTTGCCGGAGGGGCGGGGTTGGTAGAGGGTGCGTCCGTTCCCCGAGCACTGGAGGACCATGGTCACCTCCTGCTGGGGCAGGGAGAGGAGTTCCTTGGCCTCAAAGGTAAAGGGCTTGTCCACCAGGCCCCCCACCTGGACCTTCCAGCCCTCGAGGTTCGCCCCCTCCACGGTGTTGTAGCCGGGGAGGTCCACGTTGTTGCGGATGTAGAGGATCTCCTTGGGGGTGCGCTCGGCGTTGGCCGCCAGGAGCTCGTAAGGGGTTTCCAGGACGATGGGCCTTTGGGAGAGGACAAGGAGCCTCCGGTCCTTTCCCCTCACCAGCTGGTCTGCGGTGGGGGCCTGCTGGGCCAGGCCCCGGCCCCCTACGGCCAGAAAGGCCGCCCCCAGACCCATGAGCTTCAACGTGGTGCGGCGGTTCACCTTTCCCATAAAGCCTCCACGAAGCCGGGGGGACATTTGTCCCCGCTTTCCGGTTGCCCCCAATCTAGAGAGCACACCCTACCCCTGTCAAGTGAGGGTTTGCAAGGATGAAGCCCATTTGTAAGGGGTATTGGCCTCGCCTTGCTAGGGGGGTATAAGGGGGCCTGCCGCGGGGTTAAGATAAGGGGCATGCTGAAGGGCGAAGGCCCTGGTCCCTTACCCCCCCTTTTGCAGCAGTACGTGGAGCTGCGGGACCGCTACCCGGACTACCTCCTCCTTTTCCAGGTGGGGGATTTCTACGAGTGCTTCGGCGAGGATGCCGAGCGCCTGGCCCGCGCCCTGGGCCTGGCCCTCACCCACAAGTCCAGCAAGGACTTCACCACCCCCATGGCGGGGATACCCATCCGGGCCTTTGACGCCTACGCCGAGCGCCTCCTCAAGCTGGGCTTCCGCCTGGCGGTGGCCGACCAGGTGGAGCCGGCGGAGGAGGCCGAAGGCCTGGTGCGCCGCGAGGTCACCCAGCTCCTCACCCCCGGGACCCTGGTCCAGGAGAGCCTCCTGCCCAAGGAGGCCAACTACCTGGCGGCCCTGGCCACGGGGGACGGCTGGGGGGTGGCCTTTTTGGACGTGTCCACCGGGGAGTTCAAGGGGACGGTGTTGCACGGCAAAAGCGCCCTTTACGACGAGCTTTTCCGCCACCGGCCCGCGGAGGTCCTCCTGGCCCCCGAGCTCCGGGAAAACCCAGAGTTTGTGGAGGAGTTTCAGAAGCGCTTCCCGGTCATGCTTTCCGAGGCCCCCTTTGACCCCGTGGGGGAAGGCCCCCTAGCCCTGCGGCGGGCCCAGGGGGCCCTTTTGGCCTATGCCCGGGCCACCCAGGGGGGCACCCTAAGCGTCCGGCCCTTCCGTTTCTATGACCCCGGGGCCTTCATGCGCCTGCCCGAGGCCACCCTTAGGGCCCTGGAGGTTTTTGAGCCCCTACGGGGCCAGGACACCCTGTTTGGGGTTCTGGACGAGACCCGGACCGCCCCCGGGCGCAGGCTCCTCCAGGGCTGGCTCCGCCATCCCCTCCTGGACCCGGGCCCCCTGGAGGCCCGGCTTTCCCGGGTGGAGCGGTTCGTGAGGGAGGGGGCCTTGCGGGAGGGGGTCCGGCGCCTCCTCTTTCGCTTGGCCGATCTGGAGCGGCTCGCCACCCGCCTGGAGCTGGGCCGGGCGGGGCCCCGGGACCTTGCGGCCCTGCGGCGGAGCCTGGCCCTCCTTCCCGAGCTGAAGGCCCTCCTGGGGGAAGAGGTGGGCCTTCCCGACCTTTCCGCCCTTTTGGGGGAACTGCAGGCGGCCTTGGTGGAGGACCCTCCCCTGAAGCTTTCCGAGGGGGGGCTGATCCGCGAGGGGTACGACCCCCACCTGGACCTTCTGCGGCGGGCCCACCGGGAGGGGGTGGCCTATTTCCTGGAACTGGAGGAGGGGGAGAAGGCCCGGACCGGCATCCCCACCCTGAAGGTGGGCTACAACGCCGTCTTCGGGTACTACCTGGAGGTGACCCGGCCCTACTATGACCGCGTGCCCCCGGAGTACAAGCCCATCCAGACCCTCAAGGACCGCCAGCGCTACACCCTGCCGGAGCTGAAGGAAAGGGAGCGGGAGCTTTACCGCCTCGAGGCCCAGATCCGCCGCCGGGAGGAGGAGGTTTTCCTGGAGGTGCGGGAAAGGGCCAAGGGGGAGGTGGAGGCCTTAAGGGAGGCGGCCCGGGTCCTGGCCGAGCTGGATGTCTACGCCGCCTTGGCCGAGGTGGCGGTGCGCTATGGCTACACCCGGCCCCGCTTCGGCGGGCGGCTGCGCATCGTGGCCGGGCGGCACCCGGTGGTGGAGCGGCGCACGGCCTTCGTGCCCAACGACCTGGAGATGGCGGGGGAGCTGGTCCTGGTCACGGGGCCCAACATGGCGGGGAAGAGCACCTTCCTGCGCCAGACCGCCCTCATCGCCCTCCTGGCCCAAGTGGGGAGCTTCGTCCCCGCGGAGGAGGCCGAGCTTCCCCTTTTTGACCGCATCCTCACCCGCATCGGGGCCTCCGACGACCTGGCGGGAGGGCGGAGCACCTTCATGGTGGAGATGGAGGAGGTGGCCCTGATCCTCAAGGAGGCCACGGAAAGGAGCCTGGTCCTTCTGGACGAGGTGGGCCGGGGCACCAGCAGCCTGGACGGGGTGGCCATCGCCACCGCCGTGGCCGAGGCCCTGCACGAGCGGCGGTGCTACGCTCTCTTCGCCACCCACTACTTTGAGCTCACCGCCTTGCCCTTGCCCCGGCTGAAAAACCTGCACGTGGCCGCCAAGGAGGAGGAGGGGGGGCTTACCTTCTACCACCAGGTCCTGCCCGGGCCGGCCTCCAAGAGCTACGGGGTGGAGGTGGCCCGCCTGGCGGGCCTGCCCCCGGCGGTGGTGGAGCGGGCCCAGGCCCTCCTCCAGGCCATGGCCGCCCGGCGGGAGGGCCTGGCGGCGGAGGTTTTGGAGCGGCTCCTCGCCCTGGACCCCGACCGCCTCACCCCCCTGGAGGCCCTCCGCCTCCTCCACGAGCTCAGGGCCTTGGCCCTGGGAACCCCCTTGGGTACCATGAAGGGGTGATCCGCCCCCTGCCCGAGGCGCTCCGGGGCCTCCTGGCCCGGGGCGAGGTCCTCCTTTCTGTGAGGGATGCGGTGCGGGAGCTTTTGGAAAACGCCCTGGACGCGGGGGCCAGGCGGGTGGTGGTGGAGCTCCATGGGGGAGGGCTGGAGCGGCTCGTGGTGGAGGATGACGGGGCGGGGATCCCCTTGGAGGAGCTTCCCTTGGCCGTGGAGCCCTTCGCCACCAGCAAGCTGGAGGATCCTTCCCGCATCGCCACCTTGGGCTTCCGGGGCCAGGCCCTCTACGCCCTGCGCCAGGCGGCTTCCTTGCGCATCCGCTCCCGGCCCCGGGGGCAGCTGGGTGGGGGGCTCCTTGTGGTGCAGGGGGAGCGGGTGGAGCTCAAGGAGGTGCCCGCCCCGCCCGGCACCCGGGTGGAGGTGGTGGGCCTCTTCCGAGGGGAAGGGCGGGAGGCGGGGCGGGAGCTCAAGGGGGTTTTGGACCTCCTCCGCCGCTACCTCCTCCACCACCCTAGCCTTTCCCTGGCCCTTTTCGCCGAGGGGGAGGCCCGGCTTCTCTTCCCCGGGGCTGGGCTTCTGCAGGCGGCCCAGCTGGCCTTTGGCCGGGTGTTGGCCGACCGGCTCCTTCCCCTCGAGGCAAGGGAAGGCGGCCTCCACCTCGGGGGCCTCCTCTCCGGCCCCCAGGCCTCCCGCACCCGGCCTGACCTCCTCTTCCTTGCGGTGAACGGCCGGCCCGTGGCCTGGCCCGAGGGCCTCCTCAAGGCCCTGCGGCGGGCCTACCAGGGACTCCTCCCCGAGGGGCACTTTCCCGTGGGGGTGGTGAACCTTTACCTGCCCCCTGACCTCTACCGCCTGCGCCTGGATGCCCGCAAGGAGGAGGTGGCCCTGGCCAAGGAGGTGGAGGACTTCCTGGAAGGGGCCCTAAGGGGTCTTTTCCGCCGCCTGGACCTGGCCCGGGCCCTGCCCGAGCCCAAGCCCCTTTTTCCCCTTGCCCCCCCCACCCCTTCGGGCCTGCCCCGCCTGCGCTACCTGGGCCAGTTCCGGGATAGCTACCTCTTGGCCGAGGGGGGGGATACCCTCTACGTGGTGGACCAGCACGCCGCCCACGAGCGCCTCCTCTATGAGGCCTTTTGGGCCCAGCTCCAGGCCGAGGGGCCCAAGCCCCTGGCCTACCCGGTGCTGGTGGACCTCGCCCCTGAGGAGGAAGGCCTGCTGGGGGGGGAGGCCCTGGATGCCCTGTTCGCCTACGAGCCCTTTGGCCCGGGCAGGGTGCGCCTCCTGGCCGCCCCGGCCTTCCTGCACCCTTACCCTTTGCTCCTGCCCGAGGTCTTCCGGGAGGCCCTGAAGGGGGAGGAGAGAAGCCTGAAAGACCTCCTGGCCCGCCTGGCCTGCCTGCCCGCGGTGAAGGCCGGCCACCCCCTGGGCCAGGCCGAGGGGCAGGCCCTGCTGGATGCCCTGGTGGCCTGCCAGACCCCGTGGGTCTGCCCCCATGGGCGGCCTGTCCTCCTGGCCCTCAAGGAGGAGGAGCTCATCCGCCGCTTTGGCCGCCGCTCGGGGGCGCGGGCAGGAGGAGAAGCCCGTCCTCGTCCGCTACCAGAAAGCTTCCCGGGAGGATCCTGACCCCCCAAAGCTCCAGGGGCACGTCCACCTCCCCTTGCCCCTCCTTGGCGCTCTTTTTGGGGGTGGCGGCCAGGGCCAGGATGCCCAGGGAAAGGGATTGGAGCTCCGCGGTGTCCCGCACCGCCCCATGGACCACCACCCCGGTCCAGCCCCGTTCCCAGGCCAGCCGGGCCAGGTTGCCGCCCAGGAGGGCGGTGCGCAGGGAACCCCCGCAGTCGACCACCAGCACCTGGCCCTTCCCCTCCTCCTCCAGCACCTGGCGCACCAGGGCGTTGTCCTCCCGCACCCTAAGGGTGCGTACCCTCCCGGCAAAGCGCTTCCTGCCGCCAAAGCTCTTGTACACCATGGGCAGGGTGTCCGCCTCGGGGTGGGCATCGGAAAGGTCCGTGGTGATGAGCTCCATGGGGATATAGTAGCGGGCATGGAGGAGGCGCGGCTCCTCATCACCTGCCCCGACCGGCCCGGCATCGTGGCCGCGGTTTCCGGCTTTCTCTACGCCCACGGGGCCAACATCACCGACCTGCAGCAGCATTCCACCGACCCCGAGGGGGGTACCTTCTTCATGCGCCTGGCCTTCACCACCCCCCACCTGGACCTCTCCCGCCCGGCCTTGGAGCGGGCCTTTCAGGAGGTGGTGGCGGCGCGCTTCGCCATGGAGTGGCGCCTGGCCTACGCCGCCGAGAAAAAGCGGGCCGCCATCCTGGTCTCCAAGCCCGCCCACGCCCTTTTGGAGCTCCTTTGGCGCTACCGGGTGGGGGAGCTTCCCATGGACCTCCGCCTGGTGGTGTCCAACCACCCCGACCATCGGGAGGAGGTGGAGCGCTTCGGCATCCCCTACCACCACGTGCCGGTGGAGAAGGGGCGCAAGGAGGAGGCGGAGGAGGCCATCCTCGCCCGGCTGGAAGCGGAAGGGGTGGAGCTGGTGATCCTGGCCCGCTACATGCAGGTCCTCTCCCCGGCCTTCGTGGCCCGCTACCCCATGCGCATCATCAACATCCACCACTCCTTCCTGCCCGCCTTCGCCGGGGCCAACCCCTACCGCCAGGCCTACGAGCGGGGGGTGAAGCTCATCGGGGCCACGGCCCACTACGTGACCGCGGAGCTGGACGCGGGGCCCATCATTGAGCAGGACGTGGTGCGGGTCTCCCACCGCCACTCGGTGGCGGAGATGCGGCGGCTTGGGCAGGAGCTGGAGCGCACGGTCCTGGCCCGGGCGGTGAGGTGGCACCTGGAGGACCGGATCATCGTCCACGGCAACAAAACCGTGGTTTTCGTCTAATCCCCCCCTAACCAGGGGGGCGTAGGGTGGGGTGGGGAGGTGGCGCATGAACCTAGGCCGTTCCTTCGTGGGGTTTTTGGTGCTTTCCCTCATGGCGGGGGCTGTGCTCTGGTGGGGGCTTTCCAACGGCCAGACCGGCCGGCCCCAGACCCCCCAGGCCGCGCCCACGGCCGAGGCCGGGCTTTTGGAGTACGAGCGCAACACCGTGGAGATCGTGGAGAAGTATGGGGACGGGGTGGTCTACGTGGGGGTGGTGACCCGTCCCCAGAGCGTGCAGCTCCCCCCCGGCTTTGAGTTCTTTGCCCCCTTCCTGCAGACCCCGCCCCAGGAGGGCACGGGCTCGGGCTTCGTCATTGACAAGGAGGGCTACATCCTCACCAACTACCACGTGGTGGAGGGGGCGAGCCGCATCACGGTGAAGTTCCACAACGATCCCCAGGAGTACCAGGCCCGCCTGGTGGGGGCGGCCCCACCCCTGGACCTGGCCCTCCTCAAGGTGAACGCCCCCAAAGAGAGACTATCCCCCTTGGTCCTGGGGGACTCGGACCGGATCCGGGTGGGGCAGAAGGCCATCGCCATGGGCAACCCCTTTGGCCTCGAGTTCACCGTGACCCAGGGCATCGTTTCCGCCATCCGGGAGAACCCGGGGGCCATCGGGGACGATTCCGGCCTGGTACCCCAGGTGATCCAGACCGATGCCGCCATCAACCCCGGTAACTCCGGCGGCCCCCTCCTGAACTCCCGGGGGGAGGTGATCGGCATCAACACCGCCATCTTCACCCCCACGGGCCAGTTCGGGGCCGCCCAGTTCGCCGGGGTGGGGTTTGCCCTGCCCATCAACCTGGTGAAGCAGTACCTGCCCGACCTCAGGGCGGGGAAGACCCTCACCGCGGAGGAGATCGTCCGTAGCCGCCCCCGGCTTGGGGTTTCCCTCATCCCCCTTTCCCTTTACCCCGAGCGGCTGCGGCAGCAGTATGGGCTTCCGGCGGTGGGCCTCATGGTGCAGGAGGTGGAGCGGAATAGCCCCGCCGCCCGGGCCGGGCTGCGGCCCCCAAGCCGCTTGGCCTACATCCAGCTGCCCAGTGGGGAGGCCCTGCAGGTGGGGGTGGACGGGGATGTCCTCCTCAAGGCGGACGGCGTACCCCTCACCGCCATCGCCCAGCTGCGCCAGGTGCTCTACGCCAAGAAGCCCGGGGAGGCGGTGAGCCTCGAGGTCTGGCGCCAAGGCCGCACCCTCACCCTCAAGGTGGTGCCCCAGGTCCTCCGCTAGGGGGGCCAGAGGAGGCGGAGCCGGAGGCATGCCCCCTCGGCCCGGAACCAGGTCCCCCCAAGCCGCACCGCCAGGCCCACCTCGGAGCAGAACCTAAGTTCCCGGCGCCGCTCCTGGGCCAGGGCCTGGTTCCAGGGGTACTCCCCCCCGGTGTAGTAGGCCTCCGTCTCCGGGTCGGTGAAGGCCCTGAAGCCCCGGAAGTCCCAGGCCAGGCCAAACTCCAGGAGGACGGGCCTCCCCGTTACCGAGTTCACGAACTCCACCCGCCCCTCCTCCCAAGGGAGAAGGAGGAGGTAGCGGCGCCCTTCCCCCTCCACCTCCACCACCCGCACCAGGGCCAAAAGGGCCAGGAAAACCCAGAAGGCCCAGCTCCTGAGGAGCCGGGCCATGGGGGCTTTTAGGGAACGGGTCCCGATCACGCCCGAAGGCTTACCGGAGAGCCCCGGCCTCGCGGAAGTAGCGCAGGGCCCCCTCGTGGTAGGGGATGGTTCCCCCCACGAAGCGCACCGCGTTCTCCAGGGTGGTGTCCCGGGCGGCGGCCACCGCCTGGCGCAGGGTGGCCAGGTTTTCAAAGGTGGCCTTGGTGAGGGCGTAGGCGGCCTCGGCGGGAAGGCTTTCTGGGCAGACGAAGAGGTTCCAGAAGGCCAGGCTAGGGGTATCCGTCCGGGCCCCGTAGGTGGCCTTGGGGATCACCCCGGGCCCAGCCAGGCCGGGAAAGCGGCGCTGGAAGGTCTGGGCCACGGTGCTCTTGGGGTCAATGGGCACCAGGTAGATCCGTTGCCCCTTGCGGGCCAAGGCGGCGGAAAGCTCGGTGATGGCCCCGGTGGGCAGGCCTCCCGACCAGAAGAAGGCATCGATGTTCCCCTCGGCCAGGGCGTTGGCGCTCTCCTGGGCCCCGAGGCGCTCCTGCTTGGCGAAATCCTTGGGGGAAAGCCCCGCCGCCTGCAGGACCAAGAGGGCCTCCACCTCTGTGCCCGAGCCGGGAGCCCCGGTGGAGACCCGCTTGCCCTTCAGGTCCTGCACCACCCGGATGCCCGCCCCTTCCCGGGTGACGATGTGGAGGAAGTTGGGGTACATGGCGAAAAGGATGCGGGCGCTTTTAGCGGGCCTTTCCTTGAAGCGGTCGTGCTGGCCGGTGTAGGCCAGGTAGGCGGAGTCGGGCAGGACGGTGCCGCAGTAATAGGTGCCGCCCCCAGTGCGGTTTTCCAGGAGGAGGAGGTTGTCGATGGAGGCCGCGGTTTGGATGGCCTGGGCCTCGGCCACCCCGGCCTTGTTCCAGATCTCCGCCAGGGTGGTGCCGTAGTAGAAGTACACCCCCCCCACCCCTCCGGTGGCGATGACGACCCTGGGCTTTTGCGCCACGGCTAGACCCCAAAGGGCCAGAAGGGCCAACAGGACTTTTTTCATGGCCTGCCTCCTTTCCGCCTTACCCTAAGCCCCCCTTCCTGCCCTCGTCAAGCCCTTGCCCCTGGAGAAAAAGGGAAGCCCCAGGAGGAAGGCCGCCAGGTTCAGGGGCCCATGGGGGACGAAGAGCAAAACGGCCAGGGTTCCCAGGGCCCAGGCCTCCCAGCGCTTTAGGGGCCTGCGGGTGTACCCGGCCCCCGAGGCGGAGAGGTAGATGATGCCCGCGGCCACGGAGAAAAAGCGCTCCAGGATCATGGGCCAAGCCTCCCCTGGGGGGGAGTTCTCCAGCACGGGCACGATGAGGAGGGCCGTGCCCGAGTAGGAGAGGAGGAAGAAGAAGCCCACCAGGTACTTGGAGAGGGCCACCCGGGCGGCGTAGACCCCGGTTTGCAGGGGGTTGGTGCCGAAGACGCTGCTGGCGGCGTAGGCGGAGAGGGCCACGGGCGGGGTCACGTCGGCCAGGACCGCGTAGTAGAAGAGGAACATGTGGGTGGCGAGGAGGGCGGCGGAGTCGGGGATGCCGTTCTGCTTGGCCAGGGCGATGATGGCCGGGGCGGTGAGGGCGGAGGTGAGGACGTAGGTGGCCGTGGGGGGGACGCCCATGCCCAGGACCAGGCTGAAGACCGCGGTGATGAGGGTGGCGAGGAAGAGGCTTTCCCCCGAGACCTGCTGCAAGAGCTGGCTGAACTTGGAAGGAAGCCCGGAGATGACCATCATGGCGAAGATGAGGTTGGCGGCGGTGACGGCGGTGCCGATGGGCAGCAGGGTGCGGAAGCCCTCGGCCAGGCCCTGGAGGATGGGGGCTACCCCCTTGGGCCTTAGGGTGGGGTCCAGGTAGGCGATGAGGACGAAGAGGACCAGGGCCAGGCTGGCGGCGGTGCGTACCTCGTAGCCCAGGTAGAGCATGACGATGATGAGGAGGATGGGGAGGAAGAGGGTGGAGTAGCGCAGGGCGTAGGCCCTGCGGCCCATGCCCAGCTCCGCCCCCACGGGGGGCAGGCCGGCCTTGCGGGAGTAAAACTCGTTGAAGGCCAAGACGGCGGTGAGGTAGAGGAGGGCGGGCCCCAGGGCCATGATGATCACCTTCAGATAGGGGATCTGCAGGATCTCCACCATGATGAAGGCGATGGAGCCCATCACCGGCGGGGTGATGAGGGCGATGGTACCGGCGGTGGCCACCAGGCCGGCGGCGGTGAGCTGGTGGTAGCGGGCCTTCTCAAAGAGGGGCTTGGTCAGGGCGGCCACGAACTGGGTGTCTGCGGCCCCGGAGCCGGAGAACATGCCCATGAAGACGCTGGCCAGCCCCGTGACCCGCCCGGGGGTGGCGGGGTGCTTGCCCACCAGGGCCAGGGCCAGGTTGGCCACCACCTTGCCCAAGCCCAGGGCCCCGATCATGCCGGAAAGGAGGGTGAAGTAGACCAGGTACTTGGCGGACACCCCGGTGATGAGGCCGTAGATGCCGGCCTCGGTCTCGTTGAAGGTCTTGCCCAGGAGGAGGTCGATCCCCTGGCGGCTGCCGCGGAAGGCCCCGGGGAAGAGGTCGGCGTAGAGGTTATAGCTGAAGAAGAAGAGGACCAGCACCGGCATCACCGGGCCCAAGAGGCGGTAGACCAGGCCCAGGACCAGCATGATGAGGCCGAAGGACATGGCCATGTCCCAGGGCTGGGGGAGGACGGCCCGGTAGACCAGTTCCTCAAAGTAGCGGAGCTGGTAGAGGGTGGGGAAGAGGGCCAGAAGGACGGCCAGGAGGTCCGCGGGGCGCTTCAGGCCGGGGAGGAGGGCGGGCAGGGCGGCCACCGCCCAGTAGAGGAGGCCCACGGCCTTGGCCTCCCAGGGCAGGCTTACCCCGGGGACGCCGGGGAAGAGGAAGTTGTAGAGGGGGACGAGGGTGAAGAGGAAGTAGACCCAGGCCCCCAGGGTGCGCTTCCTGGGGAGGTAGAAGGAGACCAGGTATCCCCCGAGGAGGAGGAAGAGGACGTGGGTGCTCCGCTGGAGCTGGACGATGTCCAGGATGGGGATCTCCGCCCTGGCCAGGGGGGTGAAGGGGTGGAGGACCAAGTAGAGGCTGTAAAGGGCCCCCAGGATCAGGATCCCCTGGGCCAGGCGGGCCAGGGGGGTCTGCGGGGTGGAAGGGTGTTCTAGCTCCATCCGTTGCCTCCAAAAGGGCCCGGGGCCTGGGGGAGCCCAGGACACCCGGGCACGGGTGGGCTTACTTGATGAGGCCCTTCTCCTTCAGGTAGCGTTCGGCCCCAGGGTGGAAGGGGATGGGGAGCTTGCCGTAGAGCTTGGCGGTGGCCTCGAGGCTGGTGTCCTTAGCCGCCGCCACCGCGGTGCGCAGGGTGTCCAGGTTCTCAAAGACCGCCTTGATGACGCCGTAGGCGGCCTCCGCGGGCAGGGACTCGGGGCAGACCACGATGTTGCCCGTGGCCAGGCCGGGCACGTCGGTGCGGGTGTTGTAGACGCTCTTGGGCACGGTGTAGGAGTCCACCAGGCCGGGGAAGCGCTTGGTGACCACCTGGGCGGTGGTGCTCTTGGGGTCCACGGGGATGAGGTAGACCCGGTCCCCCTTGCGGGCCAGGGTCTGGGAGAGCTCCACGATGGAGCTGGTGGGCACGCCCCCCACCCAGAAGAAGGCGTCCAGGGTGCCCTCGGCCAGGGCCTTGGCCCCCTCGGCCACGGGCAGCCGCTCCCGCTTGGCGAAGCTCTCCGGCTTCACCCCCGCCCCCTGGAGGACCAAAAGGGCCAGGTTCTCCGTGCTGGAGCCGGGCTGGCCGGTGGAGACCCGCTTGCCCTTGAGGTCTTGCACCACCTTGATCCCCGATTTCTCCGTGGTCACGATGTGAATGAACGAGGGGTACATGTAAAAGAGGATCCGTTGCCCCTTGGCCGGCCGGTCCTTGAAGCGGGGCTCCTCCCCGGTGTAGGCCACGTAGGCGGAGTCCGTGGTGGAAAGGGCGCAGTAGTAGGTCCCGCCCCCGGTGCGGTCCCGGAGGAGCTGGAGGTTGTCGTAAGACCCCCCCGTCTGCACCGGCTGGGCCTCGGCCACCCCGGCCTTGTTGAGGATATCTGCCAAGGCGGTGCCGTAGTAGAAGAAGACGCCCCCGGTGCTTCCGGTGCCGATCACTACCTTGGGCTTCTGGGCCAGGGCTAGGCCCAGGGCCACCAGACTGATCAGCAAAAGCGCTCTTTTCATGGCCACCTCCCGTATACTTTTGCGCCCCTAACCTACCCCACCCCCGTAGGTCTGTCAAGGCCGAGAAGCCGCACCTGGAAGGCCCTGAGGAGGTCGGTCTTGCTGAGGATCCCCACCAGCCGCCCCCCCTTTAGCACCAGGCCCCGGGCGTAGCCCCGCTCGGCCATGCGCTCCAGGGCGCTTAGGGCCTCGTCCTCCGGGGAGAGGATGAGGGGCACCTGCAGGTAGCGGGCCACGGGGGCTTGGAGGTCGGCCCCCTCCAGCCCCTCCAGCCCCACCACCCCCAGCACCTGGCCCCCCTCCACCACGGGGAAGCCCGATACCCGGTAGGCCAGGGCCAGGGACAGGGCTTCGGCCACGGGGAGGTGGGGGGGGATGGCGATGGGGTCTTGGGTCATGAGGTCCCGCACCTTTAGCCCCTCCAGGGCCTGGGCCAGGAGGGTGGCCTCGGCCTCGGCCCTCGAGGCCATGTAGACAAAGAAGGCCACCAGGATCAGGAAGGGGTTCAGGACCAGAAGCCCCAAAAGCCCCAGGGCCACCGCCACCCCCTGGCTCAGGGCCACCGCCTGCCGGGTGGCCCGGAGGTAGGGCCTGCGCAGGGCCAGGAGGGCCCGGTACACCCGGCCCCCGTCCAAGGGCAGGGCGGGGAGGAGGTTGAAAAGCCCCAGCATCAGGTTGACCCAGGCCAGGTAGTGGCTCAAAAACCCCCAGGCCCCCCCCTCCCCCCAGACCAGGCGGAAGAGGAGGGCCAGGGCGAAGCTCACCCCCGGGCCCGCCAGGGCGATCTTGAGCTCCTTTGGGGGTTCCCGGGGGATGCGCTCCATCTGGGCCACCCCGCCCAGGAGCCACAAGGTGATGCGGCGGGTGGCCACGCCCAGGCTCCGGGCGGCCAGGGCGTGGCCCAGCTCGTGGAGGAGGACGGAAAGGAATAGGCCCAAGGCGGCCAAAAGCCCGAGGAGGAAGGGCCAGGGGCCCTGGAGGAGGCTGGGGTCAGTTCCAAGGCCAAAAAGCTGCAGGTAAAGGGGCAGGTTGCTCCCGATGAGGAAGGCCCATAGGGGCAGGACCACCAGGAAGGAGAGGTCCAGGTAGATGGGGATGCCCAGGACGGGGAAGAGGAGAAGGCCGCGCTGGAGCATGCCCCAGTATACCCCCCGGGGAGGAGGGATTGATAATGACCGGTCAGTCAGTCGTAGGATAGGGAGGTGCTGGCCCTGGCCCTCCTCAAGGATCCCCTCTACCGCCCCTACTGGCTGGCCCTCTTCACCTCCCAGATGGGCACCTGGATGCAGTCCGCCGCCCAGGGGTGGCTGGTCCTCCTCCTCACGGGGAGCGCCGAGCGGTTGGGGCTGGTGGTGGCCCTGCAGTTCCTGCCCTCCCTGCTCTTCTCCCTGCCCGCCGGGGTCCTGGCCGACCGCTACCCCAAGCGCAACCTCCTCCTCTTGACCCAGGGGGGGATGATGCTCCTGGCCCTCCTCATGGGCCTCCTTATCCTCACGGGCTGGGTGCGCTACGGCCACGTCCTCCTCTTCGCCTTCCTCTACGGGGCCCTGAACGCCATGGACCTGCCCGTGCGCCAGAGCTTCACCGTGGAGCTGGCGGGGCGGGAGCGCTACCCCGGGGCCATCGCCCTCAACTCCTTCGGCTTCAACACCAGCCGCCTCCTGGGCCCGGCCCTATCCGGCTTTCTCATCGCCCTTTTTGGGGTAGGGGTGGCCTATCTGGCCAACGCCCTTTCCTTCCTCCCCCTGCTCCTGGTCCTCCGCCGCGTCCCCCCAGGGCCTCGAGGGGAAGGGGATGGCCGCTGGTGGCGGGAGGCCCAGGAGGGGGTGCGCTTCGTCCTGGAACACCCCCTGGTGCGGCGGGTGGTGGGGCTGGTCCTTTTCGCCAGCCTTCTCGGCATGAACTTCCAGACCCTGGTCCCCGCCTACGCCCGGCTGGTCCTGGGGCTTTCCGCCACCGGGTACGGTTTCCTGGTCTCCTCCGTGGGCCTGGGCGCCCTGGGGGCGGCCCTGGTCATGGCCTTCACCGGGCGGCCCAAGCCCGTGCGGCTCCTTCTGGGGGTGTTTCTCCTGGCCTTGGCCCACCTGGGCCTCTTCCTGCCCAAGCCCGCCCTGGCTCCCCTCTTCCTCGCCCTGGGGGGGTTTGGCATGATCTCCGTCCTCATCAACGCCAACACCCTGGTGCAGCTCTCCGTGCCCGACCGGCTACGGGGCCGGGTCATGGCCGTCTACAGCCTGGTCATGCTGGGCACGGGGCCCCTGGGGGCCTACCTCACCGGCCTTCTCTTTGAGGCCCTAGGGGGGCGGTGGGCGGCCCTGGCCCTGGGGGGGGTGGTCCTCCTGGTGGGGCTTTACCAGCTCCGCCCCTGGCCTAAGGGTCCCAGTCCGCCGGCCTAGGCCCGAGGCCAAGCCGCCAGGCCACCCCCCGGGCCACCCGCTCCCCGGCCTTACCGTCCCCGTAGGGGTTTTTGGCCTGGCGCATGCGGGAAAGCTCCTCCGGGCTTTCCAAAAGCCCCTTCACCGTCCGGTAGACCCCCTCGGGGTCGGTGCCGGCCAGCTTCAGGATGCCGGCCTCGAGGCCTTCCGGCCGCTCGGTCACGTTGCGCAGCACCACCACCGGCACCCCCAAAGCCGCCCCCTCCTCCTGAAGCCCCCCGGAGTCCGTAACCAAAAGCAGGCTCTCCCGGATCAGGGCCGCCATGGGGCCGTACTCCAAGGGGTCCAGCAGGACGAAGTTCCTCACCCCCTTGAGCACCGGGTAGACCGCCTCCCGCACCACGGGGTTCAGGTGCACCGGGTAGACGAAGGTAAGGTGAGGGAAGGCCTCGGCCACCCGCCTTAGGGCCCGGGCCAGCTCCCCCAGGATGGGCCAGTTCTCCCGCCGGTGCATGGTCACGGTGACGTAGGGCCCGGGGGGCAGGCCCTCGGGAAGCCTCCCCAGCCTCGCGGCCAGGAGGACGGCGTCCACCCCGGTCTGCCCCGTCACCAGGATCCCCGCCTCCCCCTTCCCCTCCCGCAGGAGGTTGGCCTTGGCCAGGGGGGTGGGGGCGAAGTCCAGGTCGGTGAGGACGTCGGTGAGGCGGCGGTTGGCCTCCTCGGGGAAAGGCTCTTTCAGGTTCCCGCTCCTGAGCCCGGCCTCCACATGCCCCATGGGGATCCCTTCCAGGAAGGCCGCCCAAGCCACGGCGAAGGTGGTGAGGGTGTCCCCGTGCACCAGGACGTAGTCCGCCCGCATCTCCCGCAAGGCCCGGGCCGCCTGGGGAAGGATCCGGGCCGCCAGGTCGGGGAGGGTCTGGCGCTCCTGCATCACGTCCAGGTTCCGGTCCTCCCGCAGGCCAAAAAGGCTTAGGGCCTGGCGGAGCTGTTCCCGGTGCTGGCCGGTGAGGAGGATGAGGGGCTCCAGGTGGGGCAGGCCCCGGAGGGCCAGGTAGACCGGGGCCATCTTGGTGGCCTCGGGCCGGGTGCCGAAGGCCAGGACCACCCGCTTCATCCCCCCACCTCCCCCCGCCAAAGGGCCTTGAGCCGGCGGTAGGTGACCCAGGCCAGGCCCAGCACGCTGGCCAGGAGGCTGGCCCCCACCGCCTCCAGGGGCATGCCCAGGTAGGCCATGGCCAGAAGGTTGAAGGCCAGGGCCACCCCCCAGAGGGCGAAGGCCACCCGTCTTTGCGAGAGCCCCCGGGCCAGGAGGCGGTGGTGGATGTGGTCCTTGCCCGGGGTGGAGAGGGGGTTCTGCCCCTTAAGGAGCCTGCGCACCACCACCTGGGTGGTGTCCAGGATGGGCAGGAGAAGGAAGAGGATGGGGGGGAGGAGGCCCAGGAAGGTGGTGAGCTTGAGGTTGCCCAGCAGGGCCGTGGCCGCCAGGGTGTAGCCCAGGAAGTAGGCCCCGGCATCCCCCAGGATGATGCGGCTCGGGTGGAGGTTGTGCCTTAGGAAGCCCAAGGCCGCCCCGGCCAGGGCGGCCAGGACCAGGGTGCCCGCGGCCCAGAAGGGGAACTGGGCGGAAACGAAAAGGAGGCTTACGGCGCTGATGTAGGCGATCCCCCCTGCCAGGCCGTCCAGGCCGTCCATGAGGTTCAGGGCGTTGGTGATGCCCACCACCCAAAGCCAGGTGAGGAGCAGGCCCAAGGCGGGGTCCAACGGGGTGCCGAAGGCCGCCTCAAAGCGGATCCCTACGGCCATGAGGAGGAGGGCGGCCAGGGTCTGCACGAAGAGGCGGAAAAGGGGGGGGAGGCCGAACTGGTCGTCCATGAAGCCCACCAGGACCAGCCAGGCCCCCCCGAGGAGGATGGCCAGGACCTGGATGAGGACCTGTTCCACCAGGATGGGCCGGAGGAAGGCCGCCACCACCAGGGCCAGCACCACCCCCGCGTAGACCGCAAGGCCCCCGGCGTTGGGGAGGGGCTCCCGGTTCAGCCGCCGCTCGTTGGGCTGGTCGGCCCAGCCCACCTTGAGGGCGAAGCGGCGCACGTGGGGAAGGAAGCGCCAGGTGAAGAAAAGGGCCAGGAGGAAGGCGAAGGCCACGGTGACCCACCCCGTGCCCGTGGGCTCGGCGACGCCGATGCGCTTGAGGAGCTCGCTCATTTGGTGCCGTAGATCCGGTCCCCGGCATCCCCTAGGCCGGGGACGATGTAGCCGTGCTCGTTGAGGCGCTCGTCAATGGCGGCCACCACCACCTCGGTGTCGGGGTGGTCCTGCCGGATGCGCTCCAGGCCCTCAGGGGCGGCGATGAGGCACATGAGCTTGACGCCCTTGGCTCCCCGCGCCTTGAGAAGGCCTAGGGCGTGGCTGGCGCTTCCCCCCGTGGCCAGCATGGGGTCCAGGAGGAAGACCCGGCGCTCGGCGATGTCCGGGGGGAGCTTGGCGTAGTACTGCACCGGCTTCAAGGACTCGGGGTCCCGGTAGAGGCCGATGTGCCCCACCCGGGCGTGGGGCACCAGCTTCAAGATGCCCTCCACCATGACCAGGCCCGCCCGGAGGATGGCCACCAGGGCCAGCTTCTTCCCCGAGAGCACCTTGACCCGGGCTGGGGCCACGGGGGTTTCCACCAGGGTTTCCCTGAGCTCCAGGTCCCGCATGGCCTCGTAGGCCATGAGGAGGGAGAGCTCCTCGGCCAACTCCCGGAAGTCCTTGGCGCCCGTGCGTTTGTCCCGCAGGTGGGCCAGCTTGTGCTGGACCAGGGGGTGGTCCACCAGGGTGATCCTCATCCCCAAGAGCCTAACACGCCCCGCCCCTGCGGGGAAGGCAGTCCCGGAGGAAGCTTGCCGCCCGGGGAAGCTTCTCCTTTAGGGCCTCGGCGAACCCCTCAGGGTGCTTGGTGCGGAACCAGTGCAGGTCGTGGAGGTAGGTGAGGGGCACGTAGAAGGCCAGGCGCTCCCGCACCTCCTTAGGGTACAGGCGGGCCAGGCGGAAAAGGGCCTCCCGGGCGGCCCCTTCCCCCAAGAGGTCCAGGCTTCCCGTCTTGAGGAGGGCCAGGTCCCGCGCCGGATCGTCCCCCCCCGCGCGCACCCAGTCCACCAGCATCACCTCGGGGCCTTCCTGGCCAGCTTCCTTCAACAGGAGGTTGCCGGCCCAGGCGTCCCGGTGGCAGAAGCGGTGCTCGGCTCCCGCGGCCAGGTCCACCTCCCGCTCCAGGGCCTCGAGGAGGGCCAGGGCCTCGGGGAAGGGGTGGAGGCTTTCCCGGAAGCGTTCTAGGCGTTCCAAAAGGGCCTCCCGCCTTACCCCCCCGGGCTCGGGGAGGCGGTGCAGGGAGAGGAAAAGGTGGGAGAGGGCGGCCAGGGTCTTCTGGGTGAAGGCTTCGGGGGAGAAGGGTTTTCCGGGGAAGCGGCGGGTGATGAGCACCCCCTGGCCCTCCACCACCTCCACCCCCAGGACAAAGCTCCCCAGGCCGGCCCGGGCCATCCTCCGGGCCTCGAGGGCCGCCAGGTGGGCCTCCTCGGGCCTGTACACCTTGTACACCCTTTCCCCGTCGGTGTAGACCCGGGCCTCAAACCCCCCCAAGGGGGTGAGGTGGGCCAGGACCTGGGGGGAGAGGAGGCCTTGCAGGGCCGAAAGCGCCACGGGCCTTATTCTAAGGCCGTGGAGCTCCTGCGGCCCGAGGCCACCCTCCTCTCCCTGGGGGAGAGGGTCCTTTCCTTTGACCGGGAGGGAAGGCCCTACCACTACTTCCGCCAGGGGCGCACCTACAAGCGGTCCCTGGACGGGAGCCTCCACCTCCGCCACCGGGAAGGGGAGAGGCGGAGGCGGCGCCTGGGGGAGGAGGAGGCCCTCCAGGTCTACCAGGAGATCCTGGCCCTGGCCGAGGCCCACCTGCAAGACCCCACCCGGCGGGCCGAGGTCCTCCGCTGGACCCCGGAGGCCCTCCTGGACCCCACCCCTTACCGCCGGGCCTACCCCTGGCCCGTGAGCATCCTCCCCCCTGAGGCCTACCTTTCCGTGGTCCTCCAGGCCACCACGGGCTGCACCTGGAACCGCTGCGCCTTCTGCGCCTTCTACCAGGACCGCCCCTTTCAGAAGCGCACCCCAGAGGTCTTCGCGGAGCACCTGGAGCGGGTTCTGGCCCTGCTGGGCCGGGGGCGGCTTTTGCGGCGGGGGGTGTTTCTGGCAGACGGGAACGCCCTCAGCCTGGGCGAGCCCCTCCTGCCCCTCCTGGAGGCGGTGGGCCGGGCCTTTCCCGGGGAGGCGGTGCAGGGCTTTTTGGACCTCTTCACCGGGCTTAGGAAGGAGGCCTCCTGGTGGGAGCGGCTTCGGGCCCTGGGCCTGAGGCGGGTCCACCTGGGCCTGGAGACGGGGCATGCCCCCCTTCTCCGGCTCCTGAACAAGCCTGGCCACCCCCAAGAGGCCATCCCCCTGGTGCGGGCCCTCAAAGGGGCGGGCCTTTCCCTGGGGGTCATCTTCCTGGTGGGGGCAGGAGGGAAGGCCTTCGCCGAGGCCCACCGCCGGGAAAGCCTGGCCCTTTTGGCCCAGCTATCCCTGGACCGGGGGGATGTGGTCTACCTTTCGCCCTTTCAAGAAGCCCCTGGTACCCCCTACGCCCTCTGGGGCTTGGAACCCCTGGAGGACCTGGAGGGGGAGGTCCGGGCCTGGGCCCAGGGGGTGCGCCGGCTGGGCCTGCGGGCGGCCCGGTACGACGTCCGGGAGTTCCTCTACTGAGAGCGCAGGAGGATGAAGCCCAGAAGGGCCAGGAGGAGGCCAAGGAGCTGGCCTGGGGATAGGCTTTCCCGGAAGAAAAGGAAGCCCAGGGGCACCAGGAGGAGCAGGGTGCCCACGTTGGCCACCACGGGGGCTAGGGCCAAGGGCCAGCCCGTGCGGTAGACCAGAAGGTAGCCCAGCTCTATCCCCACCACGGCCAGCCCCAGGGCCCAGGGGGCCCAGGAGGGCTCGCGGAGGAGGTCCGCAAGCCCCCCCTTCGCCGGGTAGAGGAGGAGGCCCAGGGCGCTCAGGGCCAGGGCCACCCCGTAGACCAGGACCAGGAGGGCAAAGGGGTTGGCCGTGGGGGGCATGGCGCGCTGGGCCACCTGGTACAGGGTGAGGCTGGCCACCACCAAGGCCATGGAGAGAAGGTAAGGGCTCATCCTTCCCCTGGCACCTCGCCGCCTTCCCCCTGGAACCCCGCCTCCTTGTGGCTTCCGTCGCAGAAGGGCTTTTCCCGGGAGTAGCCTAAAGCGGCAAAGGGCCAGCTTGGTCCCTCCCGTTTCCTCTCCTCTCCCTGCCAGCGGAAGGGGGTTCCCTGGGGTAGGTCCAGGACATAGGGGCCATTTTCCCGGAAGCGGAGGCGCATGTCCCTCAGGGTAGCGGGCTATAGTGGGGGCGTGCAAGGGCTGGAGGCGGCCTTCGCCGAGCGCTTAGCCCGCCTGGCCCCTCAGGACCCCTTGGTCTTGGCGGTGTCCGGGGGCGGGGATTCCGTGGCCCTGGCCCACCTGGTGCGCCGGGCCGGGCGGCAGGGGGTGGTGGCCCACTTGGACCACGCCCTCCGCCCGGAAAGCGGGGAGGACCTGGCCTTCGTCCGCGCCCTGGCCCAGCGTCTGGGCTTTGCCTTCCGCGCCGAGCGGGTGGAGGTGGGGAGGATCGCCCGGGAGCGGGGGGAGAACCTCGAGGCCCTGGCCCGGCAGATCCGCTACGCCTTCCTCCACCGGGTGGCCCGGGAGGTGGGGGCCAAGGCCATCCTCACCGCCCATACCCTGGACGACCAGGCGGAAACCGTCCTGCTCAAGCTCCTCCAGGGCACCGCCCGGGCCCTGGGGATCCGGGAGAAGGAGGGCCTCTTGGTCCGGCCCCTCCTCCCTTTTGCCCGGGAGGAGCTCCGGGCCTACCTGGAGGGTTTGGGGGAGGCTTGGCGGGAGGACCCCTCCAACCAGGACCCCACTTGGGACCGCAACTACCTGCGCCTCATGGTCTTTCCCTCTCTCCTTGCCCGCTTCCCCCGGGCCCGGGAGGCCCTTGCCCGCTTCGCCGAGGTCCGGGAGGGGGAGGAGGCCTACCTGGAGGGGATGGCCCGGGCCCGCCTCCTCCCCGACCCCCGCTTCTTTGTCCCCGCCTACCGGGCAATCCCCCTCCTCCAGGCCCCGGAGGCCCTGCGGCGGCGGGCCCTTAGGCAGGTGCTGGAGGCCTTGGGCCTGCGGCCTGAGGCCCGCCTGGTGGAGCTACTGGAAGGGGCCTTGCGGGGGAGGGCAGCCACCCTGCCCGGGGGGTACCTGGCCCGGCGGAAGGGGGGTACCCTTTTCCTCCTCCCTCCAGAGCCCAGGCTGCCCTTGCCCCCTGGCTTCCGCCGCCCGGAGCCGGGGGATTATTTGGAAAGGCCCTTTGGCCGCAAGCGGATTTGGGACTTCTTGGCGGAAAAGGGAGTACCCAGGGAGCTCAAGGGGCTGTGGCCGGTGCGGGCCGAGGGGAAGCGGGTGGAGGCGGTGCTGGGCCTCTATCCCCCCGGGGAGGAGGAGCGCGGCATGGCCCTGGCCCTGGAGGAGGCCAAGGCTGCCCTAGGGGAGGGGGAGGTGCCGGTGGGGGCGGTTTTGGTGGTGGGGGGAAGGGTCTTCCGGGCCCACAACCGGGTGGAGGCCCTCAAGGACCCCACGGCCCATGCGGAACTCCTTCTCCTGCGCCAAGCGGGCAAGGAGGCCCGGGGGGGGAGGCTTTACGTGACCCTCGAGCCCTGCCGCATGTGCCACCACGCCCTGAAGGAGGCCGGGGTGGAGGTGGTCTACGGGGCGGAAAACCTCAAGGAAGGGGCCCTCACCCGCTTCGGCCAGGGGGGTGGGATGCGGGGTGGCGTCTTGGAGGGCGCCTGTGCTAAGCTTTTGAGGGATTTCTTCTCCCGGCTCAGGGAGGGGTGCCGGAGCGGTTGAACGGGCCGGTCTCGAAAACCGGTAGGCCCCGCAAGGGGCCTCGCGGGTTCGAATCCCGCCCCCTCCGCCAAAGGGGCGGCCCCAGGGCCGCCCCTTTAGACCACCTGGAACCCCCAGGACCCGCCCAGAACCCCCAGGGTTTGCAAAAGGGCCTCCACCCCTTCCCTCTCTGGGGGAAGCCCCCTTAGGAGGAGGTACAGGAGGCTTCCCAGCTCCCCAATGACGGCAAAACCATAGCGCCTTTGCTCTTCTTCCCAAAGCCTTTCCATGCGCAGGTGGGCCATCCGCCAGGGTACCTTTAGGAAGTGGTCGGGCGGGGTTTGGGCCTCGGGGTGGCAGAGGCTGGGGTCGTGGGCGGTGAGGAGGCCCCGGCAGGCCAGGGGCCTATGGGGGTAGACGCCGCAAAGCCCCCCCTCCAGGAAGGGGCAGGGGGTGCGGCTTCGGAAGAAGCGGCTGGGGAAGTCCGCCTGGTCCTTCCCCTCCGCTAAGAGGGCGAGGCGCCTTGGGCCTTCCTCCAGGAGGCGGGCCCTCTGGCCCTCCGTGAGCTGGGGGAGGAGGGCCTCTCCCTCCAGGCGGGAAAGGGTCACGAGGCCAAAACAACAGGCAAAGCACCCCGCCTGGCAGGAGGGCTTGACCCCCTTGTGGGCCAAGTAGTCGGCGAGGTCCAACTCCAGGGCGCGCCAGGCTTCCTGAGGGCTCATCGCCGTAAGCGGTAAACCCCTTTCCGGGGGTCAAAGGGGCAGGCCCGGAAGGCCAGGTGGGGGCAGAAGCGCCTGTGGCGGCGCACTTCCTCCGCCAGGGCCCTGGGGAGGCCACAACGGGGGCAGCGGGCAGGCGGCTTGGGCCGTAGGAGGTAAAGGAGGTAGAGGAGGAGGGCAAGCCCGAAGAGGGCGAGAGGCTCCACGCCCCCAGTCTAGCGGCGTAGACTAAGGCCATGCCCGCGCCCTTTTTGGAGCCCTTGGTGCCGGGGGTGCCCCCGGCGGTTTCCGCCTGGATCCGGGGCCTGGAGGAGGTGGCCCTCCACCTGGAAGGCTGGGCCTTTGACCTTCCCGAGGAGGCCTTCTGGTGGCGGCCCAAGGAGGAGGCGAACCCCATCGGCGGCCTGGTGCGCCACATTGCCGGAAGCTCCTTGCGCCTTGGGGCCTATGCCTTGGGCCTGGGGCTTCCCGGGTGGGCCACGCGGGGCAGGGAGTGGGAGCTAAGGGGGGAGGCCGAGCCCAAGGCCGTGGTGGTGGCCCGCTTCCGCGAGGCCTGGGATGGGCTCCTTGCCGCCTTCCGGGAGGTGAGGGAAGAGGCCCTTTCGGAGGAGGTGGCCGTGGGCCACCTGGGGGTGAGGGCCCCCAGGGCCCATGTCCTCCACCACCTGGTGGAGCACGCCCAGCACCATGCGGGCCAGGTGATCTACGCCCGCAAGCTCCTCTAGGGGACCTTTGCCCCCGGGGAAGGGGGTAAGATGGGGCCATGGAACGCATCGGCCTGCGCGCTGCGCCCAGGCTTACCCTCGAGGCCCTAAAGGAAGCCCTCAAGGGCTTCCGCCTGCCCGAGGCCAAGGTCTACCTCGTCACCGACTGGCAGGACCGCCGCGAGAAGGCCCGCTACGCCCTTCTCCTCCACGGGGGCAAAAAGGACCTCCTTACCCCGGATGCCTTCGGCCCCGCCTTCCCCGGGGGGGAGGAGGCCCTGGCCGAGCTGGTGGCCTACCTCCTCCAGGGAGGGGCGCGGCGGTTTTATGAAGCCGTGGTCTCCCCCGGGGAGATGACGGCCCTCCTGGACCTGCCCCCGGAGGTCCTCCTCAAGCGGGTGGGCGCCATCGCCAACCCCACCGACCCCGGCATCTACCTCCGGGGCGGCCTACCCGTAAAGGGCCCGTAGCCGGGCGGCCTCCCCCGCAAGCCCCGGCAGGGTCTCGAGGTCCACCCCGGTGCGGAGGCCCCTGGCCTCCAGGAAGGGGAGGACCCTTTCCGTGGGCAGGTTGCCCACCAGCTCGTCCCCGGCGAAGGGGCACCCCCCCACCCCGGCCAGGGCCCCTTCCAGCCACAAGACCCCGGCCTCCAGCACGGCCTCCACCTTGGCCAAGACCCCCTCGGGCCGGGCGTGCAGGTGGGCCCCAAGCCCTTCGGGGCCAAACCGCTCCACGGCCTTTTGCAGCACGGCGAAAATCCTTTCCGGCTCCGCCAGGCCGTAGGTGTCCGCCAGGGCGATCTCCCCCACCCCCACTTCCCTTAGGCGGGCGATGGCCTCCAAGACTCTTTCCGCGTCCCACGGGTCCCCGTAGGGGTTGCCGAAGGCCATGGAGAGGTAGACCACGAGGCCAAGCCGCCCTCGGGTGGCCCGGACCATCTCCGCCACCAGGGGCCAGGACTCCTCCAGGGAGCGGTTGGTGTTTCTGCGCTGGAAGGTTTCCGAAAGGGAGAAGGGATAGCCCACGTGGGTGAGGTTTTGGGTAGCTAGGGCCCGCTCCAGCCCCTTCTCGTTGGCCACGATGGCCAGATAGGTGCGGCCTTGGGGTGGGGGCAGGGCGGCGAGGACCTCTTCCGCGTCGGCCATCTGGGGCACCCACCTGGGGGAGACGAAGCTGGTCAGGTCCAGGTGGCGGAAGCCAGCCGCAAGGAGCTTCTCCAGGAAGGCCACCTTCTCCTCGGTGGGAATGAAGCGGCTAAACCCCTGCCAGGCGTCCCGGGGGCATTCCACCCACTTCACGGCGCCCATGGCCTCACACCTGGAAGACCCCTACCCGGAAAGGCTCCATTTCCGGGTTCAGGGCGCAGGCCTCGAGGGCCTTGATAAGCCACTTCCGGGTTTCGTGGGGGAAGATCACCCCGTCCACCCAGAGCCTGGCCGCGGCGTACCGGGGGTCCAGGGTTTCCTCGTAGCGGCCCTTGATGCGCTCGTAAAGCTCCTTTAGGTCCTCGTCCGAGGGCTCCTTGCCCTCCCGCTTGAGCTTCTCCACCTCCAGTTCCAAAAGGGTTTTGGCCGCCTGGGCCCCGCCCATGACCGCGTACTTGGCGCTGGGCCAGGCGAAAAGGAAGCGGGGGCCATAGGCCTTGCCCGCCAGGGCGTAGTTGCCCGCGCCGAAGGAGCCCCCCAGGATCAGGGTGATCTTGGGCACCCGGGAGTTGGACACCGCGTTCACCAGCTTGGCTCCCCGCCGGATGATCCCCGCCTGTTCCGCCTCCTTGCCCACCATGAAGCCGGAAACGTCCTGGAGGAAGAGGAGGGGGATGCCCACCTGGTTCACCTCCAGGATGAAGCGGGCGGCCTTGTCCGCCGCCTCGGGGTAGATGACCCCGCCCACCTCAATCCGCCCCTTCTTCTTCAGGACCAGGCGCTGGTTGCCCACGATGCCCACCGGGAAGCCGCCAATCCGGGCGAAGCCCGTGACCAGGGTCTCCCCGTACCCCCCCTTGTACTCCAAGAACTCCGAGCCGTCCACCAGGCGGGCGATCACCTCCCGTAGATCGTAGGGCCGGGAGCCATCGGGGGCCACCAGGCCGTAGAGGTCCTCGGGCGGATACCGGGGTTCTTGGGGCTCCTTCCGCCCCTCGGCCCAAGGGGCCAGGCGGGGGGGCGGGTAGAGGGCGGCGAGCTTCCGGATGCGCTCCAGGGCGGCCTCGTCCGTGGGCTCGTAGAAGTCCACGGTGCCAGAGACCTCCGCGTGCATCCGGGCCCCCCCCAGCTCCTCCGAGGAGACCTCCTGCCCGATGGCCGCCTTCACCAGGGCGGGCCCGGCCAGGTAGAGGCCGCTCCCCTCGGTCATGAGGAGGATATCGGTCATCACCGGCAGGTAGGCCCCCCCGGCCACGCAGTTGCCCATGATGGCCGAGATCTGGGGGATGCCCAGGGCGGACATGCGGGCGTTGAGGTAGAAGATGCGGCCAAAGTCGTCCTGGTCGGGGAAGACCTCGTCCTGAAGGGGCAGGAAGACCCCGGCGGAGTCCACCAGGTAAACGGTGGGGATGCGGTTTTCCAGGGCGATGGTCTGGGCCCGGATGACCTTTTTGGCGGTGATGGGGAAGAAGGCCCCGGCCTTCACCGTGGCGTCGTTGGCGATGATCATCCAGTCCCGGCCCGCGATCCGTCCCAGGCCCGTCACCACCCCGCCCGCGGGGGCCCCGCCCCACTCCCCGTACATCCCGTACCCGGCAAAGGCCATGAGCTCGTAGAACTCCGTTCCCGGGTCAATGAGGCGGGCGATGCGTTCCCGGGCCGTGAGGCGTCCCTTTTGGTGTTGCCGCTCCACCGCCTTAGGGCCCCCGCCTTGGCGCACCCTTTCCAGGCTTTCCTTGAAATCCCGTACCAGGGCCACCCAGGCATCCTTGTTGGCCTTCTGCCCCGGGTCCTCGAGGGGGAGCTTGTGGGCGCGTTCGCCTGGCATGCCCCAAGTATAACGCTTTTATGCTCCATCGGAGAAAAGCGTGGGAGGAGGGGCCTAGGGCGGGCAGGGGGCCTGGACCTTGGCCTTTTGCTCCTGGGCCTGGCGCCGGGCCTCCCGGTCCACCCGCCCGTTCTCCGGGTGGCCGGCATGCCCCCGCACCCAGTGGAAGCGTACCCGGTGGCCCGCCATGGCCTGCAGGAGGGCCTGCCACAGGTCCTGGTTCTTGACCGGCTTCCCCTCCCGGGTGCGCCAGCCGTTCTTTGCCCAGCGCTCCAGCCAGCCCTCGTCCAGGGCCTTCTGCAGGTACTGGCTGTCCGTGTAGAGGTCCACCTCGCAGGGCTCCTTGAGGGCCCTGAGCCCCTCCAGGGCCGCGGTGAGCTCCATGCGGTTGTTGGTGGTGCAGGCCTCCCCCCCAAAGAGGAGTTTCTCCCGCCCGGCGTAGCGCAAAAGGGCCGCCCACCCTCCGGGCCCGGGGTTGCCCAGGGAGGCCCCGTCGGTGAAAAGCTCCACCCGCTTCACCGCCCGGCTATTCTAAGCCCCAGATGCTGGCCGGGGCCAGCTCCACCAGGTTCCCCTCGGGGTCGCGGGTGTAGAGGCTTTTCCCTTTGGGCCACTGGGCCCACCACACGGGGAAGCCCGCCGCCAGGAGGCGCCTTTCCCAAAGGGGAAGCTCCTCTTCCGCCACGCGGAAGGCCACGTGAACGCTGCCCCGGGCCCCGTGGGGCGGGAGGGTTTCGTCCCCTTCCGTGAGCTCGGGGTTGAAGACCAGGAACACCCCCCGCCCGGCGCGGAAGAAGGCGTGCCGGGGAGGCTTGAACTGGAAGCAGGGGAGACCCAGAACCCCCTCGTAAAAGGCCCGCGCCCCCTCCAGGTCCCGGGCGTAGACCGAGGTTTCCAGGACCTCCACCTTACTTGAGCTTGGCGATGAGGTCGGCCACGGGGATGGCCTCCAGGGTGGTGGTCTTGACGCTGCCCCTGGAGGCCAGGTGGAGCATGGCCCGGGCCACGCTGGTGGCGTCCGCCGCCTCCACGATGTTCACGAAGTCGTAAGGGCCCAAGACGGCGTACTGGGCCACCACCTTGACCCCAAAGTCCCTTTCCAGCTCCTGGTTGACCTCCTTGATCCGCTCGGGGTTCTTCACCAGGGTCTCGGCGCCGTCGTCCGTCAGGGTGCTGAGGACGATGAAGGTGGGCATCCTTGGCCTCCTTTCCCTTCCAGTCTACCCCTGGGGGGACCTCGAGGTCCACCCTGGCCCTGAGCCCCCTGGGGCTTGGCCCTTTTCCCCTCACTCCCACTCTATGGTGGCCGGGGGCTTGGAGGTGATGTCGTAGACCACCCGGCCTATCTCGGGCACCCTGCGGGTGATGCGCCGGGCCACCTCGTCCAGGAACTCCAGGGGCAGCCTGGCCCAGTCGGCGGTCATGAAGTCCTCGGTGGTCACCGCCCGCAGGGCCAGGACATAGCCGTACTTGCGCTCATCCCCCGCCACCCCCACGCTGCGCAAGGGGGTGAGGACGGCCAGGGCCTGGGCCACCTGGCCGTAAAGGCCCCACTCCCGGAGAAGGCTCGTGAAGAGGTCGTCCGCCTGGCGCAGGATGGAGAGGCGCTCCTCCGTCACCTCCCCCAGGATGCGCACCGCCAGCCCCGGCCCGGGGAAGGGGTGGCGGAGGCGGATGGGGTCGGGAAGGCCCAGGAGGAGGGCCAGTTCCCGCACCTCGTCCTTGAAGAGAAGGCGGAAGGGTTCTAGGAGCTCAAACCCCAGGTCCTCGGGCAGGCCCCCCACGTTGTGGTGGCTTTTGATCTTGGCCGCCCCGTGTCCGCCCGCGGACTCAATCACGTCGGGGTAAAGGGTGCCCTGGGCCAGGAAGCGGAAGGGGCCTTCCTCCCGGGCCACCCCGGAGAAGACCTCCACGAAGGCCCGCCCGATGATCTTGCGCTTCTCCTCGGGGTCTTCCACCCCCTTGAGGGCCTTTAGGAAGCGCCCCTTGGCCTCCACCACCCGGAGGTTTACCCCCAAGGCCCTTAGGGCCCCTTCCACCTCCTCCCGCTCCCCCAGGCGCAGGAGGCCGTGGTCCACGAAGACGGCCAGGTGGTCCACCCCGGCCTTGGCCAGGAGGAGGGCCAGGGTGCTGGAGTCCACCCCCCCGGAAAGGGCCAGGAGCACCCGCTCCCCTCCCACCCGTTCCCGCACCTCCCGCACCCTTTCCTCCAGGATGTGCTCCGGGGTCCAGTCCCGCCGGACCCCGGCCAACTCCAGGAAGTTTTCCAGCATCTGCATCCCCTTGGGGGTGTGGGCCACCTCGGGGTGGAACTGCACGGCGAAGGTTTTGCCGTCTGGGGCCTCCATGGCCGCCACGGGGTTCTCCTCGGTTTCCCCGGAAACGCGCCAGCCCGGGGGGAGCTCGGTGACGGCGTCCTGGTGGCTCATCCAGACCTGCACCTCCCCCTCCAGGCCGCGGAAGAGGGGGCCGGTGTGGCGGGTCAGGAGGGCCTTGCCGTACTCGGCCCGGCCCGCCCGCTCCACCTTTCCCCCGAGCTCCTGGGCCAGGAGCTGCATCCCGTAGCAGATGCCCAGGGTGGGCAGGCCCAGGCGGAGCACCCGGGGGTCGGGCCTGGGGGCGTGGGGGTCAAAGACGCTGTTGGGTCCCCCGGACAGGATGAGGGCCTGGGGGTTATGCCTCAGGACCTCCTCCAGGGGGGCCGTGCCCGGGAGAATGAGGGAGAAGGCCCGGAGTTCCCGGAGCCTGCGGGCGATGAGCCGGGTGTACTGGGAGCCGAAGTCCAGCACCAGGACCATGGAGGCCAGTCTACCAGGGTAGGATGGGGCCATGGCCGAGGTGGAAAGCTTTGCCCTGGACCACACCAAGGTGCGGGCCCCCTATGTGCGCCTGGCGGGCCGGAAGCCCCTCGGGGGAGGGGTGGTGGAGAAGTACGATCTGAGGCTGGCCCAACCCAACCGGGAGGCCATCCCCACCGCCAGCCTCCACACCCTGGAGCACCTCCTGGCGGGGTACCTGAGGGACCACCTGGAAGGGGTCATAGACCTTTCCCCCATGGGGTGCCGCACCGGCTTCTACCTGGTGGCGGAAGGCCCCCTGGGGGAGGAGGCGGTTCTGGTGGCCCTGGAGCGGGCCCTGCGCGACGTTTTGGTCCACCAGGGGCCCATCCCCGGGGCGGGCTTCCGGGCGTGCGGCAACTACCGGGACCACGACCTCCAAGGGGCCAAGGCCTGGGCGGAAAAGGTCCTCCGGGAGGGCCTAAAGGTCCAGCCCACGGTTCCCCTGGAGGGGGCATGACCGCCTTCTTCGCCGCCGAGCCCGAGGAGGCCCGGGCCCTGCGCCAGGCCCTGGGGGCGGAGGAAACCCTGGAAGCCCCCTTTCCCCTCCACCTGGGACCAGGGGTTCTGGTGGCGGAAACGGGGGTGGGGAAGGTGGCGGCGGCCATGGCCGTGGCCCACGTCCTCACCCGTTTTGCCCCAGAGGCAGGCTTTTTCCTGGGGGTGGCGGGGGCCCTGGACCCCGGGCTTAGGGCCTTGGACCTCCTCCTGGCCGAGCGGGCGGTGCAGTGGGATGTGGACCTCACCCCCTTTGGCCGGGCGCCGGGGGAGACCGCTTTGGGCCTGCGGTTTTTCCCCTCGGACCCCCTCCTCCTGGGGCGGGCTGAGGCCGCGGCCCGGGCCCTGGGCTTTTCCGCCCGCCGGGGGGTGGTGGCCACGGGGGACCGGTTTCTGGCCTCCCGGGAAGAGGCGGAAAGGCTGAGAGCGCTCCACGGGGCCAGCGCCGTGGAGATGGAGGGGGCGGCGGCCCTCATGGTGGCCTGGCGCTTCCGCCGCCCCATGGCCCTGGTGCGGGCCGTGACCGACGGGGCAGGGGAGGGGGCAGCGGCAGACTTCCAGGCCTTTTTGGAGGAGGCCTCGAGGCGCCTCGGCCTCCTGGCCCGGGCCCTCGTATACTGAGTGGGGGACCCCGCCATGGGAATCCGGCTCTTCACCGGGAGCGCCCACCCGGACCTGGCCCGGCGGGTGGCCGAGGCCCTGGGGGTGCCTTTGGGACAGGCCCTGGTGGACCGCTTCCCCGACGGGGAGGTGCGGGTAAGGCTCTTGGAGAGCGTACGGGGGGATGATGTCTACCTCATCCAGCCCACCTCGCCCCCGGTGAACGACCACCTCATGGAGCTCCTCCTCCTGGCCGATGCCGCCCGCAGGAGCTCGGCGGGGCGCATCAACGCCGTCATCCCCTACTTCGGCTACGCCCGCCAGGACAAGCAGACCGAGGGGCGGGAGCCGGTGAGCGCCAAGCTGGTGGCCAACCTCCTGGAGGCCGTGGGGATCCACCGGGTGGTTGCCATTGACCTCCACGCCCCCCAGATCCAGGGCTTCTTTGACATCCCCGTGGACCACCTTTCCGCCGTGCGCCTCTTCGCCCGCTACCTGCGGGAGCGGGGGTATGGGGAAAACGCCGTGGTGGTCTCCCCGGACGCGGGCCGGGCCGAGGAGGCCCGCAGGCTTTCCGAGCGCCTGGGCCTCCCCTTCGCCATGCTGGCCAAGCGCCGCCACGGGCCGCGGGAGACCGAGGTCACCTACGTGATCGGGGACGTGGCGGGCAAGCGGCCCTTGGTGGTGGACGATATCGTCTCCACCGGGGGGACGATACGCCGGGGGGTGGAGGCCCTCCTCCAGGCGGGGGCCTTGCCCGAGGTGGTGGTCCTGGCCACCCACCCCGTCCTAGTGGGGGGGGCCAAGGAGAACCTGGCCCACCCCGCCATCCGCGAGGTGGTCTTCACCGATACCATCCCCTTGAGGGATGGCGGGTACACCGTCCTTTCCACCGCCGAGCTTCTGGCCCAGGCCATCCGCCACGTGCATACCAACCAGTCGGTAAGCGCCCTCATCTGACCTAAGGTCTGGGGTTGTGGTAAGCTTTTTTTTGTGCGCCCCTTGGGGGGGCTTGGTTCATTTTGGGAGGAGCCATGGAGTATCGCCTGAAGGCTTACTACCGGGAAGGGGAGCGGCCTAGCGCCTTGCGCCGGGCGGGCAAGCTCCCTGGGGTCATGTACAACAAGAGCCTGAACCGCAAGGTCTACGTGGAGCTGGGGGAGTTTGACAAGGTCTTCCGCCAGGCGGCCATCCACCACGTGATCGTGCTGGAGCTTCCCGACGGCCAGGAGCTCCCCACCCTGGTGCGCCAGGTGAACCTGGACAAGCGGAAGCGCCGCCCCGAGCACGTGGACTTCTACGTCCTCTCCGACGAGCCGGTGGAGATGTACATCCCCTTGCGCTTCGTGGGCACGCCCCAGGGGGTGCGGGAGGGGGGTGTGTTGCAGGAGGTCCACCGGGACATCCTGGTGCGGGTCTCCCCCCGGAACATCCCCGAGTTCATTGAGGTGGACGTTTCCGGCCTGGGCATTGGGGATAGCCTGCACGCCGCCGACCTGAAGCTCCCCGAGGGGGTGCGGCTTGCGGTTTCCCCGGAGGAGACCATCGCCGCGGTGGTGCCCCCTGAGGACGTGGAGAAGCTGGCCGCCGAGGCCCTCGAGGCCCCCGCCGAGCCCGAGGTCATCAAGAAGGGCAAGAAGGAGGAGGAGGCCTAGCCTCCCCCCTTGGGGGCGGGGGGCCAGGGCTCCCCGCCCCCTTTTGCGGCCATGTTCCTGGTGGTGGGGCAAGGCAATCCCGGGGAGGCCTACGCCAAGACCCGGCACAACGTGGGCTTCATGGTCTTGGACCGCTTGGGCCTGGCCTTCCGCCGCAAGGGGGAGGCCCTTTGGGCCGAGGCGGAACTGGGGGGAAAGCGGGGGATCTTCTTGAAGCCCCTCACCTACTACAACCTCACCGGGCGGGCGGTGGCCTCCCTGGTCCGCTTTTACCGCATCCCCCCGGAGCGGATCCTGGTGGTCCACGACGAGATGGACCTCCCCTTAGGCCGCCTGCGGCTTAGGGCGGGGGGAAGCCCGGCGGGCAACCGGGGGGTGGCCTCCATCGCCGAGGCCCTGGGGACCGAGGCTTTCCACCGCCTGCGCATCGGCATCGGCAAGCCCCCTTCCCGGGGGGAGGGGGCGGCCTACGTCCTCTCCCCCTTCTCCCCTGAGGAAGAGCCCCTGGTGGAGCGGGTCCTGGCGGTGGCGGCGGAGGCCGTGGCGTGCTGGGTGAGGGAGGGGCTCCTCCCCTGCGCCGGGCGGTACAACGGCCTGGACCTGCGCCAGGGGGATAAGCTTTAGGCATGGCGCTTCCTAGGGTGCTCCTCATCGCCGGGGGACGAAGCCCGGAGCACGAGGTTTCCCTCCTTTCCGCCCGGGGCGTTTTGGAACACATGCCCTTTCCCACGGAGCTTGCGGTCATCGCCAAGGACGGGGGCTGGCTCTTGGGGGAAAGGGCCCTTGGGGCCCTAGGGGCAGGCCAGGCCCTTCAGGGGGAACACCCCTTTCCTCCCGACCTGGACTGGAACCGCTACGATGTGGTCTTTCCCCTCCTGCACGGCCGCTGGGGCGAGGACGGGACCCTGCAGGGCTTTCTGGAGCTCCTGGGCCGGCCCTACGTGGGGGCGGGGGTGGCGGCCAGCGCCCTTTGCATGGACAAGGACCTCTCCAAGCGGGTCCTGGCCCAGGCCGGGGTGCCCGTGGTGCCCTGGGTGGCCCTATACCCTGGGGAGAGGCCCTTTCTCCCCTTTGAACCTCCCTACTTCGTCAAGCCCGCCAACACCGGTTCCAGCGTGGGCATCCGGCGCGTGGAGAGCCATGCCGGGCTGGAGGAGGCCCTGGAGGAGGCTTTCCGCCACGACGGCAAAGCGGTGGTGGAGAAGGCCCTCCTTGGGGTGCGGGAGCTGGAGGTGGGGGTTTTGGGCAACGTCTTCGCCGAGGCCAGCCCCGTGGGGGAGGTGCGCTACCAGGCCCCCTTCTACGATTACGAGACCAAGTACACCCCCGGGAGGGCCGAGCTCCTGATCCCCGCCCCCCTGGACCCGGGTACCCAGGAGACCATCCAGGAGATGGCCCTGAAGGCCTACCGCCTCCTGGGCATCCGCGGGATGGCCCGGGTGGACTTCTTCCTGGTGGAAGGGGAAGTTTACCTCAACGAGATCAACACCATTCCCGGCTTCACCCCCACCAGCATGTACCCCAAGCTCTTCCAGGCTGCCGGGGTTTCCTACCCCGAGCTCCTCAAGCGGCTGGTGGAGTTGGCCCTGGCCTAGAGCCCTGCCCCCTTTTCCTGTAGAATGGACAGCAAAGGAAAGGGGGGCGTATGGAAGTTTTGGCGCGGCTAGGCCTCGAGGGCAGGCGGGTTCTCATCCTGCACCACGACGACCTGGGCCTGACCCATGCCCAAAACGCCGCTTACCAGGCCCTGGGCTTCCCCACGGGGAGCGTCATGGTGCCGGGGGCCTGGGCGGGTGGGGTGCGGGGGCGGGATCTGGGGGTGCACCTCACCCTCACCAGCGAGTGGTCTGCCCCCCGGATGCGCCCCCTGACCCAGGGGGAGAGCCTGAGGGACGGGGCGGGGTTTTTCCCGGGCAGCCTCGAGGCCCTCTGGACCCAGGCCTGCCCGGAGGAGGTGGAGAGGGAGCTAAGGGCGCAGATCGAGGCGGCCTTTAGGCTTTTTGCCCCCACCCACCTGGACGTCCATCAGGGGGCGGCCCTGCGGCCGGACCTGGCGGAGATTTACTTACGCCTGGCCATCGCCTACCGCCTCCCCCCCTTGCTGCCGGAGAGCCTGGAGGGCCTGGGGGTACCCCCGGCCTTCCTGCCCCATCTGGAAAGGCTTTTGGCCCAGGCCCCCTTCCCCAAGGTGCGCTTTCTGGACCCCTACGGCCTCCCCCCGGAGGAGCGCCTGGGGTTCTACCTGGGCTTGGCGGGGCTTCCCCCGGGGCTTTACCAGCTGGTTCACCACAGCGCCCTCCCCACCCCCGAGGGCCGGGCCCTACCCGACTGGCCCACCCGGGAGGCGGACTACTTCGCCCTGGCCCACCCCGAGGTGCGGCGGGTCCTGGCCGAGTTCCACCCCCTCACCTGGGCGGAGATCCGGGAGGCGCTATGAAACCCTGGCGCTACGCCTCGGGCCAGCTGGGCCTTACCCTGGTTTCGGAAAGCTTTGGCACCTACCTGGCCTTCTTCTACCTGGAGCGCCTAGGGCTTTCCGCGGCCTTCTACGCCCTGGCCCGCACCGCCTATGCCTTTTGGGATGCGGTCAATGACCCCCTTCTGGGCCACCTCTCCGACCGCACCAAGACCCCTTGGGGCCGGAGGCGGCCCTGGCTTCTCCTCGGCATCCCTCTTTTCCTCCTCTTCTACCTCTTGGTCTTCTGGGTGCCCGACTGGGCGCGAAACCCCGGGGTCCTGCCCTATTATTTCGCCCTGGCCATCGTCCTTTACGAGACGGCGGCCACCGTGGTCTGGACCAACCATGGGGCCCTTTTCCCGGAGATGTTCCGGAACCTGCCGGAACGGGCCCGGGCCGCTGCCCTGAAGCGGGGTACCGAGCTTTTCGGCCTCATCCTGGGGATTGCCCTGGCCCCGGTGGTCTACGCCCAGGTGGGGTTTTTCGGCATGGCCCTCCTCTTCGCTGGCCTTTCCCTCTTCGCCTTCCTCTTCTTCCTGGGGGGCGTGGCGGAGGACCCCAGGGCGGGGAGCGGGCTCGGCCTTCTCCCCTCCTTCCGGCTTGTCCTGGGCAACCGAGCCTTCTGGGTGGCGGCCCTGGTGGGGCTTCTCTTTGAGTTCGGGCGCACGGTGATCCAGACGGGCATGGCCTTTTACGCCAAGTACAGCCTGGGCCTGCCCGAGGCCGCCACCACCTTCCTCTTCGCCGCCGTCTTCCTGGTGGCCTTGCCCTCGGTCTTCCTCTGGGGGCGCTTGGCCCAGGCCCTGGGGGGGAAGCGGGCCTGGCGGCTGGCCCATCTCCTCATGGGCCTGGCCGCCCTCCTCCTTTTCCTGCCGCAAAGCCTTCCCGCGGCTCTCCTGGTGGGGGCTTTGGTGGGGGCAGGCTTCGCCGGGGTCCGGGTCACGGGGGAGGTGGTCATGGCCAAGGTGATCGACCTGGATGCGGAGCGGACGGGAACCCGGCGGGAAGGGGCCTATTACAGCCTGGTGGGCCTCCTGGGCCGGGCCTCCGGGGCCTTGGTGGGGCTTTCCTTCGCCCTTCTGGGCCCCCTTTTCGGTTACGTGAGCGGGGAGAACCCGGGGCCGAACCCAGGGCTGGCCTTCCGTTTCCTCCTCTCCGTGGTCCCCGGGGCGGCCATCCTCCTGGCCTACGGGCTTACCGCCCTCTTCCCCCACGAGGTGCGGGAGTAGCGGAGGTGGTGGGATGCGGCTAGAGCGGGCGTTGTTCCTGGCGCATGGGGCCTTGGACCCCGGGGGGCTTCCCCCGGAGGGCTGGCGGGAGGTGGCCCTGCCCCACCAGTGGGCCCTCGAGGGCCTGGAGGCCGAGGTGGGCTGGTACCGCCTCTCCCTGCCCCCAGGGGGGCCGAGGCGTTTCCTCCGCGCCTGGGGGGATTACTTTCAGGAGGCCTGGCTGGAGGGGCGGTACCTGGGGCGGCATGAGGGGTACTTCCTCCCCTGGACCCTGGAGCTTCCCCCGGGGGAGGTGCTTTACCTGAGGGTTTCCGCTCCCAAGGAGCCCCCGGGCCAGTGGCCCCGCTTCAAGCGGCAGATCAAGGGGGTCTTGGGCCAGCACGACTGCCGCCCCGGGGGCAGCGGCCCCCGGGGCCAGGAGCGGGGGACAGGGGGGCTTTGGGGCGGGGTGGAGGTCCTCTTCCGGGAGGGGGTGGCCCTCCTGGGCCTCACCCACCGCCTCCACCCCCGGCCCGGGGGGTGGCGCCTCCTCCTGCGGTTCCTGGTGGATGCGCCCGGCCCCTTCCGCGAGGCGGTCCGCCTCCGCCTGCGCCCGGAGAACTTCCCTGGGGAGGCCCTGGAGAAGACCCTGACCCTGGAGGGGGAGGGGGGGCGGGCCTGGCGGGAGGGGGTCTGGGACCTGCCGGAGATGCCCCTCTGGGAGGTCTGGGAGCGGGGCTTCCCCCACCTCTTCCGCCTCGAGGCCGAGCTCCTGGGGGCTAACGCCACCGCCCCCTTGGGCTTCCGCACCGTGGCCCTGGACGGGGAGGGCTGGCTCCTTCTCAACGGTCGGCGGCTTTTCCTTAGGGGGACGAACCACATCCCCACCCAGTGGCTGGCCGGCTACACCGAGGCCCAGGCGCAAAGGGACGTGGCCCTCCTCAAGGAGGCCCATCTGAACGCCGTCCGGATCCACGCCCACGTCACCCACCCCGCCTTCTACCAGGCCTGCGACCGGGAAGGGGTGCTCATTTGGCAGGACTTCCCCCTGCAGTGGGGCTACGCCCCCGACGAGGCCTTCGCCCAGGAGGCCCTGCGCCAGGCCCGGGGCATGGTGGACCTCCTGGGGGCCCACCCTTCCCTCTACCTCTGGTGCGCCCAGAACGAGCCCACCCACAACCGCCACGCCCTGGGTCCCCTCCTTGGGGCCGCCCTCCGCGCCCAGGACCCCACCCGGCCAGTCAAGGAGGCCTCGGACTTCCGCGAGCACCCCTACCCGGGCTGGTACTGGGGGCATTACCGGGACTTCCTGGCCCTCCCCGGGAGCCCCCTCCCCTCGGAGTTCGGGGCCCAGGCCCTGCCCCGGGCCGAGCTCCTCCGGCGGGTCCTGGGGGAGGCGGCCTGGCCGCCCCAGTGGGAAGTCTGGGCCTACCACAACTTCCAGCCCCACGAAACCTTCCGGGTGGCGGGGGTGCGGATGGGGGAGTCCCTGGAAGCCTTTGTGGAAAACTCCCAGGCCTACCAGGCCCGGCTTCTGGAGTTCGCCATCCACGCCTACCGCCGGGCCAAGGGGCGGGTGGTGGGCTACTTCCAGTTCCTCTTCGCCGAGCCCTGGGAGGGGATCACCTGGGCGGTGCTGGACGTGGAACGGGTGCCCAAGAAGGGCTTTTTCGCCCTCAAGGAGGCCAGCAGCCCCGTCCTCCTCTCCCTGATCCCCTACCGGGAGGCGGTGGAGGTAGGGAGCGCGCCCCTTCAGGAAGCCTGGCTGGTGAGCGACCTGGAGAGGCCCCTCACCCTCTGGGTGTACCTCCGCCTCGAGGGGCCGGAAAACTTAGATTTGTTCCATGATGAAGTGGGCCTGGCCCCGGGGGAGGTCCGGCGCTTCTTCAGCCTGGGCGAGCTTTGGGAAAGCCCTCTGGAGGTCCAGGCCCGCTGGCAACCCTTGCAGGAGGCCCTGCGCCGCCTGCCCCCCGGGGCCTACCGCCTGGTGGGGGAGGCCTGGGAGGAGGAGCGGCTTTGGTCGCGGCATGTCCTGGAGCTTACCTACCTGGAGCCCCTTCTCCCCTTGGAGGCCGCCTGGTGACCCTGGCCTGGGGCAAGATAAGGGAGGCTGACCCCTGGGGTCAGGGAAGCGAGGAGGCCTATGCGCGAGGTGTACCGGCTTCACCACCGCAAGCGGGATGGGCGGGAGCTCATCCTCTATGGCTTTTCCCCTGTGGCGGAGGCGCCCCTTCCCGAGCTGGAGGAGGCCTTCCACCCTACCCCTCACCTCCGCTACCATCCCCTGCGTGGGGAGTGGGTGGTCTACGCCGCCCACCGCCAGGAGCGCACCTTCCTTCCCCCCAAGGAACACTGTCCCCTCTGCCCCAGCCGTCCTGGAGGCTTCCCCACCGAGATCCCCTTCCCCCGCTTCCAGGTGGCGGTCTTTGAAAACCGCTTCCCCGCCCTGGTCCAGAACCCGCCCCCGGCCCCCGAGGGGCTTCCCATCCCCACGGGGCAGGCCGGGGGCCGCTCTGAGGTGGTGGTCTACACCCCGGGCCACGAGGGGAGCCTGGCCACCCTCTCCGAGGAGGAGCGCCTCCTCCTGGCCTGGGTGTGGCGGGAACGGTACCAGGCCCTTTACGCCCAGGAGGGCGTCCGTTTCGTCATGCCCTTTGAGAACCGGGGGGAGGCCGTGGGGGTGACCCTGCACCACCCCCACGGCCAGATCTACGCCTACCCCTTCGTCCCCCCCGTGGTGCAGCGGGAGGCCCAGGCTTTCCGCGAGGGCCCGGTGCTCTTGGAGCTCCTTCCCGCCCTCGAGGCCTACGCGGTGGACCAGGAGGAAGGCTTCTTGGCCTTCGTCCCCCCCTTCGCCCGCTACCCCTACGAGGTGTGGGTGGTCCCCCGGGCGCGCCACCCCGGGCCCTGGACCTTTTCCGAGGCCGAGATGGCTGCCTTCGCCCGGCTCCTGGGCCGGGTGGTGGCCCGCTACGATGCCCTTTTCGCCGAACCCTTTCCCTACGTGATGGTCTTCCACGCCGCCCCCCTGGGGGAGGAGCGCACCTTCCACTTCCACGTGGAGTTCTACCCCCCCAGGCGCACCCGGGACAGGCTCAAGTTCCTGGCGGGGACGGAGCTGGGGGCGGGGACCTTCGTGGTGGACGCCCTGCCCGAGGATACCGCCAGGAAGCTCAAGGAGGCCCTATGACCTACCTGTTGGCCCTGGACCAAGGCACCACTTCCAGCCGGGCCATCCTCTTTACCCCGGAGGGGCGGCCCGTGGCCCTGGCCCAGCGGGGCTTCACCCAGCACTACCCCAGGCCGGGCTGGGTGGAGCACGACCCCTTGGAGCTCTGGGAGAGCCAGCTTTGGGCGGCCCAGGAGGCCCTGCGGCGGGCGGGGGTGGGGGCGGGGGAGGTGGCGGCCCTGGGGATTGCCAACCAGCGGGAGACCACCCTGGTCTGGGAGCGGGGGACGGGAAGGCCCCTCCACCCGGCCATCGTCTGGCAGGACCGCCGCACCGCCCCCCTGTGCCAGGCTCTGAGGGAGCGGGGCCTGGAGGGGGTTTTCCGGGAGCGCACGGGCCTTCTCCTGGACCCCTACTTCTCCGCCACCAAGCTCCTTTGGCTTCTGGAAAACGTGCCGGGCCTCAAGGAGAAGGGGGAGAGGGGGGAGGCCCTTTTCGGCACCGTGGACACCTGGCTCCTCTATCGCCTCACCGGGGGCCAGGTCCACGCCACCGACCCCACCAACGCCAGCCGCACCCTGCTTTTCAACCTCCATACCGGGTCCTGGGACGAGGAGCTTTTGGGGCTCCTGGGCATCCCCCGGGCCATGCTCCCCGAGGTCCGCCCCTCGGATGGGGCCTTTGGGGAGACCCTGCCCGAACTCCTGGGGGCCCCCATCCCCATCCGGGGGGTGTTGGGGGACCAGCAGGCGGCCCTCCTGGGCCAGGGGGGCCTGGAGGCGGGGGCGGCCAAGTGCACCTACGGCACGGGGGCCTTCCTCCTCCTGCACACGGGGGAGCGGCCCGTGCTTCCCCCCCAGGGCCTCCTGGCCACCCCCGCCTACGCCCCCCGGGGCGGACGGGCCTACGCCCTGGAGGGGAGCGTCTTCGTGGCCGGGGCGGCGGTGGGCTGGCTGGAGGAGGTGGGCCTCCTGGGGAAAGGGGAGGCGGAGGCCCTGGCGGGGCAGGTGGAGGATGCGGGCGGGGTGTACTTCGTCCCCGCCTTTACCGGGCTTGGGGCCCCCTACTGGGACCCCTACGCCCGGGGGGGCATCCTGGGCCTTACCCGGGGGACCACCAGGGCCCACCTGGTGCGGGCGGCCCTGGAGGGGGTGGCCTTTTCCGTGGGGGAGGTGGTGCGGGCCATGGCGGAGGCGGCGGGCCTGGCCCTTGGGGCCCTGAAGGCGGATGGGGGGATGGCGGGGAACGACCTTTTCCTGCAGATCCAGGCCGACCTCCTGGGGGTGCCGGTCCTGAGGCCGGGGGTGACGGAGACCACCGCCTTGGGGGCGGCCTGGGCCGCGGGGGTGGGGGTGGGCCTCCTGGCCCCGGAGGACCTGAAGGGACTGTGGCGGGAGGCGGCCCGCTTCTCCCCCCGGATGCCCGAGGCCAAGCGGGAGGCCCGCTACCGGGGCTGGCGGCGGGCCGTGGACCGGGTGCGGGGCTGGGCCGAGGAGGGGTAGGGTGGAGGTTTCCCGGGAGGCCTTCTGGCAGCGCCTCGAGGGGCCCTTAGACCTCCTGGTCATCGGGGGCGGGGCCACGGGGGCGGGGGTGCTGTGGGAGGCGACCCTAAGGGGGCTGAGGGCCGCCTTGGTGGAGGCCAGGGACTTCGCCTCGGGCACCAGCTCCCGCTCCACCAAGCTCCTCCACGGCGGGGTGCGCTACCTGGAGCTGGCCCTAAGGCGCCTGGACCGCCGCCAGCTCCGCCTGGTGGTGGAGGCCCTGCGGGAGCGCCGGGTGGTGATGGATCTGGCCCCCCACCTGGCCCGGCCCCTTCCCCTCCTTACCCCCCTCTTCCGTCCCCTGGACCTGCCCTACTACGGGGCGGGGCTGGCCCTTTACGACCTCCTGGCGGGGCGGAGGCGGCTCGGGCCAAGCCGCTACCTCCCCCCCCGGGCGGTGGCCCGCCTCTTCCCCCACCTGCCCCCCACCCTCGGGGGGGTCCTCTACCTGGACGGCCAGTTCCTGGACCACCGCCTAAACCTCCTCTTGATCCTCTCGGCCCTGGCGCGGGGGGGCATGGCCCTGAACTACGCCGAGGTCCGGGGTTTCCTCCTCAAAGGGGGGAGGGTGGCGGGGGCGGTGGTGCGGGATGGGCTCACGGGGAAGGAGGTGGAGGTCCGGGCCAAGGCGGTGGTGAACGCCGCCGGGCCCCAGGCCGACGGGGTGCGCCGCCTCCTGGACCCGGGGCTTCCCCCCCTGCTTTCCCCCTCCAGCGGGGCCCACCTGGTCCTGGACTACCCCCTCGAGGTGGGCCTCCTCCTCCCCCGGACCCGGGATGGCCGGGTCCTCTTCCTCCTGCCCTACCGGGGGAAGGCCCTCCTGGGCACCACCGACCTCCCCGCCCCGCCCACGGCCTGCCCCCGGCCCCAGGAGGCGGAGGTGGCCTACCTCCTGGAGGAGGTGCGGCCTTACCTGGGGGACCTCTCGGGGCGGGTGCGGGCGGCCTGGGCTGGGCTTAGGCCCCTGGTGGGCCAGGGGGAGACCCGGCTTCTGGTGCGGGACCACCTGATCCGGGAGGAACGGGGGCTTTACACCCTCACCGGGGGGAAGTGGACCACCTTCCGCCTCATGGCCCAGGACCTCCTGGACCGCCTGGACCAGGACCTCGCCTGGGGGCTTCCCCCTTCCCCCTCCCACGCCACCCCCCTCCTGGGGACGGGGCCCAGGCCTTCCCTGGGCCTTCCGCAAGGGGTCCAGGAGCACCTCTACGCCGCCTATGGCGCCCTGGCGGGGGAGGTGGCGGCCTTGGGGGATAGGCCCCTCCTGCCCGGCCTGCCCTACCTGGAAGGGGAGGTGGTCTGGGCGGTGCGGCGGGAGATGGCGCAAAAGCCCCTGGACGTCCTGGCCCGCCGGCTCGGCCTGGCCCTCTTGGACCAGGGGCTGGCGGAACGGGCCCTGCCCCGGGTGGTGGCCCTCATGGCCCCCCTTTTGGGCTGGGGACAAGGGCAAAGGGAAGCCCTCCTGGAGGAGGCCAGGAGGGCCTTGCCCGGGCTCTGCTAGGCTAGTCCTCGCCCGCCCGCTGCACCGGCTGGACCTCCCGCAGGATGGCCCGCACCCTTTCCCCAGGGATGGTTTCCTCCCGCAAAAGCTCCTCGGCGATGCGGTGCATGGCCTCGGCGTGCTCCAGGAGCACCTGGCGCGCCTTGGCGTAGGCCTCGTCCAGGATTTTGCGGATGTCCTCGTCGATGAGGCGGGCGGTCTCCTCGGAGTGGTCCTTCTTCTTGGCGATCTCCTCCCCCAGGAAGATGGGCCCCGAGTCCGAGCCCCAGGCGATGTTCTTGAAATGCTCCCCCATGCCCCAGTCCAGGACCATGCGCTTGGCCAGCTGGGTGGCCCGCTTGAAGTCGTCCTGGGCCCCGGTGGTCACGGTGCCGGTGAAGAGCTCCTCCGCCACCCGGCCCGCCATGAGGACGGAGAGCTCGTCCATGAGGTGTTCCCGGGATACCAAGACCCGTTCCTCCGGCTTGCTCCACCTGGCCCCCAGGGCCATCCCCCGGGGGACGATGGAGACCTTTTCCGTTTTGTCGGCGTGGGGCAGGACCTCCCCCACCACCGCGTGTCCGGCCTCGTGGTAGGCCACGGCCCGCCGCTCCTCCTCGGAAAGCTTTAGGGCGGGCCGCTCCAGGCCCAAGACGATCTTGTCCAGGGCCTTGAGGAAGTGGTCCTTGCGGATGGCCTTCACCCCTTCCCGGGCGGCTAGGAGGGCGGCCTCGTTCACCAAGTTTTTGAGGTCTGCCCCGGAAAACCCGGGGGTGAGGTGGGCGAGTTCCAGGGCGTCCACGTCCTCGGCCACGGGCTTGCCCCGCATGTGGACCAGGAGGATGTCCTTGCGTTCCTCCAGGGCGGGGAGGCCCACCACCACCTGGCGGTCAAAGCGCCCGGGGCGCAACAGGGCCGGGTCCAGGATGTCGGGGCGGTTGGTGGCGGCCAGGACGATCACCGAGGTGTCCTTCTCAAACCCGTCCATCTCCGAGAGGATCTGGTTCAGGGTCTGCTCCCGCTCGTCGTGCCCCCCGCCGATGCCCGCCCCCCGCTTGCGCCCGATGGAGTCCAGCTCATCGATGAAGATGATGCTGGGGGCGTTGCGGCGGGCGTCCTCAAAAAGGCTCCGTACCCGGCTGGCCCCCACCCCCACGAACATCTCCATGAACTCGCTGGCGGAAACGGAGAAGAAGGGAACCCCGGCCTCCCCCGCTACGGCCCGGGCCAAAAGGGTCTTCCCCGTGCCTGGAGGGCCCACCAGGAGGACGCCTTTGGGGATCTCCGCCCCCAGCTCCAGGTACTTCTTGGGGTTTTTGAGGAAATCCACCACCTCCATCAGCTCCCGCTTGGCCTCCTCGTGTCCGGCCACGTCCTTGAAGGTGGTGGAGACCTGCTTCTCCTTGCCGTAGAGCTTGGCCCGGCTCTGGCCGAACTGCATCACCTGGCCCGCGCCCCCCTGGGCCCGCAGGAAGAAGAACCAGAAGAAGACGATGAGGAGCAGGGTAGGGCCCACGTAGAGGAGGAGCTGGGGCCAGAGGGAAGGGGCTTTGGTGACGATCTTGACCCCGCTTGCCTCCAGGAAGCGCAGGAGCTCGGGGTCGGCCACCTGGGCCGGGGGCAGGGGCACGGCGAAGCGCCGGGCCACCTGGCTGCCCCCTTGCGGGGTAGGGAAGCGCTGGGGCTCCTTCAGGAGGCCCAGGATGCGGGTTTCCTCCAGCGTGACCTCCGCCACCTTCCCCTCGCGCACCAGGGTGCGGAACTCGGTGTAGGAAAGGGTGGGGGCCGGGGGCCCGGTGAAGGCGGTGTAGGCCAGGTAGCCCAAAAGGAGCAGGAAGACCAGGGTGAAGGGGTTGATCCGCTGCGGCAACATCTACCTCCCTTGCCCTATGGTAGCGCCTTCTCGGTGAGAGGACTGAAGGGTGTGGTATCCTCTAGCGGCGATGAGGGGGGTCCTCGAGGCCCTGCACCAAGGGGATTACGACACCGCCATAGAGCGCCTCACCCGCACGGCCCTCTTTGGCCGCCCGGAGGAGGCCCGGGAGGCCCTGCTCCTCCTGGCCGAGGTGCATAGCCTGTACGGGGAGGAAGGCCTGGACAAGGCCCACCGGGCCCTGGAGGAGGCCTATGAGCTCGGGGAACTGGAGTATAGCCCCCTCTACCGGGCCCTCTTGGGGGAGCTTCTGGCCCTGGAGGGGCGTCCGGAGCGGGAGGTCCTTCCCCTTTTCCTGCCCACGGAAGAACCCCGGGCCCGCTACCACCAGGCCCAGGCCCTCTTCTACCTGGGCCGCTTTGAGGAAGCCCTGGCCACCCTCAAGGAGGGGCTTCCCGCCTTCCTGGCCTGGCGGGCGGAGGGGCTAAGGGGGCGGGCCCTGGAGCGCTTAGGCCGCCACGCGGAGGCCGCCCAGGCCTACGAGCGGGGGGCGGAGCTGGCCTTGGGCCTGGAGCGGTACTGGCTCCTTCTGGACGCCGCCGCCATGTGGATTGAGGCCGGGGAGGGGGAGCGGGCCTTGAGGTCCTTGGAAGGGGCGGCCATGGCCGTGGGGGAGGAGGGCGCCGAGGACGCCGCCACCCGCCACTACCTCCTGGCCCGGGCCCACCTTCTTCTGGACAACCCCAACCAGGCCCTGGAAGAGGTGCGGAAGGCCCTGGGGTGGGAGGAGGAGAGCGGGCACAAGGCCTACGGGACCCCCCTCCTGGAAGGCCAGATCCTCCTGCGCCTGGGGCGTTATGCCGAGGCCATGGAGCGTTTCCAGGAGGCCTTGCGGCGGGCGGAAGCCGGGGAGAGGGCCTATGTCCTCCACGAGATGGGGGTGGCGGCCCTGGACCAGGGGGCCTACCTGGAGGCGGAGGAGCACCTGCGGGCCCTGTTGCGGGAGGAGGGGTACCCCTACCGGGCCCAGGCCCTGGCCGACCTGGCGGAGGCCCTGTACCGCCAGGGGCGGTACGCCGAGGCCGAGGAGGCGGCCCGGGAGGCCATGGCCGAGGGGGCCTTGGCTGCGGGGGAGCTGATCCTGGGGCACGTGGCCTACGACCTCATGCACCTGGAGGAGGCCTTGCAGCATTACCGCAAGGCGGCGGAGGCCGCGGAGGAGGGGAGCCGGGAGTGGGTGGGGGCCCAGGAGATGGTGGTGGATACCCTGGCCCAGCTGGGCTACCGCTCCCCGGAGGAGATGCTGGCCCGGGCCGAGGCGGTTTTGCCCCACGTCCACCCCGCGGACGAGTGGCACGAGGCCCTCCTGGCTTACCGGGAGCGGGCGGAGGCCATCCTGCGCCAGGGGCGGCGGCCCAACTAACCCCCCCGGCGCAGAGGGGAGAGGGCTCGGAGCACCTCCTGGGCCCGCAGGGGCTTGGGCAGGTGCAGGACCCTCAAGGGGCGGAAGAGGAGGCCTGGGGGGGTGTCGCTCACCAGGTACAAGGAGGCCAGCTTCCCCTCCGGATGGGCGCGGATGCGGCGGGCGGCCTCCAGGGCCTTTTCCCCTTGGAGGATGACGGCCTTGGGCCGCTCCTGGAGGAGGCGGAGGGCCATCTCCAGGTCCCGGGGGAGTTGGACGCGGAAGCGGTGGGCCTCGAGGAGGTAAAGGAGAAGCCGCCGCACCACCCCGCTTTCCGCCAGGACCATGACCAAGGGGTCTTCCAGGAGGAGGGTGGAAGGGCGGACCAGGCCCCGGCTTTTCAGCTCGTGGAGGAGGTGGTAGACCTCCTCCTCGGGCAGGCCCGAGAGGAGGGCCACGCTCCGGGCCCGGCGCACCCCGTCCAGGAGTTCCAGTACCGTCCAGGCCTCCGGGGTCAGGGGGTGGCGGGTGGGGTCTTCCACCAGGTGGAGGACCTCGTCCGGCCCCACCTGGCCCCGGCGCCACTCGTCCAGGCGGCGGGCGGCCTCCATGAGGGCCGCCCCGGTGTCCAGGGTGTGGGGAAGGGCCACCTGGCTTCCCTCCCCCAGGGGCTCGGCCAGGATCTCCCCCTCCTTCTCCCCCAAAAGGGTGGCCAGGGCCTCCAGCACCTGGGCCTCGAGGGCCTCCTTGAGCTCCTCTTCCGCGATGAGCCCAAGCTCCAAGGCCAGGGCCCCCAAGGGGGTGCCGGGGTTCTCCCGGCCCTGGCGCTCCACCAGCTCCTGTACCTCTTCCAGGGTCAGGTGCCCGAGGCGCACCAGGTACTCCCCCAGGTGGGGACCCGGTTCGGTGCGGGCGTAGACGATGCGCCCGCTGAGGAGGTGCACCCGGCCGTAGATGCGGCCCTGGAAGCTCACCACCGCGCTCCGGCGGTTGGCCTCCAGGGCCTTGAGGAGTTCGCCTAGGTCCAGCTCCTCCAGGGTGGCCCGGATCACGGGTCCATTTTAGAGGAGGGGCTCCAGGGGCAGGGGCAGGCCCAGGTGGCGGTAGGCCCGTTCCGTGGCCACCCGGCCCCGGGGGGTGCGCTTGAGAAGGCCCTGCTGGATGAGGTAGGGCTCGTGCACCTCCTCCAGGGTGCCGGGGTCCTCGGAAAGGGCCGTGGCCAGGGTCTGCAGGCCCACGGGGCCGCCGCCAAAGCGCAGGATGAGGACCTCCAGGATCTCCCGGTCCCGGCGCTCCAGCCCCAGCTCGTCCAGGCCCAAGGCGGCCAGGGCTTCCTTGGCCCTTTCCCCCGAGATGGCCTCTTCTCCCGCCACCTGGGCGAAGTCCCGCACCCTTCGGAAAAGCCGCTTGGCGATGCGCATGGTGCCGCGGCTGCGCCGGGCGATCTCCAGGGCGGCCTCCTCGCTGATCCCCACCCCCAAAAGCCGGGCATCCCGCCGTACCCCCTCGGCCAGCTCCTCCAGGGTGTAGTACTCCAGGTGCTCCACGATGCCGAAGCGGCTGCGCAAGGGGGCGGTGATGAGGCCAGGCCGGGTGGTGGCCCCCACCAGGGTAAACCGGGGGAGTTCCAGGCGGATGGTCCTGGCCGCCGGCCCCTGGCCGATAACGATGTCCATCTTGAAGTCCTCCATGGCCGGGTAGAGGTGTTCCTCCGCCTGGCGGCTTAGGCGGTGGATCTCGTCAATGAAAAGCACGTCTCCCTCCTCCAGGGAGTTGGCCAGGATGGCGGCCAGGTCCCCCGGCTTCTCAATGGCCGGCCCGGAGGTGACCCGCAGGTTCACCCCCAGCTCGTGGGCGATCACGTGGGCCAGGGTGGTCTTGCCCAGGCCCGGCGGCCCGAAGAGGAGGAGGTGCTCCAAGGGCTCCCCCCGGGCCTTGGCGGCCTCGAGGTAGACCTTTAGCTTCCGCTTGAGCTTCTCCTGGCCGATGTACTCGTCCAGGGTTTTGGGCCTTAGGGCAAGGTCGGGGAGGGCCTCCACGCCCTTTCATGATAGCCTTTTCCCGTGCGACGCACGGTGAAGGAGTTTCGCGAGGCCAAGGGCAAGCGGCTGGTCTACCTCACCGCCTACGACTACCCCACGGCCCGCCTGGCGGAGGCGGCGGGGGTGGATGCCCTCTTGGTGGGGGACTCCTTGGGCATGGTGGTTCTGGGGTACCCTTCCACTGTTCCCGTCACCCTGGAGGAGATCCTCCACCACACCAAGGCGGTCCGGCGCGGGGCCCCGGACACCTTTGTGGTGGCGGATCTGCCCTACCTCTCCTACGCCACCTTGGACCGGGCCCTGCGGGCGGCGGAACGGCTCCTAAAAGAAGGGGGAGCGGATGCGGTGAAGCTGGAGGGGGGGGAGGAGGTGGCCGAGGTGGTGGCGGGCCTCACCCGGGCTGGGGTCCCGGTCCTGGGGCACGTGGGCCTCACCCCCCAGACGGCGAGCCAGCTGGGGGGGTATAGGCTCCAGGGCAGGCGCCCCGAGGAGGCGGAGCGCATCCTCCGCGGGGCCCTGGCCTTGGAGGCGGCGGGGGCCTACGGGGTGGTGCTGGAGATGGTGCCGGCCCTTTTGGCCAAGGAGATCACCGAGCGGCTTTCCGTCCCCACCATCGGCATCGGCGCCGGGCCCCATACGGATGCCCAGATCCTGGTCTTCCACGACGTGGTGGGCCTCTATGAGGCCTTCAAGCCCCGCTTCGCCAAGCGTTACCTGGAGGGGGGGAGGCTCATCCAGGAAGCCTTGGCCCGGTACGCCCAGGAGGTGCGGGAGGGCCTTTTCCCCGGCGAGGAGCATAGCTTCTAGCCCCGATAACCCAAGGGGGGCCGGTACCCCGGCCCCCCTTGGGTTTAGGTATTCAGTACCCCATGAGGGTGTAGGTGATGGAGACCTGATAGGTGCCGGCGAGGATGGGGGCATCGGGGATGGAGACGCGGACTTTGAAGGAGGCTTCTTTGCTGGCCACGTTTTTGATGCCGGTGATGAGGTCTACGGGGTTTTGGCCGAGAGTGACGTCTTGGGAGATGGGGTTGCCGGCCTGGGTGGAGAAGCCGTTGGCGAGGATTTTTGCCAGGAGGGTAGCGCCGGAGGGGGCGGAGAAGGAGGCCTGGGCGGTGATTTTGCGGAGGGCGTTGGCGTTGGTGGAGAAGCGGAGGGTGGTGTCGAAATCTTTGTTGTAGTTGCCGGCGCGGATGGTGTTGGGGTCGGTGAGGGAGTCGGTGAGGTTTTGACCGGAGACGACGGTAATTTCTTCGAGGTTGGAGACCTGGATGGAGATGGACTGGGTGTCGGTGGTTTGGGCGAGGGCGAGGGTACCGAGGGCCAGGAAGCCGAGGAGGGCCAGGTTCTTGAGGGCGTGCTTCATCATGTGCATCACCTCTTTCTGCTGAGGGGTCGTTGTTCCGACCCTTCGCCTTTCAAGGTAGGGGGAAGTTGTGTCAGAGTTGTGGCGCCTGCGCAAGGGGGGTAGAGTATCCTCAAGGATGTTCTTCCGCCTGCCCCGATCCATCTTTTCGGCCCTCGAGCGCGTGCACGCGGCCCTTTTGGAGGAGCCCCGCGTGGCCACGGCTACCCGCCGTCTCCTGGAGGTCTTGGTGGAGGAGCTTGGGGTGGAGCGGGCTGCCCTGTTTCTCTACAATCCTGAGGAGCGGGAACTCCAAGGGGAGGTGGCCTTTGGCAGGGGGCCGCACTACACGGTGAGCACCCTGAGTTTTCCCCTCGAGGGGGACGGGCAGGTGCCCCAAGCCTTCTTCGCCCCGCCGGAAGGCATCCGCCAAGGAGGGGATTGGTTCTTGCCGGTGGTGGCCTCTCCAGAAGCCCCCTGCTGGGTGGAACCTGAGCGCCTCTGCCGCCTTGCTCCCCGCACCTCCCTCCAGGAGAGGAGCCGCGTCTGCCCTTTCTGTGCCCACTTCAAGGCCTTGGGGGTCCTGCTTTTGGAGAAGGTCCCCAAGGAGATGGAGGCCCTGGCCCCCTTGTTGGCCCGGCTCACCGCCTTGGCCGTGCGCAGCGCCCACCTGTACGAGGAGGTCTTCCGGAGTAGGGAGCGGCTTTCCCAGGAGGTACGGGTTCTGGACCAGGTAGCCCAGTTTAGCCGGGAAATTATCCGTCACAAGAGCCCGGAACCCCTGGTCCTAGCCTTGGCCCAGACCTTGAAGGCTATCTTCGGTTTTTACCGGATCACCGTGGCCCTGGTGCGAGGAAAGGAACTCCGGGGAGTGCTGACCCTGAAGGAAGAAGAGGTCTTCTGGACCGAAGACCGCACCCGTATCCGTTTTCCCCTGGAGGCCCCTGACCCCCTGGCGCAGGCCGCCAGGCTGATGAAGCCCCTTTTGATACCCCGGGAAGAGCTGCCCTCCTTTTTGCGCGGTAAGCACCAAAGCCTGGGGGTGGTACCCCTGGTGGGGTATGTGCCCATCGCCGACCGGGAGCAGGTGCTGGGGGTGGTGGCGGTCGACCACGGCCCGAAGGGGCCCTCTGTAACCTGGCACGAGCTGCGCTACGTGGACGCCTTAGCCCGGGTGGCAGGGGTGGCCTTGAAAAACGCCTATGCCCACCAGGAGCTCTTTGAGCTCTCGGAGGCCTTAGCCCGAGAGCGAGAGCGGTTGGCGAGGGCCCTTGAGGACCTTCCGGTAGCGGTGGTGGTGCTGGAGGAAGAGAGGTACACGGGGTTTGCCAACCGCCTGGCCCGGGAGGCCTTGGGGTTGGGGCGGGAGGTGCTCCTGGACCGCTTGCCCCCCGAGGTCTACCCGGCCTTGGAGGGCAAGCGCTTTCACGTGGAGCTGGGCGGGCGCACCTACCTGGCTAGCGCCCAGCGGGATTCGGGCCTTTGGATTCTTTCCCTCACCGACATCAGCGAAACCCAGCTGCTGCTCAAGGAGCTCGAGACCCGGGAAACCCGATTTCGCACCCTTTTGGAGCATAACCAAGATGTGGTCTACCTCTTGGATGAGCAGGGCACCATCCGGTACGTCACCCCCAACGTCCGTCCGGTTTTAGGCTACGATCCCCTAGGGTACCAGCGGGAACCGGTGAGCGGGCTTGAGTTCGTCTTTCCCGAGGATCGCTCTTTGGCTGCAAACCTTTTCCGCCAGGTTCTCGCCGCTCCTGGCCAGGAGGTGGTGGGAGAGGTGCGGGTGGTAAACGCCCAAGGGGAGCCCCGCTGGTTTGAGGTCTGGGCTCGCAACCTGCTTCACGAACCCGGGGTGGGAGGCATTGTGGTGACCCTGCACGACCTTTCTGCCCGCAAGGAGGCGGAGCGGGTGAAGGAGGAATTCATCGCCGCTGTGAGCCATGAGCTCCGTACGCCTTTGGGGGTGATCATCGGGCTGGCCGAGGTGCTTCAGCTTTCCCCCCTTCCTGAGCGGGAACGGAGCCATGTGGACCTCATCCTGGACAGCGCCCTGCGCCTAAAGACTATGGTGGATAACCTTTTGGATGCTAGCCGCCTCGAGGCCGGGCGCTTTGAGGTCTACCGCCGCCCCACCAACCTGGCCTCGGTTCTGGAGGAGATGGCGCGAAGCTTCCAGGCAGTGGCCCAGATGGCCCGGGTACGCTTCACGGTGGAGATTTCCCCGAGCCTCCCAGCCGAAGCCGACCCTGATCGCGTGGCCCAGGTCTTGGGGAACCTCCTTTCCAACGCCTTCAAGTTCACCCCTCGGGGGGGAGAGGTGCGGCTTTGGGCCAAAGCCGAGGCGGGCTGGGTGGAGTTCGCCGTTTCCGATACAGGGCCTGGTATCCCGGAGGAGGAGGTACCCAACCTCTTTCAGCGCTACTACCGTGCCCGTTCCCAGGCCTCGAGGGGAGCCCCGGGCTCGGGACTAGGGCTTTATATCTCCAAGGCCATTGTGGAGGCCCATGGGGGTGAGATCCGGGTGGACTCCCGGCCAGGCCAGGGAGCCACCTTTACCGTGCGGATTCCCCAAGGAGGAGAGGGTGGCGCGCATTTTGGTGGTGGATGACGAACCCTTTATGCAACACCTAGTGGCCCTTCTCCTTGAGCCTTTGGGCCACCAGGTGGAAGTAGCTTCCAGCGGAGAAGAGGCCCTTGGGCTTCTTGACCAGAACTCCTACGACCTGGCGGTATGCGACCTGGTGATGCCGGGCATGGGAGGGCTTGCCCTCCTGCGGGAGCTCCATCGCCGAGGAGGCCCCCCGGCCATTGCCCTTTCTGCCAGCGTCTCCCCCTCGATGGAGGCGGAGGCCAGGCAGGCGGGGGCGGTGGCCTTCTTGGGCAAGCCCTTTCCCCGCCAAGAACTCATCCGCACCGTGGAAGCCGTTTTGGGAGGAGACCATGCCCACGATCCTGGTGGTGGACGATGAGCCGGCTTTCCGCGAGATGGTGAGCCGCCTCCTGGAACAGGAAGGGTACAGGATCCTCCAGGCGGAAAACGGGGAGGAGGCTTTGGGGCTTTTGGGCCGGGCAGACCTGGTGGTCTTGGACATCAACATGCCCAAGCTGAACGGTTTGGAGCTTCTGGAGATCATCCGCGAGTACGATCGGGAACTGCCCGTGCTCATGCTCACCGCTTACGACAAGGAAGAGGACCGGGTGACGGGCCTCACCCTGGGTGCCGACGATTACATGGGCAAGCCTCTGCGGGCCCGGGAGTTCTTGGCCCGGGTGAAGGCCCTTTTGCGGCGCTCGAAGCGCTTTGAGGTCCTGCGGGTAGGATCGTTGGAGCTAGATCCCTTCACGGAGGAAGCCCGCCTGGAAGGCAGGCTTTTGGACCTTTCCTCCACCGAGTTCCGCCTTCTTTTGGCTTTGGCCCGTCACCCTGGGGCTACCCTTCCCCGCGCCCACCTCTTCGCCCAGGTCTGGGGTTTGGAGGAGGAAGTAGACGAGAGGGTAGTAGACACCACCGTGGCGCGCCTGCGGAAAAAACTTGGAGATAACCCTAAAAATCCCCGTTACATCGCCACGGTCTTTGGCCGGGGTTACCGCCTTCTGGTGGACCAGGGGGCATCGCCTTGACCTATCATGGGGAGCGTGGTGCGCTTCCGTGCCGAGGGCGTCCGGCTGGACCAGGCGGTGGCCGAGGCCTGCGGCGTGAGCCGGGCCCGGGCCCAGGACTGGATCCAGGGGGGCCGGGTGCGGGTGGGGGAGAAGGTGGTGGCCAAGCCCGCGTACCGCCTCAAAGGGGAGGAGGTCCTGGTGGACCCCCCGGAGGAGGCGGCCCTGGTGGTGCCCGAAGACCTTCCCCTTCCCGTCCTGTACGAGGACGAAGACCTCCTGGTCCTGAACAAGCCCCCGGGCCTCCTCACCCACCCGGCCCCCGGCGTCTACACGGGCACGGTGGTGAACGCCCTCCTGGGCCGTTACTTTCCCCCCGTGGAGGCGGAGCGCCCCGAGCTGGTCCGCCCGGGGATCGTCCACCGCCTGGACAAGGACACCAGCGGCGTCCTGGTGGTGGCCAAGCACCCGGGGGCCCTCGAGGCCCTGGCCCGTGCCTTCCGCGACCGCCTGGTGATGAAGCGCTACCTGGCCCTCACCGAGGGGTACCCCAAGGAAGGCACCCTGGTGGCCCCCATCGGGCGGCATCCCGTGGAACGGCACAAGATGCACGTGGGCGGGGTGGCCCCCCGGTACGCGGAAACCCATTTCCAGGTCCTGGCCACCGCGGGCCCCTACGCCCTGGTGGAGGCCAGGCCCCATACGGGCCGCACCCACCAGATCCGCGTCCACCTCAAGCACCTGAAGGCCCCCATCCTGGGGGACGAGGTCTATGGCCGCAAGAGCCCCCATATCGGGCGGCAGGCCCTGCACGCTTACGAGCTGCGCATCCCCCACCCCCGCACGGGCCGCCTCCTGGAGTTTCTGGCCCCGGTGCCCGCCGACATGGTGCGGGCTTGGGAGGCCTTGGGGGGAAGCTGGCCGGAGGGGATTGGGCGGGAGGCAACAGAGCCCCAAGGGGTTCCCTAGACCATCGCCAAAAGCCCTTTGAGGGCCTTCCCCAGCCGGCGCACCCCCTCTTCCATGCGCGCCCGGTCCATGGTGGCGTAGGAAAGCCGCAAGGTGTTCTCCCCGCCCCCGGCGGCGAAGAAGGGCCCCCCGGGCACGAAGGCCACGTTCTCCTCTATGGCCTTTTGGAAAAGCCTCTCGGCGGAGAGGCCTTTAGGAAGCTCCATCCAGACGAACATCCCTCCCTTGGGCCGGGTGTAACGCACCTCCTCGGGCATCTCCCGCCCTAGGGCCTCCAGCATGGCCTCGGCCTTGGCCCGGTAGACGGCGCGGATCCTTTCCAGGCGCTCTGGGAAGCCCTCCCTCACCAGCTCGTGCACCAGGATCTGGTTGAGGACCGGGGTGTGCAGGTCCACCCCCTGCTTGGCCTGGGTGAGCTTGAGGATGACCTCCGGGTGGGCGACCACGAAGGCCACCCGGAGCCCGGGGGCCAGGACCTTGGAGAAGCTGCTGAGGTAGACCACCCCCGGGTAGCCTGCTTCCCGCGAGAGCTCAAAGAGGCTGGGCAGGCGGGCCTGGCCGAAGTAGAGCTCGCGGTAGGCGTCGTCCTCCACCACCACCAGGCCCTGGGCCATGGCCAGCTCCAGAAGCCTTTGCCGAGCGGCCAAGGGCATGAGCCCCCCCGAAGGGTTCTGGAAGGAGGGGATGAGGTAGAGGAAGCGGGGCCTTTCCCCCTTGAGGACGGCCTCCAGCAGGGTGAGGTCCGGCCCCTCCTCCCCCGCGGGCACGGTGAGGAAGCGGGGGCCATAGGCCCGGAAGGCCTGGATGGCCCCCATGTAGCTGGGCGCCTCGAGGAGCACCGGGCTACCCTCGTCCAGGAAGACCTTGCCCAACAGGTCCAGGGCCTGCTGGCTTCCCGTGGTGATGAGGACCTCCTCCGGGCTCACCCCAAGCCACTCCGCCACCCAGGCCCGCAAGGGGAGGTAGCCCTCCGTGGGCCCGTACTGCAGGGCTACCTCCCCCTTTTCCCGCAGGATGGCCGCCGCCTTCTCCGCGGCCTCCTCCTTGGGGAAGAGCTCGGGGGCGGGAAGCCCCCCGGCGAAGCTGATGACCCCGGGGCGGGCGGTGAGCTTGAGGAGTTCCCGGATGGTGGAGGCTTGGATCCGGCCCGCCCGCTGGCCAAAAAGGGTACTCCAGTCCAGGGTTTTCACCCACCCATTCTACTCCTCGCCCGGGGAGCCTTAGGGAAAAAGCTTGCGGTAGGCCTCCAGGGCGAAGCGGTCCGTCATGCCCGCCAGGTAGTCGCAGACCGCCCGCTCCAAGCCCTCCTCGGGGATCCGGGCCTGGACCTCCTTGGGCAGGGTTTCCGGGTAGCGGGTGTAGGCCTGGAAAAGCCCTTCCAGCACGGCTTCGGCCTTGCGGCGCTCCCGCAGGACCTCCGGGTGGCGGTAAAGCCTCTCCCTCAAGAAGGCCTTGAGCTCCCCGTGGGCCCTCTCCGCCTCGGGGGTGAGGGCGGCCAGGCGCTCGGGGTGCTCTCGCACCCCATCGGCGCTCTTCACCCCGGCCCGTTCCACCCGCTCGTGGGTGGCCAGGATGGCGTGGGTGATGAGGTAGCCCAGAACCTCCCGCACCAGGATCCGGCGGGCGAGCTCGGAAAGCCGGGCCAGGTCCAGGCCCTCCTCCTGGGCCAGGGCCTGCAGGAGGGGGACCTCCAGAAGCTCTTCTGGCCGCAGGAGGCCGCTGCGCAGGCCGTCGTCCAGGTCGTGGGCGGCGTAGGCGATGGCGTCGGAGAGGTCCACCACCTGGGCCTCGAGGGTGCCCTGCCCGGGGTAGTCCCCCTTGGAGCCCAGGGCGTAAGCGGCCTCATGGGTGGCCACCCCTTCCCGCACCTCGTAGGTGAGGTTCAGGCCGGGGAAGCCGGGGTAGCGCACCTCGAGACGGGTGAGGAGGCGCAGGGCCTGGGCGTTGTGCTCAAACCCCCCATGCTCCCGCATGAGCTCGTGCAGGACCCGCTCCCCGGCGTGGCCGAAGGGGGGGTGGCCCAGGTCGTGGGAGAGGGCGATGGCCTCGGTGAGGTCCTCGTTGAGGCCCAGGGCCCGGGCGATGGACCGGGAAACCTGGGCCACCTCCAGGGTGTGGGTGAGGCGGGTGCGGTAGTAGTCCCCCGCCCAGTTGGGGAAGACCTGGGTCTTGTACTCCAGGCGCCGGAAGGCGGTGGTGTGCAGGATCCGGTCCCGGTCCTTCTGGTAGGGGGTGCGGTAGGGGGACTCGGGCTCGGGGTATTCCCGCCCCCGGGTGTGGGCGGAGCGCTGCGCGTAGGGGGCAAGCCTTTCCGCCTCCCACTCCAAAAGCCTTTCCCGGGGGAAGAGCATCTAGACCCTGCGGAAAAGCAGCACGGCGTTCTGCCCGCCAAAGGCGAAGGAGTTGGAAAGGGCGTAGTCCACCCGGGCCTCCCGGGGCTCGGGCACGAAGTCCAGGTCCAGCTCGGGGTCGGGGTCCTCCATGTTGATGGTGGGGGGGATGACCCCGTGGAAGAGGGCCTGGACCGTGGCGATGGCCTCAATCCCCCCCGCTGCCCCCAGGAGGTGGCCGGTCATGCTCTTGGTGCTGGAAACCATAAGCTTTTTGGCGTGCTCCCCGAAAACCGCCTTGATGGCCAGGACCTCCGCCCGGTCCCCCACGGGGGTGGAGGTGCCGTGGGCGTTGATGTAGCCCACCTGCTCCGGGCTCACCCCGGCGTCCTCGAGGGCGCGCCGCATGGCCAAGGCGGCCCCTTGGCCCTCGGGGTGGGGCTCGGTGATGTGGTGGGCGTCGGCGCTACGGCCAAAGCCGATGACCTCGGCGTAGATCCGGGCCCCCCGGCGCCTGGCGTGCTCGTACTCCTCCAGGACCAAGACCCCGGCCCCTTCCCCCATCACGAACCCATCCCGGGAGCGGGTGAAGGGGCGGCTGGCCTTCTCCGGCTCCTCGTTGCGGGTGGAAAGGGCCCGCATCACGGCGAAGGCCCCTATGGCCATGGGGGTGATGGCCGCTTCCGCCCCCCCGGCCAGGACGATGTCCGCCTCCCCCAGTTGGATCATGCGTAGGGCGCTGCCGATGGCGTCCGAGCCCGTGGCGCAGGCGGTGACCACGGTGGAGGAAGGCCCCCTGAAGCCGTAGCGCATGGCGATGTGGGCCGAGGCCATGTTGGCGATCATCATGGGGATGAAGAAGGGGCTGATGCGGTTGGGACCCCGTTCCAGGAAGACCTTGCTCTGGGCCTCCCAGGTCTCCATCCCCCCGATCCCGGTGCCCACCAGGGTACCCACCCGCTCGGGGGGGAGTTTCTCCGGTTCCAGCCCCGCGTCTTGGAGGGCCAGCTCCGCGGCGATGAGGGCGTACTGGACAAAGCGGTCCAGGCGCCTTAGCTCCTTCTTGTCCAGGTAGTCCTCAGGGTTCACCCGCACCTCGGCGGCGATGCGCACCGGGAGGACCGAGGCGTCAAAGCGGGTGATGGGGCCCACCCCGCTCCTGCCTTCCAGCTGGGCCTTGTGGTAGGCCTCGGCCCCCACGCCGATGGGGGTTAGGGGGCCTAGGCCGGTGACCACCACGCGTCGCATGGGGGTAGTATACCCTGGAGGCCTCCCCTAGACCCGGGGGGCGGGGAAGCCCCCGCCCCCCCAGCCCAGGCAGGTTCTAGCCCAGCTTGGCCTGGATGTAGGCCACCGCGTCCTTGACGGTGCGGATCTTCTCCGCTTCCTCGTCGGAGATCTCCAGCCCGAACTCGTCCTCGAGGCCCATGATGAGCTCCACCGTGTCCAGGGAGTCCGCCCCCAGGTCCTCCACGAAGCGGGCCTCAAGGGTGATCTTCTCCGGCTCCACGGAGAGCTTGTCTGCGATAACGGCCTTGACCTTTTCAAAGATCTCCTGCTCCGTCATGGAAAACCTCCCGCCGGGATTTTACCAGACCTAGTGGGGCGTAAGCCCCCCGTCCACGCACAGGGTCTGCCCGGTGATATACCCCGCGGCCTCGGAAACCAGGAAGGCCACGGCCTCCGCCACCTCCTCCGGCCTGCCGAAGCGCCCCGCGGGGATCCCCTTGAGGTAGGCCTCCTGCACCTCCTTAGGGAGCTTGGCCGTCATCTCCGTCTGGATGAAGCCTGGGGCCACGGCGTTCACCGTGATGCCCCGGGCGGCGTACTCCTTGGCCACGGCCCGGGTGAAGCCGATGAGCCCGGCCTTGGCGGCCACGTAGTTGGCCTGCCCCGGGTTGCCCAGGATCCCCACCACGCTGGTGATGTGGACGATGCGGCCAAAGCGGGCCTTCATCATGAGCTTGACCGCCTCCCGGGTGGTGCGGAAGGCCGCGGAAAGGTTGGCCTCGAGGACCGCTTCCCAGTCCTCGTCCTTCATGCGCACCAGGAGGGTGTCCCGGGTGATGCCGGCGTTGTTCACCAGGGTGTCCAGCCCCCCCAGGATCTCCGCCGCCCCGTGCACCAGGGCCATCGCGGCCTCGGCCTCCAGGAGGTTGGCCCCCAGAACCCCCACCAGGGGGCTCCCCAGGCGCCGGGCTTCCTCCGCCACCTCCTCGGCCTTTTCCCGGTTCTGTCCGTAGTGGATCACCAGGGCGTAGCCCTCCCGGGCAAGCCTCAGGGCGATGGCCCGCCCGATGCCCCGGCTGGCTCCGGTGATGAGCGCCTTACGCATCCGCCACCTCCAAGGCCCTGTTTAGGCTTTCCCGATCCGTTACGCTGTGGGCCTCGGCCCCGGGAAGGGTGCGGGCCAAGAGGCCTTTAAGCACCTCCCCGCTGCCAAACTCCAGGAAGCGCCTGAGGCCCCGCCTTTCCATGTCCTTCAGGATCTCCACCCAGCGCACGGGGGCGGTGATCTGCTCCAAAAGGAGGGCCCGGATCCGCTCGGGGTCCTCCTGGGGCTCGGCGGTGGCGTTGGCGTAGACGGGGAAGCGGGGGCGCCTCAGGGGGACCCGGGCCAACTCCGCCGCCAGCCGTTCCCGCGCTGGGGCCATGAGGGAGGAGTGGAAGGGGGCGGAGACGGGCAGGAAGACCACCCGGGCTCTAAGCCCCCTTAGCTTTTCCGCCGCCTTTTCCACCGCCTCCTTCCGCCCGGAGATCACCGTCTGCTCGGGGGCGTTGAGGTTGGCGATCTCCACCCCCTCGAGGTCCGAAAGGGCCTCCCGTATGGCCTCCAGGGGGAGTTTCAGGATGGCGGCCATGGCCCCTTGCCCGGGGGGAACCGCCTCCTGCATGTACCGCCCCCTAAGGCGCACCAGGCGGAGGGCGTCCTCTAGCTCCAGGGTGCCCGCGGCCACGTGGGCCGTCCACTCCCCCAGGGAGTGGCCGGCGGCCAGGAGGGGTTCCTTACCCCCCTGTTCCAGGAAGGCCCGGTAGGCGGCGTACCCCACCGCCAGGAGGGCGGGCTGCTGGTTTTCCGTGAGGGTGAGGGCCTCCTCAGGGCCCTCCCAAAGGAGCTTCAGAAGGCCGGGAAGGGCGGCTTCGGCCCGGTCCAGGACCTCCCGGGCCGCGGGGAAGGCCCGGTAGAGGTCCTGGCCCATCCCTACCCGCTGGGAGCCCTGGCCGGGGAAAAGGGCGGCGTACATCAGGCCCCTCCCCAGGTGAGGACCGCCGCGGCCCAGGTGAGGCCGGCCCCGAAGGAGACCAGGAGGACGTGGTCCCCCTCCCGGATGCGCCCCCCGTCCACCGCCTCCTTGAGGGCCAGGGGGATGGAGGCGGTGGAGGTGTTGCCGTAGCGGTCCACGTTCACCACCACCCGTTCCCAGGGTAGGCCCAGCCGCTCCCGGGCGGCGTCAATGATGCGCAGGTTGGCCTGGTGGGGGATGAAGGCCTTGATGGCCTCGGGGGTGAGGCCGGCCTTCTCTATGGCCTCGAGGGTGGCGGTGTTCATCACCCGCACGGCAAACTTGAAGACCTCCCGTCCGTTCATGTAGAGGCGGTTGCGCATGGAGGTGCCGTCGGGAAGGCGGGGGGCCACGCAGGCGTGGTAGAGCTCCTTGCCCCCGGTGCCGTCCGCCCCCAGGACGAAGGAGCGGAAGCCGAAGCCCTCCCGCACCTTCCCCACCACCGCTGCCCCCCCGCCGTCCCCAAAGAGGACGGCCGTGGCCCGGTCATTCCAGTCCAGGATCTTGGAAAGGGCCTCGGCCCCCACCACCAGGACCTTCCGGGCCAGGCCCGCCTCCACCAGGGCGTGGGCCTGGGCCAGGCCGTAGAGCCAGCCAGGGCAGCCCGCCAGGAGGTCGTAGGCAAAGGCGGAAAGGCCGAAGCGGGCCTGGACCAAGGCGGCGGTGTCGGGGAAGAGGGCGTCCGGGGTGTTGGTGGCCACGATCACCCCGTCCACCCCCTCCAAAGCCCCCGGGTGGCGGGCGAGGAGGTCTTCCACGGCCCTAAAGGCCAGGTCCGAGGTGTACTCGTCCTCCGCGGCGATGCGTCTTTCCCGGATCCCGGTGCGGGTCACGATCCATTCGTCCGAGGTGTCCAGGTAGGCCTCGAACTCCTCGTTTTTCATGACCCTCGAGGGTGCGTAAGCCCCCAGGGCCAGGATGCCGCTCATGCCTGACCTCCCGTCATGGGCCTCACTATACCCGCCTGGAGGGAAAAAGATGAGGCCCCCTCAAGGGGCCCCCGGGTGTCTTGACCGGGTCTAGACTTCCAGGACCTTGCGCCCGTCGTAGTAGCCGCACTCGGGGCAGACGGTGTGGGGAGGGCGCATCGCCTTGCACTCGGGGCAGGGGACCAGGGTCGGGGGGGTTAGGGCGTGGTGGCTCCTGCGGGCGTCGCGCCGCGCCTTAGAGGTCTTCTTCTTGGGTACCGGGTGCTTGGCCATTTCCAATCCTCCCTGGGGGGGCCCTTGCCCCCCGCTAAACCCCTGGTAGTATAGCAGACCCGCTAAAGTTCGGAAAGGAGGTCCTTAAGGCCCAGCAAGGGATGGTGGACCTCCACCTGGTGGCCGCAGTCCTCCAGGTTGCGGTCCGCCCCGCACACCGGGCAAAGCCCCTGGCACCCTTCCTGGCACAAGACGGTGTAGGGCATCTCGGAAACGAAGGCCTCGGTGAGGAAAGGGAGGAGGTCCAGATCCGGCTCCCCGAAGGCGTAGTACTCCTCTTCCGCCTCCTCGTGGAAGACCACCTCCCCTAGGCCCTGCTGGTAGCGGAGCAGGTGCTGGAAGTGGGCGTGCACGTGGGTGGGGGTGGGTTTCAGGCAGCGGCGGCACTCCATGAGGGCCCACCCCTCCACCTCCCCGGAGAGCCAGTACTCCTCCCCCCCCACCGAGGACACGGCCACCTGCCACCTGGCCTCCCCCTCCAGGGGGAAGCGTTCCTCCCCTACCTGGAAGGCCTCCCGCACCACCCCCGTGGCCCGGGCCGTTCCCCCTTCCTTCAAGAGGCGGGCTAGATTGATGCTGGCCACCTCGTGGTGTTCCATCCTTACAAGTATAGCCCGCAAAGGGCCTTTTTCCTAGGGGTAAGGCATAAACTTCCCGGGCGGTGCATGGGCCTTTCTGCTACCATGCCCCCCATGGACCGGGTAGCGGTGATCGGCGTGCCCATGGACCTGGGGTCTGGGCGGCGCGGGGTGGACATGGGGCCCTCGGCCTTGCGCTACGCCCGGCTTCTGGAGGAGCTGGAGGCCCTGGGGTATGGGGTGGAGGACCTGGGGGATGTGCGCGTCCCCCTGGCGGAAACCCTAAGGGCCCGCAAGGGGCCCTACCTGGAGGAGATCCGCCAGGCGGCCTTAGAGCTCCAGGAGCGGCTTAGGGCCCTTCCCCGAGGGGTCTTCCCCATCGTCTTAGGGGGAGACCATTCCCTCAGCATGGGCTCGGTCTCCGGGGTGGCCCGGGGGCGGCTGGGGGTGGTCTGGGTGGATGCCCACGCCGACTTCAACACCCCGGAAACCAGCCCCTCCGGCAACATCCACGGCATGCCCCTGGCGGTGCTTTCCGGCCTGGGCCACCCGAGGCTGGTGGAGGCCTTCCGGTCGGTGGACCCCAAGGACGTGGCCCTCATCGGGGTGCGGAGCATAGATCCCGGGGAAAGGCGGCTTCTAGGGGAGGCCGGGGTTTTGGTCTACACCATGCACGAGGTGGACCGCCTGGGGATAGCCCGGATCGCCGAGGAGGTGCTGGAAAGGCTTTCTGGCCTGCCCCTGCACGTTTCCCTGGATGCCGATGTCCTGGACCCCACCCTGGCCCCGGGGGTGGGGACCCCGGTGCCGGGGGGGCTTACCTACCGGGAGGCCCATCTCCTCATGGAGATCCTGGCCCAGTCGGGACGGGTGCAAAGCCTGGACCTGGTGGAGGTGAACCCCATCCTGGACGAGAGGAACCGCACGGCGGAGATGATGGTGGGCCTGGCCTTAAGCCTCCTGGGGAAGCGGATCCTGTAGCTAGGGCTGCCGTTCCCGCAGGGCCTGGCCCAAGGCCCTTCCCAGGAGGAAGGCCTGGCGCAAGCGAGGGTAGCCCGGGCGCCTTTTGCGGTGGAGGAGGGGTTCTAGGGCCTTCCTGGCCCACTCGCTGACCAGGACGGGGAAGTCCAGGCCCGTTTCCAAAAAGAAGGCCTCGGCTTCCCGCCAGGCCCCCTCGAGGCGCCGGAAGAAGGCGGGGAGGTCCTTGGGGGGCGGGGCCTCGGGCCAGAGGAAGCCGCTGGTTACCCCTAGGAGCCACGCCCCGCGCAGTTCCTTGGGCAAGGCCTCCGCCCCCCGGGCCACGTAGGCCAAGGGGTCCTTGCGCAAGAGCTCAGGGGACAGGCGGTCCACGGTTTGCCCCTACTCTAGCCCGGTGCCCGGGCAAAGGCAAGGGGGCCTCTTGGGCCCCCTTGACCAGTGGATGCCGAGCCTAGCCTCCCAGGGCGAAGGCGGGGAGGAGGGCCCCCGGGAAAAGGCCCAGGAGGAGGAGGAAGAGGGCTACCAGGAAGGCCACGCCCCGGGCCAGGGGCCGAGGTGCGGTGGCCGCCTCCCCCTTTTGGAAGACGGCCAGGCCCAGGCCCAGGTAGTAGTAAGCGCTCACCGCGCTGGTGAGGAGGGCCAGGACCAGAAGCCCCCACTGCCCGGCCTTGGCCGCCTCGGTGAAGACCAGATACTTCCCCCAGAAGCCGGCCAAAGGCGGCAGGCCCAGGAGGGAGAGGGCGGCCACCAGGAGGGCCAGGCCCAGGAGGGGGTCGCGGTGGAAGAGGCCTCGGAGGCCCTCCAGGGGTATCCGGTCGGGGGAGAGCTCGGAGAGGACGGCGAAGGCGAGCCCGGTGGCCAGGACATAGGTGAGGAGGTAGAAGCCCAAGGCCTGGGCGTTCCCCGTGTAGAGGGCCAGGGCCATGTACCCTGCATGGGCGATGGAGGAGTAGGCCAGAAGCCGCTTGGCCTCCTTCTGGGCCAAAGCCGCCAGGTTGCCCACCAAGACCGAGAGGGCGATGAGAAGGCCCAAGGCCTCAGGGGCCCCTGGGGCGGCCACCCTTAGGAGGGCGGCGAAGGCCGCGGCCTTCACCCCCGTGGCCATGAAGAGGACCACCGGGGTGGGGCTACCCTGGTAGACGTCGGGGGTCCAGAAGTGGAAGGGGGCCAGGGCCACCTTGAAGCCCAGGCCCACCAGGAGGAGGCCTAAGGCCAGGGCGTAGAGGGGGCCCTCCCCAGGGGTGCCGGCCAGGAGGCTGCCCGTGGCCCCGTAGTGGAGGGCGGTGCCATAGAGGAAGAAGGCCGCGGCCAACGCCCCTAGGAGGAAGTACTTGAGGGCGGCCTCCAAGCCTTCCCCCCGCCGCCAGGTGGCTAGGGCATAAAGGGGTAGGGAGAGGGCCTCGAGGGCCACCAGCATCAGGATCAGGTTCTTGGTGGAGGCCAAAAGGTGCATCCCGGTGACGGCGTAGAGCACCAGGAGGTAGAACTCAAACCGCCGGGTGCGCACCAAGCCCACCGTCCAGAGCCCCCCCAGGAGGGCCAGCAGGGTAAAGGCCCGGCTCACCCCGTCCACCTGGTAGGGCCCGAAGGCCTCGGCCCGTCCCCAGGTGGCGAGGAGGGCCAGGACCCCCAGGGAAAGCCCCAGGAGGGTGAGCCGTTTGAAAATCCCAACGGATACAAAGAAACCCAGAAGGGTCAGGACCACGGAAAAGAGGGCCAGGACCAGGAGGGTCATGCGCCACCTCCAAGGAGCTGGGCGAAGGCCTCCGCCAAGGGCCTAAGGCCTTCTAAGAAGAAGCCGGGGAAGACCCCCATGAGGACCAAGGCGGCCACCGCCAGGAAGGCGAAGGGCCATTCCTCCTGGGCCAGGTCCTTTACCCCCTTGTCCCCCCTTTCCCAGAAGACCCTTTGGAAGGCGGTGAGGGCGTAGGCGGCCCCGGCGATCACCGAGAGGAAGGCCAAGGCGGTAAGCCAGGGGCTGGCCTGGTAGGCCCCAAGCAGGGTGAGGAACTCCCCAGGGAAGCCGGAAAGCCCCGGCAGGCCCACCATGGCCAGAAAGAGGAAGAGGGCCAGGGCGGCGAGGCCCGGGGCGCTTTGGGCCAGGCCCCGGTAGCGGCCTATCTCCAGGGTGTGCACCCGCTCGTATAGCCTCCCCGCCAGGAGGAAAAGCCCCCCGGTGTAGATCCCGCTGGCGGCCAGAAGGTAAAGCCCGCCCAAGGCCCCTTCCTCGGTGCCGGAGAAGACCCCCAAGGCCGCCACCCCCATGTGGGAGATCCCCGCATAGGCCAGGAGGGTCTTGAAGTCCTGGGCAGAGAAGGCCACCCAGGCCCCATACAAGGCGCCCAGGGCGGCCAGGAGGAGAAGAAGGCCCTGGAGCTCGGCGAACCCCTCGGGGGCCAGGGGGATGGCGAAGCGGAAGAAGGCGAAAACCCCCACCTTGTACAGGGTGCCCAGGGCGTCCGCCAGGCCGGAGGGGTGGTTCTCCTGGTGGAAGAGGGGCAGCCAGGCGTGGAGGGGGAAGAGGGGGGTCTTGATGGCAAAGGCCAAGGCGAAGCCCAGGAAGACCCAGAAGGCCGCACTCCCCTTCACCGGGTGGGCCAGGAGGTCGGAGAGGAGGAAGGTGGGGCTTCCCCCCAGGACCTTCACCGCCAGGATGGCGGCCAGCATGGGCAAGGAACCGGCCAGGGTGAAGAGGAGGAAGGTGTAAAGGGCCCGCACCCGTCCCGCCCCCCCGTAGAGGAGGAGCATGAGGAGGGCGGGGATCAGGGCCGCCTCAAAGAAGAGGTAGAAGACCACCAGATCCCTGGCGGCGAAAAGCCCCAGGAGGAGGCCCTCCATCAAGAGGGCCAGGCCCAGGAACCGCCCCTCCACCCGGGCCACCAGGGCCCCCAGGAAGACCGTAAGCCCGAGGGTGAGGAAGAAGAGGGCGGAAAGCCCGTCCAGGCCGAAGGCCCAGTAGACCCCTGCCCCGGGCAGAAGGGGGAGTTCCACCCCGTGGGCCACCCCTCCCGGGTGGGTCAGGAAGAGGTAGAGGTTGAGGAGGAAGCCGAGCCCCGCCCCCAGGAGGCCTAAGACCCGGGGCAGGCCCAAAAGGAGCAGGATGCCGAACAGGATGGGTAGGAGGATGGCCAAGACTACCACCGCATCACCCCCAAGAGGACCAGGACGCCTACCACGAAGAGGAGGGCGTAGACCCTAAGGTAGCCGGCTTGCAGCCGGGCCGCTCCTTGTCCTAAGGAGCGCACCCCACCCCCCAGGCCAAAGTAGCCGCGAAGAAGGCCGGCATCCCCATAGAAGAGGGCCTCGGCCAGGGCCTTGAGGGGGTTGACCAGGAGGGCGTTGTAGAGGCGGTCCACATAGAAGCTCTCCCGGCTCCAGGCCTCAAAGGCCTGGTACCAGGCGGGAAGGGCCTTGCGCTGGAAGAAGGTGTAGCCAAGCCAGAGGCCCAGAAGGGCCACGGCCCCCGAGAGGGCGATGAGCCCCCACTCCGCCCCCAAGGAGAGGTGGTGGTGCTCCAGCTCCGCCAGAGCCGGCTTCAGGTAGGGCATGAGGAGGTTGGGCAAGGGATGGGGCAGGGCCAGATACCCCGCCAGCACCGAGCCCAGGGCCAGAAGGTGGTTGGGCCAGAGCATGACGGGCGGGGCCTCGTGGGGGTGGTGGTGGCCCCTTTCCTCACCCAGGAAGACCAGGACGAACCAGCGCATGGCGTACATGGCCGTAAGCACCGCCACCAGAAGGGCCCCCACGTAGAACCCTACCCCCCCAAAGGGGTAGGTGAGGGTGGCGGTGAGGATGGCGTCCTTGGACCAGAAGCCCGAGAGGAGGGGAAGCCCTCCCAGGGCCAAGGCTCCGATGAGGCCGTGCCAGCGGGTCAGGGGCAGGTGCTTCCAAAGCCCGCCCATCTTGCGCACGTCCTGTTCCCCGCCCAGGGCGTGGATCACGCTGCCCGAGGCCAGGAAAAGGAGGGCCTTAAAGAAGGCGTGGGTGAAGACGTGGAAGAGGGCCACCCAGTAGGCCCCCACCCCGGCGGCCAGGAACATGTACCCCAGCTGGCTGATGGTGGAGTAGGCGACAATCTTCTTGATATCGTTCTGCCCAAAGGCGGAAAGGGCCCCGTAAAAGGCGGTGAGGAGGCCGATGACGGCGATGGTATAGGAAACGTCGGGAAGGACGCTGTAGAGGAAGGAGCTTCGGGCCACCAGGTAGACCCCGGCGGTCACCATGGTGGCGGCATGGATGAGGGCGGAAACCGGGGTGGGGCCGGCCATGGCGTCGGGGAGCCAGACCATGAGGGGCACCTGGGCGCTTTTCCCCACCGCCCCCAGGAAGAGGAAGAGGCCGGCCAGGGCCAGGAGGCTGGGGTTCTTCAAGGGCCCTTCCAGGGCCTCCTTGAGCTCGGAGATGGAGAGGGTGCCGTAGAGGGCCCAGAGGATGGCCATGCCCAGCATGAAGCCCAGGTCGCCGATGCGGTTCACGATGAAGGCCTTGCGGGCGCTATCGGCGTACTGGGTGTTCTGGTACCAGAAGCCGATGAGGAGGAAGCTGGCCAGGCCCACCCCTTCCCAGCCGATGAACATCACCGGGTAGCTATCGGCCAGGACCAGGGTGAGCATCATGGCGATGAAGAGGTTGAAGTAGGCGAAGAAGCGGCTGTAGCCGGGATCCCCGTGCATGTAGCCGATGGCGTAGACGTGGATGAGGAAGCCCACCCCGGCCACGATCATGAGCATGAAGCCGGAAAGGTTGTCTAGGAGGAGGCTGAAGGGGATCCCAGGAAGCCATTCCACCTGGAAGCGGGCCCCGCCCTGGAGGAGGAGGCCCACCCCCAGGAGGAAGGAGGCCAGGACCAATCCCGAGGCCAGCACCCCGGGCCAAGGCTCCCGCATCCGCTTGCCGAAAAGGCCCAAGAGGGCGAACCCCAGAAGGGGAAGGAGGATGGTGAGAAGCAAGGCCATGCTTACCCCCTAAGCTCGGAAAGGTCGTCCACCGCGGTGCTTTCCCGGTGGCGGAAGATGGCCACGATGAGGCCGAGCCCCACCGCCACCTCCGCGGCGGCGATGGCGATGACCATGAGGGCGGCCACCTGGCCCTCGAGGCCGTACGCCCGGGCGAAGCCCACCAAGGAGAGGTTGGCCGCGTTCAGCATCAGCTCAATGGAGAGGAAGACCAAAATGGCGGTCCTCCGGGTGAGCACCCCATACACCCCCAGGGCGAAGAGGAGGGCCGAGGCGAAGAGGTAGCTCATCCCACCACCTCCTTCTCCTCCTTGCGCTCCTCGGGGCGCAGGGCGTCCAGGGGCCGGCTGGGCTGGACCAGGGCCACGGCCACCACCGTGGCCGCCATGAGGAGGAAGCCCACCGCCAGGAGGACGAGGAGCCAGTCCCCGTAGAGGAGGGGCCCCAGGGCCTGGGGCAGCCCTCCTCCCAGATCCTTCTGGAAGCTAAGCCCCAGGCCCACCATCCCCGAAAGCAGGAAAAGGCCTACCCCCAGGGCCAGAAGGGCAGCCAGGGGCTTGGAGCGCACCAGGGGATCAAACCCCACCTCCCCCTGGGCGGCGAAGAGGAGCATGATGACAAAGAGGAAGAGGACCACGATGGCCCCGGCGTACACGATGATCTGGATAAAGCCTAAGAAGCGTGCGTCCAGGGCCACGTAGGCCCCGGCCAGGACCAGAAAGTTGGCGATGAGGGCCAAGGCGGCGTGGATGGCGTTGCGCAGAGTCACCACCAGGACCCCGGTGCCGAGGAGGAGGAAGAGGGCCAAGGCTTCCCAAGGGCTCACCGCTTCCCTCCTTCCGTGGGGGCTTGGAAGCCCTCCAGCTCCGGGCGAACGTAGGGCACCACGTAGCCGGGCTTGACCGGCTTTCCGGTCATCTTGGCCTCCCGCCGCTGGGGTTTGGTGCCCTGGATGTCCACCAGCATGTCCTCTTTGCCGTAGATGAGGTCGGAGTACTGGTAATCCGCCATCTCAAAGTCGTACCCCAGGACGATGGCCCCCGTGGGGCAGGCCTCCTCGCAGAGCCCGCAGAAGATGCAGCGGAGCATGTTGATCTCGTAGACCTTGGCGTACCGCTCCCCTGCGGAGACCGGGTTTTCCGGGTCGTTCTCCGCGGGCTCCACGTAGATGGCGTAGGCGGGGCAGGCGGCGGCGCACAAGGAGCAGCCGATGCACTTCTCCAGGCCGTTGGGGTGCCGGGTGAGGACGTGGCGGCCATGGAAGCGGGGCTTGAGGGCCACGGGGGCGTCGGGGTAGGGGACGGTGACGGGCTTGGAGAAAAGGTACTTGAGGGTGATTCCCAGGCTCTGGGCCAGGGCTTTCAGGGTCATGCGCCACCTCCTTTGCGTACGGGCTTGGGGCTATACAAGAGGCCGCCCAGGAGGACCAGGAAGCTCAGGCCGGAGAGGTAGAGGAGGTAGGTCTTGGGCAGGCCCAGGGCCACCACCAAGGCGGTGACCAGGAACCACAGGAGGGCCACCGGGAAGAGGAAGCCCCAGCCAAAGCGCAGGAGCTGATCGTAGCGCAGGCGGAACCAGGTGGCCCGGATCCAGATGAAGAAGAAGAGGAAGAAGGCGATCTTGAGGAACATCCAGAGGTAAGGGACGTTGGCGAAGGGCATGGTCCAGCCGCCCAGGAAGAGGGTGGGGATGAGGGCGCTGGCGGTGATGAAGTGGATGTACTCCGTCATCTGGAAGAGGGCCCACTTGATGGAGCTGTACTCCGTGTGGTACCCCCCCACCAGCTCCTGCTCGGCCTCGGGTAGGTCAAAGGGGGTGCGGGCGGCCTCAGCCAGGGCGGCGATGGTGTAGACCACGAAGGCGGGGAAGGCGTAGAGGAAGAGCCAGCCGTGCTCCGCCTGCCAGTTGACGATATCGTTCAGGTTCAGGCTGCCCACCAGGAGGACCGGGGCGAGGAGGGCGATGCCCAGGCCCAGCTCGTAGGAGATGAGGCTGGCCGAGGAGCGCAAGGAGCCCAGGAGGCTGTACTTGCTCCCCGAGGCCCAGCCCGCCAGGAAGATGCCGTAGATGGCCATCTCGCTCACGGCGAAGAGGTAGAGGAGGCCCAGGTCCAGGTTGACCACCCAGGGCTGGTAGCCGAAGAAGCTTCCCGGGGGGCCGAAGGGGATGGCCCCGAAGGCCAGGAGGGCGAAGACCACGCCCAGGAGGGGGGCCAGGACGAAGAGAACCTTGTCGGCCCGCTCCACCACCAGGTCTTCCTTGAAAATGCTCTTGATGGCGTCGGCGATGGGCTGGAAGAGGCCCCAGGGGCCTACCCGGTTGGGGCCCTGACGGATCTGGAAGCGGGCCAGGAGCCTGCGCTCAATCAGGGTCATGAAGGCGAAGGCGGTGAGGAGGCCCACCACCACCAAAAAGGCCTTCAAGGCCACCATCCAGTAGGGGTCCAGGGGGTAGCTCATGCGTCACCTCCTGTGGGTACCAAGAGGCTGGCCTCCTGGCGCCAGCCTGCCAGGGGGCCCAGGGCCGTGAGGTAGAGGAAGCCCCCAGGCAGGTCCTCCCGCAGGACGACCCGGGCCTCCACGGGGCCCATGGGGGTTTCCACCGCCACCTTGGCCCCTTCCAGGAGGGCCTCCTTCTTGGCGGTCTCCGGATGGGCCCAAAGCTCGGGCGCCACGGCCTGGGCCACCCGGCCCTGGAGCTGCTGCCCCCTCCACATGCTGGGCCTGAGATAGAGACGGCCTTCCTGGGGCTTGGGCCTGAGGGCCTTGCTCCGGTAGGCCAAAAGGCCCATGGGCGGGGGGACCTTTCTCGCCTTCAGTTCCCGCTCCACCTCCAGGGCCAGGCGGAAGGGGGGCTTTACCCCCAAGGCCTGGGCCAGGAGGGCCAGGGCCTGGATGGCCCCTTCCGCCTCTCCGTTCTCCACGGGGGCGGGGTGGAGGGCCAGCACCCGCCCCTCCAGGTTCACCAGGTGGCCCCGGCGCTCGTAGAAGGTGGGGGCGGGAAGGACCACGTGGGCGTAGCGCTCCGCCAGGGGATGGAGGTGGCTGAGGTGCAGGACCACGAAGCGCTTTCCCCTAAGGGCCCCTTCCGGGGGTACGTAGCCGTAGTAGGCGTAGGGGGCTCCGGCCTCGTCCCAGGCGGCCCCCTTCTCCCCGGGCCAGACCCCCATGGCCTCGAGGCCCCGGGCGTTGGCCGCCGGGGTCATGGCCAGGACCTTGGCCCCCTTGCGCTCGGCGAGGAGACGGGCCCTTTCCGCGGCCACCGCGTCCTGCAACACGCCGGCCCCCAGGATGAGGACGGGCCGCTCCGCCCGCTCCCAGGCCTCCTTGGCCCGCCGGATGGCCTCGCTCCCCTCCTTCTCCCCCAAAAGGGCCAGGAGGATCTCCCGCTCCTCCCCGGGGGCGTGGACCCCGTGAAGGGCAGCCCAGCGCATCAGGGGGGCGCGGTAGGGGGCAAAGAGGGCCATCTTGTCGGTGCGCCGGGGCATCCTCTCCTTGATGGAAAGGTCGGCGAAGGGCGTGCCGTGGGCGTAGCGGTGGGGGGGCTTCAGGTCGCGCACGAACTCGGAAAGGCGCAGGTGGAGGAGGGGGGCTTCCTCCGTGGGGTCCCCCAGGACCAGGGCGAAGTCGGCCCGCAGGAGGTCCTCCAGGGTGGCGGGAGGGAAGAGGCTTGCCGGGGCGGCGGTGCGGCCCTCAAAGTCCAGGTGGGGGGTGGAGAGCGCCTTGGCCAGCTCCGCGGCCATCAGGCCCTCCTCCAGGGTGGCGTCGTGGGCCAGGTAGATCCCCACCTCCTCCTTGCGGGCCCCCCGCAGGCCCGCCTGCAAGGCGGCGAAGGCCTCCTCCCAGGTGGCCTCCACCAGCCGCTCCCCCCGCCGCACCAGGGGGGTCTTGAGCCGCCCTTGGTCCGCCCACTCGTGGCCGAAGCGGCCCGCATCGCAAAGCCAGATCTCGTTGACCTCGGGCACCTCGCGGGCCCGGACCCGGAGGAGCTCCCCGCTCCTGGTGTCCGCGGTGATCCCGCACCCCACGGGGCAGAGGGCGCAGTGGGTGGGGGTTTCCTCCATCTCCCAGTTGCGGGCGCGGAAGCGGGCGGTGAGGTCCAGAAGGGCCCCCACGGGGCAGATATCCGTGATGTTCCCCGAGAAGCCCGAGGGGAGGCCAAAGTCCATGGTGCCGATGAAGGTATGCACCCCCCGTTCAATGAAGTCCAGGACCTCATCCCCTGGAACTTCTTCAAAGTAGCGCACGCACCGCTTGCAGTGGATGCATCGCTCCCGGTCCAGCACCACGAAGGGGGAGAGGGGGTGGTGCTTGTCCACGTGGCGGCGGGTGAACTCAAAGCGGGTGTAGACGGGAAGCTCCAGGGGCTCCTTCTGGTAGTACTTCTCGTAAAGCCCGTACTCCACCGTACGGTCCTGGAGCTCGCAAGCCCCACCCTTATCGCAGGTGGGGCAGTCCAGGGGGTGGTTGAGGAGGGTGAACTCCACCATCCCCGCCTGGGCCTCCCGCACCACCTCCGAAAGGGTGTCCACCACCATCCCCTCGGCCACGGCGGTGACGCAGCTCGCCGCCAGCTTGGGCTGCCAGGCGATCTCCGGCTCCCCCTCTGGGGTCAGGAGGGGTTTCCCGTCCGGCCCCCGCTTGGGGAGGCCGATGCGCACCAGGCACATGCGGCAGGCCCCGATGGGGGAGAGGTGCTTTTCCGAGCAGAAGAGGGGCACGTCGTACCCCGCGTGGAAGACGGCGTCCATCACGCTGGTCCCCGGGGGTACCTCCACGATGCGGTCGTTGACCTTGACCCTGACCACCTTCACCTCCAGAGGCTCGGCCTGGGCACGGGCCGCTTCTCCCGTGCCAGGGCCAGGTACTGGTCCTTGAAGTGCTTCAGCGAGCCCTTCACCGGCCACACCGCCGCGTCCGCCAAGGGGCAGAAACTCCGGCCCTCGATGAGGGGGAGGAGGGCTTCCAGGTTCTCCACGTCCTTTTCCTCCCCTTGGCCGGTGCCGATCTTGGCGAAGAGGTTCACCATGAACCCGGCCACCCCCTCGCGGCAGGGCGTGCACTTGCCGCAGGACTCGTGGGCGTAGAAGCGGGTTACGTTCCACATGGCGTCCACCATGCTCACCCGCTCGGGGATCAGGATTACCCCTCCCGTGCCCAGCATGGAGCCCTTGGCCTGCAGGTGCTCGTAGCTCATGGGGGTGTCCAGCACCTCGTCCGTGAAGGGCAAGGGCGGGGTGGAGGACCCCCCGGGGATGAGGGCCTGGATGGGCTCCAGGGGCCCGCCTGCCCATTCATAGATCAGCTCCCGCAGGGTGGTGCCCATGGGGAGCTCGTAGACCCCAGGGCGCCGCACCGGCCCAGAGATCTGGTAGAGCTTCATGCCCTTGGACTGCTCCGTGCCCATGCTGGCGAACCAGTCGGCCCCCCGTTCCAGGATGGGCACCACCGCGGCCAGGGTCTCCACGTTGTTGATGGTGGTGGGTTTGCCCCAGAGGCCCGACTGGGCGGGGAAGGGGGGTTTCAGGCGGGGGTTGGCCCGGAGGCCCTCCAGGGAGTTCATGAGGGCGGTTTCCTCCCCGCAGATGTAGGCCCCGGCCCCGCGGTGCACGTGGAGCTCAAAGGAGAACCCGGTGCCGAAGAGGTTCTTCCCCAGGTACCCCCTCTCCCGCGCCTCGCGGATGGCGGCCTCCAGGCGGTCCGCCGCCCTCCGGTACTCCCCGCGGATGTAGACGTAGCCCACGGTGGCCCGGATGGCGTACCCCGCCAGGATCATCCCCTCGATGAGGAGGTGGGGCACGTCCTCCAGGATGTAGCGGTCCTTGAAGCTCCCGGGCTCGGACTCGTCGGCGTTGCAGATGAGGTAGTGCTGCTGCCCATCCTTGGGCATGAAGCCCCACTTCACCCCCGTGGGGAAGCCCGCCCCGCCCCGGCCCCGTAGCCCTGAGCGCTTCACCTCCTCAATGACCTCTTCCGGGGTCTTCTCCTTTAGGACCCGTTTGGCGGTCTCGTACCCCCCGTGCCGCAGGTAGTAGTCCAGGGTCCAGCTTCCCTCCTGGCCCACGTGGGCGTAGAGGGTTCGCGTGAAGCGAGGGTCTTTTCCGGAAACGATGGGCCCCGTCATACCTCCACCTCGTGCACGTGGTGGCCGCACCGACCCGGGAGGGGGATCTCCTCGGGCCGCTTGCCGGCCTTGAGGCCTTCCAGGAGGGCTTCCAGCCTGGCCCGGGTCACGCACTCCACGTAGGGCTCGTCGTTCACCTGGACCACGGGGGCGGTATGGCAAGACCCCAGGCACTCCACCTTCTGCACGCTGAAAAGCCCGTCCGGGGTGACCTCCCCCGGGCCGATGCCCAGGCGTTCGGTGAGGTAGTCCCAAAGCTCGTCCGCCCCGGCCAGCTTGCAGCTCAAGGTGGCGCAGACCTGTAGGTGGTACTTGCCCGTGGGCACGAACTGGTAGTAGGAGTAGAAGCTCGCCACCCCCATGACCTCCGTGGGGGTGGTGCCCACCAGGGCCGCAATCTCCTCTATCCGGTCGGGGCGGATCCAGCCCTCTTCCTGCTGTACCCGCCGGAGAAGGGGCATGATGGCGGCCCGCCGGCCCTCAGGCGGGTACTTGGCGAAGGTTTCCTCCAGGAAGTCCTGCTTGTCGTCAAAAAACCCCATCTCTCCTCCCTTAGCGGTCCACGTCCCCCATGACGGGGTCCAGGCTGGCGATGATGGCCACCATGTCCGGCACCTGTTCCCCCTTGCAGGCGTAGGGCAGGCTTTGCAGGTTGACGAAGCTGGGGGCGCGCACCTTCACCCGGTAGGGCATGCTCCCACCGTCGGAAACGATGTAGTAGCCCAGCTCTCCCCGGGCCGACTCCGTGGGCACGTACACCTCTCCCTTGGGGGGGTGGAAGCCTTCCGTGTAGTGCTTGAAGTGGTAGATGACCGCCTCCATGGAGGTTTCCAGGAGGTGGCGGGGGGGCGGGGTGATCTGGGGGTTGGGATCGCGGATGGGCCCGGGCTCCAAGCGCTCCAGGGCCTGCCGGATGATCTTTACCGATTCCCGCATCTCCCGGATGCGGACCATCATCCGGTCAAACACGTCCCCGTGTTCCCCCAGGGGCACGTCAAAGGTGTAGGTCTCGTACCCCGCGTAGGGGTACGCCTTGCGCACGTCGTAGTTCACCCCGCTGGCCCGCAAGGAGCCCCCGGTGAGGCCTAGACCGATGGCCACCTCCGGGGGGATCACCCCCACGCCCCGGGCCCTTTCGTAGAAGATGGGGCTTTCGGCGAAGAGGGCCTCGTACTCGTCGATGCGGTGGGGCATGACCTCCAGGAACTTTTTCAGCTCGGGAACGAACTCCTCGGGCAGGTCCTCCTTGACCCCGCCGATGCGGATGTAGTTGTGGTGGAAGCGCTGCCCCGTCACCCACTCAAAGAGGTCCAGGATGGCCTCCCGTTCGCGGAAGGCGTAGAAGAAGGGGGTAAGGGCCCCCAGGTCCAAAAGCCCCGTCCCCAGGAAGACCAGGTGGCTGGCCAGGCGGGAGAGCTCGTTGAGGAGGATGCGGATGGTCTGGGCCCTTTCCGGCACCACGGCCCCCACCAGCTTTTCCACCGCCAAGGCGTAGGCCAGGTCGTGGGCGAAGGAATGGAGGTAGTCCATCCGGGGCGTATACGTGATCACCTGCGTATACGTCCGGTTCTCCATGTTCTTCTCAAAGCCGGTGTGGAGGTAGCCGATGTGGGGGACCAGGTCCAGCACTTCCTCCCCCGACAGGGTTACCACCACCCGCAAGACCCCGTGGGTGGAAGGGTGCTGGGGGCCCACGTTCAGGGTCATGACCTCGGTGCGGAGTTCTTTGGGCTCCTCCAGGGTTTCCACCGGGTCCAGGTCCAGGTAGTCCTTCATCTCCCCTCCTTGGCCTTGGTGAGGTCGGCCCAAAGGGCCCTATACCCTTTGCGGCTCCCGCCCCTGTACAGGGTGAGGCCGGGGCTTTTCCCGGTGATGGCGGCGCGGAACTCGCTGGGGACGATGAAGCGCCCTTCGCGGAAAAGGGTGGGGGTTTCCCCCAGGGGGAAGTCCTTGCGCAAGGGGTGGCCCTCGAGGTCCTCCGGGGTCAGGATCTTCCGCAGGTCCGGGTGTCCCTCAAAGAGGATGCCGAACATGTCGTAAACCTCCCGTTCCAGGAAGTTGGCGCTACCCCAGAGGTCCGTGACCGTGGGGAGCCTGGGATCCCCTTCGGGCACGTAGACCCGGACGAAGAAGCGGCTTCCATCCCCATCCTTCCACCCCGGAAGGGAGACCAGCTCGTAGACCACGGCGAAACGCTCGGGGCGGGGATCGGGGTACTCCAGGTAGTCCAGGCCCACGATGTCCGCCAGATAGTTAAAGCCCGCCTCCTTGTAGCGGGCCATCTCCTCCTTGAAGCGCTCCCGGGGCAGGACCACCCAGAGGTTGCCGAGGCCGTTGTCCTCCAGGGCGTAGCCCTTGGCCCGGGCTTCCTGCAAAACGCGTTCCAGCCGCACGCCTCACCCCCTTGCCCGCTGCCAGGCGGCCACGGGCGGAAGCTTCCGCCCCCCTTCGTCGTAGGCCTGGCCCCGCACCTTCTTTTGCAGCTGCATCACCGCGTAGATCAGGGCCTCGGGGCGGGGCGGGCAGCCTGGGACGTAGACGTCCACCGGCACCACCGAGTCCACGTTCTGCACGATGGCGTAGTTGTTGAACATCCCCCCGGAGCTGGCGCAGGCCCCCATGGAGATCACCCACTTGGGGTCGGGCATCTGTTCCCAGACCCGGCGCATCACCGGGGCCATTTTCTTGGAAAGCCGGCCCGCCACGATCATCACGTCGGCCTGGCGCGGGCTTGCCCGGAAGACCTCCGAGCCAAAGCGGGATAGGTCGTTGCGGGCATCGGTGGAGGCCATCATCTCAATGGCGCAGCAGGCCAGGCCGAAAGTGGCGGGCCAGAGGGAGTTGGACCGCCCCCAGGCCACCAGCTTTTCCAGGGTGGTGAAGAGAATCCCCTCCCGCTCCAGCTCCTGTACGTCCCGCTCAAAGAGGTCCTTCAGTGCCACCGCATCACCCCCTTCCACCACTCGTAGAGGAAGCCCACAAAGAGGAGGAGGGTGAAGGCCAAGACCCCTAGGAAGCCATAGAGCCCAAGCCCCCCGGCGCTCACTGCGTAGGGCCAGAGGAAGGCCACCTCCACGTCAAAGAGGATGAAGAGCATGGCCACCACGTAGAAGTGGACGGGAAAGCGCTTCACCTCTCCGGCGGGGTCGTTGCCCGACTCGTAGGGCATCAGCTTGGCCTTGCCGGGCTTTTTGGGGCCCAAAAGGGCCCCCACCACCAAGGCGGCCACCCCGATGAAGAGGGCCACCCCCAGATAGATCAGGACGTTTACATACTCCGCGATCGGCGCCAAGGTCCCCTCCTTTCGTGCATCCCTTCACGAGGTGGGGGCCCAGCACCCCTGGAACCCCACCCCATTTCCCGCCCATCTTACCACCCCCTTTCCGGGACAAATGGGTTGGGCTACACCGGGAGAGGGGCTTTTTGGTGTAGTGACCTTCCTTATCGCCCAGGAAAAGCTACACTTTGGTGTATAAAATGTCCCGCAGGCGGCGGAAGCCCTCGAGGCTCACCTCCTCCGCGCGCACCTTTTCCGAAAGCCCCAAGAGGGCCAGGCCCTCCTCCACCTTCCCCTTGGGGTAGCCGCCCGCCAGGAGGGCGTTTTTCAGGGTCTTGCGCCGCTGGCGGAAGGCGGCGGCGATCAGCCCGAAGAGTTGGGGATCGTCGGGGACCCCTTGGGGGGTGAGGCGCACCAAGCTGCTATAGACCTTGGGCGGAGGGAAGAAAGCTCCAGGGGGGAGGTCCAAGAGCTTTTCCGCCCGGGCGTGGTGGGCCACCCGCAGGGTGAGGAGGCCGTACTGGGGGGTGCCGGGCCGGGCCACCATGCGCTCGGCCACCTCCTTCTGCACCAGGAAGACCAGGCGGGCGAAGCGCCCCGTGAGGAGAAGACGGGTGATGAGGGCGGTGGCGATGTGGTAAGGGAGGTTGGCCACCAGAAGGCTCCCCGGGGGCACCTCCTCCCAGGGGAAGCGGAGGGCATCCCCGAAGACCAGGCGGACGGGAAGGCCTTCTAGGGTTTCTTCCAATACGGGTTTGAGGCGCAGGTCCTTCTCTATGGCCGTGACCTCGGCCCCCGCCTGGGCCAGGGCCCGGGTGAGGACCCCTAGGCCCGGACCCACCTCGTAGACGGGGCCGCTAAGGGGTTGGGCGGCCTCCACGATGCGCCGGAGGTAGGCCTCGGAGACCAAGAAGTTTTGCCCAAAGCGCTTGTCGGCGAAGAGGCCGTGGCGCAGGAGGAGTTCCCGCACCGCTTGGGGAGAGGTGAGGCGTTCAGGCATGGGGCAGGCGTTTCACCCGGAGGAGGAGGGGTTCTTCCTCGGGGAAGAGTTCCAGGTACTCCCCCAGGTCCAGGGCGTCGATGAGGGCGAAGCGTTCCTTGAGGAGGATGCCCTCCCGCATGGGCACGTGGCCGTAGACCCCGAAGCGGTAGCCCATCCGCTCCACGTAGTCTGGGGTGCGGAACCACCAGGTCTTGGGCTCGGACTGGGCGTAGAAGAGGGCATCGTACTCCTGGAGCCAGGGCACAGGGCCCACGTGGGCAAAGTGGACCCCGTTTAGGAGAAGTTCCCGGGGGAAGCCCTCCATCCAGGCCTTGAGGCCGTGGGGGAGGGCTTTGCCCCCGTATTCGGGGTGGAACTCCAGGTGCTTGAGGTGCCGGTTGCCAAGAAGGGGTTCCCCCTTCAGGGCCGCCTCGTCGTGGTTGCCCAGGAGGATGGTGAGGTGGCCTTCCGATGCCTCTTGGAGGGCTTTCAGGCGAAAGAGCTCCCGGATCTGCGCCCCCGCGGCCAGGCGCAGGTGGTTGGGGTCCTGGGGGTCAAAGGGGGTGAGGCCCGTGAGGCGCTCGTAATCCCTTTGCGTCTTGGGGTGGACCAGGTCTCCCAAGAGGACGAGGCGGGTGCGGCCCGAGCGCAGTTCTTCCGTGGGCTGCAACAGGGGGTCCGCCAGGCCCTCGAGGCGGAGAAGGCGCCAAAGGGCAGGAAAGTTCCCGTGCAGGTCCCCAACGGCAACGACCCTCATCCCTTCAGAAGGGACCGGAGCTCCCCGTAGAGGCGCTTGGTTTCCTCAGGGGTCTTGCCATACCCCCCGTACTTGGTCACGATCCTGGCGGCCTCCCGGCCCAGCCCTTTTTCCTTCAGGCGCTCTAGGAGCTGGTCAATGAGCCGGTAGGCTTCGGGCTTTTCCTCTTCCTCCGCCTCCTCGGGGGTGGCGGCCTCGGGGAGCCTCGGGGGGGTGAAGCGGCCCTTTTCCGGATCGTAGTCCACCCACTGCTTCTCCAGGCGGTAGAGGTAGCGCCCCACCCCGAACTTGACCGCGGCCCGCTTGAGGGCGTCGGAGAAGGCGGCCTTGAGGGAGTCCCCCTCGCCCACGTCCTCCTTGGTGACCCCCAAGACGGTGAGGCGGCACTTCACCTCGCAAAGGCGCTCCCGCCTTTCCCCCCGCTCATCCCTTAGGGTGCGTTCCTCGTCGGCCAGCACCTCGTAGCTGTCCTGCCACCCTTCTGGGCCCACCGCCCGGTCCAGGCGGTCCAAAACGGTGCGGGCATCCACGTAAGGTACCACCAGGGCCCGCTTTCTATCCTTGGAAAGGGCCTCAATGCGCCACTGCACCTCCCCGGGAGGGAAGGGCTCGGCCAGCTTCCGCCAGGCTTCGTCCACGCCCTAAGTGTACTTGAGGGGACTCTCACCGCCCAGGGCTTTCCCGGCCTTAGGCTTAGGGTATGCGGAGCCTCATCCTGGTTTTGCCCCTTCTGGTTTCGGCCTGGGCCCTGGAGGTACGCCTTTCCGCCACCTTGGCCTTTGACCTCTTTCCCCAGGGGGTGGTGGTGGAGCGGGTGGCGGAGCCCCGGGGGATGGTGGTGGTCTACAACTTCTCCCGGGCCGAGGCCGTCTTTCGCCACCACGACGAGGACCTGCGCCGCCGCGGTTGGGTGCGGGTGAAGTATGAGGTGAAGAAAGGGGAGTGGAAGGCGGAGTACCGCAAGGGCAAGGCCAAGGCCACCCTTTCCGTAAAGGACAAGAAGGGGCGGGTGGAGGTGCGCCTTAAGGAAGGGGACTAGACAAGGGCCAGCCCCCTTGCTACCCTATAGGGCGCATGGGGCCGTGGCGCAGCTGGGAGCGCGCCTGAATCGCACTCAGGAGGTCACGGGTTCGAGTCCCGTCGGCTCCACCAAAAGGAGGCTGCCCCCGGAGTATGGGCTCCGGGGGCTACGCCTTTTGCCCCCGCCCAAGACCTACTGGGAAAGGAGCCAGTCCACCAGGGCATTCACCACGTCGCTTTCCGCCAAGAGTTCGGGGGAGTCCAGGACCGCCCGGAAAAAGGCCCGCACCATCTCGGGGCTGGGGTTCTGGAGAAGCTCTTGCACGCTTTTGCCCGCATAAGGCCCCCGGGGTAGGGGGGTGGTGAAGCGGGTAGCGCTGGCCAAGGGGGCCGCCTCCCGCAGGGCGGCCAAGGTGCGCTCCAGAAGGATCTGGTCCCCCTCATCCCCCAGGGCCTCCTTGGGGGAGAGGAGGAGCTGGCCGGAGAGGTCGCGCACCTCGAGGCCCAAGGCATAGAGCCGGCGGGCCAGGCTTTCTGGGCCCACCTCCAGGGAAACCTGCAGGCGGGCCTTGCCGTAGTCCACCTCGAGGGTGTACCGCCCGGGCTCGGGAAGGATCACGGCGGGGGCGGTTTCCCGGAGGGCGGCGGTGAGGGGCGGAAAGCCCAGGGGCTTTTCTTCCTCCTTGAGGACCTGGCCTTCCCGGAGGAGGAGGGTCCGCAAACGGCCCCGCTCCAGGTAAGGGCTTCCCTCCAGGAACACCTCGGGGAAGACCGCCTCCCCGGCGCGGAAGGGCCGGGCTTCCAGGTCCCCGGGGATGAGGGTGAGCCTTTCCAGGCGGAGGCGCACCTCTCCCCCGAGGCGCTTCAAGGCCCTGGCGGCGGCGGGGGCGGCGGGGTGGGTGGGGTGGCTTTCTAGGAAAGCCCGGTAGAGCTCCTGGGCGGCCAGCCCAGCCCGCTCGGCCAGGTAGGCGCGGAAGAAGAGGGTGAGGGGTTCTTTCCTCTCCTCCAGGTCCTTCAGGGCCTCTGGGAAATCCTCCCCCTCGTCCAGGCGCAAGGCCCGGTCGTAGGCGGCCTTGGCCCCCAGGTAGTCCCCGTAAATGGCCCGGAAAAGCCCCAGGTTGTAGTAGGCGGTGGCGTTGGGGTTCAGGGCCACCGCCCGCTCGGAGGCCAGGAGGGCCCGCGGCAGGTCCCCGGTGAGGTAGTAGGCCCAGCCCAGGTTGGTCCAGTAGAGCCAGTAGTCCGGGCGGAGGGCCAGGGCCTTGAGGAGGGCCTCCCGGGCCTCCTGGCCCTGGCCCTCGGCAAAGGCGGCGAAGCTCACCTCCTCCCAGGCCAGGGGCAGCTCGGGGAAGGCTTGGGCCAGCTTCCGGGCCGAGGCCTTCCAGCCCTCGTCCTCTAGGGCCCGCAGCAGGAGGTGCCCGGCGGTGCGCTCCAAGACATCCCCCTGGAGGAGGGCCTTGGCCCGCCCCAGGGCCTCCTCCCGCTTCCCCTCGGAAAGGAGGCGGAAGGCCTCGTAGGCGGGGGGAAGCTGGCCCTGCCACAGGCGGAGAAGCCGCTTGGGCAAGAGGCCTTCCAGGAGCCCGGCCCCCCGCCCTTCCCGCAGGTCCAGGGCCGATCGGTGCAGGGGGTCGGGGTCTTGGCCTTCCGCCAGGGCCCTAAGCCGGGCCTCAGGCAGGGTGGGGGAGGGGAGAGGGGTAAAGCGCGGGGCCAGCCCTTGCCCTTGCAGCCAGAGCCAGCCCAGCTCCGGGGTGGGGAAAAGCCCCCCCCTTACGCCCTTCCCGTCGGCCAGGAAGAGCCTAAGCCCCCGGGGTTCCTGCTGCCCCAAAAGGACCCAGTCCGCCCCCGTGGCCGCCTGGGCCAGCCGGGCCCCCGCCGCGGTGTAGAGCCCCCCTGTGAAGTCGTAGCTGTTCCGCCAGGGCAGGTCGGGGAGGAGGAGGGAAAGCAGGGTGGGGGGAGGGGCCTTGAGCCCCTGGGCGAAGGCCTGGGCCAGGCGGAAGCCCTCGGGTCCCGCAAAGGGGAGGACCAGGCCCTGGGCCAGGCTGGACCCCAGGAGGAGGAGAAGGGCCAGGGTGCGCCTCATGGGCGCATTCTAGCGCTTTTCCCTAAGGACCATGTAAGCGAAGCGGAAAAGCCGGGGGGCCCGCCGCCAGCGCTTGGGGTCCAGGCCCACCCGCAACAGCCATTCCACGCCCAGCCGCTGGGCCCAAAGGGGGGGGCGCTGGACCTCCCCGGCCAGCACGTCCAGGGTACCCCCCACCCCCATGGCCACCTTGGCCCCTAGGTGGGCCTTGTGCCGGTGGATGAAGGCTTCCTGCCTTTCCCCCATGCCCACCAGGAGGAGGTCGGGAGCTAGGCGGCGTACCGCCTCCACCACCGGCTCCTCCTCGCTAAAGTAGCCGTGGTGGAAGCCTACCACCTCGGCTCCCAGGCGCCTGGCCTCCGCCGCGGCCCGTTCCGCCACCCCGGGCCTGCCCCCCAGGAGGTAGACCCTAAGGCCCGGAAAGCGGTGGAAAAGGGCCAGGGTGAGGTCCACCCCCGTGACCCGTTCCCGCAGCTCCACTCCCAGAAGCCTGCGCGCCGCCCACAGGATCCCCACCCCGTCGGGGGTGACCAGCTCGGCCTCCCCTATGGCCCGCCTCAGGGCCTGGTCCTCCTGGGCGCGGACGGCGATCTCGGGGTTCAGGGTCACCACCTGGTGGGTGCCCTGCCCCTCTAGAAAGCCCCCGATGCGCCGGAGGGCTTCCTCCATGTCCACGGGGTCCAGGGGAAGCCCTAAGAGGGTTAAGCGTTCCATGGGATGAACCTCTGGGCGTAGCGGTCCTGGCTCAGGCCGAAGGCCTCCTTGGGGAAGAAGCGCACCCCCGCCAGCCTGGGCACCACGGGGTCCACCCCGATGAGGCTGGCCCAGGCCAGCTCCTCGGTCCGCCCCTGCCGGTGTAGGGCCTGGCCCTCGAGGCTCTGGAAGAGGGCCTCCTGGGGATCAGGGAAGGCCCGGAGGAGGGCGGTGGCCAAGGAGGTGGGGGCCTTGGGGCAGAGCTTTTTCTGCAGGAATCCTGCCGCCACCACCGCCGAGAGGAGGGGTTCTGGGGCCCCGGCGGGGCGGAGGGTGGGCTGGCTTCCCTGGAATAAATCCATAACTGCCTTGGCGTTGCGGAAGCCGGCCAGGTAGACCTCCTCCTCGCCGGGAAGGAGGCTTTGGTTGAGGAGGGGGGCTACCAGCACGGCCCTTTTCCCCGCCACTTGCGTCCCTTCCAGGTCCAGAAGGGAGGGGCGTCCGTGAAAACCCTCCAGGGGAAACCCCTCAGCTTCCCCCAGGAGGAGGGTGTCCGGGCCCAGCTCCCCCGCCAGGAGCCGGGCCACCTTGGGCCCGGGAACGGTCCAGACCTCCGTTGCCCCTCGGGCCAGGAGGAAGCTGAGAACGCTTCCCGCGGGCAGGACCTCCACCAGGATCAGGGGGCCTTGGGCCGGTGTCAGGCACAGGTCAACCCGGCACACCCTGCCATGATACCCTAGCCTAGGCGTATGCGGCTGAAAGACCTGGGGGAGCGCGGGCTTTTGGCTAGGCTGGCCCCCCTGGGCTACCCCGAGGATGCCCCCTTGCCCCCTGGGGACGACGCCGGCGGGGTGTGGGTGGGGGAGGAGGCCTGGCTCCTCAAGACCGATGGCTTCCTCTACCGGGAGGTGGCCCTGGACGGCATGGGGCCCTTCGCCGTGGGCTGGCGGGGGGTGGCGGCCACGGCCTCGGACCTCCTGGCCAAGATGGCCCGGCCCTTGGGCTTCACCCTAGGGCTTTTCCTGCCTCCGGATCTGGAGGAGGCCTTCGCCCTGGAGTTGGTGCAGGGGGCGGCGGAGGCCGCCCGGCGCCTGGGGGCTCCCCTCCTCGGGGGGGACACCAACGCCGCCTCCGAGGTGGCCCTGACCGTTTCCGGCTTTGCCCGGACCAGGACCCCCTTGCCGCGGAGGGCCCTGCCTGGGGACCTCCTCTACCTGGCGGGGGACCGCTGGGGGCGGGTGGGGGCGGCCATCCGGGCCCACTACCAGGGGCGGAGCCTCGAGGCCTTCCCCGCCATCCGCCAGGCGGCCTTTTACCCCCTGCCCCGGCTGGAGCTTTTGGCCCTGGCGGGCTCCTTGCGGGGGAGCCTGGACTCCTCCGATGGCTTGGCGGAAACCCTCTGGCAGCTTTCCGAACTCGGGGTGCGGGTGGACCTGGAGGCCCTGCCCCTCCTTCCCGATGTCCTGGCCTTTGCCGGGAGCGAGGCGGCGGCCTTGGAGCTGGTGCTTTACGGGGGGGAGGAGTTTGAGGCGGTCCTGGTGGTGCCGCCCGAAGGGGAGGCCCAGCTCCTGGCCCAGGCGAAGGCGGTGGGCCTGCCCCTTTTCCGCGCCGGCCGGGTGGGGGAGGGGAGGGGGGTCTACCTCCGGGGGGAGCCCGTGCCCCGGCGGGGGTACGAGCGCTTCCGTTAGGTATACTCCTCCCATGCGGGCCTTTAAGGCGCACCTCCGGGGCCTTTCCCCCTACCCCTACCGCAAGGTGGAGGCCCCGGTGAAGCTGGACCAGAACGAAAGCCCCCTGGACCTGCCCGCGGCCCTCAAGGAGGAGGCCCTTAGCCGCCTGGCCCGCCTCCCCTGGAACCGTTACCCGGAGATCCACGCCGAGTCCCTGCGCCGGCGGTTGGCCGCCCAGGTGGGGTGGCCAGAGGAGGGCGTGGTGCTGGCCCCGGGGTCCAACCTCCTCATCCTGGCCCTCAGCCTGGCCGCGGAGGAGGTCTTGGACCTTTCCCCCTCCTTCCCCCACTACGCCCACGCGGCCCAGGTGGCGGGGACCCCCTACCGGGCGGTGCCCCTTGGGGAGGGGTTCGCTTTGGACCTGGAGGCCCTCCTCCAGGCCTTCTCCGGCGGGGTTCTTTTCCTTCCCAACCCCCACGCCCCCACGGGGGCCCTCTTCCCCCAGGCGGCCCTGGAGGCCTTGGCGGCCCGGGCCCGGGAGGTGGGGGGGCTTCTGGTGGTGGACGAGGCCTACCGGGAGTTCGCTGGGACCGACTTTAGCCCTTTGGGGCGGGAAAACCCCCATGTGGCCTTCCTGCGCACCTTTTCCAAGGCCTTTTCCTTGGGGGGGATCCGCGCCGGGTACCTCCTCGCCGCCCCTGAGGTGGCCCGCGTGGTGCGGGAGGTCCTGCCGCCCTTTGTCCTTCCCGCCCACACCGGGGTTATCCTGGAGGTGGTCTTGGAAAACCCCGCCTACGTCCAGGAGGTGGTGGAGGGGGTGCGGCGGGAACGGGAGCGGGCCTACCAAAGCCTCCTTTCCCACCCCACCTGGCGCCCCTATCCGAGCCACACCAACTTCCTCCTGGTGCGCACCCCGGATGCGGCCGAGGCCCACCGCCACCTCTTAGCCCAGGGCATCCTGGTGCGGCGGCAGGACCACCTCCCGGGGCTTCGGGGCTGCCTCCGGGTTACCGTGGGGGGCAAGGAGGAGATGGACGCCTTCCTGCGGGCGGCCTTTGAGGTAGCCTATGCGTGAGGCTTCCGTGGAGCGGGCCACGGCGGAGACCTGGGTGCGGGTGCGCCTGGGCCTGGACGGGCCCGTGGGGGGGAAGGTGGGCACGGGCCTGGCCTTCCTGGACCACATGCTCCTCCAGCTCCAGCGCCACGGCCGCTTCCTCCTGGAGGTGGAGGCCAAGGGGGACCTGGAGGTGGACGTGCACCACCTGGTGGAGGACGTGGGCATCGCCCTGGGCATGGCCCTCAAGGAGGCCCTGGGGGAGGGGGTGGGCCTCGAGCGCTACGCCGAGGCCTACGCCCCCATGGACGAAACCCTGGTCCTCTGCGTCTTGGACCTTTCGGGAAGGCCCCACCTGGCCTACCACCCCGAGGACTGGCCCGTGGTGGGGGCGGCAGGGGGGGTGAACCACTACCACCTGCGGGAGTTCCTCCGCGGCCTGGTGAACCATGGCCGCCTTACCCTGCACCTCCGCCTCCTGGCGGGCCGGGAGGCCCACCACGTGCTGGAGGCCAGCTTCAAGGCCCTGGCCCGGGCCCTCCACCGGGCCACCCGCCTCACCGGGGAGGGGGTGCCCAGCACCAAGGGCCTCCTTTAGGCAAAATGGGGGCATGAGGGCCCTCCTCATGGACTACGGCTCGGGGAACCTGCGCAGCGCGGCCAAGGCCCTCGAGGCCGCGGGCTTCGCCGTGGCGGTCTCCCGGGACCCCAAGGCCCACCCCGAGGCCGACCTCCTGGTCCTGCCCGGGCAGGGGCATTTCGGCCAGGTGATGGCGGCTTTCCGGGAAAGCGGCTTCGTGGAGCGGGTGCTTTTCCACCTGGAGCGGGGGCGGCCCTTTTTGGGCATCTGCGTGGGCATGCAGGTCCTGTACCAGGAAAGCGAGGAGGCCCCTGGGGTGGGGGGTCTTGGCCTGGTGGAGGGCCGGGTGCGCCGCTTTCCCCGGGGCCGCGTGCCCCAGATGGGTTGGAACCGGGTGGCCTTCGGGGGCCTTTTTGCCGAGCTTTCTGGCCGCCACTTCTACTTCGCCAACTCCTACTACGCCCCTCCCACCCCCCAGGCCCTGGGCACCGGGACGTACGAGGGTACCCCCTTCACCGCCCTCCTGGCCCGGGAGAACCTGCTTGCGCCCCAGTTCCACCCGGAAAAAAGCGGACAGGCGGGCCTGGCCTTCCTGGGGCTAGCGCGCCGCTACTTCCAGGTCCTCTAGCCTCAGGAGCCGCCCTTGGGCCCCGATGGCGGTGGCCGCCAAAGCCCCGGCCAGGTTGGCGAGCCGCCCCGCCTCCAAGGGGCTTTTCCCCGAGAGGATGGCGTGGGCGAAGGCGGCGGTGTAGGCGTCCCCCGCCCCGGTGGAGTCCACGATGTCCTCAATGGGGAAGGGCTCCAGGAGCTCCTCCCCTTGGGGGGTGACCACGATGGACCCCATGGCCCCCACCTTGATGGCCAGGTGGGAGAAGCCCTCCTGCCGCAGGCGGGCCACCCCCTCGGAGAGGGAGGCGGCCCCGGTGAGGGCCAGGAGCTCCGTCTGGTTCATGAGGAGCCAGGCCACCCCCCGCAGGTACTTGAGGAGTTCCTGCCCCGCCGCCCGTACAGCCCCGGTGCCCAGGTCGGCGAAGATGGGCATCTCCCGCTTCCTGGCCGCTTCCAGGACCTCCACGGCGTAGCTGCGGCTTGGCCCTCCCACCAGGGCATAGGCGGAGAGGACCACGGCGTCTGCCTGGTCCAGGTAGCGGGGTTTGAAAAGGGCCGGGTCCAGGTAGCGGCTGGCCCCTTCGGCGCTCACCATGGCCCGCTCCCCCCCGGGCACCACCAGGATGAGCACCGAGCTGGTGGTGTGGTCGGGGTCCTCCTGCAGGTGGCGGAGGTCCACCCCCGCCTCCTGGACCCGGGAAAGGGCCAGTTCGGCCAAGGGGTCCTGCCCCACCCGGCCCGCCAGGTAGACCCGGTGGCCCAGGCTGGCCAGCTGGGCCGCCAGGGTCCCCCCGGCCCCCCCGGGCTTCATCAGGGCCCGCCTCGAGGGGATCTCCTCCCCGGGTTCGGGAATGCGCTCCACAAAGAAAAGCAGGTCCACGGAAACATCGCCCAGCACAAAAAACCGCATCTTGCCTCCTTCCGCCAAGGCGTCAGGGTTTGCCCTCACTATAGCGCAAGGGCCCCGTTGCTTTGGCGGGAGTATACCCCGGGGTTATGAGAAGAGAATAACAAGCTGGCTAGAAGCGGCGGTCCAGCACCATCCCTCCCTCCAGCTCCCCCACCAGTTCCACCTCGTCCACCCGCAGGCCCGTGGCCCGCTGGATGGCCTCGAGGAGCCCAGGGGGCACCTTCTCCGCCTTGAGGCGAAGGACCAGCTTGTCCGTGCCCTCCAGCTTCCGCTCCACCACCACCTGGAACCCCTTGGGGTCCAGGCCGAACCCCCCCAGGATGGGGGCCAGCTCCGTGGGGTAAAGCTTCACCCCCTTGACCTTCACCATGAGGTCGGTGCGGCCAAAGACCCCCCGGGGGAGGAGGGTGAGCCCTTCCCGCCTCTCGGCGATGGCCAGGTCCCCGGTGCGGAAGCGGACCATGGGCATCAGGGTGCGGCTTAGGGCGGTCACCACCAGCTCTCCCTTTTCCCCATCCGGCACGGGCTTGAGGGTTTCCGGGTCCAGCACCTCCAGCACCGCCATCTCCGGAATCTCCCAAAGCCCGTCCTTGGCCAGGCTCTCCCCGGCCACGATGCCCAGCTCGCTGGTCCCGTAAGCGTCCAGGGCCACACCCCCCAGGGCCGCCTCCACCCTCTCCCGGAAGCCGGGCACGGAGGTGAAGGGCTCCCCCCCGGCCAGGAGGAGGGGGAAGCGCCCCCCGGCCTGCCCCACCTTGAGGGCGAAGGAAGGGTTGGTGACCAGGACCTCAAAGCCGTAGGCCTGGCCGATCTCGGCGATGCGGGCCGCCTCTCCCGGCCCGTGGGGGAAGACCAGGTTCCCCGCCCGCCACAGGGCCTGGTGGAAGAGCCAGCCCCCGGCGAAGACGTGGTAGCTGAAGGCCACCAGGACCCTTTTCCCCACCAGGCCGAGCCTGCGGTAGTGCTGGGCCAGGGCCTCCGTCTGGTGGCGGAGGTCCTCCTGGGAGAGGTACTCCGGCATCCAGCCCATGAGGGGGCTAGGGGTGAGGTGCATGAGGCTGGCCCCTTCCGGGGGCTGGGGGTGGGCCTTGAGGTAGGCCACCCACTCCTCCCGGGTGGTGAGGGGGAGGGTGTGCAGGTTGTCCAGGTCCACCCCCTCGGGGTCCACGTCCTTGAGCTTTTCCCGGTAGACGGGGTGGGCCTTGGCCGAACGGATAACCTCCCTGAGCCTGGCGATGCGTTCCATCCTGGCCTCCTTTGCCGGGGATTATACCCGGGAGGGCTCGGCCAGGGCCAGCAGGCGGGGCAGGTCCTTGGCCAGGGCCTCCGGGCCTTCCCGGCGCAGGGTGATGTGCCCCACCTTGCGTCCGGGGCGCACCGCCTTGCCGTACCAGTGGAGGTGGGCTCCCTCCACGGCCAGCACCTTGGCGAAGGAGGGCTTGAGGCCGATGAGGTTCACCATGGCGCTATACCCCCTAGGGGCTGTGCTCCCCAGGGGGAGGCCCAAGATGGCCCTAAGGTGGTTGGCGAACTGGCTGGTCTCCGCCCCCTCCAGGGTCCAGTGCCCGGAGTTGTGCACCCGGGGGGCCATCTCGTTGAAGAGGAGTTCCTCGCCTACCTGGAAGAACTCCAGGGCCAAGACCCCCACGTACCCCAGGGCCTCTAGGGCCTTCCTGGCGTACGCCTCGGCCCGGGCCTGGAGGGTGGGGGTGAGGCCCGGGGCCGGGGCCAGGGAGAGGCGGAGGATGCCCTCCCGGTGGTGGTTTTCCACCAGGGGGTAGAAGGCCACCTCCCCGGTGCGCCCCCGCACCGCCAGGAGGGAGACCTCCCGGGTAAAGGGGACGAAGGCCTCGAGGATAAGCCCCTCCCCTCCCAGGGCCCAGAAAGCGGCTTCCGCCTCCTCCTGGGTGCGCACCAGGGCCTGGCCCTTACCGTCGTACCCTCCCCGGCGGGTCTTGAGGAGGGCGGGGAGGCCCACCTGGGCCAGGGCTTCCTCTAGCCCGGAAGGGGTGTCCACCTCCCGGAAGGCCGGGGTGGGCACCCCTAAGCCTCGCATGAAGGCCTTCTCCCGAAGCCGGTCCTGGGCCACCTCCAGGGCCTCGGGCGGCGGGAAGACGGGGAGGTTCTGGGCAAGGAAGCGGGCTGCCCCCACGGGCACGTTTTCAAACTCGTAGGTCACCAGGTCCAGGCCCTCGGCGAAGCCCTTGAGGGCCTCCTCATCCCCGTAGGCCCCCACCCGAAGCTCCCCCACCTGCCCGGCGCAGGCCTCGGGGGAAGGGTCCAGGAAGCGGAAGGTGAGGCCCAAGGGATAGCCGGCCAGGGCCAGCATCCGCCCCAGCTGCCCGCCCCCCAGGATGCCCACCCTCACGCTTCCTCCCGGGGGTCGGGGTGGCGGAGCACGGCCTCCGTCTGGGCCTTGCGGTAGGCCTGGAGGCGCTCCATCACCTCTGGGTGGGAGAGGCCCACGATGCTGGCTGCCAGGAGGGCGGCGTTCACCGCCCCCGCCTTGCCGATGGCCAGGGTGCCCACGGGGATGCCCGCGGGCATCTGCACGATGGAGAGAAGGGAGTCCAGGCCCTTCAGGGCCTGGCTTTCCACGGGCACCCCCAGGACGGGCAAGGGGGTGTGGGCCGCGGTCATCCCCGGGAGGTGGGCCGCCCCCCCGGCCCCGGCGATGATGACCATAAGCCCCCGCGCCTGGGCGCTTTTGGCGTACTCGGCCATCAGGTCCGGGGTGCGGTGGGCGGAAACCACCCGCACCTCGTAGGGGACGCCCAGGGCCTCGAGGGTCTCCGCCGCATGGCGGAGGGTGGCCCAGTCGGACTTGGAGCCCATGATTACGCCCACCAAAGGCCGCATCGTACCGGATTGTACCAGCCCCTCCCGCCCGTGGTAGAAGGCGGGGTATGGACGCCCTGGAGCTCCTGAGGCTCAACCTCCTCTCCCCCATGGTCCTGGCCTTCGCCCTGGGGGCCGTGGCCCGGCTGGTCAAGAGCGACCTCGCTTTCCCTGAGGCCATGTACACCGCCCTCTCCGTCTACCTTCTCTTCGCCATTGGCTTCAAAGGGGGGGTGGAGCTCTCCAAGACCCCTTTGGCCGTCCTCCTCCTTCCCGCCTTGGCCACCTTGTTCCTGGGCCTCTTCCGCCCCCTGGTAGCCTACGGGCTTTCCCGGCGCTTCCTACGGGTGGGGCGGGCGGACGCCGGGGCCCTGGCCGCCCATTACGGCTCGGTTTCCGCGGTCACCTTCCTGGCCGCCCTTACCTTCGCCCAAGGGGTGGGCCACCGCCCCGAGGGCTTCCTGCCCACCCTGGTGGCCCTCCTAGAGGTTCCGGGCATCGTTCTGGCCCTTCTTTTGGCCAAGCGGGGGGGCGGGAGCCTGGGGGAGGCCCTCCAGGAGGTGCTCACCGGCAAGAGCGTGGTCCTCCTCCTGGGGGGGCTATGCGTCGGGGCCCTTTCCGGGGAGGCGGGGATGGAGCGGGTCAAGCCCTTTTTCGTGGACCCCTTCTACGGGGCTCTCACCCTCTTCCTCATGGACCTCGGCATGGTGGCTGCCTCCCGCTTCGCCGCCTTGAGGCAGGTGGGCTTCCGCCTGGTCCTCTTCGGCACCCTCCTGCCCCTCTTCCATGGGGCCCTGGGGGTTTACCTGGGCCACCTGGTGGGGCTTTCCGTGGGGGGGGCCACGGTGCTTGGGGCCATGGCGGCCAGCAGCAGCTACATCGCGGCCCCGGCGGCGGTGCGCATCGCCCTGCCCGAGGCCAACCCCAGTTTGTACCTGGCGGCCAGCCTGGCCGTGACCTTTCCCTTTAACCTGGTCTTGGGCATTCCCCTGTACCATGCCCTGGCGGTCTGGATGGGAGGCCGGTGATGGACCTGGTGCCCTTGAAGCTGGTGACCATCGTGGCGGAAAGCCTTTTGGAGAAGAAGCTGGTGGAGGAGATCAAGCGCCTGGGGGCCAAAGGGTACACCATCGTCCCCGCAAGGGGGGAGGGTTCCCGGGGGATGCGCAGCGTGGACTGGGAGGGCCAGAACATCCGCTTGGAAACCATCGTGCCCGAGGAGGTGGCCCTGAAGATCCTGGCCCGGCTTCAAGAGGCCTACTTCCCCCACTACGCCGTCATCGCCTATGTGGAAAACGTCTATGTGGTGCGGGGGGAGAAGTACGTGTGAGGCCTCAAGGCCGCTTCCGCAGCAGGGGGAGGAGGGCCAGGAGGAGAAGGGCGGGCCATAGGAGCCAGGCCGGTACCTTTTGCCCCAGGACGTAGGCCAAAAGCACCAGGCCCTGGGTCCAAAGGAGGCTGCCCAGGGCGCTCAGGAGGAGGTAGGGGAGGAAGGGGAACCCCAAGGCCCCCAGGAGGAGGGGCAGGGCGGTGCGCAGGCCCGGCACGAAGGGGGCAAGGAGGAGGGCCGAGGGGCCAAAGCGGAGGAGGACCCGCTCCCCCCGTTGCCAGAGGTCCTGGGGCAGGCGGGGCTTGAGCCTACCCCCCAGAGCCCGTCCCAGGGCGTAGCCCAGAAGGTGGCCCAGGGCGCTTCCCAGGAAGAGGAGGGGCAGAAGGGGGAAAAGGGATAGCTTCCCCTCTCCCGCCAGGGCCCCCAGGAAGAGGAGGAGGGTATCCCCCCCGGGCACCAGGAAGCCCAGGGGGAAGCCCACCTCCAGGAAGAGGACCAGGGCGGGGAGGAGGTAGGCCAGCATCTCAGGAAGGCTGGGGCGCGGGCTTTCTCAGGGCCCAGAGGCTTCCCAGGAGGAGGACGGCCAGGATGAGGAGGCTAAAGGCCTCCTTGTCCAGGCCCAGGGCCAGCTCGGGCCGGTGCAGGGTTTCCTTGGCCAGCTTGTCCCAGCCGCCCAGGAGGAGCTTCACCCCTGCCAGGCCCACCACCACGTAGGCCAGGTGCTTGAACCGGGGGTAGCGATCCAGGAGGCTCACCACCAGGCTGGCCAGCATCCTCAGGGCCAGGATGCCCAGGAAGACCCCGGTGTAGATCACCCAGAGCTTATCGGAAAGGGCCACGGCCACCAGGACCGAGTCCACGGCGAAGGCCAGGTCCATGAGCTCCACCTGGGCCACCACCTTCCAGAACTGGGCGGCGCTGACCTCCAAGGGGGGTGGGGCGTGGGCCTCCTCGGGCTTGAGGAAGTGCCGTAGGGCGATGTAGAGCAGGTAGGCTGCCCCTAGGACCTGGACCCACCAGAGCTTGATCACCAAGGCGGCGAAGAGGAGGGCCAGGCCCCGGAGCACGTAGGCCCCCAGGATGCCGTAGAAGAGGGCCCTGCGCCGTAGGGAGGGGGGGAGCTTCTGGACGATCACCCCCAGGATGAGGGCGTTGTCCGCGGACAGGATGACCTCCAGGGCCACCAGGATGAGGATCACCGAGAGTACGCCGGCTTCCATGCTCTACCTCCAAAAGAAAAGGCCACCGCTCCTTGCGGTGGTCTTGCCCAGGACCCCTTGGGCCCTCCGGTCCCCCGGGGCCTCGTGCCCGTCCTGACGAGGGACCGGCTTGGGGCTACTCCCCAACCGGGGCCATTATACCAAGCCCGCAAAAGGAGATGGGCTTTCCCGGGTATACTGGGGCCATGGACGCGCCGGTGCAGGTGCCCACCAAGGAGCAGGTCCTCGAGGCCCTGAAGGTGGTCTACGACCCGGAGATCCCGGTGAACATCGTGGACCTGGGCCTGGTCTACGACGTGCAGGTACACGAAAACGGCGTGGTGGATGTGACCATGACCCTCACCGCCATCGGCTGCCCGGCCCAGGACGTGGTCAAGGCCGATGCCGAGATGGCCGTCATGCGCCTGCCCGGGGTGCAGGGGGTGAACGTGGAGTTCGTCTGGACCCCCCCTTGGACCCCCGCCAAGATGACCGAGGAGGGCAAGCGCATGATGCGCATGTTCGGCTTCAACGTGTGAGCCCCCCTGGGGCGTTCCTCCCCTGGCGGAAGGGCAGGGGCGGTGGGAGAATGGGGCCATGCCGGTCAGCCGCTACTACGACGTCAAGCGGGACGAGCGGGGCGAGCGTTACCTGGAGCCCTACGTGACGGGCTTCCTCCTCCTCAGGCTTCCCCTCCTCAACAAGGGCACGGCCTTCACCGAGGAGGAAAGGCGGGCCCTGGGCCTGGAGGGCCTTCTTCCTCCCCACGTGAACACCCTGGAGGAGCAGAAGGAGCGGGTCTACCGCCGCTACCGCCTCATCGGCACCCCCTTGGAGAAGCACATCTACCTGCGCCACCTCCAAGACCGCAACGAGGTCCTCTTCTACGCCCTCCTGGTGGACCACCTGGAGGAGATGCTCCCCATCCTCTACACCCCCACGGTGGGGGAGGCGGTGCGGGAGTTCTCCCACATCTACCGCTACCCCCGGGGCTTTACCGCCAGCACCGAGAACATCCAGCGGGTGGAAGAGGCCCTGGCCAACGTCCCCCTGGAGGAGGTCCGCCTCATCGTGGCCACCGACTCCTCGGCCATCCTGGGCATCGGGGACCAGGGGTACGGGGGGATGGCCATCAGCATCGGCAAGCTCACCCTCTACACCGCCGTGGGAGGGGTAGGGCCCGACAAGACCCTGCCCGTGGAGCTGGATGTGGGCACGGACCGGGAGGACCTCCTCAAGGACCCCCTCTACCTGGGGGTGCGGCACCGGCGGCTTAGGGGGGAGGCCTACTACCGTTTCCTGGACCGCTTCGTGGAGGCGGTGCGCAAGCGCTACCCCAAGGCCCTCATCCAATGGGAGGACTTCGCCAAGGAGGCCGCCTTCCACGTGCTGGAGCGCTACCGCAAGGTGGTGCCCTCCTTCAACGACGACATCCAGGGCACGGGGGCGGTGGCCCTGGCGGGGGTGCTCTCCGCCTGCCGCCTGAAGGGGGAGAGGCTTTCCGGCCAGGTGGTGGTGGTTTACGGCGCGGGGGCCGGGGGGATCGGGGTGGCCTGGGCCCTGGTGGAGGGGATGAGGCGGGAAGGGCTTTCCGAGGCCGAGGCCAAGGCCCGGGTGCTGGTCTTGGACTCCAAGGGCCTCCTGGTGGAGGGCCGCAGCATGGAGGCTTACAAGAGGCCCTACGCCCAGGCCCAGGAGCGGCTTGCGGGCTGGCGGTTCGCCGGACCTTACCCAAATCTATTGGAAACCATACAGAATAGCCGGGCCACCGTTCTCCTGGGCCTTTCCGGCCAGGGGGGAAGCTTCACCGAGCCCCTGGTGCGGGCCATGCTGGAAAACACCCAGCGCCCCGTCATCTTCCCCCTTTCCAACCCCACCTCGGCCTCCGAGGCCCTGCCCGACGACCTCGTCTACTGGACGGAGGGAAGGGCCCTGGTGGCCGCGGGAAGCCCTTTTCCCCCGGTGGGCTACATGGGCCGGACCATCCCCGTGGGCCAGGGGAACAACGCCTTCATCTTCCCCGGGCTGGGCCTGGGGGCGGTCCTGGCCCGGGCCCGGGAGGTGACGGACGGGATGGTCCTGGAGGCGGCCTACGCCCTTTACGACTACACCCGCACCCACTTCCCCGAGCTCCTCTACCCCCCTGTGGGGAGGCTGCGCGAGGTCTCCCCTTATGTGGCCGCCCGGGTGATGCGCAAGGCCCTGGAAGAGGGGGTGGCTGAGGAAGAGAGGGTGCAGGGCCTTTCCCTGGAAGGACTCCTGGCCTTTGTCCAGGGCCGTTTCTGGGAGCCCAGGTACCTCCCCTACCGCCCGGCCCCGGTAATCTAGGGGCATGGCCTGGCGGCTTTACACCCTGGGGCTTCCCCCCCTCGAGCCCAGGGAAGGCTTCCCGCAAGGGGCGGAGCCCGAGGGGTTTTTCCCCCTCGAGGCCCCCTGGCAGGCCAGGGCCGCCCCGCCTGTACCCTGGCCGGAGCCCCTTTACTTCCTGGATGGCCGGGAGCGGGCCGAGGCCCTGGTGGCCCAAGGGAGGCGGCTCGCCCTCCTGGGGTGTGTGGCCGCGGGGGCGGTGGTCTTCTCGGGGGGCAGGATGCGGCTTCTCTCCCCGGTGGTCCGCCGGGTGGGGGTGGGGCTCGAGGAGGCCTTAAGGGTGGGGGAACTCCTTTACGAGCCGGCTCCCCCAGCGGGGGAGGGCCTTGAAGGCCTGCAGGAGGGGCTTGGGCAGGCCCGGGCCGCCCTGGAGGAGGAGGTGGCCCGGGGCTTGGCGGAGGGGCTTTTGGTGGTGGATGGCCCCGTGCGCTTTACCCGGCCAGGGCCGGTCCTGGGGTACATCAAAACCCACTGGGCCCGCTACCTGCCCCAGGCGGAGGAGGCCCTCCTCCCCGCCCTGGGCCCTGGGGAACGCACCCCTGCTTTCCGGGTGCGCCGGCGGGGGTTGGAGCTGGCCAGCTGGTACCTGCGCCTTCCCCTGCCCCCCGAGGGGGTGCGCCCCCCCCAGGCGGGGCTTCTCCGGGTGGAAACCCCCTTGTCCGGGGATTTCCGGGCCTTGGCCGACCTCTCCTTGGCCCTGTTCCCGGCCCTGGCCTCCCATCCGGTCAAGGACCCCCGGGCCCCCCAGAACCTCCTGCCCGTGGGGGGGTTGGAGCGGGAGCTCTCGCGCCGCATGGGAAGCCCGGAAGTGGTGGGCCGTATCCTGGCGCGGCATCTGGGAGGTGGGTAGGTGGAGCGGATCGGTGTGGTCTTGGGTAGCCGCGAGGCCACCCCCCTGGGGTTCTGGGTGGGGGTGGCCGAGGAGGGGCTTTTGCGCCTGGACGATCTGGTGGTGGCCGAGGGCTTCCACCCCAGGCTGGGCCGGGTGCGCTACTTCGGCATGGTGGACCACGTGGCCAAGGTCCACGAGGGGCAAAGCTACGATACCGACGTCTTCCTGGCGGTGGAGGGCCGCATCCCCGTGAGCCTGGCCTATGTGGCCCACGTGAGCGTGACCCGCATCCTCCCCGAGGAGTACCTCCCCCCCGACCCTGGTTCCCCCGTCTACCTGGCCCAAGGGGCCGACCTGGAGCTTGCCCTCTACTACGAGGCCATGCGGAACCAGCGGGGGAGCACCAAGCTCCCCGCCGGCTTCCTCAAGAACGGGGAGGTGGCCTACCTCAACCTGGAGTTCCTCAACGGGGCCAAGGGGGGGCATGTGAACATCTCCGGCATCAGCGGGGTGGCGGCCAAGACCAGCTACGCCACCTTTCTCCTCAAGAGCCTCCTGGAAAGCGGGGTGCTGGCCGAGGCCCACCAGGCCAAGGTGCTCCTCTTCAACGTCAAGGGGGAGGACCTCTTCTTCCTGGACAAGCCCAACGCCCGCCTCACAGAGGAGGCCAAGGAGGAGTACCAGCGGCTTGGGCTTTCCCCCACCCCCTTCGCCAGCGTGGCCTTCCTGGCCCCGCCCAAGAAGGAGGGGTACCTGCCCGACCTGGATACCCGGCTGGAAGGGGTGCGGGCCTACCACTGGGACCTGGTGCAGTTCGCCCAGCGGGGCCTCCTCCCCTTCCTCTTTGCCGACAAGGGGCTCATGAGCAACCTGGGCTTCCTCCTGGTCCACGTGACGGAGAAGCTGAGGCGGCTTGCCAAGGACCAGCAGGGCCCCCATCTCCTGGTGGAGGACTGGCCGGGGGAGGACCTGCCCGAAGGGATGACCTTTGACGCCCTGGGGAAGGTGCGCCTGAAGAGCTTCCCCGAGCTGGTGAGCTACCTGGAGTACAAGCTCTTGGGCCCGGAAACCGGGGAGGGGGAGGGGGACAGGACCTGGACCGCCCGGCAGGCCCGCCCCACCCTCGAGGCCTTCCTCCGCCGCCTGCGGGCCAGCGTGGAGAACGTGGCCCACCTCATCCGCGGGGACCGGCCCGGCAACCCCCCAGACCCCCTCTCGGGGCCCCAGGTGCACGTGGTGGACCTGGCCAAGCTCTCCCCCCAGGGGCAGATGTTCGTGGTGGGGAGCCTGCTGCGCCAGATCTTTGAGCGGAAGGAGCGGGGGGAGTACAGGGGGCCGGTCTTCATCGTCTTGGACGAGCTCAACAAGTATGCGCCCCGGGAGGAGGAAAGCCCCATCAAGGACGTGCTCCTAGACATCGCGGAACGGGGCCGCTCCCTGGGGGTGATCCTTATCGGGGCCCAGCAGACCGCAAGCGAGGTGGAGCGCCGGGTGGTGGCCAACGCCGCCATCCGGGTGGTGGGCCGGCTGGATGCCGCCGAGGCCGAGCGCCCCGAGTACCGCCACCTCCTCCCCTCCTTCCGCCAGCGGGCCCTGATCCTGCCCCAGGGCTCGGTGATCCTCTCCCAGCCGGAGATCCCCGTGCCCCTTTTGGTGCGCTTTCCCTTCCCCGCCTGGGCCACCAAGCGGGAGGAGGTCTTGGAGGACAACTCGGCGGAAACCCTCAGGCGCGAACTCCTTTAGTAGGATGGCCTTGCCATGAAGCGGACCCCTCTTTACGAGGCCCACCTGCGCCACGGAGGGCGCATGGTGGCCTTTGCCGGCTACGCCCTGCCCCTGCAGTACACCTCCATCGTGGAGGAGCACCTGGCCGTGCGCCGGGGGGCGGGGGTGTTTGACGTGAGCCACATGGGGGAGTTCCTGGTGCGGGGGGAGGAGGCCCTGGCCTTTTTGCAATGGGCCACGGCCAACGATGCCTCCAAGCTCAGGGTGGGGCGGGCCCAGTACTCCATGCTCCTCAACGCCCAGGGCGGGGTGGTGGACGACATCTACCTCTACCGCCTCGAGGAGGCGGCCTACCTCCTGGTGGTGAACGCCGCCAACATCGCCAAGGACTGGGCCCACCTCCAGGGGCTGGCCCAGGGGTTCCGGGTGGAGCTTGAGGACCTTTCCGAGGGGACGGCCCTCCTGGCCCTGCAGGGCCCCAAGGCGGCGGAGATCCTCCAGGGCCTTACGGAGGCGGACCTCTCAAAGAAGCGCAAAAACGACGTCTTCGCCGCCCAGGTGGCGGGCCGGCCCGCCCGGCTTGCCCGCACTGGGTACACGGGGGAGGATGGGTTTGAGCTTTTCCTGGCCCCGGAGGACGCGGAGGCGGTCTTTGAGGCCCTGCTGGCGGCGGGGGCGGTCCCGGCGGGATTGGGGGCCCGGGATACCCTCCGCCTCGAGGCCGGCTTTCCCCTCTACGGCCACGAGCTCACCGAGGCCACCAACCCCCTCTGCACCCCCTGGGCCTGGGTGGTGAAAAGGGAGAAGGCCTTTTTCGGCAAGGAGGCGGCCTTGGCCCAGGCCTGCCAGGAGGAGGTGGTGGGCCTGGTCCTGGAGGTGGGCCTGCCCCGGGAGGGATACCCTGTGCTTTCGGGAGGCCGCCCCGTGGGCCGGGTGACCAGCGGCGGCTACTCCCCCCTCTTGGGAAAGGGCATCGCCCTGGCCTGGGTGGAGCGGGGGGCCCAGGGGCCCTTCTTCGTGGAGGTGCGGGGGAAACCGGTGGGGGCTTCCCTTAGCCCCTTGCCCTTTGTGCCGCTAAAATAGCGGGGGTTAGGAGGCGCTATGGACATACCCAAGGACCGCTTTTACACCAAGAGCCACGAGTGGGCCCTGCCCGAAGGGGACACGGTGCTGGTGGGCATCACCGACTACGCCCAGGATGCTCTGGGGGACGTGGTCTATGTGGAGCTCCCCGAGGTGGGACGGCGGGTGGAAAAGGGCGAGGCGGTGGCCGTGGTGGAAAGCGTCAAGACGGCTTCTGACATCTACGCCCCCGTGGCGGGGGAGGTGGTGGAGGTAAACGCCGCCTTGGAGAAGAGCCCGGAGCTCATCAACCAAGACCCCTACGGGGAGGGCTGGATTTTCCGCCTGCGTCCCGTGGACATGGGGGACCTGGACGAGCTCCTGGACGCGGAAGGCTACGGGGAGGCTTTGGCAAGCGAGGCCTAGGCGGGTATGGTCGGGTGGGGACCGGGCTTCCTCCCGCGGCCCTTAGCCGGGGAAGCGGTCCCTCTGTGGGCCCGGGCCAAATGACCCGGGCCTTTTGTTTGAAGGATAGACCTATGGACTATACGCCCCATACGGAAGACGAAATCCAGGAGATGCTGGCCAAGGTGGGGGCGGCGGGGCTGGAAGACCTCTACCGGCACCTGCCCGCCGGGATCCTGAACCCCCCCCTGCATCTGCCCGAGCCCATGCCCGAGTGGGCGGTCTTGGAGGAGCTGAGGCGGCTGGCCGAAAGGAACCGGCCCGCCTTCAAGGCCTTCCTGGGGGGCGGCATCCGCAGCCACCACACCCCGCCCGTGGTCCAGGCCCTGGCCTCCCGGGGGGAGTTCCTCACCGCCTACACCCCTTACCAGCCCGAGGTGAGCCAGGGGGTGCTGCAGGCCACCTTTGAGTACCAGACCATGATCGCCGAGCTCACGGGCCTCGAGGTGGCCAACGCCTCCATGTACGACGGCGCCAGCGCCCTGGCCGAGGGGGTCCTCCTCGCCCTGAGGGAAACGGGCCGGATGCGGGTCCTGGTCTCCCAGGGGGTCCACCCCGAGTACCGGGAGGTCCTCAGGGCCTACCTGGAGGCGGTGGGGGCCGAGCTCCTCCTCCTCCCCTTGCGGGAGGGCCGGACCCCTCTGGCGGAGATTCCTGAAGGCGTGGGGGCGGTGGTGGCCCAGAACCCCAACTTCCTCGGGGCCCTGGAGGACCTGGCCCCCTTGGCCGAGGCCGCCCACGGGGCGGGGGCGCTCTTTGTGGCGGTGGCGGACCCCCTTTCCCTGGGCCTCCTCAAGCCCCCTGGGGCTTATGGGGCGGACATCGCCGTGGGGGATGGGCAGACCCTGGGCCTGCCCATGGGCTTTGGCGGCCCCCACTTCGGCTACCTGGCCACCAAGAAGGCCTTCGTGCGCCAGCTCCCTGGCCGCCTGGTTTCGGAGACCCGGGACGCGGAGGGGCGAAGGGGGTATATCCTCACCCTCCAGGCCCGGGAGCAGTACATCCGGCGGGCCAAGGCCAAGAGCAACATCACCACCAACGCCCAGCTCACGGCCCTCATGGGGGCCATGTACCTGGCGGCCTTGGGCCCCGAGGGGCTAAAGGAGGTGGCCCTCAAGGGGGTAGCCATGGCCCACCGCCTCCACGCCCTTCTCCTGGAGATCCCCGGGGTTTTGCCCTTCACCCCCAAGCCTTTCTTCAACGAGTTTGCCCTGTGGCTGCCCAAGCCCGTGGGGGCGGTGCGCCGCGCCCTCTTGGAGCGAGGCTTCCACGCCGCCACCCCCGTGCCCGAGGAGTATGGGGCCAACCTGGCCCTCTTCGCCGCCACCGAGCTGCACGAGGAAGCCGATCTCCTGGCCCTGCGCCAGGCCTTGGCGGAGGTGTTGGCATGAACTACCCCACCCTGTTTGAGCGGAGCCGCAAGGGGCGGAGGGGCCTCCGCCTGGTAAAGGAGGTGCCCCAGGCGGAAGACTTGATCCCCAAGGCCTTTTTGCGGGAGACCCCGCCCCGCCTGCCCGAGGTGGATGAGCTCACCCTGGTGCGCCACTACACCGGGCTTTCCCGCCGCCAGGTGGGCGTGGACACCACCTTCTACCCCTTGGGCTCCTGCACCATGAAGTACAACCCCAAGCTCCACGAGGAGGCGGTGCGGCTTTTCGCCCACCTCCACCCCTATCAGGACCCGGGGAGCGTCCAGGGGGCCTTGGCCCTCATGTGGGAGCTGGGGGAGTACCTGAAGGCCCTCACGGGCATGGACGCCATCACCCTGGAGCCGGCGGCGGGGGCCCACGGGGAACTCACGGGAATCCTCATCATCCGCGCCTACCACGAGGACCGAGGGGAGGGGAGGGCGCGGCGGGTCGTCCTGGTGCCGGACTCCGCCCACGGTTCCAACCCCGCCACGGCCAGCATGGCGGGGTATGCGGTGAAGGAGATCCCTTCCGGGCCCGACGGGGAGGTGGACCTCGAGGCCCTCAAGCGGGAACTCGGTCCCCACGTGGCTGCCATCATGCTCACCAACCCCAACACCCTGGGCCTCTTTGAGAGGCGCATCCTGGAGATCGCCCGCCTCAGCAAGGAGGCCGGGGTCCAGCTCTACTACGACGGGGCCAACCTGAACGCCATCCTGGGCTGGGCCCGTCCAGGGGATATGGGCTTTGACGTGGTGCACCTCAACCTGCACAAGACCTTCACCGTGCCCCACGGCGGGGGCGGGCCCGGGTCGGGTCCGGTGGGGGTGAAGGCCCACCTGGCCCCCTACCTCCCCGTGCCCCTGGTGGAACGGGGGGAGGAGGGGTTCTACCTTTCCTTTGACCGCCCCAAGACGATCGGCCGGGTCCGGAGCTTCTACGGCAACTTCCTGGCCCTGGTACGGGCCTGGGTCTACATCCGCACCCTGGGGCTCCCCGGCCTCAAGAAGGCCGCGGCCCTAGCCGTCCTCAACGCCCGCTATCTGCAGGTCCTTCTCAAGGAGAAGGGCTACCGGGTGCCCTACGAGGGGCCCTGCATGCACGAGTTCGTGGCTCAGCCCCCCCAAGGTTTCAGGGCCTTGGACCTGGCCAAGGGCCTCCTGGAGCTCGGCTTCCATCCCCCCACGGTCTACTTCCCCCTGATCGTCAAGGAGGCCCTGATGGTGGAGCCCACGGAGACGGAGAGCAAGGAGACCCTCGAGGCCTTCGCCGAAGCCATGGGCGAGCTCCTGCAAAAGCCCAAGGCCTGGCTGGAAGGGGCCCCCTACTCCACCCCCGTCCGCCGCCTGGACGAGCTTCAGGCCAACAAGCACCCCAAGCTTACCCACTTTGACGAGGGCTAGATCCCAAGGGGGGCGGGGCCAAGGCCCCGCCCCCCTTGGGCCTGGGGGTTACTTCTCCACGGGCAACTTGGCGTCGCTCCAGGCCTTGAAGCCGCCGATGATATTCTTCACGTTGTAGCCTTGGCCCTTCAGGAAGACCAGGGCCATGCCGCCCCGGTGGCCGCTGCCGCAGTAGACGATGATGGGCTTAATGCCCTTGGGCAGCTCGCCCATCCGCTTGGGCAGCTCCCGGACGGGGATGTTGACCGCTCCGGGGATCCTGCCGGCCTGGAACTCGTTGGGCTCCCGCACGTCCAGGATGAACACCTCCATGGTGTCCATCATCTGCTTGGCCGCGGCGGGCTGCAGCCCGTAGAAGTCCGTGGGCAGGTTGGTCAGGAAGCTGCCCACCTCCCGCACCGTGAGGGCGGAGAAGGTCACCGTGGTGGCCTGTGCCAGAACCGGAAGAGCCAGGAGGAGACCGAACCAAGCCAGCTTCTTCATGCCTTTCATCGCGTACCTCCTTTGCATTCCTTAGGGGTTTCCTCCCCTAAAGGCCAAGACCTTGCCACTGGCCCACGAAGACCAGGAGGGCCCGCAGGCCAGCCGCCCCCAAAAGCCCCGCCCAGGGGGCGAAGCGCTCGTGCCAGAAGGTGCCAAGCCCCAGGAGGAGGAAGAGGCCATAGAGAAGCCCTCCCTCCTCCAGCAGATGCTCCCGGGCCTCCCCGGTAAGGGTGAAGGGGTAGAGGAGGGCCAGGAGCAAGGAGGCCCCCGCCAGAAGGCGCAAGGGGTAAAGGGCCCAGGGGCTTTGCAGGAGGGCCGCCAGGCCCAGGGCCAGGACCAAGGCGGTGAGGGGGAAGAGGCCGGCCATGAGCCCGTTCCACAAGGGACGGTTCAGGTTGACCGCCAGGGCCATGCCCGGGTAGGAGAGGGCCACCAGGCTGAAGAGGAGGAGGGCCCAACTGAGGATCCTCTGGGGCCCTTTCCCCAGGTAGAGGAGCCCCCCGGAGAGGAAGGCCAGGGCCAGCCCCCAGGCCCCCCACCAGATGGGGCTTTGGGGATGGAAGGAAAGGAAGAGCCAGACGTGGGTGAAGCGGAAGCGGGCCGGGGACTCGGCCCAGAGGACGAAGAGGTCCAAGGCGATGAGCCCAAGGGCCAAGAGGGTGTAGCGCCGGGCCTCCTCCTGCCCCCTTAGGTGGAGGAGGGCGGCCAGGAGGGCCACGCCTCCCGCCAACCCCACCAGGACGAAGTGGAGGGCGTTGGTCCAGTGCCAGAACTCGCCGGCGTTGGGGAAGCCGTAGAACTCAGTCATGGCGCACCTCGCTTTCCCGGGAGAGCCCCTTCTTGGAGGGGGCGTTGAGATAGAAGAGCTTGGGCCTTGTCCCTTGTTCGGGCCGGAGCACGTCTACCCGTTCCGCTGCCCGCAGGGCCTGGGAGACCGGGCTTTCTGGGTCGTCCAGGTCGCCGAAGGTGCGGCAGTAGGTTGGACAGGTCTCCACGCAGGCGGGCACCTTTCCCTGGGCCAGGCGGTGGGCGCAGAAGGTGCACTTGCTCACGTAGCCTGCCGGGTGGAGGTAGCGGGCATCGTAGGGACAGGCAGCGATGCAGGCCCCGCAAGCGATGCACTTCTTGGGATCCACCAGCACCAGGCCCTCCTGCGTCTGGTAGCTGGCCCCTGTGGGGCAGACGGGTACGCACGGGGGGGTTTCGCAGTGCAGGCACTGCTCGGGGCGGAACTCCACCACGGGGTGGGGGTAGCTTCCCAGCTCCCGTTCCCGGATCCAGAGGTTGAAGACCCCCGGGGGAACCTCGTTTTCCATCTTGCAGGCCACCGCACAGGCAGCGCAGCCCACGCAGAGGCTTAGGTCAATGGCCATGGCGTAGCGGGGCATCACATCCTCCTTTCGTCAAAGGGCCGCTTGGCCAAGGCGGTGAGGGCGGGCAGCTTGGGGCGCTCGGCCTTTTCCAGCTTCACGAAGTTCACCCGCAGGCCGGCGCCGCCCGAGATGGGATCCAGCTTGTACCGGGTCTGCAGGTAGCTATCCGAGGCCCCGCGGCCATGGGCGATCCGCATCAAGGGGGCCTTGTGGCCGAAGCCGTGGACGATGAAGACGCAGTCCTTGCGGATCCTCTCCGTGGCCTTCACCCGTACCGGCCCTTCCTTGGCCCCGTCCTGGTTCACCAACATCACGTAGTCGCCGTCCTTTAGGCCCAGCTTCCGGGCTTCTTCCCTGTGGATCCAGACCTCGTTCTCCGGATCCATCTCCATCAGGACCCAGTTGTTCTGGGTACGGGCAAAGGTGTGGACAGGGCTTCTGCCGTAGAGGAGCCGGTAGAAGCCTTCCGGAGGCTCCTCAGGCGGGGTGAAGACCGGCAGGGGTTGGTGGCCGGCTTCCTTGAACTTCTGGCAGTAAAGCTCGATCTTGCCCGAGGCGGTGCCGAAAGGCAGGCGGCCTTCCTTCTCCCAGTCCTCCAGCCAGGGCTTGCCCTTTTGCACCAGGGTGCCCATCCCCTTGAGGGTTTCCAGGTCAAACCCGACGCTCTGCAGGCGGGTGTTCAGGTACTCCTCGATGTCCTTCCAGGGGAAGTAGGGTTCCAGGCCCAGGCGCACCCCCAGCTCCCGGGCGATCCACCAGCCCGGCTTGGTGTCAAAGAGGGGCTGGTGGGCGGGGGCCCGGAGCTGGATGAAGGGGGTTTTGTGGGCGATGGCCACCAGGTCGTCGTAGCGCTCCAGGTAGGTGGCCTCGGGCAGGATCACGTCCGCCCACATGACGTGTTCCTGGGGCAGGATGTCGATGGCCACGTAGAGGTCCAGGTTCTTCAGGGCTTCCTTGGTGCGGGGCACGTTGGGGATGGAGTGGAAGAGGTTGATCCCGTAGGCGATGAGCCCCTTGATGGGGTAGGGCTGCCCCGTGATCATGGGCTCAATCAGCTCCTGAATGGCGGTGGTGCGGGCGAAGAACTTGCCCTTGTCCGCCCGGGGCTTGAAGCCTTCGGGCTCGTGGTCCCCGCCGGAAGGCCCCGAGCACCCGCCCGCTGCCGGCTCCAGGGGCAGCGGCGGGGTGGGGTACTTCTCCAGGTAGGGGCTTTGGGCGATGTAGAAGCCCCCGGGGCGGCCGTAGTTCCCCAGGAGGACGTTCACGTAGTAGAGGGCCATCATGCGGTAGGTGTCGTCCCCGTACCAGACGGTGTGCCGCGTGGGGGGAAGGACGGCCTGGGGCTTGTGGGCCGCCAGCTCCCGGGCCACCTCCCGGATCACCTGGGCGGGGATCTCCGTGTGCTTCTCCGCCCATTCGGGGGTGAAGTCCTTCACGTGGGCCTTCAGCTCCTCAAATCCCGTGGTGTACTTGGCCACGTAGGCCTTGTCGTACAGGTCCTCGTAGATGAGGACGTGGATCCAGGCCAGGAGGAGGGCGGTGTCGGTGCCGGGCTTGATGGGGAGCCAGCGGTGGGCCTTGGCGGCGGCGGTGGAGAAGCGGGGGTCCACCACCACCACCTTGGCCCCCCGCTTCAGGGCCAGGGCGAAGTCCTGGAGCTGGGTGTTGTGGGTGTCCTCGCCGATGTGGTGGCCGATGAGGACGATGTAGCGGGCGTTTTCCCAGTCCACGGGTTCGTGGCCGCCGATGGGCCTGCCAAAGACCCACTGGGAGGCCACCTCCCGGGGGGCGGTGCAGAGGGAGACCGAGGGCTTGGCGGCGTTGGGGCTGCCCCAGGCGGCGGGGAGGAAGTCCACGAACCAGGTGTCCCCGGTGCCGTGGCCAAAGAAGGCGATGGCTTCTGGGCCGTACTTTTCCCGGATCTCCAGCATCTTCTTGGCCACGTAGTCCAGGGCTTCCTCCCAGGTGGCCACCCGGTACTTGCCCTCGCCCCTGGCCGACCCCTCCACCCGGATGAGGGGCCGTTTCAGGCGGTCGGGGTCGTAGGTGGTCTGGGGCATCCCCTGGCCCCGGGGGCAGAGGCGGCCCCGGCTTTTGGGGTTGCCCTCGTAGCCTTCCACCTTGTACACCCGGTTGCCCACGGCGTGGGCCACGATGCCGCACCGCCAGAAGCACCCCTCGCAGATCTGGTAGACGGTGCGGACCTCCTGGGCGTGCCAGGGGGCCTTCACGGCCTTGGCGGGACCGCTGCCTCGCAGGGCCAAGGCTCCCGCGCCCAGGGCGCTAAGCTTCAGAAACTCCCGTCTTTGCATGGACAGCCTCCTCTAAAAGGGCCACCAGCGCAGCGTAGAAGCCGGTGGGATCATGGTCCTTTACCGCTTGGCCATAGCGTTCCAGCCAGGGCCTCAGGAACTCCTGGACCAGGCGGCGGGCGAGGTCGGGCCGCCTAGGGTTCAGGAGGGCGATGGCTTCCCCCAGGGCGGCCAGGTGGTCGGGGAGGTCGCGCCAGGTTTCCTGGACCTCGAGGCCCCCCTCCCGGTAGAGGGCCAGGAGGCGGTGGTAGGAGGGGCCGAAGAGCTCCCCGTCCAAGGCGTAGCCGGCGTAGGGCGGGGCGGGAAGCCCACGGGGATGGGTGACGAACAGGGTGGTGTAGGCCGCCTGGAGTTCCCCAGGGGCCACCTGGGGCAGGGCCACGGGGTGGCCGGTGAGTTCCTCTAGGGCCTCCTCCAGGGTGCCGGCGGCCAGCTCCCGGAAGAGGGCTTCCCCCGGTGGGGAGAAGAGGCTTGCCGCGACCCAGCCCAGGAGTTCCATGCTCCACCTCCTGGCCCTAAGGGTAGACCTTGCCCTTTCCCTCACGAGAGGGAAGGTTTCCTCGCCTCCTGTCGGAAGGCCTCCTAAGGCAAATGTCCTTGGGAAAAATGTCCCAAAAGGCCTAGGCCAGGCCGTGCTCCCGGGCCCAGCGGACCAGGTCCGGGGTGTCCAGGAGACCCAGCTTGTTGAGGGCCCGCTGCTTGTAGGTGGAGGCGGTTTTCACCGAAAGCCCCAGGCGCTCGGCGGCCTGGGAGAGGGTATACCCTTGGGCCAGGAGGGCCACCACGGCCCGCTCCCGCTCGGAGAGGGCCTCGGGGCCGGGCGTGCTCTGGCCGGCAAGGAGGGCCTCGGTGAGGCTAGGGTGCAGGTAGCGTAGGCCCCGCCCCAAGCGGTCCAGGGCCTCCAACAGGTCCTGGTCCAGGGCGTGCTTGGGCAGGTAGCCCCGGGCCCCCAGGGCAAAGGCCCGGGCCACGTAGGCGGGCTCGTCGTGCATGGAGACCACCAGGACCTTGGCCCGCTGGGCCAGCTGGGGGAGGGCCTCCAGGCCCCCCATCCCCGGGAGGTTCAGGTCCAAAAGGACCAGGTCCGCCTCCCAGGGGGAGGCCAGGGCCTCCTCGGCGGTGGCGAACTCGGCCACCACCGGGTGGCCGGCCTCCTCCAGGAGGAGGCGGAGGCCTTTGCGCACCAGGTGGTGGTCTTCCACCAGCACCGTCCTCACAGGGGCACCCCGAACTCCACCCGGGTCCCGTGGCCGGGGCAGGAGCGGAGGTGGAGGCTTCCCCCCAGGCTCTGGACCCGTTCCTGCATCCCCAAAAGCCCCACCGAGGGCGGGGTTTTTTCCGGGTCAAAGCCCATGCCGTCGTCTTCCACCACGCCAAAAAGCCGGTCCCCGTCCCGCCATAGCTCCACCCTGACCCTCTGGGCGTGGGCGTGGCGCAGGACGTTGGTCAGGGCCTCCTGGACCACACGGAAAAGGGCCACCTCCTTTTCCTTGGGCAGGGGGGGGAGGTCCAGCCTGGCCTCCACCTGTAGGCCGCTTTTGCCGTACTCCTCCAGATAGCGCTGGAGGGCCTCCTTGAGGCCCAGGTCGTCCAGGAGGGGCATGCGCAGTTCCCGGGAGAGCCGGCGCACCTCCTCCAGGGCTTCGGCCACCCGGGCCCGGGCCTCGGGAAGCTTCTCAGGCCGCTTCTCCGCCACCTTCAGGGTGAGGAGGGCAGCGGTGAGCAGGCTGCCCACCCCGTCGTGGAGTTCCCGCCCCACCCGGCGGCGTTCCTCCTCCTGGGCGGAAAGGAGCTTGCCGGCCAGCTCCAGTCCTGGGCGCCTCAGGGCCAGTTGCAGGAGGGCCGGCAGGGCCTCGGGGGGCTTTTGCCCCTCTTCCAGGCTCAGCACCAACACCGCCACCACCCGCTCCCCCTGGTGCACCGGCAGGGCCAGGAAGGGGCCTTCCTCCACGGCCTCCTTGCGCCGGAGGGCTTCTTGGGCCAGGTGGCGGGAGTGGGCCACCAAGGGGCAGGTGGTGCGGCAGGCCTGCATCTGGGAGAGGGTGAGGTTCTCCCCCACCCAGTAGGCCTCGCCGCAGCGGATCACCCCTGCCTCCTCCAAGGCCGCCAGGGCGCGGCGGAAGATCTCCTGCCGCCCCCTGGCTCCCGCCAGGGCCTCGGCCAGCCGGGCGCAGTCCATACCCTTAGCCTAGGGCTTCCGTCCGGGGAAAGGTGTCCCTATAGCCCAAAATAGGCCCGGGCCGCCGCCACGTCCTCCGCGATCTGGGCCTTCAGGGCCTCGAGGCTGGGGAAGCGCCGCTCCTCCCGCAGCCGCTTGAGGAACCGGACCCGCACCTCTTCCCCATAGAGTTCCCCGGCGAAGCCCAGAAGGTGCACCTCCAGCCGCCTCTCGCCCCCCCCTAGGGTGGGGCGGGTGCCCACGTTGGCCACCCCCTTGTGGCGGCCAAAGCCTCCCTGGGCCTCCACCGCATAGACCCCTGGGGGGAGGACCTTTTGCGGGTGCACCGCCAGGTTGGCCGTGGGGAAAGAAAGCCTCCTTCCCAGCTTTTCTCCCTCCACCACCACCCCGTAGGCCCCGTAGGGGCGGCCCAGGAGGTGGCGGGCTTCTTCCACCCGCCCTTCCTTGAGGAGCTGGCGGATGCGGCTGGACTTCACCGCCTCCCCCCCAAGGCTCAAGAGGGGCACCACCCGCACCGGGGCCACCTGGGCCAGGTCCTCAGGGCCTCCCCCCCTTCCCTGGCCGAAGCGGAAGTCCTCCCCCACGTGGATGCGGCTGGCCTCGAGGGCCCTTAGGTCCCCCAAGAACTCCTCCGCCGACCGCCGGGCAAAGGTTTCGTTGAAGGGTACGGCCAGGACGAGCTCGGCCCCCACTTCCCTTAGGGCCTCCACCTTTTCCGTCAGGTCCATGAGGAACCCCTCCCCCCGGGTGAAGACCTTGGTGGGAGGGTCAAAGGTGTAGACCAAAAGGGGCTGGTGCAGGGCCTTGGCCTCGGCCAGGGCCTGGCGCAAGAGGTACTGGTGGCCCAGGTGTACCCCGTCAAAGGAGCCCACGGCCACCACCTTGGGGCCCTTGGGGACGTCAGCGACCTCGGAGAAAAGCATGGTAGTAGAGCACCCCCACGATCCCCGTGGCGGAAAACTCCGCTTCCCCCCTCCGGTGCATCTCCAGGGCCTTTTCCGGCTCCAGCCAGACCACCTCTATGGCCTCGTCCTCGTCGGGGGCGGCCTGGGCCTCGCGCAGGTTTTCCGCCAGGAAGACGTGGGCTTTCTCGTCGGTGAAGCCGGGGGAGACGTAGAAGCTGAAGAGGTAGGTCAGGTCCCCCGTGAGCCCGGCCTCCTCGGCCAGTTCCCTTTTGGCGGCCTCCAGGGGGCTTTCCCCGGCTTCCATGAGGCCGGCGGGGATCTCCAGGGGGGCCAAGCCCACGGCGGGGCGGGGCTGGCGCACGAAGAGCATCTTCCCCTCCTTGAGGGCCAAGATGGCCACCGCCGGCTTGTGCTCCACGATCTCGTAACGGCCTTCCAGGGCCAGGCTAAGGATCCGGCCCCGGTAAAGGTAGGTGCGGCTCACGCCTCCCATGCTAAGGGAAAACCCCCGGGGTAGGCCCGGGGGCTAGGGCGCCTTTCCCCCTTAGCGCAGGGCCTCCGCTGCGGCCAGGAGGATGGCCCGGGTGTAGGTGGGGTTGTGGATGCCCTTAGAGCCGTCGTACTTCACCAGGATGTAGTTCCAGGCAGCCCGCACCACGGGGTCTTTGGTGGAGAAAACGGGCTGGCCCTTCTCGTCCCGGATGTCCCCCAGCTGGCTGTAGAGCACGGTCCCGTCGGTGAGGTCCATCTTGAAGGAGAGCTGGCCGCCGATGGTGGTGATGTCCACCCGGTAGACCGGGGCCTTCACCGCCACGTTGGGGGTGAACTGGCCGTTGTCGGGGTTGTAGGCCCGCACGGTCTTGATGCGGTCCCGCACCGCCAGCACCTTGGCGTTCACCAGGGTGCGCACCAAGGACATCAGGTACTCGGTGTTCTCCTGGACCATCTCCTTGGTGTACTTGGCCCCGTGGCAGGAAGCGCAGAGGTTTTCCGGGGTCTTGAAGGTGTGGCTGGTGTAATCTCCCTTGCCCGCCAGGCTCATGTGGCAGGTGGAGCAGGAGCCCCCCGTGAAGAAGGCGTGGGCGTTGTTCCACTCCCGGGTATCGTCCACGAAGTAAGCGTTCTTGCCCAGGAGGATGTCGGCCTCGGCGGAGTAGTGGGGGGAGGTGTACCGCCCGGCGTCGGCGGCGTTCCAGGTGATGCGGCCGTTGCGGGTGTTGTGGCAGGCGATGCACAGCGCCCCGCTACCCACGCCCACCGCCCGGAAGCCCGAGGGGAGCATGGGGGTGTCCTGGGCCAGGCGCAGGTCCCCATCCTCGTCGTGGCAGGTCTGGCAGGTGATGGGCTTCACCTGGCCTTGGGTGAGGCCCAAGGACTTCAGGTAGTCCACCGTGGCCGCCTTGCCGTCCGGGCCCACCAGGTTGCCTGGGTTCCCCTTCTTCAGCTGGGCCAGCCAGGCCACAAACCCCTGCTCGCTGTGGCAACGGGCGCAGTGGGCGGCGTTTTCCGCCCGCACCTCCACCGTGGCCTGCGGTAGGCTCTTGGCCCCCATCACCCCGTTGTTGTGGGCGCTGCCCTCCCACTCCTTTTGGATGGCCTCCTTGCTGGAAAAGGCCACCATCAGGCCGAGGGCCAAGAGGGCCAGTAAGGCTTTTTTCATAGGCGCCACCTCCTTACGGCTCTAGCTCACACCCCTACTATGACCTAAGTCAAGGGTAATATGTCCCGGTAAGCTTAGGGCATGTGGCTCACCGACGGCCGGCAAAGCCTGAAGCTCCAGGGGGAGAGGATCGCCCGGGTGGAGCCGGGGGCCAGGGGCCTCCGCCTCGAGGCCATCACCCCAGGCCTCCAGGACGCCCACGCCCACCCCCTCTACTGGGGGGTGGCCCTGCGGGGCCTGGACCTGGAGGGGCTGGCCGAGCCCGCCCGGGTGGCCGAGCGGGTGGCCGAGCGGGTGCGGCGCCTTCCCCCTGGGGCCTGGGTGGAAGGGCAGGGGTTTCTCTTTCCCGCCCCCCCGCCCCCTGGCCTCCTGGACCGGGCCGCCCCGGAACACCCCGTCTTCCTGCGCAGCCGGGACCACCACTCCGCCTGGATCAACCGCAAGGCGGCGGAGGTGGCGGGCCTGGGGCCGGCCTCGGAGCCCCCTTCGGGCGGCGGGTTCTTGCGGGATGGGGAAGGGGTGCCCTACTACCTCCTGGAAAGGGCCCAGGAGCTCCTCCTGGCCGTCCTTCCCCCACCTTCCCCGGAGGACCTCAGGCGGGGCCTTAGGGACTTTGCCCGCCGGGGGTACACCGCGGTCCACGCCATGGGCTACGAGCCCCCCGAGGCCCTGGACTGGGCCTTGGGCATGGAGCTTCCCCTTAGGCTTTGGTGGGCCCTTCCCCGGGGGGCCTGGCGGGGACGGGAGCCCGGAAGGTACGGGGAGGTGCACCTGGCCGCGGTGAAGTTCTTTGCCGACGGGGCCTTGGGCAGCCGCACCGCCTGGATGCACCAGCCCTACCCTGACGGCAGCTTCGGCCTTCCCTTGGACCCCCTGGAGGCCATCCGGGAGGAGGGGGAGGAGGCGCTGAGGGCCGGCTTCACCCTGGCGGTCCACGCCATCGGCACCCGGGCCGTGGAGGGGGTGCTTGCGGTCTTCCGGGACCTGGCCCCCCTGGCGCGGGCTAGGGGCCTTACCTTGCGGATGGAGCACGTGCAGCACGTGCGGGACGCCGCCTTGCCCGGCTTTGCCGGCCTGCCTGTGGCCCTTTCCCTCCAGCCCCTCCACCTCCTACAGGACCAGCACCTGGTCAGGGCCTATGGCCTTTCCCCCCGGGAGGCCTTCCGCTTCCAGAGCCTCAAGGCCACCGGCCTCCCCCTGGCCTTCGGCTCGGATGCCCCCGTGGCCAAGCCCGAGTACGCCCAGAACCTCGAGGCCGCCACCCGCCACCCCTTGGCCCCGGAGGAGAGCCTGGACCCCGGGGAGGTCCTGGAAGCCCATACCCTGGGGGCAGCCCGGGCGGCGGGCTGGGAGGATGTGGGCTTACGCCCGGGGGCGCGGGCCGACCTCACCCTATGGGAGGGCGGGCGGCCGGTGGGCCGGGTCTACCGGGGCAATCTGGAGCTGTTTTAGCCCTGGGGATGGGTATACTGGCGGCGTGTATGGGGTCTTGGTGTGGCCGCCGGAGAGGCTGGCCCGCTTCATGGAGGAACTTCAGGCTTCCCATGGGGTCAAGGGCTTCGGTCCGCCCCACCTCAACCTGCGCCAGCCCTTTGACTGGCCCTATGAGGAAGAGGCCTTGAAGATCGCCCTCAAGGGCATCCTCCGCGGCCACCCCCCCTTCCGCCTGCGCCTTGGGGGGTGGGGGTATTTCCCCCAGGGGGTGGTCTACCTGCGGGCCTACGGGGGGACTCCCTTTCGGCGGCTTTTTCACGCCTTGGAGCCCCTGGCCCCGCCCCTCAAGGAGATCGAGGGTCCCAGTTACCTTCCCCACCTCACCCTGGCCCTAGGCCTTGGCGAAGCCGAGGCGGCGGACTTGGCCCAGAGGCTTCCCCCCCCGCCCCAGCGCTCCTTTTGGGTGCGGGAGGTGGCCTTGGTCAAGGACCGGGAGGAGGAGGACCTCCTGGAGGTGGCGCGGTTTCCCCTGGCTAGCCTAGGGCGATGAACCCCAAGGCCAGAAGGCAGGTCAGCATCCCGAGTTTGCGGCCAGGGCCCAGGCGTTCTCCCAACAGGAGCCAGGCCAAGAGCACGGTGGTAGCGGGGTAGAAGGAGGAGGCCAAGGCGGCCATGTCCAGCCGCCCTGCCTGGGCGGCCAGAAGGAAAAAGAAGTTCCCCCCGGCATCCCCCAAGGCGGCGAGGAGGACCCAGGGGAGGGCGCCCCTGGGGAGGCCTTTGTGTGGGGGGGAGAGGAGGAGGACCAGGGCGAAGGCGGTGAGCTTGCCTAGGGCCGCGGGCCACAAAAGCCCTTCCACCCGGTCCATGAGGACGTAAAAACCGCCGAAGCCGAGCCCGGCCAAGAGGGCCCAGGGGAGGCCCACGGGGCTGGCGTGGCCTTCGGGCCTCGAGGCCAGCCACACCCCCACAAGCCCTACCCCCAGGCCCAGGGCGGGCAGGGGCCCGGGCCAGCCCTCCCAAAGGAGGCCCAGGGCCACAGGGAGGGCTGCCCCCACCACCCCGGCCACGGGAGCGGCCAGGCTCATGCTCCCCTGGGATAGGGCCCGGTAAAGGCTGTATAGCCCCAAGGTCCCCAAGGCGCCCCCCAGGAGGGCGAAGGGAAGGTCGTGGGGGCGGAAGGGCTCGGGGCCCAGGAGGGCTAGGGCCAGGAAGAGAAGCCCCCCAAGGAGGGAGGTCCAGAGGACCACGGTCTGGGTGCGGGCGGATCGGGAGGCCATCCCGCCCCCGAAGTCCCCCGCCCCCCAGGTGAGGGCGGAGAGGAGGCCAAAGCCCAGGGAAAGCCAGGCGGCTTCCATGGTGGGGCCTGAAGGCCCTTAGTCCAGGAAGTCCCGGAGCTTCCGCGTGCGGGACTCGTGGTACTTGAGCTTGCGCAGGGCCTTGTTCTCGATCTGGCGGATCCGCTCCCGGGTCACCCCGAAGAAGGCCCCCACCTCCTCCAGGGTGTGCTCCCGCCCGTCAATGAGCCCTTTGCGGAGCTTGAGGACCATGGCTTCCCGCTCGGAGAGCTTGGAGAGGGCCTTTTCCAGCTCCTCCGAAAGGAGGGTTTGGGCCGCGGCCTCGGAAGGGGAGGGGAGGTTCTCGTCGGGGATGAAATCCCCGTAGAAGCTGTCCTTCTCGTCCCCGATGGGGGTTTCCAGGGATACGGGCTCCTGGGCGATCTTTAGGGTTTCCTCCACCCGCTTGGCGTCCCAGCCGGGGCCCATGGCCTCGGCGATCTCCTCGTAGCTGGGCTCCCGGCCCAGCTCCTGCTGCAGTTGCCGGGCGGTGCGGGAGAGCTTGTTGATGGTTTCCACCATGTGCACCGGGATGCGGATGGTGCGGGCCTGGTCGGCGATGGCCCGGTTGATGGCCTGCCGGATCCACCAGGTGGCGTAGGTGGAGAACTTGAAGCGCCTTTTGTACTCAAACTTCTCCACCGCGCGGATGAGGCCCTGGTTGCCCTCCTGAATGAGGTCCAGGAAGGATAGCCCCCTCCCGGTGTACTTCTTGGCGATGGAGACCACCAGGCGCAGGTTGGCCTCAATGAGGTGCTGCCGGGCCGCCTCCCCCTCCCGGGCGATGTGCAGGTAGCGCTTGAGCTCCTTGGGGAGGGCCTTGAGCTTGGCGTCCACCTCCTCCACGGTCTTGGGGTCCAGCTTGTCCTTTAGCCCCGGGATCTGGGCCACCCGGGCCGAGCCCAGGATCTTGGCCCGCACCACCTCGCGGATGAGGTCCGCGTCCAGCCCGGTGGCCTCGGAGAGCCGCCGGATGGCTTCCATCCCCTCCTCCACCTTCCGGGCCAGCTCGATCTCCTCCTCCAGGGTGAGGAGGGGAACCTGCCCGATCTCGTGCAGGTACTGGCGCACGGGGTCGGAGGTGGCCACCTTGGGCAGGGCCAGCTCCTCTTCCTCCTCAAAGGCCTCCTCTCCCTCGGGGGAGGTGAGGAGAAGGTCGGGCTCCAGGTCCAAGGCCTCGTCCAGCTCCACCAGATCCGGGTCCCCTTCCAGGAGTTCGGGGTCGGGTTCGGGAAGGTCCCCTTCCGCCTCCGGGGGTTCTTCCACCCCGGGTTCTTCCAGGGTGGAGAGGGACTCCATGGCCTCGGGTTCCACCGCCTTGGTCTTTTTGCTCTTGGCCTTTTTCAACGCCGACCTCCCTCTAGGGTTCGCTACCGCTTTTGCGCGAAGAGCACCTTGTACTCCCGAACCAAAAGGGTCCTGAAGGCGCCGAAGCGCTCCTCCAACAGGGGTTCGTACTTGAGAAAGGGGTTTGCCACCAGGAAAAACCCACCGCCCGGCTTTAGCCGGGCTGCCGCCGCTTCCACGAAGGCCTGGGCCACATCCAGGATGACCGCACCCCCCACGTGAAAGGGGGGGTTCGTAACGATTATGTCAAACCCCTCCCCTTCCGTCAAGGCCTCGTCCACGTCGGAGTGGAGGACCCTGGCCGGGAGGGCGTGGGCCTCGAGGCTCCGCCTGAGGGAGAGGACGGAGACCAGGTCGTCCTCCACCGCGGTGACCTGGGCCCCTAGGCGGGCCAGGGGGAGGGTGAGGGCCCCGTAGCCCGCCCCCAGGTCCAAGACCGTCCGCCCCCGTACCCCCTCCCTTCCCACCTCCCCCACCAGGGCCTCCAGGAGGAGGAGGGAGGCCTTGTCCACCTTGCCGGCGGAGAAGACCCCGGGCAGGTGGTAAAAGGTGTAGGCCTCCCCCAGGATGGGGGCCTGGAAGGCCGCCCAGAGGGGCGGCAGGGGCGGGGCCTCCCGTTCCTTTTCCAGGAGGGCCACCCGCACCGGCCCTTCCCGCCAACGCACCTCCCCGTAGCCCAGAAGGGCCCGGGCCTCCTTGAAGTACCGTTCAAACCCCTTGTTCTTGTCCCCCGCCAGGTAGACCCGCCCCCCTGGCCTCAGGGCCCGGGCCGCGGCCCGCAGGGTGGCCTGGACGTAGGCCGTGCCCCGCCCTGCAGGGAGGGCCAGGGCCACCAGGTCGTAAAGGCCCTCCTCCGCTTCCCAGGGGGGGGCCAGGCGGGCCCGGAGGCCGCTGGCCTGTAGGCAGCGGAAGGCGGCCCTCGAGGTTTCCAGCCTTTCCACTGCCATCCTGCCCTCCAGGGGCAGGCTGCCCCAGCCCACCCCAGGGTTGGGGTCCAGGGCCCTTTCCCCGAAGGGTTCCACGGCCTTTTGCAGCAGATCGTAGACCGGGTCCCGGTAGCCCCGGGCCCCCGGCTTCACGTACAGGGTGCCCCCAGGGCGGGGTAGGGGGGTGAGGCGGTGGTAGGCCTCCAGGGTCAGGCTCACGTCTTCCCAGGATACGGGCCTGGGGGAGGAAGGGCAAATGGGATAGTATGCTTTTTCAAACCGCCCATGGGGCGGGAAGGAGGTGAGCGTGGCCCTGGTGGTACAGAAGTACGGCGGCACCTCGGTGGGCGATCTGGAGCGCATCCACAAGGTGGCCCAGCGCATCGCCCATTACCGGGAGAAAGGGCATAAACTTGCGGTGGTGGTTTCGGCCATGGGCCACACCACCGACGAGCTCATCGCCCTGGCCAAGCGGGTAAACCCCAGACCCCCTTTCCGGGAGCTGGACCTTTTGACCACCACGGGGGAGCAGGTTTCCGTGGCCCTCCTGGCCATGCAGCTATGGGCCATGGGCATCCCCGCCCGGGGGTTTGTCCAGCACCAGATCGGCATCCTCACCGACGGGCGCTTCGGCGATGCCCGCATCCTGGAGGTGAACCCGAGCCGCATCCAAAAGGCCCTGGAGGAGGGGTATGTGGCGGTGATCGCCGGCTTCATGGGCACCACCCGGGAGGGGGAGATCACCACCTTGGGCCGGGGCGGCTCGGACACCACCGCGGTGGCCATCGCCGCCGCCCTGGGGGCCAAGGAGTGCGAGATCTACACGGACACCGAGGGGGTCTACACCACCGACCCCCACCTGATCCCCGAGGCGAGGAAACTGGAGGTCATCGGCTACGACCAGATGCTGGAGATGGCGGCCCTGGGGGCCCGGGTCCTCCACCCCCGGGCGGTCTACTACGCTAAGCGCTACGGCGTGGTGCTCCACGTGCGCTCCAGCTTTTCCTATAACCCCGGTACCTTGGTAAAGGAGGTCAGCATGGAAATGGGCAAGGCAGTGACGGGCGCGGCCTTGGACCTGGACCACGCCCAGATTGGGCTCATCGGCATCCCCGACCAGCCGGGCATCGCCGCCAAGGTCTTCCAGGCCTTGGCCGAGCGGGGCATCGCCGTGGACATGATCATCCAGGGGGTCCCGGGCCACGACCCCTCGAGGCAGCAGATGGCCTTCACCGTGAAGAGGGACTTCGCCCAGGAGGCCCTGGAGGCCCTGGAGCCCGTCTTGGCCGAGATCGGGGGCGAGGCTATCCTCCGCCCCGAGATCGCCAAGGTCTCCATCGTGGGGGTGGGCCTGGCCTCGGCCCCGGAGATCCCCGCCCGCATGTTCCAGGCGGTGGCCGGCGTGGGGGCCAACATCGAGATGATCGCCACCAGCGAAGTGCGCATCTCCGTCATCATCCCTGCCCAGTACGCCGAGGCCGCCCTCCGGGCAGTGCACCAGGCCTTCGAGCTGGACAAGGGCTAAAAGAGCGCCCCCAGGGGGAAGGCGCCTTCCCCCTGGGGAAGGCCCGGCCCTGGGCCCCTTAGATGAGGCCTAGGGCCTTCACCTGTTCCATCTCCTCCAGGAGCTCTTGGGCCGTGATCTCCATCCGCTTGCGGGCGAAGGCGTTGACCTCGAGGCCCTCCACGATCCGGTACTCCCCGCCCTGGGCCGTGACGGGGAAGGAGTAGACGATCCCCTCGGGGATGCCGTACTCCCCTTGGGAGGGCACGGCCATGGAGACCCAGTCCCCTTCCGGGGTGCCCAGGGCCCAGTCGCGGATGTGCTCAATGGCGGCGTTGGCGGCGCTGGCGGCGCTGGAGGCCCCCCGGGCTTGGATGATGGCCGCCCCCCGCTGGGCCACGGTGGGGATGAACTCCTTCTCGTACCACTCCATCCCCACCCGCTCCAGGGCCGGCTGCCCCTCCACCTCGGCGTGGAAGAGGTCGGGGAACATGGTGGAGGAGTGGTTGCCCCAGACGGCGATGCGGCGGATGCGGCCCACGGGAACCCCCGTCTTCTTGGCCAGCTGGGCCTTGGCCCGGTTGTGGTCCAGCCGGGTCATGGCGGTGAAGTTCCGGGGGTTGAGGCCCGGGGCGTTCTTGTAGGCGATGAGGGCGTTGGTGTTGGCGGGGTTGCCCACCACCAGGACCTTCACGTCCCGCTTGGCCACCTCGGCCAGGGCCCGGCCCTGCTCGGTGAAGATCTTGCCGTTCATCTCCAAAAGGTCCCGGCGCTCCATCCCCGCCTTGCGGGGGGCGGCCCCCACCAGAAGGGCGTAGTCGGCATCCTTGAAGGCCACCTTGGGGTCATCGGTGGCCACCAGGCCCTGGAGGAGGGGGAAGGCGCAGTCTTCCAGCTCCATGATCACCCCTTCCAGGGCTCTCAGGGCCTGGGGGATTTCCAGAAGCTGGAGGATGATGGGCTGGTCCTTGCCCAGCATCTCCCCCGCGGCGATGCGGAAGAGAAGGCTGTAGCCAATCTGGCCTGCAGCGCCGGTGACGGCCACGCGAACAGGGCTTTTCATCCTTGCCTCCTTTGGGCTCGCGCCCAGGGCATTTTACCGCTACACGCCCCGGTAGATGCGCCTTTCCGCCTCGATGGCCTGGCTGAGCTCCTGGATTTCCTTTAGGAGCTCCAGGTCTGGCTTCTGCCCCAAGGCCTCCTTCAGCCGGGCCAGGCGCTCTTGGTAGTAGGCCTCCCGCAGCCGGGCCAGGGTCTTTTCCATCACCTCCGGCAGGCGGGGTTCCTCCACCGTGGGGGCCATTATCAGCCGCTCCAGGAAGATCCCCCCCGCCTCCTTGCGGCTGAGCACCTGGCGCAGGTAGTCCCGCCGGGGCTCCTTACGGGCCAGCTCCAGGAACTCCCCCAACAGGGAGCCCTCGGGGGGCCAGACGTGGTCGGAAACGTACCGAACCCATTCCAGGAAAGCCCCATCCCCCAGGGAGAGGAGCAGGGCCATCACGTCCAGCTCCAGGAGGAGGGTGCGGTTTTTGGGCTCGGCCTTGGGCGGGGGGGTGGGGGCGGCTTGCCCCGCTTGCGGCTCATGAGGTACTCCTCCAGCTGCCTGGGGGCCAGGCCCAGCCGCTCCACCACCAGGGCCTTGAGCCGCTCGGCCACGGGGTCAAAGGGCTCAGGGGAGAGCATCCTGGGGGTGAGGCGTTCCAGGACCTTCCGCTTGTGTTCCGGGCGCGTGAGGTCCAGGTCCCGGGCGGCTTCCTGGAAGCGGAAGGCCACCTCGGGCAGGGCCTCTTCCAGGGCCTTTTGGAAGAGGGCGGGGCCTTGGGGGTGGAGGAGGAGTTCCCCAGGGTCCTTGGCGGGCAGGCGCACGGCGTAAAAGACGAACTGGCGGGCCAGCTCCAGCTCCAGGCTCTGCAGGGTGGCCTTCTGCCCGGCCTCGTCCGCGTCAAAGGCCAGGTAGACCTCCCGCACCTCCTGGGCCTTGAGGAGGCGGGCCTGCTCCTCGGAAAGCCCCGAGCCCAAGACGGCCACGGTCTCGGCAAAGCCCATCTGGTGCAGGGCGATGGCGTCGAACAGCCCCTCCACCACGATGGCCCGCCCCTCCCGGAGGCTGGCCTTGGCCTCGGGGTAGGCGAAGAGGACCTCGCGCTTGCGGAAGAGGGAGGTTTCGGGGGAGTTCAGGTACTTGGGGGTTTCCTCCCCCAGGGCCCGGCCGGTGAAGGCCACGATCCGCCCCAGGTGGTCCCGGATGGGGAAGGTGATGCGGTGGCGGAAGCGGTCAAAGAAGCGGCCTTCCCTCTCGGCCAGGACCCCGGCCTTCAGGCCCTCCTCCGGGCTCACCCCGTGGCGGGAGAGGTAGACGAGGAGCCCGTCCCCCTTGGGAGGGGCGTAGCCCAGGCCAAAGCGGGCCACGCTGGCCTCGCTGAGGCCCCGGGCCTGGAGGTAGGCCTGGGCTTCCGGGGAGGCCCTAAGCCCTTCCAAAAAGTAGGCCTGGGCCAGCTTGAGGACCTCCAGGAGCTCCCGGCGGTTCTGCGCAGGGCCCCTTTGCGGCAACTCCACCCCGGCCTCCTCCGCCAGGCGCTCCAGGGCTCCCGCGAAGTCCAGGCCCTCCATGCGCTCCATGAAGGCGAAGAGGTCCCCCCCGGCCTTGCAGCCAAAGCAGTGGAAGAGGCCCTTTTCCTCGTCCACATAGAAGGAGGGGGTTTTTTCCTGGTGAAAGGGGCAAAGCCCCTTCCACCGTCCCCGGCCCGCGGGCTTCAGGACCACGTAGCGGGAAACCACCTCCTTAAGGGGGAGGCGGCGCTTGATGGCCTCTACCGCCTGAGCCGTGTCCATTCCGCCCTCCGCCTGCGCCAGAGCTCCCTAACCCACCTTCCCAGGATACCGTACCCCCGGAGGTTCCCCAAGGGGGCTTCCCCGGCCAGGACCGCCCGCCAGACCTGGGTGAGGGGGACCGAGGGGGCGAAGCCCAGGAGGTGGTCCACCCGCTCCCCCTCTTCCAGAAGGAGCTGGGCCCGGAGGAGCCGGGCCACCTCCAGGTGCACGGCGAAGCCCGTGCGGTGGGTCTGGTAGAGGAGGTGCTGGGAAAGGGCCTTGGCCCTCCTGGGGGCCTTGGGCCAGAGGTAAAGGGCCAAGGAGGTAAGGGTGAGGTGGTAGACGTAGGGGTTGCGGCGGTGGCGGGCTTCCCGCAGGGCCTCCTTGAGGAGGGGGGTGGGGTCATGGCCCTGGCGCCAGCGGTGGTGGGCCAGGGCCAGGAGGACCAGGCCCCGGCCGTCTGGGTGCCTTAGGGCCTCGTGGAAAAGGGGTTCGGGAAAGCGCCCCCGCAGGGCCCAGGCGCTCAGGAGGGCCGCGGCCAGCCAGGGGTGGGGGGTTTCCCGGTAGGCGGCCTCCCCCTCTGCCAGGGCCTCCTCCAGGCGGCCCGTCTCCAGGAGGAAGCGGATCCGGGTGGCTTGGAAGCGGGCGTGGGCCTCGAGGTCCCCCTCCCCCTCTTCCCGGAGCAAGGCCTCGGCCTCCGGGTAGTGCCCCAGGTCCATGAGGAGGCCGGCCCTCAGGCTGCGGAAGTGGAGCTTGAGGGCCTTGGGCACCATGGGGTGGGGCGTTTCCAGCACCTCCAGGGCCAGGCGGGGCTGGAAGGCCCGCCACAGGGCTCCCGCCAGGAGAAGCCGGGCCTGGGCCTCCTCCAAGGGGTAGGGCTTGAGGCCGGGAAGGAGGGGGAGGAGGTCCAAGGGGTCTGGGGCCTGCCTTAGGGCCTGGAGGATGGGGTCCTGGGCCCGGGGACCCTCCGGGGCCTCGGGGGCCAGGCCCAACGACGCCTGGGCGTCTTGGAGCTCCGCCCGGAGGGCGGGGCGCAGGGGCTCGGGGGCGGCCTCCAGGGCCTTGCGGTAAAGGGGGATGGCGGCCTCAGGGTGGCCCTGCCGCCAGGCCCGTTGCGCCAGGAGCCGCCAGGTGAGGGCCGCTTCCCGGGCTTCCCCGGCCCGTTGCAGGTGGTGGGCGAAGGCCTCCAGGTTTCCTTGCTCCCGGTGGAGGAGGGCGGCGCGCCGGTGCCAGGCCTTGGCCTCCCCCTCGGGCACCAGGCCTTGGGCGGCCAGGACCACCTCGGGGCGGGGCCTGCCTTCGGCCACCAGGCCTTCCTCCTCCAGCCGCGCCCAGGAGAAAGGACCCGCAAGCTCCTCCAGTAGGCCCTTGGGCGCCTCCTCCAGTACCCCGAGGACCAGCAGGGCCCGGCGCTCCTCGTAGGGCAGGGCATCCAAAGCCCCTTGCAGGGCCAAAAGGGGCGGGGCCCGCAGGCCGGAAACCTCCAGGGTGGGCGCAAACAGGGGGGTGCGGCTTTCCACCAGGAGCAGGGCCTGGGGCAGGGCTTCCTGCAGGAACCTCTTCAGGGTGGGGTCTGGGGCGTGCAGGTCCTTGAGGACCAGGAGGATGGGGTGGGGGAGGTGGGCCAAGACCTGCTGCCAGGCCTTCAGGATGCCTTCCTCCAGGGCCTGGCGCTCCCAGGGGGGGCGGGGCACCAGGCCTAGGCTGTAGCGCCAGGCCAAGGCCAGCTCCCCGGGCAGGGAGGCCTGGGCCAGGAGGTGTTCCGGCTCCCCAAAGGCCGTCTCCACCGCCTGGCGCAGGGTGGCCCGCAAGGGGGTTTCCCGGCCCATCCGCTCCAGGAGCACCACGGGGTAGGGGGGGTTTTCCAGGAACTTGTCCAGGAGGAGGCTTTTGCCGCTGCCCGGGGGGCCCACCAGGTTGAGGCGGGCCGGGGGATGGCGCAGGTGCTGGCGCAGGCGGTCCAGGAGGGGGCGGTTCTCCCCCAGGTCCAGCTCCACGGCCTCCACGGCCCAGACCTCGAGGCTTCCCAGGCCCTTGACCTCCCGGGGGCCCAGGGGGCTTGCCCGCACCCCGGGGGCCCAGGCCAGGGTCTCGCCCTCGGTGAGCACCTGCCCCGGGGAGGCCAGCTTGGAAAGGCGCTCGGCCAGGACCACCGGGGGGCCCACCGCGGTGGGTTCCCCGGCCTGGCCGCTTCCCAAGGGCGCCCAGAGCACTTCGCCGCTGGCCACCCCGGCCCGGCTGGGGAAGGAGGAGGCCCGGACCATTTCCAGAGCGGCTTCCAGGGCGTGCCAGGGTTCCTTGCCCCGGGCCCGGGGGGCCCCGAAGAGGGCCAGGATCCCGTCCCCCAAGAAGCGGTGCACGAACCCTCCCTTGGCCCGCACCCGGCGGGCGGCCTCCTCCAGGGCCTCTTGCAGGTGCTGGTAGGCGGTGTTGAGCCCTTCCTGGAAGCGGCGGCTGGAGTCCACCAGATCAAAGAAGACCACGCTAACCCAGCGCTTTTCTTGGGGCAGCACCCTTCCCAGGGCCCGGCCGCAGGCCATGCAGAACCGGGCCTCCGGGGGGTTTTTCTGCCCGCAGTCGCAGCGCATCCTCACTCCCGGAAGAGCATCAGGGGGGGCCAGAGGAGGACCTCGGCCTCGGCGGGGAGGGGGTTTGGGGCGTGGACCACCACCTGGACGGGGCCCTGCAGCAGGTAAAACCCCTCCCCCAAGGGGGTTGCCCGCCCCCCCAGGCGGTAGGCGGCCCCATCCCGTTCCACAAAGGGCTCCCGCCTGAGGGGCCGGGCCTCCCGCACCACCCCGTGCAGGAGGCCCAGCACCCTGCCCGCGGGCGCAGGGGGGAGTCCCCGGTCAAAGGCGTAGAGCACCTGCCCCTCCACCAGCACCTCCAGCACGGGGCTCCCCCAGGGCTCGGGGAAGAGCTGCACCGGGAGGGCGTGGGCTTGGAAGCGGGCGAAGAAGCCTTCGGGGGTCTCCTCCAGGGCTGGGGGTTGCATGAGAGGATTCTAGTGCACCCTCCTGGGGGGCAGGGAGAGGGTGAGGCTGGCGGCCAGGAGAAGGGCCGCTTCCTTGTCCAGGTACTGGTTGCCGTTGCCGCACTTGGGGGAGAGGACGCACCGGGGGCAGCCCTCCGCGCAGGGGCAGCCCTTCAGGAGTTCTAGGGTGGCGGCCATCCACTCGGGAAAGCGCCGGGCGGCGGCCCGGGCGTAGCCCACGCCCCCGGGGTAGCCGTCGTAGACGAAGAGGGTGGGCCCACCCCCTGAGGGCAGGGGCTGGGGGTAGAAGGGGTAGGAGAGGCCGCCGATGTCCTGCCTTTCCGCCAGGACGAAGAGGGGGAGGAGGCCGATCATGGCGTGTTCCAGGGCGTGGATCCCCCCGGGGATCCGGTGGGGTGGGACGGTCTGCGGGGGGTGGAACCATAGGGCCTCGGTGGGAAAGGTGATCTCGGGAAGCTCCAGGGGTACTTCCTCCAGGACGCTTCCGGTGAAGAAGCGCTTCTTCACGTAGGCCACCACCCGCTCCCTCAGCACCACCCGCCCCACCCAGACCCCGTGCCCCACGGGTTCCCCTTCCAGGACCTCCAGGTGGGTTTCCGCCCGGGGCTCGGTGTAGTAGTCCTCGAGGGCCGGCAGGAGCCAGACCTCCCGCCTTTTGGCGTCCACGTTGCGCACCAGGTAGCTCTCCCCCCCGTGCAGGTAGATCGCTCCCGGGTGGGCCTCCCAGTAGGCCTGGCGCTCGTCCAAGTACCCCAGGACCTCCCCTTCCGGCCCCCTCAGGGTGAAGGTGGCCCCCAGGCCCCTTAGGGAAACCTCCCGGTGGGGATGGCGTTTGGGCGTGTACCACCGCCCCTCCTTTGCCCGCAGCTCCGCCAGGGCCCCCGGGCAGAGGACCTCCTCCCGGGACAGGGGCATCTCCCAGGCGGCGGCGTGCAGGTGCAAGGGGCAAAGGACGGGGTTCGTTGGGTCGGCCACCGCTGCCTCCGGGGGGCTTCCCAGGAGGAGCTCGGGGCGGTGGAGGAAGTACTCGTCCAGGGGGTCTTCCCGGGGGATGAAGACCACCAGGGCGCGCCGCTCTCCCCGCCCCGCCCTGCCCGCCCGCTGCCAGAAAGCGGCCACCGAGCCCGGGTAGCCTACCAGGACCACGGCGTCCAGCTCCCCGATATCCACCCCCAGCTCCAGGGCGCTGGTGGAGACCAGGACCCGCACCTCCCCCCGCTTCAGGGCCTCCTCCAAGCGGCGCCTTTCCCGGGCGGTGTAGCCCGCACGGTAGGGGCGCACCGCGGGGTGGGCGGCGTAGCGGGCGATGAGCTCGGCGGACTTCCTTGCCCCCACGAAGACCAGGCCCCGCAAGCCCCCCTCCGCCAGGGCCCGGGCCAGGTAGGCGGCCTCCAGGAGGGGACTCCGCCGCCTTTCCCCTTTCTTATCCAGGGCCTTGGGCAGGAGGACCAGAACCTCCCGCTCCGAGCGGGCCACCGTTTCCCTAAGCTCCACAAAGGGGAGGCCGGTGAGGGTTTCCGCGTGCTCCCGGGCGTTGCCGATGGTGGCGCTGGCCGCGATCACCTGGGGGTTGGCCCCGTAGTGGCGGGCCAGGCGCAGGAGGCGGAAGAGGACCAAGGCCACGTGGGTGCCAAAGACCCCGCGGTAGGCGTGGAGCTCGTCCAGGACCAGGTAGCGGAGCCGGGAGAGGAAGGGGGCCCAGTCCCCGTGCCGGGGCAGGAGGCCGAAGTGGAGCATGTCCGGGTTGGAGAGGAGGACCAGGCCCTCTTCCCGCGCCTTGCGCCGCAGTTCGCCAGAGGTATCCCCGTCGTAAGGGTATACCCCCTTGACCCCCAGGGTCTCGGCCATGGCCCTAAGCCGCCGCAGCTGGTCGTGGGCCAGGGCCTTGGTGGGGAAGAGGAGGAGGCTTGTGGCCCCCTCCAGGGCCGCCTTGAGCACCGGGGCCTGGAAGACCAGGCTCTTGCCCGCGGCGGTGGAGTAGGCCATGACCAGGTTCCGCCCCGCCTCCACCTGGAGGAGGGCCTCCTTCTGGTGGGTGAAGGGCTTCAGGCCCAGGGCCTGGAGCACCCCGGCGAAGGCCCCCCCGTAGGCCTCCCGCCTGGGGGGTCTGGGGGGAAGGGTGCGGGCGAAGACGATCCGCCCCCGGAACTCGGGGTCTTCTTCCAGCCACTCCCGGTAGCTGGCAAACCCCTTCAGGGCCTCGGGCAGCACGCCCTCATTATGGGCCCTAAAGTTCCCGCACCCAGACCTCGTGGACCACGGGGTGGCCCCAGTAGGGGGCCCAGAAGGGGCTGGCCCGCTTGGCGTATAGGCGGAAGCCCAAGGCCCGGTAGAGCTTCCGGGCGGCGGCGTTGGCCCGGGTGGTGGAAAGCTGCACCCCCGGCACCCCCCTGGCCTTCAGGCACTCCAGGAAGGCCCCAAGGAGCACCTTCCCCACCCCCTGCCCCTGGGCCTTGGGGTCCACGGCGATGTGCAGGTGGGCGGGATAGCGGGCCCTTTGGGCCCGGGGGCTGGGGTAGAGGAGGAGGCGGAGAAGGTAGCGCAGGTGGGGCAGGGGGGGGCCGTAGGCCCCGAGGAGGAGCCTGAGGAGGAGAAGGGGCAGGCGGGGGAGGAGGTCAAGGGCCAGGGCCAGGTCGGCGCAGGCCCCCAGGATGTAGCCCACCACCTGGCCCTCGGCCTCGGCCACCAGGCAGCAGCATCCCCGCCTGAGGTAAGGGGCCACGAAGAGCTCCCCCCACAGCTCGGGGCTGGGGAAGACCCCGGACCCCTCCCGGCCCAGGAGAAGGGTGCGGTGGGAGAGGCAGGCGATGGCCGGGAGGTCTTCGGCCCGGGCCGGGCGCAGGTGGACCACAAAGCCATTCTAACCTTTCCCGGGATTAAAATGCCTTCCGTGCGCCGCTTGGCCCCGTGGCAGTGGCTTGTGCTCCTCCTTGCCCTCTACCTGGGGGTGGCCGAGGGGGTGCGCCTGTGGCTGGGCCTGGTCTGGGCTGAGCGGGTGGCCGTGCTGCTGGCGGTCCTGGGGGTGTGGGCCTTCGTCAACGGGCGCTTTGTCTTCGCCTACTACCACGCTTTCCTCACCTCCTTCCGGGTGCGGCGCCTGCCCGTGGCCCCGGAGCCCAGTGGGGAGCACCTCCTGGTCCTGGCCCCCCATCCCGACGACGAGGTGCTGGCAGCGGCGGGGCTCATGCGCCGCACCTTGCGAAGGGGCGGGCGGGTCAGCGTGGTCTACCTCACCTCGGGGGATGCCTTTGACCTGGCCGCGGGTAGTCCCCTGCCTTCCAAGGAAGCCATGCGCCGCTTGGCCCTGAGGCGGATGGTGGAGGCCTGGCGGGGCCTAAAGGTCCTAGGCCTTTCCCGGGAGGACGCCTACTTCCTGGGCTTCCCCGACCAGGGGCTTTTCCACCTTTTCACCACCCACTATTACCTGGCCTACGAAAGCCCCTACACCGGGCTCAAGGCCGTGGCCTACCCCGGGTGCTACCGCCCGGGGCTGCCCTACACGGGTAAGGCCCTCGAGGCCACCCTGGTGGAGCTCATGGAGAAGCTCCGGCCCAGCCGCATCCTCCTTCCTAGCCCCCTGGACGCCCACCGGGACCACCAGGCCACCGGGTATTTCGGCATGCAGGCCGCGGCCTCCTTGGGCCTGGAGGGGCGGCTGGAGTACTACCTGATCCACGGGGGGTACCAGTACCCCCTGCCCAAGGGCCTCCACCCCCGGCTGCCCCTCTACCCGCCCCCCCGGGGAAGGGGTCTTCCCTGGCGGCGCTTCCCCCTTTCTGAGGAGGAGGTGGGCCTGAAGGAGAAGGCCATAAGGGCCCACCGCAGCCAGATGCGGCTTCTTGGACGCTTCCTCTTGGCCTTCGTGCGCCAGAACGAGCTCTTCAGCCCCCTCCCCATCCCCGCCAAGGAGGTGCTAGCCGCGGAGGAGGAGGGGTGGGCCGTCCTCGAGGGGCGGGAGGTCTTCTAGGCTCTCCAGGCCGAAGACCTCCAGGAAGCGTTCCGTGGTGCCGTAGAGCTTGGGGCGGCCTGGGGCTTCCTTCTCCCCCACCACCCGGACCAGGTCCCGTTCCAGAAGGCTTTCCAGCACCCCCTCCACGCTCTTCCCCCGCATGGCCTCCAGCTCCGCCCGGGCCACGGGCTGGTGGTAGGCGATGAGGGCCAGGACCTCCAGGGCGGCCTTGGAGAGCCTTGGAGGGGAGGGCTTGAGGACCCGCTCCACCGCGGGCAGGGCCTCGGGGTGGACCAGGAGCCGCCACCCCCCCGCCACCCGCTCCAGGGCCACGCCCAGGTGCCCCTCCTTGAGGTCGGCCTCGAGGGCCTTCAGGGCCCGCAGGACCGCCTCCTCCGGGTGGCCCAGGGCCCGCAACTCCTTGAGGCTCACGGGCCTCCCCGCGGCGAAGAGCACCGCCAGGATCTCCGCCTTCAGGCTAGGCATCCCGAAGGTAGGGCCGCAGGGCCTCCTTGGGGATGGCCCCTTCCCGCAGGACCTCCCCCGTGCGCAGGTCCACCACGCTGGAGGCCAGCCCCCCGGCCTCCCCGGGGAAGACGTAGTCCACGGCGAAGGCCCGGGCCTCGGCCTCGGTGCGCACCGGGGGTTCCCCGCTCCTGTTGAGGCTGGTGGCCGCGGCGTACCCGCCCACCCGCCGCAGGAGTTCCCTCAGCCAGGGGTGGTCAGGCATCCTTAAGCCCACGGAGCCGTCCTGGCTGATCCACGGGGGGATGTTCCGCCCGGGAACCACCACGGTGAGCCCTCCGGGCCAGAAGGCCTCGGCCAGGCGGAGGAAGCGGTCCCTCAGCTCCCCCAGCTCCGTAAGCCCCAGGGCGCTTTCCAGGTCGGCCACCAGGACCTGGAGGGGCTTCTTCTCTTCCCGCCCCTTGAGGGCGTAGATGCGGCGGCAGGCGGCCTCGTCTTCCATCCGGGCCATCACCCCGAAGACCGTGTCCGTGGGGAAGGCCACGAGCCCTCCCCGCTTGAGGACCTCCGCCGCTTCGGCCAGCTCCTTCTGGTATACTTCTTCCATGCCAGTCTACCAGTATAAGGCCCGGGATCGGCAGGGCCGCCTGGTGGAGGCCACCATTGAGGCGGAGGACCTGCGCACCGCCGCCCGGCTCCTGCGTGACCGGGGCCTTTTCGTGGCCGAGATCAAGGAGCCCGGCCGGGGCCTGCAGGCGGAGGTCCGCCTTCCCGCCCTGGAGCGGGGTCCAGGCCTGAAGGACCTGGCCATCTTCTCCCGGCAGCTCGCCACCATGCTGGGGGCGGGCCTTACCCTCCTCCAGTCCCTGGCCATTCTGGAGCGGCAGACGGAGAACAAGAAGTTCCGGGAGATCCTCAAACAGGTGCGCACGGACATCGAGGGGGGCCTGGCCTTCTCCGATGCCCTGGCCAAGCACAAGCTCTTCTCCCGGCTTTACGTGAACCTGGTGCGGGCCGGGGAGACCTCGGGCGGTCTGGACGTGATCCTGGACCGCTTGGCCAGCTTCCTGGAGAAGGAGCTGGAACTCAGGGGCAAGATCCGCAGCGCCATGACCTACCCCATCATCGTCTTCGTCTTCGCCGTGGGCGTGGCCTACTTCCTCCTCACCGGCATCGTGCCCCAGTTCGCCCAGATCCTCACGGACCTCGGCTCGGAGCTCCCCCTGCTCACCCGCTTCCTGATTGCGGTTTCCAACTTCCTGCGGGCCGCCACCCTGCCCCTTCTCCTCTTGGCCGTGGTCCTCTTCTTCGTCTACCGCTGGTACTACGGCACCCCCCAGGGGCGGAAGGTCATCGACCGGATCAAGCTCCGCATCCCCGTCTTTGGCAACCTGAACCGAAAGACGGCCGTGGCCCGCTTCTCCCGTACCCTGGCCCTCCTCATGAGTAGCGGGGTGAACATCGTGGAGTCCTTGGACATCACCAAGGGCACCGCGGGCAACGTGGTGGTGGAGGAGATCGTGGAGGCGGCCAAGCTCCGCATCCAGCAGGGCGATCCCTTGAACCTGACCCTGGCCCAGCACCCCTTCGTCTTCCCCCCCATGGTGAGCTCCATGGTGGCCATCGGCGAGGAGACGGGGGCCTTGGACACCCTGCTCTCCAAGATCGCCGACTTCTACGAGCGGGAGGTGGACGAGGCCGTGGCCAGCCTCACCGCGGCCATTGAGCCCCTCATGATCATCTTCCTGGGGGTGATCGTGGGCCTGATCGTGGCCGGGATGTTCCTGCCCCTTTTCCGCATCATCGGCACCCTCTCCGCGCAATAAGCCTTTCCGCCACCTCCGGGGGAACCGGCATGACGGAAAGCCGGTTCCCCCGCCGCACCAGGGGGTGGTCTTGGGGGAAGCAGGGCCGGAGGGCTTGCAGGGGGATGAGGGGCCAGGCTTCCACGAAGGCCACCTCCACCGTGTACCAGCGGGGCTTTTCCCGGGTGGCCTTGGGGTCAAAGTAGGGGCTTTCCGGGTCAAACTGGGTGGGGTCGGGGAGGCCCGTCCGCACCACCCGGCACAGCCCGGCGATGCCGGGAGGGGTGGTGCTGGAATGGTAGAAGAAGCAGAGGTCCCCCTTCTGCATCCTGAGCAGGTAGTTCCGGGCCTGGTAGTTCCGCACCCCGTCCCAAAGGGCCCGGCCTTCCCTTTCCAGGTCCTGGATGCTGTAGACCTGGGGTTCGGACTTGAGGAGCCAGTAGGCCATGGGCCAAAGTCTAAAGGCTTAGGCGCTCTTGGGCGTGGGAGGCATGCGTACCGCCCTCCCGGGGCTTTTCCTTTTCGCTTGTGCCCTGGCCCTCTCGCATCCAGGGCCACCCAGGCCACCTCCTGCCAGACCGCTTTCCTTGGGGGATGTACGCCTTCTTCCTGGGGGGCGGCTGGACCGCCTGGGGTTCTCCTGGCTGGAGGGGGTTTCCCTCACCGCCCTCCGTGAGGGTGGAGCCCCCCTTGCCGGAGGCCGCCTGGGGCTTCGGGGCTTGACCGGGGCCCTGCCCGGGCCCCCAACCCCGTGCGCCCAGCCGCCTCCTGCGCCTCCCTTTGGTAGCCTTGGGGCATGGGGGTTTGGGAGAAGGCCAGGGAGGAGTTGCGCGGGCTTTTCGGGGGAAGGGCCCTCCTCGCCCGGGCGGAGAAGGAGGTCTACCGCTACGACGCCATCCTGGTGGGGCCCGAGCCCCTGGCCGTGGTCCTTCCCCAAAGCCGGGAGGAGGTCCAGGCCCTGGTGCGCCTGGCCCGGCGCCACAGCCTACCCCTGGTCCCCCGGGGGGCAGGAAGCGGCCTTTCCGGCGGGGCGGTGCCGGGGGAAGGGGCGGTGGTGGTGGCCTTCACCCGCATGACCCGCCTGGAGCTGGACCCCAAGGCCCAGACCGCCTGGGCCGAGCCCGGGGTGACCACGGCCCGCATCGGCGAGGCCGCCCGGCCCTTCGGCCTCTTCTACCCCCCGGATCCCGCCTCCTACCGCACCAGCACCCTGGGGGGAAACCTGGGGGAGAACGCGGGGGGGCCCCTGTGCTTCAAGTACGGGGTCACGGGGGATTACGTGTTGGAGCTGGAGTGGGTGGATGCCTGGGGGGAGGTCCACCGCCTGGACCGGAAGGCCTACGACCTGCCCGGCCTCCTCATCGGCGCCGAGGGCACCTTAGGCCTCCTGACCGGGGCCAGGGTGCGGCTTCTGCCCCTGCCCCCCCACCGGGCCACCCTTATGGCCGCCTTCCCCGAGGTGGGGGCCTTGGCGGAAGCGGTTTCCCAGGCCATCGCCCAGGGGGCGGTGCCGGCCAGGCTGGAGTTTTTGGACCCGGCCTGCGTGGAGGCGGTGGAGGACTACCTGGGGATGGGCCTGCCCCGGGGGCAGGCCCTCCTCCTGGCGGAAACGGACGGGGAGGACCTGGAAGCCGTCCTGGAAGAGCTTGCCCTCCTGGAGGAAACCGCCCGCTCCTTTGGCGCCCAGGTGCGGCGGGCCCGGGACGGGGCCGAGGCCGAGGCCCTCTGGCAGGCCCGGCGGGCGGTGAGCCCGGCCCTGGGCCGCATCCGCCCCAAGCGGGTCAACGAGGACATCGCCGTGCCCCGCTCCGCCCTGCCCCAGGTGGTGCGGGAGATCCGGGCCTTGGGGGAAGCCTTTGGCCTCGTGGTGGTCCAGTTCGGCCACATCGGGGATGGGAACCTGCACCCCAACATCCTCTTTGACCCCCGGCGGGAAAGCGAGGAACGGGTCTGGGCCCTGGCCCATGAGATCGCTCGCGTGGCCCTGCGGCACGGGGGGGTGCTTTCCGGGGAGCACGGCATCGGGCTCATGAAGCGGAAGTTCATGGCCGAGGCCTTGGACCCCGCCACCCTCGAGGCCCTGGAGGCGGCCAAGAAGGCCCTGGACCCCTGGGGGGTGATGAACCCGGGGAAGCTCCTCCCCTGAACCGGTTTATTTTTCACAGCGCTTTTACGGATCCCTCTTAGGCTGGTGGCATGGCGGACCTGGAGGGCCACCTGGCGCGGGGGCTTTACCTCTTCACCTGGGCCGGCCTTGCCCTGGGGGTGGGGCTTCAGGTGGCCGCCTTTCCCCCTCGCGGCCTGGCCCTTTGGGGGTACGGGGTCTTTGCCCTTCTCTTCCTCTTGGCCTTTCGCCAGGGCCCAAGGAAGGCTCCCCGCCTCCTCACCCACGCCCTGGGGGGGTATCTGGTCTTTGAGGCGCTTAGGGTGCCGGAAAGCGGCTACCTGGTGGGCTTTTGGAGCCCCGCGGTCTACCTCATGGCGGCCTTTGGCTACCGGATGGAGTGGGCCCTGGCCTACGGCCTGGGCTGGGGCACCCTCCTCCTTGGGGCTATTCTCCTCCGCCAGGGCCTCAGCCTCCCTTGGCTCCACCTGGCCCTGGCCCAGCCCATTCTCCTCAGCCTCGCCCTCCTCCTGGCCCGTTTCCGCGAGCTCAAAGGCCAGGTGCGCTTCTGGCAGGAGCAGGCCCTCACGGATCCCCTCACCGGCCTGCCCAACCGCCGGGCCCTGGAGATGGCCCTGCGGCGGGAGGCGGCCCGGGTGGAGCGGGGCGAGGCGGCTTTCAGCCTGGTCCTCCTGGACCTGGACGACTTCAAGAAGGTCAACGACCAGAAGGGCCACGAGGAGGGGGACCGCCTCCTAAAGGAGGTGGCCCGGTACCTGGTGGCCCACGTGCGCCAGGGGGACCTGGTGGGGCGTTGGGGCGGGGAGGAGTTCGCCCTCCTCCTGCCCCACACCCACGCCCTGCAGGCGGATCGGCTGGCGGAGAGGCTCCGCTTGGGCCTCGAGGCCTTGGGGGTTAGCGCCAGCTTCGGCGTGGCCACCTACCGGGGGGATTTGGAAGACCTCTTCCGCCGCGCGGACCGGGCCCTTTACCGGGCCAAGGAGGGGGGGAAGAACCGGGTGGTGCGGGCCACGGGGGAGGATCAGGGAAGCCGGTAGCCCGCCCCCAGCAGGACCCCCCTTGCCCTTTCCCGTTCCTCCCGGGTGGCGAAGGAGAGGCGCAAGGCCCCGGCGGCCTCGCGGATGGTCAGGACCTCGATGTCCTTGATATTCACCCCTGCCTCCCCTAAGGCGGTGGCGATGCGGGCGATCTCCCCCGGGCGGTCCGGCACCTGGACCACCAGGTCATGCATCTCGGGCAGGAGGCTGCGGCGGACGATGGGCAGGCTGTCCCGGGTGCGCTTGGCGGCCTCGGCGGCTTCTAGGAGGGCCTCGGGCGCCTCCAGGAGGCCTTCCAGCTCTAGAAGCACGGCCCGCAGCTCCTCTATGGCCTCCTTGAGGGCCTCCTTGTTCTCCACCACCATGTCCCGGCTCATCCGGGGGCTGCCCGAGGCCACCCGGGTGAGGTCGCGAAAGCCCCCCGCGGCCAGGAACATGAGGAGGTCCCGGTGGGGGTGCTGCGCCACCATGCGGTTTAGGGCCACGGCCAGGAGGTAGGGGAGGTGGGAGATGCGGGCCACCAGGCGGTCGTGGAGTTCCGGGGGCATCTCCAGGGGGTAGGCCCCCAGGGCCTCCACCAGGCCGCGCACGGCCTCTCGGGCCCGGGGGCTGGTCCTTTCCGTGGGGGTCAGGACCCAGACCGCGTTTTGCAGCAGGCCGGCGTGGGCGTTTTCCACCCCGGCCCGTTCGCTGCCCGCCATGGGATGCCCCCCCAGGAAGTGGGGGAGGAGGCCTTCCAGGATGGCCACCACCTTGCCCTTGACGCTTCCCACATCGGTCCAGAGGCTTTCCGGATGGGCCAGGGGGGCGAGGGCTTGGGCCAGGCCGGGAAGGGCCCCCACCGGGGCCGCCAGGACGCCCAGGGAAAGCTCCCCCACCCAAGGGCCCAGCTCCGCGTGCACCCGGTCCGCCACCCCCAGGAAGAGGGCCTTCTCCAGGGCCAGGGGGTCCTGGTCGTAGGCGTGGACCTCCTCGGCCAGAAACCGCTCCTTGAGCCCCAGGGCCACGCTTCCCCCCAGGAGGCCCACCCCGAAGATGCCTACCTTGGCGAAAAGGGGCTTCATCCTAGGACAGGGGCGGCCAGGGTCTTGTCCAGGGCCTGGACCAGGCGGCGTACCCGTTGCATGAGCTCGGCGAACTCCTCCTCATGGAGCTGCTGGGCGGCGTCGGAAAGGGCTTTTTCCGGCTCGGGGTGGGTTTCCACGATGAGGCCGTCGGCCCCGGCGGCCAGGCCCGCCAAGGCCAGGGGGATGACCCACTCCCGCCGCCCGGCAGGGTGGGAGGGGTCCACCCAGACGGGGAGGTGGGTCCAGCCCTTGAGGACGGGCACCGCCGAGACATCCAGGGTAAAGCGGGTGGCCTTCTCAAAGGTGCGGATGCCCCGCTCCACCAGGATGACCTGCATGTTGCCCCGGGAGAGGATGTACTCGGCGCTCATGAGGAATTCCTCCAGGGTCATGCTCATGCCCCGCTTGAGGAGAACGGGTTTCCCCGCCTCGCCCACCGCCTGGAGCAGGGCGAAGTTCTGGGCGTTGCGGGCCCCGATCTGGAGGACGTCGGCGTATTCCGCCACCAGCTCCACCTGCTCCGGGGAGAGGACCTCGGTCACCACGGGGAGGCCGGTTTCCTTGCGGGCCTCCGCCAGGATCCTAAGCCCCTCCTCGCCCAGGCCCTGGAAGGCGTAGGGGCTGGTGCGGGGTTTGAAGGCCCCGCCCCGGAGCATCCCCGCCCCATGGGCCTTGACGTACCGGGCCGCCCGCAGGGTCTGCTCCCGGGACTCTACCCCGCAGGGACCTGCGGCCACCAGCACGTGGTTCCCCCCGGTCTTGCCCGTGGGGAACTCCAAAACGGTGGGGAAGGGTTGGACCTCGAGGCTCGCCAGCTTCCAGGGCTTGGAGATGGGGATGACCTCCGCCACCCCCGGCAGGGCCCGGAAGTGCTCCATCAGTTCCGGCGTGGGTCCCTTGCCGATGGCCCCCACCAGGGTGGTCTCCACCCCCCGGGAGACGTGGGGCCGGTACCCCACCCGCTCCACTTCCCGCACCACCTCTTCCAGCTCGCCTTCCGTGTGTCCCCGCCGCATCACGATCAGCATGGCTCCCTCCCCAAAAACCTTGGGCGCCCCCCTTTGGGGGCGCCCTCTTGCGGTAAAGGCCTATGCGGACCGCAGGGCGCCCCCGGCGGGATAATAAAAGCCGAAGTGGCGCCCTAGCCTCCGCATATTGCCCCCAAGTTTAGGGGGTAGGGTTTCGGCCTGTCAAGCGCACCCGTGCCCCCACGGGGTCCAGCAGGGTTTCCTCCCGCCCCCAGGGGTCCAGAAGGGTGTAGCCGAGAAGCCCCGTGGCCCCTTGCCAAGCCCTCCGCTTCCCCGCCCAGGTGTTGGCCCCCACGTGGTGGTGGTAGCCATCCCAGGCGAAGAAGAGCGCCCCGGGGTGGGTGCGCAAGGTCAAGGCCATGCCCAGCTTGGCCGCGAAGAAGGCTTCGGCTTGGTCTAGGTCGGCCACGTGCAGGTGGAGGTGGCCGAGGAGGGTTTCCGGGGGCAAGGGGGTGGCCTTGGGGTTTTCCGCCAAGAGGCTTTCCAGGTCCAAGGGGGCGGTGAACATGAGGGGTTCCTGGGGCCATTCCCCTTCCGGGCGGTCCCGGTAGAGTTCCAGGCCGTTGCCCTCCGGGTCGCGGAAGTAAAGGGCCTCGGAAACCCCATGGTCCGCCGCACCCTCCAGGGGGATGCCGGCCTCGAGGAGCCTGCGCAGGGTGCCGGCCAGGGCTTGGCGGTCCGCAAGGCGCAGGGCCAGGTGGTAGAGGCCAAGGGAGGGGTAGGGCCTTAGGGGTGCCTGGGGGTCGTGGTGGAGTTCCAGGAAAAACCCCCTTCCCTGGGGGAACAGGCGGTAAAGGGGCGGGTCGGCCTCCACCCTTAGCCCCAGGAGGTCCCGGTAAAAGCCCAAGGCGGCCCCTAGGTCCCGCACCCTTAGGGCCAGGGAAAGGAGCCGCCTGGGAAAGGGCATTACCGGGCCACCGCCTCCCCGGCCTTCACCGCTTGGGTGTCCACGCTGAAGCGCACCTCCTCCCCCACCAGCACCCCGCCCATCTCCAGGGCCACGTTCCAGGTGAGGCCGAAGTCCTTGCGGTTCAGCCGGCCCTCGAAGTGGGCGGCCATGCGCTCCTGGCCCCAGGGGTCCTTGGCCGGTCCGGAGGTTTCCACCTCAAAGGCCAGGGGCCGGGTGACCCCCTTGAGGGTCACCTCCCCTTCCACCCGGTACCGCCCTTCCCCCAAGGGGAGGATCCGCTCGCTGCGGAAGAGGATCTCGGGGTGGCGCTCCGCGTCCAGGAAGTCCGCCGAGCGCAGGTGGGCGTCCCGGTCGGCCACCCCGGTGTGGATGCTCTGGGCGTCCAGCCGGGCCTCCACCCGCAGGGGCCTGCCGGCCTCGTCCGTCTCCACGTAGCCCTCCTTGAGGTTCAAGGTGCCCTTCACCGTGGCGATCATCATGTGGCGCACGGCGAACTCCACGCTGGTGTGGCTGGGGTCCAGGTTCCAACGCATCCCTGCCTCCTTTGGGCCCGGGGCCCAAAGGGATAATATCCAAAGCGATATGAAAAGTCAAGCGCTATTCGGGATAGTACGCAGGGGCAAAGGGCAAGCCCAGGGCCTGGGCGAAGGCCGCGAGGCCCAAGCGGTCCGGCTCCTCCAGGTGGTAGCGGAAGTTCCAAAGGTAGTGCTGCAGCAGGGCGGGGTGCACCCCCAGGCGCAGGGCTTCCCCTTCCGCCACCTCCTTAAGCCGGCCCAGCCCTTCCCGCCGCGCCCGCCTCAGGGCCCGCACCAGGGCCTTGGGGGGAGGGTGGTCCTTGCGGTAGGCCCAGACGGCAAAGACGAAGGGCAGGCGGGTGCGGGCGAACCAGAGGGTGGAGAGGTCCACCACCCCCACCTCCCCAAAGCGGGTGGGGAGGGCATGGGGGGTTTCGGGGATCTCCCCAAGAAGGCTGGCGTAGGCCCGGATGGCCCGGTCGCCGATGAGGAGGACGCCGTCGTAGGCCTCCAAAAGCTCCAACCCCCCCTCGGCCCGCTCGTACCGGGGGGCCAGGCCCTCCTCCCGGAAAAGGAGCTGGAGGAGGGCCACGCTGGTGGCGCTTTCCGTGGTCAGGGCCACCCGCTTGAGGTCCTGGAGACTTCCCCGGTGGAAGAGGTTCACCGAGTAGACCCGGCCCAGGACGGCCACGGAGAAGTCGGGGAGGAGGCCCAGGGCCTCCTGGTGCCTCAGGTAGAAGTAGCTGGACACCAGGGAAAGCCCCACCTCCCCCGAGAGGACCATGCGGTTCAGCTCCGCCGGGACCCCGTGGCGCAGGGCAAAGCCGTCCGGTTCCAGGAAGCGGTAGAGGGGGGCGGTGTTGGCGTAAAGGGGCACCCCCAGGACGTAGGCCATCAGGCTTCCACCCCGTCCCAGACCCGCACTTCCCGGTAAAGGGCATCCCGCTCCACGGGGATGCGCCCGGCCCTCAGGATGATCCGGGCCAACTCCTTCTTGGAGAGCCCCTCGGGGGTGGGGCTTCCCGCCATGTGCACGATCCGTTCCTCAATGAGGGTGCCGTCGATGTCCGTCACCCCCCAGTCCAGGGAAACCTGGGCCAGCTCCGGGGTCAGGGTGGCCCAGTAGCCCTTGATGTGGGGGATGTTGTCCAGGTAGAGCCGGGCCACGGCCAGGTTGCGGAGGTCGTCCAGCCCCGTGGTGAACTCCCGCTTGCCCAGCTCCCGGGCCAGCGGGTTCCCGTCGGGCTGGAAGGCCAGGGGGATGAAGCTCATGAAGCCCCCGGTTTCGTCCTGGAGCCGCCGGAGGCGGTCCATGTGGTCCAGGCGCTCCTCCAGGGTCTCCATGTGCCCGTAGAGCATGGTGGCGTTGGTGGGGAGGCCGAGTTCATGGGCCGTGCGGTGGATCTCCAGCCAGCCCTCCGCCGAAACCTTGGCCCGGGCGATCCGCCGGCGCACCCGTTCGGCAAAGATCTCCGCCCCGCCCCCGGGCATGGCGTCCAGGCCAGCCTCCTTGAGGGCCAGGAGGACCTCCCGGTAGGGGAGGCGGGCGATCTTGGAAAAGTGGTGGATCTCTGCGGCGGTCCAGGCCTTCACCTGCACCCCGGGGAAGTTCTCCTTTAGGGCCCGGACCAGGTCCAGGTAGTAGCGGAAGGGGCGCTTGGGGTGGTGGCCGGCCGTGAGGTGGATCTCCGTCAGGCCCGGCTGGTAGCGGGCCCTCACCCAGGCCACCACCTCCTCCACGTCCCAGTCCCAGGCCCCCTCCTCCCCGAAGCGCCGCTGGAAGGCGCAGAAGGTGCAGCCCACGTAGCAGATGTTGGTCTGGGAGACGCGGATGGAGTGGACGAAGTAGGTCTTGTGCCCGTGCTTCCGCTCCCGCACCCGGTTGGCCAGGCGCATGAGGGCGGGGAGGTCCTGGGTCTGGTAGAGGGTGAGGCCCTCGGCGAAGGTGAGGCGTTCCCCGGCCTCCACCTTCTCGGCGATGGGCAGGAGCTTAGGGTCCCGAATCCCCTTCACGGCGAGAGTCTACTCCCCTTCCAGGCGCCTGACCAGGGCCTCCACCTCCTTTTGCCGCCCTCCCACGCTCCTCACCGGAAGGAGGTTGCGCAGGTAGCGGTCGGTGAGGAGGAGGTCCACGTAGGGGTAGACCGTGGCCGCCATCACCGCGTCCAGGAGGTCGGAGGGGCGGGGCCGTCGCTCCCTTTCCGAGGCCATGCGGGCCAGGAGGTGGGCCAGGAGGCGGACAAAGGGCACCTCCTTGAGCCCGGTCCGCCCCCGGATCTCCCGGAGGGCCGCCTCGAGGGCCTCGGGGTAGGGAAGCCCCCGCAGGGCCCCGGGGAGGTCCTGGAAGGGGGCGAGGTCCGCAGGGGTTTCCCAATCCCCCCCGCGCCAGAGGAGGTCCTCCCGGAACACCCCCCGGGCCTGCCGCCAGGCCACCTCCGGCCAGGGGCGTACCCAGTAGCCCTCCGAGAGGGCGGCGAAGACCTCTTGCAGGGCCGGGAGGAGGTAGCCCGCCTTCTCCTCGGGCCCCCGGATGGGGTGGAGGGTTTCCAGGACGTGGAAGGGGCTTGGGGGGGCCAGGGCCCGGCCCCGGAGGGCGTGGTAAAGCCGGCCAAAGTGGGCATGCCCCCGCTGCCCCAGGAGGTGCTTGGCCATGCGGCTGGCGTGGTTTTGGTCCAGGTAGACCAGCACCCTCAGTCCTTGGCCCGGGTGAGCCAGAGGGCGGCGGCCAGGAGGGCCACGCCCCCGGCAAAGAGGAGGAAGTCCAAAGCGGTTTGCGGCTTGAAGGCCAGGGCCCGCTCAAAGAACTTGACCACCAGGATCATCACGATCACCTGGCCCAGCTTCTCCTTGAGGTCGGAGAGGCTTTCCACCACCAGCACGTTCTCCAGGGGCAGGTCCAGCCGGCGGATGAAAAGCTCAAAAAGCCCTAGGCCGAAGAGGAGGAAGACCGCAGCCAGCAAGGCCAGGTCCACCGCCCCCACCAGGGCGGGGAGGGCTTTCTCCAGGCCCTTTCCCAAGGCCAAGGCCGCCTCCCGGAGGGCGTGCCAGGCGAAGTACAAGGCCCCCAGGAGGAGGCCCAGCACCGGCAGGAGCATGGTCCAGCGGACCAGGTGGGCTAAGGTTTCCAGGCGCATCCCGCCCCCTAGGGCACGTAGGGCACCGCGGGCGGGGTGCCCGTGGAGGCCCGCTCCACCAGGATGGGCTCAAAGCGCACTTCCCGCGGGGCCCCGGCATAGCCCTGCAGCCTTTCCATGAGGAGCTGGGCGGCCCGGGCCCCCATGGCCTCCACCGGCTGGGCGATGGTGGAAAGCCCCACCTCCTCGCTGAAGGGGTGGCCGTCAAACCCCAGGACCCGCACCTCCTGTCCCACGGTGAGGCCCAGCCGCTTGGCCTCCTCCACCACCCCTAGGGCCAGCAGGTCGGCCCCGGCGAAGACGTTGAGGGGAGGGGAGGCCCTTTCTAGAACGTACCGCAGGGCCAGCCTTCCCCCCTCCTGGGAGAGGCGGGTGGTGTAGAGGTGTTCCCCGGGGAAGGGGCGGCCCGCGGCCTTTAGGGCCTCGAGGAAACCCGCCATGCGCTCGGTGAAGACGGTGTGGCGGAAGGCCTGGTCGGGCTCCTCCTCCACCTTGATGGCGAAGATGGGCCCGGGAAAACGGGCCAGGTACGCCCCTGCCATCCGCCCCCCCAGGCGGTTGTCCAGGTAGACGGAGTCGTAGCGGGGGTTTTGCGTGTCCACCAGGACCACGGGGCGGTCCGTGGGCAGCCTTCCCTCCTCAAAGTGCTCCGTAAGGTCGTAGGAGGCCAGGATCAGGCCGTCCGTCAGGTAGGCCAAGGTGGTGCTCTCCAGGTAGCGGCGCAGGCGGGCCTGGGAGAGGATGGGGAAGAGGGCCAGGTCGTAGCGCTTCTCCAGGAGGACGCCCTCAATCCCCTCAATGAGCCGGCGGTAGAACTCCGTGGCCACAAAGGGCAGCAGGACGGAAACCGTGTAGCTCCTCCCCCCGGCGATGCGGCGGGCGTGGGGGTTGGGGGTGTAGCCCAGCTCCTCCATGGCCCTAAGGACCCGGGCCCGGGTTTCCGGACGCACCGCCGGGTGGTTGTTGAGGACCCGGCTCACCGTGCCCAGGCCGACCCCGGCCCGGGCCGCCACCTCGTGGATGGTGGGTTTCTTCTTGCTCATGGTGGGTTCCTGTGGGATTGGAAGCGCTTCATGGAAACTTCCATCTTCAGGATAGGGCAAAGGGCCGCCTTCTGCAAGAATGGGGGCATGGGCTACCTGGTTTTGGCCTACCTGCTGGGCTCCCTGGTGGGCGGCCTCCTCTTCTTCCCCGAGGTGCGGGAAAAGGACCTCCCCGGGGGCTCGGGGGTTTTCCGCCGCAAGGGGCCTGGGGCCGCGGCCTTGGTGGTGGCCTGGGACGTGGCCAAGGGGGTGTTGGCCGCCCTCCTCACCCCCCCGGAGTGGCGCCCCTGGGCGGGGATGGCCGCGGTGGCCGGGCATAACTGGCCCCTCTTCTTCCGTTTCCGGGGGGGTGGGGGGATCGCCCCCTCCTTGGGGTATTTCCTGGCCTGGTTGCCCTGGGAAACCCTCCTGGGGCTGGGGGTGGGCCTGGGGGTGGCGGGGCTTTACCACCTCCTCTACTGGAGAAGGAGGCGGCGGGGAATCTACCCCATCCCCTTCGGGGCCCCCTTCGGCTACCTGGCCCTCCTCCTCCTGGCCCCAGGGGAGGGAAGGCTCGGGGCTTTGGGGGTGGCGGCCCTGGTGGCCCTGAGGGGTCTGCAAATCCTCCGGGGAAGGTGGTAGCTTTAGGGCATGAAGATCCTGCGCTTCAACGAGGGCCGATGGGGTTTCCTGGAAGGGGAGATGGTGGTGGAAACCGACGGGCCCGGGGGGAACCCCACGGGCCGGCGGTACGACCTGGCCTCGGTGCGCCTCTTGGCCCCGGCCACCCCCAGCAAGATCGTCTGCGTGGGCCGGAACTACAAGGAGCACATCCGGGAGATGGGACACGATTTCGGCCAGGACCTGCCCCAGGAGCCCGGCCTTTTCCTCAAGGGGCCCAACGCCCTGGCCCACCCCGCCAACCCCCGGGACCCCGAGGGCACCGGGGATGCGGTGCCCTACCCCTTCTTCACCCAGGAGCTCCACTACGAGGGGGAGCTGGCGGTGGTGGTGGGGGACCGCATGCGCAACGTCCCTCCGGAAAAGGCCCTGGACCACGTCCTGGGCTACACCATCGCCGTGGACATCACCGCCCGGGACGTGCAGAAGAAGGACCTGCAGTGGGTGCGGGCCAAGAGCGCGGACAAGTTCCTGCCCCTGGGGCCTTGGGTGGAGACCGATCTGGACCCGCAGAACACCTGGGTGCGCACCTACGTCAACGACCAGCTCCGCCAGGAGGGGCACACCTCGCAGATGATCTTCAGCGTGGCCGAGATCCTGGCCTACATCTCCAGCTTCATGACCCTGGAGCCCTTGGACGTGGTCCTCACCGGGACGCCCGAAGGGGTGGGGGCCTTGGCCCCGGGGGACCGGATTGAGGTGGCGGTGGAGGGGATCGGCACCCTGCACACCCGGATCGGCCCCAAGGAGGAAAGGCCGTGGTGAAGGTCCTGGACCTGGGTTTCCAAGGGGCGGAGCGGGTGATCGCCGCCTTCCTCCTGGACTCCCCGGAGGGGCCGGTGTTGATCGAGACGGGCCCCGAGAGCACCTTCCCCCGGCTGGTGGAGGGGCTTAAGGCCCACGGGGTGGCCCCGGAGGCGGTACGCCACGTCTTCGTGACCCATATCCACCTGGACCACGCCGGGGCGGCCTGGCGCCTGGCGGAGCTGGGGGCCACGGTCTACGTGCACCCCCGGGGGGCGCCCCACCTGGTGGATCCCTCGAGGCTTTTGGCCTCGGCGGAACGCATCTACGGGGCCATGCTGAAGCCCCTTTGGGGGGAGCTCAGGGGCATTCCCCCAGAGCGGGTCCGGGTCCTGGCCGACGGGGAGGTGGTGGACCTGGGGGGGCTTCGGGTGCAGGCGGTGGAGACCCTGGGCCACGCCTCCCACCACCACGCCTACCGGGTGGAGGAGGCCCTGTTCGCCGGGGACATCGCCGGGGTGCGCATCGCCCCGGGGCCGGTCCTGCCCCCCACCCCCCCTCCGGACATCCACCTGGAGAGCTGGTACGCATCCTTGGACCGCCTCCTGGCCCTAAGGCCAGAGGTCCTCTACCTCACCCATTTCGGGGCCTACCGGGACGTGGAGGCCCACCTGGGGGCCCTGCGCCAGGTGCTGGAGGACTGGGCGGGCTGGACCCTGAACCGCCTGCGGGAGGGCCTTACCCCAGAGGCCATGGCCGAGCGGTTTACGGCCTACTGGCGGGAGGGCCTGGCCCGCGCCGGGGTGGACGAGGCGGGGATGCGCCTCTATGAGCTGGCCGACCCCCCCTTCATGAACCTCCAGGGCCTGGTGCGCTACTGGGAGAAGCACCACCCGGAGGCCCTGTAGGCCATGCTCACCCCTTTTCCCTTGGGCCGTCCGGCCCGGATGGCGGTCCTGGCCTCGGGCCGCGGCAGCAACCTGGAGGCCCTCCTTGAGGCTTTTCCCCCAGGCCACCCCCTGGGGGAGGTGGTCCTGGTCCTCTCGGATAACCCAAGCGCCCAGGCCCTGGAGCGGGCCAGGCGGCGCGGGGTGGAGGCCTTGGCCCTTCCCTGGCGGGGCCGGCGGGCCTTTGAGGCCGAGGCCCTGGCCCACCTCGAGGCCCGGGGCGTGGACCTGGTCCTCCTGGCGGGCTTCATGCGCCTCCTCTCCCCGGGCTTCGTGGAGCCCTGGTATGGCCGCCTCCTCAACATCCACCCCTCTTTGCTCCCCGCCTACCCTGGCCTCCACGTGCACCGCCGGGTCCTGGAGGCCGGGGAGAGGGAAACGGGCTCCACCGTGCACTTCGTGGACCAGGGCATGGATACCGGGCCCATCCTCCTCCAAGGTCGCCTGCCCGTCCTGCCCGGGGATACCCCAGAAACCCTGGAGCGGCGGGTCCTTTTTCTGGAACACCGCCTCTACCCAAGGGCGGTGCGCCTCCTCCTCCTGGGCCTGGCCTTCCCCCCTTCCCCAGCCCTAAAGCCCCTCCTAGGGGAGGCCTTTCCCCTCTTCCAGGCCCTTCCCCCCCGGGAGAAGCCCCTCTACCTCCGGGCCCTGGCCCTCCTCCGCCGCTGGGGACAGGAGGCCTTGGCCCCCGCCCTCTTCCTGGGCCGGGCGGGGGAGATAGGCCGGGCGGCCTTCCTCGCCGCCCACCTCCTGGCCGAGGACCACCCGGCCCTGCGCCAGGAGCTCAAGGAGCTTCCCCTGGAGGTGCGCGCCCCGGCGGAGGCGGAGCTTGGGCGGGTAGAATCCTCTCCATGAAGGTGCTGGTGGTGGGTTCCGGGGGGCGGGAACACGCCCTCCTCTGGAAGGCGGCGCAAAGCCCCCTGGTGGAGCGGCTCTACGCCGCCCCCGGGAACGCGGGGATGGCGGCCCTGGCCGAGCTGGTCCCCTGGAGCGGGGACGTGGAGGCCCTGGCGGACTGGGCCCTGGCCGAAGGGGTGGACCTGACCCTGGTGGGGCCCGAGGCCCCCTTGGTGGAGGGGATCGCCGATGCCTTCTTGGAGCGGGGTCTAAGGATCTTTGGCCCTACCCAGAAGGCGGCCATGATCGAGGGCTCCAAGGCCTTCGCCAAGGGGCTCATGGAGCGCTACGGCATTCCCACCGCCCGCTTCCGGGTCTTCCAGGACCCCCTCTTGGCCCTGGAATACCTGGAGGCCGTGGGGGTGCCCATCGTGATCAAGGACTCCGGCCTGGCCGCGGGCAAGGGGGTTACCGTGGCCCTGGACCTTCACACCGCCAAGCAGGCGGTGCTGAACCTCCTCTCCGGGCCCGAGGGGGGGGAGGTGGTCATGGAGGAGTACCTGGAAGGGGAGGAGGCCACGGTCCTGGCCCTGACCGACGGGGAGACCATCCTCCCCCTCCTCCCCTCCCAGGACCACAAGCGCCTTTTGGACGGGGACCAGGGCCCCATGACCGGGGGGATGGGGGCGGTGGCCCCCTACCCCATGGACGAGGCCACCCTCAAGCGGGTGGAAGAGGAGATCCTCAAGCCCCTCCTCCAGGGCCTGCGGGCCGAGGGGGTGGTCTACCGGGGTGTGGTCTACGCCGGGCTCATGCTCACCCGGGAGGGGCCCAAGGTCCTGGAGTTCAACGCCCGCTTTGGCGACCCCGAGGCCCAAGCCCTCTTGCCCCTCCTGGAGAACGACCTGGTGGAGCTGGCCCTCAAGGTGGCCGAGGGGAGGCTTGAGGGGACGCGGCTTTCCTGGAAGGAGGGGGCCGCGGCCTGCGTGGTCCTGGCGGCCCCGGGCTACCCGGAGGCCCCCAGGAAGGGCATCCCCCTCCACATCCCCGAACCCCCGGAAGGGGTGTTGGTCTTCCACGCCGGCACCCGCCGGGAGGGGGAAGGCCTGGTGAGCGCGGGCGGGCGGGTCCTGAACGTGGTGGGCCTGGGGAAGGACCTAAGGGAGGCCTTGGGGAGGGCCTACGCCTTCCTCCCCCAGGTGGGCTTCCCCGGGGCCCTCTACCGCCGGGACATTGGCCGCCGGGCCCTGGGCCTCAGTACCTGAGCCGGGCCAGGGGAAGCCGGGCGCAGGCCCGGAGCACCGCCCCCAGGGTGGCGTACCCCCGTTCCTTGAGGAGGGGGACCATGCGGGCGAAGACCTCGGCGGTCATGAGGGCGTCCCCCAGGGCGGTGTGCCGCCCCAGGACCGGGACCCCGAAGCGTTCCGCCAGGTGTTCCAGCCGGTGGTCCTTCAGGTCGGGGAAGAGGAGGTGGGAAAGGAGCAGGGTGTCCACCAAGGGGGGCTGGTCCAGGCCGGCCCGGCGCAGGAAGGCCATGTCAAAGGCCCCGTTGTGGGCCAGGAGCACGGTGTCCTCCACGAAGGCGCGGAAGGCGGGCAGCACCTCCTCCAGCCTTGGCTTGCCCTGGAGCATCTCCCAGGTGAGGCCGTGCACCTCGGTGGCGGCGGGGGCGATGGGCCGCCCCGGGTCCAGTAGGGCCTCAAACACCTCCTGCCTCAGCACCCGCCGCCCCAGGAGGTGGACTGCCCCCAGGGCGATGATGGCGTCCTTTTCCGGGTCTAAGCCGGTGGTCTCCAGATCAAAGGCCGTGTAGAGGAGGCCTTCCAAGGGGGCTTCCTCCAGGTCCTCGGGAACCTGGAGAAGGGAGAGGTCAAAGACCTCGGCCCGGGGGGGAGGGCCCTCCGGGGCGGGGAGCCTGGGGGCCTTGAGGGCGGGAAGGAGGAGGTAAAGGCGCGCCCCTTCCCGCCAGAGGTTACCCCCGGCCCTGGCCACGGCCTGTTGGAGCAGGGGGTGGGGTTCGGGGGCGGGGTGGGGAAGGACCAGGGTAAGGCGGAAGAGGTTTCCTTCCCGTTCCCCTTGGAGGAAGACCTCCTCCTCCGCGGCCAAGGTGGCGGCCAGGCCCCGGGCCAGGGCGTAGGTGTCGGCCCGCACGGCCCAGCCGTGGGCGTTTTCCCCCAGGGACCAGCCGGGGGAGAGGCCGGCCTCCCGTTCCAGGGCCTCGGCCAGGAGGGGGAGAAGGTCTTGGGCCAGAACCTCGGCCACCTGGGGCTGGGCTTCCAGGCCCTGCACCAGCCCGGCCAGTTCCTGGGCCGCAGCCTTGGCCGTGGCCACGAGGGGGGCAAGGCCAGGCGGGACCTCCCCTTCCAAGGCCTCCACCAGGGCCTTGAGCCCCGAGAGCTTGTCCTTCAGGCGGTGGAGGGAGGCCTCCTCCGCCCCCTCGGCTTCCTTGGCCTCCTCCAGGAGGACCAAAAACCCCCCTTCGCCCTCGAGGGGCACCGCCTGCAGGCGCAAGGGCCCCTTGGGCCCCTGGGCCAGGAAGCGCTCCTCGGGGAGGGCCAGGGCGTGGACCAGAAGCCCCCGGTCCAGGAGGGCGAAGAGGCTTTTGCCCGCCCCCAACCCCTCCCCCAGGAGGCGGCGGGCCTGGGCGTTGTAGAGCAGGACCTGCCCCTTGGGGTTGGCCAGGACCACCCCTTGGGGCAGGTGGCCGATGAGGGCGGAAAGCCGTTGGCGTTCCCCCTCCAGAAGGGCCTTGGCCTCGGCCACCCGGGCGGCCACCTCCTTTTCCAGGGCCTCCTTTTCCGCGGCCAGGCGGTTGATGAGCCCCGCCAGGGCCTGGAGCTCAAAGGGCCCCCGGAGGCGCAGGCGGTGGCCGGGGTTGGCCAGGAGGACCTCGGCCTCCTGGCCCAGGGCCCGGGTGGCGGCCAGGTAGCCCAGGAAGAGGGGGTGGAGGAGGGCCGCCAGGACGGAGGCGAAGAGGAAGGCCAGGAAGAGGAGGAGGGGAAGCTTTTCCCGGGCCACCCGCAGAAGCTCCCGCCCCAGGGCTTCCTCCCCCTGGAGGAGGAGGAAGAAGCCCACCCCTAGGGTGCCCCCCACCAGGAGGAGGCCGAGGAGCAGGGCCCCCAAAAAGCGCCAGGCCTCCCTCATCGCCCCTCCAAGAGCGCCTCCACCTGGCGCAGGAGGTCCTCAATGCCGAAGGGCTTGGCCATGAAGGCCGCGGCCCCCAGGGCCAGGGCCTTGGCCCGGTCCGCCTCCCGGCCCCGGGCGGTGAGGACCAGGACCTTGGGGCCTTGCGGCAGGGCCTTCAGGCGCTCCAGGACGGCAAACCCGTCCAGCCCGGGGAGCATGAGGTCTAAGACCAAAAGGTCGTAGGGGGCTTTCTGCAACTTCTCCAGGGCCTCTTCCCCCGTCTGGGCCAGGTCCACCTCGTGCCCGGCCTTCTTCAGGAGAAACTCCAAAGGCACCAGGATGCTTTCCTCATCGTCCACCACCAGGATCCTCATGGTTCACCTCCAAGGGCAGGGTGAAGGCAAAGCTGGCCCCACCTTGGCCTTCCTCCAGCCAGATCCTCCCCCCCAGGCCTTCCACCAACCTACGGGCCAGGAAAAGCCCCAGGCCCGTGCCGCCGGAGAAGCTCTGGAAGGGCTCAAACACCCGGGCCCGGACCCCTTCCGCCACCCCGGGGCCATCGTCCTGGACGCGGAAAAAGGCCTCCCTTCCCCGCCTGGAGAGTTCCAGGCGCACCCGGTTTCTGGCATGGCGGAGGGCGTTGTGCAGGAGGTTTAGGAGTACCTGGAGGACCCGGTCGGGGTCGGTGGGGGCCTCTACCCCCTCCAGGTGGGCCTCCATCCCGACCCCCCGTTCCCGGGCCAGGGGGGCGGCCAAGGCCAGGGCCTCCTGGGCCAGGGCCCTTAGGTCCGTGGGGGTGCGCCGCAAGGGGAGGCCCGCCTGCAGGCGGGTATAGGCCAGCACCTCCTCCACCAACCGGGAAAGCCGCGCCGCCTCCTTGGCTAGAAGGGCGGTGAAGCGGCGCCGTTCCCCCTCGGGGAGGTCGGGGTGGGCCTCGAGGATCTCCGCCAGGGCTCGCACCGAGGTCAAGGGGGTCTTGAGCTCGTGGGACACCGCGGCCAGAAGCTCGTCCTTGGCCTGGTCCAGGGCCTTTAGCCGCTCGTAGGCCTCGGAAAGCTCCTTCCGGGCCGCCTCCAGGGCCCGGGCGTAGGCCCGCACCTCTTTGGACTCCCGGGCCGCCTCCTCCACCAGCTCCTCCGGGGGAACCTCCCGGGTGGCGGAGAGGAGGAGGAGGCGGGCGGTGGCCGGCCCCAGGGCCCCCGAGAGCCAGGCCTCCGCCAGGGCTGCGGCCTGTGGGCCCCTTAGGCTCGAGGCCTCCTTGCGGAAGGCCTCCTCGGCCTCCGGGCCCAGGACCCGGCGCAGGAGGGCGGAAAGCTCCGCCACCTCCCCGGTGCGCTCCCCGGGAAGGGCTTCCTTGCGGGTGAAGAGGGAGACCCCCACGGCCAGGGCCAGGTTCAGCCCCAGGCTGGCCAGGAAGCCGTGGGTCACAGGGTCTAGCCCCTCCACCCCCAAAAGCCCCTCGGGGCGGAGAAGGGGGTGGGGCCCTTGGAGGAAGCCCAAGGGAAGCCAGCCCGAGCGGGCCAGGGCGGGCAGGAAGAGGGTGTAGGCCCAGACGGCCATCCCCCCCAGGAGGCCGGCCAAGGCCCCTTGCCGGGTGGCCCCCGGCCAGAAGAGGCCGAGGAGGGCCGGGGGGGCCAGCTGGGCCACGGCCACGAAGGAGATGAGGCCCATCCCCACCAGGGCGTAGGCCTCCCCCGCCAGGCGGAAGTAGAGGTAGGCCAGGAGCAACACCCCCAGGATGGAAAGCCGCCGCCAGAGGAGGAGGCTGCCCAGGGCGCGGAAGCGCAGGAGGAGGGGGGAGAGGAGGTGGTTGGAGATGAGGATGGAAAGGGCCAGGCCCTCCACCACCACCATGGCCGTGGCCGCGGAAACCCCTCCCAAAAGGGCCAAGGCCGCCAGGAGGGGACCTCCCCCCTCCAGGGCCAGGGCCAGGACGTAGAGGTCCGGGTTTTCCCCCGGCAGGAGGAGGCGGCCCCAAAGGGCCAGGGGGAGGATGGGCAGGTTGATGAGGAGGAGGTAGAGGGGAAAGGCCCAGGCCGCCAGGCGCAGATGCCCCGGGTCCACGTTCTCCACCACGGCCACGTGGAACTGCCGGGGCAGGAAGAGGAAGGCCAGGCCGGAAAGGACCACCAGGCTCCCCCAGGCCAGGTGGCCGGCAAGGCCCGGCGGGGGGAGGAGGAGGGGGTTGAGCTTCCCTTGGGCCTGGGGGAAGGGGTTGCCCAGGTGGAGGAGGACCAGCCCCCCCACCAGGAGGAGGGCCAGAAGCTTGACCAAGGACTCAAAGGCCACGGCCAGGACCAGCCCCTGGTGGCGCTCCGAGGGGTCCAGGCGGCGGGTGCCGAAGAGCACGGTGAAGAGGGCCAGGAGCAGGGCGGTGAGGAGGGCCACGTCGGCCAGGGGGCCCTCCTCCCCGCTCAGGAAGAGGAAGCCCTGGGCGATGGCCTTGAGCTGGAGGGCCAGGTAGGGGAGGAGGCCCACCACCAGGAAGGCCGCCGCCAAGGGGCCCAGGAGGGGGTGGCCGTAGCGGAGGTAAAGGTAGTCGGCCCAGCTGGTGAGGCGGTGGGCCCGGGCCAGTTGCAACAGCCTTCCGTGGAGGAAGGGCCAGAGCAGGAGGACCAGGGTGGGGCCCAGGTAGATGGGCAAAAAGGTGGCCCCTTCCGTGGCCGCCCGGCCCACGCTGCCGAAGAAGGTCCAGGCGGTGGCGTAGACCGCCAGGGAGAGGGCATAGGCCCAAGGGCTTTGCGCCAGGGCCCGGGCCCTTCCCTCTCCCAGGAGGGCCACCAGGAAGAGGAGGCCCAGGTAGAGGAGAAGGGAAAGGAGGAGGAAAAGGGGGCTCATGGCCGGCGGAAGAGGAGGAAGGCCAGGAGGATCACCAAGGCCCAGGCGCCGTAGAGGTAAAGGTACAGGGGGGGAAGCCCCCAGGGGCCCTGGGCCTGGCGGAAGAGGAGGCCCAGGGGCAGGAGAAAGAGGCCGAGGGCCAGGAGAAAGAGGGCCAAGGCCTTTTCCCTCATCGCAGCTGGAAGCGGCTGGCGGTGCTTTCCTGGACTTCCTGGATGGCGCGGAACCCCTCGAGGGCCCGCCTCCTCTCCCCGGGGGAAAGGAGGGCCCAGGCCACCTTGTTGCCGATGGGCTTGCCCTCCCGCCAGGCCCGAAGCTGGTGGCCGAGGCGCAGGCCGAAGAAGAAGCGGTAGGCCTCCTCCAGCCGCTCCGCCCCCTCCTGGCTTAGGGTGCCCCCGGCCGCCGCCGCCCTGAGCCGCTCCACCGTCCCCTTGGCCAGGCTTCCCGCCATGAGGGCGTAGAGCCGGGCCAGGGCCACGATGGGGGCTAGGGCGTGCCGCTTCAGGTCCAGCATGCCCTCCTCGGTGCGCACCCGGCCAAAGAGGCCCAGGGGAGGGCGGAACTCCAGGCTGGCCCGGGCCAGGTGGTAGAGGAAGAGGCCCTTGCGGCTGCCCTCGAGGACCACCTCCTCCAGGGGGGCCAGGGAAAGGGTCCCGGCGGCGGAGCGCAGGTCAAAGAAGATCTGGGTTTCCAGGAGGGCCTGGGGTTCCGGGGCCTCCATCCACCTGCGGAAGGTGGCCATCCACTCCCCCAGGGGGAGCCGCCAGCGGGTGGCCATGTACCCTCCCCGGCACTCGGGGATACCGGCCTGCAGAAGCCCCACCACCACCCGCTCCGCCAGGGCCTGGAAATAGGTCTCGTGCCCCCCTTCCCCCAGGACCAGGGCGTTGTCCTGGTCGGTGAGGAGGGCCTGTTCCCGGCGGCCTTCCGAGCCGAAGACCATGAAGCTGTAGGGCACCGGGGGGTTCCCCAAGGCCGCCTCCGCCTCCTTGACCAGGCGGCGGATCAGGGCGTCGTTCAGGGAGGCCACCACCCGGCCGATCTCCACCCCCCCAAGCCCCCTCTGGAAAAGCCCCTCCACCAGCCCCGCCACCTCGGCGCTGTACCGCTCCAGCTCCAGGCGCTCGATCCGCCTCAGGAGGAGGAGGGGGCTTTGCGCCTGGTGGAGGAGGAGGTCGGTGTGGGTCACCACCCCTACCACCTTCTCCCCCTCCGTGAGGGGTAGGTGGTGGATGCCCCGCTCCACCATGGCCGCCACCGCCTCGTACAGGGGGGTGGTGGCGCTTAGGGCGAAAAGGGGGGCGCTCATCACTGCCCCCACCGGGGTGGTGGGGGGAAGGTCTTGGGCCAGAACCCGGTTCCTCAGGTCCCGGTCCGTGAGGATCCCCAGGGGTTCCCCCTGGACCAGGAGGCTGCTGATCCCCTCCTGGCGCATGAGGCGGGCCGCCTCCGCCACCGTGGCCGAGGGGGGCACGAAGACCGGGGGACGGCGTACCAGCCGCCCCACGGGGGCGAAAAGGGAAACGTCCGGGGCTGCCCGGAGCCTTATCCGCTCCACCAGGCCCTGACCGAAGAAGCGGGCGGCCTCCGCAAAGGCCATGAGCCTGCGGAAGGCCTCCTCGGGAAAGACGCAAAGCCGCACCGGGGTGCGGGCCACCACGCTCAAGGCCGGGGGCTCCCCGGAAAGCAGGGAGGGGAAACCGAAGAACTCCCCAGGCCCCAGGGTGCCCACCTCGGCCTCCCCCTCCAGGAGGGCCACCTCCCCCTCGAGGAGGAGGAAAAGGGCCTGGGCGGGCCTTCCCCCTTGCTCCAGGAAGCGGGTGCCCGCGGGGTGGGTTTCCTCCCGGGCTTCCCGGAGCAAAGCCTCCCGCTCAGCCTCGGGAAGGGCGTTCAGGGGCGGAACCGTCCGGGGGTCCATACGCGGGGGTGAGCCAGGCCAGAAGGGGGATGAGGAAGTGGAGGGCCGCCTGGGCGCCGAAGGCCAGGGTCAGGCCCATGCCTAGGACGAAGGCCGGGGGCAGGAGGACGAAAAGGCGCACCACCCGGCCCCATCCGGGGGCGGGCAGGGGCCAGAGGCGGTGGTAGAGGAGGCCAAGCCCCAGGCCCACCGCCACGGCCAGGGCCAGCTGGAGGAGAAGGCCTGGGGTGGGAAAGGGAAAGCCCAGGAGGTAGTGCCCCCCCAGGTAGAAGGCGAAGAGGGCGGCCAGCGCCCCCAGGTAAAAGCGCAGGTAACGTAGGGCCATACCTCACTCTACAAAAGCCCAAGGGCCCCCCTAGGGGGGCCCTTGGGGCGTTAGTGCTCCACGGCTTTCCCTGCCCCCTTAGGCACGCGGATATCGTCCACCAGCTTTTGGATCTCCGCAGGCGGGGGCGGGGTGGCCCGGGAGACCAGGTAGGCCACCAGGAAGTTGAGGAGCATGCCCACGGTGCCCACGCCCTCGGGGGAGATGCCGAAGAGGAAGCGGGGCCAGCCCAGGTAGCTGGTGCCCACGATGTAGGTGGCGGTGAAGACCAGCCCCACCAGCATCCCCGCCACCGCCCCCTGGGCGTTCATGCGCCGGTCAAAGATCCCCAGGAGGATGGCGGGGAAGAAGGTGCTGGCCGCCAGGCCGAAGGCGAAGGCCACCAGCTGGGCGATGAAGGCCGGGGGGTTGATGCCGAAGGGGGCGGCCAGGACCGTGACCAGGAGGATCACCACCCGGGCGATGGCCAGCTTGGTGGCCTCCGAGGCCTGGGGGTTGATGATGCGGGTGTAGAGGTCGTGGCTGATGGCGCTGGCCATGACGATGAGGAGGCCCGCGGCCGTGGAAAGGGCCGCAGCCAGGCCGCCCGCCGCCACCAGGCCCACCACGATGGGGGAGAGCTTGGCCACCTCCGGGGTGGAGAGGACGATGATGTCCCGGTCAATGGTGATCTCCGTGGTGTCCTTGGAGGCGGTGATCTGGTACACCCCGTCCCCGTTCTTGTCGTCCAGCTTCAGGAGGCCCGTCTTGCTCCACTTTTGCACCCAGTCGATGGCCTGGACCTCCTGCACGGGCTTGTTGGCCAAGGTGTTCAGGAGGTTGTACTTGGAGAAGACGGCCACCGCCGGGGCGGTGGTGTAGAGGAGGGCGATGAAGAGCAGGGCCCAGCCGGCGCTCCAGCGGGCATCGGAGGCCTTGGGCACGGTGTAGAAGCGGATGATCACGTGGGGCAGGCCGGCGGTGCCCACCATCAGGGTCAGGGTGATGAGGAAGACGTTGAGCTGGCTAAGGTTCTGGAAGGGCTTCACGTACTCCTGGAGGCCCAGCTCCACCTGCAGCTGGCTGAGCCTCACGGCGAAGTCGGAGAAGCTGAAGGCCAGCTGGGGGATGGGGTTGCCAGTAAGGAAGTTGGCCAGGGCGATGCCGGTGATGAGGTAGGCGATGATGAGCACGGTGTACTGGGCCACCTGCGTCCAGGTGATGCCCTTCATCCCCCCGATCACCGCGATGAAGGCGGTGACCAAGACCGCGGCCCAGACCCCGGTGGCCACGTCCACCCCCAGGTAGCGGGAAAGCACGATGCCCACGCCGCGGAGCTGGGGCACCGCGTAGGTGAAGGAGACGAAGATGGCCGCGATCACCGCCACCACCCGGGCCACGTTGGAGTAGTAGCGGTCCCCCACGAACTCGGGCACGGTGAACTTGCCGTACTTGCGCAGGTAAGGGGCGAGGAGGAGGGCCAGGAGCACGTACCCTCCTGTCCAGCCCATGAGGTAGACCGCCCCGTCAAACCCCAGGAAGGAGATGAGGCCCGCCATGGAAATGAAGCTGGCGGCGGACATCCAGTCGGCGGCGGTGGCGGCCCCGTTGGCCACGGGGGGTACGCCGCGCCCCGCCACGTAGAACCCCGCGGTCTCCCGCACGCGGGCCCAGTAGCCGATGCCTATGTAAAGGGCGAAGGTCAGGAGAACGATGATCCAGGTCCAGGTTTCCGCGCTCACGGCTCCCTCCTAGTCCTCAAAGCCATACTTCCGGTCCAAGGCCGCCATGCGGGAGGCGTAGTAGAAGATGAGGATCACGAACACGTAGATGCTCCCCTGCTGGGCGATCCAGAACCCCAGGGGCGGGCCGCCAAAGACCCGCACGGCGTTCAGGGGTTCCGCCAACAGGATGCCCAGCACATAGGAGACCAGGGCCCAAACGAGGAGCAGGTTTCGGATAAGGCTTAGGTTTTCCTTCCAGTATGCCTCCAGCGCGCTCATAACTCCCTCCCCCGCTCGGGAAGCGCCTTGCCTGCGCCTCCTCCCTTGGGCTTCCCTCGCGGTTGGCGGCTATCTTAGGGAAGGATGAGGAGGGTGTCAAGAAACCTTGGCTTTGTAGCCATGCGCAAAAGGGGCTTTTTCCCATAAGCAAGGGGGCGGGGTGCAAGGCCCCGCCCCCTTGGCGCCGGGGGTTACTCCTCGAGGGTGGAGAGGTCCCCGGGGTCCTTCCCCAGCTCCCGGGCCCGGAGCAGGCGGCGGAGGATCTTGCCCGAGCGGGTCTTGGGGAGCTTGTCCAAGAAGACCACCTCGCTGGGGGTGGCGATGGGGCCCAGTTCCCGGCGCACGTGGGCCACCAGGCTTTCCTTCAGGGCCTCCGAGGGTGCTTGCCCCAGGCGGAGCACCACGAAGGCCTTGATGGCCTCCCCTTTGAGGGGGTCGGGCACCCCGATCACCGCGGCCTCGGCCACCGCGGGGTGGGAGACCAGGGCGCTTTCCACGTCCGCGGTGCCGATGCGGTGCCCGGCCACGTTGAGGACGTCATCCGCCCGGCCCAGAACGCTGAAGTACCCCTCTTCGTCCCGGCTGGCCACGTCCCCAGCGGCGTACACCCCCCCGGGCACCTCCCGCCAGTACTGCAGGTAGCGCCCGTGGTCCCCCCAGACGGTGCGCATCATGTGGGGAAAAGGCCGCTTCAGGACCAGGAGGCCCCCTTGGCCGGGGGGGACGGGCCTCCCCTCCTCGTCCACCACCTCCGCCTCCACCCCGGGGAGGGCCACCCCGGCGAAGCCCGGTTTGGCCGGAAGGTTCAAGGGGGTGCCCAAGGTGGGCCCGCCCAGCTCCGTCTGCCACCAGTTGTCGGCCACAAACCCCCGCCGGCCCTCCTCCACCAGGTGGCGGTAGGCCCAACGGAGGGCCTCGGGGTTCAGGGGCTCGCCGGCCACGGCCACCAGGCGCAAGGAGGAGAGGTCGTACCGGGCCGGCCACTCGGGCCCGTACTTCATGAAGAGGCGCACCGCGGTGGGGGCGGTGAACATGATGTTCACCCGGTACCGCTCCACCACCTGCCAGAAGGCCCCGGGGTCGGGGTAGTCCGGGGCCCCTTCCCGAAGGACGGAGGTGAGGCCTTCCAGGAGGGGGGCGTAGACGATGTAGGAGTGGCCCACGATCCAGCCGATGTCGCTGGTGGCCCAGAAGACGTCCTCGTCCTTGGCGTCGAAGAAGGTGCGCAGGTGGTAGGTGGTGCCCACCATGTACCCCCCGTGGGCGTGGACCACCCCCTTGGGTTTGCCCGTGGACCCCGAGGTGTAGAGGATGAAGAGGGGGTGTTCCGCCTCCACCATCTCCGCCCGGGCCTCTGGGGGATTATTCCAGAGAAGTTCCTGGAAGTCGTGGTGGCCCGGGGGGAGTTCCGCCTTGTAGGCCCGCTGGAACCAGACCACCTCCAGGGGAAGGTCCTTGATGGCCTCCTCCACGATGGAGCGGAGGTCCACCCCCTTGCCCCGGCGGTAGCTCACGTCCCCGGCGATGAGGAGCTTGGCCCCGGCGTCCAGGATCCTCTCCCGCAGGGCGGAAACCCCAAGCCCGGCGTAGACCACGCTGTGGATGGCCCCCAGGTAGGCGGTGGCCAGCATGGCCATCACCCCCTCGAGGGTGAGGGGCATGTAGAGGACCACCCGGTCCCCCGGGCCCACCCCTAGGCGCTTCAGCCCGGTGGCTAGGCGGCGTACCCGGTCCAGAAGCTCCCCATAGGTGAGCTTGGCCTCCTGGCCGTCCTCTCCTAGGTAGAGGAGGGCCACCTTGTTCCTCAGGCCCCGGGCCACGTTCCTCTCCAGGGCGTTGTAGACCACGTTGGTCCTGCCTCCCAGGAACCAGCGGTGCTCGGGGAGGTTCCACTCCAGAACCTTTTGGAAAGGCGTTTCCCAATGGAACCGCCTGGCCCACTCCCCCCAGAAGCCCTCGGGGTCCTCGAGGCTCCGCCGGTACTCCGCCCAGAAGTCCTGCAGGTTGGCCCCTTGGCGCAGGGCCTCGGGGGCCCAAAGCCGCTCTTCCTCCTTAAGAAGCTTTTCCACCGCCATACGCTTCCTCCAACCCCGAGGTATCCCCGGGGTCCATGCCCAAGAGTTCCGCCTTTAGAAGGCGCCTGAGGATCTTGCCGCTACGGGTGCGGGGCAGGCTTTCCACGAAGACGATGCGGGGTGGGGGGACCGGCCCCAGGTGGCGGAGGAGGTGGGCCTTGAGCTTTTCCGCCAGGAGGGGTTTGAGCTCCTCGGGGAGTTCCTTGCTGCGGGGCACAGCGAAGACCACGATCTCCTCCCCCTCCTCCCCCGGCACCCCGATGGCCGCGGCCTCGGCCACCTGGGGGTGGCTGAGGGCGGCGGCCTCCACCTCGGCGGTGCCCAGCCGGGCCTCCCCCACCTTGATGACTTCCTCCGAGCGGCCCAGGATGCGGAAGTACCCCTCCTCGTCCCAGGTGGCCAGGTCCCCGGTCCAGTAGAGCCCTCCCTGCCAGGGGCTCTCCCCGCCCAGGAGGTCCACCATCTGGGCTGGCCCGGCCCGGAGAAGGACCAGGTGGCCCTTGCTCCCCGGGGGGAGGACCCGGCCTTCCCCGTCCACCACCCGGGCCTCCACCCCGGGCAGGGGCACCCCCACGAAGCCGGGTTTGGCGGGAAGGGCCAGGGGGGTGGCCAGGGCCGGGGCCCCCAGTTCCGTCTGCCACCAGTTGTCCAGGGGCCAGGCCAGGTGCTCCCGGGTCCAGCGCCAGACCTCGGGGGCCAGGGCCTCCCCCACGCTCCCCACCAGCCTCAAGGAGGTGGGCCTGGCCTCCCCGTGCCGCCTCAGGGTGCGGAGGACCGTGGGGGAGGTGAGGAGGATGTCCACCCCTAGGCGGGCGAGGCGCCCGTAGAAGGCCGAGGGGCTGGGGTGGTCGGGCCGGTCCTCCACCAGAAGGCTCGTCCCTCCCAGGAAGAGGGGGGCGTAGAGGCCAAAGGAGTGGCCCACCACCCAGAAGAGGTCGGCGGTGGTGTGGAGGACCTCCCCCGGCTTGAGGTCCAAGAGGTAGCGGAGGGCCCAGGCCACCCCCACCATGTACCCCCCGTGGCCATGGACCACCCCCTTGGGCTTCCCCGTGGAGCCCGAGGTGTAGAGGACGAAAAGGGGGTGGTGGGCCTCCACCGGCACCGCCTCCACCGGCTTTCCTTCCGAGGCCCTTTCCAGAAACTCCGTGGTGCCCCGGGCGTGCCAGAGCACGGGAAGGTCCAGCCCGGAAAGGGCCGCCTCCACCACGGGCTTCAAGGGGAAGAGCTGCCCCCGGCGGTAGTAGCCATCCGCGGCGATGAGGAGCCGGGCCTGGCTTTGGACCAGGCGCTCCCGCAGGGCCTCAGGGCCCAGGCCCACGGGCAGGGCCACGTGGACCGCCCCCAGGCGGGCCAGGGCCAGGAGGCTTAAGGCCGCCTCGAGGCCCGTGGGCAGGTAGAGGGCCACCCGGTCCCCCGGGCCCACCCCCAGGCCCCGCAGGACCCCGGCCAGCCGGGCCGAGAGTTCCCAAAGCTCCCGGTAGGTCCACTTTTCCAGGTGCCCTTCCCCGTCCAGGGTGAGGAGGGCCACCTGCTGCGCCCGCTCGGGCAGGTGGCGGTCTAGGGCGTTGAGGGCGGCGTTGGTGCGCCCGCCCGCGAACCAGCGCCGGCTTTCCCCCTGGTAAACCTCCTTCCACGGGGCCTCCCAGGCAAACTCCCGGGCGAAGCCGCCGAAGAAGGCCTCGGGGTCCTCGAGGCTGGCCCGGTAGGCCTCGGCGTAATCCCGCAGGTTGGCCTTGGCCTTCAGGGCGGGAGGGGGCTCCACCACCTCCACCCGGGGGCTGGCCTCCGCCGGCGGGGGCAGGGGAGGGGGGGCAGGAGGGGAGAGGTGGGGGGAGACCTGGGCCACCTCGGAAAGGGCCCGGGCCAGGCGGCTGAAGGCGAAGGGGAAGCGGCGGGAGGGCACCACCACCCCCAAGGCCCCTAAAACCTCCCCCCCTGGCCCCAAAAGGGGGGCGGCCAGGGCGGAAAGCCCAGGGGCATACTCCTCCATCTCCGCCGCCAGGCCCGATTCCCGCACCCGGGAAAGCTCCTCCTCCAGGGCCACGGGGTCGGTGAGGGTGTAGGGGGTGCGGGGGCGCAAGGGGGGGAGGGGCAGGGCCCCGTAGGCCAGGAGCACCTTGCCCAGGGCCAAGGCATGGGTTTCCTCGGGCAGGGTTTCCCCCAGGGGATGGGGCTGGCCCTGGCGGCCCCGGGTTTTCAGCCGCACCCCCTCGGGGGTGAGGAGGGCCAGGTAGCACCGCTCCCGGGTGCGCAGGTAGAGCTCCTCCAGGGCCTCCACCAGGTAGGGGCTACGCCCGGAGGAACTCCCCGGGATGGGGGCCAGCCCGGCCTGCCCAAGCCGGTAGCCCCGCTCGGTCTTCACGGCAAACCCCTCCTCCGCCAGGCTGTTCAAAAGGGCGTAGGCGGTGGAGAGGCTTTTCCCCAGGAGGCGGGCCACCTCCTTCACCTCCACCCCTTCGGGGTGCTCGGCCAGGTAGGCCAGGATGCGCAAGGCTGCCTGCACCGTGGAGAGGCTGCGCCTTCGGGCCATCTGGGCCCATATTCCGCAGGGGGGACGCCCCCTGTCAAGAAAGGGGGCCTTTGGCAAATGGTGAGAAACCCCCCTTTTCTTGACCCTGCCCTGGCCGCACCCTATCCTCAAGGCCAAAGGAGGGCGTATGGACCGGATTGAAGGGGTTTTGAAGGAGGAGCGGGTGTTCTACCCCAGCGAGGCCTTCCGCCGGCAGGCCCACATCGCCAGCGAGGAGGAGTACCGGCGCCTCTACGAGGAAAGCCTCCAGGACCCTGAAGGCTTCTGGGGTAGGGTGGCCTCGGAGCTTCACTGGTTTACCCCCTGGCAGAAGGTGCTGGAGGGGGACCTGCCCCACCCCAAGTGGTTCGTGGGGGGGACCACCAACCTCTCCTACAACGCCCTGGACCGCCACGTGCAGGGCTGGCGCAAGAACAAGGCCGCCCTGATTTGGGAAGGGGAGCCGGGGGAGGAGCGGGTCCTCACCTACCACGACCTCTGGCGGGAGGTGCAGAAGTTCGCCAACGTCCTGAAGCGCCTGGGGGTGAAGAAGGGGGATAGGGTCACCATCTACCTCCCCATGATCCCCGAGGCGGCCATCGCCATGCTGGCCTGCACCCGCATCGGGGCGGTGCACTCCGTGGTCTTCGGCGGTTTCTCCAGCGGGGCCCTGGCCGACCGCATCAAGGACGCCGAGGCCAAGGTCCTCATCACCGCCGACGGCGGGTACCGCCGGGGGCAGATCGTGCCCCTGAAGCAGAACGCGGACGAGGCCCTGCGGGAGACCAGCAGCGTGGAGCACGTGGTGGTGGTGCGCCGCACCGGGGAGGAGGTGCCCTGGACCCCGGGGCGGGACCACTGGTGGCACGAGCTCATGGAGGCAGCCTCCGACCGCTCGGACCCCGAGCCCATGGAGGCCGAGGACCCCCTTTTCATCCTCTACACCTCGGGGTCCACGGGCAAACCCAAGGGGGTGCTCCACACCACGGGCGGGTACATGACCTACGTCTACTACACCACCAAGATGGTCTTTGACCTCAAGGACGAGGACGTCTACTGGTGCACCGCCGACGTGGGCTGGATCACCGGCCACTCCTATGTGGTCTACGGGCCCCTCCTCAACGGGGCCACCACGGTGATGTACGAGGGGGCCCCCAACTGGCCCGAGCCCGACCGCTTCTGGCAGATCGTGGACAAGTACGGGGTGACCATCCTCTACACCGCCCCCACGGCCATCCGGGCCTTCATGAAGTGGGGGGAGGGCTGGCCCCTCAAGCACCGCCTGGAAACCTTAAGGCTTTTGGGCAGCGTGGGCGAGCCCATCAACCCCGAGGCCTGGCTCTGGTACTACAACGTGATCGGCAAGGGCCGCTGCCCCATCGTGGACACCTGGTGGCAGACGGAAACCGGGGGGATCATGATCACCACCCTGCCCGGGGTCCACCCCATGAAGCCAGGGCATGCGGGCAAGCCCTTCTTCGGCGTGAAGCCGGAGATTCTGGATAGCGAGCACAAGCCGGTGGAAAACCCCGACGAGGGGGGGCACCTCTGCATCACCCGGCCCTGGCCCAGCATGCTCCGCACCGTCTGGGGGGATCCTGAACGCTTCTTGCAGCAGTACTTCAGCCAGCACCCCGGGGTGTACTTCACCGGGGATGGGGCCCGCCGGGACCCCCAGGGGTACCACATGATCCTGGGCCGGGTGGACGATGTCCTGAACGTGGCGGGGCACCGGCTGGGCACCATGGAGATCGAGTCGGCCCTGGTTTCCCACCCCGCGGTGGCCGAGGCCGCGGTGGTGGGCCGCCCCGACCCCTTGAAGGGGGAGGCCATCGTGGCCTTCGTGACCCTCAAGGAGGGGCACGGCCCCACCGAGGCCCTCCGAGACGAGCTCAAGGCCCACGTGGCCAAGGTCATCGGGCCCATCGCCCGCCCCGACGAGGTGCGCTTCACGGACGCCCTGCCCAAGACCCGTTCGGGGAAGATCATGCGCCGCCTCCTGCGGCAGATCGCCGCCGGGGAGAAGGAGATCAAGGGGGATACCTCTACCCTGGAAGACCGCTCCGTGGTGGAGCGCCTGAAGGAAGGAGCCTAAGGCTAGGCCCTTGGGGAGGGCCGGGAGGTTCCCGGACCTCCCCGCTCTTCACTGGGCCGGGCTTTTGTGCACGTGCACCACCTTCCAGCCTTCGGGGAAGCGCACCGCCACCCGGCTTTCGTTCACCGCCCGGTGCCGTAGCCCCTCCTCCCCTTCCACGGTGAGAAGGAGGGTGTAGCTGAAGATGGCCACGTCCCCGTAGCGCTGGAGGCGCTTTTCCAGGAGGTCTATCCGGTAAGGCCTTCCTCCCGTGGCCCAGCGCCTTTCCGTCATGAAGAGGTGGAAGGGGAGGCCGTCCAGGCGGTGGGGGGTGACGAACCACTCGTAGAGGGAAAGGTCCTCGTGGGTGGTGGCCCGGTAGCCTTCGGGATCCCCCTCGTAGATGCTCTTGAGGTGCCCCTCCAAAAAGGCCCAGAGTTCCGCCTCGCCCTCCACGCTTCACCTCCCCGGCTGGTACTCCCCCCACTCCTCCCGCAGGACCCCGCAGACCTCCCCCAGGGTGGCCCGGCGGCGGAAGGCCTCCAGCACGTAGGGGAAGAGGTTCTCCTCCCCCTTGGCGGCCCGGCGCAGGGCCTCGAGGCCCACCCGCACGCTTTCCCCATCCCGCCTTTCCTTGAAGGCGGCCAGCTCCCGCTTGCGCCTTTCGTGGAGCTCGGGGTCGATGCGCTGCACGGGGGTGGGCTCGTTCAGGGGGCTTTGGGGGTCGGCGAAGCGGTTGACCCCCACGATGACCCGCTTCCCCTCCTCCACCTCCTTCTGGAACTGCCAGGCCGACTCCTCAATGGCCCGGCTGAAGTAGCCGCTTTCCACCGCCGCCACCGCCCCGCCCAGGGCATCGATCTCGCGGATCAGCTTTTCCGCCTCCGCCTCCAGCTGGTCCGTGAGGTGCTCCACGTAGAAGCTGCCCCCCAAGGGGTCAATGGCCCGGGTGACCCCGCTCTCGTAGGCCAGGATCTGCTGGGTGCGCAGGGCGAGGAGGGCGCTTTTTTCCGTGGGCAGGCCTAGGGCCTCGTCGTAGGCGTTGGTGTGCAGGCTCTGCGTCCCCCCCAAGACGGCGGCCAGGGCCTGGTAAGCGGTGCGCACCACGTTGTTCAGCGGCTCCTGGGCGGTGAGGGTGGAGCCCCCGGTCTGGGTGTGGAAGCGCAGGGCCCAGCTCCTCGGGTCCTTGGCCCCGAACTCCTCCCGCATGATGCGGGCCCAAAGCCGCCTGGCGGCGCGGAACTTGGCGGCCTCCTCCAGGATGTCCCCGTGGGCGGCGAAGAAGAAGGAAAGCCTGGGGGCGAAGGCGTCCACGTCCAGGCCCCGTTCCAGGGCGGCCCGCACGTAGGCCTTGCCGTCGGCCAGGGTGAAGGCGATCTCCTGGGCGGCGGTGGCCCCGGCCTCGCGGATGTGGTAGCCGGAGATGCTGATGGTGTTCCACTTGGGCACGCGCTGGGCGCAGAACTCAAAGATGTCCGTCACCAAGCGCATGGAAGGCCCTGGGGGGTAGATGTAGGTGCCGCGGGCGAAGTACTCCTTGAGGATATCGTTTTGCACCGTGCCCGAAACCTTGTCCCAGGACACCCCCTGCTCCTCGGCCACCAGGAGGTAAAGGGCCAGGAGCATCATGGCGGGGGCGTTGATGGTCATGCTGGTGGACACCCGGTCCAGGGGGATGCCCTGGAAAAGCCTCTGCATGTCCTCCAGGGTGGCGATGGATACCCCCACCCGCCCCACCTCGCCCACGCTCATGGGATGGTCAGGGTCCAGGCCCAGCTGGGTGGGTAGGTCAAAGGCCACGCTGAGGCCGGTCTGGCCCTGGGCTAAGAGGTAGCGGTAGCGGGCGTTGGACTCCTCGGCGGTGGAGAAGCCCGCGTACTGCCGCATGGTCCAGAGCCGGTCCAGGTACATCCTGGGGTAGATGCCCCGGGTGAAGGGGTATTCCCCGGGGCGGCCCAGCTTCTCCCGGTAGCCTTCGGGCAGGGACTCAAAGAGGCCTTCCATGCCTTAGTTTTACAGGAAAACCCGCACGAGGAGGAGGAAGAGGAAGAGGGCTCCCAAGATGAGGAACAGAGGGGGCAGGAGGAGGCTGTAGACCGCCAGCACCAGGGCCAGGAAGTCCTTCCAGTCGGGTTTGGGATCCTTAGGCCGCATGCCTATCCCTAGGCTAGGATCCACGCCTGCCTCCCGCAAGGCTTCGCCCCTTCATAGCTAGGTTGCTTTTTGCTAGCATTGGGCCATGGCCCTAACCCGCAACGCCCGAAAGGTCCTCAAGGTTCTGGCCCGGCGGGGGGCTCCGGAGGTCCTCTTGGCCTTAAGCCGGGGGGCTTCCCGCTTCTCCGACCTGGAGAGCTCCCTCCTCCTCTCCCCCCGCACCCTGGCCGAACGCCTGCGGGAGTTTCACCTTCTGGGTCTGGTGGACCGCAGGGCCTTCCCGGAGGTGCCGCCTCGGGTAGAATACACCCTGACCCCGCGGGGCAGGCGGGTTTTGGATTTCTTGCACGGATTGGAAGAGGTGTTGGATATGGCCCAGGAGGAGGTACGGTGAAGGCGAGAGCCATTGTGATCACGTCGGGTAAGGGGGGGGTGGGGAAGACCACCACCACCGCCAACCTGGGGGCGGCCCTGGCCAAGCTGGGGGAGAAGGTGGCGGTGGTGGACGTGGACGTGGGCCTGCGGAACCTGGACGTGGTCATGGGCCTTGAGGGGCGGGTGGTCTTTGACCTCATCGACGTCCTGGAGGGGCGGGCCAAGCCCCGGCAGGCCCTCATCCGGGACAAGCGGGTGGAAAACCTCTACCTCCTCCCCGCTTCCCAGACCAAGGACAAGGAGGCCCTGGACCCTGCCAGGTTCCGCGACCTCATCGCCTTCCTCCTGGCCGAGGAGGGCTTTGACCGCATCCTCATCGACTCTCCCGCGGGGATTGAGAAGGGTTTCCAGACCGCCGCCACCCCCGCGGAAGGGGCCTTGGTGGTGGTGAACCCCGAGGTGAGCAGCGTGCGGGACGCCGACCGCATCATCGGCCTCCTCGAGGCCCGGGAGATCCGGGAGAACTACCTCCTCATCAACCGCCTCCGCCCCAAGATGGTGGCCCGGGGGGACATGCTCTCCGTGGAGGACGTGGTGGAGATCCTGGGCCTCAAGCCCATCGGCATCATCCCCGAGGACGAGGGGGTCATCGTGTCCACCAACCAGGGGGAGCCCCTGGTCCTAAAGGGGACGGGCCCAGCTGCCCAGGCCTTCATGGACACCGCCCGGCGCCTAAGGGGAGAGGAGGTGCCCTTCCGCCAGCTGGAAGAGGCCCAGGGCTTCCTGAGCGTCATCCGCAGGCTCTTCGGAGGGGGCTGATGTGGTGGCGTAAGCGGAGCAAGGAGACCGCCAAGGAAAGGCTCAAGCTGGTCCTGGCCTACGACCGGGCCCGGCTTTCCCCAGGCCTGGTGGAGAGCCTGAAGCGGGACCTTCTGGAGGTTCTCCGCCGCTACTTCCCCGCCCAGGAGGAGGGGCTTTCCGTGGCCCTGGAGGAGCGGGGGGAGAAGATGGTCCTGGTGGCGGACATCCCCCTCAAGTAGATGTTCCGGCGCCGGGTCAACCTCCTGGCCTACGACTGGGGCCTCATCCTCCTGACCCTGGCCCTCGCCGCCTTGGGCCTCGTCAACCTGCACAGCGCGGCCCCAGACCCAAGCCTCCTCCCCCGGCAGGCCGTGGCCCTAGGGCTCGGCCTCCTCCTGGCCGTGGGGGTACAGTTCCTTTCCCGCCGGGCGGTCTTCGCCTGGGCCTACCCCCTTTACGCCCTCTCCCTCCTCCTCCTGGTGGCGGTGCTCCTCTTTGGACGGGAGATCAACGGGGCCAAGGCCTGGTTCGTCCTGGGCCCCTTGCAGTTCCAGCCCCTGGAGGTGGCCAAGCTGGGCCTGGTCTTGGCCCTGGCCCGCCTTTTGCAGGGCCGGGCCGTGCGCCGGGTGGGAGACTACCTCCTTCCCGGCCTCCTTACCCTGCCCGTGGCCGCCCTCCTCCTCCTCCAGCCCGACCTGGGGGGCACCCTGGTGGTCCTCTTCGGGGCCTTCACCGTCCTCTTCGTCCGGGGCCTTCCCGCCAAGCACCTTGGGGTCGGGGTCCTGGCCCTGGTCCTCCTGGTGCCCACCGTGGTCTGGCCCAACCTCAAGCCCTACCAGCGGGAGCGGGTCCTGATCGTGCTGGACCCCTACCGGGACCCCCTGGGCCAGGGGTTTCAGGTGATCCAGTCCACCATCGCCATCGGCTCGGGGGGGCTCTTGGGCAAGGGGTACGGCCAGGGTACCCAGACCCAGCTGGGCTTTGTGCCCTTCCGCCATACGGATTTCGCCTTTGCCGTCTGGGCCGAGGAATGGGGTTTTGTGGGGGCGGTGGCCCTGATTGGGCTTTACGCCCTCCTCCTGGTGCGCCTCTTCTCCTTGGCCTTGGAGTGCCCGCAGCCTTCGGACCGCCTTTTCCTGGCGGGGGTAGGAGGGATGCTGGGTTTCCAGATCCTGGTCAACCTGGGGGTGGCCTTGGGGGTGATGCCGGTGACCGGCCTTACCCTGCCCCTCTTTTCCTATGGGGGGTCTAGCCTCATGGCCACCCTCCTTTCCCTGGGTCTGGTCTTGCTGGTCCACCGGGACCGGGCGGAGCCTTAGGGTCCTTGCCCACCTGGGCCCACCTGCTAAACTAGGCCCCGTGGCCAGGGACGTGCTGGTGCGGCTTTCCGGGGTGCGCAAGCGCTTTGGCAACGTGGCGGCCCTGGACGGGGTGGACCTCGAGGTCCACCGGGGGGAGTTCTTCAGCCTCCTGGGCCCCTCGGGGTGCGGCAAGACCACCCTGCTTAGGCTCCTGGCGGGGTTTGACACCCCGGATGCGGGGCGCATTGAGATCGCGGGCCGGGACATGGCCGGGGTACCCCCCTACGCCCGCCCAGTCAACACCGTCTTCCAGAACTACGCCCTTTTCCCCCACATGACCGTGGAGGGGAACGTGGCCTTCGGCCTGCGCATGCAGGGCCTGCCCCCGGCTGAGGTGCGCAGGAAGGTGGCCTGGGCCCTGGAGCTCGTGGACCTTTTGGGCCTGGAAAGGCGCTATCCCCGGGAGCTTTCCGGCGGGCAGAAGCAGCGGGTGGCCCTGGCCCGGGCCTTGGTCCTGGAGCCGGAGGTCCTCCTCCTGGACGAGCCCCTTTCCGCCCTGGACGCCAGGCTGCGCCAGGAGCTTCGGGTGGAGCTCATGCAGCTCCAGAGGCGGTTGGGTAAGACCTTCATCTTCGTCACCCACGACCAGGAGGAGGCCCTGGTGATGTCGGACCGCATCGCGGTCATGCGGGCGGGGCGGATTGAGCAGCTGGGCCTGCCCGACGAGGTTTACGAGCGGCCCAGAAACCGCTTTGTGGCCGAGTTCCTGGGCCGCTCCAACTTCCTCCCCGCCCGCCCCCACCCCATGGGGGCGGAGACCCCCTTGGGGCCTTTGCGCCTGCGGGAGCCCTTGCGGGCGGAGGGGCACCTGGTCATCCGTCCGGAGAAGATCCGCCTCTACCCTGCGGGCAACGGGGCCCCTGCGCGGGAGAACCTGGTGCGGGCCCGGGTGGAGGAGATCGTCTACACCGGGGCGGAGAACCAGTACTACCTGCGGGCGGGAGAGGTGCGGCTTCTGGCCTACACCCTGAACCAGGACCTGCAAGAGCCGGGAGCCGAGGAGTTTGCCTACGGGGAGGAGGTCTTCTGCTACCTTCCCCCGGAGAACCTGGTGGTGGTCCATGAATGAGGCGGCCACCCCCTTCCAGCGCCTCTTCCGCATCCTGGTGACCGTGGGCCCCGGGGGGCTTTGGCTTTTCCTCTTCGTCCTCCTGCCCACCCTTCTGGTCCTCCTGGCCTCCTTCCTCACCCGGGGGCCTTACGGGGAGCTGGGGGGGCCCTTGGGGGTACACAACTACGCCCGGGCCCTGGAGCCCGTCTACCTCGAGGCCTTCGCCCAAAGCCTCCTCATCGGGGTCCTGGCCACCCTCCTTTCCGCCCTTCTGGGCTACCCCTTGGCCTTTTACATCGCCCGCCACCCCCGGCGGAACCTCCTTCTCTTCCTCCTCCTCCTCCCCTTCCTCACCAACTTCCTCATCCGGGTCTACGCCTGGCTGGTCCTCCTGCAGCGGGAGGGGCTTCTCAACGCCTTTCTGGGGGCTTTTGGCCTTGGGCCTTACGCCTTCTACCCCTCCTTCCTCGCCGTCCTCCTGGCCACGGTCTACACCTTCTTGCCCTTTTTCGTCCTCCCGGTCTACGCCAGCGTGGAGCGCCTGGACTGGCAGCTTTTGGAGGCGGCCTACGACCTGGGGGCCAGGCCCTTTAGGGCCTTCCTCCACGCCGTCCTCCCCCAGACCTACCCGGGGGTTTTCGCCGGGAGCGTGTTGGTCTTCATCCCCGCCATGGGCACCTTCGTGGTGGCGGACCTCCTGGGGGCGGGGCGGGTGGTCCTCGTCGGCAACCTCATCCAGCAGCAGTTTGGCCTCACCCGGGACTGGGCCTTTGGGGCGGCCCTGAGCGTCTTCCTCATGGCCTTTGTCCTCCTGGCCCTTTACCTTTACGCCCGGATCCAGGGGGAAAGGGGGCTGGAGGAGCTGGTATGAGGCGGTGGCTTTCCCTGCACGCCCTTCTGGTCTACCTCTTCCTCTACCTCCCCCTTTTGGTCATCGTGGCCCTCTCCTTCAACGAGAGCCGCCGGGGGGTGCGGTTCACCGGCTTTACCCTGGACTGGTACCGGGCCCTCTTCCAGGACCCCAGGGTCTTGGAGTACTTCCTCAATACCCTGGTGGTGGCCCTGGGCTCTACCCTGGTCTCCACCCTCCTCGGCACCCTCCTGGCCCTGGGCCTGGTGCGCTACCGCTTTCCCGGAAAAGGGGTGTTGCGCTACCTCCTCTACATCCCCGTGGTGGTGCCCGACGTGGTCATGGGGGTTTCCCTCTTGCTCCTTTTCGCCTTTAGCCGGGAGCTTTTCGGCTTTCCCAAGCTCTCCCTCCTTACGGTGATCCTGGGGCACATCACCTTCCAGGTGGCCTTTGTGACCCTGGTGGTGCGCTCCAGGCTCCTCCTCCTGGACCCTGGCCTCGAGGAAGCCGCCCGCGACCTGGGAGCCCGGGGCTTCCAGACCTTCTGGTACGTGACCCTGCCCCTGGCCTGGCCGGGGGTGGCCGCGGGGGCCCTTCTGGCCCTCACCCTCTCCCTGGACGACTTCGTGGTCACCTTTTTCACCGCCGGGCCCGGGGCCACCACCCTACCCCTTTACATCTATTCCAGCGTGAAGCTGGGGGTAAGCCCCAAGGTCCATGCCCTCTCCACCCTCATCGTGGGCCTCAGCGCCTTTTTCCTGGCCTTGGGGTATGCTCTAACCCGGAGGCGGGTATGAGGCGTGCGGGCATCCTGCTCCTTCTCCTGGCCCTGGTGGGCCTGGGCCTTTTCCTGCTCCGCCCCAAGCCGGCCCCTGGGGCGGGCACCCTGTACTTCCTGAACTGGGCGGACTACATCCCCGAAGAGCTCCTGCAGAAGTTCAGCCAGGAAACGGGGGCCAAGGTGGTCCTGGATACCTTTGAGTCCCCCGAGGCCATGCTGGCCAAGCTGAAGGCGGGGGCCGACCAGGAGTTCTCCCTGGTGGTGGCCCCGGACTACTACGTGCTCCAGATGGCCCGGGAAGGCCTCCTGGCCCCCCTGGAGAAGTCCAGGCTGAAGAACCTGGCCAACCTGGACCCCTTCTTCCAGAACCCGCCCTATGACCCTGGCCTCGGCTACTCCGTCCCCTACCTTTGGGGCACCACCGGCCTTGCCTACCGGGAGGACCTGGTGCAGGGGCCGGTGGACTCCTACGCCGTCCTCTTTGACCCCGCCCGCCAGGTGGGGCCCTTCCTCCTCCTGGACGAGATGCGGGAGACCATCGGAGCGGCCTTGAAGTACCTGGGCTTCTCGGTGAACACCACCGACCCCCAGGCCTTGGAAAAGGCCAAAGGCCTCCTCCTCGAGGCCAAGGGCCGCTCGGTGGGCTTCGCCGGGGGGATTGAAGGCCTGAACCGCATCCTGGCTGGGGATGCGGCCGTGGCCTTGGCCTACTCGGGGGATGTCCTCCAGGCCCGGCAGGAGGATGCCCGCCTGCGCTACGCCCTCCCCAAGGAAGGGGCTACCCTGTGGACGGATGCCCTGGTGGTCCTGAAGCGGGGCCCGGCCCAGGACCTGGCCTACCGCTTCATAGACTTCCTCCTGGAGCCGGAAAACGCCGCTACCCTTTCCCGCTACACCCGCTACGCCACCCCCGTGGCCCGGGCCCTCCCCCTCCTCCCCGAGGAGATGCGCACCGACCCCACCATCTTCCCCCCGGAGGCGGTGCGGGGGAAGCTGGAGTACCTGAAGGACCTGGGGCCGGAGATCGCCCTCTTTGACCGGGTCTGGACCGAGGTGAAGGCTCGCTAAAGGCCAGGGGTGGGGGCGGGGGCTATACTGTTTTCATGAAACGCCTCTTCCTGCCCTTCCTGACCCTGGCCTGGGGCTCCTTCCCCGCCTGGGGCCAGGGGGTGGAGGCCCTTTGGGCCCGCGCCTGCGCCCAGTGCCACGGGGAGAAGGCCCTGGGGGTGCGCCCTTACCCCGGCCTGCAGGGCGCGGCCCCCCTCTTCGCCACCCCGGAGGGGCGGCGCTACCTGGTCCTGGCCACCCTTTACGGCAAAAAGGGGGAGGCCGGGCTCATGCCCGGCTTCGCCCAGCTGAAGGATGAGGAGCTCGCCGCCCTGCTCAACCACCTCAAGGCCCTCCTCGGGGCCAAGGGGGAGGCCTTCACCCCCGAGGAGGTGCGCCGGGGGCGGGGCCTGAACCTCACCCCCGACCAGGTCAAGCGCCCCTAGGCGGGGTCGGCCAGGACGGCCCCCTCATCGGCCTGGCCCACCAGGGCGGCGTAGCGGGCGAAAAGCCCCTTGGCGAAGCCGGGGGGCCGGGGTTGCCAGCGGGCCTGGCGGCGGGAGAGCTCCTCCTCGGGGAGGAGGACCTCCAGGAGGCGGTTTTCCACGTCAATGCGCACCCGGTCTCCCTCTTCCAGGAGGGCGATGGGCCCGCCGATGGCCGCTTCGGGGGCGATGTGCCCCACCATCAGGCCCCGGGTACCCCCGGAGAAGCGCCCGTCGGTGAGGAGGGCCACCTCGGGGCCCAGGCCCTCGCCCACGATGGCGCTGGTGACGGAGAGCATCTCGGGCATCCCCGGGGCGCCCTTGGGGCCCACGTAGCGGATGACCACCACGTCCCCGGGCCGGATCCGGCCCTGGAGCACCGCCTCCATGGCCGCTTCCTCGGCGTCAAAGACCCGGGCCGGCCCCTCAAAGAAGGTGCGTTCCGTGCCGGCCAGCTTCAGGACCGCTCCCTTGGGGGCCAGGTTCCCCTTGAGGACCACCAGCCCCCCTTGGGGCTTGAGGGCCTTCTCCACCGGGAAGACCACCCGCTGCCCCTCGGCCTCCCGGTAGGCCCGCTCCACCTCCTCGGCCAGGGTGCGCCCGGTGAGGGTCTTCTCCTCCCCGAAGAGGAGGCCGGCTTCCAGAAGGCGCTGGAAGACCAGGGCCGTTCCCCCGGCCTCATAGAGCTCCCAGGCGGTGTAGGTGCCCCAGGGGCGCAGGTCGGCGATCACCGGGGTCTTGCGGGAAACCCGGTCAAAGTCGTCCAGGGAAAGCTCCACCCCCGCCTCCTTGGCCAAGGCCAGGAGGTGGAGGACGGCGTTGGTGCTCCCTCCCGTGGCGGCCACGGCGGCCACGGCGTTGAGGAAGCTTTTTCGGGTGAGGAAGTCCCGGGGCTTCCAGTCCCTGGCGATGGCCTCGGCCAGGATCCGCCCCGCCTCCCGGGTGGCCTTGGCCTTTTCCGGGTGGACGGCGGGGATGGCGTTGTAGCCCAGGGGGGAGAGGCCTAGGGCCTCGAGGGCCATGGCCATGGTGTTGGCCGTGTACTGGCCGCCGCAGGCCCCGGGCCCGGGGATGGCCCGCCGCTCAATCTCCCCAAGCTCCTCGTCGGAGATCTTCCCCGCGGCCCGCTGCCCTACGGCCTCAAAGACCTCCACGATGGTGAGCTTCCGTCCCCGCCACTCCCCGGGGGCGATGGTGCCCCCGTAGAGGACCATCCCCGGCACCCCGCTGCGGATGACCCCCATGGCCCCTCCGGGGATGGTCTTGTCGCAGGCGGAAAGGGCCACCATGCCGTCGTAGAGGTAGCCCTGGGCGATGAGCTCCACGCTGTCGGCGATGACCTCGCGGCTTACCAGGCTTGCCCGCATGCCCGGGGTGCCCATGCTGATGCCGTCGGAGATGGCGGGGGCCCCGAACTCAAAGGGGAAAAGCCCCGCCTCCTTGAGCCCAGCCTTCAGGTCCAGGGCCAGCTGCCTTAGGTGGAGGTTGCAGGGCATCCCGTCGGTGAAGGTGTTCACCACCCCCACGAAGGGCTTCCGGAAGTCCTCGTCCCCCACGCCTACCGCCCGGAGCATGGCCCGGGCCGGGGCCTGCTTCAGTCCCTCCTTGATGCGATCCGATCTCATGCCTCCCTCCAGGTGGCGATTTTGCCGTGGAACTGACGGGCCCGGGGCAGAAGGCGCACCAGGGCCTTGGCCGCCGCCTCCGGGGTGAGGAGGCGGCCTTCCTCCTTGTAGCCGCGGAAGACCCGGTGCAGCACAGGGGCGGCGCTCCCCTGGGCCTCCCGGGCCGCCTGCTGCATGCCGGTTTCCACCACCCCCGGGCGGTAAATAAAACAGGCCACCTCGGGCACCTCCGCGGCCAGCTGCCGGGCCAGGTGCTCCTCGGCGGCCTTGGCCACCGCGTAGGCCCCGATGCCGGGGAGGTTGCTCTCCGCCGCCCCCGAGCCCACGAAGACCGCCACCCCCTCCCCCCTCTGCCGCAGGAGAGGGTAGGCGAAGCGGGCAAGCTGGTACCCCGCCAGGAGGTTGGCCTCCAGCACCTCCAGGAAGAGGGGCTCGGCCAGCTCGTAGAGGAGGGGGCCGGGGTGGAGGACCCCGGCGTTGTGGATGAAGCCCTCCAGGGGGCCCAGGGCTTGGGCCCGCTCCACCAGGGCCTGGGCCACCTCGGCCTTGCCGGCGCTACCCGCCACGGCCTCGGCCTTGGCCCCTAGGGCCCGCACCTCCTCCAGCACGGCCCGCAGGGGGGCTTCCGAGCGGGCGTTCAGCACCAGGTCGTAGCCTGCCTTGGCCAGTTCCAGGGCCAAGGCCTTGCCGATGCCCCGGCTGGCCCCGGTGAGGATCAGGGTTTTCCTCATAGCAAGGCCTCCACCGCCGCCTTCTGCCCCAGGGCCTCGAGGGCCTCCCCGGGGCCCAGGACCGCCACCTGCCCGTAACCTTCCCCTTGGGGCTCCCGGTGGACCAGGACCCTCTGCCCCCCTAGGTCCACCACCCAGACCTCCGCCACCCCGGCCCGGGCGTAGAGGGGGAGCTTCACCCCCAGGTCGTGGTCCAAGGGGGTGTCCGCCACCTCCACCACCAGGAGGGCATCCCGGGCCCGGGGTAGCTCGGCCTCGTAAAAGTCCTCCCGGGGCCTGAGGAGGGCCAGATCCGGGTAGAGTTCCGACCCCCCCACCGCCAAGGGGCTTTGCACAAAGAGGATGGCCTTTTCCGGCACCAAGGGGGCAAAGAGGGCGGTGAGCCGGGCCACCTTGGCCGCATGGCGCTTGCCGATGGGGCTCATCTCCAAGAGTTCTCCTTCCACCAGCTCCAGCCTCAGGTCCTCGGGGAAGACCCCGGCCTCCACCATGCGGTGGAACTCCTCCAGGGAGATCCGGTGCCGGGTCACGGGAGCACCTCCTTCCGCCGGGGTTGCCGGCATCCCCCTCATTGTAGGCGGCTTAGGACCGCCTGGGTGAAGGCCGCCGTGCCGGCGCTTCCCCCCAGGTCCGGGGGCGGGGTTTCCCTTAGGGCCTGGGCCACGGCCCTTTCCACCCCGCGGGCCAGCTCCACCAGGCCGAAGGCGTGCTCCAGCATCATGGCCGCGGAGAGGATGGCGGCGGTGGGGTTGGCGATGCCCTTGCCGGCGATGTCCGGGGCGGAGCCGTGCACCGGCTCAAAGACCGGGGTGCCCCGGCCCAAGGAGGCGGAGGGGAGAAGCCCCAAAGAGCCGGGCAGGACCGAGGCCAGGTCGGAGAGGATGTCCCCGAAGAGGTTCCCCGTGACCACCACGTCGAAGCGGGCGGGGTTGCGCACCAGGTGCATGGCCATGGCGTCCACGTACTGGTGCTCCAGGGTGGTGTCGGGGTAGTCCCCGTGGACCTCGGCCACGGTCTTGCGCCAGAACTCCCCCACCTCCAGCACGTTGGCCTTGTCCACGCTCACCACGTGTTTCCGCCGCTTCCTGGCGGCCTCAAAGGCCACCCGGGCCACCCGCTCCACCTCGGGCTTGCTGTAGCGCTCCGTGTTCCAGGCCTCCGCCTCCGACATCCCCCGGGGCTCGCCGAAGTAGATCCCCCCCGTGAGCTCCCGCACGATGAGCACGTCCACCCCCCGGGCGATCTCCTCCTTGAGGGGGGAGAGGCGCTCCAGCCCGGGGAAGACCTTGGCCGGGCGCAGGTTGGCGAAGAGGTCCTGGCCCTTGCGCAGGGCCAAGAGGCCCGTCTCTGGCCGGAGCCTCCGGGGAAGGGCATCCCACTTGGGCCCGCCCACGCTTCCCAAAAGCACCGCCTCCGCGGCCTCCACCCCCTTGCGGGTCGCCTCGGGGAAGGGTTCCCCGTGGGCCTCGATGGCCGCCCCCCCAAAGGGGAAGACCTCGTAGGCCAGGCCCAGGCCGTGGGCCTCGTCCAGGGCCTTGAGCACCTTCAGGGCGGCCTCGGTTACCTCGGGACCGATCCCATCCCCGGGCAGCACGGCCACCCTCATTCCGCCCTCCTGGGGTAGGGAAGCTTCCGGTCAAAGGCGTCCAGGAGCTCCCCTGCTTCCAAAAGCTCCCCGATGGGGTCCCAAAGCCCCTGGGTGAGGGCCTCCCGGGCCGCCTCGGGCAGGGAAAGGGGGGCTTTATGCCCGGCGAAGCGCACCTCCTTGGCCACCAGGTCCACCTCCACCTCGAGGCCCGGCTCCTCCTCCACCCTTTGGAAGAGGGCCTTCAGGTCCTCCGGGGCCAGGGTCACGCAGGGCAGGCCGATGGCCGTGGCGTTCCCGAAGAAGATCTCGGCGAAGCTCTCCCCCACGATGGCCCGGAACCCGGCCCGCTTGATGGCCTGAGGGGCGTGCTCCCGGCTGGAGCCCGAGCCAAAGCCGGCCTCCACCAGAAGGATGCTGGCCCCCTGGTACCGGGGGTCGTTCAGGGGGTGGGGTTTGGGGTTCCCCTCCTCGTCAAAGCGCTCGTCGTAAAAGAGGTACCGGCCCAGGCCCTCAAAGGTCAGGGCCTTCATGAACCGGGCCGGAATGATGCGGTCGGTGTCGATGTCCTCGCCCCGTAAGGGCACCGCCTTGCCGCGGATCAGGGTGAACTTCTCCAGCATGGCTCACCTCCTAGCGCACCGCAATGCCAAAGACCTCGCGGGCGTCGGCGATCTCGCCCGCCACCGCCGCCGCCGCCACCATGAGGGGGCTCATGAGCACCGTGCGCCCCCGGGGGCTTCCCATCCGCCCCTTGTAGTTGCGGTTGGAGGAGCTGGCGGCCAGCTCATCCCCCTCCAGCCGGTCGGGGTTCATGGCCAGGCACATGGAACACCCGGGGTTCCGCCACTCAAACCCCGCCTCGCGGAAAACCTCGGCGATGCCCTCCTCCTCGGCCTTCCTGGCCACCCACTCCGAGCCCGGCACCACCAGGGCCCGCACCCCCTTCTTCACCCGGTGCCCCTTCAGGAAGCGGGCCACCTCCCGCAGGTCGGAAAGGCGGGCGTTGGTGCAGCTGCCGATGAAGGCCACCTGGACGGGTACCCCCTTGATGGGCTGCCCCGGCCTGAAGCCCATGTAGGCCAGGGCTTCCTCGGCCACGGGGCGTTCCTCCTCGGGAAGCTCCTCCAGCAAGGGGATCCGCCCGTCAATGGGGATGGCCTGCCCGGGGTTGATGCCCCAGGTCACCGTGGGGGCGATGGCCTCGGCCCGGAAGGTGACCACGTCGTCGTAAGGGGCATCGGGGTCGGAGCGGAAGGAAAGCCAGCGCCGCTTGGCCTCCTCCCAGGCCTCCCCTTGGGGGCTGTAGGGACGGCCCTCCAGGTAGCGGAAGGTGGTCTCGTCGGGGTTCACGTACCCCACCCGGGCCCCGCCCTCAATGGACATGTTGCACAGGGTCATGCGGCTTTCCATGTCCATGGCCTCCACGGCGCTGCCCCCATACTCGTAGGCGTAGCCCAGGCCCCCCTTCACCCCCAGGTGGCGGATGATGTGCAGGATCACGTCCTTGGCGTAGACCCCGGGGGCCAGCCGGCCCTCCACGTTGATGCGCCGCACCTTCAGCTTCTGCGCCGCCAGGGTCTGGGTGGCCAGCACGTCCCGCACCTGGCTGGTGCCGATGCCGAAGGCCACAGCCCCAAAGGCCCCGTGGGTGGAGGTGTGGGAGTCGCCGCAGGCGATGGTCATCCCCGGCTGGGTGAGGCCCAGCTGGGGCCCGATCACGTGCACGATCCCCTGGTTCCCGCTCCCCAGGTCAAAGAAGGTGATGCCGTGCTCCCGGGTGTTGGCCCTAAGGGCTTCCAGCATGCTCTGGGCCAAGGGGTCCTGGAAGGGCTCCCTGCGGTCGTGGGTGGGGACGATGTGGTCCACGGTGGCGAAGGTGCGGTGGGGGTAGCGCACCTTAAGCCCCAAGTCCTTCAGCATGCCGAAGGCCTGGGGGCTCGTCACCTCGTGCAGGAGGTGCAGGTCAATGAAAAGCTGGCTCTGCCCGTTCCGCAGCTTGCGCACCTCATGGGCTTCCCATACCTTCTCGTAAAGCGTCTTCCCCATGCTCCCTCCCTAGAAAAAACCCCCCGGACCTTTGGGCCCGGGGGAAAGCGGTAAGGGCTTTCCTAAGCCGGGCCCGCCCGGCCTAGGTCTAGCAGGATGCCCCGCCGCATTGCCCCCTAGCCTAAGGCCAAAGGGCCCGTGGGTCAAGCTTGACGAAAAGGGAGAGGCCCTCTACAATGACCCTTGCGTCTGCCGGGGTGGCGGAATTGGTAGACGCGCACGATTCAGGGTCGTGTGTCCTCACGGACGTGCGGGTTCAAGTCCCGCCCCCGGCACCAGAAAGGCCCCCGGAAGGGGGCCTACGCCTTTTGCTACACTAAGGCCCATGACGCGGGTCCTCTCCGGCATCCAGCCCTCGGGGGAGATCCACATCGGCAACTACCTGGGGGCCATCAAGCAGTGGGTGGAGCTGGGGGAACGCCTGGGGCGGGAGGCCTTCTTCTGCATCGTGGACTACCACGCCCTCACCAACCCCCTGGCCTACGACCCCCAGACCCTGGCCCGGCGCACCTTTGAGGCGGCCCTGGTCAACATCGCCGCCGGGCTCAACCCGGAAAGGGTGACCCTCTTCGTCCAGTCCCACGTGCCCGAACACACCGAGCTCTCCTGGGTCTTCACCACCCTCACCCCCTTAGGGGACCTGACCCGGATGACCCAGTTCAAGGACAAGGCCGCCAAGCAGGAAGCCATATGGTCGGGCCTCCTCATGTACCCCGTCCTGCAGGCGGCGGACATCCTGGTCTACAAGGCGGATACCGTGCCCGTGGGGGAGGACCAGGTGCAGCACATTGAGCTCACCCGGGAGATCGCCCGCCGCTTCAACGGCCTCTTCGGGGAAACCTTCCCCGAGCCCCAGGCCCTCCTGAACCCCGAGGCCCCCCGGGTGCCGGGCATTGACGGCAAGGCCAAGATGAGCAAGTCCTTGGGGAACACCATCGGCCTCCTGGAGCCCGAGGAGAGCATCTGGCACAAGATCCAGCACCTACCCGACGACCCCCAGCGCATCCGCCTCTCCGACCCCGGGGACCCGGAGCGCACCGTGGTCTTCACCTACCTCTCCTACTTCGCCCCCAAGGAGCTGGTGGAGGCCCTGAAGGCGGAGTACCGCCGGGCGGGCATCGGCACCCTGGCGGTGAAGCGCATCCTCTTTGAGGAGATGATGAAGGCTTTAAGGCCCATCCGCGAGCGGGCCGAGGCCCTCAAGCGGGACCCCGACTACGTGATGGATGCCCTTCTGGAAGGGGCCAAACGGGCCCGGGTTGTGGCCCAGGCCACCATGGAGGAGGTGCGGGAGAAGGTGGGCCTCCTCCTGCCCCGGAAGCGTCCGGTGCGCACGTGATCCGCCTGGCCTTTCCCGGTTTTTCCGGTACCCCGGAGGCCCTGCGGGAGGCCCTGAGGCGGGGGCGGCTTTCCCCCAAGGCCCTTCCCGTTCTCCTCCTGGTGGAGCAGGCCCTGGCCCAGGTGCCGGAGGACCTGAGGGCCCGGGCCGAGCTTCTGCCCCTGTTGGCCGAGCTTTTGCTCCTGAAGCTGGCCCCGGAGAAGGCCCTAACCCCCAAGGAGGAGGGGGAGGAGCTGCCCCTGGTGCGGACCCTTCTGGACCTCTCCGATACCGTGGCCTTTTTGGAAGAACGCCTGAGGCGGCGGGCCCGCCTGGTGCCCGCCAAGCCGCCCCCGGTACCTAGGGCTCCCTTGCGCCTTTCCCCCAGGGCCCTGGCCGAGGCCGCCCGCCCCTTCCGGCGGGCAGTGCTCCAGCTTCCCCCGGAGGGGTTCGGCCTGCAGGAGGCTTGGCGCCGCCTGCGTGGCCTCCTAAAGGGGCGCATGCCCTTCCACCGCCTGCCCCTCAGGGGCTGGGAGGAAAAGGCGGTGGGCTTTGCCGCCCTTCTGGAGGCCCAGCGCCTGGGCCTGGTGGGGCTTTGGCAAGAGGAGAACTTCGGCCCCCTGTGGGTGGAGGCCGAGGAGGGGCTGGCGGAGCGGTTGGCCTAGGGGGCGAGGGCCGACCTTGCAGGGAGGCTTCGGTATAGGCTTAGGGTTTCCCTGAACATCCTCTCCAGGTTCCGTTCTTCCGTCCAGGCCCTTCCCCGGGCACGCAGGCTCGCGCGGCGGTGGGGGTCCTGCTGGGCCTCGAGCAGGGCGGCGGCCAGGGCCTCTGGGGTGGGGGCCTCGGCCACCAGGGCGAGCCCTTCCTCCCCAAGCCACTCCCCTAGCCCCGGGGTAGGGGCGCTCACCACGGGCACCCCGGCGGCGAAGGCCTCGAGGAGCACATAGGGCATCCCCTCGTAGGCGCTGGTGAGGAGAAGCCCGTCCAGGGCGGGCATGAGGAAGCGGGTATCCCTCCCGGGGACGAAGCGGACCCTCCTCCCCAAGCCCCTTCGCCGGACCACCGCCTCCACCTCTTCCCTCAGGGGGCCTTCGCCCATGAAGAGGAGGACCCCTTCCCCCCCTCCTTCCAGGAAGTGGGCAAAGGCCTCCAGGGCCAGGAGGGGCCTTTTCTGCAGGTCTAGCCGCCCCACGAACCCCACCGCAAACTCCCCCTCCAAGCCCAAGGACCGCCTGGCCGCTTCCCGCGCCCCCTGGGGGTAGAGGGAGGGGTCCACGCCGTTGGGGATGAGGGCCACCCTTCCCTCGGGGTAGCCAAGCCTTAGGAGTTCCTCCCGCTCCCAGGGGGAGACGGCCACGGCAAGGCGGGTGAAGCGGGCGAGGGTCCTTTCCGCTAGCCCGTAAAGCCACCTTTCCCAAGGGAGGAGGAAAGGGGAGAGGGTGATGGGGGCATGGGGGGTGTAGATCACGGGCACCCCCAGGAGGGGGCCGAGGAAGCGGGCCAAGGCCCCGCCCTTGGCGCTATGCCCGTGCACCAGGGCGAAGGGGCCTTCCTTCCGGGCGTAGGCCAGGAGGTGGAGGAGGGCACCCAGGTCCGAGGGGTGGGGGGCGCGGCGCATGGGAAGGGGGAAAAGGCGCACCCCGGCCCTTGCCAAGGCGGGAAGGGCCGAACGCAAGGGCTCGGCCAGGCGCAGAGGGGAGTAGGCCAGGTGGACCTCCACCCCTTCCCGGAGGAGAAGGGGGGCCAGGTCGGCCACGTGCCTTCCCGCCCCGCCCCCGCTGGCCTCGAGGACCCACAGGACCCTCAAAGCCACCCCCTCCTCCCCGGCAGGCGCCGCTTCAGCCACCCCACCAAGGGGGTGGGGGTAAAGAAAAGGGCGCCGTTTTTCAGGAGGCCAAGCCAGCTCTCCTTGAGGCCGGGGTCAAAGTTTTCCAGGAGGATGCGGAGGCGTGTTAGGAGTTGCCTGCGCCGCCCCTTGCCGCTTATCCCTTCAGGGTTTAGCAGCACCTCCACCACGGGCTCGTCCAGGTTGGCCACCTTGAACCTCTTGGCCAGGCGGAAGAAAAGCTCGTAGTCCTCAGCGGCAGGGTACCTTTCCGAGTAAAGGCCCACCGCCCTAAGGGCCTCGGTGCGCAGGGTGACGGCCGGGTGAAGGAAGGGGTTCCGGGCGTGCATGACCCGGCGGATCTCCCCGTCCTCGGTGGGGAAGCGCTCCCGGTGGGTTTCCCTTCCCGTGGGGTCCACAAAGCGGGCCTGCCCGCCCACCAGGGCGTACTCGGGGTGCTCTTCCAGAAAGCGGAGTTGCTTGGCGAACCGCCCCGGCAGGGCCACATCCCCGGCATCCAAGCGGGCCACATAGGGGTAGCCCCGCTCCAGGACGAAGCGGAGCCCCTCGTTCAGGGCCCCCGTGATCCCCCGGTTTCCATCCAGGCGCAGGAGGAAGGCCCGGTGGGGTGGGGGGAGTTGGGGGAGGGTGATGGGGGGTTGGCTTCCATCGTCCACCACCACCACGTCCAGGGGGATTTCGCCCGGAAGGTGGGCAAGGGTTTCCTCCAGGCCTTCTTGGTCGTTGTAAACCGGGATGAGCAGGGCAACCTTCCTCTCAGCCACGGAATGCCTCCTCGTAGGGAAGAAGCTTACCCTGGAGCCCCAGAAAGGCTGCCCGGGCCCATAAGCGGAAGCCCCTCAGGTCTCCCCGGCGTACCAGGAGGAAGAACCAAGCGTGCCGGAAAAGGTCTAGAAGGGCCCACAAGGGCCAAGCCCTGCGGTAGGTGCGGAAGACATACATCCGATTGCGGTAGTTGTAGTAGTCCTTCCGGGGATTACCGGAATACCCCACCACCAACCGTTTGCCCAAGAGGATGGTCAGCTCTTTACGGAAGCTGGGGTGGCGTACCCGAACTTCAGGAAGAACCCCCAGCTGGACTCCCCTGGCCCGGAGGCGGTGGTTGTACTCCACCTCGTCTCCCCGAATGAATAGCCGTTTGTCGGGAAGACCCCCTTTGTCTATAACTTCCCGCCGCAGGAGTACCCCCAGGAAGAAGGAGGCTTCCCCCCGGATAATCCCTGGGCGAAGCCCATCGGAGCGCCAGGTGAGGCCCAGGGGGCCATGGTGAGGGTAGGCGAGTTCTCCCTCGTCGTGGAGAGCCACGGGAAGAGGTCCAACCGCTTCCAGCCCCTCCTTTCGCGCCCCCTGCAGAAGACCCTCCAGGGTGTCGGGGTAGGGAAAGGTATCGTCGTCCATGACCCAAATCCACCCATACCCCGCTTCGTAGGCCCGCTTCATCCCCTCGTGGAACCCCCCGGCACCCCCCTGGTTCTCCGGCAGACGGAGGACCTCCACCTCTCTAAACTCCTCCCGGAGCATCTCCCCGGTGCCGTCGGTGGAGGCGTTGTCCACCACCAGCACATGGTCAGGGGGGCGGGTCTGGGAGAGGACGGCCTTCAGGCACTCCCTGAGGAGTTCCTTGCGGTTATGGGTCACGATCACGGCGCAGACTCCCTCATTCACCACGGACCACCTCCTCAAAGAGCTTCAGGGCCCGGGCCACCGCCTGGTCCATGTTGTAGTAGCGGTAGTCCCCAAGCCTCCCGGCGAAGTAGACTCCTTTAAGCCCCTTGGCCTCCTCCAGGTAGCGGCGGTAGAGGGCCTCGTTCTCCTCCCTGGGGACAGGGTAGTAGGGCTCGTTCCGCCCGGGCTCGTAGGCCTCGGGGTACTCGTAGGCCAAGGTGGTGTGGGGCAGGTAGCCCTGGCCCGTGAGGTGCTTGAACTCGGTCACCCGGGTGTAGGGGTGCTCGTTGGGGTAGTTCACCGTGCCCACCTCCTGGAACCAGGGCACGGGATGCCCCTCCAGGCGGAAGCGCAGGGAGCGGTAGGGCAGGGGCCCATGGGCATGGCCGAAGAACTCGTCGATGGGCCCGGTGAAGATGAGGCGGCGGAAGCGGACCTCGCCTTCCACCTCCTTCCAGTCCGCCCCCAGGAGGACCTTGATGTGGGGGTGGCGGAGCATGCGCCGGAAGAGGGCGGTGTACCCCTCCTTGGGCATGGCCTGGTAGGGGTCCTGGAAGTAGCGCTCGTCGTAGGAGACCAGGACGGGGACCCGGGCGGTGACCGAGGGGGAAAGCTCCTCAGGGCGCAGGCCCCACTGCTTGAGGGTGTAGCCCTCAAAGACTTGGCGGTAGACGTAGTCGGCCAGGAACCGCAGGTCGGGGTCCTCTTCTTCCTTGAGCCTCAGGATGGGCACCCGGGCCCCGTAGCCGTAGCGGGCCAGGAGCTTTTCCTCCAGGCGATCGGCAAGCCTTGGGGAGAAGAGGGCCCTTAAGGAGGCCAGGCTGAAGGGGAGGGGGATGGGCTTCCCCTCCACCACCGCCCGCACCCGGTGGTAGTAGGGGCGCCACTCGGTGAAGCGGGAAAGGTAGTCCCAGACCTTCTTGCTGGCGGTGTGGAAGATGTGGGGCCCATAGCGGTGGACCAGGACCCCCCGTTCATCGGGCTCGTCGTAGGCGTTGCCCCCGATGTGGTCCCGGCGTTCCACCACCAGGACCCGCTTTCCCGCCGAGGCCAGGCGCTCGGCCAGGGTAGCCCCGGTGAAGCCCGCCCCCACGATGAGGTAGTCCACCCTCATCGGGCCACCTCCCAGGGGAGGAGCCCCCTCCGCCCCAAGTAGAGGAGCATCCCCCCCGTGACCGAGGCTTCCGCCAGGACCACGGCCCAGGCCAGGCCCGGGGCCCCGAAGAGGAAGGCGAACAGGCTTCCCAGGAGCAGGTTCAGGACCCCTGCCCCCAGGATGATGGCGTTGAAGGGGCGGTCCAGCCCCAGGGCCAGCATCCACTGCAACCCCAGCAGGTTGGAGAGGGCCACCAGGGGGAGGAGGAGGGCCAGGATGCGCATGAGGGGCACAGCCCCCTCGTACCCCGGGCCGAGGAGGAGGGAAAGGAGGAGAGGAGCAGAGAGAGCCCAAAGGGAGGCCCCCAAGAGGGCTAACCCCCCCACCTTCCAGAGGAGAAAGGTAGCGAACTTCCCTGCTTGCTTCCGGTCTTCTTCCAGGAGGCGAACGAAGCGAGGGAAGAAAGCCCGGTTGAGGGGTTCCAACAAGGCCAGGACAGCCCTGGTGAGGCGCTCGGCCCCAACGTAAAGGCCCACCTGGGCAGGCGGGGTGAAGAAGCCCAAAAGCAAGGGTCCGCTTCCTGCATAGAGGAGGGTACCCAAGCGAGCGAGAAAGAAGGGAAGGCCCCATTGCAAGTAGAGGAGGGTTGCTTTGAAGGTAGGTTTTTCCTTTATTTCCCTGAAAATCCGCCAGCTCCCAAAACCGAGAGCCATTAGGGCCCATGATCCCTGCAGTATGAGGGGCATATGGGGTTGGCTTTCCTGTACCAAGAGGAAGATGCTAAGGGTGGCGAGGGCCCGCGGCAAGATCTCCAAGAGGGCCACTTCCGCCATGCGCTCCAGCCCCTGGAAGAACCAGACCGGGCTCAGGCCCCAGGCGGCGGCCCAGAAGAGGGCGGAAAGGGCTACCTCCTCCTGGCCCCGAAGGGCGGGGAGGACCAGGTAAGCCAGGAGGGCCAGGAGGGAAGCGGGCAGGAGGAGAAGAAGCCTAGCCCCTGTGACTCCCCAGTAGATGGAACCGAGCCTCTTCCCCCCGGCCTGGACCACTCTCCGCACGCCGAGGGGGGAGAGACCCCAGTCCACCACGGCCTGCAGGTAAAGGGCCAGGGATTGGCCCACGGCCAGGAGCCCAAACCCCTCCGGGCCCAGGACCCGGGAGAGGTAGGGGAGGGTGAGGAGGGGAAAGAGGTAGTTGGCCCCCTGGACGGCGTAGAGGTAGAGAAGACCCCTTTTCACCCCGCTCCCTCCCCCCTCAGGGCGGCCCAAAGGGTGCGGGCCAGGATGTAGAGGTCAAGCCAGGGGGACCAGTTCTGCACGTAGTAGCGGTCCAAGGCCACCCGGCGCTCGTAGGAAAGGCCATTCCGCCCGGAAACCTGCCACAGGCCCGTGAGCCCGGGCTTGACCTTGAGGTAGAGGGGCAGGGCCTCGCCGTAGCGGGGGAGTTCCTCCTCGGTCACGGGCCTCGGCCCCACCAGGCTCATCTCCCCCTTGAGGATGTTCACCGCTTGGGGAAGCTCGTCCAGGGAAAACTTCCTGAGCCACCGCCCCACCCTTAGCACCCGGGGGTCCTCCTTGAGCTTCCGGTGCCTTTCCCATTCCTCTTTGGCCCCAGGGTGGGCCTCGAGGTGGCGCTTCAGCACCTCATCCCCGTCCTTGCGCATGGTGCGGAACTTGAGCACAAAAAAGCGCTTCCCCCCCTGGCCCACCCGGGGGTGGCGGTAGAAGAGGGGCCCGCCGTCCTCCAGGTAAAGGGCGAGGGCAATGGGGGGCAGGAGGAGGAGAAAGAGGAGGAAAAGCCCCGCCCCGCCCAAAAGGTCCAGCCCCCGCTTGAGGAGGAGGTTCCCGGGGAGGAGGCCGTTTTGCCGCACCTCCAAGGCCCCCACCCCGCCCAGGTCCCGCACCTCGGCCCAAAGCAGGCCTTCCCCCACCTCCGGGAGGAGGAGGACCCGGGGAAAGCGCTCCAGGAGGGCCAGGGCTTCCTCCTTGGGCAGGCTTCCCGCCACCACCAGGGCGTAGGCCCCTTCGGGGGTGGGGGTGGGTTTCAGGCCCAGGCCGGGGGCTTGCCGGAGGAGGGCCTCCACCTCCTCCCCCCTTGCCCCCACCACCAGCACCTTGCCCCCCCACCAGGCCTTACGGGCAAAGAGGTGCCGGAGGAGGGCCCGGCCCAAGGGGACGAGGAAGAGGGCCAGGGCGAAGGCCAGGAGGAAGGAGAGGCGGGAGTAGAGGGGCCCGCTTTTGGAGAGGAAGGCCCCGGCGGCGAGGAGGAGGAACCCCAAGGCCGTGCCCCCGCTTAGGCGCTTGAGTTCCAGGGCCGGGTGGACCCCAAGCCCGGGGTAGAGGCCGAAGGCCCCGTAGAGGAAGGGGAAAAGGGCCAAAGCGGGCAGGAGGCGCAGGTAGAGGGACGGGTCTATGCTTCCCCCTGTTCCCGCCCGGAGGGCCAGGGCCAGGGCCCAAGCGAGGAGGAGGCAAAGGAGGTCGGAAAGGAGGAGGGCCATGGCCGTTAGCCCAGGGAGGGGCCGGGCCCGGATGTAGGTGCGTTGTTCCCCGAGGGTGCCCATATGATGGTTCCCATGATACTGAAGCTCCTTTGGCCCACCTTTGCCTTTCTTTACCCCTTTGTGGTCCTTCCCTGGCTTCCCAGCCATGCCGGGGTGGTCCTGGCCAAGCACGGGTTTGTGCTCCTCTTCGTCCTCTTAGGGGCCTTGCTGGAGATGCTGGCCCATCCGGCAACCCGCCTGGGCCACCTCCTCCACCTGCCGCGAAAGCTGCGTACCCAGCCGGTTTTGGCCCTCCTATTCGCCTTGGCCTTGGTGATGGTCCTGGCGGCCCTGTTCTCCCCCGAGCGGGCGGTGGCCCTTACGGGCTCAACCCACAACTACGCGGACGGCCTGGTCTGGAGCCTGATGATGCTGGCCGTGGCCCTTTTGGTGTACCTGCGCACCCGCGAGGACCCGGAAACCCCCAGGCGGGTGGCCTTTGGGCTGGTCCTGGGGGGAAGCCTTCTGGCCCTTCTTGCCCTGGCGGAGGTGCTCATGGGCCGCCCCCTCTTTTACGTCCGCGCTACCCCTGCCGATCTGCCCCTAGTGACCTTTCCGCAGAAGGGGCACCTCTCCGGCTACTTTGTCCTGACCGCGGGGGTGGCCCTGGGCCTTCGGAACCCTTGGGGCCTTTTCCTGGGGGCCTTGGGAATAGGCCTGGCCTTCAACCGGGCCGGGCTTTTGGCCCTTGCGGTCCTTGCCCTTCTGGCCCTTTGGCGGGCCCCCCGTTATGGCCTTCTGGCCGGCCTGGTTCTGGCCTTGGGGGTGGGGACGGGCATGGGGGCCGTCTGGCTGGCCTCCCGGGGGCCGGTGGAAGGCGGGGGGACGGTGCGGGAGGTGGCCAGCCCCAGCACCTTCCTCACCCGCCTCTACTACTGGAAGGCTGCCCTGGGGGGCATGGCCGCCAGGCCCCTCTTGGGCTGGGGGGGAGGGGTGTTTGAACAGCGCTGGCCCCAGTTTTTGCATAAGGAGGATTTGGAGGCTTTTTTACGCACTGAGTTTGGATATACGGATGCTTCACTCGTGGAAGTAGCCAACGCACCCGGGGGTGACCCCGTGTTTTTGCTTAGAAAGGATGATGGAAGCTTTGTAAGGTTGCGGCTTTACCTCTTCCGTGCCCACAACCAGTTTCTGGAGGTGGGCCTCAAATGGGGGCTTTTAGGGCTTGGCCTCTACCTGGCCCTTCTCCTTTGGGGCCTTAGGGGTCTTGCTGGGCTCCATCCTGCCGCCACGGGATTGCTGGCCGTTCACGCCTTCTTCCTTTTCTGGTTTGCCCTTCCCGATGGGGAAGGGGCCCTCTGGGCCCTTTGGGGGGCGGGGCTGGGCGCCCTCGGGCCGCTAATGGCCAAGAGCGGGCAGGGAAGCCCGGAGGGCCATCAGGCTGGGCGAACCGGGGAAGTGCCTTAGGCCAAGCTCCAGCGCCCTTTGGGCCTCCTCCAGGTGGCCTGCTTCCAGGGCGGCTTGGGCCCAGAGGAGGTAGAAGCTTTCCCGGGCGTAGGGGAAGCGTTCGGCAAGCTTCCTGGCCAGGTCCAGGCGCGCTTCTTGGCCCTGGGCATGGCCTAGGGCCAGGGTGAGGGGCCAGGGGGAAAGGGGGTAGTGCCTTTCCGCTTCCCGAAGGAGCTGGGCCCGTTGGGCTGGGGCTGCGGCCTCCACGGCCTTGGCCGTGTGGGCAGGGAAGTACAGGTGCCTGGCCGCGCAGGCAGGGCCCTGGCAGGGCCAGTACCAGAAGAGGGTTAGGGCTGCCGCCGCCAAGGTGCCTAGAAGGCCCACAGGGCGGGCTGCGGGGGCTGGTGCCAAGGCCCCCAGGGGGAGGAAGGCCAGGGCCAGGTAGCCCGGGTAGTAGCCGGAAACGTCAAAAAGCATAGGGGTCCAAAGCCCAAGGACGCTCAGGGCCCAGGGCCAGTCCTTGCCCCGAAGGGCGGGCAGGGTGGGCCATAGGAGAAGGAGGAGGAGAAGCGTCCGCACCCATCCCCCGGTGGCCAGGGTTTCCAGGAGGTAGTTGTGGGGGCTCCGGGACCACACCCCGGATAGGCCGGGGTAGTCCATGTAGGCCTCAAAGACCTGGCTATAGCTTCCGTTTCCCGTGCCTAGGGGGTGGTCCCAGGCCATGCGCAGGGCCAGGCGCCACATGAGGAGGCGGGCTTCCACGTTGCCGATGCTGGGCGTATCCCCTGCCTTGGCCTCCCCTCCCAAGGCCTCCCCTTGGGTGAGGGTTGCCTTGAAGGCCAGGGCGTTGAGGATGGCGTTCCCGGGTACGAAGGCTTCCAGCAGGGCCACGCCCCCGGCAAGGCCCAGGGCCAGCCCCAGGGCCCGGGCCCAGCCGCCCTCCTGGGCTAGGCGAAGAAGGGCCAGGGGCAGCAGGATGAGGAGGGGCAGGTACACCGCCCGCGCCCCGGAGATGAGGGCGGCGTACAGGGCCAGGGCCGCCAGGAGGAAGGCGGCTACCCGGTAGCCGCCTTCCCGGGCGGCATGGGCCCCCAAAAGGGGCAAGGCCCCCAGGGCCAGGGCCCCCAGAAGGTAGTGGTGGGAGCCGGAAACGTAGCTGACCAGCCCGGCCTGCCACAGGGCCAAGGCGGTGTAGACCCCTTCCAGGAGGAGGAGGCCCAAAAGGACCAAGACCCCAGCCCGCCACCGGCCCGCCCCCAAAGCGGCCAGGGCCCAGACCTCCCACAGGGAGGCCACCAGGGTGTGCCCGGGGGCCAGGCTCCAGAGAGCCGTGAGGAGCCCCCATCCCCACCAGAGCCAGGCCGCAACGGGTACGCCCCAACGGGATAGCCCCAGCAGGCCTACCAGGCCCAGGGCCAGGCCGGCTAGGGGGAGGGGAGGCTCGTGAAAAAGGTGGTGGGGAAAGCCTTGGAGAAGGTAGAGGCCCCCCAGGGCGAGGGCTGGGGCTAGGGGGAGGGGGAGCCTGGGGGGCATGGGCCCGTTTAGGGAAGGCGGTGGGTGCGGCCGCTCTGGCTTACGACTTCCACCTCGGGGGTGCCGTCCCCCCGGTCGCGCACGGTGCAGGAGCGGACGCTACCCCCCGGGTTGGGGACGGAGTAGCTTCCTGCCGTGTAGCCCGCGGCGCAGTCCCCGGTCACCAGGGCGCGGCCAGGCGCCTCGGCCACGTAGGCCCAGGCGGCCTTGAAGACGTTGTGACCGTGGGCCAGGGCGGCCCGGTCCCGGGTGGCCTGCCAGGAGCCAGACAAGCTGGCTACACCGGCGGTCATAACGAGCCCAAGTATTAGGATGACAACCAGGAATTCCAGGAGAGTAAACCCCTTGGTATAGGCAGACATGGGGTTTGCGTTCCGCAGGTTGAACAAAAACTTTGGGGCCCCCGTGTAGGGGGCCCCACGTCGAGGCGATTATGGCACCTTGAAAGAGGTGCCGTTAGAGCTCTTAACCGTAACGGTAGGCTCGGTACCGCTCCCACCCACTGTGCACTCTACTACTGCGGCTCCCGGATCCGGCACGCTGTACTGACCTGCAGAGAAGCCCCCCTGCTTGCAGTTCGTATCGGTGATGCTGGCCACATCGCGGGAGGTATCCTCGGCGATATAAGCGTAGGCGGCCTTGTAGACGTTTTGGGCGTGGGCCTGGGCTGCCCGGTCGTTGGCTGCCCGGCGGGCCTGGAGCAGGTTGGGCACCAGCACCGCAGCCAGGATGCCGATGATGGCGATGACGATCAGGAGCTCAATCAGGGTAAAGCCTTTGGCGTTCCGCATATTTCCTTATCTCCTTTAGGTTTTCCGCGCCCTTGATCTATGTGCGCGGCCATGAGTGCCTGTTGCCGCAAATCCCCGAAACCGAGCTTGGGTTTGTATACCTGCCTCCCACCTCCTTTCCCCCTTCTATCTTCCCCCGGGGCCTTAGGGCTGTCAACGGGGTTTCCGGGGGAGCCACCTTCAGGATGCCCTAGGGGTGTGAAGGCGGTGTGAAAGCTAGCGCCGCTCATAGGAAAGGATTTGGAAGACGGGGGTGCCGCCCCTGATGGCGGGCAGGAGGACGGGGCGGTTTTCCTGGGGGATGCGGATGTACACCACCTCGGCCTTCTGCCCGGCGTTGCAGTTCGTCTGGTTGCCTGCGCTGGTGGTGCAGAACTCGTTGCTGATGACCGAGCCGAAGAGGACGTTATCCTTCACCACGCGGAACGTGCCCCCGGCATACACGGGAGCCATCACGTACTGGCCCCTTTGGTAGATGTCGTCTTCCGCCACCAGGCCCAGGGCGTGGTTGGGGAAAAGCCCGTGGTTGGTCTGGGGGAGAAGGTTGTCGTTCAGGTCCACGTTGCCGCCTTGGTTGTTCTTGGCCAGCACGGCGAAGGTGGCGTTCTTTTCGTTTCCGGAAAGGGCTTTGTACTCCGTGGGCTGGTTGAAGACCACGTTCAGGCCTTCCAGGACCACGTCCCCGTAGATTTCCAGAAGCCCCTGGTTGCTGGCGTAGGTGTACTTGAAGCCGCCCTGGGAGCCGTCCAGCCGGGTGTAGGTGCAGTCCACGGTGCTCTTATCCAGGGTCAGGACCCCCGAGTTGTTGATGGCGTTGAAGCAGGAGGCGTTGAGGGTGACGCTCAAGGGATAGGCCAGGCTCACGGTGTTGCTCACGCGCTGGATGCGCAAGGCGGCCCTGTCCTGCAAGCAGGCCCGCCAGGTGCTGTAGTCCTTGCAGGCTTCGGAGTTGAGCCTGGCGTCCAGGGTGGGGAAGGCCGGGGGGTTGGCCAGGTCAAAGGGGCCCATGGCCTCGGTGCAGACCCCCTTGTTGTTCTGGCAGACGTCCACGTTCTGCCCGGTGATGTCCTGGCCGCCCCGGCCCACAAAGACCCCTTTGAGCTTGTTGCTGGGTTCCCCCAAGCGGGTGCTGCCGCCCACGGAAATCTTGCCGTACTGCACCCGCAGGCTGGCGCAGAGGTCGTTGGCTTGGCGGTAGGCGGTGTCCACCCGGGCGGCGATGCCGCTGTAGCTGCTCAGGTCGTACCAGTTGAGCAGCTCAAAGTTGCCGTTGGCGTCTATGACCGTCTGGTTGGGGTTGCTGGGGCTACCCACGATGTAGATGCCCCCGCGGATGGTGGCCCCGCCGTTCAGCCACTTGTTGGCCTGGCCGGTACCGGCAAAGATGGCCTGCTCCAGGTAGCCCGTGTTGCTGAGGCGGACCGTGGCCTGCACCGTGGCCTTGGCCCCGCCCGAGGTGCCCTGGGAAACCAGGGTAAAGAGCTGGCCGTCGTTGGCATCCCGGTAGAGGGTTACGGTGTAGCGGCCGATGGGGCGGTTGTCCGCGTCCACCACCACCTCGTTGGTGGCCAAGGTGATCTGGTTGTTGACGAAGGTGAGGAGGTTGCCGTTGCGGTCCAGGTCCAGGCCCGTGACCAAGGAGGTAAAGCAGCCGCTACCCCCTCCCGTCTGGCCCTGCTGTTCCCGCCATACGTACTGCTGGAAGAGAACGGCCTTGTACTTTTGCAGGCCGGCTTCGGCGGCGTAAAAGGCCTGGACCGAGGTGGTGTCGTTGCGGGTTACCCAGAGTTCTATCTGGGTTCGGAAGAAGGTGCTGAAGACCAAAAGGCCGATCAGCACCATCAGGGCCAGGGTGGCTACCAGGGCAATGCCTTTAGACCGCATGGCTTCCTCCTATTGGGGCAAGGGCTTGAGGTTGGGCATCAAGACCTCCTGCCTCAGGGCGTAGCAGGCCCTGCCCTGGGGGCAGGAAACCGATTGCCCGGTGTGGGTGGTGAGGGTGGCGGGGCCGGGGCCTTGCACGGGGCTTAGGGTGTATCCCACCACCTCCACGATGGCCGAACGGGGGTAGGCGGCGGCGCCGCAGTCGGGGGTGTTCTTGGCGGTGCCGTCGCTGCACACGTACTGGATGTCCAGGGCCAGGATACCCTCGGCCAGGGGCTGGGGGCTGGAGGCGGGTTCGGTGCAGTCGTTGCCTGTGGTAGGGGTGGCGTTCACGTCGCTTCGCCGCAGGGTGTCGCCCTGGAAGTCGTAGCCCACCCGGCGGCAGGCCTCGTTCTGGCCCCGCAGGCTGGTGACGTAGTAGAGGCTAAGGGTGTCCTTGGCCCCGCCATCGGTGCCCAGGAGTACCTTGCCTAGGGGCAGGGTGAAGGCCCGGTTGGCGGTGCCCGCGTTCCAGTAGCGGGCCCCGGCCATCTGCAGGTCCCCGGTTGCCACCTGCATCACCATCCGCACCCGGTCCTGGAGTTCGCTTTTGGCCTGGGTATTCCGCCCGAGCTCGGCGGTGCTGGCGAAGTACCGCACCGCCACCCCCAGGAGGACCACCAGGATGGCCGCGGCCACCAGGACTTCCACCAGGGTGAGCCCCTTGCGCTTCACGGCCTACCACCTCCCGGCGGGGGGCAGGGGGCGGGTTTGTCCTGGGTGGGGGAAGGGTAGACGTCGTAGCAGGTGACCCGGCGGCCCATGGTCACCCGGGCCCCGCGGGGGTGCTGGGCGGTGACCACCACCGTCACCACGCCTTCCCCGCGGATGCCGCTTTCGCCGAAGATGCGCCAGTCTACCTCAATCCCCCCTTGCTGGACCGTGCCCACGCAATCCACCTGGCGGAGGCGGTTGGCGTTCCCGCCCCGCAGGGCCGGAGGGGGGGTGACGGGGGTGGGGCAGCGGTAGTAGTAGTCCACGAAGTAAAAGCTCCGCCCGGTGGTGGGGTCGTCCACCTGGGCGCACCGGGTGTCGCTGGGGTTGGTTTTGCAGAAGTCGGAGGCTAGACCGGCCAGGTCACTTGGGATCTCGCTGCGCAGCACCTGGGCCGAGCGGTCTTCCAGGACCCGGACGGCCGCCGCCTTGGCGTCGGTGGCGTAGCGGCTTTGCGCCGAAGCCCGCAGGTTGGAAACCTGGCTCAGGAGGAGGGCACCGAAGGCGATGCCCACCACCGCCAGGGCGACGAGGGTTTCCACCAGGGTGAGGCCTTGGGTTCTCATTGCACTTGCGCCCTCCCTTGCGCGGAGATGCTTACGGTCCGGGTGTAGGTGCCGCCGCGGTCGCTTAGGGTGAGGGTGACCGGGGCCAGGCTCGGGGGGATGCCCCGGGTGTCAAAGACCAGGGTGGAGCTGCCGCTCACGCCGGTAAGCCGGACACGGGCCCATTCCCCCTGGCCGAAGGTTACGGTCTGGATGGTAGGCTCCCCCGCGTCCTGGCTGGTGTTGCGGTTGGTGTCCACGAAGATGGTGTAGCTTCCAAAGCCCTGGGTACTGAAGTTGATGACCACAAACTCGTTGCGCCGGATGGCTTCCAGGCGGGCCCGGGTCACTTGGGCGGCCAGGGACTGGGCGGCCTGGTTCACGGCGATGCGGTCGGAGCGCAGGAAACCCGTCCCCAAGGCCAGAAGGATCCCCAGCACGGCCACCACCACCACGAGTTCCAGGAGGGAAAGGCCCAGGGGCTTCCTCATGCCTCCATAAGGGTAGACCCGGGGGTGGGGTGGGTGCATCCCCCGAATGGGGGGTTAGTCCAGGCGGGGGCGGCCCTGCTGGCTGAGGATCACCTTGCGGGTGGCCGGACCAGAAGTGAGGGCGATGGTGGCGGTGATGGGCTTGGCGGGGATGCCGCGGGGGTCGAAGAGGAGGGGAAGGTTGCCGAGGGCGCTCTGCCCGGGGTCCAGCCGCACCCGGGCCCAGGCCCCTTCCCCGAAGCGCACGGTCTGGAGCTCCTCCCCTGGCGTGGGGCGGCGGTCCCCGTCCCGGTCCAGGAAGACCACGTACCCTCCCGCCCCTTCCGTGAACACGTGGAGCCCGGCGAAGGCGTTATGGCGGATGGCCTCCAGCCGCGTCCTGTGGACCTGGGCGGCCAGGGTCTGGGCTGCCCCGTTCAGGGCCAGGCGGTTGGGGGAGAGGAGGGGTAGGCCCAGGCCAAGGAGGACCCCCAAAAGGCCCAGAACCAGGAGAAGCTCCAGCAGGCTAAACCCCGGTTGCCGCATTTACCTGGGAAGTATACCACTTTCTTGGCTCACCCTGCGGGCATTGGACCCTGGTATGATGGCCCCATGCGCGAGGTCTACATCGTGGCGGCGGTGCGCACCCCCATTGGGCGGTTTGGCGGGGCGCTGAAGGACATGAGCCCGGTGGAGCTGGGGGCCCACGCCATGCGGGCGGCCCTGGAGCGGGCGGGGGTGGAGGGGAAGGCCCTGGACCTTTACGTCTTCGGCAACGTCCTGCGGGCGGGGCACGGGCAGCTTCTGCCTAGGCAGGCGGCCCTGAAGGCCGGCATCCCCAAGGAGGTGGACGGGTACGCGGTGGACATGGTCTGCGCCTCGGGGATGATGGCGGTGATGAACGCCGCCCAGTTCCTGCGCACGGGGGAAGGGAATCTGGCCCTGGCGGGGGGGATGGAGTCCATGAGCCAGGCGGGCTTTTTCCTCTCCCACCGGGCCCGCTGGGGGTACAAGTTCCTCATGGGGGCCCCGGAGGGCCTACAGGACGTCCTCCTGCGGGACGGGCTTTCCGACCCCTTCACCGGGGAGGCCATGGGGGAGCAGGCGGAGAGGCTGGCCCAGGACCTGGGGGTAAGCCGCAAGGAGGTGGACGAGGCCGCCTTCCTCTCCCACCAGCGGGCCGCCGAGGCCACGGCCAAGGGGCTTCTGGCCCGGGAGATGGCCCCCATAGAGCTTCCGGGGAAGAAGGGCCCGGTGGTGGTGGACAAGGACGAGGGGATCCGGCCCGAGACCACCCTCGAGGCCCTGGCCGCCCTGAAGCCGGCCTTCAAGAAGGAGGGCGTCCTCACCGCCGGCAACGCCAGCCAGATCTCCGACGGGGCGGCGGCCCTCCTCCTGGCCTCGGAGGACGCGGTGAAGGCCCATGGCCTGAAGCCCCTGGCCCGCATCCTGGGCGGGGCCTGGGCGGCGGGGGAGCCCTGGCGCTTCCCCGAGGCCCCCATCCCCGCGGCCAAGCGGCTTCTGGACCGGCTGGGGATGAAGGTGACAGACTTCGGCCTCTTTGAGAACAACGAGGCCTTCGCCCTCAACAACGTCCTCTTCCACCGCCTCCTGGGGGTGCCCTACGAGCGGCTCAACGTCTTCGGCGGGGCGGTGGCCCTGGGCCACCCCATCGGGGCCAGCGGGGCCCGGATCCTGGTCACCCTCCTGAACGCCCTGGAGGCCAAGGGGGAGGCCCGGGGCCTGGCCGCCATCTGCCACGGCACCGGGGGCTCCACGGCCTTGGCGGTGGAGCGGGTTTAGACCAGGCCGTCCAGCTCAAAGGCCTCGAGGCGGAACTCCTCCAGGGCCACCCGGAAGGCCCCCTGGTAGGCCAGGAAGCGGGCGGCCTCCCGGAGGGTGACCTCCACCCAGGCGGGGTCGTTGCCCAGGAGGCTCAGGCCCACCACCTCAAAGCCCCACGCATCCAGGCCGTACAGCCGGGCGGCGGACACGGGGAAGCGGGCCTTGACCCGCTCCAGGGCGGGCTTGATGAGGGCCCGCTTCTCCTTGAGGCTCCGGGCTGGGGTTTCCAGCCGGGCGGTGTAGAGGCCGAGGTAGGCTTTCATGGCCACGTCAAGACCAGTCTGGGGCAGGAGGCCCCTTTGGGCAAGCCGTCCCCTTGGCCGGCCCTGGGGGCTAGGTCCCCGCCATAGGGGCCACGGTCCAAGGGTCTTGGGGGCGTGGGGGCCCACCCCTTCTCCAAGGGGCCTAGGGGTTCTTCGGAAAGGGCCCAGGTCGCTTCCCTCCCCGGCCTCCCCCTGGGCCATGGAACCGAAGCCCAGGAGGCGGCGCACCCCATAGGGGTGGCCCGCCTCCTGGTGGGCTTGGGGTTGGGGAGCCAGGGGCCCGATTTCAGAACATGGGCCCGATGCGGAAGTGGAGCCGGCCCGTGGGGCTTTCCGGGCTGAAGGCGTAGTCCAGGCGCAAGGAGGGGAGGAGGGCCCCAAAGAGGTCCAGGTCCAGCTGGAAGCCCACCCCCGCCCCCCACTTGACCCCGGCGGTGTTGTCGGCCACCCCCAGGTCGGCGAAGAGGATGCCGTAGAGGTTGGTCCCCCCCTGGGGGGAGAGGTTGAAGTTGTAGCGGTACTCCACGCTTCCCGTGGCGAAGGAGAGGCCCCCGTACTTGCGGTCCTCGTAGCCCCTGAGGAGGAAGGCCTCCGAACCGCCCCCGGAGAGGTAGAAGCGCTCGCTTTCTGGGGGGAAGCCCAGGAGGGTGCCCGTGGAGAGGCGCAGGGCCAGGGCCTGGCGGCGCTCGGCGTCCAGGCCGAAGTAGGTCTTGCCCGTGGCCACCAGGGGGACGAAGAAGCTCCGCCCGCCCGTGTCGGGAAGGGCGAGGCCGAGGCCCGTGGCGAGGCCAGCCTCGTACCCCCGGGTGCGGAAGCGGGGGTCGTCCACGTCCAGGTAGGTGGCCCCGGTGTCCAGGCGCACGGTCCAGCCCGGGGTGGGGAGGAGGCCCTGGGCGGTGGCCACGCTCTTGTAGCCCGCGCCGTCGCAGAACTTGGGGTCGTTGGGGTCGCTCACCGCCGGGTTGCAGGGGGCATTGGGGTCCAGGGTTTCCAGGGCGTAGCCCGAACGGCGAAGGGAAAGGCCTAAGGAGAGGCGGAGGTTTTCCAGCTCCTTGGAGAGGGGGCGGGAGAGGCTGAAGCCCCCACCGGTGCGCCTTTCCGTGTACTCCCAGCCGGTGTCGGTGGTGCCGTCAAAGAGCTTGTTGTTGCCGATGGGGGTGGAGAAGAGGCTAAAGGCTAAGGCGGTGCGCACCTCCTTCAGGTCCAGGTAGTCCAGGTAGAGCCAGGGGATGGTGTAGCTGGCGGAGAAGGAGAAGTTGTCCCGGGCCTCGTTTTGCACGAAGGCCAGGTCCACCCCCACCTGGTGGGCCAGGCCGAAGAGGTTGGTCTCCTTGAAGGCCAGGGTACCCGACCAGCCCTCGAGGGAGCTCCAGCCCAAGGCCGGCTGGAAGAGGCCGGTGCGGGCCTCCTTCAGGGAGAGGACCACCACCACCCGGTCGGGGGCCTCCCCGGGGGCCAGGCGCACCCCAGGGGGCTCGGCCAGAAGGCCGGTGGCCATGAGGCGGCCAATCCCCTGGCGCAGGGCCCCCACGCTAAAGAGGCTTCCCGGCTTGGGGAGTTCCCGCAGGATCACCTCCTCCTGGGTGCGGTGCCCTCCCTGCCACTCCAGGCGGTACCCCCCGATCTTGAGCTCCACCACCTCCAGGCGGAAGACCCCGTCGGCGAAGCCGTAGCGGATGTCGGCCACCTCCAGGCCCTTTTCCCGGTAGAAGGCGGCCAGGGCCTGGGCGTCCTCCTGGGCCAGGGCGGGGGTGTAGACCTCCCCGGGCTTCAGGCGCAGGAGGGGGAGGAGGGTTTCGTTGGGAAAGGCGGTGTGCCCCTGGAGCTCCACCCGCTCGATCCGCCCCCCGGGGGGGCCCACCTCCAGGCGCACCACCACCCCTTCCCCTTCCGCGGCCAGGCCGAAGTTCACCACCCGGGAAAGCCGGCGGGAAAGGGCCTGCACCCCTTCCAGGAGGCGGTCGTAGCGCAGGTAGTCCCCAGGGCGCAAGGGGAAGCCGGAAAGGTCCAGGCCGGGGGCCTCGAGGCGCACCACCTTAAGCTCCCGCACCCGCACGGTGAGAACCCCGCCTACCAGGGCGCTTTCCTCCACGCTGGGGCCGCTAAAGCGGTAGCCGGCCCCCTCGTAGCGCGCGGCGATCCCCCTTAGGGCCTCCTGGTACTTGGCGAAGTCAAAGGGGCCCTTGAGGGGGTCTAAAAGCCGCAGGAGCTCGGCCTGGGGGAGGAGGCTTGCCCCTTCCAGGCGCACCTCCTTCACCTCGGGGGTTTCCGCCACCCGCAGGCTGAGGACCATCCGCCCCCCCTGCTCCTTGGCCTCCACCTCCACCTTGGGGAGGAAGGGGAAGCCGTTTTGCCGGTAGGCCTGGGCCAGCCCCCCTGCGGCCTCCTGGGCCCGCAAGGGGTTGTAGGTGGCCCCGGGGCCCAGGGCGTAGTTCTGCTCCAGAAAGCGCAGGAGGGCCTCCTGGGGGAAGGCCTTGGCCTCCACCCTCACCTCGGCGATGGCGGGGTAGGGGGTGAGGACCACCCGGAGCACCCCGCCCTCCAGGCGCACCTCGGCCTGGCGGAAGTAGCCCGTGGCCAGGATGGCCTTCCGGGCGTCCTCGAGGTTGCCGGGTTCATCCCCCACGCCAAAGGGCAAGGCGGCCCGGGCCAGGGCCTGGAGCACCGGGTCCCCTCCCTCCACCACCACCTCCCGGATGGGGGCGGCCAGGCTCACGAGGCCGAGAAAAAGCAAGGCTAGAAGGCGCTTCATGGCTAGGAGCATACCGGGGCCAGGTGAAGGGGAAGTGAGAGTAGAATGGCCGGCATGGGGGTCTACGAGAAGATCCAGGAGGCGCTGGCCTATATCCGTTCCAAGACCGAGTTCGTCCCCGAGGTGGGCATCGTCCTGGGCTCGGGGCTTGGCCCCTTGGCCGAGGAGGTGGAGCGGGTGGCGGAGATCCCCTACGGGGAGATCCCCCACTTCCCCCGTTCCACCGCCCCTGGGCACGCGGGGCGGCTGGTGCTTGGGCATCTTGAGGGGAAGCGGGTCCTGGTCTACCAGGGCCGGGTGCACTACTACGAGGGCTACGCCCCGGAGGAGGTGGTCTTCCCCGTGCGGGTGGGCTTCTTCCTGGGGGCCAAGACCTTCTTCCTCACCTCCGCCGCCGGGGGGCTCAACCCCCGCTTCCACGCCGGGGGGATCATGCTCCACCTGGACTACCTGAACTTTGCCGGGGCCAACCCCCTAAGGGGTCCCAACGACGAGCGGCTTGGCCCCCGCTTCCCGGTGATGTTTGAGGCCTACGACCCGGGGCTCCAGGACCTGGCCCGCAGGGTGGCCCGCCGGCAGGACCTGCACCTCCTGGAGGGGGTCTACGCCTGGTTCATGGGGCCCAGCTTCGCCAGCCGGGCCGAGCTCAAGATGCTGCGGGACCTGGGGGCGGACGCCATCGGCATGTCCACGGTGCCCGAGGTCATCGCCCTGCGCCACCTGGGGGCCAGGGTTTTGGGGCTTTCCACCATCACGGACATGGCCGTGCCCGAGCGGGAGCACCACGCCACCGAGGCCGAAGTCCTGGAGGTGGCGGCCAAGACCGGCCCCCTGTTCCGCCGCCTGGTGCGCGGCATCCTGGCCGAGCTCTGATGGGGCTTTTGCAGGTGCTGGAGGCCATCGCCGCCGCTTGCCGCCGCGCCCACAGGCGGCCTGAGGAGGTGCGGCTGGTGGCGGTGACCAAGGGGCGCACCCCGGAGGAGATCCGGGAAAAGGTCCTCCGCTACGGGGCCTTTCCCTTGGGGGAAAGCCGGGTGCAGGAGGCCTTGCGCAAGATGGAGGTCCTCGAGGCGGAGTGGCACCTCATCGGCCCCCTGCAGCGCAACAAGGCCAAGTTCGCCCCCCGCTTCGCCCTGGTCCACTCCCTGGACTCCTTGCGCCTGGCCGAGGCCCTGGAACGGGTGGGGGAGAGGGCGGGGGTGCGGCTTCGCGTCCTCCTGGAGGTCAACCTGGGGCGGGAGCCGCAGAAGCACGGCTTTCTGGAGGAGGAGCTTCCCGAGGCCCTCTTCAGGGTGCGGGAGATGCCCCACCTGGAGGTGGTGGGCCTGATGACCGTGCCCCCCATGGGCCCCGAAGGGGTGGTGCGCCCCCTCTTCCGCAGGCTTTCAGAGCTCGCGGACCGCTTCGGCCTGCCCGAGCGCTCCATGGGGATGTCCGACGACTTCCCCTGGGCCGTGGAGGAGGGGGCCACCCTGGTGCGGGTGGGCCGGGCCCTTTTTGTAGACTGAGGTGCCCATGGACCTTACCCCCTTGGATGTACGCTACCAGGAGTTCCCCACGGGGCTTCGGGGTTACCAGAAGGAGGCGGTGCGGACCTACCTGGCCCAGGTGGCCGAGGTGATGGAGGGCCTGATCCAGGAAAACGAGGCCCTAAAGGAGCAGCTCAAGGCCCTGGAGGAGGAGAACGCCCGCCTCAAGGAGGCCGAGGGGGAGCTGAAGCGGGCGGTGGTGGCGGCGGAGCGCATCGCCCGGGAGATCAAGGCCCAGGCGGAGCGGGAGGCCGAGCTCATCAAGAGGGAGGCCCTGGCCGCCAAGGAGCAGGTGCTCCGCGAGGCGGCGGAGGAGCTTAGGCGCCTAAGGGCCGAGATCGAGCGGGCCAAGCAGGAAAAAGCCCTCTTCCTGGGCCAGCTTAAGGCCCTTCTAGAGGGGTATTTGGACGCCTTGAAGCGGTGGGAAGCCCCTTGAGGCCCTGCAGGGGCTTAAGGCCCAGGTAAAGCCAAAGCCGGTACAGGGCCTCCCGGGCCCAGTAGCCCAGAGGGTAGGGGCCAGGGACGGGGTGGCCCTCGGCCTCCAGGCCAAGCAGCCGGGCCAGGAAGAGGGCCCGCCCCAGGTGGGGGGCATCGGTGACCAAAAGGACCCTTCCCCGGAGGTGGGGCTTGAGGAAGAGGAGGTTTTCGTAGGTGTTCTGGCTTTGCGTTTCGCAGAGGAGGGCCCCTTCCGGTACCCCCCGTTGCGCCAGGTAGCGGCAGCCCACCTCCCCCTCGCTGTACCGGTCCCCCGGCATTCGTCCCCCCGCCACCGCCACCCGGGGGGCTTGGCCCTGGCGGTAGAGGGCCAGGGCGGCCTCGAGGCGCCGCTCCAGGGCGGGGGAGGGCTTGCCCCCGTACTGGGCCGCCCCCAGGACCACGATCCAGGCGTAGCCCCCATGGGCCCAGGCGGGTACGAGGAGCACCAGGGCCAGGAGAAGGCCGCGCACGGCCCCCACTCTACGCCAGAGGGGCCCCTTCGGGTATACTGAGGGAGCATTGGAGAAGATCTTCGGCAGGACGGAAGGGCTCAAGAAGAGCGAGCTAAGGAAGCTTTCCAATCTGTACCGGAGGCGGGTGCCTGCGGAGCGGGTCCTCACCCCGGAGCTGGCCCAGACCCTGGCCCTCCTCTCCCAGGAGGTGGGGCGGCCCCTGAGCCTCCTCCTGGACCGGGAGGGGCGGGTGGTGCGGGTGGGGGTGGGGGACGCCAAGGAGCTGCCCATCCCCGAAGGGGCCCGGGCCGAGAACCGGCTTTCGGGTTTCCGCCTCCTGCACACCCACCTGGCCAAGGGGGGGCTTTCCCGGCCCGACCTTTCCGTGCTCTTCCTCCACCGCCTGGACAACCTGGCGGCCTTGGAGGTGGAGGAGGGCCGGCCCACCACCTTGCACCTGGCCTTCCTCTCCCCGCCCAAGGCGGAGGAGGAGGACTGGCGCATCCTTCCCCCCAGGCCCTACTTCCAGTACCTGGAGCTGGACCTGAAGGCGGAGGTGGCGGCCCTGGAGGAGGAGATGGCCCGCCAGGCCCGGGTGCACGAGCTCAGGGACGGGAGCGGGGAGCGGGCCATCCTGGTGGGGGTGGACCTGGGGGAAGGCCCCGAGGCCGAGGCGGCCTTGGGGGAGCTGGCCGAGCTCACCCGCACCGCCGGGGGGGTGCCGGTGCGCCAGGTCCTGGTCTTCCGCCAGGCCCTGGACCCCCGGTACCTGGTGGGCCTGGGCAAGCTGGAGGAGCTTAAAAGCCTGGCCTACCACGAAAACGCCTCCACCCTCATCTTCGGCCTGGAACTCTCCCCGGCCCAGGCAAGGGAGATCGAGAAGGCCACGGGCCTCAAGGTCCTGGACCGCACCCAGCTCATCCTGGACATCTTCGCCCTCCACGCCAAGACCCCCGAGGCCCAGGCCCAGGTGGAGCTGGCCCAGCTGCGCTACCTCCTCCCCCGCCTGGTGGGGAAGGGGAAGGAGCTGAGCCGCCTGGGGGGCGGGATCGGCACCCGGGGGCCGGGGGAGACCAAGCTGGAGGTGGACCGCCGCCGCCTCCTGGCCCGGGTGGCCCATCTGTCCCGCAAGCTGGAGGAGTACGCCAAGCGGCGGGAGGAGGCCAGGCGGCAGCGCAAGCGCCGCGGGGTGCCCCTCGTCGCCGTGGTGGGGTACACCAACGCCGGCAAGACTACCCTGCTCCAGGCCCTGGCCCGGGGCGGGGAGCCGGGGGAGGACAAGCTCTTCGCCACCCTGAGGCCCCTTACCCGCCGGGGCTTCCTGCCCGGGGTGGGGGAGGTGCTCTTCACGGATACCGTGGGCTTCATCCGCCGCATGCCCGAGGAGCTCCTCACCGCCTTCCGGGCCACCCTCGAGGAGGTGCGGGAGGCCGACCTCCTGGTCCACGTGTTGGACGCTTCCGAGGAGGGGGCCTTGGGACGCCACCAGGTGGTGGAGGGCCTCCTGCGGGAACTGGGGGTGGAGGCCCCCAGGGTCCTGGCCCTCGCCAAGGCCGACCGGGCGGCCCCCTACGACCTCCTCTACCTCCGGGAGCGGCTTGGGGGGGTGCCGGTTTCCGCCCTCAAGGGCACGGGCCTGGCCGAGCTGAAGGAGGCCCTGGCCCAGGCCCTCCTGCAGGCGGGGGTGCGCCCCCAGGCCTGGGCTCAGTACACGTGAAACCCCTTTAGGCCGGTTTCCTCGGCCCACATGGCCTCCACCGCCTCCACCCGGGCCAGTCGGGGGCCCTGCCGGAGGTGGTGCAAAAAGGCCTGGAGTTCCTCCTCTGGGCCCTCCGCCACCACCTCCACCCGGCCATCGGGGAGGTTTTCCGCGTAGCCGGAAAGCCCCAGTTCCAGGGCCTTCCGCTGGGCGAAGGCCCTGTACCCCACCCCCTGCACCCTTCCCTTCACCAAGGCCACCAGGCGCGGCATGGCCCCATTCTAGGCCCCTTGCCACGCGGCTTTCATCTCCCCTTCTTATGCTTAGGAGGATGCGGCGGGGGCTTTTCCTCCTCCTGGGGGGGGTTCTCCTCCTGGCCCTTTTGGCCTGGCCGCCCCTCCTGAAGGGGGCGGTGGAGCGGGGCCTGGCCCTTGCCGGCTTCCAGGGCCAGGTGAGGGCGGTGCGGGGCCACCTCCTCCTAGGCCTCCGCCTGGAAGGGGTGGTCCTGAGGGGGCCCGGCCTGGCCCTGGTGGCCGAAGAGGCTGGACTTAGCTACGACCTTTTGGGCCTTTTGCGGCGGGAGCTTCCCCTTTCCCTTCGCCTCAAGGGGGCCAGGGTGGAGCCCACCTGGGAGGCCCTGATCCCCGAGAAGCCCGCCCCCCCCCCGGCCATCCGCGTCCTCTTCCGCCACCTCCACCTGGAGGGGGTGGAGGTGGTCCTCCCCCAGGGAAGGAGGCTTTTTCTCCCCTCCTTGCGCCTAAGCCTCCAGGGCGCAAACCCCTACGCCTTCCTGGCCCGGCTTCCCGGGGGCAGCTTCCAGGGGGAGGCCCGGGCCCTTTCCCCCGACCTTTCCCGCTGGGAGGTGCGCTACCGGGGAGAGGTCCAGGGGCTTTCCTTCTTCTACCCCGGGCTCAAGGGGGGGCAGGTTTCCGGGGTCTTCCACCTGGGCCCCGAGGGGGTGCGGGGGGAAAGCCGGGTGGCGGGGGGGGTGGTGGAGCTGGTGGGCTTCCGCCTGGATGGGGTGGAGGGGCCCATCCGTTTCCTGGGGGATAGGGTGGAGGCGAGCCTTCGGGGCAGGGGCCTCGAGGGGCCCCTCCAGGCCTGGGCCGAGGTGGACCTCAAGGGGGAGCGCTACCGCTTCGCCCTGAAGGGGCGGCCAAGGCTTCCCGCCCTGGCCCGGCACTACGGCCTGGAGCTGCCCGTGGAGGGGACGGGGGAGCTCTTCCTGGAGGGGGAGGGCTGGGCCGAGCTCCGGCTCCAAGGCCGCTTCCAGGGGGAGGGGCGGCTTTTGGGGGAGCCCTTCCGCCACCGGGGGACCCTGGCCTTTGCCCGCGTCTTCCGCCTGGAGGCGGGGGTGGAGGGGCGGCTTTGGGACCGCACCTACCGCTTGGCCTTGGCCCTGGAGGGCCAGGGGTACCGGGCGGAGCTCGGGGACTCCCGGGGGAGCCGCCTCCACCTCCTGGGCCAGGGCTCCCGGGTGGAGGCCCGGGGCCAGGTGGCCTGGCCTGGCCCCTTGAGCGGCCAGGCCCAGGTGGCCTTCTGGGGCCAGGGAAGCCGCTGGCGGGCCCGGGTGGCGAGCCCGGGGGTGGGCCTTCCCCTCTTCCGCCCCCTGGACCTTTCCGGGGAGGTGGCGGGGGAGGGAGGCCGGGTGGCCGGGCGGCTTGGCCCCTTGGCCCTGGCCGGCACCTGGGGCGACCTGGCCCTGCGCCTAGGGGAGGTGCCCTTGGCGGTGGGGGCCCTATCGGGCGAGGGGAGGCTTCTTGCGGGACGGCTCCAGGCCGACCTCCGTTTCGCCTCCCCTTACGCCAGCTTCCCCTTGCGGGTGGAAGGGGGGGCGGGGGGGTTCCGCTTCGCCAGCCCCCACGGGGAGGGCAGCTACCGGGGCGGGGTCTTGGCCCTGCGCCTGGAGGGGCTACCCCTGCGCTTCCTGGAGGAGGTTCGCCTTTCGGGGTGGGCCCGGTACGCGGGGGGCGGCCTTTCTGGGGTCCTTGCCCTCCGGGGGGCTCACCTGGAGGCCGAGGCCAGGCTCCGCCGCCTGGGGGCGGAGATCCAGGGGGCCCTCCTCACCCCTTGGGGGAGGCTTCTCCTGGCCGGGGCCTACGACCCGGGGCCGGGCCTGCGCCTGCGGGCGGGGGACCTCCGCCTCGCCTACCGGGAGGCCCTTCGCCTGCAGGGGCAGGCCCTCTTGGGCCCGGTGCGCCTCGAGGCCGACCTCCGGTATGGGCCTGGTTTTTGGGGATTTGCCGAGGCGGAGGTCTACGGGGTGAGGGGGCGGGTGGAGGGGAGGGGGGAGGGGCTTTGGCTCCGCCTCTCGGGGCACGTGGAGGGGGAGGGGGAGGTCTACCCAGGGCTTGGGGTTTCGGGGCGGCTTTTGCCCCCCTTGCCGGAGGGGCTGGAGCTTCCCCCCCTGGCCTTCCGCCTGGACCGGGAGGGGCTGGAGGTCCTTGGGGTGGGGCGGGTGGCCTTCCGGGAGGGCTTCCCCTTCGCCCTTGCCCTCCCCTTCCGCTACCGGGGGGTGGAGGGGCGGGTCTTGGCCGAGGGGGACCGGGAGGGGGGACGGCTGGAGGTCCGGACCCCCTACGGGGAGGCCAGGGGGGCGGGTCCCTGGGGGTCCCTGGCCCTGGAGGGGCGGGTGGCGGTGCCCCGGCTGGGGGCGGGGCGGCTGGAGGGGCGGGCCGACCTCCTGCGGCTGCGCTACCAGGGGGAGGCCTTTTGGGAGGGGCTTGGCCTGCGGCTTGGGGTCCTGGGGGAGGGGGGTAGGCTCCGCCTTTGGGGGACGGGGCCGGGCCTGAGGCTTCTGGGGGGGTACGAGGGGGGGCTTTCCCTCCTCCTGCAGGCGGAGGGGTGGGACCTTTCCCCCCTGGGCCTGCCCCTGCGGGCCACGGGGACCTGGGGGGAGCGGGGGGGGGACGGCTTCGGCTGGAAAGCCCCTACGGGGAGGCCCTCCTCACGGGGGAGGAGCTTCTGGCCGCCCGGGTGCGGCTTGAGGGGCCATACCTTCAGGGGGAGGGGGAGGTTTCCCCGGCGGGCTTTGCCCTCCGGGCCCGGGGGGCCTACCGGGCAGGGGGGGTGGAGGTCCAGGGGGAGGCCTGGGGGGGCGGGGCCTGGGGGGGGTTCTCCCTGGAGGTGAGGGGGGAGGCCCGGGCGCCCTACCTGGAGCCCCTGGCCTTCCGGGGTCGGGTGTGGTGGGAGGAGGGGGTGCGCTACCGCCTGGAGGGCCCCGTGGCCCTGGAGGGGGAGGGGCTTGCCTACCGGGGGCGGTTCCGCCTGCCCTTCCGCCTCCTGGGACGGGAGGGGTGGGTCCAGGGGGATTTCCAGGGGGAGGGCCTGCGGGTGCTAGGGGAAGGGGAGGGGCGCCTGGGGGGGCTTCCCTTTGCCTTCCGCGGGGGGTACGCGGGGGGGCTTTCCCTGGGCCTGGACTACGCCGGGGGGCGGGTGGAGGTACGGGGGGAGGAGGTGGCCTTCGCCCTGGAGGAGGTGGCCCCCCTGGGGGAGGCTTTGGGCCTGGCCCTTTCCGGGGAGGCGGCGGGGCGGGTGTCCCTGGGGGGGGAGGGGGAGGCCTGGGCGCGGGTGCGCTACGGGTCTGAACCCCTGGAGGTGGACTACGGGGAGGGGGTCTTGCGCCTTTTCTTGCCCGGCCGGGGGTGGGCCTGGCCTGGAGGCCGGCCGGGGGGGAGGTGGAGGGGCTAGGGGAGCTTGAGGGCGGGGGGAGGTTCCTTTGGCCCCGGGGGGAGGTGGAGGCGGCCTTCCGCTACCGGGAGGGGGAGGTGAGGCTTGGGGGGTCCCTGGGGGCCCTGGCCCTGGAGGCCCGCTTCCGCCGGGAGGGGGTTGGGGAGACGGGGCTTGAGGCGGGCCTGGACCTTCTGGGCCTGCGGGGAAGGGGGGTGGTGCGGCACGCCTCTTCCTATGCGGAGGGGGAGGTGGCCCTGGCCTGGGAGGGGGGGATGTACTGGGGGGAGGGCTGGCTCCGGGGCCTGGCCTACCTGGTGCAGGAGGGGCCCATCCGGGTCTGGGGGGAGGGGGGTAGGGTGGAGGCGCGCTGGGAGGCGCCCCTTTCCCTTTGGGCCCGGTACGGGGAGGGGCTCCGCCTGGGGGTGGAGGGGGAGGGGGAGGTGGCGGGGGTGAGGGTGCGGGCCCGCCTGGGCTACGGGCCGGAAGGGTACCGGGGGGGCCTCGAGGCCCAGGGGCTGGGCCTTCGCCTGGAGGGGAAGGGGGAAGGCCCCTTACGCCTCCGCCTCCTGGGGGAGGACCTGCCGGGAAGCCTCTCGGCCTGGGGGGCGCTGGAGGGGCTTACCTTTAGGGGAGAAGCCCAGTACGCCCTGGCCCTGGGCCAGGCCCGGCTGGAGGCCTCCGCCCACGTCCAGGGGGGGCTGTCCGGCCTCGCCCTCCAGGGGGAAGGGGCCCTCCGGGGGGAGGGGGAGGCCTGGCCCTTCCGCTTCGCCTACCGGCCGGAAGGATGGTCCCTGGACCCTGGGGCCCTGGTCCTGGAAGGGGAGGCCCCGGGCTTCCGCCTACGCCTTTCCGAGGGGCGCCTCGCCCTGGCCCTGGACCGGGACCTCACCCCCTTCGGCCTGCCCCTGCGCCTCGTGGCCCAGGGGGAAGGCCCCTGGGAAGCCCCCCTGGAGGTGGTCCTAAAGCGCCCCGAGGGCCAGCTTTCCGGGAGGGTCTGGCCCTGGCCCCTTAGGGCCGAGCTTTCCGGGGAGGCCCTGGGGGAGGGCCTGGCCCTGGAGTACCGGGAAGGGGAGGCCCGCCTCCGCTTCCTGGGGCCCCGGCTTTCCGGTACGGCCCGCTACGCCCGGGGGCTTTCCGGGGTCCTGGGCCTCCGCTACCCCCTGCCGGGAGGAAGCCTGGCGGGGGAGGTGGACCTGGGGCGGGGGGGCTTCCGCCTCTGGGGGGAGGGGGCCTGGGCGGGGGAGGTGGCGGGGGGCTTCTGCCTGCCCGCCCCCCTGGGAGGCTGTGCGGGCCTGGCCCTGGAGGCCTCGGGGGGGCTGGCCTACGGGGAGGTGGCCTTCCGGGGGGCCTACCGCTACCGGGCGGCTTCCGGCTACCTGGGAGGGCTTTCCGGGGAGGGGCGGCTTGCCACCCCTTATGGGGCGGTACGCCTCCTGGGCCGGGGCCTGGGGCTGGACCTGGCCGGGGAGGGGCTTCCCCTGGAGGGGCGGCTGGAACTCCACCCCCTCGGCCTGGCCTACCGCTACGCCGGACCCTTGCCCCGGGGCCTAGGGGAGCTGGAGGCGGAAGGGGTGTATCCCGGGGCCTGGCTTAAGGGGCGCTACCGCTACGGGGAGGTCCTCCTGGACCTGGAGGGCCTGCCCGGCTTCCGGGTGCGCCTCCTGGGAAAGGGGCTTAGGGGGGAGGTGGGGCCGGAAGGCCTCCGCCTGGTGGCCGAGGGCTTCGCCTACGGGCCCTTGGCCCTTTCCGGGGAGGTGGCCGGGGCCTGGGGGGCGGTGGGGGCGGACCTCCGCCTTTGGGGCCTGGGCCGGGAGGCCCGGGTGAGGGGGGAGTGGGGCCCCGAGGGGCTCCGCCTGGCCCTGACGGGGGACCTCCAGGGGGAGGTGGCCTGGAAGGGGGCCTGGCGGGGGAGGCTTGCCTTCCGGGAGGGGTTTTTGGACCTTTCGGGCCAGGGGGTGCCGGAACTCCAGGGGGAGGTGCTGGGGGAGGGGGTGCGCCTCCGCTGGCCCCTTTTGGAGGTGGGGGGCCTCTTGGCCCACCTGGCCGAGAGGCGGGTGGAAGGGGAAGGGAGGCTCTTGGCCGGCCTCCTCCCCGGGGGGCTTGGGGTCCGGGGGGAGGGGGAGCGGCTCCTCCTGGACTACCGGGTGCCCGGGCTTGGCCTGCCCCTGGTGGGGGCCTTGGACCTAAAGGACCTCGCCCTTTCCCTCGGGAGCCCTGAGGGGGAAGGGGAGCTTCGCTACGCTTCCGGTGGGGTTTCGGGCCGGCTTGTCCTCAACCTTGGGGGGTTCACCCTGGGCCTCGAGGGGGCGGGGGACCGGGTCCGCCTCCTGGGGGAGCACCCGGCCTGGCCCTGGTGGGCGGCGGGGGCGGGGCGGCTCGAGGGGGAGGTGGACCTAGGGGGAGGGTACCGGGCCACCTACCGGGCGGGGGCGCAGACCCTCGCCCTCACGGGCCGCCTCCTGGAGGCGCGGCTTTGGGCGGAGGGGCCCTACCTTTCCGGGGAACTCACCTACCCCCCGGGCGGGGAGCTCCGGCTGGACCTGCCCCTTCCCCCCTTGGAGAGCCGCTTCCAGGGCCGGGTCTTGGGGCCCGGGTATGGGCTGGAAGGGGTCTTGGAGGGAGGGGTGGGCCGGGTGGCCGTCCAGGGACGGCTTTTGCCCCTGGAAGGGGAGCTGCGGCTGGAGGAGGCCGCCCTGGAGGACTTCCTGGGCCGGTATGCCCCCTACCTGAAGGGCCGGGTTTCCGGGCGGCTGGTGGTGGCGGAAGGAAGGCTGGAAGGGGGCCTGAGGGGGGAGGTGGGGGTGGGGGAGACCCGCCTGCCCCTGGCCTTTTCCGGCCGCTTGGCCCCGGGGGCCCTACAGGGGGAGGGGCAGCTGGGGCCAAGCCCCTTCCGGGTGGACCTCCAGGGGGGGCGCCTGGAGGTTTCCGCCTCCCCCCGGGGCTTCCCCCTCCACCTCCTCCTCGAGGCCGTGGCCGGGCCCCTGGAGGGGGAGGCCTACTGGACGGGGGCGGTGCGCCTGCGCCTGCCCCTGGGCGACCCTTGGCGGGGGGAGGGGGTGCTGGTGGGGGAGAGCCTCCTTTTCCGCGGGGCGGGGGATGAGCTTCGGGGCCAGGCCGCCTTCCGCTACCAGGGGGGGCGGCTTTACGTGGACCGCCTCCGCCTTGCTGGCCGGGGCAGCTGGGAGGGGGGTGGGTACTGGAGCCCGGAGGGAAGCGACCTCTTCCTCACCCTGAAGGATACGGTCTTCACCCCCGTGCTCCAGGTGGTGCCGGCCCTCAAGCCCTACCGGCCCGAGGGCTCGGGGAGCCTGAGCCTGAGGCTGACCGCCCAGGGCTTCCAGGTGGCCTTCCAGGACTTCCGCTTCCGCCTGGGGCCCGTGGCGGGGTACCTGCCCCAGGGCCTCCTCTCCCTCAATGGGGGGGCCCGGGCCGAGGGGGAGCTGGAGCTTTCCGCGCCCTTCCCGGGGCGGGCCAGGCTGGGCCTCGAGGGGCGCCTGGAGGACTTCCGGGTTCTGGCTCGAGGTACGGTTTCCCTGCCCGGCCTGAAGGAGGCCACCCCGGCGGAGGTGGCCTTCCGCTACCCCACCTACGGGGTGGAGATCCGCTTGGGGGAGGCCCAGGCCCAGGGCACCCTCTTCCCCTTGCGCCTGGCGGGGTATGGCCGCCTGCCCCTCTACTACCCCCAGTACTACCTGCAGGAGGGCCTTTTGGACGTCAAGAGCTTCTTCCTCTACGAGGAAAAGGGCACTTACCGCCTTACGGGCAACGCCGAGGTCCTGAGGGCCCGCCTGGCCCTGCCGGAAAACCCCCGCCAGCTCTCCCGGGAGGGGGTCCAGGTGGGAGGAGCCCCGGGCCAGAGGCCCACCCCCTTCCCCCTGGCCTTTGACGGAGTGCGGCTTTACGCCGAGCGGGGGGTCCTGGTGCAGGAGAGCCTGGTCCAGGGGGAGCTCAAGGGGGAGGTCTTCCTGGGCGGCACCTACGCCGACCCCTTCCTGGTGGGGGAGGTGGGGGCGCTGTGGGGCAACTTCCGCCTTTGGGACTCGGTCTTCACCCTGGACCCCGCCAAAAGCGCCTTGCGTTTCCGCCCCGACCGGGGCATCCTGCCCGAGTTCGCCCTGGAGGCCCAGACGGAAACCCGGGGGTACAAGGTGGCCCTAAAGGCCTCCGGGGAGTTCCTGCGCGAGGGGGGCCGGGTCAAGGTGCGCCTGGAGCCCCGCTTTGCCTCCGAGCCTGCCCTCCTGGAGCCCGAGATCTACGCCCTCCTCACCCTGGGCACCCCCGACCTGGCCCGGCTTGCGGAAACCCTTCCCCAGGCGGCCTTGGGGGCGGCCTTGGAGAACCTGATCCTGGGCCAGCTGGAGCGGGAGATGGCCAAGGCCTTTGGCCTGGACCGCTTCCAGGTGCAAGTGCCCCTCCTCCAGGGGGGGGAGGTGGAGGACATCCGCTTCTCCATCGGCAAATACCTGAGCCCAGAGCTTTTCTTGGGCTACGAGGTGGACCTTAGAGGCCAGCAGACCCTTTCCGCCCAGTACCGCCGGGACGGGCTCACCTTCGCCCTGGGCTCCACCTTCCAGCCGGGGGATGGCCGGCTTTCCCGCTTTGCCTTTTCCCTGGGGTACGACCTCACCGAGGCCCTGGGCCTCACCCTCAGCCTCGAGGCCGCCGACACCACCCGGTTTGGGGTGGGGGCCCTCTACCGGTGGTAGCATGGCCGAGGTTATGCGCGCCTTGGCCAAGCTAGCTCCCGAAGAGGGCCTAACCTTGGTGGAACGCCCCCGGCCCGAGCCGGGCCCGGGGGAGATCCTGGTGCGGGTGGAGGCCGCCAGCATCTGCGGCACCGACCTGCACATCTGGAAGTGGGACGCCTGGGCCCAGGGGCGGATCCGTCCACCCCTGGTCACCGGGCACGAGTTCAGCGGGGTGGTGGAGGCGGTGGGCCCGGGGGTAAAGCGCCCCCAGGTGGGGGACCATGTGAGCCTGGAAAGCCACATCGTCTGCCACGCCTGCCCCGCCTGCCGCACGGGCAACTACCACGTCTGCCTGGACACCCAGATCCTGGGGGTGGACCGGGATGGGGGTTTTGCCGAGTACGTGGTGGTGCCGGCGGAAAACGCCTGGGTCAACCCCAAGGACCTGCCCTTTGAAGTGGCGGCCATCCTGGAGCCCTTTGGCAACGCCGTGCACACCGTGTACGCGGGGAGCGGGGTTTCGGGCAAGAGCGTCCTCATCACCGGGGCCGGGCCCATCGGCCTCATGGCGGCCATGGTGGCCCGGGCCAGCGGGGCCGGGCCCATCCTAATCTCCGACCCCAACCCCTACCGCCTGGCCTTCGCCAAGCCCTACGCCGACCGCCTGGTGAACCCAAAGGAGGAGGACCTCCTGGAGGTGGTGCGCCGGGTCACGGGCAGCGGGGTGGAGGTGCTCCTGGAGTTCTCCGGCAACGAGAGCGCCATCCACCAGGGCCTGAAGGCCCTCATCCCCGGGGGGGAGGCCCGGATCCTGGGCATCCCTTCGGACCCCATCCGCTTTGACCTGGCAGGGGAGCTGGTCATGCGGGGGGTCACGGCCTACGGGATCGCCGGGCGGCGGCTTTGGCAGACCTGGATGCAGGGCACGGCCCTGGTCTACTCGGGCCGGGTGGACCTCACCCCCCTCATCACCCACCGCCTGCCCATGAGCCGCTACCGCGAGGCCTTCGCCCTCCTGGCCTCGGGCCAGGGGGTAAAGGTGATCCTGGACCCCAAGGCCTAGGGGCCTTTGGGGTAGCCTCCTCCCCCAAGGAGGGGAGGATGCTTTCCAGGAGGCAGGTGCTGGCAGGGCTTTTGGCCCTGGGCTTGGGCCGGGGCCGGGCCCAGCGGCTGGAGGAGGCGGTGGAGGGCCTCGAGGTGCCCTGGGCCTTGGCCTTCCTGCCCGACGGGGGGTTCTTGGTGGCCGAGCGGCCAGGGCGGATCCGCCTGGTGCGGGGCGGGCGGGCCACCCTCTACGCGGAGCTTTCCGTCTACGCCCGGGGGGAGTCGGGGCTTTTGGGGATCGCCCTCCACCCCCGTTTCCCCCAGGAGCCCTACCTCTACGCCTACCGCACCGTGGAGGAAGGGGGGCTTAGGAACCAGGTGGTGCGCCTCTGGCACCGGGGGGAGCGGGGGGTCTTGGAGCGGGTAGTCCTGGACGGCATTCCCGCCCGGCCCCACGGCCTCCACTCCGGGGGGCGGATCGCCTTCGGCCCCGACGGGATGCTTTACGTGACCACCGGGGAGGTGTACGAGCGGGAACTGGCCCAGGACCTCTCCTCCTTGGGGGGGAAGATCCTGAGGCTCACCCCCGAGGGGGCCCCGGCCCCGGGGAACCCTTTCCTGGGCCGCCCGGGGGCAAGGCCGGAGGTCTACAGCTACGGCCACCGCAACCCCCAAGGCCTGGCCTGGCACCCGGAAACGGGGGAGCTTTTCGCCAGCGAGCATGGGCCCAGCGGGGAGCAGGGCTTCGGCCACGACGAGGTCAACCTCATCCTCCCCGGGGGCAACTACGGCTGGCCCCGGGTGGTGGGCCGGGGTGGGGACCCGCGGTACCTGGACCCCCTTTACTTTTGGCCCCAGGGCTTCCCCCCGGGCAACCTGGCCTTCTGGCGCGGGGGGCTTTACGTGGCCGGGCTTCGCGGCCAGGCCCTCCTCCGCCTGGAGCTTACCGGGGGGAAGGGGAACTGGCGGGTGGCCCGGGTGGAGACCGTCCTTCAGGGCTTGGGCCGCTTGCGGGAGGTGCGGGTGGGGCCGGACGGGGCCCTTTACGTGACCACCTCCAACCGGGATGGCCGGGGCCAGGTCCGGCCCGGGGACGACAAGGTCCTCCGCCTCCTTTAGGCTGAAGGGGTGGAACGCCTTCTGCCCTTCCGCCTGGACGAGCAAGAGGGGGTCTTCTGGCTTTTGGACCAGCGGCGCCTTCCCCTGGAGGAGGTCTGGGTGCCGGTGCGGAGCGCCCGGGAGATGGCCGAGGCCATCCGGGCCATGGTGGTGCGGGGGGCGCCGGCCATCGGGGTGGCCGCCGCCTTCGGCATGGTCCTGGCCCACAGGGCGGGGGAGGACCCGGAGGAGGCCGACCGCCTCCTGCGGCAAAGCCGCCCCACCGCGGTCAACCTCTTCCACGCCCTGGACCGCTTGCGGCCCTTCTGGGGCGATGCCAAGGGAAGCCTCGAGGCCGCCCAGGCCCTCTGGCGCGAGGTGGAGGAGACGGAGCGGGCCATCAGCCTCCACGGGGCCCGGGTGCTCCGGGGCCAGGTCCTCACCCACTGCAACACCGGCCCCCTGGCCACCGGAGGGTACGGCACCGCCCTGGGGGCCATCGTGGAGGCCCACCGCCAGGGGCGGGTGGCCCACGTCTGGGTGGACGAGACCCGGCCCTACCTCCAGGGGGCCCGCCTCACCGCCTTTGAGCTCCTGCGGGCCGGGGTGCCCGCCACCCTCATCGCCGACAACATGGCGGGCTTCCTCATGGGGCGGGGCCAGGTGGACGCGGTGGTGGTGGGGGTGGACCGCATGGCCCTCAACGGGGATTTCGCCAACAAGATCGGCACCTACGCCCTGGCGGTGCTGGCCCACCACCACGGCATCCCCTTCTACGCCGCCTTGCCCCTTGCCTCCGTGGACCCCAAGCTTCCCACCGGCGAGGGCATCCCCATTGAGGAGCGGCCCCCGGAGGAGGTCTTGGAGCTAAAGGGGATGCGCCTGGCCCCGGCGGGTTTCCCCGCCTACCACCCCGCCTTCGACATCACCCCCCACCGCTACCTCACGGGGATCGTGACGGAAAAGGGGGTGCTCTACCCGCCCTTTGACGAGGCCTTGCGGGATGCTTTGGGGCTTTCTTGAGGGGCTTTTGGGCCACCTCTGCCCGGGGTGCGGGGGCAGGCTGGACCGTCCCCTGCTCTGCTCCCGCTGCCGGGCGGGGTTAGGGGCCTTCGCCGCGGGGGAGATGGTCTACCTGGGCCTTTACGGCCGGGTGGGAGGGCTGGCCCGGGCCCTGAAGTATGGCCGGCGGGCGGGGCTTGCCCCCCTTCTGGCCCGCCCCTTGGCCGAGGGGGTCCGGGCCCAGGCCTGGGCCCTGGAGGGGGTGACGGCGGTCCCCACCCTCCTTCCCCGCCTTCTTTGGCGGGGATATAACCCCCCGGAGCTTTTGGCCCGGGAGGTGGCCCGCCTCCTGGGCCTACCCTACCGCCGGGTCCTAAGCCGGGTGCGCTACGCCCCAGGCCAGCCCACCCGGGGCCGGGGCCGCGGGCGGCTTCCCCCGGACCTCTTCGCCCCCCGGGCCCGGGTGGAGGGGGCCTGGCTCCTGGTGGACGATGTCCTCACCAGCGGGGCCACCTTTTTGCGGGCCAGGGAGGCCCTCCTTCGGGCCGGGGCCAGCCGGGTCTACGGGGCCTTCCTGGCGGTGCGGGACCCCAAGGCCCTGGGGCCTTACCGGTAAGGGGCCACACTCCTGGACCTAAAGGTCCCTAAACTTGAGGGGAAGGGGGTGGGTTGGCCGTGAAAAAGCTCCGCCGTCTGGAGGACCTTTTGCCCCACCTCCGGGAGGGACGTTACCGCTTGGGCCCCCACGTGGCCAAGCACATGCTCCAGGAGGGCTTCACCGAGCTGGACATCCTCCGGGCCTTGGAGTGGGGCCGGGAGCTGGCCATCTACCCCGAGGACCAGCGGATGCTGGTCCTGGGCTACATGGTCTTCCCCCCCAGGCTCCGCCTGCCCCTCCATGTGGTCCTGGAGTACGCCACCCCGCGGCAGGTGGACATCGTCACCGCCTTCATCCCCAAGGAGCCCCACCGGGTCTACTCCCGGGCCCGCTTAGCCGCCCTCCTGCGCTTTGACGGGGCCCTCGAGGAGGTCCGCTGGACCAAACCCCTTTCCTCCTACCCCCAGGAGGGCTAGAGGCCTAGGCGCACTCCGGGCAGCGGCCAAAGACCGTAACCTCGTGGCCTTCCGCCTGGAAGCCGGGAGGCAGGTGCCCCTCCAGGGCCAGGTCGCACCCCAGGAGTTCAAAGACCCGGCCGCAGAGGCGGCAGAGGAAGTGGTGGTGGTGGCCCCGCCCCGCGGGCTCGTACCGCGGGGGTTCCCCGGGGAGGGAGACGGGGGTCAGGAAGCCTTCCTCCACCAGGCCCTTCAGGGTGCGGTAGACGGTGGCCAGGCCCAGGGAGGGTACCTTCCTGCGGGCCAGGTCCAGGACCTCCTGGGGGGAGAGGGGGCGGCCCGCCTCGAGGAAGGCCTCCCGGATGGCCCGCCGCTGCCTTGTGGAGCGCTCCATGCCCCCCAGGATAGCAAACTGAGAAGGGGTTTTCATCCTTTGCCGGGTAAAGTGGGGCCATGCGCGCCGTGCTCCTTTTCCTGTTATGGTCCCTGCCCGCCCTGGCCCAGGGGGAGGGGTCGTACCTCCTGGGCCGGATCCTCTCCCTGGACCCTGGCCGGGGGGTGGCCCTGGTGCGGGTGGGGGGGGAGGAATGGGAGGCCCTCCTGCCCGCGGACGGCGGGGGGTTCCGCCCAGGGCAGGGGGTGGTCCTCTACCGGGAGGGGGAAAGGGTCTACGTGACCGAGCCCGACCGCATCCCCCTCCTCCTCTTCCTCCTGGGCCTCTTTGCCCTCTTCGCCGCCCTCTTGGGCCGGGGAAAGGGGGTGCGGGGGCTGCTCGGTACCTTCCTCAGCCTGCTGGTGGTGGTCTACTTCGTGGTGCCCCGGGTGGCTGCGGGAGGAAACCCCCTCCTCATCGCCTTCCTGGGCAGCCTAGGGGTGCTTTTCCTCACCATCTACCTGGTCCACGGGGTGAACCGCAAGACCACGGCGGCCCTGGTGGGCACCCTCCTTTCCGTGGCCTTCGTCCTCCTCCTGGCCCTCTTCTTTACCCGGAGCCTGGCCTTCACCGGCCTGGCCTCGGAAGAGGCCATGCTCCTCAGGCAGTGGGGAGGGGTGGACCTGGTTTCCCTCTTCCTGGCAGGGGTGGTGGTGGGGGCCCTGGGGGCCCTCACCGACGTGACCGTAACCCAGGCCGCCGTGGTCCAGGCCCTGGCCCACGCCAACCCGCGCCTGGGCCTTCTGGAGCTCTACCGCCGCGGGATGGAGGTGGGCTACGACCACATCGGCAGCCTGGTGAACACCCTGGTCCTGGCCTACGCCGCGGGGTCGTTGCCCCTTTTCCTCCTCCTCACCAAGGACCCCACCCCCTTGCGCTTCCTCCTCAACACCGAGCCCTTCGCCGCCGAGCTGGTCAGCATGGTCCTGGGGTCCTTGGGCCTTCTCCTCGCCGTGCCCCTCACCACCTTGGTGGCCGCCTGGGCCTTCCGGGGAGGGCGGGGTGGGCCCCCGGAGGCCCATCCCCATCCCCACTAGGGCATAATGGAACCCGTGCGCCTTCTCCACACCGCCGACTGGCACCTGGGCAAGGTCCTCAAGGGGGTGGACCGCACCCCGGAGATCGGCGAGGCCCTGAAGGCCCTCCTGGAGATCGCGGCCAAGGAGCGGGTGGACGCGGTGCTGGTTTCGGGCGACCTCTTTGACCGCCCCCAGGTTTCCGCGGAGGCCGAGGCCCAGGCGGTGGAGTTTTTCCTGAGGCTAAGGGAGCTGGGGATACCCGCCCTGGTCATCGCCGGCAACCACGACCCCAAGGAGCGCCTCGAGGCCCTGGCCCCCCTCTTCGCCTTGGCGGGGGCGGCGGTGCGGGGGAGGCCCCTCTTCCGGGAGGAGGGGGGGGGTGGTGGCCCTGGGGGGGGTGGAGGCGGCCCTTCTGCCCTTCGTCTCCGAGCGGATCCTGGTGAAGCGGGTCTTCCAGGAGGCGGAGGAGCGCCACCGCAGCTACGCCGAGGCCATGCGCCGCATCCTGGCCAACCTGGAAAGCCCTCTGATGCTGGCCCACTTCGCCCTGGAGGGGGCCAGGCCGGGGGCGGGGGAGTTCGCCTTCCACCTTTGGGGGAGCTACGCCGTTCCCCCCTCCGCCCTGCCCCTTTCGGCCCGTTACCTGGCCCTGGGGCACATCCACCGCCAGCAGCAGGTTTCCGAGGCCCCCCTGGCCTGGTACCCGGGAAGCCTGGTCCAGCTGGACTTCGGCGAGGGGGAGGAGGCGGAGCGGGGAGCCCTTTTGGTGGAGCTTCCCCCCTCGGGCCCTCCCCGGGTCCACCCCATACGGGAGCGCTGGGGTAGGCCCCTTAGGACCTTCCGCCTGCGCAAGGAGGAGCTTGACGCCCGCTTGGCTGAGATGGAGCGCTTCCCCGGCTACCTGCGCCTGGTGGTGGAGGGGAGGCTTTCCCCAGAGGAAAGGGAGCGGCTCTTTCGGGCCCTGCCCCATCTCCTGGCCGTGGAGGCCGCGGGGATGGTGGAGGCCGGGGAGGGGGAGGCCATGGGGGCCCACCTGGGGTTCAAGGAGGCCTACGCCCGCTACCTAGAAACCCGGGGGCGGAAGGAGGAGGCCCTTTTGGAGCGCTTCGTAAAGGTACTGGAGGAGGTGGAGCTTGCGGCCCTTGCGCCTGGAGCTTGAGGGCTTCGGCCCCTACCGGGAAGCGCAGGCGGTGGACTTTTCCGATGTGGAGCTCTTCGCCATCACCGGGCCCACGGGGAGCGGGAAGAGCACCCTCCTGGACGCCATGGCCTTCGCCCTCTATGGCCGCGTGCCCCGGGTGGGGCGGAGCGTGAAGGAGCTCAAGCACCCCGCGGTCCCCGAGGCCCGGGTGCGCCTGGTCTTCCAGGTGGGGGGACGGGTTTTCCGCGTGGACCGGGTCCGGGGGAGGCGGAGCGAGGACCGGCTTTTTGAGATCCTGCCCCAAGGGGAGCGCCTTCTGCCCCTGGAGCGCCAGGCGGAGTTCAACGAGCGGATGGCCCAGATCCTGGGCCTTTCCTACGAGGCCTTCACCCGGGCCCTCCTCCTGCCCCAAGGGGAGTTTGACCGCTTCCTCAAGGGGGAAGCCCGGGAGCGGCACGAGATCCTGGCGGACCTCTTTGGGCTTGCCCTGTTGGAGCGGGCCCGGGAAAGGGCCGCCGAAAGGCGCTCGGCCCTTCTGGAGGAGAAGGGGCACCTGGAGGGGGAGCTCCGCCCTCTGGAGGGGGCCACCCTCGAGGCCAAGGAGGCCCTGGAGGGGGAGCTTCAGGGCCTGCGGAAGGAGATCGCCCGGCTTACCCGGGAGGAAGGGCGCCTGGCGGAGGAGGCCAAAGGGGCGCAGGAGGCCCTCCGCCTCCTTCGGGAGCGGCACGCCCTGGAGTCCTGGCGGGCCCGCCTCCAGGCGGAGGCCCCGGCCATGGCCGCCCTGGAGGCGCGGCTTGCCCGGGCGGCGGAGGCGGAGCGGGCCCTGCCCCTTTGGCGGGACCTCCGCGCCAAGGAGGAGGCCCTCAAGGGGACGCAAGGGGAGCGGCAAGGGGTGGAGGCCCGGCTTGCCGACCTGATGGAGGCCCGGCGGGCCCTAGCCTTTTCCCCCGAGGCCCTAAGGGCCGCCCGGGAGGCCCTTCTGGAGGCCCAGGAGCTAAAGGCCCTGGAGGCCCTCTGGCGCCGGGTGGGCACGCAAGCCCACCCTACCCCCCGCCTGGACCCGGCGGCCCTGGAGGGGGTGCTGGCGGAGGAGGACCGCCTGGCGCGGGAGGCCGAGGCCCTAAGGGCCTGGGCCCGGGCCAAGGCCCGGCGCGAGGAGGAGGAAAAGGCCCTTTCCCGCCTCCAGGAAGAGCTCTCGGCCCTGGAGAGGGAAGGGAAGGCCCTTCGGGCCGAGGCGGAAAGGGTGGAAGGGGCCTTGCAGGCGGCCACCGCCCACCGCCTTAAGGAGGAAGTGGCCGCCCTAAGGGCGCGCAAGGAGGAGTTGGAAAGGGAGCGGGCCCGCCTGGAAAGGGCCTTGGAAGAGCTGGCCCGGGAGGAGCGGCGCCTTGGCCTTTGGGCCTACCGCGACCTCCTGGAGCCCGGGAAGCCCTGCCCCCTCTGCGGGGGGGTGGTCCACGCCCTGCCCCCCCTGGGGGAGCCCTCCCGGCTTGCCCTGGAGCGGCGTTCCCTGGAGGAGGAGCTCCAGGCCCTGCTCCGGCGGCTTGGGGCCCTGGAGGGGGAGCTGGCGGAGAAGGAGAAGGCCCTTTCCGCCCTTCCCGAGCCCCTTCCCGGGGACCTCGAGGCCCTGCAGACAACCCTGGAAGGGCTCAAGGAACGGTTGCAGGCCCTGCGGGAGGGGTATAGGGAGCTCCAGGGGAAGGCCAAGGCCATGCAGGAGGGGCTGGCGAGGCTTCGGGAGGAGGAAGCCCGCCTGGCCCCAAAAGGGGTGGAGGAGCCGGAGGCGGCCCTCCAGCAGGCGGAGCGGGCCCTGGCCGCCCTGAGGGCGGAAAAGGAGGCCCTGGGGGCGGGGCTTTACCGCCACCTCCAGGAGAGGACCGGGGGCCAGGGGGTGAAGGCCCACCTGGAGGCCCTCCGGGCCCGGGTGAAGGACCTGGAGGGGCAGGAGAGGGAGGACCAGCGGCTTTCCCAGGCCATCCAGGAGGCCGAGCACCGCCTGGCGGCCCTAAAGGCCAAGGAGGCCGAGCAGGAGCGGGCCCTGGCCGAGGCCCGGGCCCGGGTGGAAGGGCTTCTTCCCGAGAGGGAGGCGGAAGCCCTTTACCTTCCCCCAGGGGAGAAGGAGGCCCTGGAGGCCCAGCTGCGCACGCACCGGGAGGAGTGGGCGGAGGTGGAGGCCCGCCTGCGCGCCCTTCCCCCGGCCCCGCCCCTTTCCCTGGAGGAGGCCGAGGCAAGGGTCCAGCAGGCCCAGAAGGTCCTGGAGGAAAGCCGGAAGGCCCTGGAGGACCTAAAGCGGCGGGAAGCGGTCCTGGAGGAGCGCCTAAGGGGGCTAGAGAGGGATCTGGACCGCCGCCGGGAGCTGGAGGGCCGCCTGGCCCAGGTGGCCCAGGAGGTGGCTCTGTGGGAGAAGCTGGCCCTGGACCTCCAGCGGCACAACTTCCCCACCTACCTCCTGGGCCTGCGGCAGCAGCACCTGGTGGCGCGGGCCGACGAGCTCCTCCACACCCTTTCCGGAGGGCGGTACCGGCTGCGGGCCCGGGGGAGTGAGTACGCGGTGCTGGACCTCTGGACGGACGCGGAGCGCCCGGTCAAGACCCTTTCCGGGGGGGAGAGCTTCCTGGCCAGCCTGGCCCTGGCCCTGGCCCTTTCCGAGGAGCTTTCCCAGGGGAGGCTTGGGGCCCTTTTCCTGGACGAGGGCTTTGGCACCCTGGACCCGGAAACCCTGGAGCTGGTGGCCGGGGTGCTGGAGAGCCTGCCCACCCGGGGGCGGTTGGTGGGCATCGTCACCCATGTGGAGGCCCTGGCGGAGCGGCTTCCCGCCCGGCTTCGGGTGCGCAAGCACCTCTCGGGGAGCCGGGTGGAGTGGGCCTAGGGGTAGGTTTGTCCCTGGGCGGCCCCATACCCCTTGGGGTACCCTGAGGGTGCCCGGTAACCCTACCCCCTTCCCCACCGGGTAAGGAGGTGCGCCGTGAAGAAGGCCAAGGACATCATGTCCACCCAGGTGGTGATGATCCAAGGGGCGGCCACGGTGAAGGAGGCCATCAACCTCATGAAGGAAACGGGCCTCCGGGCCCTCATCGTGGACCGCCGCCACGAGGAGGACGCCTACGGCATCGTCACGGAAACGGATATCGTCTACAAGGTGATCGCCTACGGCAAGGACCCGGCCACGGTCCAGATCCACGAGATCATGACCAAGCCGGTGATCGCCGTGAACCCCGACCTGGGGGTGGAGTACGTGGCCCGGCTTTTCGCCAACACCGGGATCCGCCGCGCCCCCGTGATCCAGGGGGAGGTGATCGGCATCGTTTCCGTCACGGACATCCTGCATAAGGCGGTGTTCTAAGATGCCCGCCCCAAGGGCGGCCTTGGGGCCGCCCTTTTCTTGACCCGGTCCAAGCTCTTTTTTAGACTGGGGGCGGAGGTGAACAATGCGGCGGTTTTTGGCCCTCTTGTTGTTCCTTGGTCTGGCCCTGGCCCAGGGCCTCGAGGCCTTCTGGAAGGCGGTGGAGGTTCCGGGCGGCCTCTGCTCCGACGGCTCCCCCTACCGCTTCTACGTAAGCCCGGGGGATCCCAAGAGGCTCGTCCTGGACTTCCAGGGGGGCGGGGCCTGCTGGAACGCCGCCACCTGCAGCGCGGAGAGCCAGACCTACCGCAAGCGGGTGGACGTGCAGGAGCTCCTCCTGGCCCAGGGGATCTACAACCGCCTGAGCGCGGCCAACCCCTTCGCGGGCTGGACCCATGTCTTCATCCCCTACTGCACCGGGGACCTGCACGTGGGCCGGGCCACGGTGGACTACGGGGGGTTCAGGGTCCACCACCAGGGGGCCAGGAACGTCCAGGGGGTCCTGGACTACGTCTTTAGGAACTACACCAACCCCGAACGGGTCTTCGTGACCGGGTGCTCCGCCGGGGCCTACGGGGCGGTCTTCTGGGCCGACCGGGTTCTTGCCGCCTACAAGGAGGCCCAGGTGGCGGTGTGCGGGGACGCCGGGGTGGGGGTGCGCACCGAGGGCTTCCCCGGCTTCGCGGTGTGGAACCCCCGGCTGCCCGAGGTCGCGGGGCTTTCTCCCAACCCCCAGGTGGCGGAGATCTACCTGGTCCTGGCCCGGGCCTTCCCCAAGGCCCGTTTCGCCCAGTACACCACGGCCTTGGACGGCACCCAGGTCTTCTTCTATGGCCTCATGAAGGGGGAGCGCACCCCCTCCGAGGCCACGGCCCGGGAGTGGGCGGAAGGGGCCCAAAGGGCCCTCCTCCTTCCCGCCCAGGCGGAGAACTACACCCTCTACCTGGCCCCCGGGAGCCAGCACTGCATCCTGCCCCGGCCCGAGCTCTACACCCTGAAGGTGGGGGAGGTGGCCTTCCTGGACTGGCTCAGGTCCCTGGCTGAGGGGAAGACCCCCCCTCGGGTGCGCCCCTGAGGCCGAAGGCGGCGAACCAGTCCCGGAGCTCGGGGTAGAGGCTGAGGAGGAGGCGGTGCCCCTTCCTGCGGTCCAAGGGGGCCGCGTCCAGAAAGGCCCTAAGGAGCCTGTCCCCCTCCGCAAGGAGGGCCTCGGCCTTGAGGGTGAACTGGGCCTGGAACCAGAGGGCGCTTTCCAGGTTGCCCCGCCGCCTTTCGTAGGCGGAAAGGCTCCGCACCCTGGGGCTGAGCCCCGCCAGGTAGCGGCTCCAGGCCAGAAGGGTTTCCCCGAGCTCCGGCCTGGCCCCCTTCAGGCCCAGAAGGAAGAGGTAGTTGGCGAAGAACTCGTCCAGCCAGCGGGCCCCCGTGCGCAGGCGCCAGGCCACCTGGACCGCGTGGGCGTACTCGTGCCCCAGGTTGAGGTCCAGGAGAAGGGCGGGCTCCCCCGGAGGGGGGCCTAGGGGGAGGAGGACCTCCCGCAGGCGGTGGAGGAGCCTTTCCGGGTAGGTGAGGGGGGCGTAGACGGCCAGGCCCTGGGGGCCCGTGTGCTGGAAGGGAAGGCCGTAAGGATAGGCCAGCCTTTGCCGCCAGTCCCTCTCCGAGAGGGCGTACAGGGTCACCGGGGGGATGGGGGCGTAGGCGGCGTAGACCGCCCGCAGGGCCAGGAGGTAGTCCCTAAGGGCCTGGGCCCTCAGGGCCCCGCCCTGGGAGGCGAAGGCGGGCAGGTGGGGGTGGGGGAGGGCGAGGAGGGGCATCAGATGACTTCGCGGAAACCGATGCGCTCGGCCTGGGCCCGGAGCTCCTCCTTGAGGGCCCGGTGCTCGGGGCGGGAGAGGTCCGGGTCCTCCTCCAGGATGCGCTTGGCCAGGGCCCGGGCCCGCTCAATGATCCCAGTGTCCTCCGCCAGGTCCCCCAGCTTCAGCTCGGGGTAGCCGGACTGGCGGGTGCCCCTCAGCTCCCCGGGGCCGCGCAGCTTCAGGTCCATCTCGGCGATGTAGAAGCCGTCCGTGGAGGCCTCCAGCACCTTGAGGCGCTTGAGGGTCTTCTGGCTTGCCTCCCCGGCGATGAGGATGGCGTAGCCCTCGAGGCCCCCCCGCCCCACCCGTCCCCGGAGCTGGTGGAGTTGCGCCAGGCCGAAGCGCTCCGCGTTCTCCACGATGATCAGGCTTGCCCGGGGGATGTCCACCCCCACCTCGATCACCGTGGTGGAGACCAGAAGGTCAAAGGCCCCCTGGCGGAAGGCCTCCATCACGGCATCCTTTTCCCGGGCGGGCATCTTCCCGTGGAGGAGGGCCATGCGCACCCCGGGGAGGAGGCCCCTTAGCTCCTCAAACAGGGTGGTGGCGGCCTTGAGGTCCAGCTCCTCTGATTCCTCAATGGCCGGGGCCACCACGAAGACCTGGTGCCCCTTGCGCACCTCCTCCCGGGCGAAGGCGTAGGCCTGGAGGCGGAGGCGGTGGGGGAGGACCTTGGTCTTCACCGGGATGCGCCCCGGGGGCATCTCGTCCAGGAGGCTCACCTCCAGGTCCCCGTAGAGGGTGAGGGCCAGGGAGCGGGGGATGGGGGTGGCGGACATGACCAGGACGTCCGGGGGCACCCGGGCCAGCTTGAGAAGGGCCCGCCGCTGCAGGACGCCGAAGCGGTGCTCCTCGTCCACCACCGCCAGGCCCAGGTCCCGGAAGCCCACCTTCTCCTGGATCAGGGCATGGGTGCCCACGGCCACCTGGGCCTCTCCCGAGGCCAAGCGGTCCAGGACGGCCTCCTTCTCCCTGAGGGTCATGGAGCCCAGGAGGAGTTCCACCCGCACCCCCAAGGGGAAGAGGTAGCGGGTGAGGTTTTGGTGGTGTTGCTTGGCCAGGATCTCCGTGGGGGCCATGAGGGCCCCCTGGGCCCCGTTTTGCGCCGCCAGGTAAAGGGCGAAGGCCGCCACCACCGTCTTCCCCGAGCCCACGTCCCCCTGGAGGAGGCGGGCCATCTGCCTGGGGCTTTGCATGTCGGAGGCGATCTCCCCCATAACCCTTTCCTGGGCCCGGGTGAGGGGGAAGGGCAGGGCCTCCTTGAAGGCCTCCACCCAGGCCTCCTCCACCCGGAAGCTCCGGCCCAAGACCATCCCCCCGGCGTCCAGGAGGGCCTTGATTTCCAGAAGGAGGTACTCCTGGAACTTGAGGCGGAGGAGGGCCCGCTTGAGGGCCTCCTCGTCCTCGGGGAAGTGGATGGCCCTTAGGGCCTCGGAGTAGTCCCCAAGCCCTTCCGCCTCCCGGTAGGGGGCCAGGGGATCGGGGAGGGGGAGGGCCCTTTGCAGGGCCTGGTGGACGGTGCGCCGCAGGAAGGCCTGGCCTATGCCCTCCTTGGCGGGGTAGATGGGGACGATGCGCCCGGTGGAAAGGGACTCGGTGCCCTCGTCCTCAAAGTGCTCCACCAGAAGCTGCACCCCGCCCCGCCGCTGCACCCGCCCGGTGACGATCAGGGTGGCCCCCACCTCCACCTGGGACAGGACCCAGGGCTGGTTGAACCAGACCAGGGTGAGCCGCCACCCCCAGGCGTCCTGGGCCCGCACCTGGACCAGCTGCATTCCCTTTTTGGGGGTCTTGAGGAGCTCCTTGGCCAGGACCTTCACCGCCAGGGTGGCCTTCTGGCCTTCCTCCAGGAAGCGCACCCCGGGCAGGGCCCGGCGGTCCTCGTAGCGGCGGGGGTAGTAGTGGAGCACGTCCCGCACCGTGCGCAGGGCCAGCTCGGCCAGCTTTTTCCGGCCCTGGGGGGGGGCGAGGAGGTGGGCGGGGTCCTCGGGGGAGAGGCTTCCCGGGGGCTTGGGGGCAGGGGGGGGCGGGGCGCCATCTTGCAGGAAGCGGATGGCCTCCTCCAGGATCCGCCGCCTTTCCTCGGGGGCCTTTTCCCCATAGCCCTGGAAGAGGCTGAGGAGCTCGGGAAAGGGGCGGGCCAGGTTCCGCACCAGGCCCTCGAGGCCCCCCACCACCACCTGGTCCTTGGCCCCATCCTTCAGCTCCCGGAGGATGGGCCTTAGGAGCCTTTCCCTAAGCTCCCCTTCCCTCACGCTCCCCATGATACCCTTAGGCCTGTGAGCCGCGTGGAGCGATTGCCAAACGGTCTCCTTCTGGCCCTGGAGGAGCGGGACTACCCGGGGGTGGCCTTCCACCTCCTGGTCCCCGCCGGGGCGGTGAACGAACCCGAGGGGCTTCTCGGGTCCAGCGCCCTCCTGGAGGGGTGGCTTTGGAAGGGGGCCGGGGAGCTGGACGCCCAGGGCCTGGCGGGGGCCCTGGACGCCCTGGGGGTAAGGCGGCAAAGCGGGGCGGGGCTGGAGTATACCCTTTTTTCCGCCGCCTTCTTGCCGGAAGTCCTGGAGGAGGTCTTCCGCCTCTATGCCCTCCTCCTCACCCAGCCCCGCCTGCCCAGGGAGGCCTTTGAGGCCGTGCGGAGCGTGGCCCTGCAAAGCCTCCTCTCCCAGGAGGACCAGCCGGCGCGGAAGCTCTTTTCCGAGCTGAGGCGCCGGGTTTTCCTCTCCGCCCACGGGCGGGACCCCTTGGGCCAGGCGGAGGACCTGAAAGGGGCCACCCCGGAGGCGGTGCGGGCGGACTTCCACCGGCGCTATACCCCTAGGGGGGCCATCCTGGCCGTGGCGGGAGGGGTTTCCTGGGAGCGCCTCCTCGCGGCCTCGGAGCCCTTCCTGGCCTGGGAGGGGGAGGAGGCCTTCTACCCCCCACCGCGGCTGGCTGAGCCCCATCGCTTCGCCCTTCCGCGCCCCACCGCCCAGGTGCAGATCGGCCTGGCCTACCCCGACGTGGGGCCGGAGGATCCGGGCTTCTACCCGGCCCGGCTGGCCCTCGAGGTCCTCTCCGGAGGGATGTCCAGCCGCCTCTTCACCGAGGTGCGGGAGAAGCGGGGCCTGGTGTATGCGGTTTCCGCCTTCCCCGCCGGGGTTAGGGGGCAGGGCCTCCTCATGGCCTACGCCGGCACCACCAAGGAGCGGGCCCAGGAAACCCTGGAGGTGATGCTTCAGGAGATGGAAAGGCTGGCCCAGGGGGTGACGGAGGAGGAGCTCCTCCGGGCCAAGGTGGGCCTGAGGACCGCCCTGGTCATGGCCGACGAGTCCATACGCAGCCGGGCCAGCTCCATGGCCCGGGACCTCTTCGCCCTGGGCCGGGTGCGTTCCCTTTCCGAGATCGAAGGGGCCATTGAGGGGACGGACCTGGGGGCGGTGAACGCCTTCCTGCGGGCCCACCCCTACCGCGACCCCTGGGTGGGCCTTCTGGGGGAGGTGGCCCATGTTTCGTGAAGCAGAACTGAAAAACGGCCTCAAGATCATCGCCGAGGTGCTTCCCGATGCCCGGAGTGTGGCCCTGGGTTATTTCGTCAAGACCGGGGCCCGGGACGAGGAGCCGGAGGAGAGCGGGGTGAGCCACTTCCTGGAGCACATGGTCTTCAAGGGCCCCGAGGGGATGGACGCCCTCTCGGTCAACCTGGCCTTTGACCGCCTGGGGGCCCAGTACAACGCCTTCACCTCCGAGGAGGCCACGGTCTACTACGGGGCGGTCCTGCCCGAGTTCGCCCTGCCCCTCTTGGAGCTCTTTTCCAAGCTCCTGCGCCCCGCCCTGCGCCCCGAGGACTTCGCCACGGAGAAGGGGGTGATCCTGGAGGAGATCGCCCGCTACCAGGACCGTCCGGGCTACATGGCCTACGACTGGGCCCGGGCCCGCTTCTTCGCCGGGCACCCTCTGGGCCACAGCGTCTTGGGCACGGAGGAGAGCATCACCGCCCTCACCCGGGAGGCCATGGCCGCCTACCACCGCCGCCGCTACCTGCCGGGGAACATGGTCCTGGCCGCCACGGGCCGGGTGGACTTTGAGGCCTTGGTGGCCGAGGCCGAGCGGCTCACCCAGGACTGGCCCATGGGGGAGGCGGACCGGGCCTACCCCCCCCTCCTCCCCGCCCACGGCGTGGAGGAGCGCCCCTACGAGAAGGCCCGGGCCCTTTACCTGGTGGGCCTTTTCCCCGGCCTGGCCTACGGGGACGAGGGGCGGTACGCCGCCCAGGTCCTGGCCCACCTCCTGGGGGAGGAGGGCTCGGGGCGGCTGCACTTCGCCCTGGTGGACCGGGGCCTGGCCGAGGTGGCCTCCTTCGGCCACGAGGAGGCGGACGGGGCGGGCTTTTTCCACGCCTACGTCCAGGCGGACCCCAGCCACAAGGAGGCGGTGCTTTCCACCCTGCAGGCGGAATTGGCCCGCCTGGAGCGGGAAGGGGTGGGGGAAGGGGAGGTGGAGCGGGCCAAGACCCCCCTGGCCACGGCCCTGGTCTTCGCTGGGGAGACCCCCATGGGGCGGCTCTTTCACCTGGGAATGGAGTACCTCTACACCGGGCGCTACCTCCCCTTGGCCGAGGTCAAGGCCCGGGTGGGGCGGGTGGGGGCGAAGGAGGTCAACGCCCTCCTGGAAGGGGGCCACCTGAGCCGGGGCCTTTACTACCTGGTCCTTCCCCATGGAGCCTAAGGCCCTGGGGGCGGCCCTCTTCACCATCCTCCTTTGGGCCAGCGCCTTCGCCGGGATCCGGGCGGGGCTGGAGGGGCTTGCCCCTGGGCACCTGGTCCTCCTGCGCTTTTTGGTGGCGGGGGCCCTTCTCCTCCTCTTCGCCCCCCTATGGGGGGTGCGCCCGCCCCGCCGGGAGGACCTGCCCCGGCTCTTCCTCCTGGGCTTTTTGGGCATCAGCCTCTACCACACCGCCCTGGTCTACGGGGAGGTCTGGGTGAGCGCCGGGGCCGCCAGCCTCCTCATCGCCACCGGGCCGGTGTTCACCGCTTTGCTTTCCCGCTTCCTTCTTGGGGAAAGGCTTTCCCCTTGGGGGGTTGTGGGGTTTGCCCTGGCCCTGGTGGGGGCTAGCCTCATCGCCTTCGGGGAGGGCGGGGGCCTGGCCTTGAGCCCCGGGGCCTTTCTGGTCCTCCTTTCCGCCCTGTCCACCTCCTTCTACTTCGTCCTACAAAAACCCCTTTTCGCCCGCTACCGCAGCCAGGAGATGACCGTGTACACCCTCCTCCTGGGCACCCTGCCCCTCCTCCTCTTCCTGCCCGGGCTTCCCGAGGCCCTGAGGACGGCGCCCCGGCCCGCCCTCCTTAGCGCCTTGTACCTGGGGGTTTTCCCCGGGGCTTTGGCCTACCTCACCTGGACCTACGCCCTTTCCCGCACCCCGGCCTCGAGGCTCTCCAGCTTCCTCTACCTCTCCCCGGTCCTGGCCATCCTCATCGCCTACCTTTGGCTGGGGGAGGTGCCTTCCCCCCTCTCCCTCTGGGGTGGGGGGCTGGCCCTCCTCGGGGTCCTCCTGGTAAACCTCAAGGGCGTAAAATAGCCCCCGGGGTGCCCTATGGAAGTGAAGGTTATCGGCGTGGTGGGCGCGGGGCAGATGGGTAGCGGCATCGCCCAGGTGGCGGCGGTGGCGGGCTACGGGGTGGTGCTGGTGGACGTGGCGGAAAGCTTCCTGGAAAGGGGCCTGGCCAGCATCCGGCGCTCCCTAGGGAAGTTCCTGGAAAAGGGGAGGATCACCCCCGAGGCCCACGAGGAGGCCCTGGGGCGGATCCGCACCGGCCTAAGCCTCGAGGACCTCAAAGAGGCCGACCTCATCGTGGAGGCCATCGTGGAGGACGAGGGGGAGAAGCGCCGCCTCTTTGAGCGCCTGGGGGCCTTGGCCAAGCCGGAGGCGGTCCTGGCCAGCAACACCTCCTCCATCCCCATCACCGCCTTGGCCCGCTACTCTGGCCGGCCCCAGCGCTTCATCGGCATGCACTTCTTCAACCCCGTTCCCCTCATGCCCCTGGTGGAGGTGATCCGGGGGGAGCTCACCGCCCCGGAAACCCGGGATCTGGTGGTGGCCGTGGCCCAGCGGATGGGGAAGACCCCCCTGGAGGTCCAGGACTACCCGGGCTTCGTGTCCAACCGCCTCCTCATGCCCATGATCAACGAGGCCATCGAGGCCCTGCGCGAGGGGGTGGCCAGCAAGGAGGCCATCGACGGGGTGATGCGCCTGGGGATGAACCACCCCATGGGGCCCTTGGAGCTGGCCGATTTCATCGGCCTGGACACCTGCTTGGCCATCATGGAGGTCCTCCACCGGGGCTTCGGGGACGACAAGTACCGCCCCTCCCCCCTCCTGCGCCGCATGGTCCAGGCGGGGCTTCTGGGCCGCAAGACGGGCCGGGGCTTTTACGCCTACGACGAGAAGGGGAACAAGGTGGGCTAAAAGAAAAAGAAATGAGGATATTATGTCCATTCTGCCCAAGCTTTTACCCCGAGCCAGTTGGCTTGCACTCCTTTTCCTTGCTGCCTGCGCGCCCTCGGCCGTGAACCCTGCCCCGTCCCCAGGGGGCTTCCGGGCGGCCCCCTTTCCCGGCACGCCCTTCCACGCCCGCTCCACCCAGGAGGGGTTCCACCTTTCCGCCACCGCCTTGGGCCTGAGCCTGGGCATGGTGAGGGAGGCGTTTTACCTGGGAATAACCCCCATGGGCCTGGGCGCTTACCTGGAAGCGGGGTACCGGGCTGGGGTGGCCGTTTCCCTGGGCCTTGGCTCCCAGTACTGGGATGGCTGTGTGTGGGATCCTTCCACCCAAACCTGCGCCAGCTACCAGGAACGCGCGTGGGGGTTGGCGGTGGACGTGGCCTACCCTTTTCCTATCCCTACCCAGACCGGGGAAGCCTACCTGGCCCCAAGGGTCTACCTGGGCTACGCCCACATCGTGCGCACGGGCCAGGGAGCTGGGGAGAGAGGCCGGTTTTTCCTGTACCCCGGGGTGGTCCTGGGAATCAACGTTTCCCTTGCCTCCTTGTCTCCCGAACTCCGCCTGGGGCTGGAAACCGGCTTCCTCCTTTACGGGGAGACCGGGACCTTCTTCTCTCCCTTTAGCCTGGGCCTAAGCTACCGCTTCTAGGGGGCCTTTGCCCCTGGAAGCTTTTCCACCCGGGGGGTAGACTCAGGGCCATGGAGCTGCCGCGCGCCTATGGCCTCCTCCTCCACCCCACCAGCCTCCCTGGCCCGTACGGGGTGGGGGTGCTGGGGGAAGAAGCCCGGGCCTTTTTGCGCTTTCTCAAGGAATCCGGGGCCCGGTACTGGCAGGTTCTGCCCTTGGGCCCCACGGGCTACGGGGACTCCCCCTACCAGTCCTTCAGCGCCTTCGCCGGGAACCCCTACCTCATCGACCTGAGGCCCCTGGCCCAGGCGGGGTATGTGGCCTTGGCCGATCCCGGCTTCCCCCAGGGGCGGGTGGACTACGGCTGGCTGTACGCCTGGAAGTGGCCCGCCCTGAAGGAGGCCTTCCGGGGCTTTGGGGCAAAGGCCCCCAAGGAGGAGCGGGAGAGCTTCCTGGCCTTCCAGGAGGAGGAGGGCTCATGGCTTAAGGACTACGCCCTTTTCATGGCCCTAAAGGCCCACCACGGGGGGCTTTCCTGGAACCGGTGGCCCCTGCCCCTGCGCCTCAGGGAGGAACGGGCCCTCAAGGAGGCCGAGGCGGCCTTGGCGGAGGAGGTGGCCTTTCACGCCTGGACCCAGTGGCTTTTCTTCCGCCAATGGGGGGCCTTGAAGGCCGAGGCCGAGGCCTTGGGCCTCGAGGTCATCGGGGACATGCCCATCTTCGTGGCTGAGGACTCCGCCGAGGTCTGGGCCCACCCCGAGTGGTTCCACCTGGACGAGGAGGGCCGCCCCACGGTGGTGGCCGGGGTGCCCCCGGACTACTTTTCCGAAACCGGCCAGCGCTGGGGCAACCCCCTTTACCGCTGGGAGGTGCTGGAACGGGAAGGCTTCTCCTTCTGGGTGGCGCGTTTGGCCAAGGCCCTGGAGCTTTTCCACCTGGTGCGCATCGACCACTTCCGCGGCTTTGAGGCCTACTGGGAGATCCCCGCCACCTGCCCCACGGCGGTGGAAGGGCGCTGGGTCAAGGCCCCGGGGGAGCGGCTTTTTGAGCGCATCCAGGAGGTTTTTGGCCGGGTGCCCATCCTGGCGGAAGACCTGGGGGTCATCACCCCGGAGGTGGAGGCCCTGAGGGACCGCTTCGGCCTTCCCGGGATGAAGGTCCTGCAGTTCGCCTTTGACAACGGCCTGGAAAACCCTTTCCTGCCCCATAACTACCCTTCCCATGGCCGGGTGGTGGTCTACACCGGCACCCACGACAACGACACCACCCTGGGCTGGTACCGCACCGCTACCCCCCACGAGCGGGCCTTTTTGGCCCGCTACCTGGCGGACTGGGGGATTGGCTTCCAAAGGGAGGAGGAGGTTCCCTGGGCCCTCATGGCCCTGGGGATGCGCTCCCTGGCCCGGCTGGCGGTGTACCCGGTGCAGGACGTGCTGGCCTTGGGCTCCGAGGCCCGGATGAACTACCCTGGCCGCCCTGCGGGGAACTGGGCCTGGCGGCTCCGCCCGGGGGAGCTATCCGGGGAACAGGGGGAGAGGCTTCGCCAGATGGCCGAGGCCACGGGACGGCTCAGCTAAACCCCCCCACCCCGTCTAGGGATGGGGGGAGGGGTAGGCCCTGGCCTTTAGCCCAGGGCCTTTTTCACCAGCTCCACGATCTCGTCAATGGTGTCGGCCACGGGAATGCCGGCCTCGGCGAAGGCCTGGAGCTTGGACTCCGGGGTGCCCACGTTGCCCATGATGATGGCCCCGGCGTGGCCCATGCGCTTGCCCTTGGGGGCGCTGCGCCCGCCGATAAAGCCCACCACGGGCTTGTTCATGTGCGCCTTCACCCAGGCCGCCGCCTCCTCCTCGTCGGAGCCGCCGATCTCCCCGATAAGGACCACGGCCTCGGTCTCGGGGTCTTCGTTGAAGAGGGGGAGAAGGTCCTTGAAGGTGGTGCCGATGACCGGGTCCCCGCCGATGCCCACGGTGGTGGTGGTGCCGAGGCCCGCCTGGGAAAGGGCGGCGGCGGCCTCATAGGTGAGGGTGCCGGAGCGGCTGATAAGGCCCACCTTGCCCCGCTTGAACACGTGGCCGGGCATGATGCCGATCTTGGCCTCCTCGGCGCTGATGATCCCGGGGCAGTTGCCGCCAATCAGGCGGCTGCCCAGGGCCTTGATCTCCTCCACCGCCTTCACCATGTCCAGGGTGGGGATGCCCTCGGTGATGAGGACGATGAGGGGGATGCCGGCGTGGGCGGCCTCGAGGGCCGCATCCGCTGCCATAGGGGCGGGCACGAAGATGATGGAAGCGTCGATGGCGTGGTTCGCCACCGCCTCCTTCACCGTGTCGTAGACGGGGAGGCCCAGGACCTCCATGCCCCCCTTGCCGGGGGTGACCCCGGCCACCACCTGGGTACCGTAGGCCAGCATCTGCTGGGTGTGGAACTGCCCTTCCCGCCCGGTGATGCCCTGGACCAGGACGCGGGTTTCGCGGTTCACCAGGATCACGCCGCACCTCCCACCATGGCCACGATGGCCTTAGCCGCCTCCACGGACGTGGGGTACATGTAAATGGGCTTGCCCTCCAGAAGCCGCTTGGCCTCCTCCTCGGCAGTGCCCGCCACCCGCATGACCACGGGCTTGGTGAGGAGGCCCTCCTCCAGGGCCCGGATCACCCCCTTGGCCACCTCGTCGGCCCGGGTGATGCCGCCGAAGATGTTGAGGAAGACCCCCTTGACGTCCGGGTCCTTGAGGACCACCTTGAGGGCGTTGTACACCACATCGGCCTTGGCCCCGCCCCCAATGTCCAGGAAGTTGGCGGGCTTGCCCCCCACCCGGTTCACCAGGTCCAGGGTGTACATCACGAGCCCGGCCCCGTTGCCGATGATGCCGATGCTCCCCGGAAGCTTCACGTAGGCGAAGCCGTAGTTGCTGGCCTCCACCTCCAAGGGGTGCTCGGCCTCGATCTCCCGAAGCTCGGCCAAGTCGGGGTGGCGGAAGAGGGCGTTGTCGTCCAGGACGATCTTGGCGTCCGCGGCCACGATCTGGCCGTCCGTGGTCACCACCAGGGGGTTGATCTCGGCGATGGAGGCGTCCACCCCCTCGTAGGCCCGGTACAGGGCCACCAGGACCTGGGCCAGCTTGTTCAGGTTCCCCTCCAGCCCGGCCCGCTTCACCATCTCCCGGGCCTCAAAGGGGCGGAAGCCCTTGTGGGGGTCAATCCAGAACTTGTGGATGGCCTCGGGGCGTTGGGCGGCCACCTCCTCAATGTCCACCCCCCCTTCCTTGGAGAGCATGAGGACCACCTTCTTCTGGGAGCGGTCCAGGATGAGGCCGGCGTAGTACTCCTTGGCGATGTCCACCGCCTCGGCCACCAGCACCTTCTTCACCGTGAGGCCCTTGATGTTCATGCCCAAGATGGCCTGGGCCTTCTCGTAGGCCTCGGCGGGGGTGTCCGCCAGCTTTACGCCGCCCGCCTTGCCTCTGCCGCCCACGTGCACCTGGGCCTTGATGACCACCCGCTTGCCCAGTTCCTCGGCGATCCGCTTCGCCTCGTCGGGGGTGTAGGCCACCTTGCCGGGCGGCACCGGCACCCCGTAGCGGGCCAGGATCTCCTTGGCTTGATACTCGTGCAGGTTCAAGCTCCACCTCCTTGGCCGGCCAAGGCCGAAGGGCATTATACCCTTCATGCCAGGGGGCTTGGGGGGTAAGCTGGGGGGGAAAGGGGGGGGTTATGGACGAGAAGCGGGCGGGTTGGGCCCTGGGGCTTGCCCTGGTGGTCCTGGGGGTCTTGCTCCTCCTCCAGGCCCTGGGGGTGGCGCTGGGGCGCTGGCTCTTTGGCCTCTTGCTCCTGGGGGCCGGGGGAGGGTTTCTGGCGGCCTACCTTCAGGGGCGGTACGGGTGGGCCTCCATCCCTGGCCTGGGCCTTCTGGGCTTGGCCCTGGCCCTTTTCCTTGAAGGGCAGGCGTGGGCTGGAAGCCTCTTCCTCCTGGGCTTGGGGGCGGGGCTTATCGCCACCTACCTGGCGGACCGGGCCCAGTGGTGGGCCCTGATCCCGGGGGGCATCCTCCTCTCCCTGGCGGGGGTGGCCCTGGTGGAGGGGCTTTGGGCGGTGGAGGCGGGCTGGCTTCTCTTCCTGGGCATGGCCCTCACCTTCGCCGCCCTTTTCCTCCTGGGCCACCGCTGGGCCCTATGGCCGGCCTTGGGGATGCTGCTTCCCCTGGCCCTCACCCGCGAACCCTTGCGGCTTTTTCTGGCCTACGCCCTTCCCTTGGCCCTGATCCTGGTGGGGGGGTATCTCCTTTGGCGTAGCCTGCGCCGGGCCTAGGCCTCCACCGCCGGGCGGGCGAAGAAAAGGCGGCCCACCTGGGTCTGGATGGCCTGGGTGATGACCACCTCCACCTCCTGCCCCCGGTAGCGGTTTCCCCCGTCCACCACCACCATGGAGCCATCCTCCAGGTAGCCCACCCCCTGGTGGGGCTCCTTGCCCTCCTTGAGGATGAGGAGCCTCAGGGTGTCCCCCACCTGGAGCTGGGGCCGGAGGGCCTGGGCCAGGGCCTGGACCGAGAGGGCCTTCACCCCGTAGATGCGGGTCATCTGCAGGAGGGCCAGATCGTTGCTCACCAGGGCCGCCCCAAGGTCCCGGGCCAGGAAGAGGAGCTTCTCGTCCACGCTCTCCCCCTTGGGGGTTTCCTCCAGGACCTCCAGCTCGAGGTGCTCCTTGAGCCGCTCCAGGGCCTCGAGGCCCCGCCGCCCCTTGGCCCGCTTCAGGGGGTCTTGGCTATCGGCGAAGTGCTGCAGCTCCTTGAGGACGAAGTGGGGCACAAAGAGGGGCCCCTCCAGGAAGCCCGTGGCCGCCACCTCCGCCAGGCGGCCGTCCACCAGAACGCTCGTGTCCAGCACCTTGCCCCCTTGGGGGCGGCGCCTTTCTTGGGGAGGGCGCAGGTACTCCTTGTAGCCCAGGGCCAGGTAGGAGAAGAGGGCCACGAGGAAGAGGGCCAGAAGGAGGCTGTGGTAGGGGGAAAAGCCCGGGATCTGGGAGAGGAGGCTGGTGAGGAGGACCGTGAGGAGGAGGCCCAGGGTGGCCCCCAGGGTGAGGGCCACGGGCACCTCCGGGGGCAGTTCCCGCAGGCGGCGCAGCCGGCTTTCCAAGAAGGCCTCCACCCTGGGGGCCAGGAGGATTCCGCCCAGGAAGCCGGCCACCACCAGGTAGAAGCGGTTCAGGGAGAGGAGGCCCGCCGAGCGGGGGAGGAGGCCAAGCCCCTCCAGCCCCACGGCTAGCTGGTAGCCCAGGAGGGCGAAGAGGAGGTAGAAGAGCAGGCGCAGGCTCATCCCAGGTACCGCTCCACCGCCTCCCCCAGGCCCCGGGTGTTCCCGGGGTGGAGGAAGCGGGCAAACCCCGCCCGCTCCCCTTCCCGAAGCCGCCTCTCCAGCCCCACCACGCTCCGCACCTCCCCCAGGAGGCCCACCTCCCCCACCACGGCCAGGTCGTGGGGGAGGGGCCGGCCCACCACCGCAGAATACACCGCCAGGGCCACGGCCAGGTCCAGGCCCGGGTCCTGCACCCTAAGCCCTCCCGCCAGGTTCACGTAGACGTCCAGGTTGGCCAGGGGCAGGCCGAGCCGCCTTTCCAGGACCGCCAGCACCATGTCCACCCGCCTGGGATCCAGGCCCTGGACCAGGCGGCGGGGGGCGGGGAAGGGGGTTTTGGCGGCCAGGGCCTGGACCTCGAGGGCCAAAGCCCTTTCCCCGGCCAGGGCCAGGGCGATGGCGCTGCCTGGCACCCCTAGGGGCCTTTCCAGGAGGAAGGCCTCGGAGGGGTTTTGTACCTCCAGAAGCCCGGCCTCCTCCATGCGGAACACCCCCAGCTCCCCCACGGGGCCGAAGCGGTTCTTGGCGCTCCGCAGCACCCTGTACACCCCGGCGCTTTCCAGGTAAAGGGTGGCGTCCACCGCGTGTTCCACGCTCTTGGGCCCCGCCACCACCCCTTCCTTGGTCACGTGCCCCACCAGGACCACCGCGGTGCCCGTGGCCTTGGCCAGGCGCACAAAGGCGGCGGTGGCCTCCCGCACGGCCACCAGGCTTCCCGGGCTTCCCCCGGCCTCAATGGTCTGGACCGAGTCCACAAAGAGGAGCTGGGGCGGGGCGGCCTCCAAGAAGGCTAAGAGGGGTTCCAGACGGGTTTCCCGCAGCAGGAGGAGGTCTTCCACCCCCAGCCGCCGGGCCCGCAGCTTGATCTGGGCCGGGGACTCCTCCCCAGCCACATAGTAGACCTCCTGGGGCAGGCGTTTGGCCATCTCCAGGAGGAGGGTGCTCTTGCCCACCCCGGGCTCCCCCCCCAGGAGGACCACCTCCCCGGGCACGAACCCCCCGCCCAGGACCCGGTCCACCTCGGCCATCCCCGAGGAGAAGCGCCGCTCCTCGGCCTCGTCCACCCGGGCCAGGGGGATGGGGGTGGGGGCCTCGAGGCCCCCCTTGCCCCTGGGGGGCCTGGGGGTTGGGAGGCTGGCCTCCTGGAAACTCCCCCAGGCCCCGCACCCCGGGCACCGGCCCAGGGGCTTGGGGGTGCGGTAGCCGCACTCCACGCAGGCGTAAGCGGTTTTGGCCATGGGCTAGGCCTCGAGGCCTGGGGCTAGGGAGGGCCGTTAGACCAGGAGTTCCTCCCCCTCCACCTCGTGGAAGGTGAGGTGCCCGTCCTCCACGCTCACCAGGAGGCGGCCAGAGGGTTTTTTCAGGAGGGCCAGGGACAGGGGGTCCTCGATGCGCTCCCGGATGACCCCGCGGATGGCCCGGGCGCTCCCCGTCTTGGGGGCCTGGTCCACCACGAACCGGGCCACCTCGGGGGCGAAGGCGACCTCGATCTCCCGGCTCTTCAGCTCCTTCTGGATTTCGTCCAGCATGAGCCCAGCCACCTGGACCAGCTCCTCCTCGGTGAGGGGCCGGAAGCGGATCACCTCGTCCAGGCGGTCCAGGAACTCGGGGGTGAAGAGGGCCTTGAGGGGGGACTCGGTGTCCACCTCCCGGCTGGTGAAGCCGATGGCGGGGCCCACGTTGTAGCCGGTGTTGGAGGTCATGATGAGGATCACCCGGCGGAAGTCCACGGTGCGCCCCATGCCGTCCGTGAGGCGGCCCTCGTCCAGGACCTGGAGGAAGGTGTTGTACACGTCGGGGTGCGCCTTCTCAATCTCGTCCAGGAGGACCACGCTGAAGGGCTGGCGGCGCACGGCCTCGGTGAGCCGCCCCCCCTGCTCGTAGCCCACGTACCCTGGCGGGGCCCCGATGAGCTTGGAGATGGAGTGGGGTTCCTGGAACTCGGACATGTCAAAGCGGATGAGGGCCCTTTCCGAGCCAAAGAGGACCTCGGCCAGGGCCTTGGCCAGCTGGGTTTTGCCCACCCCGCTTTGGCCCACGAAGAGGAAGCTCGCCGCCACCCGGGTCCTCCCCCCCAGGCCCACCCGGGCCCGGCGCAGGGCGCTGGCCAGGGCGCGGATGGCCTCCTCCTGGCCCACCACCCGCTTTTTCAGCTCCTCCTCCAGGCGCATGAGCTTCTCGTCGTCCTTGTCGTCCACGTACACCCCACCCCAGGAGTCCACCACCGCCTCGATGTCCTCCCGGGTGACCACGGGGGTGCCGTCCTCCTCCTCGGCCACGGGCAGACCCAAGGAGGCGTTGAGGCGCACCCGGCTTGCGGCCTCGTCGATGAGGTCTATGGCCTTGTCGGGAAAGTTCCGCCCGGGGAGGGAGCGGATGCCGATCTTGACGGAAAGCTCCAGGATTTCGTCGGGGATGATGACCCCGTGGTGGGCCTCGTAGCGGGGGCGGAGGCCCTTGAGGATCTCCAGGGTTTCCTCCGGGGAGGGCTCCAGGACGATCACGGGCTGGAAGCGCCGCTCCAGGGCGGCGTCCTTCTCGATGTAGCGGTGGTACTCCCCGGTGGTGGTGGCCCCGATCACCTGGATCTCCCCCCGGGCCAGCGCGGGCTTGAGGATGTTGGCCGCGTCCAGAGTGCCCTCGGCCCCGCCCGCCCCGATCAGGGTGTGGAGCTCATCGATGAAGGCGATAACCTTGGCGTTTTTCAGCTCTTCAATGATCTGGCGCAGCCGCTCCTCAAACTCCCCCCGGTACTTGGTGCCCGCCACCACCCCGGCCAGGTCGATGGCCACCACCCGGGCCCCCCGCAGGATGGGGGGCACCCGCCCCTCCACGATGGCCTGGGCCAGGCCCTCCACAATGGCCGTTTTGCCCACCCCAGGGTCGCCGATGAGCACCGGGTTGTTCTTGGTGCGCCGGGCCAGGATCTGGATCACCCGGTTGATCTCCTCCTGGCGGCCGATCACCGGGTCCAGCTTCCCCTCCCGGGCCTCCTTGGTGAGGTCGCGGCCGTACTCGTCCAGGAAGGGGGTGTTCACCGGCTTTTCCCGTTCCCGGCCCTCGGCCATGGAGAGGATGCGCCAGCGGATGGCGTCCACGTCCTTGGCGAAGTGGGAGAGGATGCGGTAAGCGATCCCGTCCCCCTCGCGGATGATGCCCAGGAGGATGTGCTCGGTGCCGATCACGGCGGCCCCCATGTTGCGGGCCTCGGCGCTGGCCAGCTCCATGACCCGCCGGGCCCTGGGGGTGATGGCCGGGGGCTCACCCGTGCGGCTCCCCTCCCCCCGGCCCACCAGCTCCTCCACCATGCGGCGCATGGCCTCGAGGCTCGCCCCGTACTCCTGGAGGATGCGGGCCGCGGTCCCCCCTTCGCGCATCAGGCCCAGGAGGAGGTGCTCTGGGCCGATCATGGAGTGGCCTAAGCGGCTCCCCTCCTCCCTTGCGTAGTGAAAGACCAGCCTGGCGCGATCGTCGTACCTGTTCATGCTCCCCTCTACCTCACATTCTAGCCTAAGCCCCCTTCCCTTGGGGGTTTGCGCCCCCGCTCACCTTGGGCCCACTGGGCTTCTTCCTGTAAGATGCCCTCTAATCGGGGCCTTAGGCCCTTTGGGGAGGTACGATGCCAGCGAGCACCCTTGACGAACTGGTGGCGCTTTGCAAGCGGCGAGGGTTTATCTTCCAAGGCTCGGAGATCTACGGGGGCCTGCAGGGCACCTACGATTACGGGCCCCTGGGGGTGGAGCTCAAGAACAACCTGAAGCAGGCCTGGTGGCGCCGCAACGTTTACGAGCGGGACGACATGGAGGGCCTGGACGCCAGCATCCTCACCCACCGCCTGGTCCTCCACTACTCGGGCCACGAGGCCACCTTTGCCGACCCCATGGTGGACAACCGCATCACCAAGAAGCGCTACCGCCTGGACCACCTCCTAAAGGAGCAGCCCGAGGAGGTCCTTTCCCGCCTCTACCGGGCCATGGAGGTGGAGGAGGGCCTGCACGCCCTGGTCCAGGCCATGATGGCCGCCCCGGAGCGGGCCGGGGGGGCCATGACCGCCGCCGGGGTGCTGGACCCCGCCACGGGGGAGGCCGGGGACTGGACCCCGCCCCGCTACTTCAACATGATGTTCAAGACCTACGTGGGGCCGGTGGAGGAGGAGGCGGCCTTGGCCTACCTCCGCCCCGAGACCGCCCAGGGCATCTTCATCAACTTCAAAAACGTTCTGGACAGCACCAGCCGCAAGTTGCCCTTCGGCATCGCCCAGATCGGCAAGGCCTTCCGCAACGAGATCACCCCTAGGAACTTCGTCTTCCGGGTGCGGGAGTTTGAGCAGATGGAGATCGAGTACTTCGTCCGCCCGGGGGAGGACGAGTACTGGCACCGCTACTGGGTGGAGGAGCGGCTTAGGTGGTGGCAGGAGATGGGCCTGAGCCGGGAGAACCTGGTCCCTTACCCCCAGCCCCCGGAGGAACTGGCCCACTACGCCAAGGCCACGGTGGACATCCTCTACCGCTTCCCCCACGGCCTGGAAGAGCTGGAGGGGATCGCCAACCGTACGGACTTTGACCTAGGGAGCCACACCAAGGACCAGGAGGAGCTGGCCATCGCCGCCCGGGTCCTCAGGAACGAGCACTCCACGGCCCGGCTGGCCTACCGCGACCCCGATACGGGGAAGTGGTTTGTCCCCTACGTGATCGAGCCCTCGGCGGGGGTGGACCGGGGGGTTTTGGCCCTCCTGGCCGAGGCCTTCACCCGGGAGGAGTTGCCGAATGGGGAGGAGCGCATCGTCCTCCGGCTCAAGCCCCAGCTCGCCCCCATCAAGGCCGCGGTCATCCCCCTGGCCAAGAACCGGCCCGAGATCACCGAGTACGCCAAGCGCCTCAAGGGCCGGCTCCAGGCCCTGGGCCTGGGCCGGATCCTCTACGAGGATACGGGGAACATCGGCAAGGCCTACCGCCGCCACGATGAGGTGGGCACCCCCTTCGCCATCACCGTGGACTACGACACCATCGGCCAGAGCAAGGATGGCACCACCCGCCTCAAGGACACGGTGACCGTGCGGGACCGGGATACCATGGAGCAGATCCGGCTCCACGTGGACGAGCTGGAAGGGTTTTTGCGGGAGAAGTTGAGGTGGTAGCATGGGCGGTGTGCGGGTAGCCGTAGTGGGGGCCACGGGGGCCGTGGGGCGGGAGATCCTTAGGGTCCTCGAGGCCCGGAACTTCCCCCTAAGCGAGCTTCGGCTCTATGCCTCCCCCCGTTCCGCCGGGGTGCGGCTTCCTTTCCGGGGGGAGGAGATCCCCGTGGAACCCCTTCCCGAGGGTCCCTTGCCCGTGGACCTGGTCCTGGCCAGCGCCGGGGGTAGCCTCTCCAAGGCCCTCGCCCTCCGGTGGGTGGAAGGCGGGGCGGTGGTGGTGGACAACTCCAGCGCCTGGCGCTACGAGCCCTGGGTGCCCCTGGTGGTGCCCGAGGTGAACCGGGAGGCCATCTTCCGCCACCGGGGCATCCTCGCCAACCCCAACTGCACCACGGCCATCCTGGCCATGGCCCTTTGGCCCCTGCACCGGGCTTTCGGGGCCAGGCGGGTGGTGGTGGCCACCTACCAGGCGGCCTCGGGGGCGGGGGCCAAGGGCATGGAGGAACTCTTGCGGGAGACCCACCGCTTCCTCCACGGGGAAACCCCCCAGGCGGAGGTCTTCGCCCATCCCCTTCCCTTCAACGTCCTGCCCCACATAGACACCTTCCAGGAAAATGGGTATACCCGGGAGGAGATGAAGGTGGTCTGGGAGACCCACAAGATCTTCGGGGACGAGAGCATCCGCATCAGCGCCACCGCGGTGCGGGTGCCCACCCTGAGGGCCCACGCGGAGGCGGTGAGCGTGGAGTTCGCCAAGCCCGTCACCCCGGAGGCGGCCCGGGAGGTCCTCCGGGCGGCCCCGGGGGTGGAGGTGGTGGATGCCCCCGGGGAGAAGCGCTACCCCATGCCCCTCACCGCCAGCGGCAAGTGGGATGTGGAGGTGGGCCGCATCCGCCAGAGCCTGGCCTTTGAGAACGGCCTGGACTTCTTCGTGGTGGGGGACCAGCTCCTCAAGGGGGCGGCCCTCAACGCGGTGCAGATCGCCGAGGCCTGGCTCAAGGGGCCTTGAGCCAGAGCCAGTACTCCTGGTTCCCCTCCTTGCCCGGAAGGGGGCTTGCCGCCTCCCCCAGCACCTGGAAGCCCAGTTCCTGGGCCCTTTCCCGCACCCGTCTAAGGGCCTCCCGCCGTAGGGCCTCCTCCCGCACCACCCCCTTGTGGGCTCCGGGCCAGAGCTCAAACTGGGGCTTGACCAGGACCAAGGCCTCCCCGCCAGGCCGGAGGAGTTCCCTCACCTTGGGAAGCAGGTGGGTGGAGGAGATGAAGGACACGTCCATGACCACCAGGTCCAGGGCCTCGGGGAGGCGAAGGGTGCGGGCATCCTGCCCCTCCAGGCAGACCACCCGCGGGTCGGCCCGTAAGGAGGGGTGGAGCTGCCCCTGGCCCACATCCACCGCGTAGACCCGCCGGGCGCCCCTTTCCAGGAGCACCTGGGTGAAGCCCCCGGTGCTGGCTCCTAGGTCGGCGCAGGCCTTGCCCGCCACGGCCACGGGGAAGCCTGCCAGGGCCCCGAGGAGCTTGTAGGCACCCCGGCCCACATAGGGCTCCCCTTCCAGAAGCCGGACCTCGGCCCCTTCCGGCACGGAAAAGGCGGGTTTTTGCACCACTTTCCCCGCCACCTGCACCCGGCCCTCCCGGATGAGGCGCTGGGCCTTCTCCCGGCTTTCCACCAGGCCCCGTTCCACCAAGTAGCGGTCCAGCCGCACGAGGGGTATTATCCACCCGTGGAGCCGGATCTTTCCGGGACCTGGTACGTGCTGGAAGGGGAGCCGGGGGAGCACCTGGTCCTCGAGGCCCTAGGCCAGCGCCTCTCAGGGCTTTGGACCTCGGAGGAGCTGGCCCAATCCTTTCTGGCCCGGCACCCGGAGCTGGGCATGCGGGTGAGCCCCCTGGAGGGCTGGACCCTTAAGGAGGCCTTCCTTAGGGCGCTGGCCCTCCTCAAGGTGGAGGCGGTATTGGTCGACTACCGGCCCGGGGTGCACCGGGCGCGGCTGGTAAGGCTTGAGGACCTGCTTTGGGAGGTGCGGCGTGCGTAGGGTGCTGGCGGTCTTGGCGGTGGCCTTGGCCTTGGGCCTGGCCCAGCGGGCCGAGGTGAGCGGGGGGAGCCCCTTTGGCCTGCAAGGGGGGGTACGCCTGGTCCTGGTGCCCTTCCTGGTGGAGGGGCGGCTTTACGCCGGGACAGGGGCGGGGGCCTCAGGGGGTGGGGCAGACCTCCTCCTCAAGCTTCCCCTCACCGACCTCTACCTGGGCCTGGGGGGCTTCTTGGGCACGGGGCCTAGCCTCACCCTGCCCCAGGAGGGGCGGGGCCAGGGAGGGGTGCGGGCGGTCTTGGGCACCTGGCTCAACCTGCCCTTGCCCCTCCTGGGGGTCTTCGCCGAACTCCACCCCACCTACTACCCGGCCACGGGGGGGTTGGGCCTGGGAGGAGGGATAGGGGTGAGCCTGGGCTTCTAGGCCTGGTACCCCTCTTTCAGGGGGACGATACGGTTCATCACCAGGGCCCCGGGCCTCGAGTCCACGGGGTCCTGCCAGAAGTAGCCGAGCCGCTCCAGCTGGTAGCGGGTGTCCTTGGGGTCCTGGGCCACGCTGGGCTCAATGAACCCCCGCTTCACCACCAGGGCCTCGGGGTTGAGGTTCTTCAGGAAATCCCCCCCCTCCTCCGGGTCCTTGGTGAGGAAAAGCCGCCCATAGAGCCTGTACTCCACGGGCAGGGCGTGCCGGGCGGAAACCCAGTGGATCACCCCCTTGGGCTTAGGGCCCTCCTCCGGATTGGCCCCCAGGGTGCCGGGGACCACGCGGGCCTTGAGGAGCTTCACCTCCCCCCCTTCCTCCACCACGTCCTCCAGCTCCACCACGTAGGCGTGGCGCAGGCGCACCCGCTGCCCCGGGGCGAACCGCTTCCAGCCCTTGGGGGGATGGAGGCGGAAATCCGAGCGCTCCATGTAGATCTCCCTGGAGAAGGGGAGGGGCCTCGAGCCCTCCTTGGCGATGTCCCGGGGCCAGTAGGGGGCCTGTAGCCATTCCTCCCCCTCATGGTTGGTGAGGACCACCTTCAAGGGGTTCACCACCCCCAAGACCCGGGGGGCGATGGGGTTCAGGTCGTCCCGCACCACCTCCTCAAAGAGGTCCATCTCGATCCGGGCCTCGTTGCGGGAGATCCCCGTGCGGCGCACGAACTCGCGGATGGCCTCGGGCCGCACCCCCCGCCGCCTTAAGGCCCTTAGGGTGGGGAGGCGGGGGTCGTCCCAGCCCGAGACGTACCCCCCTTCCACCAACCGGATCAGCTTCCGCTTGGAGAGGACGGTGTAGCTCAGGTCCAGCCGGGCGAACTCGTACTGGTAGGGCCTGGGGGAGAGGGGTAGGCCGCACTTGCCCTTGAGGTTTTCGATCACCCAGTCGTAGATGGCCCGGTTGTTCTCAAACTCCAGGGTGCAGAGGGAGTGGCTCACCCCCTCAATGAAGTCCTCCAGGGGATGGGCGTAGTCGTACATGGGGTAGACCACCCACCGGTCCCCGGCGTGGTAGTGGGGGGCGTGGACGATGCGGTAGAGCACCGGGTCCCGCAGCTTGAAGTTGGGGTGGGCGGGGTCGATCTTGGCCCTCAGCACCCGGCTTCCCGTGGGGAACTCCCCCCGGGCCATCCGGGTGAAGAGGTCCAGGTTTTCCTCCACGCTGCGCTCCCGGTAGGGGCTGGGCTTCCCTTGGGCCCGGAGGGCGCTCATCTCCTCCTCAGGAAGGTCATCCACGTAGGCCTTCCCCTCCTGGATGAGGACCAGGGCGCAGGCGTACATCTGGTCAAAGTAGTCCGAGGCGTAGAGGACCCGGCTGGGGGTGAAGCCCAGCCAGCGCACATCCTCCTCTATGGCCCGGGCGTACTCCTCCTTTTCCGTTTCCGGGTTGGTGTCGTCGTAGCGCAGGTTGCACTCCCCGCCGAAGTCCAGGGCCAGGCCGAAGTTCAAGACGATGCTCCGGGCGTGGCCGATGTGGAGGTAGCCGTTGGGCTCTGGGGGGAAGCGGGTGAGGAGCCTGGGGTACTTCCCCTCCCTTAGGTCTTTTTCCACGATCTCGGTGATGAAGCACTCGGGGACGAGGCCCATAAGAAGAGTGTAGCCTTAGCCGAAGCGAGGCGGGCGCTTTTCAAAGAAGGCCCGGATCCCTTCCCGCAAGTCCCCCGTTTCCCGCACCCAGGCGTTGGCCAGGGCCGCCAGGCGGAAGCCGTCCTCGAGGCCCATCCCCGGTAGGGCCAGGAGGAGCTCCTTGCTGAGGCGCAAGGAGGTGGGGGCGTTCTTGGCCACCTCCTCGGCCAGGGCCAGGGCCTCCTCCAGGGCCCGGCCCGGGGCCGCCACCCGGTTCACAAGGCCCAGGGCCTTGGCCTCCTCGGCCCCCACCAGCCTCCCGGTGAGGAGGAGGTCCTTGGCCACCTTCTCCCCCACGGCCCGCACCAGGATCACGGAAACCAGGGCGGCCACGAAGCCGATCCGGACCTCGGTGTAGCCCAGCTTGGCCTCCTGGTCCATCACCACCAGGTCGCAGGCCGTGGCCAGCCCCGCCCCCCCCGCCACCGCTGGCCCGTTCACCGCGGCCACCGTGGGCTTGGGGAAGGTGTAGAGGCGGTGGAAAAGGCGCATGAGGGAAAGGGAGTGGCGGTAGTTCTCCTCCGCCCCCATCTCCGTAACCCTTTCCAGAAAGGCCAGGTCGGCCCCGGCGCTGAAGGCCGCTCCCCGCCCGGTGAGGACCAAGGCCCTGGCCTCGGGGTCCCCTTCGGCCTCCTCCAAGGCCTGGAGGAGGCCCTCCACCATCCCCGGGGAAAGGGGGTTGCGGCGCTCGGGATCGTTGAGGAAGACCCGGTAGATGCGCCCTCGTTCCACCTGGACCATGCCCCCATTGTACCCGGGGGAAGGTTCCTGCTAGACTGCCCTTAGCCCGCAAACCTGTAGGCTTAAGCCTTGCGGGCTAGGAGGTGGTGTAGATAAAGGAGTACCTGACCAACGAACGCATCCGCGCCAAACAGGTGAGGGTCATCGGATCCGATGGCCAGCAGCTCGGCATCATGGACACCCGGGAGGCTTTGCGCCTGGCCCAGGAGCAGGACCTGGACCTGGTCCTGGTGGGCCCCACCGCCGACCCGCCCGTGGCCCGCATCATGGACTACTCCAAGTGGCGCTACGAGCAGCAGGTGGCGGAGAAGGAGGCCCGGAAGAAGGCCAAGCGCACCGAGGTCAAGTCCATCAAGTTCCGGGTCAAGATCGATAACCACGACTATCAGACCAAGCTGAACCATATCAAGCGCTTCCTGGAAGAAGGGCACAAGGTCAAGGTGACCATCATGTTCCGGGGGCGGGAGATGAGCCACCCGGAGCTGGGGGAGAAGCTTCTGGAGCGGGTGGCCGAGGACCTGAAGGGCCTGGCCGTGGTGGAGATGCGGCCCGAGCTTCTGGGCCGGGACATGAACATGCTCCTGGCCCCGGCCAAGGTGTCTGCCTAGACCTTGGGGCCTTCCCTTGGTATAGTGGTAGGGCTTTGGGGAGCACCCAAGACCCCCTTTGGGGGCGCTTCCCAGGGCGGAGGAAGACCATGCCGAAGATGAAGACCCATAAGGGCGCCAAGAAGCGGGTCAAGGTGACCGCTTCGGGCAAGGTGGTGGCCATGAAGACGGGCAAGCGGCACCTGAACTGGCACAAGTCGGGGGGCGAGATCCGTAAGAAGGGGCGGAAGTTCACCCTCGCTGAGCCCGAGGCGGAGCGGATCAAGCTCCTCCTGCCCTACGCCTAAGGAGGTAGAGGATGCCGCGCGCCAAAACCGGTGTCGTCCGCCGCAGGAAGCACAAGAAGATCCTCAAGCTGGCCAAGGGGTACTGGGGCCTGCGCTCCAAAAGCTTCCGCAAGGCCCGGGAAACCCTCTTCGCCGCTGGCAACTACGCCTACGCCCACCGCAAGCGGAAGAAGCGGGACTTCCGCAAGCTCTGGATCGTGCGCATCAACGCCGCCTGCCGCCAGCACGGCATGAACTACTCCTCCTTCATGAACGGCCTGAAGAAGGCGGGGGTGGAGCTGGACCGCAAGGTGCTGGCCGATCTGGCGGTGCGTGAGCCCCAGGCCTTCGCCCTCCTGGTGGAGAAGGCCAAGGCCGCCCGGGCCTCTTAGCGAGGCCAAAGGCGCCTTTCCCCTAAGGGGGGGGCGCCCTTTTCCATGCCGCCCGAAGTTTACGTGATCCTGGTGGCCGCCCTGCCGGTGGTGGAGCTCCGGGGGGCCATCCCCCTGGGGGTGGCCCTGGGCCTGCCGCCGGGGAAGGCCTTTTTCCTGGCCCTCCTGGGCAACCTCCTGGTGGCCCCGGTGGCCTTAGGGCTTTTGCCCTGGGCCATCCTCCTCCTCACCCGGTTTCCCCTCCTGGCCCGGGCTTGGGAGGCCCTCGAGGCCCGGGTGCGCCTCAAGGGGGAGGAGCAGGTGCAGCGCCTAGGGGCCTTGGGCCTTTTCCTCTTCGTGGCCGTGCCCCTGCCCGGCACCGGGGCCTGGAGCGGGGCGGTGCTGGCCGTGGTCTTGGGGCTTAGGCGCCGCTACGCCCTTCTGGCCATCTCCTTGGGGGTTCTGGCGGCGGGGCTCATCGTTCTCCTCCTTACGGGGGGGGCGGTGGCCGGGCTAAACTACCTGCGATGACGGCCTTGCTCCTTCCCTTGGCCTACCTCTTGGGGGCCCTCCCCCTGGGGTACTGGCTGGCCCGGCGGCGCGGGGTGGACCTGCGTACGGCCAGCCCCTACACCCTAGGCCTCGAGAACGCCTTGAGGCGGCTCGGCCTCGGCCTAACCCTCCTTTCCTTCCTTCTGGACTTCCTCAAGGGGTACCTGCCCCTCCTCCTGGGCCGGGGCCTAGGCCTGGACCTGGCCGGACTCCTCCTCCTGGGGGTGGGGGTCTACCTGGGCCACCTTTACCCCCTCTTTTTCCGCGACCCCTGGCCCCTGCGGGCCAAGGGGGCCGGGGTCTTGCTGGGGGTTTTGGCGGCCCTGCCCCTGGAGCCGGCCCTGGGTCTTTTGCCCGTGGCCCTCGCCCTGGGGCTTTACGCCCTTACGGGCTACGCCTCCTTGGGGGCCTTGGGGCTTCCCCTGGGCCTTTTGGGGGCGACCTTCCTCGGGGGGTTTTCCCCTGAGGAAAAGCTTTGGGCGGCCCTTCTCTTCCTCCTTGCCCTTTGGCGGTACAAGGAGAACCTGGGGCGCATCCTGGAGGGGACCGAGCCCCGCTTGGGCAACCCCTTACCCCTTCCCTCGGAGCGGCAGGTGGTCTGCGCCTTTCTCATCCACCCCCTTACCCTGGAAGATTTCTGGCAAAGTCCCCGCTTCCGCTGGGCCAGACCCCTAGTGCGCCTGGGCCTTTTGCCCCAGGCCTGGGTGGAGCGCCTGGCGGAGTTCTTCCGCCCCATGAAGGTGGGGGAGGTGCGGGGGGTGCGGACCGCGGACGGGCGGGAGATCCTCTGCCACCTCATCTCCGCCCCCCTCCTGCCCCACCAGATCAAGGGCAAGCCGGAGCTGGCGGTGCGGCGGGCGGTCCAGGGGGCGCGTCTGGCCCGCGAGCTGGGGGCCACGGTGGTGGGCCTGGGGGCCTTCTGGAGCGTGGTAGGGGAGAAGGGAAAGGCGGTGCAGGAGGCGGTGCCGGGCATAGAGGTGACCAACGGCGGGGCCTACACCGCCGGCACGGTCAAGGCCGCCATCCCCGCCATCCTGGCCCACTTTGCCCAAAGCGGCAAGGACCTGAAGGCCACCACGGCGGCTGTGGTGGGGGCCAACGGGGTGGTGGCCTTCGGCATCGCCCGGCAGATCGCCCCCCTGGTGGGGCGGCTCATCCTGGTGGGGCGGGACCAGGAGCGGCTGGAAAAGGCGGCGGAGAGCCTTAGGAAGAACCTGGAGCGCAAGGGGCAGGCCCCCGAGATCCTGGTCTCCACCGAGGTGGGGTCCATCAAGGAGGCCGATTTGGTCTTCACCGCCACCAGCGACCCCAACCCCGTCATCCTGCCGGAGCACGTGAAGCCAGGGGCCTGGATCTACGACGAGGGGGTGCCCCCCGATGTCCACCCGGCGGTCCGGGGGGTGCCGGGGGTGCGGGTCATCCCCGGGGGGGTGGTGCGGCTTCCCGGGGCCGCCCGGGCCACCCTGGACCTCCACTTCGGTGCCCCCGACCAGGTGCCGGCCTGCCTGGCGGAGACCATGATCCTGGCTGCGGAGGAGGCCTTTTCCCGCAAGAGCCTGGGCGGGGAGGTGAAGGCGGAGAACATCCAGTTCTTCGTGGAGCGGGCGGAGGCCTTGGGCTTCCGGGTGGTGGAGTAGTGTGGCTTCTCCTTTCCCCCACGGCCCTCGAGGCCCCCTTTCTCCAGGGGGAGGCCTTTACCTTCCTGGGCCGCAAGGGGCTAAGGGGGGAGGGCTTCGTCTACCTGGAAACGGGGATCGGCAAGGTCAACGCCGCCCTCACCCTGGCGGCCTGGGCGGCGCGCCACCCGGTGGAGCAGGCCCTCCTCTTCGGCCTCGCGGGCGCCTATCCCCATAGCGGACTGGCCCTGGGGGAGGTGGTCCTGGTGGGGGAGGAGGTGGAGGCGGACCTGGGCCTAAGGGAGGGCCTTGCGCCCCTGGGCTTCCCCGCCTTGGAGGTGGGGGGGGTGCGCTACCACAACCGCTTTCCCCTGGACCCCGGCCTCACCCAGGGCCTAGCCCAGGGCTTGGGCCTGCGGGTGGTGGTGGGCCTGACCCGGGACCTGGTTTCGGAAACCCCGGGGGAGGCCCGTTCCCTGGCCGAGGGGTGGGGGGCGGACCTGGAAAACATGGAGGGGGCAGCCTTCGCCCGGGTCTGCCTGGCCCTGGGCTTCCCCGGGGCCGAGCTCAGGGCCATCTCCAACCCCGCGGGGAACCGGGACAAGGGGGCCTGGCGGGTGAGGGAGGCGGTCTTGGCCCTGGGGGAGACGGTGGGGCGGATCCTAAAAAGGGGGCCCCGCGGAGCCCCCTTGGCCTAAGGCTTGGGGATTAGCCCTTGTAGAAGGCCTCGGCCACGTCCCAGTTGAGGACGTTCCAGATGGCCTCCAGGTACTCGGCGCGGCGGTTTTGGTACTTCAGGTAGTAAGCGTGCTCCCACACGTCAATGCCCAGGATGGGGGTGAAGCCCTCCATCACCGGGTTGTCCTGGTTGGGGGTGGAGAGGACATGCAGCTTGCCGAAGGGGTCCTTGACCAGCCAGGCCCAGCCGGAGCCGAAGCGGCCCATGGCGGCCTGGGTGAGCTTCTCCTTGAGGCTTGCGAAGCCGCCAAACTGCTCGTCCACCGCCTTCTTCAGCTCCCCCACGGGCTCCTTGGCCCCGCCTGGGGTGAGGAGCTTCCAGAAGAGGCTGTGGTTCAGGTGCCCGCCCCCGTTGTTGCGCACCGCGGTCTGGATGTCGGCAGGCAAGGCGGCCAGGTGCCTTAGGAGGGTTTCCACCTCGGCCCCTTGCAGGTAGGGGTACTTTTCCAGGGCGGCGTTCAGGTTGTTCACGTAGGCCCCGTGGTGCTTCTGGTGGTGGATCTCCATGGTCTTGGCGTCGATGTGGGGCTCGAGGGCCTCGTAGGGGTAACCCAGCTCCGGCAGCTTGAACGGATACGGCATAACCTCACCTCCCGCCCCTCACTATAAGGGGCCCACCCCGGGGTGGGGTGGGCCCTCTCACAAAGGGGGCTAGCCCTCGTGGGGCTTGGCCAGCCTCAGGGGCACCACGATGCGGTCAAACGCTTCCTCCGTGAGGTAGCCCAGCTCCAAGGCCGCCTGCTTCAGGGTTTTCTTCTCCTTGAGGGCCTTCTTCACCACCTCCGCCGCCTTGTCGTAGCCGATGGCCCGGTTGAGGGCGGTGGCCAGCATGGGGTTTTTCTCCAGGTGTTCCGCGATCCGCTCCAGGTTGGGCTCAATCCCCTGGGCCAGGTGCTCGTTGAAGGAGGCCATGGCGTCCGCCAGGAGGGTGATGGACTCCAGGGCGGCGTCCACCATCACCGGCTTGTAGACGTTGAGCTGGAAGTTGCCCTGGCTGCCGGCAAAGGCCACCGCGTGGTCGTTGCCGAAGACCCGCACCACCACCATGGTCAGGGCCTCCACCTGGGTGGGGTTCACCTTCCCCGGCATGATGGAGGAGCCGGGCTCGTTGGCGGGGATGAAGATCTCCCCGATCCCCCCGTAAGGCCCGGAGGCCAGCCAGCGGATGTCGTTGCCCACCTTCATCAGGGCCCCGGCCAGGGTGCGCAAGGACCCCATCACCTGCACCAGCTCGTCGTGGGCGGCCAGGGCGGCGAAGCGGTTTTCCGCCACCCGGAAGGGGAGGCCGGTTTCCTCCGCCAGGTAGCGGGCCACCAGCTCCCCGAAGCGGGGGTGGGCGTTGAGGCCCGTGCCCACCGCGGTGCCCCCGATGGCGAGGTTGTAGAGCCCCTTCTCCGCCTCCCTCACCATGCCCAGGGTGGTCTTGAGTTGGGCCGCCCAGCTGCCCACCTCCTGGCCCAGGGTGATGGGCACGGCGTCCATCAGGTGGGTGCGGCCCACCTTAACGATGCCGTCAAAGGCCCGGGCCTTTTCCTCCAGGGTTTGGATCAGGGCCTCCGCCGCGGGGTAGAGCCTCCCTTGCAGGGCCAAGGCGGTGGCCACGTACATGGCGGTGGGGAAGGTGTCGTTGGAGCTTTGGCCCCGGTTCACGTGGTCGTTGGGGTGGACGTACTTGGAGCCCAGGGGGTGGCCCAGGATTTCCGAGGCCCGGTTGGCCAGGACCTCGTTCACGTTCATGTTGGTCTGGGTGCCGGAGCCGGTCTGGAAGACCACCAGGGGGAAGTGCTCGTCCAGCTTTCCCTGGATGACCTCCTCCGCCGCCTGGATGATGGCCTTGGCGATGGGCTCGGGGAGCTCTCCCAGCTCCAGGTTGGCTCTGGCCGCGGCCTTTTTCAGCATCCCGTAGGCGCGGATGACCTCGAGGGGCATGCGGAAGCGCCAGGCCCCAATCCTGAAGTGCTCCAAGGAGCGCTGGGTCTGGGCCCCCCAGTAGCGGTCTGCCGGCACCTTGACCTCGCCCATGGTATCCCGCTCAATCCGGTATTCCATAAACCCCTCCGGCACCGATTTTACGCCTCTTCCTCATAGGGGTCGTGGAGTTTCACCGGCTTGCCCCTAAGGCCTGCCCGCAGGTTGAGCCACTCCACGAAGACGGCGAAGCCCATGGCGAAGTAGACGTAGCCCTTGGGGATGTGGACCCCCGTGCCCTCGGCCACCAGGGTGAAGCCGATGAGGAGGAGGAAGGAGAGGGCCAGCATCTTCACCGTGGGGTGGCGGTTCACGAAGGCGTAGATCGCCCGGGAGGCCAGGAGCATGACGGCCACCGAGGTGAGGATGGCCGCCACCATCACCGGGACGTAGGAGGTAAGCCCCACCGCGGTGATCACGGAGTCAATGGAGAAGACGATGTCCAGGAGGAGGACCTGCCCGATCACCGAGGCGAAGGAAGGGGCCACCCGGCGCACCGCGTGCCCCGACTCCCCTTCCAGCTTCTCGTGGATCTCCTTCACCGACTTGTAGAGGAGGAAAAGCCCCCCGGCGATGAGGACCAGGTCCTTGCCCGTCACCTCGTGGCCTAGGAGGGCGAAAAGGGGCTTCTTCAAGGCCATGATCCAGGCGATGGAGAGGAGGAAGAGGATCCGGGTGACCGCCGCCAGGGAGATCCCCACCATCCGGGCCCGGTCCTGCTCCTCCTTGGGGAGCTTGGAGGCCAGGATGCTGATGAAGATCACGTTGTCCACGCCCAGGACCACCTCCAGGGTCGTGAGGGTGAGGAAGGCGATCCAGACCTCGGGGTTGGTAAGCCACTCCATGGGAAAGAGTCTACATGCCCCCGTAGACTGGAGGGGATGGTGGACGTGCTGGTGGTGGGGGCAGGACCCGTGGGCCTGGCGGCGGCCCTTTGGGCCAAGCGCCTGGGGCTTGGTCACCTGGTCCTGGAACGGGGCACGGTGGCGGAAACCCTCTACCGCTTCCCCCGGGACATGGTCTTCTTCTCCGAGGGGAAGAACCTGGAGATCGGCGGCCACCCCCTGGTCTCCCAGGGCCCCAAGCCCACCCGGAAGGAAGCCCTTTTGTACTACCAGAAGGTGGCGGAGCGGGAGGGCCTAAACCTCCGCCCCTACACCGAGGTCCTGGCCATAGAGGGGCGGGAGGGGGCGTTTAGGGTGCGGGCCCGAAGCCGGAAGGGGGAGGAGGCCTACGCCGCCCGCTACGTGGTGGTGGCCACCGGTTACTTCGGCAACCCCAACCGCCTGGGGGTGCCCGGGGAAGGCTTGCCCCACGTTCTCCACCGCTACGAGGAGGCCGCCCCCTTCTTTGGCCAGAAGGTGGCGGTGGTAGGGGGAAGCAACTCCGCGGTGGAGGCGGCCTTGGACCTCTACCGGGGCGGGGCCCGGGTGACCCTGGTCCACCGGGGAGCGTGGGTGCGGCCGGGCGTCAAGTACTGGCTCCTCCCCGATCTGGAGAACCGGGTCAGGGAAGGGAGCATCCAAGCGGTGATGGAAGCCCGGGTGGAGGCCATCACCCCCGAGGGGCTTTGGCTGGTGCGCCCCGGGGGGCGCCTCTTTTTGGAGGCGGATTTCATCCTGGTCCTCATCGGCTACCGGGCGGAAGACCGCCTCCTTAAGGAGGCGGGGGTGGCCTACGAGGGGGAGAAACCCCGCCTGAGCCTCGAGGGGGAAACCTCCATCCCCGGGCTTTTTGCCATCGGCTCCTGCGCCTACGGCCCCGATACCCGCTCGGTCTTCATTGAAAACGGCCGGGAGCAGGCGGAAAAGGCCCTCCGGGCCATCGCCCGGAGGCTTGGCCTCTTGACACCGGGGGAGGCCCCTGGCTATGCTTAGCCCCAAGATGCGTTCCGTGCTCGCCCTATCCCTAGCCCTGGTCCTAATCGTAGGGCCGGCGGGGGGTAGGGTGTAGCGTCCATAGGCGCATCCACAAACCCCCCGGAAAATCCGGGGGGTTTCGGTTTAGGAGGGGGCGATGAAGGGAGCAGAGGCACTCTTAAAGGCGCTGGAGCGGGAAGGGGTGGAGGTCATCTTCGGCCACCCGGGCGGGGCCATCATGCCCACCTACGACGCCCTCTACGACAGCCCCATCCGCCACATCCTGGTGCGGCACGAACAAGGGGGGGTGCACGCAGCCACCGGCTACGCCCGGGCCTCGGGCCGGGTGGGGGTGGTGATGGCCACCAGCGGCCCCGGGGCCCTCAACCTGGTCACGGGGCTCGCCGACGCCTTCATGGACTCCACCCCGGTGGTGGCCATCACCGGGAACGTTCCCCGGGCCCTGATCGGCACCGACGCCTTCCAGGAGGCGGACGTCACCGGGGTGACCATGCCCATCACCAAGCACAACTACCTGGTGCAGGACGCAAACGACATCCCCCGGGTGGTCAAGGAGGCCTTCCACATCGCCGCCACCGGCAGGCCGGGGCCGGTCCTCATCGATATCCCCAAGGACGTGCAGCTGGCCGAGTTCACCGGCAGCTTTGAGGCGGAGCTGGACCTTCCCGGCTACAAGCCCACCACCAAGGGCCACCCCAAACAGGTGGAAAGGGCCTTGGAGGCCTTGGAGAAGGCGGAAAGGCCCATCCTCATGGTGGGGGGTGGGGCCCAGCACGCCCACGGGGAGCTCCTGGCCTTCGCCGAGAAGACGGGGCTTCCCGTGATCACCACCCTGATGGGCCTGGGGGCTTTCCCCGGGAACCACCCCCTTTGGCTGGGGATGCCGGGGATGCACGGCACCGTGGCCGCCAACCGGGCCATCCACCACGCGGACGTGATCCTGGCCATCGGCCTCCGCTTTGACGACCGGGTGACGGGGAAGGTGTCCCGCTTCGCCCCCCACGCCCACACCATCATCCACGTGGACATTGACCCCGCCGAGATCGGCAAGGTGGTGCGCACCCACATCCCCATCGTGGGGGATGCCCGCCTGGTCCTGAAGGAGATGCTGAAAGGGGCCAGGCCCCTGAAGCTTGCCACCTGGTGGCGGGAGCTGGAGGAGTGGCGCACCCGCCACCCCTTGCGCTGGAAGCCCAAGCCCCACCTGCAGAGCCAGGAGGTGATCCGGGCCTTCTTTGAGGCCACGGGGGGGCACGCCATCGTCACCACCGGGGTGGGGCAGCACCAGATGTTCGCCGCCCAGTTCTTCCCCGTGACCCGGCCCCGCAGCTTCCTCACCTCCGGGGGGCTTGGCACCATGGGGGTGGGGCTCCCCTTCGCCATTGGGGCCAAGGTGGCCCGGCCGGAGGAGCTGGTCTTGGACTTTGACGGGGACGGCTCCTTCCAGATGACCCTGCAGGAGCTGGCCACCCTGGTCAAGTACAAGCTGGACGTGAAGGTGGTGATCCTCAACAACGGCTACCTGGGCATGGTGCGGCAGTGGCAGGACCTCTTCCACGCCAAGCGCTACTCCGAGGTCTACCTGGCGGACTCCAACCCCGACTTTGCCCGCCTGGCCGAGGCCTACGGGATCCGGGGCATCCGGGTGGAGCGCAAGGAGGACCTGAGGAAGGGGGTGGAGGCGGTGCTCCACGCCGATGGCCCCGTGGTGGCGGAGTTCAAGGTCTACCACGAGGAGGGGGTCTTCCCCATGATCCCCGCCGGGGGGGCAGCGGAGGACATGATCCTGGAGAACCCCGCGGAGCGGGAGGAGGTGGAAGCGTGAGGCATGTGATCTCGGTGCTGGTGCAGGACCATCCCCGCGTTCTCAACCGCATTACCAGCCTCTTCGCCCGGAGGGGCTTCAACCTGGAAAGCCTGGCCGTGGGCACCACCCACCAGCCAGGGCTTTCCCGCATCAGCCTGGTGGTCTCCGGGGACGACCGCACCCTGGAGCAGGTGGAGAAGCAGCTCAACCGGCTCATTGAGGTGCTGAAGGTAACGGACCACTCCGAGCCCCACGTGGAGCGGGAGCTCTGCCTGGTCAAGGTCCACGTGGCCGGGGTGGAGGAGCGCCTGGCGGTGAAGGACATCCAGGAGGCCTTCCGGGCCCGGGTGGTGGACGTGGCCCAGAAGACCCTGATCCTGGAGCTCACCGGGGACTCGCGCAAGATCGATTCCTTCGTGGAGGCCCTGAGGCCTTACGGGATCCTCGAGGTCATGCGCACCGGCGCCGTGGCCATGAGCCGGGGCGAGAGGACCCTTAAGGTCAGGGAAAGGAGAGAGGTGGTATGAAGATCTACTACGAGCACGACGCGGACCTGGGGTTTCTCCTCGGCAAAAGGGTAGCGGTCTTGGGCTTCGGCTCCCAGGGGCACGCCCACGCCCTGAACCTGAAGGAGTCGGGGGTGGACGTGCGGGTGGGCCTGAGGCCGGGCTCCAAGGGCTTCGCCAAGGCGGAGGCCGCGGGGCTTAGGGTGCTGCCCGTGGCCGAGGCGGTTAGGGAGGCGGACATCGTCATGGTCCTCCTGCCCGACGAGGTGCAGGGGAGGGTCTACCGGGAGGAGATCGAGCCCCACCTGAAGGAGGGGGCGGCCCTGGCCTTCGCCCACGGTTTCAACATCCACTTCGGCCAGATCAAGCCCAGGCGGGACCTGGATGTCTGGATGGTGGCCCCCAAGGGGCCCGGCCACCTGGTGCGGAGCGAGTACCAGCGGGGAAGCGGCGTACCGGCCCTTTTGGCCGTCCACCAGGATGCCTCGGGGGCGGCCTTCCCCACGGCGTTGGCCTACGCCAAGGCCATCGGGGCGGCCCGGGCCGGGGTTATCCCCACCACCTTCAAGGACGAAACGGAAACCGACCTCTTCGGGGAGCAGGCGGTGCTCTGCGGCGGCCTTACCCGGCTCATCCAGGCAGGGTTTGAAACCCTGGTGGAGGCCGGTTATCCCCCGGAGATGGCCTACTTTGAGACCGTCCACGAGGTGAAGCTCATCGTGGACCTGATCTACGAGGCGGGCTTCGCCGGGATGCGCTACTCCATCTCCAACACCGCCGAGTACGGGGACTATACCCGGGGGGAGGTGGCGGTGCCCGTGGAGGAGACCAAGCGCCGCATGCGGGAGATCCTGCGCCAGATCCAGACCGGGGAGTTTGCCCGGGAGTGGATGCTGGAAAACCAGGTGGGAAGCCCGGTCCTCGAGGCCAACCGCAGGCGCTGGAAGGAGCACCCCCTGGAGGAGGTGGGGGCGAGGCTTCGGGCTATGATGCCCTTCCTGAAAGCCAAGGTATTGCAGGAGGTTGGCTAAGGCTAGGCCCCCCAAAGGGGGGCCTTTGGCGGTTTTAGGAGGGAAAAACATGGAGCGGCACATCCGGATCTTCGATACCACCTTGCGGGATGGCGAGCAGAGCCCTGGGGTAGCGCTTTCCCTGGACCAGAAGCTGGAGATCGCCCACGCCCTGGCCCGGCTCAACGTGGACATCATTGAGGCGGGCTTCCCCGTATCCGGGCCCTTGGAGTTTGAGGCCGTGCGCCGCATCGCCGCCGAGGTCAAGGGCCCGGTTATCGCCGCTTTGGCCCGCACCCACACCTTGGACATTGACCAGGCGGCCAAGGCCTTGGAAAAGGCGGAAAAGCCCCGGATCCACGTCTTCACCTCGGCCTCCAAGATCCACCTGGAGCACATGCTGAAGAAGACGGAGGAGGAGGTTTTGGAGATGGCGGACCAGATGGTCCGCTACGCCCGCCGCTACGTGGACGACGTGGAGTTTTCCGCCCAGGACGTGATGCGGGCCGAGTGGGACTTCGTGAAGCGCCTCTATGAGGTGGCCATTGAGGCCGGGGCCACCACCATCAACATCCCCGACACCACCGGCTACGGCACTCCCCTGGAGTACGGGGCCCTGATCCGCCGCATCCGGGACGAGGTGGTCCGGGGGCGGGACGTGATCATCTCCACCCACACCCACGACGACCTGGGCCTGGCCACGGCCAACGCCCTGGCGGGGATTGAAAACGGGGCCGGCCAGGTGGAGTGCACCATCAACGGCATCGGGGAGCGGGCGGGGAACACCTCCTTGGAGGAGGTGGTCATGGCCCTCTACGTGCGCCGGGACTGGTACAAGGCCTACACCCGGATCAACACCCGGGAGATCTACCGGGTTTCCCGCCTGGTGGAGCGGTACACCGGCATGCCCGTCCCCCCCAACAAGGCCATCGTGGGGGACAACGCCTTCGCCCACGAGTCCGGCATCCACCAGGATGGGGTGCTGAAGCACCGCTCCACCTACGAGATCATGGACGCGGAGCTCATCGGCAGGCGGCCAGCGGTGATCGTTCTCGGCAAGCACTCTGGCCGGGCGGCCTTCAAGAAGGCCCTCGAGGACCTGGGCTACAAGGACCTTTCCGAGGAGGAGCTGAAGAAGCTTTTCGCCCGCTTCAAGGAGATCGCCGAGAAGAAGGGCCCCCTCTCCGCCGAGGAGCTCCAGGCCCTGGTGGAAAGCGAGCGGGAGCCCGCCTCCCACTTCTTTACCCTGGAACATGTCCAGTTTTTCTCCGGATCCGGCCTCCTGCCCACGGCCACGGTGAAGGTGAAGACCCCGGAGGGGGAGAGGTTGGCCACCCATACCGGGGATGGCCCGGTGGATGCCGTGTACAAGGCCCTGGAGGAGGCCATCGGCCTTAGGCCCGAGCTGGAGCTTTACCGGGTGGAGGCCATCACGGGGAGCACCGAGGCCCTGGGCCAGGTGACCGTGCGCCTGCGGCTGGGGGAGCTCCAGGCCGTGGGCGTGGGGGTTTCCCCGGACATCATTGAGGCCAGCGCCCTGGCCTTCCTGGATGCCGCTGGCAAGCTGGCTTCGGGACGGGCCACCAGGCACCCGCCTTCCATCGCGGAGGTGCAGCGGGGTGTCTAAACCCTCCCGCCCCCTGGCGGGGGGCGGGGCCGGGAGGGGCCATGGTGGAGATCCTGGATACCACCCTACGGGACGGAACGCAAGGGGAGGGGATTAGCCTCTCCGTGGACGACAAGGTGGCCATCGCCAAGCGCCTGGCGGCCTTCGGCATCCACGTGATTGAGGGCGGCTGGCCTGGCTCCAATCCCAAGGACGCGGAGTTCTTCGCCCGCATGAAGGGGGTGGACCTGGGGACGGCCAGGCTGGCGGCCTTCGGGGCCACCCGGCGGAAGGGCCTTCTTCCCGAGGAGGACCCCTCGGTCCTGGCCCTCCTGGAGGCCGAGACCCCGGTGGTGGTCCTCTTCGGCAAGAGCTGGACCCTGCACGTGCTGGAGGCCCTGGAAACCTCCTTGGAGGAGAACCTCTCCATGATCCGGGATACCGTGGCCTTTTTCGCCGCCAGGGGCCGGCGGGTGGTCTATGACGCCGAGCACTTCTTTGATGGGTACAAGGAGGACCCCGCCTACGCCCTGGCCACCCTCGAGGCTGCCCGGGAAGGCGGGGCCGAGACCCTGGTCCTCTGCGACACCAACGGGGGCACCCTGCCCGAGGAGGTCTACGCCATCACCAAGGGGGTGGTGGAGCGCTTCCCCGGGGTCAGGGTGGGCATCCACCCCCACAACGACGCGGAACTGGCCGTGGCCAACGCCCTGGCGGCGGTGCGGGCTGGGGCCACCCACGTCCAGGGCACCATCAACGGGTACGGGGAGCGGTGCGGCAACCTGAACCTCACCAGCTTCCTCCCCGCCCTGGTCTTCAAGTACGGCATCCCCGCCCTGCCCCCTGAAAGGCTCCGTGGCCTCAAGGAGCTCTCCCATTTCGTGGACGAGCGGGCCAACCAGACCCCCAACCGCCGCGCCCCCTACGTGGGGGAGGCGGCCTTTGCCCACAAGGCGGGGGTGCACGTCTCTGCCGTCCTCAAGAACCCCCGCACCTACGAGCACCTGCCCCCGGAGTGGGTGGGGAACGGGCGGCGCTTTCTGGTTTCCGACGTGGCTGGCCGCTCCAACCTCCTGGCCAAGCTGCAGGAGCAGGGGGTGGACCTCTCCAAGGAGGAGGCCATGCGCCTCCTCTCCGAGGTCAAGGCCCTGGAGTACGAGGGCTACGCCTTTGAGGGGGCGGAGGCCAGCTTCTACCTCCTGGCCTACCGCCTTAAGGGCGGAGCCCTGCCCTTCAGCGTGGAGGGGTTTTCCGTGTTCGTCCACGGCTCGGGCCTTTCCACCGCCTGGGCCGAGGCCACGGTGCGGGTGCGGGTGGGGGAGAGCCTGCAGCACACCGCCGCGGAGAGCCCCTTCGGCCCCGTTTCCGCCCTGGACCGGGCCTTCCGCAAGGCGGTCTTGGGCTTTTACCCGGAGCTGGCCGACGTGGAGCTGGTGGACTACAAGGTGCGCATCCTCTCCGGCCAGGAGGCGGGCACCAACTCCGGGGTGCGGGTGATGATCGAGATGAAACGGGGGGAGGAGCGCTTCGCCACCGTGGGGGCCAGCGAGAACATCCTCGAGGCCTCCCTGAAGGCCCTCACCGACGGCTACGCCTACGCCCTCCTCTACCCCTTACGGGAGGCTAGGCCTAAGGAAGCCTGACCTCGGACTGGAAGGCGATGGGGGCCTTTTCCCTCAGGGCCTCCTTCAACGTGGTCCATGCGCAGCGCGGCCAGGAAAGGCTTGGGTCCCGTGGGGCTCATCCCCGCCTAGGCCCCCATCCCTGAGTAGCGCCTGAGGCCCAGGCGCCACAGGAGGCGCCAAAGGAGGAGGAAGGCCCCACCCCAAAGGAGCATCACCCAAAGCCCGGGGAAGAGGGCCACTTCCTGCCCGGCCAAAAGGGCCGCAGGCAGGTAGACCAGGTAGGGAAAGGGGGTGAGGAGGGCAAGGGAGCGCAGGGGCTCGGGGAAGACCTCCAGGGGGGCGATGGTGCCGGAGAGGAAGAGGTAGAGGAGGAAGAAAACCTCCTCCACCGCGGCAGCCCGCTCGCTCCAGAAGGTGAGCATGGCGGTGGTGTACTGCATGAGGTAGCGGAGGAGGAAGGCCAAAGCGGTGAGCAAAAGCCCTAGGGCCAAGGGGAGGGCTTCCGGGGTGAAGCGGGCCTCGGGGAAGAGGAGGAAGAAGAGGAGGGTGAGGAGGACCACGAAGGGAAGCCGGGCCAGCCTTTCCGCCACGTGGGCCGCCAGGTGTTCAAAAAAGGGGTCCAGGGGCCTCAGGAGGCGGAAGGAGAGCCTCCCCTCCACCACGTCCCGCTCAAACTCCCACACCACCCAGACCACCGTGGCCTGGCGCACCAAGAAGACCATGAGGAAGTAGCGGGCGAACTCCCCGGGGGAGAGGGGGAAGGCCCCGCTTTGGGCGGCCTCGGTCCACACCCCGAGGAGGATGAGGGGCAGGGCCCCGGCCAGGGCCCAGAGGAAAAGCTCGGCCCGGTATTCCAGCATGTAGGCCAGGTAGACGGAAAGCAGGGTCTTGGCCTTCCTCATCCTTCCTCCACCGGGGCCGGGCTTTGGAACACCCGGGCGATCACCTCCTCCAGGGGGGGTTCGCGGACCTCGAGGTCCTCCACGGGAAGCCTCCGCAGGATCTCCGCCACCCGTTCCGTAAGCCTCTCTCGGGGAACGAGGAGCCTGGCCTCTTGCCCCGAAAGTTCCCGTACCTCTCCGAAGGGGAGGAGGGCCTCCTTGGGCAGGGGGCGGGCCAGGGTAAGCCCCACCTCCCGGTAAGGGGCGAAGCGCTCCGTGAGGCCCTCTAGCTCCCCGTCGTAAAGGAGCCTTCCCTGGTGGATCACCAACACCCTGGCGCACAGGGCGGCGATATCGGCCATGTAGTGGCTGGTGAGGAGGACCGTGGCCCCGTGGCGGCGGTTGTACTCCCGGATGAACTCCCGCACCGCCACCTGGGCGTTCACATCCAGGCCCAGGGTGGGCTCGTCCAGGAAGAGGACCTCCGGGCGGTGGAGGAGGGCGGCCAGAAGCTCGGCCTTCATCCTCTCCCCCAGGGAGAGCTTGCGCACCGGCTGGTGGAGCTTACCCTCCAGGGAGAGCATCTCCGCAAGCTCCCCTACCCGCCGGCGAAACTCCCCCTCGGGGACCTCGTAAATGGCGGCGTTCAGGCGGAGGGTGTCCATGGCGGGCAGGTCCCAGATGAGCTGCTGCTTGTTGCCCATCACCAGGGTGATCTTCTTCAGGAAGGCTTTTTCCCGCCGCCAGGGGATATGCCCGGCCACCCGGGCCTGGCCGCGGGTGGGGTGGATGAGGCCGGTGAGCATCTTCAAGGTGGTGGTCTTGCCTGCCCCGTTGGGCCCCAGGAAGCCCACCACCTCCCCCCGCGGGATGGCGAAGCTTACCCCTTCCGCGGCCCGCACCGTGCGGTACTCCCGGAAGAGGAAGTGGCGCAGGGTGGCCGCCAGGCTTTCCTCTTTCCGGGCCACCCGGTAGTGCTTGGTGAGGTCCTGCGCCAGGATGTGGGCCTCGTCGCGCACCCTTCCAGTCTACCCGTGGTGTAATGGTCCCCGTGCGCTACCTGCGGGTTTTCCTCCTCTTTTTGCGCCTTTCCTTGGCGGCGGAGATGGAGTACCGCCTGAACTTCCTCCTGGGCCTCCTTTCCTCCTTCCTCACCCTCCTGGGGGCCCTTTTTGGCCTGGGGCTCCTCTACCAGGGGGGGTACCGGCCGGGAGGGTGGGCCTGGGAGGAGGCCCTTTTGGTCCTGGCGGCTTTCACCTTGCTCCAGGGCCTGGCCAGCACCCTTCTGGCCCCCAACCTCAACAAGATCGTGGAACACGTGCAACAGGGTACCCTGGACTTCGTCCTCCTCAAGCCCGTGGATCCCCAGTTCTGGCTCTCCTTGAGGGCGTTTTCCCCTTGGGGCCTGGGGGATTTCCTCTTGGGGCTTGGCCTTCTCCTTTGGGGTGGGGTGCGGCTGGGCCTGGCCTTGGGCGACTACCTCCTCTTTGCCCTCTACGCCGCCTTGGGGGGGGTGATGCTCTATAGTCTCTGGTTCCTCCTGGCCACCACCAGCATCTGGTTCGTGAAGATTTACAACGTCACCGAGGTCCTGCGGGGCCTTTTGGAGGCGGGCCGCTTCCCCGCCTCCGCCTACCCGGCCCTGTACCGGGTTTTCTTCACCTTTGTGGTGCCCGTGGCCTTCCTCACCACGGTTCCCGCGGAGGCGGCCTTGGGCAGGGGCCAGGGGCTTTGGGGGGCGGCGGGGGCCACCTTGGCCCTTTTTCTCCTCTCCCGGGGCTTTTTCCGCCTGGCCCTCAGGAGCTACACCTCCGCCAGCAGTTAAAATCCAGGCCATGGCTTCGGTGGCGATCATCCTGCTCCTGGCCTACCTGTTCGGTTCCGTCCCGGCTGGGGTCCTGGTGGCCAGGACCTACGGGGTGGACATCCGCAAGGTGGGCTCGGGCAACATCGGGGCCACCAACGTCCTCAGGACCTTGGGGCTGGGACCGGCCCTGGTGGTGGCCTTTTTTGACGTGTTCAAGGGAGGGATTGCCGTGCTCATCGCCCGGGCGGTGGGCCTCGAGGGGTGGCTCTTGGGGGGGGTGGCCCTGGCGGCGGTGCTGGGGCACAACTACTCCTTGTTCCTGGGCTTCCGGGGGGGGAAGGGGGTGGCCACCAGCTTTGGCACCCTGCTCTTCCTGGACCCGGCGCTGGCCCTTTGGACCCTGCCCATCGGCCTTTCCGTCATGCTCCTCACCCGGTATGTTTCCGCCGGGAGCATGACCGGGGGGGTGGCGGCCACCGTGTTGGCCCTGGCTCTGGGCCGCCCCCCCTGGTTGGCCGCCACGGTGGCCCTCATGGCCCTCCTCATCTTCTGGACCCACCGGGAGAACCTGAGGCGCCTGCAGGCGGGCACGGAGCGGCGCCTGGGCGAGCGGGTGGAGGTGGGGGGTGCTTGACCTTTTGGTGGTGGCCCCTCACCCCGACGATGGGGAGCTGGGATGCGGGGGCACCCTGGCCCGGGCCAAGGCCGAGGGGCTTTCCACGGGGATTCTGGACCTCACCCGGGGGGAGATGGGCACCAAGGGCACCCCGGAGGTGCGGGAGGAGGAGGTGCGGGAGGCAAGCCGCATCCTGGGCCTGGACTTCCGGGGTAACCTCCTCCTCCCCGACGGGGGCTTGGCCGACCTCCCCGAGCAGCGCCTGAAGCTGGCCGAGGCCTTGAGGCGGCTTAGGCCAAGGATCCTCCTGGCCCCCCTGGAGGCCGACCGCCACCCCGACCACACCGCCGCAAGCCGCCTGGCGGTGGCCGCGGTCCACCTGGCGGGGCTGAAAAGGGCCCCCCTGGAAGGGGAGCCCCACCGGGTGGAGCGGCTCTTCTTCTACCCCGGGAACCATCCCTTTACCCCCAGCTTCCTGGTGAAGATCTCCGCCTTTATTGACCGCTGGGAGGCCGCCGTCCTGGCCTACCGCAGCCAGTTCTCCGGGGAGGCGGCCAGCGAAACCGTGGGGCCCAAGGGGGTGGAGGCCAGGAAGGCCCTCCGGCGCCACTGGGGGAACTACCTGGGGGTGGACTACGCCGAGCCCTTCGTGAGCCCCCTGCCCCCCTTGTATGTGCCTTGGAACCGGGCCTGAGGGGCTTGCATAACTTTGCAAGCTCGGGGTATCCTATAAGCCTCATGGCGGGAGACCCCCTTACCCGGCCCAAGGACTTGTTGGACTTCTCGGCCCATGGCCGCAAGGAGATTGAGGCCCTCTTGGCCTTGGCGGAACGGCTTAAGCGGGAGCGCTACCGGGGGGAGGAGCTTAGGGGGAAGGTCCTGGCCCTCCTCTTTGAGAAGCCCTCCTTGCGCACCCGCACCACCCTCGAGGTGGCCATGGTCCACCTGGGGGGGCATGCGGTCTACCTGGACCAGAAGCAGGTGGGCATTGGGGAGCGGGAGCCGGTACAGGATGTGGCCAAGAACCTGGAGCGCTTCGTGGAGGGGATCGCTGCCCGGGTGTACCGGCACGAGACCGTGGAGGAGCTGGCCCGCCACGCCCGCATCCCCGTGGTGAACGCCCTTTCCGACCGCGCCCACCCCTTGCAGGCCCTGGCTGACCTCCTCACCCTCAAGGAGGTCTTCGGCGGGCTTGCGGGCCTCGAGGTGGCCTGGATTGGGGACGGCAACAACGTCCTGGCCTCCCTTTTGGAAGTCGCCCCCCTGGTGGGGCTTAGGGTGCGGGTGGCCACCCCCAAAGGGTACGAGCCCGACCCCCATCTCCTCCAGCGGGCGGGGGCCTTCCTGACCCACGACCCCAAGGAAGCCGCCTTCGGCGCCCACGCCCTGTACACCGATGTCTGGACCAGCATGGGCCAGGAGGCGGAGCGGGAAAAGCGCCTCCGGGATTTCCAGGGCTTCCAGGTCAACGGGGAACTCCTGGCCCTCATCCACCCCCAGGGGGTTTTCCTCCACTGCCTGCCCGCCCATTACGGGGAGGAGACCACGGAAGAGGCCGTCCACGGGGAGCGGAGCCGGGTCTTTGACCAGGCGGAAAACCGCCTCCACACCGCCAAGGCCGTGCTCCTCACCCTGCTAGGCTAGGGGTATGGTCTGCCCTTATCGCTCTTTATGGGGGGCACCGTGGTAAGGGTGGGTATCCTGGGCGCCTCCGGGTATGGGGGAGCGGAGCTCCTCCGCCTGCTCAAGGCCCACCCCGGCGTGGAACTGGTGGGGTTTTCCAGCCGCAAGCACGAGGGCAGGTCCCTTTCTGCCGCCTGGCCGCAGCTTTGGGACGAACGGCTCTTCCTTTCCCAGGAGGAGGTGTTGGAAAGGGCGGAGGTGGTCTTCCTGGCCCTGCCCAACGGCCTGGCCATGGGGATCGCGCCTGAGGCCTTACGGGCCGGGAAGCGGGTCATTGACCTTTCCGGGGACTTCCGCCTGCCCCCCGGGGTCTACGAGGCCTGGTACGGCATCCGCCACCAAAGCCCCGAGGCCTACCAAGAAGCGGTGTATGGCCTGCCCGAGCTTCACCGCCAGGAGCTCCAGGGGGCCCGCCTGGTGGCCAATCCCGGGTGCTACGTCACCGCCGCCACCTTGGCCCTGGCTCCCCTGGCCGCGGAAGGGGTCCTAAAGGGGGGGTTCCTGGTGGGCCTGAGCGGGGTCTCAGGGGCCGGGCGCGAAGGGGAGGGGACCTTTTTCGCGGAGGTGAACGAGAACCTGAAGCCCTACAAGGCAGGGGGCACCCACCGGCACATCCCGGAGATGGAACAGAACCTGGGCCGCCTCCTGGCCCAGGGGAGGCCGGTGCGTACCCACGGGGAGGCCAAGGAGGTGCGCCTCTCCTTTACCCCCCACCTGGTGCCCATGACCCGGGGCATCCTGGTCACCGCCGAGGCCGAGGTGGAAGGGGATTGGAACCAGGGGCTTCTTCAGGCCCTTTACCGGGATTTCTACGCCCAAGAGCCCTTCGTGCGGGTTCTGGACCGCCTTCCCGAAACCAAGGGCACCCTGGGCAGCAACCGGGTGGACCTGAAGCCCCTCTACGAGGCGCGCACGGGCCGGGTCCTGGTCTTCGCCGCCCTGGATAACCTGGTGAAGGGTATGGCGGGCCAGGCTGTGCAGAACCTGAACCTTATGCTGGGCTTCCCCGAGGAAACCGCTCTGCCCAAGGAGGGAATATGGCCGTAAAGCTCCCCAGGGGCTTCCGCGCCGGGGCCACCCGGGCGGGGATCAAGCCTTCCGGCAAGCCGGACCTGGCCCTTCTGGTTTCCGGCCTGCCCGCCGCTTGGGCCTACGCGGCCACCCAGAACCGGGCCGCGGCCCCTTCCATCCACCGGGGCCGAAGGCTTTACGCCGCGGGGGGGGCCTTGCGGGCGGTGGTGGTGAACGCCGGCAACGCCAACTGCGCCACGGGGGAACGAGGGGTTAGGGACGATGCGCGGATGGCGGAGCTCGCCGCCCTTCGGCTGACCCTTCGCCCCGAGGAGGTCCTCACCGCCTCCACGGGGGTGATCGGGGTGCCCTTACCCCTGGAGAGGGTGGAAGCGGGCCTGCCCCAGATCCCCCTGGAGCCCTTGGCCGACCCCTTTGCCGAGGCCATCCTCACCACCGACCTGGTCCCCAAGGTGGCCGAGGCGGAGGTGGCGGGGGCCAAGGTGGTGGGCATCGCCAAGGGCAGCGGCATGATCCACCCCAACATGGCCACCATGCTGGCCTTCGTGGTCACCGATGCCAAGGTGCCCCAGGAGGCCCTAAGGGCGGCCTGGCGGGGGATTGTGGACCGCACCTTCAACCAGGTGACCGTGGACGGGGATACCTCCACCAACGACCTGGCCCTCCTCATGGCCAACGGGGCCTCGGGCGAGGTACCCCTGGAGGCCCTTTTCCAGGCGGTAGAGGCCGTGGCCCAGGAGCTTGCCCGTAAGATCGCCCGGGATGGGGAAGGGGCCACCAAGCTCCTGGTGGTGCGGGTGAGGGGGGCGGCCACGGAGGAGGAGGCCCGCAGGGCCGCTCGGGCCGTGGCGGGGAGCGCCCTTTGGAAAAGCGCCCTCTACGGCAACGATCCCAACTGGGGGCGAATCCTCGCGGCCTTGGGGAACTCGGGGGCCCGGTTTGACCCCTTCCGGGTGCGCATCGCCCTCCAGGGCATCCCCCTGTATGCGGGGGGCGTGCTGCCCTTTGACCGCCAGGCGGCCAGCGCCGCCATGCGGGCCGAGGAGGTGGAGGTCCTGGTGGACCTCGAGGAGGGGGAAGGGGAAGGCGTGGCCTGGGGGTGTGACCTCACCGAGGGGTACGTGCGGATCAACGCCCTGTACACCACCTGAGCTTTGAGGAGAGTTGGCGCGGGATTGGACCAGACTTGGCCGGCCGGGTAGGGGTGATCTTCCGCTAGGCTAACATGGAGGGGATGCGTAGGCGTCCCCTCCTGTTTCTTCTCTTCCTTGCGGCTTGCGCTCGTCCCGATACCGCCCCGCCCGAGGTGGGCCTGGTTCAGCCCGCAGGGGGTGGGGTGGCTTCGGGCCGGACCCTTTCCGTGGAGGGCTACGCCTTTGACCCCTCCGGGGTGGCGAGCGTGCGGGCCAGCGGCCAGGAGGTGTTGCCTGCGGGGGAAAAGGGAAACAAGCTGGTCCGTTTCCGCTTCCGCCTGCAGGCCCCGGCCTCGGGGCGGGTGGAGCTCCTTCTGGAAGCGGTGGACGCCCAGGGCAACCGGGCGGAGCGGCGCATTCCCCTGGAGCTGGATGCCGCCCCTCCCCGCATCCTTTTGGAGCGGGTGGAGCGGGAGGGCGGCCTCTACCGGGTGAGCGGCCGGGTGGAGGACAACCTGGGGGTGGACCGGGTGGCGGTGCAGGTGGGGAAGAGGTTTACCCCCCTTTCCCTACCCAAGGGGCCCGAGGTGGTGTTTCTGGCCGAGGTTCCCCCGGGAGCGGTGCTGGTGGCCGTGGATGCGGCGGGGAACCGTTCTGCGCGCCGTATTCCCTAAGGGGGGGTGTGGTAGACTGCCTGGCGGCATGCGGGAGGCGAAGGACACCCTGGTGGACCTGGCCAAGGCCCTGCGGGAAACCCCGATCCAGGCGGACCAGGTGGGCCGCTTTCGGGAAATCCTCCACCTCCTGCACCGCCTGCCCCCAGGACGGGAGCGGGATGGGCTTCTGGCGGTGGCCTACCTGAGGCTTTATCAGCTTTTGCGGGATCCTGGCGATTACCTGCTTGGCTACAGCTACGCCCGCACGGCCCGGCTGGAGCCTGTGCGCCTACTGGCTGAGCGTCTGGGAGAAGAGGTATGAAGGAACTCCTTGGGCTTTTCGCGGTATGGAGCATCGTGCTTTCCGGTCTGGCCTTGGTGGTGGGGGTGGTCTTCATACGCCGGCAGGAGCGGGTTTGGCACCACCGGGCCATGCTGCTGGCCACCGCTTTGGCGGCGCTTTTCCTGGTCTCTTACCTCAGCAAGTGGGCCCTTTACGGGACCACGGCCTACGGCGGGCCTGAGGCCTGGCGGGGGGCCTATTACTTCATCCTCATCACCCACACCCTCCTGGCCGCCCTCAACGGTCCCTTGGCCCTTTACGTGATCTGGCGGGCCTTTCGGGGGGAGTTTTCCCTGCACAAGCGCTGGGCCAAGGTTCTGGTGCCCATCTGGCTTTACGTGGCCCTTACGGGCTGGGTCATCTACTTGGTCCTGAAGCGCTACGGGGTGGACACGGGCACTATCGCTTTTTAGCGGGTTCCACCACGATCCGCCCCTCCTGGACCCGGGCCAGCTCGGGGCCCTGGGTTTCCTCCCCTTCGGGGGCTTGGGCCAGGTGGGGCCCGATGCGCACCTGCTTGGCGGCCAAGGCCAGGGCGAAGATGAAGCGTTCCTCGTCCCCCGAGGCCCCGGCGTGGGCCAGGCCGCGAAGCTTGCCCACCACGATCACGTCCCCGCCTGCCACCACCTCGGCCCCCGGGTTGACGTCCCCCAGGACCACCACGGTCCCGGGGTGCTCCACCCGTTCCCCTGAGCGCAGGGTTTTGTGGAGGACCAGGGTACCCAAGGGGGTGCGCCCTCGAGGGGGCAGAAGCCGAAGGGGCCGTCCCAGGCCAAGGAGGGCCTCTAGGGTTTCCCCCGAGACCGGACCGGCCACCTCCACCTCGAGGGGCAGCCCCTCGGGCAGCCGCAGGGCGCGGATCTCCTCCGGGGTTTCCCCGCCGTCTAGGCGCAGGGCCAGGGCCTTGGGGGTGGCGCGGAGGCGCATGGGCTTATTCTACCGGTCCTGTGCCTCTTCCTTGGAGATGCCCCAGTAGGCGGCCATCACCTTGCGCACCGCGGGCAGGGCCACGCGGCTGCCCTCCCCGCCGTTTTCAAAAAAGGCCACCACCACCAAAGGGGGGTAGGGGGCGCCGGGTTCCGCGGGGCCGTAGCCCATGTACCAGGCGTGTTCCAGGCCCGCCCGTTTGCCGGGGGTTTCCGCGGTGCCCGTCTTGCCCCCGGTGGGCACGGGGAAGCTTCCCAGCACGTGGCGGGCGGTGCCCTCCTTCACCGTTTTTCGCAAGCCTTCCTGTAGGGTTTGCCAAAAGCGCCCAGGAACCGGGGCCAGGCGGGGGCGGAGGGTTTTCTGGCCCACCTGCTTCACCAGGTGGAGGCTGGGTTTTTGCCCCCCGTTGGCGAGGGTGGCCAGCATCCGGGCCACCTGGGCCGGGGTGGCCAGGACGGGCCCTTGGCCGATGGCCACGGAAAGGGTTTCCCCAGGGTACCAGGGTTCGCCAAAGGTTTCCCGCTTCCAGGCCCGGGTGGGCAGGAGGCCCGCGCGCTCGGCGATCTCCAGCCCCGTGGCCTCCCCTAGGCCCAAAAGGCGGGCCCGGGCTGCTAGGCGGTCCACCACCCCTAGGGGGTCCTGGGCCACCGCCTGGTAGTACCAGGTGTTGCAACTCCAGGCGATGGCCTCCTTCACCGTCATGGGGCCCATGTCGTAGCCGGCCCAGTTGCGCCGCACCTGGCCCCCGTAGACCAGGTAGGGGCTGCAGCGGAAGGAGGTGGAGGGGTTCACGTACCCCTCTTCCAGAAGGGCGTAGCTGGTGGCCAACTTGAAGGTGGAGCCTGGGGTGTAGGGCTGGACCGCCCGGTTGAGGAGGGGGAAGTCCTTGTCCTGCAAAAGGGTCTGGACCTCCTGGGGTACGGGGCGGCGGGCGAAGAGGTTGGGGTCAAAGGAAGGGGCGCTGGCCATGGCCAGAACCTCCCCGGTCCTGGGGTCCAGGGCCACGATGGCCCCCTTGACCCGGGTGGCCGGGGGCAGGCCCTTTTGCCGCCGCCCGGCGTTGATGTCGGCTAGGGCCTCCTCCAGGGCCTTTTCCGCCGCCCGTTGCAGGTCCAGGTCCAGGGTCAAGACCACGTCCTGCCCCGGGGTTGGCTCCTCCAGGATGCTTTCCCGGAGCCTTTCCCCCCGGACGTTCACCTCCACCGCCCTTACCCCCCGCTTGCCCCGGAGGTAGGTTTCCAGGGCGGCCTCGAGGCCCGCCTGGCCCACCTGCTCGTCCGGGCTGTACCCCTGCTTCACCTGCTCCGCGTTGGCCTGGAGCACGTACCCCAGCACGGGGCCGGAGATGGGGTTAGGGTAGTGGCGCTCAATCCGCTCCACCAGCTTCAGGTTCTTCTGCCCCGCGGTGAGCTCGGCCAGGGTGGGGAGAAGGTGCTCGGGGACCCCGGCCTTGAGGACCGTGGGGCCCTTGACGGGGGGTAGCGCGCTAAGGCCCAGGAGGGGGAGGAGGCGCTCCTGGAAAGGGACCTCCCCCCCCTCGTACACCAGGTCCACCACCAGCCGGTCCTGGGCGATCACCCGGCCCTTGCGGTCCAGGATCCGGCCCCGGGGGGCGGGGATGCCCTCGGTCTTGAGGTAGTTGCCCTGGCTCCTTAGGGCGTACTTCTCATGCTCCAGCACCTGGAGCTGCCAGGTGCGCAAGGCCAGGAGGCCAAAGGCCACCAGGAAAAAGAGGATGAGGGCGTAAAGCCGGCCGGTCATCGCTTGGAGGGGAGGAAGCGGAGGGCGAGAAGGAAGAGGGGAAAGGTCAGGAGGCCCTCCAGCAGGAGGTCCAGGGGGGCAAGGGGGGGAAGCTCCAGCCTGAGCCAGTAGGCCACCAGGAAGTACCCCGTCCATTTGGCCAAAAAGGCCCAAAGGAAGGCGAGGAAGGCCCCCGGGGCCTCCCCCGCCACCAGGCGGCGGCTGGCCGCGTAGTGGGCGTAGGCGGCGCTCAGTAGGCCCACCCCGTGCAGGCCCAGAAGCCCAAAGCCCAGGAGGTCCTGCAGAAGCCCCAAGGCGAAGGCGGCGGGCAGGCCCAGGTAGTAGGGGGCGCTACGGGCGTAAAGGAGGGCCAGGACTAGGAAAAGATCGGGGGCCGGGAGACCTTGAGGCCAGAGCCCTCCCAAAAGGCCAGCGAGGAAGAGGGTGGCGAGGAGGCCGAGGAGGGGCTTCATAGGGGCCTGAGCACCATCACCTCCTCCAGAAGGGAAAGCTGGACCAAAGGCCGTACCCAGGCCCGCTGCTTCAGGCCCCCTTGGACCCGCTCCACCCGCTCCACCCGGCCCACGGGGATGCCGTCGGGGAAGAGGCCCAAGGGGGTGCCGGTAAGGAGGAGGTCCCCCGGGGCCACCTTGACCGTGGGGGGGAACTCGGCCACCAGGTGGTCAGGGGGGGCGCCCCGGGCGATGCCCCGGCCCGGGGCCTTTTCCGGGCGCACCCCTACTTGGCTTTCCGGGTCCAGGAGGGTGCGCACCAGGGCCCGCCGCGCCTCCACCTCCACCACCAGGCCCACCAGGCCCTCGGGGGCGGTTACGGGCATGCCGGGCCTGAGGCCGTCCTGTTCCCCTAGGCCCAGGAGGAGACGGCGGTAGAGGCCGGAGAGGTCCTCCCCCACCACCGGGGCCACCGCCACCACCCCGGGGGCCTGGGCCTTGCGCACCTCCAGGGCCCGGGAGAGGCGCTCCACCTCCAGGCGCAGCTGGCGGTTTTCCATCTCCAGGGCGCTTACCTGATCCCTTAGCCCCCGCACCTCCTGGTAGAGGTCCCGCCGCTCCAGGAGGGCGCTCAGGCCAGCCCTGAGGTTTTGCCCCAGGCGGTGGCCCAGGGTGGGCAAGGGGGCGGTGAGGGGGGAGAGGGCGAGGGCCACCCGGGGGGCCAGGGGCCGGGTGAGGGCGGCCAGGCCGAGCCCCAAGGCCAGGAGGAGGAGGAAAAGGATGCGGCGCAGGGCCACCTCGCTCATGGCCGGAACCCCCTTGCCCAAAGCAGGGCGAAGACCCGGGCCACGGGCAGGCCCACCACGGTGTAGAAATCCCCCTCCACCCCCTCCAGGAGGGCCATGCCCAGGCCCTGGGCCCCGTACCCGCCCGCCTTGTCCAGGCCCTCCCCGCTGGCCACGTACCAGGCGATCTCCTCCTCGGAGAGGGGGCGGAAGCGCACCTTGGCGGTGTGCACCTCCAGCACGGTGTCCTGGGGGGTGCGCAGGTAGAGGCCGGTGTGCACCCGGTGCTCCCGGCCCGAAAGGCGGCGCAAAAAGGCCCGGTTTTCCTCGGGGTCTTTGGGCTTACCCAAGGCCTCCCCCTCCAGGTCCACCACGGTGTCCGCCGCCAGCACCCACGCCCCGGCCACGCTCTCCCCCTTGCGCCAGGCCAGGGCCAGGGCCAGCTCCCAAGGGGGCAGGGCAAGCCCCTCCTCCGCCACCCGCGGGGGCACCACCCGCAAGGGGTAGCCCAGGGCCTCCAGCAGGGCCCTCCGGCGAGGGCTTCCCGAGGCCAGGGTGAGGACTAAAGGGGCTCCCCCGCCTCCCATAACCGCAGGACCTCCTCCCGGTAGCGTTCCGCCAGGGCCGGGCTCTTGAGGACCAGGAGGTTTTCGTTGTTCACCTGCCAGGCCCGGAGGGAGAAGTTGTAGCTGCCCGTGACCACCCAGGTCCGGTCCAGGACCATCACCTTGTGGTGCAGGGTGTAGGGGTTGGCGTCCTGGCGCACCTCGAGGCCCCCCTCCAGGAGGGCCTCTTCCCGGCTGTCCTTGAGGTTGCGCCGCTCCAGGAGGACCAGGACCCTCACCCCCCGCGCCTGGGCCTCCCGCAAGGCGGCCACCACCTGGGGGTCGGTGAGGACGAAGGCCGCCACCAAGACCTCCTCCCTGGCCTGGCGGAGGCGTTCCAGGAGGGCCTCCCGGGCCTTTTCCCCGCCCTTGGGGCTGAAGTAGGCCACCCCTTCCACCCCGTCTAGGGCGAAGGCCACGGGTTCTCCACGGCCTTCCTTTTCCCCGGCCAAGAGGGCGGCCAACTCCCGGGCGTACCCCTGGGCCAGGGTGGGGGAGGGGAGGAGGAGGCTGTTTTCGTTGTTGCGGGCAAAGGCGTTCCAGGTCATGTTGGTGCTCCCCGTCCAGACGGCCTTTCCGTCCACCACCAGGAACTTGTGGTGCATGAAGCCCTCCCGTTCGTCGTAGCAGACGGAGATCCCCACCAGGGCCTCGCAGCCTGGGGAGAGGGCCTTCACCCCTTCCTCCAGGGCCCGCCGCGGCACCCTGGGGGGCTCTTCCCTCTGCCCCAGGGAGGCCGCCACCAGGTAGCGGCGGAAGTCCTCCCGGTAGTCGCTCTCCCCGTAAAGGCGCACCCGCACCCCCCGCCGGTGGGCCTCGAGGAGGCCTTGGGCCACTTCCAGATCGCGGAACTCGTAAAAGGCCCCTTCCAGGCTTTCCTGAGCCCCGGCCATCAGGGCCAGGAGCCGGGTCTTGGCCTCTTTCCCCCCCTCGGGCATGAAGTAGACCTCGGCCCCCCCTTCCTCCACCGCCGGGGGAGCGGGGGCGCGCAGCTCCTGGTAGGCCCAAAGCAGGAGGAGGACGAGGAGGACCACGTACCCAGGAAGCCCGGCCAGGGTTCTAGTACCCATGCCCCTCCGCACCCCGTACCTCATCCCGTACCAGGGCCACGCCGCTGGAGGTGCCAAGCCTCGAGGCCCCCGCCTCCAGGAGGCGCAGGGCGGTCTCCCGGTCGCGGATCCCCCCTGCCGCCTTCACCTGGGCCCGTTCCTGGGCCAGGCTTGCCAAAAGGACCACGTCCTCCAGGCTGGCCCCCCGGGGGCCAAACCCCGTGGAGGTCTTGAGGTAGTCGGCCCCGCCCCTCAGGGCGGCTTCGGCCACGCCCCGGAGGGCCTCCGGGGTGAAATACCCGGTTTCCAGGATGACCTTGAGCACGGCCTTGGGCACGGCCTGGCGCACCGCCCGCACCTCTTCCTCCACGTAGGCCAGGTCCCCGGCCAGGGCCCGGCCCAGGTGGATGACCATGTCCACCTCGTCCGCCCCCTGGGCCAAGGCCCAGGCGGCCTCCAGGGCCTTGACCTCCTTGGCTTGGTACCCCAGGGGGAAGCCCACCACGGTCACCAGGCGGAAGGGGGCGTGGGGGTAGCGTTCCCGCACCCACCCCACGTAGCTGGGGGGGATGCATAGGCCGTAGAAGCCATAGGCCAAAGCCTCCTCCGCCACCTTGCCGATCTCCTGGGGGGTGGCGGTGGGCTTGAGGAGGGTGTGGTCGATGTGGGCGGCCAGGTCCATACCCTGCCATCATACGCAAAGGCCGTGATAGGATGGAAAGAGGCCCCTTCTTTGGGGCTTTTTTTGAGGTCAAGATGCTGGCAGTCGGAATCGTCGGTCTACCCAATGTGGGCAAGTCCACCCTCTTCAACGCCCTCACCCGGGCTGGGGCCTTGGCGGCCAACTACCCCTTCGCCACCATCGACAAGAACGTGGGGGTGGTGCCCCTGGAGGACCCGCGGCTTTACGCCCTGCAAAGGGTCTTCGCCAAGGGGGAGAGGGTGCCTCCCGTGGTCCCCACCCACGTGGAGTTCGTGGACATCGCCGGCCTGGTGAAGGGGGCCCATAAGGGCGAGGGCTTGGGCAACCAGTTCCTGGCCCACATCCGCGAGGTGGCGGCCATCGCCCACGTGCTCCGCTGCTTCCCCGATCCCGATGTGGTCCACGTCATGGGCCGCCTGGACCCCTTGGAGGACGCCGAGGTGGTGGAAACCGAGCTGCTCCTGGCGGACCTGGCTACCCTGGAGAGGCGTCTGGAACGCCTGCGCAAGGAGGCCCGGGCCAACCGGGAGATGGCGCCCCTCCTGGAGGCCGCGGAAGGGCTTTACGCCCACCTGCAGGAAGGGCGGCCCGCCCGCACCTTCCCCCCTTCGGAGGAGGTCCGCCGCCTCCTCAAGGAAACCCCCCTCCTCACCGCCAAGCCGGTGATCTACGTGGCCAACGTGGCCGAGGAGGACCTCCCCGATGGGGCCAGTAGCCCCCAGGTGCAGGCCGTGCGGGCGAAGGCCCAGGCGGAAGGGGCGGAGGTGGTGGTGGTCTCCGCCCGGCTGGAGGCGGAGCTGGCCGAGCTTGCCCCGGAAGAAGCCCAGGAGCTTCTTTCGGCTTACGGCCTTAGGGAAAGCGGCTTACAGCGCCTGGCCCGGGTGGGGTACAAGGCCCTTTCCCTCCTCACCTTCTTCACCGCTGGGGAGAAGGAGGTGCGGGCCTGGACGGTCCGTCAAGGGGCCAAGGCCCCGGAGGCGGCGGGGGAGATCCACTCCGACATGGAGCGGGGGTTTATCCGGGCCGAGGTGATCCCCTGGGACAGGCTGGTGGAGGCCGGGGGGTGGGCTAGGGCCAAGGAGCGGGGCTGGGTGCGCCTCGAGGGCAAGGACTATGTGGTCCAGGACGGGGATGTCCTGTACATCCTCTTCAACGCCTAAGGGGGTTTGACGCCGCTTGCCTTTTGTCCTACAATCCCCTTGGACGCTGGGGCGTCGTCTAATGGCAGGACAGCGGACTTTGGATCCGCCGGTCGTGGTTCGAGTCCACGCGCCCCAGCCACCTCTTTTTCATAGGACTTTCGCATCCCTTGGCTAAACTGGCCGCGTGGCGGCGGAGTATCCAGGCCTTCTCCTATTAAGCCGCAGCCCGGCCCTGCGGGCTTACGTGGAACTGGTCCTCTCCGAGGCCCAGGTTCCCGTGGCGTACTTTGATTCGGCCCGGGAGGGGCTTTTTTGGCTCCTGGACCATACCCCCCGCCACATCCTCCTGGACGAGGACCTGGACGTGGACCCCTTTGCCGCCGCCATCCGGATCAAGCACGTCAAGCGCCTAAAGGATATTCCCCTGGCCATCCTGATCTCCCCGTCGGAAAAGCTCCGCACCACCGCCGAGGTGGTGCGGGTGGTGCCCGTGGAGAAGCCCCTCACCCGGGAGAAGCTTTACCGCTTCCTGGGGATCGCCCCCTAGGGGGAGGGCTTGGGTAAACTGGTGGGCGTGCGGGCCGTGCGCCTGGTCCTTCTCCTTTTGGCGGGCCTGGTGGCGGGGGCGGTCCTGGCCCTGGGCTACCTGGCCTACGCCTACACCCGGGGCCTGCCCGACCTTTCCCAGTTGGACCGCTTGCGCCTCACCGCCACCTCTACCCTGTACGCCCGGGACGGCAGCCTCCTGGCCCAGATCGCCAGCGTGGAGGAGGGGCGGGCCATCCACCGTAGCCTGGTCCGCCTGAAGGAGGTTTCCCCCGCCGCCCTGGCCGCTTTGGTCTTCTCCGAGGACCGCCGCTACTACCAGCACTACGGGGTGGACCCGGTGCGCCTCCTGGGGGCCCTCTACGCCATCCTGCGGGGGGATCTCCAGGGGGGGAGCACCATCACCACCCAGGTCATCAAGAACACCCTCCTCAAGGAGCTGGCCCAGGCCCGCTCCCTGGAGCGCAAGCTCAAGGAGTGGGCCCTGGCCCTGGAGCTGGAGCGGCGCTACACCAAGGCGGAGATCCTGGAGATGTACCTGAACGTGGTCCCCTGGGGAGGGAACGCCGTGGGCCTCAAGGGGGCGGCGGAGGCCTACTTCGGCAAGGACCCCGCCGCCTTGAGCCTGGCCGAGGGCCTCTACCTGGCCTCCTTGGTCCCGGCCCCCAACGCCCGGTATGGCGACCTCAAGGGGGTGCGGGCGCGGATGCGCCTTCTCCTGGACCAGATGGTGGCCGAGGGGTGGGTGAGCCGGGAGGTGGCGGAGGCGGCCTGGCGGGAACCCTTGGTGCCCAGGGGGTGGGAGGCCCGTTACGACGGGGAGGGGAACCTCCTGGAGGCCCGGCTGGTGGACCCCGAGGCCCGGCTTTTGGGGGAGATGGAGGTAAGCCTGGCCCCCCACTTTGTCCTGGAGGTGCGCCGCTTCCTCGAGGCCCGCTTTGGCCGGGAAAAGGTCTACGGGGAGGGGGGGCTTAGGGTCTACACCACCCTGGACCCGGCCATGCAGCGGGCGGCGGAGGCGGCGGCCAGGGGGGCCCGCCTGCCCGAGGGGGCGGATCTGGCCCTGGTGGGCCTGGACCCGGAAACGGGGGAGGTGCTGGCCCTGGTGGGGGGGGTGCGGCGGGAGGGGGATGAGTACAACCGGGCCACCCGGGCCCTGAGAAACCCGGGAAGCGCGGTCAAGCCCTTCGTCTACGCCACCGCCTTTGAGGAGGGCTGGACCCAGGCCACCCTGGTTCCCGACCGCCCCCTGGAGTTCCCCGACCCCAGCCAAAAGGACGGGGTCTGGCGGCCCAAGAACTTCTCCGGCACCTTCCTCAACCGGGAGATCAGCGTGCGCTACGCCCTGGACCTTTCCCTGAACCTTCCCGCCGTCTACACCGCCCAGGCCATCGGGGTGGAAAAGGTGGCCAGGAAGCTTTCCCAGGCGGGCTTTGCCGTGCGCTACCCCACCTTGGCCATCGCCATCGGGGGGGCCTCCATCACCCCCGTGGATCTGGCCGCGGCCTACGCCGCCTTTGCCAACGGCGGCTACCGGGTGACGCCCCTATACGTGCTCCGGGTGGAGGATGCCCGGGGCCAGGTCCTCTACCAGGGGGTACCGGAGCGGCGTCCCCTCTTCAGCCCCCAGGCCGCCTACCAGGCCTGGGACCTCCTCAAGGGATATGTCTACGACCTGGGGGAGCGGGGCCTGGCCAAGGGGGCCCGCATCCCTGGCCGGGTGGTGGGGGGCAAGACCGGGACCACCAACGAGGCCCGGGACCTCTGGTTTGCCGGGGTAACCCGGGGGCTTGCCGCGGTGGTCTGGGTGGGGCGGGACGACAACCAGCCCCTGCGCATGGGGGGGAGGGAGCCCAGCAGTTCCGTGGTCAACCCCCCCATCTGGCGGGCCTTCGTGGCCGAGGCCCTCAGGGGCCGGCCCACGGGGGACTTTCCCCCGCCTTCGGGCCTGGTCAAGGCGCGGATGGACCTCCTCTCTGGACTGGCCTCGGCCCAGGGGGTGGAGGCCTGGTTCCCCCAGGACAGGCTTCCCTTGGCCCCTGCCCCTCCCGAAAGCGTGGCCCCGCCCCCGCCCACCCCGGCTTCCCCGGGCCTCGAGGCCCCGCCCGTCCAACCCTCCCCCGAACCTCCCACCCCGCCGGAGGAAACCCCATGAGCGAGCCCCTTTTGGAGCGCGTGCGCATCGTCTTGGTGGAACCCCAGGAGCCCATGAACGTGGGGGCGGTGGCCCGGGCCATGAAGAACTTCGGCCTCTCCCAGCTCTACCTGGTGAACCCCCACCCGCGGGTGGGCCCCCCCTGGGCCCGGGAGGCCTACTGGCTCGCCGTGCACGCCGAGGACCTCCTGGACCGGGCCCAGGCGGTGGGAAGCCTGCGGGAGGCCCTGGAGGGGGTGCACCTGGTGGTGGCCACCACGGGGAGGCCCCGGGAGCTCTACCCGGCCCCCCTGGTCCCGGCCTGGGAGGTTCCCGGGCGGGTCCTAACCGTGGCCGGGCCGGTGGCCCTGGTCTTTGGCCGGGAGACCTTCGGCCTCACCAACGAGGAGCTGGACCTGGCCCACCTCATCGGCACCATCCCCACCGCCCCCGAGCAGCCCTCCTTGAACCTGGCCCAGGCGGTGGTGGTCTTCGCCTACGAGCTGTACAAGGCCGCCCTAGGGGGGAGTGTGGAGGCGCGGGAGGAGCTGGCCGAGGTGGCCGCCCTGGAGGCGCTCTTTGACGACCTGGGCCGCTACATCCTGGAGATCGGCTTTACCGACGCCCACCGCCACCCCTACGCCATGCGCCGTCTGCGGCGCATCCTGCACAAGGCCCGGCTCTCCCCGGGGGAGGTGCAGCTCCTAAGGGGACTCCTCCACCAGAGCCGCTTCGCCATGGGGAAGAAGCATGGCTAGCCAAGGCCTGTACCGCCTCGTCCGCCTGGCCCAGCGCCTCCTCCCCCCCCTGATCGCCTCCGTGGTGGTGCTCTTTGAGCTGGCCCTCCTGCCCTACCGCCACGCCGACGGGGTGCTCTGGCTCCGCCTAGGGTTTTACGGCCTGGTGGGGCCCTTGGTCACCTATGCCGTGCTGGAGTGGATCGCCCAGGAGGTCCTGGAGAAGCTGCGGGCGGAAAAGGCCCTGGAGGAGGCCAACCGCCGCCTTATGGCCGCGGGCCTGGTGTTCCGGGAGGCCTTGGAGAGCGAGAACCTGGAGGAGGCGGTGCAGCGCATGGCCCAGGCCCTGCAGCAGACCCTGGGCTACCCCGTGGCCCTCGAGGCCGAAGGGGTGCGGGCGGGGGAGGAGTGCGGGGGGGTGCGGGTGGAGTTGCCGGGCCTGAAGGGCTTTCTGGAGGCCTGCCCCCCGGCTCCCGAGCGGGCCTTCCTCGAGGTCCTGGCCCACGAGGTGGCGGGGGCCTTGCAGTCGGTGGTGGCCCGGAGCCGCGACCGCCTCACCCTGTTTGAGGTGGACCAGGCCCTGAAGGCCGAGGCCAACCTGGACCGCCTCCTGGAAGGGCTTCTGGACCGCATCCAGGCCTGGGCTGAGGCCCAGGGGGCGGGGGTCCTCCTCCTGGATGAGGAAGGCTTCCTCGTGCCCCGGGTGGTGCGGGGGCTGGCCCTCCCCCCCCACCCCTTCCTGCCCGAGGGGGCCTGGAAGGGGGCCCTGGAGGGGCCGGTCTTCGTGGCCCCTGAGCTTCTGGCCCTTCCCCTCAAGGCCCGGGAGACCGTGGGCGTGCTGGCGGTGAAGGGCAAGGACCTCTCCCGCCGCATCCCCTTCCTCTCCTTCCTGGCCTCCCAGGTGGCCCTGGCGGTGCGGAACGCCCAGGCCTACCTGCGGGCCGAGGAGCTGGCCATCAACGAGGAGCGCACCCGTATCGCCCGGGAGATCCACGACGGCATCGCCCAGAGCCTGGCCTTCATGGCCCTGAAGCTGGACCTGGCCGAGCGCCTCCTGGACAAGGACCGGGAGGCGGCCCTAAGGGCCTTGGCCGAGGTCAAGGAAACCCTCAGGGCCCAGATCCGGGAGGTGCGGCGGAGCATCTTCGCCCTACGGCCCATTGACCTGGAGCGCTACGGCTTTCTGGAGTCCGTGCGCCGCTACGCCCAGGCCTTTGCCGAGCAGGCGGGGTTTCGGGTCCACCTTTCCCTGCCCGAGGCGGTGGGCCTCTCCCAGGCCAGCGAGCTGGTCCTCTTCCGCGTGCTGCAGGAAGCCCTCACCAACGCCGCCAAGCACGGCAAGCCCACCCGGGTGGAGGTGGAGCTCCGCCCCCTAGGGGAGCGGGGGGCGCGGCTTTGCGTGCGGGACAACGGCCGGGGCTTCCACAGCCCCGAGGCCCAGGGCCTGGGGGGGTTTGGCCTCACCCAGATGCGGGAGCGGGTGGAGGCCCGGGGGGGTCGGTTCGCCGTGCGCTCCGAGCCGGGAAAGGGCACGGAGGTGGTGGCGGAGGTGCCCTACTAGGCCCGTATCATGGGAGGCATGGAGGGCCCTATCCGGGTGCTTTTCGTCTGTCTGGGCAACATCTGCCGCAGCCCCCTGGCCGAGGGGGCCTTTCGCAAGCTCTTGAGGGAGCGGGGCCTGGAGGGACGGTTTGAGGTGGACTCCGCGGGCACCGGGGCCTGGCACGCCGGGGAGCCCATGGACCCCAGGGCCCGGAAGGTCTTGGAGGCCCAAGGAGCCTATTTCCCCCACGTGGCCCGGGCCATGACCCGGGAGGACGCCCTTTCCTTCCACCACATCCTGGTCATGGACCGGGAGAACCTAAAGGAGGTCCTCGCCCGCTTCCCCGAGGCCAGGGGAAAGGTGCGCCTCCTCCTGGACTACCTGGGGGGAGGGGAGGTGGCCGACCCCTACTACGGGGACCTGCAGGACTGCCTCGAGGCCTACTGGACCGTGGAGGCCGCCTGCCGGGCCTTCCTGGACCGCCTGGAGGAGGATGGAACCCTTGGCCCTGCTAGGGCGGGCGGGGCTTGAGGCCCAGGGCCCGCCCCTTCCCCTCCACGGGGGGGAGATGGCCCAGGTCTACCGCCTGGGGCCCTATGTGGTCAAGCTGGCCCGGGGGGCCCCGCCGGGGTTTTTCCCCGCCGAGGCCCGGGGGCTGGCTGCCCTTGGGGCCTACGGGGTCCGGGTCCCCCGGGTCTACTGGGTGGGGGAGGAGGGGCTGGTGCTGGAGTTTTTGCCGGAGGGCCCAGAGGACTGGGAGGCCCTGGCGGGGATGCTGGCCCGGCTCCACCGCCGGCGGGAAGCGGCCTACCGGGCCGAGCCGGGGTTTTTGGGCACCTTTCCCCTGCCCGGGCGGGAGGGTGGGGATTGGACGGAGTTTTTCTTTCTCCGCTGTATAGAACCCCTCCTCGCCGCCACCTGGAGCCGCCTGGAGGGGCTTGGCCCCAGGGTGGAGGCCCTTTTCCGCACCCCTTTGCCCGCCGAGGGGCCTTCCCCCCTGCATGGGGACCTTTGGCGGGGGAACCTCCGCTTTACCCCTGAGGGCCCGGCCCTCCTGGACCCCTCCTTCTTCGTGGGCGAGCGGGGGGTGGACCTGGCCATGATGCGCCTGTTTGGCGGATTTCCCCAGGCCTTCTGGCGCGCCTACCGCGCCCTTTACCCCATCCCGGAGGCGGTGGAGCGGGCCCTGCCCCGTTACCAGGTCTACTACCTCCTGGCCCACGTCCACTTCTTCGGCCCGGGGTACCTGGGGGGCTTATGGAAGGCGATTTCCGCCTCTTAGGCCCCATTGACCTCCTGCAGCTTCTGGCCCAGGGGGGCAGGACGGGGCTTTTCGCCGTGGAGGTGGCCGAGGGGGTGGGGGAGGTCTACCTGGAGCGGGGCCGCCCCGTCCACGCCGTCTTCCGCGACAAGGTGGGCCGGGAAGCCCTCCTCGAGGTCCTGGCCCTGAAGGCGGGCCGCTTCCGCTTTCTTCTAGGCCAGCGGCCACCCCGGGGCTCCCTGGAAGGGCCCTTGGAGGCCTACCTGCTCCAGGCCATCCGCCTCCTGGACGAGCGGGTGGAGGTGGGGCCTTTTGACCTGGTGCGCCCTGCCCCCAAGGCCGAGGCCCTCCAGGCCACCTTGGACCCCGAGGAGCTTTCCTTGCTCCTGGCTCTGGGGGAGGGGAAAAGCCCCCTGGACCTGGTGGCGGGGCTGGGCCGGCCTTTGGCCGAGGTCCTCCGCCGCCTGGGCCACCTGGCCCGGCTCCGCCTGGTGGCGGTCTCCCCCCGGGTGCCCCGCACGGCCCGGCTCCGGCTGGCCCTGGGCCGCAAGGGGGCCCAGGTGGAAGCCCTCCTCCTCCGGGCCTGGCGGGAGCACTACGGGGCCTTCCGCCGGGTGCGGGTGAAGGGGGCTAAGGAGCTCCTCCTGGAGGTGGAGGGGGCGGAAGGGCTGGGGGTGGAGCTCTGGCTTTCCCCCGAGCTCCTCCTCTTCCACGGGCTCAAGGTGGGGGAGGAGGTTCTGGTCTGGCCAGAGGTTTAGTATAGTGCCCCCATGCCGGAGCCCCTGGTGGCCTTGGAGTCGGCGGTCCTTACCCACGGACTGCCTTACCCCTTGAACCTGGAGACGGCGGAAGCCCTGGAGGCCGCGGTGGCCCAGGAGGGGGCCATCCCCAAGACCATCGCCCTGGTGGAGGGAAAGGTGCGGGTGGGCCTTTCCCGGGAGGAGAAGGAGGCCCTGGCCCGGGGAGGGGCGGAGAAGGCCAGCCTGTGGAACCTGCCCGCCCTCCTGGCCCAAGGGAAAAGCGCCGGCACCACGGTGGCCGCCACCATTCACCTGGCCCACCGCCACGGCATCCGGGTCTTCGCCACGGGGGGGATCGGCGGGGTGCACCCCGAGCCCTACGACGAGAGCGCCGACCTCCTGGCCTTGGCCCGCACCCCCCTCCTGGTGGTGGCCTCCGGCCCCAAGGCCATCCTGGACCTACGGGCCACCCTGGAGCGGCTGGAAACCCTGGGGGTGGTCCTGGTGGGGTACCGCACGGACCGCCTACCGGCCTTTTTCTCCCCCTCCTCCCCCTTCCCGGTGCCCGCCCGGGTGGAAACCCCCCTCGAGGCCGCCCGGGTATACCTGGAGGCCCGGGAGCTGGGCCTGGGGGCCGTTCTCCTGGTGAACCCCGTCTCCCAGGGGCTGCCCTTTGAGCGGGTGGCGGCCTGGGTGGAGGAGGCGAGCCACCAGGCGGCCCGGGAAGGGATCTACGGCAAGGCCCTGACCCCCTACCTCCTGCGGCGGCTTTCCGAGCTTTCCCGGGGGGAGACGGACCGGGTCAATGGCCTTCTCCTGCGGGAGAACGCCCGCCTGGCGGCCCAGGTGGCCTTGGCCCTTTCCGGGCTAGAATAGCCTTGTGTGCGAGCTGGGGGAAAGGTTGCGCCGGGCGCGGGAGGAGAAGGGGCTCTCCCTAAGGGAGGCCGCGGAAAGGCTTTCCCTGAAGGCCAGGGTGTTGGAGGCCCTCGAGGAATGCCGCTTCGCCGAGCTGCCCGAGCCGGCCCTGGCCCGGGGTTACCTGCGCCGCTACGCCCTCCTCCTGGGCCTGGACCCCGAGCCCCTCTTGGCCCTCTACCCCCGTGGTCCCGAACCCTCCTTTTCCCCCGCCCCCCCCGCCCGCAGGCCCCAGAGGGTATGGCTTCTCCTTCTCCTCCCCCTCCTCCTGGGCCTGGGCTATGGGGCCTACCGGCTCCTGCGCCCTGAGCCTGCCCAGGTGGTCCAGATCCCCTCGGAGCCCCTTCCCCACGCGCCCCAGCGTCACCCTCTCCGGGTGGTGAGCGACCCCCCGGGGGCCAGGGTCTACCTGGACGGTTTCTACCTGGGCCAGACCCCCTTGGAAACCCCTCCCCTGGAGGGGGGAAGGCGGGTCCTGCGCCTGGAGCTTCCCGGCTACCAAAGGCTGGAGGAGGTCCTGCTCCTGGACCGGCCCCTTTCCCTCAACTACCGCCTTCTCCCCGCGCCCGCGCAAGCCCCGGCCCCGCCCGCTGCCACCCCAGTCCCTTCGGGCAAGCTGGTGCTGAGGCTGGAAGGGCGGAGCTGGCTCCGGATCACCCAGGGGGAGAAACGGGTCTACGAGGGCATCCCCCAGGTGGGGACGGAGCTGGCCTTTGACCTGCCGGTGGAGGTGCGGGCGGGCAACCCAGGTGCGGTGCGGGTCTTTTTGGAGGGGCAGGACCTGGGCCTTTTGGGGGAGCCGGGGAAGCCCCTCACCCGCCGCTTCCCCTAGGGGCGTGGGAAGGCTATACTTTTCCCTTGTTGGGGCCACGGGCCCTCAGGAGGCGTATGGCGAAGATTGGCTTCGTGAGCCTTGGTTGCCCCAAGGCCCTGGTGGACTCCGAGCAGATCCTCTCCCGGCTCAAGGCCTTAGGCTACGAGACCAGCCCCACCTACGAGGAGGCGGAGCTGGTGGTGGTGAACACCTGCGGCTTCATCACCCCGGCGGTGGAGGAGAGCCTCGAGGCCATTGGGGAAGCCTTACGGGAAAACGGCCGGGTGGTGGTCACGGGGTGCCTGGGGGCCAGGCCCGAGGTCATCCGCGCCCGCTACCCCCAGGTCCTGGAGGTCACGGGCCCCGGGGAGGTGGAGCGGGTTCTAGAGGCCGTGCAACAGGCCTTGCCCGCGCCCCGGGATCCCTTGCTGGACCTCATCCCGCCCCAGGTGAAGCTCACCCCACGGCACTACGCCTACCTCAAGCTGAGCGAGGGCTGCAACCACCGCTGCAGCTTCTGCATCATCCCTAGCCTCCGGGGCCCCTTGCGCTCAAGGGATGCGGCGGAGGTGCTGGCGGAGGCCGCCCGCCTGGTGGCCACCGGCACCCGGGAACTCCTCCTCATCGCCCAGGACCTCTCCGCCTACGGGGTGGACCTGGGCCACCGGGAGAGTTTCTGGGGGGACCGGCTGGTGCGGGCGGAGCTTAGGGACCTTCTGGCCCACATGGCCGAGCTTGGGGCCTGGATCCGCCTCCACTACGTCTACCCCTACCCCCACGTGCGGGACCTTCTCCCCCTCATGGCCGAGGGCAAGGTCCTGCCCTACCTGGACGTGCCCTTGCAGCACGCCTCCGAGCGCATCCTCCGGCTCATGCGCCGTCCTGGGGGGTACGAGAGCCACCTCAAGACCCTCAGGGCCTGGCGGGAGGTGGTCCCGGAGCTGGCCGTGCGCAGCAGCTTCATCGTGGGCTTCCCCGGGGAAACGGAGGAGGACTTCAGGCTCCTTTTGGACTTCCTGGAGGAGGCGGAGCTGGACCGGGTGGGGGTCTTCACCTACTCCCCGGTGGAAGGCGCCTCGGCCAATGCCCTGCCGGGGCAGGTGCCGGAGGAGGTGAAGGAGGAGAGGAAGGCCCGCCTCCTGGAGGTCCAGGCCCGGATCAGCCTGCGGAAAAACCAGGGCTGGGTGGGCAAGACCCTGGAGGTCCTGGTGGACGAGCTTCCCGAGCCCGGCTTGGCTGTGGGCCGCAGCTACCGCGACTCCCCGGGCATCGACGGCCTGGTCTATGTGGAAACGGACGGCACGGTCCGGGTGGGGGAGAGGGTGCGGGCGCGCATCACCCGGGCGGAGACCTACGACCTTTACGGGGTTCAGGTTTAGGATAGGGGCGGTATGTACATCGTCATCGCCGGGGGCGGGGAAGTGGGCGGAGAGGTGGCCCGCACCCTGGAGAAGGCCCATGAGGTGGTGGTCATTGACCGCAACCCCCAGGCCAAGGAGCGCTTTGCCCACCTGGACGTGAAGGTGGTGGTGGGGGGGGCCACGGACCCCGACACCCTGAGGGAGGCGGGGGTGGACCGGGCCGACCTTTTCATCGCCAGCACCGACTCCGACGAGATCAACCTCCTGGCCTCCCTGCTGGCCAAGGGCCTGGGGGCCAGGCAGACCCTGTGCTTCGTGGGCAAGGGGGGGTATGTGGAGGTGCTCACCGACCCCCGGACCGCGGAGATCCTGGGCACCCGCATCGACAAGGTGCTCTGGCCCCAGCGGGCCATGGCCCGGGAGATCGTGGAGGTGATCCTGGTCCCCGGGGCGGTGGACACCGAGGTGCTGGCCGGGGGGCGGCTCCGCTTCGTGGAGTACCGGGTGACGGAGGGGGGGCCTTACGACCACCGCCTCTTCGCGGGGGAAACCTGGCCTGAGGGGGTGCTGGTGGTGGGGGTGGTGCGGGACGGTACCTTTCTGAGCTTCGCCCACCCCGACTTCCCCGAGCTGGTCCTGGAGCCGGGGGATAAGCTGCTTTTCGTCACTACCCTGCGGGCTTTCCCGGAGCTCGAGGCCTGCTTCGCCACGGGTCGGGAGGTGCGGCGGGTGATGGTGATCGGCGGGGGGAATGTGGGCTTCATGGTGGCCCAGGAGCTCCTCAGGAGGCGGCGGGAGGTGGTGATCATTGAGCCCAACCGGGAGCGGTGCGAATGGCTTTCCCAGGAGCTTTCCGGGGCCCTCATCATCCAGGGGGATGGCACCGACCTGGAGCTTTTGGAGGCCGAGGGATTGCAGGAGGCGGACGCGGTGGTGGCGGTGACCGACAACGACGAGAAGAACCTCCTGGCCTCCCTCCTCGCCAAACAGCTGGGGGTGAGCAAGGTGATCACCCGGGTTTCCCGCTCGGAAACCCGGCGGCTTTTTGAGCAGGTGGGCATTGACCTGCCCCTCACCCCCCGGCAGGCGGCGGTGCGGGCGGTCTTGGACTTCCTGGGGCCGGAGAACGTGGAGCACGTTTCCACCATGGACGAGAACATTGAGCTTTTGGAGGTGGAGTTGCCCGAGGGCTTCCGGCCCCGGGCCCTGGGGGTCTTGGCCGCGCCCCAGGTGGCCCCGGTGGCCTTGGAGCGGGACCACCGGGTGATGCTCTACCGCAAGGACCTCGAGGCCCTCCCCGGGGATCGGCTCTTCCTGGTGGCGGCGCGGGAGGTGGCGGATGAGGCCGTGGCCCGCATCGTCGGCTAGGCCAGGGTTCCGCTCCAGCCTTTACCTTCTAGGCCTCACCTACCAGGGGTTCGGCCTCCTCCTGGCCGCCTTTACCCTTCTGGCCTTCTTCCTGGGGGAGGATGCCCGGGGCTTTGCCCTGGGGGCGATCCTGGGCCTGGGGGTGGGCCGGGGGCTCCAGCTTCTAGGCCATCCCCAGGCCCAGCCCAAGCGGGCCGAGGTCTTCGCCACCGTGGCCCTCCTCTGGATCCTGGTGCCTGCCCTGGGGGCCGTGCCCTACTGGGTCTCGGGGGGGATGCCCTACCTGGATGCCCTTTTTGAGGCCGTGTCCGGGTTTACCACCACCGGGGCCACCGCCCTCCAGGACTTTAGCCTTTTTGGGGAAAGCCTTTTCCTCTGGCGGAGCCTTACCCAGTGGATGGGGGGGATCGGGATCGTGGTGCTCTTTTTGGTGATCTTCCCCCAGCTCCAGGTGGCGGGCCGCCAGGCCTTTTTTGCCGAGAGCACCGGGGTGGAGAAGGAGCGGCTCACCCCCAGGCTTCGCCACACCGCCCAGGCGGTGCTCCGGGTCTACGTGGCCCTTACGGGGATGGCCCTTCTGGCTTACTGGCTTGCGGGGATGCCGCCCTTTGAGGCCCTGGCCAACGCCCTCACCACCATCCCCGCCGGCGGGTTTAGCCCCAACCCCCAGAGCTTCGCCACCTACGCACCCCTGGCCCAGTGGCTGGGCACGCTTTTCATGTTCCTGGCCGGGGCGAACTTCCTCCTCCAATACCGCCTCCTCTTTGGCCGGGAGGTGGGACCCCTCCTGCGGGACGCGGAGTTTAGGGCCTACGGGGTCCTGGTGCTCTTGGCTGGCCTTCTCCTTGCCCTTTACCTTTACACCCATCACCTCTATGGCCTCGAGGCCAGCCTGCGCCACGCCTTTTTCCAGGTGGTCTCCATCCTCACCACCACCGGCTTCGCCAGCGTGGACTTCGCCCAGTGGGTGGTGCCGGCCCAGGCCATCCTGGTCCTCCTCATGTTCGTGGGGGGGAGTGCGGGCTCGGGGGCGGGGGGGATCAAGGTGGTGCGCTGGCTCCTCCTCTTCGGCCTCCTGCGCCGGGAGATCACCCGCACCCTCCACCCCCAGGCGGTCTTGCCCTTGCGCCTGGGGCAACGGGTGGTTTCTGAGGAGGCCCTGCGCCAGGTTTCCGTCTTCGTCTTTCTCTACACCGTCCTCTTCGGCTTCGGCACCCTGGCCGTGGCCCTCCTGGAGGGGGATTTCGTGGTGGCCTTCACCGCCAGTGCCCAAGCCATCGGCAACATCGGGCCGGGCCTGGGCCCCATCGGCCCCATGGGCTCCTATGCTGGGTTGCACCCCCTTTCCAAGCTGGTCCTCATCCTGCAGATGTGGGCCGGCCGGATCGAGATCCTGCCCGTGGTCCTCCTCTTCAGTCCCGAGCTTTGGCGCAGGCTCCGGTAGCCCCAAGGGGTATAATCCTCTCTCGTGAGGACCTTGGGACACATCACGGCCATGCCTCTCCTGCCCGAGCCCCTTTCCGGGCTCAAGGAGCTGGCCTACAACCTTTGGTGGAGCTGGAATCCGGAGGCAGCGGAGCTCTTTCAGGAGATAGACCCTTCGTTGTGGAAGCGCTTCCGGGGCAACCCGGTGAAGCTGCTCCTGGAAGCGGACCCGGGCCGCCTCGAGGGGCTGGCCGCCACCAGCTACCCTGCCCGGGTGGGGGCGGTGGTGGAGGCCCTGCGGGCCTACCTCAGGGAAAGGGAGGAGAAGCAGGGGCCCTTGGTGGCCTACTTCTCGGCGGAATACGGCTTCCACAGCTCCTTGCCCATCTACTCCGGCGGGCTTGGCGTGCTGGCCGGGGACCACGTGAAGGCGGCCAGCGACCTCGGCCTCAACCTGGTGGGGGTGGGAATCTTTTACCACGAGGGCTACTTCCACCAGCGCTTAAGCCCGGAAGGGGTCCAGGTGGAGGTCTACGAAACCCTGCACCCCGAGGAGCTCCCCCTGTACCCCGTGCAGGACCGGGAAGGGCGGCCCTTGCGGGTGGGGGTGGAGTTCCCCGGGCGCACCCTCTGGCTTTCCGCCTACCGGGTCCAGGTGGGGGCGGTGCCCGTCTACCTCCTCACCGCCAACCTGCCGGAAAACACCCCCGAGGACCGGGCCATCACGGCCAGGCTCTACGCCCCGGGCCTGGAGATGCGCATCCAACAGGAGTTGGTCTTGGGCCTTGGGGGGGTGCGCCTCCTGAGGGCCTTGGGACTAGCCCCCGAGGTCTTCCACATGAACGAGGGCCACTCCGCCTTCCTAGGCCTGGAGCGGGTGCGGGAGCTGGTGGCCGAGGGGCATCCTTTCCCTGTGGCCCTGGAGCTGGCCCGGGCCGGGGCCCTCTTCACCACTCACACCCCTGTTCCCGCCGGGCACGACGCCTTTCCCCTGGAGCTGGTGGAGCGCTACCTGGGGGGATTCTGGGAGCGGATGGGTACCGACCGGGAGACCTTCCTCTCCCTGGGCCTGGAGGAGAAGCCCTGGGGGAAGGTCTTCTCCATGTCCAACCTGGCCCTCAGGACCAGCGCCCAGGCCAACGGGGTGTCCCGGCTCCACGGGGAGGTTTCCCGGGAGATGTTCCACCACCTGTGGCCGGGCTTCCTGCGGGAGGAGGTGCCCATCGGCCACGTGACCAACGGGGTGCACACCTGGACCTTCCTCCACCCCAGGCTGCGCCGCCACTACGCCGAGGTCTTTGGCCCCGAGTGGCGCAAGCGCCCCGAGGACCCCGAGACCTGGAAGGTGGAGGCTTTGGGCGAGGAGTTCTGGCAGATCCACAAGGACCTGCGGGCCGAGCTGGTGCGGGAGGTGCGCACCCGGCTTTATGAGCAGCGCCGCCGCAACGGGGAAAGCCCAAGCCGCCTGCGGGAGGCGGAAAAGGTCCTGGACCCCGAGGCCCTCACCATCGGCTTTGCCCGGCGCTTCGCCACCTACAAGCGGGCGGTCTTGCTCTTCAAGGATCCCGAGCGCCTTCGCAGGCTCCTCCATGGCCACTACCCCATCCAGTTCGTTTTCGCTGGCAAGGCCCACCCCAAGGACGAGCCGGGAAAGGCCTACCTTCAGGAGCTCTTCGCCAAGATCCGCGAGTACGGCCTGGAGGACCGGATGGTGGTCCTGGAGGATTACGACATGTACCTGGCCCGGGTCCTGGTCCACGGCTCCGATGTCTGGCTCAACACCCCCCGCCGCCCCATGGAGGCCTCGGGCACAAGCGGCATGAAGGCCGCCCTGAACGGGGCCTTGAACCTAAGCGTCCTGGACGGCTGGTGGGCCGAGGCCTACAACGGTAAAAACGGCTTCGCCATCGGGGACGAGCGGGTCTACGAGAGCGAAGAGGCCCAGGACATGGCTGATGCCCAGGCCCTGTACGACGTGCTGGAGTTTGAGGTCCTGCCCCTTTTCTACGCCAAGGGCCCCGAGGGCTACTCCTCGGGCTGGCTCTCCATGGTCCACGAGAGCCTGCGCACCGTGGGGCCCCGGTACAGCGCCGCCCGCATGGTGGGGGATTACCTGGAGATATACCGCCGGGGCGGGGCCTGGGCCGAAGCGGCCCGGGCGGGACAGGAGGCCCTGGCCGCCTTTCACCAGGCCCTTCCCGCCCTGCAGGGGGTGACCCTCCGGGCCCAGGTCCCTGGGGACCTGACCCTGAACGGGGTTCCCATGCGGGTCCGGGCCTTCCTGGAGGGGGAGGTGCCGGAGGCCCTGCGGCCCTTCCTCGAGGTCCAGCTGGTGGTGCGCCGCTCCAGCGGCCACCTGGAGGTGGTGCCCATGCGGCCAGGGCCCGATGGGTACGAGGTGGCCTACCGCCCTTCCCGTCCCGGGAGCTACGCCTACGGGGTGCGGCTTGCCCTCCGTCACCCCATCACCGGCCACGTGGCTTGGGTGCGCTGGGCCTAGGGCGTATAAGCTTGGCCCTGGCCCCTAGCCTTTGCCCTTTCCCATGGGGGGTAGCATGTATAATCTCCCCGTGCACCTTTGGAGGTGAGGCATGAAGAAGTGGCTCCTTTTCCTAAGTCTGCTGGCGCTTCCCCTGGGCCTGGCCCAGGTGCGCACCTTTGAGCAGGTCCAGCGTGCGGGGGAGATCCGCATCGGCACCGAAGGGGCCTTTCCCCCCTTCAACTACTTTGATGCCAAAAACCAGCTCACCGGCTTTGAGATTGACCTGGGCAACGCCCTGGCCAAGAAGCTGGGCCTGAAGGCCACCTGGATCACCCAGGCCTTTGACACCCTCCTCATCCAGCTCAACCAGGGCCGCTTTGACTTCGTCATCGCCTCCCACGGCATCACCGAGGAGCGGGCCAAGGCCGTGGACTTCACCAACCCCCACTACTGCACCGGCGGGGTCATCGTGGCCAAGAAGGGCGGGCCCAAGACCGCCAAGGACCTCCAGGGTAAGGTGGTGGGGGTGCAGCTAGGCACCACGTACATGGAAGCTGCCCAGAAGATCCCTGGGGTCAAGGGGGTTCGCACCTACCAGAAGGACCCCGATGCCCTCCAGGACCTTCTGGCGGGCCGCCTGGATGCCTGGATCACCGACCGCTTCGTGGCCAAGGAGGCCATCAAGGAGCGCAAGCTGGAAGGGACCCTGCAGCTTGGCGAGCTGGTCTTCCAGGAGAAGGTGGCCATGGCGGTGGCCAAGGGGAACAAGAGCGTTTTGGAAGCCCTCAACCGCGCCCTGGCCGACTTGATGAAAGACGGCACCTACGCACAAGTATCCAAGAAGTGGTTCGGCGAGGACGTCCGGTGCCGGTAAACCCCTCCTGGGCCCGGGGCGCCTAAGCCCTGGGCCTTTTCCCTGCCAAATATGCCCGCTTGGTTCCGCATCCCCCTTCTCCTCGCCCTCCTGGTGGGGGGGTATTTTCTCCTCTTCGCCCTTCTGGGCCTAGCCCTGGAACGCTACTTCCTCCTTGCGGGCTTCGGTCCCGAGCGGGCGGCCTCCGCTGGAGAGGCGTTGGCCGTGGGCGCGGAGATCACCTTGAAGCTCACCCTGATCTCCGGCCTGGCTGGCCTTTTCATCGGCATCTTTGCCGGGATGTTCCGCCTTTCCGCCCGGCCCTGGGTGCGCCTTCCCGCCACCTTCTACATCTGGGTGACCCGGGGGACGCCTCTTTTGGTGCAGATCCTCTTCGCCTACAACGCCCTTCCCCTCCTCCTCCAGCCCCTCTGGCCCGAGGCCCAGCAGGCCCTTACCCCCTACTGGGCGGCCTTTATCGCCCTTTCCTTCAACGTGGGGGCTTACAACGCCGAGGTGGTGCGGGCCGGGATCCAGGCTATTCCCAAGGGGCAGTGGGAGGCTGCCTGGTCCTTGGGCCTTTCCCCTGCGGACACCATGCGCTTCGTCATCCTGCCCCAGGCCCTGCGCATCGTGGTGCCGCCCTTGGTCAACAACGTGGTGGCCCTTCTCAAGGACTCCTCCCTGGCCAGCGTCATCGCCCTGACCGAGCTGGCCCTTTCCGGGCAGCGCATCATCTCCGCCACCTTCCGCCCGGTGGAGGTGTACCTGGCGGTGGCCGCCCTATACCTTCTCCTGACCACGGTCCTCACCCTCTTCACCAACCGCCTGGAGGGGCGGCTCAGGGTGGCCGGGCGCTAGGGCTTGTGTAGGAAAGGGGCAAGGGGTATACTACTTGATGGTGCTAAGGGGGTGTAACTTTATTATGAGGATCAGGAGCTGGCTTGTTTTGGGAGTGGCCTTCCTAGGGCTTTCGCTAGCTCAAGAGTTTATCACGATTGGTTCGGGATCTACCACGGGAGTCTACTTTTTTGTAGCTACTGGCATGGCCAAGCTAGTGAATGATGCCAACGTTGGTTTGCGGGCCAACGCTCGATCTACGGGAGGTAGCATCGCTAACATCAACGCCATCGCTGCTGGAGAGTTTGAGATGGCTTTGGCTCAAAATGACATCGTTTCCTACGCCTACCAAGGTTGTTGCATCACCGCTTTTGATGGCAAGCCGATAAAGGGAATTCGGGCTCTAGCTAACCTATATCCGGAAGTTATTCATATCGTGGCCCGTGCGGACGCTGGCATCCGCACCGTGGCCGACCTGAAAGGGAAGCGGGTGGTGGTGGGGGATGTGGGCTCGGGCACGGAGCAGAACGCCCGGCAGATCCTGGAGGCCTACGGCCTGCGCTTTGAGGACCTGGGCCAAGTTATCCGGGTGAGTCCTAACCAAGGGTCTCAGCTCTTGCAGGAGAGGCGGGCAGATGCTTTCTTCTTCACCGCTGGTCTAGGGGCAAGCGCTATTCAGCAAGCTGCCCTTACCACGCCCATTGCCCTGGTGGCGGTGGACCTGGGCAAGGTGCAGGCCATCGCCAAGAAGTACCCCTTCTACGTGGGCTTTAACATTCCTGGGGGGACGTACAAGGGGGTGGACGTGACCACGCCCACGGTGGCGGTGCAGGCCATGCTGATCGCTGCGGAGAAGCTTTCCCCTGACACCGTCTACCGCTTCATGAAGGCGGTTTTTGCTGACCAGGCGGCTTTCAAGAAGATCCACCCCAACCTGGAGCGTTTCTTTGACCTTTCCCGGGCCGCCCGGGGCCTGCCCATCCCCCTGCACCCCGGGGCGGAGCGCTTCTACAAGGAAATCGGGGTCTTGAAGTAGGCTTAGGAGCAAGCCCGGGGGCCCCGCCTGGGGCCCCCTTTTCCTGGAGGAAGCATGGAAAAAGATGCGTCGCTTTTACTGGAGGAGAGTGAGCTGGGGGGGCGGAAGCCCACGGGGCTAAGCCGCTACCTTCTCTTTGGCCTGGGGGTGGTCTGGAGCCTCTTCCAGCTCTGGGCCACGGAGCTGGGGACCCTGGACCCCTTGCGCCTCAGGGCGGTGCACCTGGCCTTCGCCCTAGCCCTGGCCTTTTTGGCCTACCCTGGCCGCCGGGGGCCTAGGGAGCGGGTTCCCCTTTTGGACTGGGCCCTGGCCCTCCTGGGGGTGGCGGGGGCGCTTTACGTGGTGGTGGACTACTACGGCATCACCCAGATCCGGGGGGGGATTCCCAGCGGAAGGGATGTCTTCTTTGGCTCCCTGACCCTCCTGGTCCTCTTCCTGGCCGCCTGGCGGGCGGTGGGGCCCGCCTTGCCCCTCATCGCCTCGGCCTTCATCCTTTACGCCCTCACCGGGCCCAAGGGGCTCATCCCCGTCCTCCTCCCCCCGTGGCTCCAGCTCCACGCCGGGAGCCAGTGGGGCCAGCTCATGGGCCAGCTCTACACCACCGCCGAGGGGATCTGGGGGGTGCCCCTGGGGGTTTCCGCCACGTTCGTTTTCCTTTTCGTTCTCTTTGGAGCTCTGTTGGAAAAGGCGGGGGCGGGACACTTCTTCATCCAGGTGGCCTATGCCCTCCTGGGCCACTTCCGCGGGGGGCCGGCCAAGGCCGCGGTGGTGGCCAGCGCCCTGACGGGGGTGGTATCGGGAAGCTCGGTCTCCAACGTGGTCACCACGGGTACCTTCACCATTCCCCTCATGAAGCGGGTGGGCTATCCCCCCGAGAAGGCGGGGGCGGTGGAGGTGGCGAGCTCCTCCAACGGCCAGCTCATGCCCCCGGTCATGGGGGCGGCGGCCTTCATCATGGCCGAGTTTTTGGGCATCCCCTACAGCGACCTGATCCTGATCGCCCTCATCCCCGCCCTCCTGGCCTACGCCACCTTGTTCATCACCGTGCACCTCGAGGCCCTGCAGCTGGGCCTCAAGGGCGTGCCCCGGGCGGAGCTTCCCCCCTTGGGCCCCATCCTGCGCTCTGGGGCCCACTACCTCCTCCCCCTGGCCTACCTCCTTTACGCCCTGGTGGGCCTCCGGCTTACCCCGGAGCGGGCGGCCTTGAACACGGTTTTCTTCATGGCCGCCTTGATCCTGGTCCAGGAGGCGTGGCGGGCCTGGCGGGGTGGCGCAGGCCTTACCTTTGGCCTCCTCCGGGGGGTGCGCCTCCTCCTGGAGGGCCTCGAGGCCGGCGCCCGGGGCATGGTGGGGATCGCCCTGGCCACGGCCACCGCCGGGGTCATCGTGGGTATCGTCACCATGACCGGGATCGGCTTCGGCCTCACGGACATCGTGGAGCGGCTTTCCGGGGGGAACCTGGTCCTGGTCCTTCTCCTGGCCCAGCTCACCAGCCTCCTCCTGGGCATGGGCCTCCCCACCACCGCCAACTACATCGTCATGGCCTCCTTGGTGGTGCCGGTGGTCTTGAGCCTTTCCGAGAAGGCGGGTTACCCGGTGCCCCCGGTGGCCGCCCACATGTTCGTCTTCTACTTCGGCATCATGGCCGACTCCACCCCCCCTGTGGCCCTGGCCGCCTACGCCGCCAGCGCCATCGCCAAGTCCGACTTCTGGAAGACGGCGGTGCAGGGCTTCGTCTACGAGCTGCGCACCGCCCTTTTGGCCTACATGTTCTTCTTCAGTCCCAAGCTCCTCCTCCTGGGGGTGGAAAGCCTGGGGGAGGGGGTCTGGATCTTCCTCTCCGCCCTTTTGGGCATGACCGCCTTCAGCGCCAGCCTGGTGGGCTTCCTGCACAAGCGCACCACCTGGCCCGAGCGGGCCCTCCTCATGGCTGCGGCCCTTACCCTGGTGGTGCCCGGGCTGGTCACCGATGCCCTGGGCCTGGGCCTTTTCCTCTTTGTCTACGCCCTGCAGCGGGTGCGAAAATGAAGGCGGTGGAGCCCATCATCCGCATCCGGAACCTGCACAAGTGGTTTGGCCCCTTGCACGTGCTCAAGGGGATCCATCTGGAGGTGGCCCCGGGGGAGAAGCTGGTGATCATCGGCCCCTCGGGTTCGGGGAAGAGCACCCTGATCCGCTGCATCAACCGCCTGGAGGATTTCCAGGAGGGGGAGGTGGTGGTGGATGGCCTGAACGTGAAGGACGAGCGGGCCCTGCGGGAGGTGCGGCGGGAGGTGGGGATGGTGTTCCAGGGGTTCAACCTCTTTCCCCACATGACGGTGCTGGAGAACATCACCCTGGCCCCCATGCGGGTGCGGGGGTGGAGCCGGGAGCGGGCGGAGGCCAAGGCCCTGGAGCTTTTGGCCCGGGTGGGGATTGTGGACCAGGCGCGGAAGTACCCGGGGCAGCTTTCCGGGGGTCAGCAGCAGCGGGTGGCCATCGCCCGGGCCCTGGCCATGGAGCCCAAGGTGATGCTGTTTGACGAGCCCACCAGCGCCCTGGACCCGGAGATGGTGGGGGAGGTGTTGGACGTGATGCGGGACCTGGCCCGGGGGGGGATGACCATGGTGGTGGTGACCCACGAGATGGGGTTTGCCCGGGAAGTGGCGGACCGGGTGGTCTTCATGGACGGGGGTCAGGTGGTGGAGGAGGGGAGGCCGGAGGCCATCTTCACCGCGCCCAAGGAGGAGCGGACCCGAGGCTTCCTCCAGCGGGTCCTGCACCATTAGGCCATGGGCGAGAGGACTCCCTGGCGGGAGCTTAGGGCCCTCCTGGACCCCAAGGCGGCGCTGGCCCTGCGCCGGCGGGGCTTATGGCTTTACGCTGCCTTTCTCCTCTTCCTGCATGGAGCCTTCCTGCTGCTGCTGGGCCTGGTTCTGCCCCCGGCGGCCCACCCAGCCCTCCTGGCCCTGGCCCTGGCCGGAGCGGGGTGGCTTTTCCACCTGGCCCGGGGGGCCCTAAGGGAGGAAGGCCCCCTGGCCCCCTTGGTGGCGGTGGGGTTGGGGGCTGGCCTCGTCTTCTTCCTGGGGGTGATGGGCCTTCTCCTCAGGCCCTTGGGCCTCCTCCTCCTGCCCTTGGGGGCCTTGGGCTTTGCCCACCTCCTCCTGCGGGCCGAGAAGGCCCTCAGCGCCTCAGGGCCCAGGCCAGGTCCTTGAGGCGCACCCGGGCCAGGGCCTGGATCTCCCCCAGGCGTTCCCGGGCCCGTTTCTGTCCCAGCTCGTAGACCAAGGGCAGGTGCCGGTGGTCAAAGGTGTCGATGGGGAAGGGGGGTTCCAGGGGGAGGACCAGGTCGGCCTCCCGGAGGGCCAGGGCCTTCAGCCGCCTGCGGCTGGCCTCTCCGGCCAGGAGGGCGGCCTCCAGGGCCGTCTTGGGAGCCTCCTGGGGCGGGGGGTTGGACACGTCCACCGCCACCACCTTGGGGAAGAGGGCCTTGGCGGCCCGCACCGGCACCTTCTCCGCCACGTCCCCGTCCACCAGGAGCCGCCCTTCCCAGGGGACGGGAGGGAAGAGGCCGGGGATGGCGACGCTGGCCAGTACCGCCTGCCATACCGGCCCTTCCCGCAGGACCACGGCCTCCCCTGTGAGGAGGTCGGCGGCCTGGATGGCCAGGGGGATGGGGCTGGCCTCGAGGCGGGCCTCACCGAAAAGGCGCTTTAGGCCTTCGGCCACCCGGGCGGCCTCCACCAGGGCAGGCCGGCGCAGGGCGGCGAAGAGGCGGGCCAGGGTGCGCAGGTTGCCCGTGCGCCTTAGCTCGGCCACCTCCCGGTCAAAGACCGCTTCGTGCACCTTCCAGGGGTCTTTGTGCCCGAAGGCCCAGGCGGCTGCTGCCAGGGCCCCGGCGGAGCTACCCGCCAGGCCCCGTATGGGGATGCCGGCCTCCTCCAGGACCCGGAGGACCCCCAGGTGGGCGTACCCCCGCACGCCCCCTCCGCCTAGGGCCAGGGCCACGCCGCGCATGGCTCAGTAGCCTAAGCTCAGTTCTTGGCTCTCCCTGACCAGCTCATCCAAAAGGGCCTGCCCGCGCTTCTTGGCCGCTTCCCGGTAGGCGAGCAAGTCTTGGACCTTCACTCGGCGGTGGCTTCCCACCTTGTGGTAGGGAATCTTTCCCTCTTCCAGAAGGCGGATGAGGTAGGGGCGGGATACACCCAAAAGCTCCGCCGCCTGCTGCGTGGTGAGCTCTGCCTCCAAGGAAACGACGCGCACGGGTTCCCCCTTCAGCAAGAGTTCAAAAAGTTGGCGCAGTGCCTTGGCCAGTTCCGGGGTAAGGGTAAGGGAAGCTGCGCCCAGGCGCAGCACCCGGCCGGGGATAAGCTCCTCCAAGAAGGACCGGAGCTCTTCGGGGGGTAATGCCTTGGGCAAGACCGAGATGGCCATAGCCCCCTTAGCCTAGCAGACAAACGAAATAAACGCAACTAGAATTTTCCCGGGTAGGCCGCCATGGCCTTGGCGAAGTTTTTGAGGCCAGCCCCTTCCAGGCTTTGCAAGAAGGCCTTGGGCTCCAGGGTTGACCAGGCGTCGCCGTGGGCGCCGCAGGGCCTGGAGGAGGGGGCTAGGCAGGAAGGGGTTGCGCACCAGCCTCTCGGTTAGCTCCAGCAGATAGGTGTCGGGATGCATGGCCACGAGTTCCCACGGTTCCAGCTTCTTTTGGGGAAAGTCCTTGGTGTTGAAGGTGAGGATGGCCTCGGCGCCTCCCCAGAAGGCGGCGGCCACCACGTGGCGGTCCTTTTCGTCGGGGAGATCCACGTGCTCCACCAGGGGCTCTTGCCAGGCCAGGGCTTCCTGCATTCGTAGGGGAATGGTCCGGATGCGCTCCCTGTCAAGTTCAGGGCGGGCTTGGAGAAGGTTGCTCATCCACTCCTCGTGCACCCGCTCGCTCCATTTGAGCCGGACCAGGTCGTTTAGGGCTAGCTCCATGAAGAGATCGCGGGTTGGTGCGGGGTAGAGCACGCACGCGTCCACAAAGAGCACCCTCGGCAGAGGGCTCATGGCGGCATTTTATAATGCGCCTATGCGTTTGCGGCCCTGCCTGGACCAGGTTCCCGGGGTCTTGGGGGAGATCGCCCGTCGGCGGGCCCTCGAGGTGGCCCCTTACCCTTTGCCTGAAGCCCCCCCTAGGCCCCCCTCCTTCCGGGAGGCCCTCCTGGCCCCCGGGCTTTCCCTCATCGCCGAGGTGAAGCGGCAGAGCCCTTCCGAGGGGCAAATCCGCTCCATAGACCCCGCGGAGGCCGCCCTGGCCTACGCCCGGGGTGGGGCCCGGGCCATCAGCGTCCTCACCGAGCCCCACCGCTTTGGCGGCAGCCTGGAAGACCTCAAGCGGATATGGGGGGCGGTGGACCTTCCCCTCCTGCGCAAGGACTTCGTGGTGGACCCCTTCATGCTGGCCGAGGCCCGCGCCTTTGGGGCCAGCGCCGCCCTCCTCATCGTGGCCCTTCTGGGGGAGCTCACCGCGGCCTACCTGGAGGAGGCCGGGCGGCTGGGCCTCGAGGCCCTGGTGGAGGTGCACACGGAAAGGGAGCTGGAGGTGGCCCTGGAGGCGGGGGCCCAGATGATCGGGATCAACAACCGCGACCTCGCCACCTTGCGCATCGATCTTGCCACCGCGCCCCGTCTGGGCCGCCTGGCCCGAGAGCGGGGCTTCGCTGGGGTCTTGGTGGCGGAGTCCGGCTACGCCCAAAAGGAAGAGCTCAGGCCCTTGGAGGGGCTTTTTGACGCGGTTCTGGTGGGGACCAGCCTCATGCGCCAACCCGACCTGGAAGCCGCCGTTCGGGAGCTTGTAGGATAGCCCCATGTGGGTCATCCCGGCGGTGGACCTCAAAGGGGGGAGGGCGGTGCGGCTCCGGGAGGGCCGGCCCGAGGCCGAAACCCAGTATGGCGACCCGGTGGAGGCGGCCTTGCGCTGGCAGGCGGAAGGGGCCAGGCTCCTCCACCTGGTGGACCTGGACCGGGCCCTGGGCCTAGGGGACAACCGGGAGGCCCTCCTGCGGGTGGCAGAAGCCCTACAGATCCCCTTCCAGGTGGGCGGGGGGGTGCGCTCCCTTGCGGCCTTGCGGGAGGTCCTCTCCTTTGGGGCCGTGCGGGCGGTGGTGGGCACGGTGGCGGTGAAGGATAGGGCCCTATTGGCCGCCATGCTGGGGGAGGTGGGCCCTGAGCGTCTGGCCGTGGCCCTGGATGCTCGGGGCCTCGAGGTGGTGGTATCGGGCTGGCAGGAGGCCACCCCCCTCTCGGCTTTGGACCTCCTTCGGGAATGGGCGGAGATGGGGGTGCGCACGGTGATCTACACCGATGTCCGCCGGGATGGGACCCTGGAGGGCCTGGACCTGGAGGCGGTGGCCCGGGTGCGGGGGGCCTGGCCCCACGAGCTCATCGCCGGGGGCGGCATCGCCGGACCCGAGGACCTCAGGGGCCTGGCCCGGCTGGGGGTGGAAGGGGCCCTGGTGGGCAAGGCCCTTTACGAGGGGCGGGTGCGCCTTCGGGACTTCCTCCAAGGGGTATCCTGAGGGCGTATGAAGCTCGCGGGCTGGGTCTTCCTCCTGGTCAGCCTCGGGGTAGGGGGGGCGGGGCTTTACCTTTACCTGGCCTTTCCCTTTTTGGCCCTACCCACCCCGTGGGGGCTCTGGCCCCTTTACCTGGTCCTACCCGGCGCCTACGCCTTGGGCCTATCCGTGGGGGGGCTTTACGCCTTGGCCCTGGGCCTGGGGGGGGTCCTGGGCCGGCGGGCCCTCCTCCGGGAGATCCGGCGGCTTCAAGGGGAGCTTAGCGCCTTGAAGCGGGAGCGGATAGAGGAGATCCCCAGGATCCCTGACCGGGAAGAGGCATGAGGGACCGGGTGCGCTGGCGGGTCCTGCCCCTGCCGCCCCTCTCCGAGTGGCGGGGGCTCATGGAGGCCTTCGGGATCGGCCCCGAGGCCGCTTTGGCCTACTGGCACCGGGGGGTGCGGCGGCGGGAGGAGCTGGAGCCCGTCTTGAAGCCCCTACCCCTGCAGGGCCTGGAAGGGGCGGTGGACCTCCTCCTTAGGGCCATCCGGGAGGGGAAGCGCATCCGCATCCACGGGGACTACGACGCCGACGGCCTGACCGGCACGGCCCTGCTCCTAAGGGGCCTGAGGGCCTTGGGGGCCGAGGTCCACCCCTTCATCCCCCACCGCCTGGAAGAGGGGTACGGGATCCTCATGGAGCGCGTCCCCGAGCACCTCGAGGCCGCCGAGGTCTTCCTCACCGTGGACTGCGGCATCGCCAACCACGCGGAGCTCAAGGAGCTGGTGGAAAACGGGGTGGAGGTGCTGGTCACCGACCACCACACCCCCAAGGATACCCCGCCCCCGGGCCTGGTCCTCCACCCCGCCTACACCCCAGGCCTAGGGGAGCACCCCACGGGGGCCGGGGTGGCCTTTACCCTCCTTTGGGCCCTCCACGAGCGCCTGGGGCTTCCCCCGCCCCTGGAGTACGCGGATCTGGCGGCGGTGGGCACCATCGCCGACGTGGCCCCCCTTTGGGGCTGGAACCGGGCCCTGGTGCGGGAGGGCCTGGCCCGCATCCCCACCTCCCCCTGGGTGGGGCTCAGGCTCCTGGCCCAGGCGGTGGGGTACACGGGCAAGGCCGTGGAGGTGGCCTTCCGCATTGCCCCCCGGATCAACGCCGCAAGCCGCCTGGGGGAGGCGGAAAAAGCCCTAAGGCTCCTCCTTACGGATAGCGAGGCCGAGGCCCAGGCCCTGGTGGAGGAGCTTTCCCGCCTGAACGCCCGCCGCCAGGCCATAGAGGAGGCCATGCTGAAGCGCCTCCTGCCCCAGGCTGACCCCGAGGCCAAGGCCATCGTTCTCCTGGACGAGGAGGGCCACCCCGGGGTGATGGGCATCGTGGCCAGCCGCATCCTGGAGGCCACCTTGCGTCCGGTCTTCCTGGTGGCCCAGGGCAAGGGGACGGTGCGGAGCCTGTCCCCGGTGAGCGCGGTGGAGGCCTTGAGGAACGCAGAAGACCTCCTTCTGCGCTATGGGGGCCACCGCGAGGCGGCGGGCTTTGCCTTGGATGAGGCCCTTTTCCCGGCCTTCCGGCGGCGCATAGAGGCCTTTGCCGCCCGTTTCCCCGACCCGGTGCTGGAGGTTCCCCTTTTGGGGCTTTTCCCCCCTCCTTCCCAGCTCCCCGAGGTCTATGGGGCCCTCCAGGCCCTGGAGCCCTTCGGCGCGGGGAACCCCGAGCCCCTTTTCCTCCTGGCGGGGCCTCCCGAGGAGGTGCGCACCCTGGGGGAGGGCAAGCACCTGGCCTTCCGCCTGGAAGGGGTGCGGGTGGTGGCCTGGCGCATGGGGGAGAGGCCTCTCCCCCAGGAGGTGGAGGCGGCGGTCCTCCTCACGGAGAACCGCTGGAACGGCACCGTGAGCTACGAGGCCCAGGCCCAGGACTTCCGCGAGCCCGGGGAGCTCCTTGGGGGGGTGGAGCCCTTTGCCTTCCCCCTGCCCCTGGGGGAGGCCCTGGCCCGGGCCCGCCTGGGGGAGGGGGTGTACGTGCCGGAGGACAACCCTGAAGGGCTGGCCTACGCCCAGAGGGCAGGGTTCCGCCTCCTGCCCCCGGAGGAGGCCTCCTTGTGGCTTGGCCTGCCGCCCTCCCCCGTGCGGGTGGCGCGGGTGGGGGTGGCCCTGGGCCCGGCTGCCCGGGAAAGGCTTAGGGCTCTTCCTCCCCTGTACACCCCCGAGGAGCGGCTCAAGGCCCTCCTCCGGCGCCGCCTTCTCTTCGCCTACGAGCGGGGGCATGCGGGTATTTTCAGCGAGGCCCTTTGGGCCTACTGGGAGGTAAGCCGTGTACAAGCAGCCGCGGGAAGCCCATGAGGCGCGGATCTACACCCAGGCCTACCGGGTCTACGGCCTGATCCACCTGGTGCCCGGCTCAGGCACCGCCGACCTCCTGAACCAGGAGCGGCCCTACCTGCCGGTGACGGGGGCCTTGCTCTACACCCCCGGGTACCGCCACCCCCCAGAGGCCAAGGAGCTCAAGGCCAGCACCGGCTTCCTGGCCCTACGCAAGGAGCGGATCCAGTGGGCGGTAGGGGGGAGGCCCGCCGAGCCCCGTACCAGCCCCACCCTCCTGGAGAGGCGCCGCCTGGCCTTCCTCTTCGGGGAGTACCTGGTGGCGGGGGAGCTCCTCCTTCCCCGGGGGGTGCGGCTTTCCGACCACCTCTCCCAGGCCAAGCCCTTCCAGACCCTCCTCGAGGCCCGCCTGTACACCCTTTCCCCCGACAAGGCCATCGTGGAGCTCTCCCCGGTGGAAAGCTTCCCCTTCGTCACGGTGAACCTCCGCCAGGCCGAGGCGGTGGCCGAGGCCCCCGGGGAGGCCCATGATCTCCGGCTCACCCTATTTGGCTGAGGGCCTCGCGGATCCGGGCGGCCTGGTCCAGGTTTTCCCTTAGCCGTGCTTCCTCCGCCTCCACCACCTCCTTGGGGGCCTTCTCCCGGAACCCGGGGGCGGAGAGCTTCCTTTGGCTTCGTTCCGCCAGGTCCAAGAGCTCCTTCAGGCGCTTTTCCTGGCGGCGCTTCCACGCCTCCACGTCCAGAAGGCCCTCCAAGGGCATGCGCACCGTCACCTTGGGCATGGCCTTGACCAGGGCCTTGGCCGGTGCTTCTTGCAGGAGCTCGGCCCGGGCCAGGAAGCGGAAGACCTCCAGTTCCGCCATCACGGCCTGGGTCTCCCCCTCCAGGAAGACCCGGACCTCCTGGCCTGGGGGCAGGCCGGCCTCGGCCCGCAAGGCCCGCACCGCGGACACCGCCTGCTTTAGGGCCTCAAACCGGGCCTCGGCTTCCGGGTCCTCCTCCCCTTGGACCTCCGGCCAGGCCTCCAGGGCCAGCTCCTCCACCCCCCTAAGGGCCTGGTAGAGCTCGCTGGTGAGGAAGGGCATGATGGGGTGGAGGAGCTTGAGCAGGGTGGCCAGGCTCTCCTCCAGGGTCCTTAGGGTGTAGGCGTTCCCCGCCTTGAGGGCCGGTTTGCTGGCCTCGAGGTACCAGTCGCAGAACTCGCTCCAGACCAGCTCGTAGACCTCCCGGGCGGCCTGGGCCAGGTCCAGGGCCTCGTAAAGGGCGGTGATCTCCCGCACCCCCCTTTGCAGGCGGGAGCGCATCCAGCGGTCGGCCAGGCTGGGCTCTTCCGTGCGGGGCTGGAAGCCTTCCCGGGCCAGGAGGACGAAGCGGGCGGCGTTGTAGAGCTTGTTGGCGAAGTTTTTGGCCATCTCCAGCCAGCGCAGGTCCAGCCGGATGTCCTGCCCCCCCGTGGCCAGGTAGGTGAGGGCGAAGCGGAGAGCGTCCGCCCCGTAGCGGGCCACCATCTCCAGGGGGTCAATGACGTTCCCCTTGGACTTGGACATCTTCTGGCCCTTCTCGTCCAGGACCAGGCCGTGGAGGAGCACGGTCTTGAAGGGCCTCTCCCCGCGGAAATGGTAGCCGGAGACCTCCATGCGGGAAACCCAGAGGAAGAGGATGTCGTAGCCGCTGACTAGGACATCCCCGGGGTAAAAGGCCTTCAGGTCCTCCGTCTCCTCGGGCCAGCCCAGGGTGGCAAGGGGCCAGAGGGCCGAGGAGAACCAGGTGTCAAAGACGTCCTCGTCTCGCTTGAGCCTCGCGCTTCCGCAGGCTTGGCAGGCGCTGGGGTCTTCCAGGTAGCGTTCCGGGGGAGGGACGTTCACCTGGCCGCAGTCCTCGCAGTACCAGGCGGGGATCTGGTGCCCCCACCAGAGCTGGCGGGAGATGTTCCAGTCCCGCACCCCTTTGAGCCACTCCAGGTTGACCCGTTTCCAGCGCTCGGGCACGAAGGCGATCTCGTCCCCCTCCAGGCCCCGGATCACCTTTTCCGCCAGGGGCTTCATGGAAAGCCACCACTGGGGGAAGATGGCGTACTCCAGGGGGGTGCCGCAGCGGGAGCAGGTGGCCATCTGGATGGTGTAGTCCTCCTCGGCCAGGAGGTGGCCCGCCTCCCGAAAGAGCTCCACCGCCTTCTTGCGGGCGGCGAAGCGCTCGAGGCCCCTCAGGACCTCGGGCACCCTCTCCCCCTCCATCCGCCCTTGGAGGTTGATGACGGAAACCGGCTCCAGGCCGTGGCGCTCCCCGATCTCGTAGTCCAGGGGGTCGTGGGCCGGGGTCACCTTGAGGGCCCCGGTGCCGAACTCCCGCTCCACCGCCGGGTCGGCCAGGATGGGGATGGGGATCCCCGTGAGGGGGATGCGGGCCTTGCGGCCGATGAGGTGCTGGTAACGCTCGTCCTCGGGGTGGACGGCGATGGCCTGGTCGGCGAAGACCGTCTCCGGGCGCACGGTGGCGATGGCGATCTGGCCGCCCCCCTCCACCTCGTAGGCCAGGGTGTAGAGCTTGCCGGGGGTGGGCTCGGTCTCCACCTCCAGGTCGGAGAGGGTGGTTTCGCACCGGGGGCACCAGTTGACCAGCCTGGGGGCGCGGTAGGCCAGGCCCTCGTGGTAGTAGCGGCTAAAGGCGTAGCGCACCGCCCGGGAACGCTTCTCGTCCATGGTGAAGGCTTCCCGGCTCCAGTCGGCGCTGGCCCCCAGGCGCTTCAGCTGCCGCAGGATAGTCCCCCCGGACTCCTCCTTCCAGCGCCAGACCCGCTCCAAGAAGGCCTCCCGGCCCAGGTCGTGCCGGGTCTTGCCCTCTTGGCGGAGGAGCCTTTCCACCACCACCTGGGTGGCGATGCCCGCGTGGTCGGTGCCGGGGAGCCAGACCGCTTCAAACCCCCGCATGCGCTTGTAGCGGATGAGGGCGTCCTGTAGGGCGTTGTCCAGGGCATGGCCCATGTGCAGGCTTCCCGTCACGTTGGGTGGGGGCATGAAGATGACGAAGGGCTTTTTGCCGCTATGGGGGTTGGCGACAAAGGGGCGGTTCGCCCACTTCTCCGCCCACTTGGGCTCCACGGATTGGGGGTCGTAGGCCTTGGGTAGGTCCATGCTACCCACCACTTTACCCGGGAGGAGGCCCTTTAGGCGGGAGGTTCTTCCAGGGCGTAGAGGTAATACCGCCCCTCCCCCAGGGTGAAGAAGGCGTCCTCGTAGGCCAGGCCCTCTATGGGGGTCTCAGGGGGGAGGGAGAGGGCGGTCTCCCCCACCTGGAGGCCTTGGGGCAGGACCCGGAGCACCCCCCGGGCCACTTCCACCCCCTCGGCCTCGGGGTCGTTGAGGGGGGTGTAGAGGAGGCGGACGGGGAGGCCCTGGAGGCTATGGAGGACGTTGCTGGGGTCCTGGAAGGGGGCCCGGTGGAGGAGGCGCTCGGCCACCTGGGCCACCTCCCCCAGGAGGGCGTAGCGGTCCAGGGGCAGGAGGGCCTTGCCGCTTTGCAGGAGGATGAGGAAGCGCTCCTTCTCCTCGGGGGTGAGGCGGAGGGGGGCCTTGTGGTTCCCCACCCGGGGGTCTTGGTCCAGATCCCCTTCCAAGAGGGCCCTGGCCGCCTGCAGGGCCTCTTCCTGGGTGGGGTAGAGGCTATAGGGGTTCACCTTGAAGAGGAGCTCGTGGCCCCTGGGCCCTTGCACCAGCCAGGCCAGGTGGAGTTCAAAGAAGGGCTTTTTCTGCCACTCGGGGTGCACGGGAAGAGTATAGGGGAAGGGGAGGGGGTAGGTCCTCTCATTGTGCCTTCACCTCTTGCCCAAAGCTATATCCGGGTACTATGTACACGTCAAAACCTCCATAGGGCATAACCCCAAGGGACTTCCGCGCCTTCCTCCCCCTGCACCCCAGAGGGCAAGCGCCCAAAGGGTGAGCAGGTCCAGCCCCGCCCGGAAGAGGCTCTGTCCCAGCCTCCCGTGCTTCTTGGGCCTCACCGGACGCACCCGGTGCAGCACAAGCCCCGTCCGAAACGCCCACACGAAGGCCAGGCTCAAGGGGACCAAAAGCCGCGAAAGCCTCTCCCCCCGCGTCACGTGCGTGGCCTCCAGGTCAAATCCCCGCCCCTTCAGGGCCCCAAAGAGCCGCTCTATCCCCCACCTGAGCCCGTACACCTCCAGCACCCGGTGAGGGTCCAGGTCCGTAGCCACAATCAGCCACTCCCGGACCCCAAGGCGCAACCCCACCACCCACATGCGCCGCCCGTAGACCCAGTACCGCCGCCTGGGCACCCGGCTCTCTCCCACCTTCAGGGAGGCAAAGAGCTCCCAGGCCCGAGGGCCCGAGCCCAACCGCCACATCCGGGTGTTGGCCTTGATTCGGATGCACCGGGGGATGCCCTTCTCCTCCAGGTACCGGAACCACGCCTCCCCTATGAACTCCCGATCCGCCAGGAACCCCTCCACCCGGAGGTGGGGGAAGTGGGCCCTCAGGAAAGCCAAGGCCCTCTCCATCAGGGCGATGCGTTCGGGGGTGGAGGAGTTGCCGTCGTGGGGAAGGAAGCTCCAGAACAGGGGGACGGCCAGGCCTTGGTACAGGAAGGCCAGCATCAGGAGGTTGACCTTGCTCTTCCCCAGCTCCCACTCGGTCCGGTCCATGACCAGGAGGAGCCCTTGGGGTCGGAGGAGGGCGAAGATGAAGCGGGCATAGCCCTCCCCGTCCAGCCCCGGCCAGGCCAAGAACCGCTGGAACCTTCGGTAGGCGGAGCGGGGGTCAGGGCTGGCTATGGAGCCGAGGGAAAGAGCGAGTCTGGGGCCGCTTGTGGTGCGGGCGGTGACCAGAGCCATCACCAGGGCGGCCAGGAAGGTGAGGCGCCTGAGGTCGGCCTTCCAGTATCGCTTCAAGGCGTTGATGAGTGGGGTAAGCTGTTCCATGGGGACCACCTCCTATGGGTACCTGCCCATCCACGTGGGCGCAGGTCCATCCTAAAGGGGTGGTCCCACGTTTTGACGTGTACTGAGATCCGGGTATACCCTAAGCCCGGTATGGCGCTATCGGAAGAGCGGGTCCTCGAGGCCCTGCGCACGGTGATGGACCCCGAGCTGGGCAAGGATCTGGTCTCCCTGGGCATGGTGGGGGAGATCCGGCTGGAGGGGGGCAGGGTGGACCTCCTCATCCAGCTCACCACCCCCGCCTGCCCCCTCAAGGGCCAGATTGAGGCGGAGATCCGGCGGGCCTTGGCCCCTTTGGGCCTCGAGGAGGTCCGGGTGCGCTTCGGCGGCGGGGTGCGCCCCCCCGAGCAGTATCCCCTCCCCGGGGTAAAGCACGTGGTGGCGGTGGCCTCGGGCAAGGGGGGGGTGGGGAAGAGCACCGTGGCCGCCAACCTGGCCCTGGCCCTGGCCCGGGAGGGGGCGGCGGTGGGCCTTCTGGACGCCGACCTCTACGGCCCGAGCCAGGCCAAGATGTTCGGCCTGGAGGGGGAGCGGCTCAAGGTGGACCCCCAGCGCCGCATCCTGCCCCTGGAGGCCTATGGCCTCAAGGTCCTCTCCATCGCCAACATCGTGCCCCCCGGCCAGGCCATGATCTGGCGGGGGCCCATCCTCCACGGCACCCTCAAGCAGTTCCTGGAGGAGGTGAACTGGGGGGAGCTGGACTACCTGGTGGTGGACCTCCCCCCGGGCACGGGGGACGTGCAGCTTTCCCTCACCCAGCTCACCCGGGTTTCCGGGGGGGTGATCGTCACCACGCCCCAGGAGGTGGCCCTGATCGACGCGGAAAGGGCCGCGGACATGTTCAAGAAGGTGCAGGTGCCCATCCTGGGGGTGGTGGAGAACATGAGCCACTTCCTCTGCCCCCATTGCGGGCAGCCCACCCCCATCTTCGGCCAAGGGGGGGGACGCCGGTTGGCGGAAAGACTTAAGACCCGCTTCCTGGGGGAGATCCCCCTTACCCTTGCCGTGCGGGAAAGCGGGGACCAGGGGCGGCCCATCCTGGTGGCGGCCCCGGAAAGCCCCGAGGCCGAGGCCTTCCAGAAGGCGGCCCGGGAGCTGGCCGGCGCCCTGAGCGTGCAGAGCTTCATCGCCCTGCCCATGGCCTGATATGGCGCTTCTCCTGGAGGGCACCAAAGAGCGGGTTCTGGACCTCCTAAGGCTCCGCCCCCGCACGGCCAAGGAGGTGGCCGAGGCCCTTGGGGTGAGCCGGGCCGCGGCCCAGCGGCACCTTCAGGACCTCGAGGCCCGGGGCCTGGTGCGCTCCGAGGTGCGGCGGTGCCCGGGCCGGGGGCGGCCCCACCGGGTCTACCGGGCCCAGGACCAGGGGGCCCCCTACGCTGCCCTGTGCGGGGATGTCCTGAAGGGCTTGGAGCGGGCCCTGGGGCGGGAGGCGGTGGTGGCCTTGCTCCTGGAGCGGAACCGGGCCCTCTTCGCCCCCCTTCGCCTGGAGGCCCTGCCCCTTAAGGAAAGGCTCCTTCGCCTGGCCCTCTTCCTCAAGGAGCAGGGCTACGAGGCGGAGGTGGTGGAGGAGGGGGGGCGCCTTTACCTCTGCCAGCGGCGCTGCCCCAAGCTGGCCCTCTCCCGGGAGCACGCCGCCCTTTGCGAAAGCGAACTCCTGGCCTACCAGGAGCTTTTGGGCCTCCCTTTGGTGCGGGAGGAGCGCCTGGCCGAGGGGGGGAGCTGTTGCCGCTACCGGATAGAATGACGGGGTGTGGGTTTACCGTCTGAAGGGCACCCCAGCCGACTGGGAACCCTGGATCCCCGAGCTCTTCCAGCGGGGGGCCCGGGGGCTTTGGGAGCGGGAGGGGGAGGTCCTGGCCTACTTCCCTGCCCCCTTGGACCTTCCCTTTGGTGGGGCGTGGGAGGAGGTTCCCGACGAGGATTGGCTCGAGGCCTGGCGGCGGGACCTCAAGCCCGCCCTGGCCCCGCCCTTCGTGGTCCTGGCCCCGTGGCACGCCTGGGAGGGGCCGGAGATCCCCCTGGTCATTGAGCCGGGGATGGCCTTCGGCACCGGCCACCACGAGACCACCCGTCTGGCCCTTAGGGCCCTGGCCCGGCACTTGCGCCCCGGGGAGCGGGTTTTGGACCTGGGCACGGGCTCGGGCATCCTGGCCATCGCCGCCGCCAAGCTGGGGGCCGAGGCCTTAGGCGTGGACATCGACGAGGCCGTCCTTCCCCTGGCTGAGGCCAACGCCCGGGGGAACGGGGTGGCCGTGGGCTTCCAGAAGGGGAGCCTGGAGGAGGCCTTGCCCCAGGGGCCTTTCGGCCTGGTGGTGGCCAACCTCTTCGCCGAACTCCACCAGGCCTTCGCCCCCCTTTACCCCCAGGCCCTGGCCCCGGGGGGGCGGCTCCTGCTCACGGGCATCCTACGGGAAAAGCTTCCCTTGGTGCGGGAGGCCTTGGCGGGCAGGGGACTCAGCCTTCTGGAAGAGGAGGCGGAAGGGGAGTGGGCCCTTCTGGCCTACCGGAGGTGAGGGATGCGCCCCCACCGCGCCTACAGCCCCGGGCTTACCGGGGTCCTCTCCTTGCGGGAAAGCCGCCACCTCTTGGAGGTCCTGCGGGCCCAGGTGGGGGACCGGTTCACGGTGTTCGACGCCGAGCGGGAGGCCTTGGCCGAGGTGGTGGACCTGGGCCCCCCTGTGCGCTACCGCCTCCTGGAGGAGCGCCGCCCCGAGCGGGAGGTGGGGGTGGAGGTGGTCCTCTACATGGCCCTCCTCAAGGGAGACAAGCTGGCGGAGGTGGTGCGGGGGGCCACCGAACTCGGGGTGACCCGGGTGCAGCCCCTCATCACCCGCCACACCGTGCCCAAGGAGATGGGGGAGGGGAAGCTGAGGCGGCTTGAGGCCATCGCCGTGGAGGCGGCCAAGCAGTCGGGGCGGCTTAGGGTCCCTGAGGTCCTTCCCCCCATCCCCTTAAGGGCCGTGCCCCCCGTGGCCCATGGCCTCCTAGCCCACGTGGGGGCAGGCCGCCGGGTGGGGGAGGTCCTGGATCCTGGGAAGCCCCTGGCCCTGGCCGTGGGCCCGGAGGGGGGGTTTGCCGAGGATGAAGTGGAGTTTCTCCAGGAAAGAGGCTTCGTCCCCGTGACCCTGGGCCGGAGGATCCTGCGGGCAGAAACCGCCGCCCTGGCCCTTCTGGCCCTCTGCACCGCGGGGGAGGGGCGATGAGGTTCCCTTTGGCCCTTTTCCTCCTGGTGGTTCTCTCCGCCTGCCGCTACACCTTCTTGCCCCTAGACCCCGGCCGGCCCCCCGCCCCGGAAAGGCCCTTCGCCGTGGCCAGGCTCCAGCCTATGGGCCAGGAGGCCCTTCTCCTCCTCCAGGTGGAGCGCTGGCCCCTACCCGGCTACCTCCACCTCCGCTGGTTCCGGGAGGAGACCCTGGTCTTGGAACGGGCCCTTTTCCTGGAAGGCCCCGGGGCCTACCGGCTGGCCTTTCCCCTGGCCCCGGGGTACCACCGCCTGGTGGGGCTCTATGGGGGTGGGGTCCTCTTTCAGCTGGACCTGGGGGCCCCGGCCCTACCGGACCCCGATGAGGAGGAGAAAGAGGGGAATCGTTAGGAAGGCCAAGAAGGTGGAGACCACCACGCTCCGGGCTACCCTTAGGGCATCCCCACCGAACTCCTTGGTCATGAGGAAGGCGTTCACCGCCACCGGGGTGGCGGACTGGAGGACCAGGACCTGGTGCTCCAGCCGGGGCAGGTCCAGGAGGAACCCCACCCCATAGGCCAGAAGGGGGGCCAGGAGGAGCCTGAGGCCGCTCGCCACCCCTTCAAAGGCCCCCACCTGGAAGCGGGTCTGGCCCATCTGCATCCCCAGGGTGAGGAGGAGGACGGGGATGGCCGCCTGGCCCATGAGGCGTATCCCTTCGTCCAGCCGGAAGGGAAGGGTTATCCCCAAGGCCTTGAGGAGGAGGCCCAGGAAGAGGGCATAGAAAAGGGGGAGGCGCAGGGTGAAGCGGAGGCCCTCCTGAAGCCCGCCGCCCCGGATGAAGGCCGGGCCCAGGCCGAACATGACCACGCTGGAGAGGATGAAGTAGACCACGGCCCGCCTCAGCCCCTCCTCCCCCAGGGCGAAGAAGGTGAGGGAGAGGCCCATGTTGCCGGAGTTGGGGAAGAGGCTGCAGACCAAAAGCCCCTTGGTGGCCTCAGGGGAGAGGCGCAAAAGCCTCCCCCCTCCCCAGATGGCCAGGAAGAGGAGGGCGTAGGTGAGGGAGAAGCCCAGGGCCAGGCCCAAAAGCCCTTCCCGCGAGTACTCCGCCCGGTACATGGCGTCAAAGATGAGGGCGGGCACCAGGAGGTAGAGGGTGAGGCGGCTCAGGGTGGTGAGGTCCATGGGCACGCGCCTTCCCAGAAGGTAGCCGGCCAGGACCACCAGGGCCACGGGGACCACGGTGTTGAGGAGGGCCTGCATGTGGGGCATTCTAAGGGCATGGGGGAATACCTGGCCCTGGCCGAGGCCATCCGGGGGGTGCTCCTGAGGGGGGCCGAGGCCCCGCCCAGGCAGGTCCTACCCATCCCTGGGGGGCAGTTTCTGGTGATGCCCGCCGCCGATGCCGAGGTGGCCCTGTGCAAGCTGGTGACCGTGGAGGTGGGGAAAAGCCCCAGCGTGCGGGCCGAGGTCTGGGTGAGGCGGCTTGGAAGCGAGGAGGTGCTCCACCTGCCGGGGGAGGAGCTCACCCAGAAGCGCACCGCGGCCCTCTCCCTCCTGGCGGCCCGGCTTCTTGCCCCCAGGCGGACGGGGGCCTTGCTGGTGGTGGGGCCGGGGGCCCAGGGGGTGGCCCACCTCGAGGCCTTCGCCGAAGGCTTCCCCCTCACCCGGGTCCTGGTGCGGGGGAGGGGGCGGGAGAGGGTCCTGGCCTTTCTGCAAAGGGCCCAGGAGCTTGGGCTTGCGGCGGAGGAGTGGACGGGGGAGGAGGTCCCGGAGGACGTGGCCTTCGTGGTCACCGCCACCCCAAGCCCCACCCCCGTCCTGCCCGAGCGGGTGCCGGAAGGGGCCTTCATCGCCGCGGTGGGAAGCTACCGCCCGGGGATGCGGGAGGTGCCCGCGCCCCTGGTGGCCCGGGCCGCCCTTTACGCCGACACTGAGGCGGCCCTTAGGGAAGCAGGAGAACTGGTGGGCCTAGGGAAACCGGTGGTGACCCTTAAGGAAGCCCTTTTGGGCCAGAGGGCCGAAGGGGAGCCCGTGCTCTTCAAGAGCGTGGGCCACGCCCTCTTTGACCTGGCGGCGGTGCGCCACCTTCTGGGCTTGGACTAAAGCCGCACCACGATCTTGCCGGTATGCCCCCGGTCCAGGAGGGCCTGGAAGGCCCTTTCCGCCTCGAGGAAGGGGAAGACCGCCCCCACCACGGGCCTAAGCTCCTTCCCCAAACGGGGGAGGAGGAAGGCCAAGGCCTCTTCCACAAGGGGCCTTTCCCGCAACAGGGGGGCCAGCCAGAAGCCCAGGACGGCCAGGTTCTTCCGCATGAGGCGCAAGGGGTTGAGGGGGGCCACCTCCCCCTCGGCGGCCCCGATGTAGACCAGCCGCCCCCCGGGCCTGAGGAGGGAGAGGCTTTCCTCCAGGTCCTTTCCCCGCACCTCCAGGACCAGGTCCACCCCGCCCAGCTCCTTGGCCACCTGGGGGAGGGCCTCGTAGGGGGCCACGGCCTCCGCCCCCAGGGCCTGGGGCAGGGGGAGTTTCTCCGGCCTCGAGGCCGCCGCCAGGACCCGAAGCCCCAAGGCCTTGGCCACCTGAACCGCCGCCGTGCCCAAGGCCCCAGCCGCCGCCTGGACCAGGACCCACTCCCCGGGCCTGGCCCCCGCCTGCCGCAGGGCCAGGTAGGCGGTGAGGAAGGAAACCGGGTAGGCGGCGGCCTCCTCGGGGGAAAGCCCTTCGGGCACGGGCAGGAGGGCTTCTTCCGGCACCGCCACCCGCTCGGCCAAGGCCCCGTGGCCCATGAGGGCGGCGTACCGCCTTTCCCCCACCTTCCCCACCGCCTCCATGCCGGGCACGAAGGGAGGGTGGAGGCGGGTCAGGTAGCCGCCTAGGCGCAGGAGGTGGTCGGCGAAGTTGAGCCCCACCGCCTCCACCTCCAGCACCACCTCCCCCGCCTTGGGGGAGGGTTCGGCCACCTCCTTGAGCGCCAAGGGAGCCCCCAGCTTTTCCTGGATCCAGGCCTTCATGGGGGAAGTTTACCCCCTTCTGACCTTTTGCTATCCTCGGGGATGTGACGGAGAAGAACCTCGCCCGCTTCTATCAGGCCGCCCAGGAAACCTGGAGCCAGCTCCCTCCCCAGGCCCGCTTCCGCCCCCTTGAGGACGGCAAGGTCCTGGCCCGCTACGCCTCCTTGATGGAGGGCTGGACCGAGGAGGTGGTCCAGGGGTTTTACGACACCCTCTTCGCCCACCCCGCCACCAAAAGGGTCTTCCGGGAAGGGGAGCGCCCGGAGCGGGAGAAGACCTTGAGGGACTGGTACCTGCGCACCCTAAGGGGCCCCTTCAACGGCCAGTACTTTGCCTGGCAGGCCCTGGTGGGCCTGGTGCACGTGCGCCGGGGGGTGACCAACGGCATGATGGCCGCCATGTGGAACTGGCTGACGGGGACCGTGGCCCAGAAGGCCCGGGAAACCCTCCCGGCGGAGGAGGCCCGGGCCCTGGAGGACGCCTGGCGCCGCCTGGCCTTCACCGTCATGGCCCTCATCGCTGAGGAGTACCTGGAGGCCTACCTCGAGGCCCTGGCCCTCACCTGGGGGGAGGACCCCCGGGTCTTCCTGGAAAGGGCCCAGGAGGCCGCGGCCCGGCTTCTGGCCCAGCTTACCCCCTCCTAGCCCTTCACCGACCCCGCCAGGAGCCCCCGCAGGAAGTACCGCCCCAGGAAGATGTAGACCAAAAGGGTGGGCAGGGCGGCCAGGATGGCCCCGGCCATGGGCAGGTTCCACTTCACCGCCTCCCCTCCCGCCAGCTGGGCCAGGGCCACGGTGATGGGCTGGCTTTCGGGACGGGTAAGGGTGACGGCGAAGAGGAACTCGTTCCAGATCTGCGTGAACTGCCAGATGGCCACCACCACGAAGGCGGGGGCGGAAAGGGGCAGGATCACGTGGCGGAAAACCCCAAAGAACCCGGCCCCATCCATGCGGGCGGCCTCCACCAGCTCGTCGGGGATTTCCGAGTAGTAGTTCTTGAAAATCAGGGTCACGATGGGGATGCCGTAGACCACGTGCACCAGGACCAGCCCCCCCAGGGTTCCGTAGAGGCCGATGGCCTTCACGAACTGGAAAAGGGGGATGAGGACGCTCTGGTAGGGGATGAACATCCCGAAGAGCATGAAGGCGAAGAGGAGGTCCGAACCGCGGAAGGGCCACTTGGCCAGCACATAGCCGTTTAGGGCCCCCACCAGGGCGGAAAGCAGGGTGGCGGAGAGGGCCAGCACCAAGGAGTTTTGGAACTTGGGCCGGAAGGCTTCCCAGGCGATGCGGAAGCTCTCCCAGTAGACGGGGTCAGGCCAGCGCCAGACGGTATCCAGGGTGATCTTGGCGGGCTCCTTGAGGGCGGTGAGGACCACCAGGTAGACGGGCAGGAGGAAGAAGCCCGTCATGAGGAGCAAAAAGGCGTAGAGGAAAATCCGTCCCATCAGCGCCGCACCTCCTTCCTCAGCTGGCTCGCCAGGTAGGGGATGACCACCCCCGCCACCAGGAGGAGGAGGAGGATGCCGATGGCGGCCCCCTTGGCGAACTGGTTCCCCCGGAAGGCCAGGAGGTACATGTAGATGGCCGGAACGTCGGTGGGGGCATAGTCCAGCCCGGCCATGGCGAAGATGAGGTCAAAGATCTTCAGGGCAATGTGCCCCAAGACGATCATGGCCGAGAGGGTGATGGGGGCCAAGAGGGGGAGGATCACATGGCGGTAGGTCTGCCAGGGGCTGGCCCCGTCTACCTTGGCCGCCTCCAAGACCTCCACCGGGATCCCCCTGAGCCCCGCCAGGTAAAGGGCCATGGTGTACCCGGACATCTGCCACACCGCCGCCAGGATCACCCCCACCAGGGCCAGGCTGAACCCGTGGGGCTCGGGGTAGGGGAGGAGGTGGACGCGGCTGCCCACGGTCAGGGCCCAGAGGAGGAGGACCCCTCCGGAAAGGAGGGCCCAGAAGCGCCGCCTTTTTTCCCCTTCCCGGTGGGCCCGCCAGGCCACGTAGAGGAGGACAAGCCCCACCACCCAAGCGGTGTAGAGGGGCAGGCGGTTCCAGTCAAAGACCAGGACCTGCTCCCGGGTGGTGAGCCAGGGGAAGGCCAGGGGGGGTAGGCCCAAAAGGGTGGGAAGGACGTTCACCCCTCCTTGGGGCTGGAGGAGCCAGCGCCAGATGGTGCCCGTGACGACGAAGGAGAGAGCCATGGGGAAGAGGAAGACCGTGCGGAAAAACCCCTCCCCCCTGGGGCCTTGGTCCAGGGCCACCGCCAGGAGGAGGCCTAGGCCCAGGCTTCCCGCCATGAAGAAGAGGGTGAAGAAGACCAGGTTGATGACGCTTTGGCGGAAGCGGGTCTCCACGAAGCCGGTGAAGAGCTCCCGGTAGTTTTCCAAGCCCACAAACTGGAGTTCCGGCCTAAGGGCTAAGGCCTGGGCGGGATTTTTCCCCCAGTCGGTAAAGGAGACCCAAAGGTTCTGCCCGATGAACCCGTAGACGAAGATCCCCACCGCCACCAAGGAGGGGAGGAGGACCAAAAGGGCCGTGATGCGGTCGCGCATGCTGCCTCGGGGAAAACCCCGTGGGGGTAAAGCCCCCACGGGGCCGAAGGGGCCTTACCGGCCCAGGCCCACCTGGTTGGCGATGGCCTGGGCGGCGTTGGCCGCCGCCTGCGGGTTTTTGCTCTGCAGGAAGATTTCCATCACCGTGCCGAACTGGCTCATGAAGCTCTCGGGGGCCACCGCCCCGTGGACCAGGGAGCCCACGATGCGGTTGGACTTCCAGTCCTTCATGGCCGACTGGCCGTAGGCGTTGTACTTGGCCGGGTCGGAGTCCAGCCGGGCGGCGATGGAACCCTTGAGGGGGTTGAAGGTGTCCTGCCCCTCCTTGGAGCCCACCAGCCGGAGCCAGTTGAGGGTGTTCTGGCGGTTCTTGGCCCCCTTGGGCAGGCCGAAGGAGTCGGAGAGCATCATGAAGATCCCCGAGGTGCCGGGGGAGGGAGCCCAGGCGAAGTCGGTGCCGGGGCGGAGCTTCAGGGTGGTGGCCATGTAGCCCGCGGCCCAGTCCCCCATGATGTTGAAGGCCGCCTGGCCCTGGACCACCCGGTCCACGGCCTGCTGCCAGGAGAGGCCAGCGGCGTCCTTATTGGCGCAGTCCAGCACCTTGCCGAAGGTTTCCCACACCGCCACCGCCTTGGGGTCGGTGAACTTCAGCTTCCCGTTCCAGAGGTTGTTCCAGCCGTCCGCCCCCAGGAGGGCCAGGGCCACGCTCTCCCAGAGGTGCTGCTGGGTCCAGTTCTCCCCTAGGGCCAAGGGGGCCTGCAGGCCCTTGCGCTTGAGGGTTTCGCAGGTGGAGAGGAACTCGGCCCAGGTGCGGGGCGGGTTCACCCCCCATTCCCGCAGCTTGGCGGGGATGTACCACATGACGTTGGAGCGGTGGATGTTCACCGGCACGCTCCAGATCCCGCCCTTGTAGGAGATCAGGTCAATGAGCCCCTTGGGGAAGGCCTGGAGCCACCCCTCCTGGCGGAAGAGGCCCGTGAGGTCCTCCATCCTGTCGGCCACCACCCAGGTACCGATGAGCTCCATGCCCGCATGCACCTGGAAGCTATCGGGGGGGTCACCGCCCAGCATCCTGGTCTTGAGCACCGCCTTGGCGTTCACCCCGGCGCCCCCGGTGACCGTGGCGTTGATGACCTCCACGTTGGGGTAGCGTTGCTTGTAGAGCCGGATGAGGGCCTCGAGGGCCGGCCCCTCGTCCCCCGCCCACCAGGAGAAGATCTCCAGCTTGCCCGTCTGGGCCAGGGCGCTAAGCCCCAATACCATGCCGATCGCCCAAAGCCACTTCCTCATACCTACCTCCATTGCGACGTGGGCTTTCCGCCCACAGGCCGCCCAGCTCAAAGAAGCGGGCCAGAAACAGGCTGGCCCCTCCTACCGCCGCCGCCAGATGCCCGTAGGCCGAGGGGTGCACCGGGAGGGAGCGGTGGGTGGGCAAAAAGGCGTGGGCCTCGAGGGCCTGGCGTAGGGGTTCTTCCAAGAGGGGGAAGAGCTCTGCGGCCTTCCCCCCCACCACCACCCGGGCCGGGTCGTAGGCCACGGCCAGGTTGGCCACGAACCGCCCCAGGGCCTCGCCCAGTTGGCGGATGACCTGTAGGGCCAAGGGGTCGCCCTCCCGGGCCAGGGCGTGCAGGGCGTCCCAGTCCCCTGCCTTCCCCCCCAGGGCCTGGTAGCGGGCCAGGAGGGACCCCAGGCCCAGCTCCCGCTCCAGGCACCCCCGGCGCCCGCAGGCGCAAAGGGTTTCCCCGCTCCCCAGCCAGTGGCCCACCTCCCCCGCCGCCCCCCCGGTTCCCCGCAGGAGGCGGCCTTCGGCCACCACCCCCACCCCCAGGCCCGTGCTGAGAACCAGGTAGGCCAGGTTGGCCTCACCGTGGAAGAACACCTCGGAGAGGGCCGAGGCCTTGGCGTCGTTTTCCGGCAGGACGGGGAAGGGCAGGGGGGCAAGGAAGGGCTTTAGGTCCAGGTCCTCCCAGCCCAGATTGGGGGCCTTGAGCAGGCGTAGCCCCACCACCACCCCGGGCAGGGTGAAGCCCAGCCCCAAGGCCCCTTGGGCCCGGGGGAGGACCTCCTGCCAAAGCCGTTCCAGGCGCTCCTTGGGCCCGGCTTGGGGGGCGTGGCGCCACTCCAGGGTCCAAAGCACCTCCCCCCGCCAGTCCAGGGCCAGGAGGACCGTACCCTCCACCCCCACCTCGGCCCCCAGGGCGAAGCGGGCTCGAGGGCGCAGGTGGAGGAGGGTGCCGGGGCGGCCCACAGGGGGTGAGGTGAAGGCCCCCTCTTCCAGGAGGCCTTCCTGCAAAAGCTCGTCCACCAGGCGGCTCACCGCGCTCTTGGCCAGGCCGGTAAGGCGGGAAAGCTCCGCCCGGGTGAGGGGGCCCCGCCGCAGGTGGCCCAGGATGGCCCGGCGGTTGAGCCTGCGGATTTCCTGCGTATCCCCCTTGCGCACCCCACCTCCTTAGTTCGTTCTCAGGACTAAGTAAATCACCCACCGGGTTTCCCGTCAAGCCCTTGCCTTTTGCCAAGCTTGGCCTTAGCCTCCTCTTAAGGCCCGCTAGGGCCCTAAAGCCAGGTCCCGTTGCCCTGGTGCCTGGGCGCGTAGTCCAGGCTTAAAGTGGGGAAGTCCGGTGCAAGTCCGGCGCTGTCCCGCAACGGTAACCGGCCCCGCACCATGCCTTCCGCCGCAGGCCGGAAGCCCGAATACCTGCCAGGGCCGCCCGCCATGCCCCATGGGCGGGCACCTCACGCGGATGGGGGGAGCGATGGGGGTGCACCCGCGGTATGCGCCCCTGCCGTTTTCCCGGCAGGGGTTTTCCCTACCTCCCCCGGGCCTGGCCCTAGCGGCCTTAGGGAGGTAGGCATGAAAAGGGTACTGGCTCTCTTGGCGGTTTTCTTGGCCTTGGCTTGGGCTTTCCCCCTTACCCTCACCGACGACCTGGGGCGCACGGTGACCCTGAAGGCCCCCCCCAAGCGGGTGGTTTCCATGCTCCCCTCGGTGACGGAAACCCTTTGCGCCCTGGGGGCTTGCGACCGCCTGGTGGCCACCGACGACTACTCCGACTGGCCCGAAAGGGTGAAGGCCCTGCCCAAGGCCGGGGGGCTTTACAACCCCAACCCCGAGCTCATCGTTTCCTTGAAGCCCGATCTGGTGCTGGTTTCCAAGTATGGCCGCCTCTACGAGACCCTGGAGCGGGCGGGGCTTGCGGTCTACGCGGTGCGCACCGAGACCTACGAGGACATCTTCCGCACCACCCGCACCCTGGGCCGGCTCCTGGGGATGGAGGCCCAGGCGGAGCGCCTGGTGGCCCAGATCCAGCGGGAGGTCTACGGGGAGGAGTCCCGGGCCGCCCAGGCCAAGGCCCGTCCCCGGGTGTACTACGAGATCGATCCCACCCCCTACACCGTGGGGCCGGAGAGCTTCATCGGGGTGCTCATCGCCAAGGCCCGGGGGGTGAACATCGTTCCCAAGGAGCTGGGCCTTTTCCCCAAGATCGCCCCCGAGTTCGTGGTGGAGAAGAACCCCGAGGTCATCGTGGCCACCTACCCCAACGCCCAGGAAACCCTCCGCACCCGCCCGGGCTGGAGCCGGGTGAGCGCGGTGCAAAGGGGGCGGATCTGCGTCTTCACCGGAGGCCAGGACAGCCTCCTCTCCCGCCCCGGCCCCCGGGTGGCCCAGGGGCTTAGGCTTCTGGTGGACTGCTTCCACGGACGGTAGGCCATGACCCAGGCCCTTCCCCTGGCCCTGAGGCGGAGCCTGGTCTTCGCCTGGCTCCTCCTCCTCCTGGGCCTGGCCCTGGTCCTAGGGGTGGCCTTGGGGGCGGTGAGCCTCCCCCCCCAGGAGGTGCTCCGGGCCCTTCTGGGCCAGGGGGAAAACCCCATCGTCACCGAGATGCGCCTGCCCCGGGTCCTGGGGGGGATGCTGGTGGGGGCGGCCTTGGGGGTGGCGGGGGCGGCTTTCCAGGGCCTCTTCCGCAACCCCCTGGCCGACCCTTACCTCATGGGTTCGGCCGCAGGGGCGGCCTTCGCCGTGGCCCTCCTGGCGGCCCTCCTGGGTGGGCTTTCCCCCGCTTTTGCCCAGCACGCCGTCTTCCAGTCCCTGCCCCTTTCCGCCACCCTTTTCGGTTTCCTTGGGGCCCTTCTGGCCACGCTTCTCACCCTCCTCCTGGCTGGGGGTGTGGCCAGGACGGGGGAGCTGGTCCTGGCGGGGGTGGTGGTGGGGAGCGTTCTCACCGGGGCCACCACCTACCTGATGCTGCAGGACGCGGACCGGGTGCGGGCCGTCTTCGCCTACACCCTGGGCAACCTGGCCTTCGTGGGCTGGCCGGGGGTCAAGGCCTTGGCCTTCTTCCTGGCCTTGGCCCTGCCTTGCCTTTTCCTCCTGGGCCGGGTCCTCAACGCCCTCCAGCTGGGGGAGGAGACGGCCAAGAGCCTGGGGCTTCCCCTGGAGGCCCTGAAGCTTCTGCTCCTCATGGCCTCGAGCCTCCTCACCGCGGCGGCCGTGGCCCAGGCGGGGATCATCGGCTTCGTGGGCCTGGTCACCCCCCACGTCCTGAGGCGGCTTCTGGGGGAGGACTACCGCCTCCTCCTGCCCGCCAGCGCCCTGGGGGGGGCGGTCCTCCTCTCCCTGGCCGACCTCCTGGCCCGCACCCTCACCCGGCCCGCGGAGCTCCCCGTGGGGGTGGTGACCACCCTGCTGGGCGGGCCCTTCTTCCTCTACCTGATGTGGAGGCGGCGTGGCCGGGCTTGAGGCCAAGGGCATCTGGGGCCCCTTCGCCCTCTTGGGGGTGGACCTGGCCCTAAGGCCAGGGGAGTGGCTGGCCCTCCTTGGCCCCAACGGCTCGGGCAAGAGCACCCTGCTTCGGGTGATGGCGGGCCTCCTCCGGCCCAAGGCGGGGGAGGTCTTCCTGGAGGGCCGTACCCTTCGGGCCTACGGGAGCTACCGCCGGGGCCAGCTTCTCGCCTACCTGCCCCAAAGCGGCCCCTACCCGGAAGGCCTCCTGGTGGAGGAGGTGGTGCGCCTAGGCCGGCTTCCCCACCTAGGGCTTTGGGGGCGGGAGACCCGGGAGGACCGGGAGGCCGTGGCCTGGGCCCTGGAGGTGACGGGGACCCTTTCCTTCCGCCACCGCCCCCTCGGCACCCTTTCCGGGGGGGAGCGCCAACGGGTCCTCCTGGCCCGGGCCCTGGCGGCCAGGCCCCGCTACCTCCTCCTGGACGAGCCCACCACCTTCTTGGACCTCGAGCACCAAGGGGAGGTGGTGGCCCTGCTCCAGGGCCTGGCCCGGCTGGGGGTGGGGGTGCTCTCCGTCCTCCACGACCCCAACCAGGCGGCCCTGGCCCACCGGGTGGCGGTCCTGAAAGGGGGAAGGCTTCTTGCCGAGGGGGGGCCTGGGGAGGTGCTCAGCGAGGCCTTTTTGAAAAGCCTCTACGGCCCCCGGGTTCGGGTGGCCCACCTGGAGGGGAGGCCCCATGTCTACCTGGACGGATAGGGCCCGGCTTTACGTGCGGGGCCGGGCCTTTTTGCTGGACTTGGGGGAAGAGGTGGAGTTCTACACGGAAAGCGGCCCAAGGCGGGCCCGCTACTTCCTGGTGGGGCGGATCTCCCCCCCGGAGCGCCTCCGCCTGGGCCTTCCCCGGGAGGGGGTGCTCCACTACCCCCTGGCGGTGGACCCCTTGGCCTTTGAGTGGGAGGGGGAGACCCTGGTCCTGCCAGGCTTGCGGGTCTACCTGGGGGGGCCGCCCCCCTTTGTGGAAACCCCCTATTACGCCTGGCGCTGGCCCCGCTTGACGGAGGGGGGGGCGGAGGGGTAGGGTGCCCTTACCGACCGTTCGGTCGTGAGGAGGTGCGCGGTGCGGCTCAAGGACAAGGTGATCCTCATCACCGGGGCGGCCCACGGGATTGGCCGGGCCACCCTGGAGCTTTTTGCCCGGGAGGGGGCGAGGCTCATCGCCTGCGACCTGGAGGAAGGCCCCCTGGGGGAGGCGGCCTCGGCCACGGGGGCCATGCCCCTGGTGATGGACGTGGCCGATCCCACCTCGGTGGAGGGGGGCTTCCGGGAGGCCCTGGCCGCCTTTGGCCGCCTGGACGGGGTGGTGCACTATGCGGGCATCACCCGGGACAACTTCCACTGGAAGATGCCCCTGGAGGACTGGGAGGCGGTCCTCCGGGTGAACCTCACGGGGAGTTTTCTGGTGGCCCGGGCGGCGAGCGAGGCCATGCGGGAGCGGAACCCGGGGAGCATCGTGCTCACGGCGAGCCGGGTGTACCTGGGGAACCTGGGGCAGGCCAACTACGCGGCCTCCAAGGCGGGGGTGGTGGGGCTTATGCGGACCCTGGCCCTGGAGCTTGGGCGGTGGGGGATCCGGGTGAACGCCCTGGCCCCGGGGTTTATTGAGACGCGGATGACGGCCAAGGTGCCGGAGAAGGTGCGGGAGAAGGCCATTGCGGCCACGCCCTTGGGGCGGGCGGGGAAGCCTTTGGAGGTGGCCTATGCCGCCCTGTTCCTGGTTTCCGAGGAGTCCAGCTTCATCACCGGCCAGGTCCTCTTCGTGGATGGGGGGCGGTCCATCGGGGCCGCCCCGGCCTAGGGCCATGGGCTTTGCCAGGCTGGACGCCTACCTGCGGGGCCTGGTGGCTGAGGGCTTGCTGCCCGGCTTCGTGGCCCTGGTGGCCCGGGAAGGGGAGGTGGCCTACCTGGGGGTAGGGGGGTACCTGGACCCGGAGAAGGGCCTTCCCATGCGGGAGGATGCCCTTTTTCGCCTCTACTCCATGACCAAGCCCTGGGTTTCCGCCCTGGCCCTCACCTTTGTGGAGGAGGGGGTCCTTTCCCTCCAGGACCCGGTGGAGAAGTACCTGCCGGAGCTGGCCGGGCTTAGGGTGGGGCGGGAGGTGGGGGAGGAGGTGGTTTGGGAGCCCTTGCGCCGCCCCCTTACCCTTTACGAGCTCCTGCGCCACACCGCCGGCCTCCCCTACGGGGTCTTTTTCCCCTCCCCGGTGCGGCGGCTTTACCTGGAAGCGGGGGTGGAGCGCTTTGACCTCTCGCGGGAGGCTTTTTTGGCGGGCCTTTCCCGGCTTCCCCTCCGCTTCCAGCCGGGGGAGGCCTTTGAGTACGGCTTGGCCACCGATGTCCTGGGCCACCTCCTCGAGGCCCTTTCCGGCAAGAGCCTGGAGGCCCTTTTGCGGGAGCGGGTCTTCGGCCCCTTGGGCATGGAGGATGCGGGCTTCTGGGCCAAGGACCCGGCCCGCCTGGCCCAACCCTTCCCTCAGGACCCGGAAACGGGCAAGCGCATCCGCCTCATCCCCGTGGAAGCCCCTCCCCCCCGGTACGCCGGGGGCCTAGGGGGGGTGGGGACGGCGGGGGACTACTTCCGCTTCCTCGAGGCCCTGCGCCGGGGCCAGGGCCTCCTCCACCCCCGCCTGGCCCGGCTGATGACCGCAGACCACCTGGGCCCCCTCTATGGGGAGGGGCTCCGCCGCGGCCCCGAGTACCTGCCCGGCCCCGGCTACGGTTTCGGCCTGGGGGTGGCGGTGCGCCTGGGGGAGGGGGGTCTGGCCCCGGGAAGCCCGGGGGACTGGTACTGGTGGGGGTTTGGCGGCACCCACTTCCTGGTGGACCCCAGCCTGGGCCTCACCGCCCTCCTCCTCACCCAGGCCCCCAACCTCCTTTCCCTCGCCCGCCCCGAAAAAGCCCTCCACTCCCGCCTGGGCCAGCGGCTGGGCCTGGCCTTCCGCACCCTGGTCTACGGGGCTTTGGCCTGAAGGGCCGCCTCCACCCGCCTTAGGGCCTCGGGGATCTCCTCGTCCCTCAGGTCGCGGTGGGTGACGAAGCGTACCCTTCCCCCCACGGCCCCGGCCAGGACCCCGTGGGCCCGGAGCCTTGCCAGGAAGCCTTGGGGGTCTTTGACCCGGGCGTAGACCATGTTGGTCTGCACCGCCTGGGGGTCCACCTCGAGGCCCAGGCGGAGGAGGCCCTGGGCCAGGGCCCGGGCCAGGGCGTGGTCCCGCTCCAGGTGCTTGGGCCCCTCGTTCAGGGCCAACAGGCCCGCCGCCGCCAACACCCCCGCCTGCCGCCACCCCCCGCCCAGGAGCCTGCGGTAGCGGCGGGCCTCGGGGAGGAGGGCCTTGGGCAGGAGGAGGAGGCTCCCCACCGGGGCCCCCAGGCCCTTGGAGAGGGAGACCGTCACCGTGGCGAAGCCTCGGGCCAGGCGGGCGGCCTCCACCCCGAGGAAGGTGGCGGCGTTGAAGAGGCGGGCCCCGTCCAGGTGGGTGGGGAGGCGGTGGGCCTGGGCCAGGCGGAGGAAGGCTTCCTGGACCTCTAGGGGCACCACGGTACCCCCGGCCAGGTTGTGGGTGTTCTCCAGGGCCAGAAGCCCCGTGGGGGCCTGGAAGGGGCCCGGGCGCAGGGCGCCCTGCAGGGCCTCCAGGTCGGGAACCCCGTAAGGGGCGGGCACGGGGCGGACCAGGGCCCCGGCCAGGAGGGCCGGGGCCCCGAGCTCGTACTCGTAGAGGTGGGCCCCTTCGGGGACCACCACCTCCGCCCCCCGGGGGAGGTGGAGGAGGAGGGCCACCTGGTTGGCCATGGTGCCCGTGGGCAGGAAGAGGGCGCTTTCCAGGCCCAGCATCTCCGCCGCTAGGGCCTCCAGGCGGTTCACCGTGGGGTCTTCCCCGTAGACGTCGTCCCCCACCTCCGCCTCGGCCATGGCCCGGCGCATGGCCGGGGTGGGCCGGGTGAGGGTGTCGCTCCGCAGGTCTATGGGCCGCATGCTGCCTCCACCCCCACGGCCTGGGCCAGCTCTAGGGGCAGGAGGAGGACCTCCCCTTTGAGCTCAATCCGCACCCCTCCCGCCTTCTCCAGCACCCGCAAGGGGGTACCCGGGACCAGGCCCAGCCGGGAAAGGAGGTTCAGGGTGCCCTGGTCCTGGGCCAGGGCCCGCACCACCCGCACCTCCGCCAGGGGGGCCTCGGCCAGGGGCAGGGTGGATTGGGGGGGGAGGGCCAGATCCTTGGTGGGGATGGGGTCCCCGTGGGGGTCAAAGGGGGGGTGGCCGAGAAGCTCGGCGATCCGCTCCTCAAAGGCCTCGCTGATCACGTGCTCCAGGCGTTCGGCCTCCTGGTGTACCTCCTCCCAGCCGTACCCCAGGGCCCGGTGGAGGTAGGCCTCCAGGAGGCGGTGGTGGCGCAGGACCTCGAGGGCCACCCGCTGCCCGGCCTCCGTGAGCCGGGCTCCCCGGTAGGGGAGGTGTTCCACCAGGCCCAAGGCGGCCAGCTTCTTCAGCATCCCCGTGGCCGAGGGGGGCCGGACCCCAAGCCGTTCCGCCAGGGCCTGGGTGGGGACGGCCCCTCCCAGGGCTTCCTGGAGGAGGAAAAGCTGCTTGAGGTAGTCCTCCTGGGCTTCGGAAAGGGGCGGACGGGCCATCCCCCTCAAGGTAGCATGGGGGCATGGACCTCACCCACTACCCCTACCCTTCCCGCCGCTTCGTGGTCCTGGGGCGGCGGGGGGTGGTGGCCACGAGCCAGCCCCTGGCGGCCCTGGCGGGGATGGAGATGCTCCTCAAGGGGGGAAGCGCGGTGGACGCGGCCATCGCCATGGCCGCCTGCCTCACGGTGGTGGAGCCCACCGCCAACGGGATCGGGGGGGACCTCTTTGCCCAGGTGTGGGACGGGAAGCTCCATGGCCTGAACGCTTCGGGGAAAAGCCCCCTGGCCCTTTCCCCGGAGCGGCTTCCCCAGGGCAGGATGCCCGAGAGGGGCTGGCTTCCCGTGACCGTGCCGGGGGCGATTTCGGGGTGGCGGGCCCTGCACGGGCGCTGGGGCCGGCTTCCCTTTGCCGAGGTCCTGGCCCCGGCCATCCGCTACGCGGAGGAGGGCTTCCCCGTGGGGCCGGAGACGGCCCGGGCCTGGCGGCGGGCGGAAGGGGTGTACCTGCCCCTTAGGGGCCCCGAGTTTGCCGCCTTCCAGGAGGTTTTTTTCCCCGGGGGGCGGGCGCCTAGGGCGGGGGAGGTGTGGCGGAGCCCCCTGCACGCCAAGACCCTGAAGGAGATCGCGGAGAGCCACGGGGAAAGCCTCTACCGGGGGGCTTTGGCCGAGGCCCTGGCCCGGTTCAGCGAGGCCACGGGGGGCCTCCTCACCCTGGAAGACCTGAAGGCCCACACCCCGGAATGGGTGGAACCCCTTTCCCTGGAGTACAAGGGCCTCACGGTGCACGAGCTGCCCCCCAATGGCCAGGGGGTGGCGGTCCTTTTGGCCCTGGCCATCCTGGAGGGGTTCAGCCTCAAGCCCGAGGACCCCTGGAGCTACCACCTGCAGGTGGAGGCCATGCGCCTGGCCTTGGCCGATGCCTTCCGGCACGTGGCCGACCCCCGGTACGCGGAGGTTCCTCCCCAGGCCTTTCTCTCCCGGGCCTACGCGGCGGAGAGGCGGCGGCTCATAGGGGAGGGGGCCCTGCCCTCGGTGCTTCCTGGTCTTAGGCCGGAGGGGACGGTCTACCTGGCGGCGGCGGACGGGGAGGTGATGGTTTCCCTGATCCAGTCCAACTACCAGGGGTTTGGGGCGGGGGTGCTGGTGCCGGGGACGGGGATCGCCCTGCACAACCGGGGGCTGGGGTTCAGCCTGGAGCCAGGGCACCCCAACCGGGTAGGGCCGGGGAAACGGCCCTACCACACCATCATCCCCGGGTTTCTCACCCGGGAGGGGAAGCCCTTGGGCCCCTTCGGGGTCATGGGGGGGTTTATGCAGCCCCAGGGGCACGTGCAGGTGGTGGTGGGCCTGGCGGACTTTGGGCTCAACCCGCAGGCGGCCCTGGACCGGCCCCGGTGGCAGGTGGTGCCGGGGCGGGAGGGGGACGAGGTGGCCCTGGAGCCGGGGGTGGCGCAGGCGGTGGCCCTGTTCCTGAAGGACCTGGGGCACCGGGTGCGGTACGAGGCGGAGCCGGGGTTTTTTGGCCGGGGCCAGGCCATTCTGCGCCAGGGGGAGGCCCTGGTGGGGGCCAGCGACCCCCGGGCCGAGGGGCTGGCCTTGGCCCTCTAGAGGAGGCTCCCCGCCCAGGGGGGTGGTCCCAGGCCCAGGAGGCGCTTGAGGCCCAAGGCCGCCTCCACCCCTTGGGTGCCGTAGTTGTTGTTGAAGGTGACGTAGACGGTTTCCGCCCGCGCCGCCAGGGTACGGGTGGCCTCGGCCAGGTCTTCCAGCTCCTCCTCCGAGTAGCGCCAGTTGAAGCGCTCGTAGGCTTTGCGGTGGGGGCCCTTCCAGGCTTCGGCGTTGCGGCCATGGCAGCGGAGGACGGCCACGGGGTGGGTGGGTTCCAGCACCCGGGGCGGGGCCTCGGGGTGGGGTGGGGCGTCCACGCTCACGTGGACCAGGCCCAGCCGCTCCAGCTCCCGCTTCACGAAGCCCCAGGCCACGTACCACCTAGGGTTGCGGAACTCCACGGCCACCAGGTAGCCCTGGGTTCTTTCCGCCAGGCGTTCCAGGTACTGGAAGCTGCGGGGTTTGGGTTCGGTCCACGGAGGGAGGCCAAAGTGCAGGTAGCCCAGTTTGCCCGCCTCCCGCAAGGGGGTGAGGGCGGCGAAGAAGCGCCGCCAGGCCTCCTCCACCACCTCCTCGGGCACCTCCCGCTGGGGGAGGTGGCCCTCCTTCGTGGGGAGGAGGGCCCTCAGGTCCTTGGGAAGGGTTTGGGCCTCGAGGCCGTGGCCGGTGAAGGCGGAGTAGGCCTTCACGTGGAAGAGGAAGCCCTCCGGGGTCCTCGCCGCCCACTTGGCCACCACCTCGAGGCGGGGCAGGGCGTAAAAGGTGCTGTCCACCTCCACGGTGTCCAGGTGTTCCGCGTAGTAGCGGAGGCGCCTTTCCGGGTGGTGGCGCACCGCGGGCGGGTACCAGCCAGAGGCCAGGAGGGTCTCGTCCGTCCAGCTGGCGGTGCCCACGCGGATGGGCATGGTGCCCTTAGTGTACGGGCGGCCCGGGTAGGATGGAAAACATGCCTTCCGCTTGGCCAAAACCCAGGGTGGTGGTGAGCGCCTGCTTGGGCTTCGCCGCCGTGCGCTACTCGGGGGAGCTCATCCCCGACCGGGTGGTGCGGGCCCTAGGGGCCCACGTGGACTTCGTGCCCGTCTGTCCCGAGGTGGAGATCGGCCTAGGGGTGCCCCGGCCCACGGTGCGCCTGGTGCGGGGAGGGGAGGGGGTGCGGATGCTCCAGCCCAGCACCGGGGAAGACCTCACGGGGCGGATGGCCGCCTTCAGCGGGGCTTTCCTCCAGGGCCTGGGGAGGGTGGAGGGGTTCATCCTGAAAAACCGCTCCCCCTCCTGCGCCCTCAAAGACGCTAAGGTCTACGCCCCAGGGGGCGGGGTGGTGGGGCGCGGGCCGGGCCTTTTCGCCCAGGCGGTGGAGGAGGCCTTTCCCTTGCTTCCCAAGGAGGACGAGGGGCGGCTCACCAGCGCCCAGGTCCGCGCCCACTTCTTCACCCGTATCTTCGGCCTGGCCCGCCTGCGGATAGTCCAGGACCTACCCGGGCTCATGGCCTTTCATGCCCGCTACAAGCTCCTCCTCGCCGCCTACCACCAAGGGGAGGCCCGGGCCTTGGGCCGCCTCCTGGCCGGGGCCAAGGGGAGGCCTTTTGCCGAGGTGCGCCGGGCCTACGAGGAGGGGTTTTTGCGGGCCACCCGGCTTCCCTTCCGCCAGGGCCCCATGACGGATGCCCTTCTCCACGCCTTTGGCCACTTCAAGCGCCACCTTAGCCCCCGGGAGAAGGCCCATTTTTTGGACATACTCCATGACTTCCGCGAGGAGAGGGTTTCCCTCGAGGCCCCCCTGGCCCTCCTCCAATCCTGGGCCTTGCGCTTTGGCGAGGCCTACCTCGAGGGCCAGGCCCTCTTCGCCCCCTACCCCCGGCCCCTCATGGACCTCAAGACCTCCTAAAGGGGCTCAACCCGCCCCCGGGCTTCCTTGGGGGTGCGGGCCCCGATGGCGAAGAGGGCGGTGCGCATCTCCCACAGGTAGTCCTCCAGGTAGGCCTTCACCGCCTCAGCGCCCTCGAGGGCCGGCCTGAGGAGGGGCCTGGCCACCGCCACCAGGTCGGCTCCCAGGGCCAGGGCCTTCACCGCCGCCGTGCCCGTGTAGACCCCCCCGGAGGCGATGAGGGGCAGGTGGGGCAGGACCTCCCGCACCTCCAGGATGGCCTGGGCCGTGGGGATGCCCACCTCGCAAAGCTCCGGGTGGCGCACCTGGCCGAAGCGCACCCACTCCTCCACCCGGGCCCAGCTGGTCCCCCCGGCCCCGGCCACGTCCACCGCCGCCAGGGGAAGCCCCTTCAGGGCCAGGGCCGCCTCCCGGGAAAGCCCGTGCCCCACCTCCTTCACCAGGACCGGGAAGGGGAGGGGAAGGAGGCGTTCCAACCTGGCAAGGAGCCCGCGGAAGTCGGTGTCCCCCTTCTGCACCGCCTCCTGTAGGGGGTTGATGTGGAGGGCCAGGGCGTCGGCCTGGAGCATTTCCACCAGGCGCAGGAGGTCCTCCCGCCCGTAGCGGCTGAGTTGGACCAGGCCCAGATTGGCGATGAGGAGCACCTTGGGGGCCACCCGGCGCACCTGGAAGCTCCGCAGGGCCTCGGGCCTCTCCAGGAGGATCCTACCTGAGCCCAACATCATCCCCACCCCCAGGGCCTCGGCGGCCTCGGCCAGGGCCAGGTTGATCCCCTCCCCCCTTTCCTCCCCCCCCGTCATGGCCCCGACGAGGAAGGGGGCTTTTAGGGTCTTGCCCAGGAAGGGGGTGGTGAGGTCCACCTCCCCCAGGGCCAGGCCTGCCAGGGCCTGGTAGCGGAGACGGTAGGCCTCGAGGCCGGTGGTGGTCCTCTGGTAGGCCACCTCCCCTTCCAGGCAGGCCTGGAGGTGCTTCCGCTTCCGCTCCAGGGTGCTCAAGCCTTGGCCTCCAGAAGCCCCTTGGGGGCCCTTTCCAGGCCCAGGTCGTGGGCGATGAGCCTAGCGGTCATCTTGGCCGACATCATCACGCTGGGAAGCCCCGCCCCCGGCTGGTAGCTCTGGCCCACCAGGTAAAGCCCCTTCACGTCCTCGGAGCGGTTGTGGGGGCGGAAGCTGGCTGTCTGCCACAGCACGGGCTCAGGGCCGAAGGCGTTGCCCAGGTGGCTGTTTAGGGTCCACTGGAAGTAGTCGGGGGTGACGAAGTGGGCGTAGACAAGCCGCTCCCTAAGGCCTGGGAGGTAGCCGGCCTCGTCCAGGTACCCCAGGGCCTTTTCCAGGTACCTGGGCCCCAAGGCGCGCCAGTCCAGGCCGCTTCCGTTGTGGGGCACGGGCACCAGGGTGTAGGCGGCGTGGTGCCCCGGGGGGGCCAGGGAGGGGTCGGTGAGGGTGGGGAGGTGGAGGTAGTGGGCGAAGTCCTCAGGGAGGACCTTGCGCTGGAAGATGTCCTGGAGGAGCCCCTCGTAGCGCTCGGAGAGGAGGACGTTGTGGTGCCTAAGCCGATGGCCCTCATCCCCCTGAGCCCGGAAGCCGAAGTAGGCCACGAAAAGGCTCATGGAAAGCCGGGTGCGCCTAAGCCGCCAGTCCCCGTGCCAGAACCGGTCCTCGGGGGCCAAAAGCTCCCCGTAGGTGTGCACGTAGTCGGCGTTGGAGACCACCAGGTCCGCGTCCAGGCGCTCCCCGCTTTCCAGGACCACCCCCACCACCTTCCCCTTCCGGGTGAGGATGCGGCGCACGGGGGCCTGGTAGCGGATCTCCCCCCCTAGCTCCAAAAGCTTCCGCACCAGCCCCTCTACCAGGGCCCCCGTCCCCCCCATGGCGAAGTGGACCCCCCAGGTGCGCTCCACGAAGTGGATCATGGCGTAGATGGCGGGCACGCTTAAGGGGTTTCCCCCGATGAGGAGGCTTTCAAAGGAGAAGACCCGGCGCATCTTGGGGTTTTGGAAGTACTTGCGCACGAAGGCGAAAAGGGGGCGGACCGCGTCCAGCCTGAGGAGGTCCGGGGCCACGCGGAGGAGGTCTAAAACGCTCCCGAAGTGGGTGAAGCCCAGCTCCAAAAACCCCCGCCGGAAGATGGCCCGGGCGTCCCGCTCAAAGCGCAGGTAGCCCTCCAGGTCCTCAGGGGCCAGGCGGCGGATCTCGGAAAGGAGGTGCTCCCGGTCGTCCTTGTAGTCAAAGTGGGTGCCGTCGGGGAAGTGGATGCGGTAGAAGGGGTCCAGGGGCACCAGCTTCACGTAGCGCTCCGTGTGCTTAAGCCCCTCCTCTTGGGGGAAGTCCGGGTAGAGCCGGGGGTCCCCGGGGCGGGTGGCGAAAAGGTCTTCCAGAAAGGCGGGCACGGTGATCACCGTGGGGCCCATATCGAAGGTGAAGCCTTCCGCCCGGTGCACCCGGGCCCGGCCCCCGGGGCCGTCCAGCTTTTCCAGGACCAGGACCTTCAGGCCCATGGCCGCCAGGCGGATGGCGGCGGAAAGCCCACCTACCCCGCTGCCGATGACGATGGCGCGCATGCCTAGGAGTCTACCAGCCTCACCCGCGGCGGAAGTTGGGCGGGGCCCACACTAGAGGGCGCGCCCCTTCCAACGCTTTCCCGGCAGGAGGGCCCGGAGGTAGGCGGGGAGGAGGAGGAGGGGGGCCAGGGGGGCGAGGAGGCCGGGCCAGAGGGGCCCCCCTAGGGCCTTTTGCACCCAAGTCCTTTCCAAAACGCCCAAAAGGCCCAGGTCCAGCCGGCCACAAAGCCAGGGAAGGGTGTAAAGGGCCAGGTGGTAGAAGGCCGAGCCCAGGAGGACCAGGGGATTATGCAGGTGGATCTCCAGGAAGTTCTTGCCAAACCCCTCCACCACCTCCCCGTAGCCCCGGTACATGCGGGTGCGGAAAAGGGGGTGGCCTAGGGCCAGGCGGTAGCGCCGCACCCGCTTGGCCAGGGCCACGTCCTCCAGCACCTCCCCCCGCACGGCCTGGTGCCCCCCCATGGCCAAGTAGGCCTCCCGGCGGAAGGCCAACACCTGGCCATTGGCCACCCGCAGTTCCTCCAGGAAAGGGTGGGGTAGGAAGGAGAAAAGCCCCCCCATGACGAAGGGCACCGTGGCCCCCACCAGGGGGTTTTCCCCCACCTCCTGCCGGGGGAGGGCGGAGAGGAGGTCTTGGCCTTCCAGGGCCTCCAGGAGGCCGCCCAAGGCCCCTTCCTCCCAAAGGACGTCGGCGTCGGTGAAGATCAGGACCTCCCCCCGGGCGGCCTGGGCCAGCTGCCAGCAGGCCCAGTTCTTTCCCGTCCACCCTGGGGGAAGGGGCTGGCCCCGCAGGAGGCGGAAGCCGGGGTGTCCCCCGCCCAGGGCCTCGGCCACCTGGGGGGTACCGTCCTCCGAGGCGTCGTCCAGGACCAGGACCTCCAGGGCTCCCTGGCGCAGGAGGGCGGGGAGGGTTTGGGAAAGGTTGGCCGCCTCGTTCCGGGCCGGCACCAGGAGGGAGGCCGTGGGGCGGGAAGGGGTGGGGGCGGGTCGGAGACGGGGGAAGCGGAGGAGGTTATAGAGGAGGGCCAGGAGGCGGAGGAGGAGGAAGAGGAAGACCCCAAAGAAGAAGTCCCCGCTCATAGCCGCTTCAAGGCCGCCACCAGGGGCCTGACCCGCTCCTCCAGGCTCCGCCGCCCCTTAAGGACCTCCTGGAAACCCTCGGGCACCTCCCGGGGATGGGTGGCCCTCAGGAGGGCGTCTAGGGCCTCCAGGAGGCCGCCCATGGCCCCTGGCAGGTCCCCTTCCGGGGGAAGGGGCTCCCCCACCCAGAGGAAGGCCTCGGGGTGCTCAAAGCCCCGCACCGCCACCCGTAGGGCCACGGGGAGGAGGGGTACCCCCGCTTTTGCCGCCAGCCAGGCCGCCCCCGGGCGCAAGGGGCCCAAAGGGCCCGGGTAGCGCATCTCCCCCTCGGGGAAAAGGGCCACCCACTCCCCCCGGCCAAGCCGCCTTAGGGCCTCCCGTACCCGCGTGGCCTCGAGGGCCCCCGCCAGGGCGAGCACGGGAAAGGCCTTTAGGTTCTCCCCCGCCACCAAAAGGCTCGTGGGCCTCCCCGCAAAGCGGCCCAAAAACCAGACCAGGTGGCCGTCAAAGAAGCTGTGGTGGTTCAGGGCCAGGACCAGGGGCCCTTCCGGCACCCTTCCCCGGAGGTAGACCCCCCGGAGGCTCCCCTTGAGGCTCAAGAGGAGCATCCCTTGCACCAGGAAGCGCAGGAAGCGCCCCAGGGGGCGGTCGGGGGAAAGCCTCATCGCAGGCGCCTCAGGGCCTCAGGATGCCACGCCAGGAGGAGGCCCTGCACCACGGCCAGGTTGGTAAAGAGGAAGAAGACCATCTCCTCTAGGGGCAAGCCCAAGGCCTTCAGCCCCAGGGTGTAGGCCGGGGAGATCCACCAGATCCCTTCCCGGGTAATGGCCCAGAAATCGGCGAACCATAGGTAAAAGGTGGGGAGGAAAACCCCTAGAAGGAAAGGCCCCCGCCAGGCCCAAAGGAGGTCCCCGCCGAAGGCCCATTGCAGAACGAAGACGGGGGCGAAGTAGGCCAGGATGAGGCCCAGGTAGAGGTAGGGCCCCCCCAAGGCCAAGAGCATCACCCCCAAGGCGGCCAGGAGGAGCCACACCCCGCCCCCCACCACCCGGGAAAGCCCCGGCCCAGGCGGGGGCGGGCTTCCGGCCAGGCGCAGGAGGAGGGCCCCGGTGAGGAGGGGCTGGAGGAGGAAGAAGAGGTACTCCTCAAAGGGGACGTAGCCGATGCGGAAGAGGACCCGCCCCTCGGGGTAGCCCCACACCCCCCGCCAGACCAGGTAGTTGTCCCAGGGGGTGGTGTAGAGGAGGGCGATGAGGGGCATGAGGAGGTAGGCCCAAAGCCGTGGGGGCCGGGGCCGGGCTCCAAGGAGGAGGAGGAGCAAGGGGGGAAGGAGGAAGACCAGGTGGAACTCCAGGTAGGTCATGCGCCCTCCAGGACGGCCCAAAGCCCCCCCTGGGGCCTCAGGGTGACCCCGGCGTGCACCCGGGGTTCGGGCAAGGGGGGAAGCCGGAAGCGGCGGAAGAAGGCCATGAGGGCCACGGGGCCTTCCAGAAGGGCGAAGTCCCGCCCTAGGCAGAGCCTCTGGCCCAGGCCGAAGGGGAAGTAGCGCCCCGAGGGGGTTCCCCTTTCCCCCAGGAAGCGTTCGGGACGGAAGGCCTCCCCCTCGGGGAAGTGCAGGCGGTGGGTCACGTAGGGGGAGAGGACCACCGTGCTCCCCCGGGGGACCTCCTCCTTGCCCAGGTCCAGGGGGGCCTCGGCCTTGCGGGTGAGGATCCACGCCGGGGGGTAGAGCCGGAGGGCCTCCTGGAAAGCGGCCAGGGCGTGGGAGGGGCTTTGGGCCACGGCCTCCTGCCACTCGGGCCTGTGGGAGAGGAGGTAGAGGCTCCAGGTGAGGGCGCTGGCCGTGGTCTCGTGCCCGGCCACCAGGAGGGTCTTGGCCTCGGCCAGGGCCCGCTCCCGGGGCAGGGCGTTCAAGGGGGGCTCCTGAAGGAGGGGAAGGGCCTCTTGCTCCAAGGCCTTCTTGTCCCGGTGAAACCGCCGCTCCGCCAGGAGGTCCAGGCGGGAGAAGGGGTGTTGCATGCGGGTGAGGATCCGCTCCAAAGCGGAGAGGGCCAGCCCGGCGATGCGCTCGGGTAGGGGTTTTCCCCAAAGGGCCCGCCCCAAAAAGCGCAAGGAGAGGTGGAGCATCTCCTGGTCCAGATCCCGCCTTTCCCCGGGACGCCAGGGGGCGAAGAAGGCCTCGGCCTCCTCCTGCAAAAGGGGGCGGTATCCGGCCACGGCGCGGGGCAGGAAGGGGTCTTTGAGGGCCTTGCGGGCCTTCCGGTAGTCGGGCCCCCAGTCGGTGAGGAGGCCTTTGCCCGTGAGGCGGGCAAGCTCTTGGTACTGAAAGGTGGCCTTGGCGTCCGGGCCCAGGAGAACCCGCTCCACCCCCTCCGGATCAAAGACCAGGAAAAGGGGCATCCCTGGTAGGGGGAGGCGGAGCCTGGGGTGGGCCCGTCCCCAGGCCAGGAGGGCGGCTAGGGGGTCTTCCCGCAGGCGGCGCAGGTCGGGGAGGGCCCGCTTTAGGTCCAGGGTAGCGGTCATGGGTATAAGGATACTAGCGGCCCACCAGGGGGCAGTACCCCCCTTGGGCCAGGGGGAGGAAGCCCAGGATTTCGCCCCGGACTGGGCTCGGGGAGGGGAAGGGGGTGGAAAGCCTAGGGCGGAAGGCCACTCGGGGGGTGGGTGCGCGGAACATGGCCCCAGGCTAGCCTGGCCCCATTCCAGAGGGTGTGGCCCCGCCTACCCTCGGAGGAGACCCTGGGCCAGGGCCAGGTAGCGGCGCCTTGCCCTTTCCAGGTCCACCACGGGGTTCAGGGGGGTGTAGGAGGGGTACTCGGGGGCCCAGCGGGCCAGCCACTCCCCCTGGGGGTCGTGCCGCTTGCCCTGTTCTACCAGGTTGAAGACGCGGAAGTAAGGGGCCGCATCCACCCCCAGCCCCCCCGCCCATTGCCAGCCCTGGAGGTTTTGCGGCGTGTCCCCGTCCAGGAGGAGTTCCTTGAAGTGGGCCTCGGCCTTCCGCCAGGGGAGGAGGAGGTACTTCACGGCGAACTGGGCCACGCACATCCGCGCCCGGTTGGAGAGGAAGCCCGTGGCCCAGAGCTCCCGCATGGCCGCGTCCACCAGGGGCACCCCCGTCTTGCCCAGGAGCCAGGCCTGGAAAAGCTCCTCGTCCTCGTTCCAAGGAAGGGCCTCGAGGCGGGGGTCCAGGGGTTTTTCCCTTAGCCAAGGGAAGTGGTAGAGGAGGTGGTAGGAGAAGTCCCGCCAGAGGAGCTCGGCCACCCACTTCCTGGCTCCTTCCCCCCCGGCCTGCAGGGCGGGCCAGGCGGCCTGGCGGGGGGAGAGGACCCCCAGGGTGAAGTAGGGGGAGAGCCTCGAGCCTCCCTGCCCATCCAGGCGGTCCCGCCTTGCGGCGTAGGGGCCAAGCCCTTCCTGGAGAAAACGCCGGAGGCGCTCCAGGGCCGCTTCCTCCCCGGGAGGGGGCAAGGGGATGCCCGCCTCCTCCCGGGGGATTTCCCCCTCCTCGGGGGCGGGGGGGAGGCTTTCCGGCGGGGGGAGGGGAGGGTCTACCCCCTGGAAGTTCCGGCTGAAGGGGGTATAGACCCGGTAGGCCCGGGGCAGGTCCGGGGGGATGAGGTGGGGGGCGGGGAGGAGGTGGAGGGGCACGGGAAGGGCCTCCTGCACCCGTTCGTCCCGGTGGCGGCCATAGGGGGTGTAGGCCTTGAGGGCGTAGACCCCCCGGGCCCGCAGGGCCCGGGCCGCCTCGGGCACCTTCTCCCAGGGCAGCCCCTCCAGGACCCAAAGGGCCCCGCCCCGTTTTCGGTAGGCTTCCCTTAGGGCCCGGACGTTTTCCAGGAACCAGGCCCGCCGCCTGGGGGTGGTCCTCAGGTTGTTGGGGTCCAGGACCACCAGGCCCACCAGGGGGCCTTGGCGTAGGGCCTTAAGAAGGGCCGGGTGGTCGCCTAGGCGCAGGTCGGCCCGGTGCCAGACCAGGAACATGGGAGGCAGGCTATGCGCCTCGGGCCTAGGTTTCCGTAGCCGGGAACCCGTTTCGGGAAAGCCGCAGGGCCTCGGGCAGGAGCCTGAGCCTTTCCCAGGGCTTGAGGTGGGCCCGCCTCCGCAGGTTGTCGTAGCCGGATAGGCGGAGCTTATCCAGGATGCCTTGGTACTGCAGGGCGGCCAAGGCGATGGCCGCCTGGCCCACCTTCAGCTCCTTGAGGCCGGCAAGCCCCTCCCGGTAGAACCGGCGGGCCAGGGCCTCCAGGTGCCCCATGAGGGCCCGGTAACCGGGTCCGGTCCGGCCCAGGCGTAACTCCTCCAGGCTCACCCCGAAGCGTTCCAGGAGATCCTGGGGCAGGTAGACCCGGTCCTGGGCCAGGTCCTCCCCCACGTCCCGCAGGATGTTGGTGAGCTGCATGGCCTGGCCCAGACGCACCGCCTTTTCCTCCACCTCCGGGCCCCCGCCGGCGATGGGGGCCATCATCCGCCCCACGGTGCCCGCCACCTGGTAGCAGTAGGTGAGGAGTTCGGCTTCCGTCCCGAGGCGCACCGGCCCCAGGTCCCGCAGGAAGCCCTCGTACATGTGGCGGAAGGCCTCTTGGGGGATGGGCCAGCGGGCAAGGGCCCAGGCCAGCCCCCTTTCCCAGGCCGTCTGGGGCCTGCCCCCGTAGGCCCGCTCCACCCCCTGCCACCAGGCCTCCAGGGCCTCCCGGCCAGCCCCGGGCCCGTCCACCGCCTCGTCCCCCAGGCGGCAGGCGGCGTAGACCGCCCAGGCCCCCTTGCGCTCCTCCTTGGGGAAGAGGAGGCTCCCCAGATAGAAGGTGGCGGAATGGGCTCGCACAATACCCGCCAGGGCTTTCCAATCGGGTTCCATATGCCTTCTAGTTTCAGGATACCACCTGGGAGGGACTTTTGTCCTGCCCACACTTGGGTAAGACCTGTACTAATACTTGACAAAACTTGTTCAACCCCCTAGACTGGGGGCATGACCCGGCCAGGGGTGTACACCATCGCCGAGGTAGAGGCCATGACCGGCCTCTCCGCCGAGGTCCTCCGGCAATGGGAGCGGCGCTACGGTTTTCCCCGCCCTGAGCGTACCCCCGGGGGACACCGCCTCTACCGGGAGGAGGAGGTGGAGGCCTTACGCCAGATCCGCCGCTGGCTGGAGGAGGGGGCAACCCCCCAGGCGGCCATCCGCCGCTACCTGGCCCAGGAAACCCATCCCCAGGACCTTTCCCAGGAGCTCAAGGCCGCCCTCCTCGAGGCCGACCTCCCCCGGGCCGAGGCCCTCTTCCGCCGGGGGCTTAGGCTCTTGGGCCCGGAAGGGGCGGCCCAGGGGCTCGTGGTCCGGGTTCTGCGGGAGGTGGGGGAAGGCTGGCACCAGGGGGAGGTGAGCGTAGCCCAGGAGCATCTGGCCACCCAGTTCCTGCGGGCCCGCCTGCACGAGCTTCTGGACCTGGTGGGCTACCCTCGTGGGGCCCCCATCCTGGTCACCACCCCCCCGGGGGAGCGGCACGAGCTCGGGGCCATGCTGGCCGCCTACCACCTGCGCCGCCGCGGTTTCCCTGCCCTGTACCTGGGCCCCGACACCCCCTTGCCTGACCTGCGGGCCCTAGCCGCCAAGCTGGAGGCCAGGGGGGCCGTCCTCTCCGTCCTCCTTAGGGAAAACCTCCAGGCCCTGCCTGCTGGGGCCCTGCAGGACCTGGCTCCCCGGGTCTTCCTGGGCGGTCCCGGGGCCAGCCTCGAGGAGGCCAGGCGCCTGGGGGCGGTGTACGTGGAACGGTTGGAGGATCTGCCCAAGGCATTGGAGGAGGCAGCATGAAAAGGATTGCCCGCAAGGAAGTGGTCTATCTGGCTGGGGACCGGGCCGACACCCTCTACCGCCTGGAGTCCGGGCTGGTGCGCATCGTGGAACTCCTCCCCGACGGCCGCACCCTCACCCTGCGCCACGTCCTCCCCGGGGACTTCTTCGGGGAGGAGGCCCTGGAGGGGCGGCGCTACCGCTACGCCGCCGAGGCCATGACCGAGGTGGTGGTGCGGGGGTTTGAGCCCAAGGCCATGACCCATGAGGAGCTGCACCAGGTGGCCAGGAACCTGGCCCGGCAGATGCGCCGGGTGCAGGCCTACGAGACCCACCTGCAGACGGGGGAACTCCGGGCCCGCATCGCCCGCTACCTCCTCTTCCTGGCGGACACCCCGGCTTCCTTCCGCGACGCCAAGGGCCTTTACGTGACCGCCTCCCACGAGGAGATCGCCGACGCCACCGCCTCCACCCGGGAGTCGGTCTCCAAGCTCCTTTCCGACCTGCGCCGGGAGGGCCTTATCGCCACCGCCTACCGCAAGGTCTACCTCCTGGACCTGAAGGCGTTGGAGCGGGAGGCGGAAGGGGTCTTGGAAGCCGCCTAGCATGCGGGTCTTGGTGGTGGGGGGAACAGGGTTTGTGGGGCGGCACCTGGTCCGCCGCCTCCTCCAGGGGGGGCATACCCCCCTGGTCCTGGCCCGCTCCCCCAGGGACCTTCCCCCCGGGGCGGTCTTCCTTCCCGGGGACATCACCCGGGAAGCCCCGGACCTAAGGGGGGTGGAGGCCGCCATCTACCTGGCGGGGATCATCCGGGAACGGGGGCAGACCTTCCAACAGGTCCACGTGGAGGGGGTGAGGAACCTTCTCATGGGGATGCGCCGGGCAGGGGTGGACCGCCTCCTGCACATGTCCGCCCTGGGGGCCCGGCGGGGGACGGGAAGCCGCTACTACGAGACCAAGGCCCAAGGGGAGGAGCTGGTGCGGGAAAGCGGGGTTTCCTGGACCATTTTCCGCCCGAGCCTCATTTTTGGCCCTGGGGACGAGTTCTTTGGCGGGGTCCTTCGGGGCCTGGTCTGCCAGCCCTTGCCCTTTGTTCCCCTCATTGGGGATGGCTCCTTCCCCTTCCGGCCCGTGTACGTGGGGGACGTGGCCGAGGCCTTCGCTGGGGCCCTGGAACGCGGGGTGATGGGGACCTGGGACCTGGTGGGGCCCAGGGAGTACACCTTCCGCGAGCTCCTGGAGCGCACCATGGAGGTCCTGGGCCGGAGGAAGCCCTTTCTCCCCATCCCCTTGGGCCTCATGGACCGCCTGGTCCCCCTCCTCGGCCTCCTACCCTTCGCCCCCATCACCCAGGACCAGTACCGGATGCTCAAGGAGGGGAACACCGCCCCTTTCCCCGAAGGGCTAAGGGACCTCCTCCCGAGCCCCAAGGCCCTGGAGGAGGTCCTGCCCAGCTACCTCAGGTGCTAGGGACCTCTTGGGCCTGGGGCCGGGCCTCGTTCTCCAGGCGGCAGACGGGGCGTAGGCGCAGGCCCAAGGCGGTGCCCAGGAGGGCGAAGACCCCCCAGAGGGGCCCGTGGAGGCTAAAGGAGGCCGTGCCCCCCAGGTAGGCCCCGATGTTGCACCCCCCGGCCAGCCTGGCCCCGTATCCCATGAGCACCCCGCCCAGGAAGACCCCCAGGTGGGTGGTCCAGGGGATCTGCCTTAGGTCCTTGAAGCGCAAGGCCCCTCCCAGGGCGGCCCCCAGGAAGGCTCCCAGGAAGAGGCCGAAGTTGGTGACGCTGGTGGCGTCCTTAAGTACACTCTCCTGGAGTTTTTCCGCAAAGGGCGGGTTGTGGAAAAGGGCCCAGTCCAGCACGGGAACCCCCAGGGCCTCGGCCAGCTTCCCTCCCCAGAGGGCGAAGGCCGCCGTTACCCCCCAGGGCCGGCCCAGGAGGAGGAGGATGAGGAGGCTGCCCAGGGCCAGGACCACCGCGCCCCCCGCCAGGCTCCAGGGGCCGAAGAGGGGGTGGGTGGCCTCTCTGCGCAGGAGGGGTTCCACCTGGCCCCGGCGCTTTCTTTCCACCCAGGAGACGCCCAGGTAGAGGGCGGCCAAGAGGGCAAGCCAGAGGAGGAGGCCCAGGGTGGGGGAGGGGAACCAGGTGAGGGCGCTTCCCGGGGCCCAGGCCGGCAGGGCCTGCCAGAAGGGGAGGTGGTAGACCCCAAGAAGGGAGCCCACCATGAAGCCCAAAAGGACCAAGACCCCCCGGGTGTCCCCGCTGCCCGTGTGGTAAAGGGTGCCGGAGGCGCACCCGTCCCCCAGTTGCATCCCGATGCCGAAGAGGAAGGCCCCCACGGCCAGGGCCACCCCCAGGGGCACCACGAAGCCCTGGATGGGGGTTCCGAAGGCCTCCCCTTGGGCCAGGAAGGGGAAGAAGAGCAGGCTGGCCAGGGCGAAGAGGAGGAAGTGGGCCCGCATGAGGCGGCTTTCCCCGGTGAGGAGGAAGCGGCGGAAGCCCGAGGCAAAGCCGAACTTGGCGTGGAAGAGGGCCATGCCCAGGAGGACCGCCACCCAGAAGGCGAAAACAAGCCGGGGGCCGGAAGCCTGGTAAACCGCCAGGGAAAGCCCTCCCCCCAGGAGGAAGAAGGCCAGGAGGGGGAGGGGTTGGGGACGCGCCGTCCGCTCCATGCCCCTTATGGTACCTATGAGTCCATAAAAGTCAAGGGTATAGGCCGCCAAAACCCAGGGCCCCGGGGGTACCCCCAGGGCCTCGAGGCCCACCCAGGGCTAGAAGGCGAAGTCCTCCAGGTACCAGCGCTCGGTCTTCTTGTGCTCCTCCTTGGGGTCCATCTTCTCCGCGTGGGCCAGCATCACGATAAGCTTCCTTCCCGGGGCGATCTCCACGTCCGTGGCTTCCCCGGTTTTCAGCTTGCGGCTAAACTCCACCATCCACTTTTCCCCCTCGTAGGTGGCCATGGCGGCGAGGATGGAGTTCTTACCCCCTTCCTTGTCGTCGGTTACCGGGGCACCCGTGCGCTTGGTCTGGTACATGTCCAAGGCCACCAGCTTGCCGCCCTCCATGTAAAAGAGGTACTGGTCCCCTCCCTTCTTCTTGTCGCTTTTCTCCGCCAGGAAGCCGATTCCGATCCAGCCCTTGCTTTGGCCCTCGAGGGCCAGATACAGGGTGTCCCCCACCACGCTCCAGTACAGGGTGATCCCGCTTTTCTCGTGCTTGTAGCTCTTGGCGTACTCCCCGCCCGCGATCTTCCCGTCCACCTTGGGCGCCTGCGCCAAAGCCGCACCCAGAACCAGAACCCAAAGCCAGGCTAAGCTCCGCTTCATCCTCGCACCTCCCTTAGTCCCTTATGGTTATCCCTACCACGAAGGCCACGGCGCCCACGTGGGTGTGGGCCAAAGCCGCCAGTACGGGGCGGCTCCCTTCAAAGGCCTCCAAGAAGCCTTTGAGGCTCCAGAGGCTTACCTCCGCGTCCTGGGCGTTCCAGAGGAGGTGGTAGTAGGCTCCCAGGACACCCGTAACCACGCTCAGGAGCATCCAGGCCAGGAAGGGGTAGCGCACCCACCTACCCCGGTGGAAGAACATGAGGAGGGTGAGGGGAAAGCCCACCAGGGAAACGTAGAAGGGGATCCTGCTCTGCCAGCTTTCCGTCCAGTGATCCAAGACCCAGTGCTCCATGCCGTAGAAGGCAAAGCCCACCAGGGCGATGAGGAGGAAGACCGAGCGAAGGAACTCCAGAAGCCTTTCCTCCTCGGTCTGGGCTTTGATGAGGGCCTCGATCATGCGCCACCTCCTACCTGGCCCGGTACAGGGCGAGGAGCCCCGTCACCCCCATATGGGTGAAGGCTAGGGCCGCCAATACTGGGCGGCTTCCCGCCATGGCCTCCATGGCCGCCTCAAACTCCCAGGCCACCTCCCCCTCAAAGTTCCAAAGCAGGTGGAAGTAGGCCCCCAGGACCCCCGTCAGCACCGAGGCCCACATGGTGAGGATGAAGGCCCAGCGCACCCAGGGCGTCTTGCGGTCAAAGAGCACCCAAAGGGTGAAGACGAAGCCAGGAACGGCCACCAAGAAGGGGATCTTGCTCTGCCAGCTCTCCGTCCAGTGGTCCAGGAGCAGGAGCTCCACCGGGTACATCACCCAGCCCACCAGGCAAAGGAGGAGCATCACCAGCCGAATAAACTCCAGGGCCCACTGGGTGGGGTTTTGCGCGCTTCTAAAGGCGGGTATCACCTCTCACCTCCTTACCCCTGCCAAGACCATAACACAGGTATCCGGGGAGGTTTGTCCCCCCTTAGGCATCGCCCTGCGCAAGGGCTGGCTCAGGGGCTAAGGGCAGGGGTAAGCCAGGTCTGCGCCCCCAAGGGAAGGCCCTGCTCCTTGCCCTTGGCCTCCACCATGATGTCCGCCGGGCCCGGAAGGGCCCTTAGAAGCTCCCCCCAGTCCGCTTCCGTCACCCGGAAGGCGTGGGCCCCGGGGCGTTTTCCTGGGTCTTGGCTTGCCAGGTGGACCTTGGGGCGGCCCTTCCAGGTGGGGAAGGCCGCCCTCAGGGCCTCGGATAGGGAAAGCCGCCCCGGGTTTAGGGCGTGGTGCAGGGTATCCACCACCGCCCTCACCCCTAGGGCCTCCGCCGCCTTCAAGACCTCCTCCACCCCCCAAAGCCGCTCGTCGTTTTCCAGGGCCAGGTAGCGGAGAACCTCCCTTTCCCCCCGGAGGTTTTCCACAAAGCGCCTGAGCGCTCCCTCCCGCCCCCCATACACCCCGCCCAGGTGGAGGACCAGCACCCCGTCCTCTGCCCCCAGGAGGGAGAGGGCCCGGGCGGAGTAGCGGAGTTCAGCCAGGGAGCGCGCCACCACCTGGGGGTCTGGGCTTCCTGGGTTCACGTAGGGCCCTGGGTGGAAGGAAAGCCGCTGCCCCCTTTCCCGGGCCAGGCGGCCCAGCCGCCCTAGCTCCTCTCCGTGGGCCCTTTCCCAGTCGTAGGGAAAGGCGGGATGGGAGGCAAAGGGGATGAGGTGCTGGCCGATGCGGAAAAGGCGGAAGCCTGCCTTGGCGTTCCAGCGAAGGATGCGCTCCAGGTCCTCGAGGTTCTCCGCCACCTTGGCCCGGACCCTTTCCTCGCTGAGGGAGGCCAAGCGCAAGGTGTGGTTGGTGCTGGCCCCTAGGGTGAGGTTTTCGCAGGGGTAGCCCAGACGGATCACCGGCGCACCTCAGCCTCCAGGTAGACCTCCACCTCGTCCCGCACCTCCAGGAAGAGGAAGCGGGGTCTTTCCAGGTTCCAATCGGAAAACCGGGTGCGAAACCCCCCGCGGAAGCGGTAGCCGCTGGGTTGGTCCAGAAGCTCCCCCTCCACCCGCACCCGCCGCCTCAGGCCCGCCATCTCCAGCTCACCTTCCAGAAGGAACCGGCCTCCCTCCAGGCGGGCTCGCTGGGGGTAGAAGCAGGCCTGGGGAAACTCCTTGGCCCTAAGGATCTCCAGGGCCTTCTTGTCCCGCTCCCCGTTCCCCGAGTCCCAGGCGCGTTGCTCCAGGCATACCCGCCCGGAAGCCCTTTCCCCGTCCCACACCACCTCCCCCCGGGGGGTGGGGTTTCGCCCCTCCCAGCTGCCCAAAGGGTAGGAGCCCCGGTAGCGGGCCTCCCCCTCCACCCGGTAGGGGGCCTGGGCCAGGGCCAGGAAGGGAAGGAGGAAGGCAAGGAGCCACCTCATGGCCTAAACCGCCACCTCTCCCCCAAGGTGGCGTAGTCGCGAAAGCCCAGGAAGAGGATGGGCCGTTCCTTGGCCTCCCTAAAGCCTTCGGCGTGGACCACCTCCCCCAGGAAGAGGGCGTGGTCCCCGTCCGTGGGCCACTCCGTCACCGATAGTTCGTAGACCGCCAGGGCTTTTTCCGGCACCTGGGTATGGGAAAGCCTCCGTGCCGGGCGCAAGGCCACGCCCAACCTTTGCGCCTTGTCCGCTTTCCTTCCCGAGAGGTAGCCCGCCCGCACCACCCAGGCCCGCTCCTCCCAAGGCAGAAAGCAGAGGGCGGCCTCCCCCAGTTCCCGCAGGAGGCTTAGGCTGTGGTTCTGGCGGTCCATGGCGAAGAGGAAGCGGAAGGGCGTCTTGGAAACCGGGGTCCACCAGGCCAGGGGCATGAAGTTGCGCCCCACGGCCAAAAGGGCCAGGCGCATGGGGTAGAAGAAGGCCCGGTAGGCGGTTTGGGGTTGGCCCTTAGGGGCTTGTGCGGCCATGGCTAGACCTCCAGAAGCTCCGCTGGGGGTTCCTGCAGGAGGCCTTGGAGCACCTTGGCCGCCGCCTCTTCCGGGGAGAGGGCGTGCCTCGGGGGGCCGCCCAAGGGGTCCCAAAGCCCGGTGGCCACCGCGGGGAGGCGCACCACCACCAGGTGCACCCCCTCCCGGCGGAACTCCTTACGGGCGGCCTCCACGTAGGCCTCGAGGGCCCCCTTGGCCGCGGCGTAGGCGGCAAACCCCGGCACCCGCACGTAGGCGGGGTAGGCGCCGAAGAAGGCCGCCCGGGCCCCCGGGCGGAAGCGGGCGTGCTTAAGGGCAAGGTGGGCGGTGAGGAGGTGGGCCTGGAGGGTTTCCTCCAGGAGGTCCCTGGGGGTTTCCCGCACCGGGGCCCGGGCCCCCACCCCCACCGCGTGGAGGAGGAGGTCCACTGGGCCTGCTTCCTCCAGAAGGGCCTTGGCCTCTAGCTCGTCCGTCAGGTCTGCGGGCAGGGGCTTTCCCCCCACCTCCTCCCCCAGGGCCCGTAGGGCCTCGGCCCGCCGCCCGGAAAGGAGAAGCTCATGCCCCTTAAGGGCCCGGGCCAGGGCCCTCCCCAAGCCTCCCGTGGCGCCTAGGATCAAGACCCGCATGGCCTTACCCTACCCTTGGGTCTCGCCCGGCTCTGTAGCCCAAAAAGACTTGGGGCCGAAGCCCCCAGGCAGGCCCCGAAGGCTTTAGGCGGCCCTGGCCTCGGCCCCAAAACCCTCCTCTAGGCTCTTGGCCCGGGCGATGGCAAAGACCAGCAGGCCGTAGATGGGCTTGGCGATCAGGTCGGCCAGGCTGTAGCCAATCTGGATGGCCACCTCCTGGGCCGCGCCCCCGGGGAGCCAGGTACCCAGGGCGTAGGCGATGGGGTAGAAGCCCCAGGACATCAGGAGAACATACCGGGTGGCGTTTAGGAGCTCCAGCACCCTGGGGCCGAACTTGGCCTCACGGATGGCCTGGCCTAGCTCCACCCAGAGCACGTAAAGGATGTAGAAGAAGGGGATGGAGGAAAGAGCCCCCCAAAGGGTCCTGGGCCCGGCTTCGGTGTTCACCTCCCCCACGTACCCCAAGGCCAGCATGAGCACCGAGGCCACCACCAGCTTCAGGCTCAGGTTCCAGGTGCGGGCAGCGGTAAGCCCCAGGACCAGGATGAGCTCCAGGAGGAGGAGCGGTACGGTGAGGAGCCAGTCGGCGTAGCGGTAGAAGTCGTTAAAGGGCTTTCCCGTGGGCACGTAGACCCCGTCCTGGAGCTGGTAGGCCCCGATCCAGCTTTCAAAGATCCGTAGGTAGTGGTAGCCGGCGATGAAGACGATGAGGGCCGAGAGGTAGAGGGCGATGTGGTAACGGGGGGCCACGTAGCTCCTCGCCAGGAGGAAGAAGACGAAGGCGGCCAGCATCCCAGCGATGGTTAGGGAGAGCATGTTGAAGACCAACCAGTACTGTCCAAAGGTGAGTTCCGGCATCTCCCGCATGGGTACCTCCTTAGGGGCCTGCCTGGGCCGTAGGCCAACTCCATTGGAAACCTTAAGGTACACTGAAACCTTTACTTAGACAACACTTGTACATAAAGCATACGCACCGCTACAAATGGGGATAACGGGGAAACAAAGCATGAGATTATGCTGAGTGTGTACCTTCTCCCCTTGGCCCTCCTTCCCGAGAGCTGGGGGCAAGCCCTCCTCCTGCTTTCGGCCTTGGTTTTAGGGCTTCCCCATGGGGCTGCGGACCTCCTGGTGGCCCGGAGGCTAGGCTGGCCCCTGGCCCCTTTCCTTGGGGCCTACCTCCTCCTGGCCGCCCTCCCCCTGGCCCTTCTCCTCGCACACCCTCCCTTGGGCCTCCTAGGCTTCCTCCTCCTTGCCCTTTTGCACTGGGGCCGGGTGGAGGGAAAGGGCTTTCTCGGTTACCTGCGGGCGGGCACGGTCCTCCTTTTCCCCTTCCTTTTCCACGGCGAGGCCATCGCTCCTTTCCTGAAGGCCTTTGCCCAAGGGTTTGCCCTTCCTCCTGGGGTGGCCTTCGCCCTATGGCTTGGCCTTCTCCTACTGGCCCTTCGGGAGCGCCATTCCTTGAGGCTTTGGGGGGATACCTTGGCCCTGGCCCTCCTGGCCTTTGTGGCCCACCCCTATGCGGCCTTGGCGGGTTACTTCCTCCTGCAGCACAGCCTGGATAGCCTGCGCCTCGTGGGCGTGCGGGACCGGGAGTGGCTTGGCGTTTACGCCGCTACCTTGGCCGCCCTGGTCCTGGCCTTACTTCTCTACCCCCATTTCCAGGACCCCCTGGCCGCCTACATGGCCCTCCTCTTCGCCCTCACCCTGCCCCACGCCCTAACCCTCGAGGCCTGGCTGAGGCGGCCTCCGCTTCCCGGGCGATGGCCCGCGCCAGGTCGCTGAAGATGGGACGGTGGATGGGGTAGAGGAGCCACCAGTAGAGGAAGCCCGTAAGGCCCACAGGCTCAAAGTAGGCCGTCTGGACCAGCCTTGCCCCTTCCCCCTCCGGAAGGGCCTGCCACTCCAGCCAGGCCTTGCCCGGGAGGCGCATCTCCGCCCGCAGGCGGAGGAGGCGCGGGGGCTCCACCCGCTCCACCCGCCAGAAGTCCACCGCCTCCCCAGGGAGGAGTTGTTTGGGGTGGCGCCGCCCCCGGCGAAGCCCCGGTCCCCCCAGGAGGCGGTCCAGAAGCCCCCTTAGGGCCCAGGCCCAGTTCCAGACCAGCCATCCCCTTTCCCCGCCCAAGGCGGAGAAGACCTGGAAAAGGGCCTCGGGCGGGGCCTCCACGGGCAGGGAGCGCACCTCCCGGATGAGGCCTTCCCGGTCCTCCAAACGGTAGGCCTGGCCGAAGAGGGCCCCCGACCAGCGGGTTTCCACCTCCCCCAGGGCGGTGCGCTCCAGGGCCAACTCCACCGCCTTGCGGTAGGGAAGGGGGTCTACCTGCGGGAAGAGCGCCCGGGCCCTTCCCGTGTCCGCCACCAGGGGGTGGAGGATCCCCTCCACCAGGGGAAGGGCTAGGCGGTTGGGGATGGGGGTGACGAGCCCCACCCAAAGGGCGGCCAGCCTGGGGGCCAGCACGGGCACGGGCAGGATGAGGCGCCTAAGCCCCCGCACCCCGGCGTAGACCTCCATCATGCCCTTGAAGGTGAGGGACGGGGCCCCGATCTCCACTACCCCCGAAGGCCCCCGTTCCAGGGCCAGGAGGAGGTAGGCCAGGACGTCCCGGATGGCGATGGGGGAGATGGGGTTTAGGATCCAGCGGGGGGCCAGCATCACGGGAAGCCGCTCCGTGAGGTAGCGGACCATCTCAAAGCTGGCTGAGCCCGAGCCCACGATGGGCCCGGCCCGGAACTCCGTGGTGGGAAGGTGGGCCCTCAGGATCTCTCCCACCTGGGCCCGGCTTTGCAGGTGGGGGGAGGGCCTGCCCTCCTTGGGGAGGAGGCCCCCCAGGTAGATGGCGTGCCCTAGCCCGGTTTCCCGGGCCACGCGGGCGAAGGTTTCCGCCTGGCGGCGTTCGGCCTCGAGGAAGGCCTTTTCCGAGAGCATGGCGTGGACCAGGTAGTAAGCGGCTTCCACCCCCTCTAAGGCCCGGCGGAGGGAGGAAGGGTCTTCCAGGCTCCCCTGGACCACCTCCACCTGGGCCACCCAGGGCCGCCCCACCAGCCGGGAGGGGTCCCGCACCAGGAGGCGGACCCGGTGCCCCCTTTCCAAGAGCCGGGGAACCAGCCTTCCCCCCACGTACCCCGTGGCCCCCGTGACCAGAACGGTCATGCCCCTAGCCTAAGGGAGGGCCCCTAGGGGGAAGGGTGTCCGGGAAGGGGGTTCTCTAGGAGGACCATCCCCTCCTGGGCCGCCTGGCCCACCGCCCCGATCTCCTCCCGCCGCTTGGACCACTCCTCGGGGGTTAGGGCCACGTCGTAGGGCTAGGGTGCGGTGAAGGCAGGTGAGGCGCTCCAGATAGTCCATGCCCCGAAAGGCGGGGAGGTCCCAGTCGCTTGCCTCCAGGGCCTCCCCCCGGGCCCTGGAGGCAAAGAGGAGGGCGAGGGCAGTCGGGAAAGGGGCGCCGGCAAGGGCCTCCCTCGGCTTTTGCCAAACTTCCCTTCCACCCATGCAGGGATTTTCCTGCAGGCTTTAGACGGGCTTCCGCTTGGGCGCGGCCCTAGAGCTTGGCCGGTAGGGCGTTTCGCTTCCGGCCGCGTCCCCTTCCATCTTAGCCTGGGCCATGGTAAGGGGGATGGGGAGGCTTAGCCTAAGAAGCATGCGGGCGGTGGTGGTGGGGGCGGGGATCGGCGGCCTGGTGGCGGCCAGGCTCCTGAAGCGGGCAGGCCTCGAGGTGGTGGTCCTCGAGGCCCACACCTACCCCGGGGGCCTGGCGGGGAGTTTCTACCACCGGGGCTTTCGCTTTGACGCCGGGGCCACCCTGCTTTCCGGCCTGGCCCCAGGGGCGCCCCTGGCCCGGGTGGGGGAGGCCTTGGGGATGGCCTGGCCCGTGGAGCCCCTGCCCCTGGGCTTTCCCCTCATGGAGGTCCTCCTTCCCCGGGGTAGGCTTCTTCGCCCCGTGGGCCGGGAGGCGGAGCGGGAGGCCCAGAGGGATTTCTTCGGTCCCCAGGTTCTCCCCTTCTGGACCTGGCAGGAGGACCGGGCCAAGAGGCTTTTGGAGGTGGCCCATAGGCTCCCCTGGCCCCCCGAGAGGGAGGAGGTGGGCCTCCTCCTGGGGCTTCTCCCCGGCCTCCTTCCCCTCCTGCCCGACCTCTTGCGGCGGGTGAGCCGCCTCGCCCCTAGCGCACCGGATTTCCGCCGCTTCCTCGAGGCCCAGCTCCTCATCAGTGCCCAGCACGCCGACCCCTACGCCCTCTACGCCGCCTTGGCCCTGGACCTTCCCCACCTGGGCCCGGCCCTGGTCCCTGGGGGGATGGGAAGGGTGGCCGAGGCCCTGGCCCAGGGCCTGGAGGTGCGCTACAAGGCCCGGGCCCGGCGGCTTCTCCTCCGGCGAGGCCGGGCCCTGGGCGTGGAGGTGGTCTACGGGGGGAGGCGGCGCGGGGAAAAGGAGGTGGTGGAGGGGGAGTTTTTCCTCCTCAACGTCCCCCTGGAGCCCCTTCTCGGCCTCCCCGGGAGGGCGCCCCGGGACGGCTGGGGGGCCTTTGTCCTCTATGGGGTGCTCCCCTTTGCCGTCCCACCCCCCTACTACCGGCAAAACGCCCGGGAGAGGCCCTTTGCCTTCCTTTCCTTACGCCCCGAGGGCGAGAGGACGGTCTTCGCCCTTTCCCTCCACACCCCCTTGGCCCCCTGGGAGGGGCTGGAGGGGGAAGCTTACCGCCGGCTCAAGGCCCTTTGGCAGGAGAAGGCCCTGGCCCTGGGGGAGGCCCTCCTTCCGGGCCTGAGGGAGGCCGAGCCCCTCTTCGCCGCCACCCCCCATACCTACCGCCGCTTTGCCGGGCGGGCCTGGGTGGGGGGCTACCCCCAGACCCATCCCTTCCGCTTCCCCCGGGTGCGCCTGGCGGCCAACGCCTTCCTTGTGGGGGAGAGGGTTTTCCCCGGGCAGAGCGTGCCTGCCGCCGCCCTTTCCGGCCTCAGGGCTGCCCGCCTCCTCCTGGCCCACCTAGGGGTAGACCCCCTAGGTACCCCAGGATGGCCCTGGCCGTCTTGCCCTCCCGCTCCGTGAGGAGGTCCAGGTGGGTAAGGCTGGGAAGGATCTGGACCCCTAAAGGGGTCTTGGGGAAGGTCTCCCCCACCCGGAAGCCCGCTGCCTCGGGCAGAAGCCCCCTTTCCGCCCCTAGGGCCAGCACGGGGTAGGGGAGGGGGCGGGGCCGGTAGGGGCCCACGTAGGGGTAGCCGGCGATCTCCAAGAGGAGGCGGTAGGGGAAGTACCACTCCGAAAACCCGGTTTCGGGACGGGTGAAAGCCCTGAGGAAAGCCCTGGGGTCCGTGGCCTCCCCCGTGTCCCGCCACTCCACCAGCCTCCCCCTAGGCCCCCGCACCGTGTGGACCAGCCGCCCCTGGAGAAGCCCCAGAAGGCTCAGCCCCTCCCGGGCCCAGGCCCGGCCCGCGCTCACGCTGAAGATGGGGAAGAGGCTGTAGTGGTCGTCCACCCGGAGGAGGGCCCGGGCCTCGCGGGTGGCCCAGTGGGCCCCCAAGGGGACGGGCTCCAGGGGGCGGCGGGCCGCCAGCCAGGCCTCGGCCTCGGCCAGGGCCAGGTCTTTGGGGGAGAGGAAGGCGGTCTGAAAGACGGGGCTCGCCCGTCCGGCCAGCAGGTCCTCCAGGCCGGGCAGGCGGCCCAAGGGGGTCTCCTGCCCCTGGCGGAAGGCCTCCTCGGAAACCCGCACCGCCCCTAGGCTTCCGTCCAAGAGGAGGAGGCCCGAGAGCTTCTCCCCGTGCTGCCAGGCGTAGAGGGTGGCCAGGGCGGCCCCCAAGGAGTGCCCCCCGAGGACCACGGGGGCCCGCTTCCGGGCCGCCTCCACCGCCAGGTCCAGGTCCTGGAGGTGCACCGCCAGGCCCCAGGCCCGCAAGGGGGAGAGGTCGGGCGCCTTCAGGGCCTGGTAGTAGGCCAAGGGGTCTTGGGCCAGGAAGCCCCGGCGGTCCTCGAGGCCGTTGGCCCGCCGTTCCCAGGCCCAGACCTCGAGCCAGGGGGCCTCCGCCCGCAGGCGTTCGGCCAGGAGGGCGAAGTTGGTGCTCCCCCCCAGGAGCCCCGGCACCAGGAGGAGGACCGCCTTGGGGTTCTCCGCGCGGTAGACCAGGGCGTAGCTCTGGTCCAGGGCCCCGTGGCCCGTGGGCGCTCCGGGAAGGGCCCGGTACTCCTGGGCCAAGGCCAGGGAGAGGAAAAGGGCAGGCAGCAGGGCGCGCATACCCCCATCCTGCCCCGGAAGCCGTGGGGCATTTGCGGGAAAGCTTACAGGTCTTCCAGGGCTTCCGTCCCCAGGGTCCGGGAGCGCTCCAGGACCCGCAGGCGGCTTTGGAACTGGCCTTGGGCGTAGGCGAAAAACTCCTCGGCGGAAAGCCCCAAGGGGGCGCCCCCGGGGTAGGCGGCAAAGATCTCCCCCACCACCCCCAGAGCCTCAGGGAGGAGGAGGCCAAGCCGCTCCTCCACTGCCGCCCAAAGCCCCGGGTGGGCCTTCAGGTGCCGGGCAAGGAAGTAAAGCCCAAAGGCCACGTGGCGGCTTTCGTCGCGCTTCACGTGGCCCACGCCTTCCAGGGTACCGGGCATGGCCAACCCCCCTTGGGCCAGCCGTTCGGCCATGCGGAAGAAGCCGTGGTAGCCGGTTTCCGCCAACACCCCCTCCACCACCACGTTGTAGGTGAGGGCGGCCGCCACCTGGGCCTCGGGGCTCGGGTCCTGCCAGAGGCGTTCCATGGCCTGGGGGAGGAGCTCGTGGAAAATCCGCCGGTAGTGGGGCCCATGGTAATGGGCAAGGCCTCCCCGCCGTCCCGCTACCCTTTCCAGGAAACGGGCGAAGAACTCCACGTGCTTGGCCTCCTCCAGGAGGAAGGTGGTAAGGTACATCTCCTCCTCCAGCCGTCCCTCCCGGGCCACCGCCCATAGGAGGGGCAGGAGGTCCAGGGTTACCGCCTCCTCCCCACCCAGGAAAAGGCTCACCAGGCGCAGGATGAGGTCTTGCCCCTCTGGGGGGAGGCTTTGGAAGGTTTCCTGGTCTTGGCCCAGATCCAAGGCGGCCGGGTCCCAGAAGAAGCGCTTGGCCTTGTGGTAGAGGCGCAAGGGGTAGCTATCCTCTAGCCCCCGTTCCACGCTGAGGAAGTTGCGCATCCTGGTTCTCAGCTTACCTCAGCCTCGAGGAGGCCCAGGGCCCCATCCCGCTCCAGCCTGGGTTGGAAGCCCGCTTCCGCCAGCAGGGCCAAGACCTCCTCCTCCCTGGGCCGCCAAAGCCCCAGGGTAGGCCCCGGGCCCAGGAGGAGCATGCCCCAAAGCCTCCCCCCTGGCCGCAGCACCCGCCGGGCCTCCAGGGCCGCCTTCCGGGGGTGGAGGAACTCGTTCCAGGTGGGGCCGATGGCCACCCCGCCGAAGGCCCCCTCCCGAAAGGGCAGGGCCTCCCCGTGGCCCAGGAGATAGGCTCCAGGGCGCCTTTGGGCCGCCACCCGCAGGAAGGTGGGGGAGGGGTCCAGGCCTACCGCCCTCTCGCCCAGGGCTTCCCGGTAGAGGCCGGTTCCTGTACCCACGTCCAGAAAGGGCCCTCCCGTGGGCAGGAGCCAGGCCTGGAGGCGCCGCACCTCCTCGGCCCAGAGGAGGCTTCCCCGGGAGAGGAGCCGGTCCGCGCGGACCCGCCAGAGGTCGTAGAGGGAGGCCACGGGGGGAAGGGCGTTGGCTAGGCGTAGGAGGGGCCTCTCCCGCCAGGCCCGTAGGTCCAGGAAGCCTCCCCTCTCCCCGTAAAAGGCCCCGCATCCCAGGCAGCGGGCCCCTCCTTCCTGGGCCAGCTCCCCCCGGCACCGGGGGCAGGCCAGGAGGGGGTAAAGCCAAAGGGGAAGCCCCCCGAAAGGCCGGGGGGCTTGGGCGAGTCCCGTTATCGGTTCCCTCCCAGGGCGGCGGCATCCACCACCGCCACCACGGTCAGGGTGCCTGCCCGGACGCTGCCCACGGCGAAGACGGTGTAGGTCTTCCCGCTTTCCAGGTTCACCCCAGGCAGGTTCAGGGCCACCTGGTTGGTTCCTGCCACCCGGACCTCGAGGTCATACCGCCCGGCGGGCACCACCAGGTACTCGCTGGCCCGGGGGAAGGGGAGGTTGGGGAAGAGGACCGCGCCGCCCTTCACCGCCACGTCCACCGCCGGGGCATCGGGGGAGGTGTGCACCACCCGCACCCGGGCGAAGCCCGCCCGGGGGAAGAGGCCGGCCAGGGCGTCCGTGTACACCTGGGGCCGGATCTGGGCCAGGAAGCCCGTGGCGGCCACGGTGTAGTAGACCCCCTCGCGGAGGTCCAGCTCCGCGTCGATGACCGCGGGGGAGTTCTGGCCCGCGGGCACCACCTGTACCCGTACCCTGGCCGCAGGCAGGGCAAGATAAGGGGTGACCTCTTTAAAGGCCAGGTTGGTGATGGCCCGTTGGCCGTTTACCAGCACGTCCACCGCGGGGGCATCCGGGGAAAGGTGGGCCACCCGCACCATGGCCCCTTGGGCCAGGGCCAAGCCGCCTGCCGCCAACGCCAAGAGCACGCCTAGAAGCTTTTTCATGCTTTTTCCCTCCCAGAATCAGATTGGCCCAGGTTGACTTGTAAAACCTTTGTCTAGGATACGAAAGGGTTCTTGCCTATAGGGGCTTCTCGGCCTTGAGCCGGGCGTGGAAGGCGTGGGTCAGGGCGATGGCCAAGGCGTCGGCCAGGTGGCTCGGTTTGGGGGCCTCCCTTAGGCCCAGCATTCCCCGCACCATCAGGGCCACCTCCTCCTTGGGGGCATGGCCGTGACCGGCCAGGGCCTGCTTGACCTGCATGGGGCCGTAGGCGTAGACGGGTACCCCTGCCTCAAAGGCGGCCACCAGCACCGCACCCAGGGCCCAGCCCACCTTGTAGGCCAGCTCGTTTTGCCGGTAGAAGAACTGCTCCTCCACCGCCACCGCCTCGGGGCGGAAGCGGAGGAGGGCTTCCCTGACCCGGGCGTGGATCCGCCCCACCCGCACCTGGGCGGGCTCCTTGGCCGAGGTGGTCACCACCTCCCCGTGCAGGAGCTGGGCCTTCAGGGCGCCCCTCGCCTCCACGGCCACCACCCCCAGGCCCAGGTGGGTGATGCCTGGGTCAATCCCCAGAACCACCATGGGGAGGATGTGGCCCTAGTTGCCCCGCTTGGGGGGGTAGTCCCCGTCCCCGTAGCGGATGAAGGCGGGGATATCCAAGTTGTAGAGGTCCGCGTGGCTTGGGAAGTCCAGGGGGCGGGCAGGGCGGGGGACCACGGTGCTCTCCCCGAAACCCGCGGCGATAAGGATCACCCGCAGCTCGTCCTGGGCCCGCTCGTCGTAGGTGACCCCGTAGAGGATGTCCACCTCCTCTACCCCTGTGGCCTCGCGCACGCGCTCCACCACCTCGGCGGCCTCCATGAGGGAGAGGTCCTCGGAGCCCACCACGTTGAGGAGGAGCCTCCTCGCCCCCTCAATGGAACGCTCCAGGAGGGGGCTGCTGACGGCGGTTTTGGCCGCCTCCTCCACCCGGCCCTCCCCCCGGCCCGCCCCGATGCCCATGAGCACCTGGCCTGCCCCTTCCAGGAGGGCCTTCACGTCGGCGAAGTCTACGTTGATGAGGCCGGGGAGGTTGATGACGTCCGTGATCCCTTTCACGCCATGGTAGAGGACCCGGTCGGCGATGAGGAAGGCGTCCTTGAGGCTCACCTTCTTGTCCACGGCGGAGAGGAGGCGGTCGTTTTGCACCACCACCATGGCGTCCACCCGCTCCTTGAGGCGGCGGATGCCCTCTTCCGCAGCCTTTAGCCGCTTGGGGCCTTCGAAGCTGAAGGGCCGGGTGACCACGGCCACGGTGAGGGCCCCCTGCCGCTTGGCCACCTCGGCCACCACGGGGGCACTCCCCGTACCCGTCCCGCCCCCCATCCCGGCGGTGATGAAGACCATGTCGGCCCCCTCCAGGGCCTCGGCGATCAGGTCTTCCGCTTCCTGGGCCGCCTTCTCCCCAATCTCCGGGTTGGCCCCTGCCCCCAGGCCCCGGGTGAGCCTTTCCCCCAGCTGGATGCGCACGTCGGCCAGGCTCTTGGCCAGGACCTGGGCGTCGGTGTTGGCGGCGATGAACTCCACCCCCGAGAGCCCGGCCTCGATCATGCGGTTCACAGCGTTATTGCCCGCGCCCCCTAAGCCGATGACCTTGATGACCGCTCCTTCCATGCCCTGCCTCCTCCCCCATGCCTAGTTAGAATAGATTGTTAAATATCTCCTTGAGCCTGGCCCAAAAGCCTTCCCCCTTGGGTTTTTCCTCCTTGGCCCGAACCCTTTTGGGCTCCGGGGCGCGCACCGGCAGGCTGGCCCCGAAGCGCACCAGGCCCACCGCGGCCGCGTGGGCGGGGGTGGCCACCACGTCGGTGAGACCGGAAACCCCGTGGGGCCGGCCCACCCGGACGGGCAGGGTGTACTGCTGTCGGGCCAAGAGGTCAAAGCCCCGGAGCATGGCCGTTCCCCCAGTGAGCACCACCCGGTTCACGTGGATCTCCAGGGGGCCTAGGGCCTCGTCCACGCTCTGGCGGGCCAGGTGGAGGATCTCCCGCAGCCGGGGGCGGATGATGCGGGCCAGCTCGGGGGCAGGCACCTCCCCCAAGGAGCCTCCTTCCTGGTTGATCTCCAGGACCAGCTCGGGGTCGGCCAGCTCCGGGAGGGCGGCCCCGTACTTGCGCTTCACCCTTTCTGCCTCCTCAAAGGGGATTTTCAGGAGCTGGGCGATGTCCTGGGTCACGTGGTCCCCCCCTAGGGGGAGGACGGCAGAGTGGGCCAGCCGCCCCCCGCGGAACACGGCCACGTCGGTGGTGCCCCCGCCCACGTCTAGGAGGAGGACGTTCATCCTCTCCTCGTCGGGGTTGAGGACGCCCAGGCCGCCGGCCAGGACCTGGACCGCCAGGGCCTCCACGGTGAGGCCAGCCTCCTCCACGGCCCGGCGCAGGTTGGCCAAGGGTCCCCGGCCCGCCGCCACCAGGTGGACGTCCACCTCGAGGCGCACCCCTGCCATGCCGATGGGGTCCCGGATCCCCTCCTGCCCGTCCACCTTGAACTCCAAGGGCAGGGCGTGCAGGAGCTCCAGCTCCCCGTCAAAGGGGTAGGCCTTGGCCTGCTCAATGGCCCGTTCCACGTCGGCCTCGGTGATGCTGTGCCCCCGCCGGATGGCCGCCAGCCCATGGCTGGTCACGCTCTTGAGGTGGGGCCCCCCCACCCCCACCACCACCCGCTCCACCTTGACCCCCGCCACCCGTTCCGCCTGGAAGACGCTTTGCCGGATGGCCTCGGTGGTGCGCTCCAGGTTCACCACCACGCCCCGCTTCAACCCCTGGGAGGGGACGGTTCCCTCGCCGATGATGTCCAGCACGCCGTCGGGGGCCAGTTCCCCGATGACGGTGGTAACCTTGCTGGTGCCTACGTCCAGTCCGGCGATAATCATGGGCGTACACTCACCCCCCAAGAATACACGTAAACCTGGCCTTCGGGCCGAGCGCTTTGCGCATACTCTAGCAGAAGGCGAACGTTTGGGGCAAAGATCCTAGCCTGGGGCAGTTCCACCCAGAAGCCCCCTGGGGTGTAGCGGAGCCGTTGCGCCCCGGGGTAGGCCCGGGCCAGGGCCAGAAGGTCCTGGACGGGCAAGGGCCCCTTTCCTTCCACCCGGGGGCCCCGGGCCAGGGGGGCCCCCCCGGGGAGGAGGGTGCCGTCCTCCGCCAGGGCGTCCCCGCCGGGGAGGGGCAGGAAGGGGGTGCGTTCCCGCAGGAGGAGGCGCACCCGGCCAGGCCCGGGCTTTTCCATGCGGGCGGAGGCCACCCAAGGGTCTTGCAGAAGGGGGTTTAGGCGGCGGGCGGTGAGCCAGAGCCAGGGTTCCCCGGGGAGGATCCCAGTGCGGGCCAGCACCTCCTCCCGCTTCAGGTGCCTAAGCCCTTCCACCGTCACCTCTTCCACCGGGAAGAGGACCAGGCTGGCCACGTAAAGGGTGGCGAGGAGCAAAAGGGCCAGCATTGCCCTCACGGTTCCCATCTTATCCCCCCTGTAGGCTTTCCGGGAAAGGCTTCACGGCCAGACCTCCCACTCCAGTTCCAGGGGCAGCTCCTCCTGGATGCGCCTAAGGAGCTCCAGGACGTCCTGGGCCGTGGCCTGGCCCAGGTTGACGATAAAGTTGCCGTGCTCCAGGGAGACCATGGCATCCCCCACCCTGAGGCCCTTCAGGCCCCGCTCGTCGATGAGACGGCCCGCTGACTGCCCCGGGGGGTTTTTGAAGGCGCAGCCGGCGCTTTTGCGCTTGGGCTGACCCCTTCGGGCGGCGTCCACCTCGGCCATGCGCCGCCGGATTTCCTCTAGGGGGCGCTCCTTAAGCCTGAGCCGTACCCGGGTCACGATGCCCCCCGGGGGAAGCCGGCTTTGCCGGTAGCCGAAGCCAAGTTCCTCAGGCAGGTAGATCTGGAAGCGCCCCTCGTGGAAGATCTCTACCGCCTCCAGGGCCTCGGCCATCTCCCCGAAGCGGGTGCCGGCGTTCATCTTCACCGCCCCTCCCACCTGGGCGGGGATGCCCAGGAGGCCTTCCAGCCCGGAAAGCCCGGACCGGGCCGCCTCCTGCACCAGAAGCGGAAGGAGGGCCCCGGCGCCCACCCAGCCCCTCAGGTCATAGGCCTGGAACTCCCCCGCTAGGCGGATGACCCGCTCCGGCACCCCCTGGTCCAGCACCAGGAGGTTGGAGCCGTTGCCCAGCACCCGGTAGGGGGCCTCGGTGGCCTTTAGGAGTTCCTCCCGGGTTTCCACCGTCCAGAGCTCGGCTGGACCCCCCACGCCCAGGGTGGTGTAGTCCCTGAGGAGAACCCGTTCAACCCGCATGGACCAGCCTCCGGGCCAGTTCCGTCACGTCCCCTGCTCCCAGGGTGAGCCAGAGGTCTTCCGGGCCTGCCGTGGCCAAGGCGTAGGCCAAGGCCTCCTCCTTGTCCAGGAAGCGCGCCTGGCAACCCAGGTCCTTTAGGCGCTCTGCGATCCGTTGCCCCAGGGCCTCCGGGGTCACCTGGCCCCGTTCCCCTGCGGTGTAGACGGGTAGGACCACCACCTCCTGGGCCAGGGTCAGGGCCTGGGCAAACTCCTCCCAAAGCTCCAGGGTGCGCAGGAGGCGGTGGGGCTGGAAGAGGACCCGCACCCGGCGGCCCAGGAGGTGGGCGGCCTCGAGGGTGGCCCGCACCTCCGTGGGGTGGTGGGCGTAATCGTCCACCACCCAGGCCCCGCGGATCTCCCCTACCTTCTGGAAGCGCCGCCCCACGCCGGGAAAGCGGGCCAGGCCCTCCCGGATGGCCTCAAGGTCCACCCCGAAGGCCAGGGCGGCCAGGGCCGCCGCCAGGGCGTTTTTCACGTTGTGCCCCCCGGGGACCCCCAGGCGGACCTCCCCCAGATCCTTCCCCTGGTGGACCAGGCGGAAGCGGCTTCCCGTGGGGCCCAGGGCCACGGCCTCGGCCCAAAGCTCCCCGCCCTGGCCGAAAAGCCGGCGGGGAAGCCCCTGGGAGGCCTCCAGGAGGAGGGGGTCAAAGGCGGGGACCACGGCCACCCCTGCCCGGGCCAGGAAGCCCCGCATGGCCGTCTGGAGCTCCTCCAGGCTCCCGTGGTAGTTGGGGGCCCGCTGGCCAGGGGGGGCGATGTGGTCGGCCTCGAGGTTGGTGGCCACGGCCACCCTCACCCGCACCTCCTGGAAAAGGGCGTCGGACTCGTCCACCTCGGCCAGCCGAGGCCCTAGCCCGTAGCGGGCGTTGCCGGGCAGGAGGGAGAGTTCCCCCCCCAGGAAGACCCAGGGGTCCAGGCCCGCCGTGAGGAGGATGCTGGCCAGCATCCCGGTGGTGGTGGTCTTCCCGTGGGTGCCCGTTACGCCCAAGGAGGGCTTGGCCTCCAGGAGGTGGGCCAGGAGCTCCATGCGCCTCAGGATGCGCATGCCCCGCCGCCTGGCCTCGGCCACCTCGGGGTGGTCCAGGGGCACGGGGGTGGGGACCACCAGGACCTCCTCCTCCCCCAGGTGGCTGGGGTCGTGGCCGGGGAAGACGGATACCCCCAGGGCCTGGGCCCGTGCCCCCGGGGCCAGGTCGCACCCCGTTATCCCCACCCCCTCCGCCAGGAGGAGGCGGGCTAAGGCGCTCATGCCCACCCCCTCAATGCCCATGATGTGTGCCCGCTTCATAAGAATTCCTCCAACCAATCCGCAATCCTTCCCGCCGCCCCCTCAGGGGAGAGGCGGGCCATAGCCTCCCGGTAGGGTTCGGGCCGGGCCAGGAGGGCTTCCACCTGCTGCCAAAGCCTGGAATAGGCCCCAAGCTCCGCCGCCCCCGCCCTCTGGTAGGCGCGGGCGTTGGCCAGCTGGGCCCCCCCGTCCAGCCCTGGGGGAAGGGGGAAGAGGAGGGCGGGCAGGCGGTGGAAGGCCGCCTCCGCCAGGGTCCCCGCCCCCGCCCGGGCCAGAAGGAGGTCGGCGGCGCTCATGGCCAAGGGCGCGTCCACAAAGCCGGCGATGCGGTACGCCCCTTCCTCCAGGAAGCGGAAGCGCTCGGTCCACCGTTCCCCCACCTGGTGGAGGACGGGAAGGCCCAGGGGCTTGAGCAGGGGAGGGAGGTGTTGGTTCAGCTCCAGGCTGCCCTGGCTCCCCCCCAGGACGAGGAGGAGGGGCTTTCCCGGGTCAAAGCCCAGGCGGCGTTTGGCCTCGGCCCGGGGGTAGCGCACCTCCCGCACGGGGTAGCCGGTGCGGCGGGCCTTTCTGGCCAGCCACGGGGGGAGGTCCAGGGGGACGGAAAGGGCCAGGCCCCGGGCCAGGGGGGCAAGGAGGCGAAGGGCCAGGCCCAGCTTGGCGTTTTGCTCGTGGAGCAGGACGGGAAGCCCCTTGAGCTCCGCCAGGAAGGCCGCGGGGAAGCCCGCATACCCTCCCGTGGAGAGCACCGCCTTGGGGGGCCATTCCCGCAGCACCCGCGCCGCGCCTTTTAGCCCCTTAAGGAGGCGCCAAGCCTCCCCTGGCCGCAGGGCGCTCCGGTCCAGCTTGCCCGCGGGCACCAGGGCGTAGGGCAGGGGGGTCTGGGGCAGGAGGCGGGCCTCGAGGCCCCCCTCGGCCCCCAGGTAGAAGACCTCGTGCCCCCGGCGCCGCAGCTCCTCAGCCACCGCCAGGGCGGGGAAGAGGTGCCCCCCCGTGCCGCCTCCCGTCAGGAGGACCATGGGGCCACCTCCTTCCCTCCCTCCCGGGCCAGGCGGAGCAGGATCCCCACGGCCAAGCCGGATACCAAAAGGGAGCTTCCCCCGTAGGAAACCAAGGGCAAAGGCACCCCGGTCACCGGCAGGAAGCCCATGGTGACCCCGATGTTGAGGGCTGCCTGCAGGGTCAGGTAGAGGGTGAGGCCCAGGGCCAAAAGCCCCAAGGACCCAGGGAGGCTTAGGGCCAGGGAGAGGCCCCGGGCGAAGAGGAGGAGGTAAAGGAGAAGGACCACCCCTCCCCCCAGCCACCCCGTGGCGAAGACCACGCTGGCGAAGACCATGTCGTTGTGCCCCTCGGGCAGGTGGGGGAGGCTTCCCCCGGGCCCGTGGCCTAAGGGCCCTGCCAGGAGGAGGGCCTTTTGCGCCTGGACCACCTGGTAGGCCCCATGGGAGGAGCTGGCCTCTCCCTGAAGGTAATCCAGAAAGTTTGCGAAGCGCTCGGAAACGTACTGGAAGCGGGCGAAGTAGTACCCAGAGAAGGGGGAAAAGGCCAAAAAGCCCGCCAGGCTCACGGCCACGAGCCGCCGCCACGGCACCCCGGCCAGGACGAAGAGGAGGCCCCCTAGGGTGAGGAGGAAAAGGGCGGTGGCGAAGTCGGGCTCCACCAAGACCAGGCCGGCGGTGACCCCCACCAGGGCCGCCGCCCCCAGGATGGGGGCATCCCTGCCCTTGCGCGCCACAAAAGAGGCCAGGTAGAGCACCAGGGCCACCTTGGCCAGCTCGGAGGGCTGGAAGGCCATGGGCCCCAGGTAAAACCAGCGGCGTACCCCCCCAGGCCCATCGCCCAGGAAGAGGACCAGGACCAAAAGGCCCAGGGTGGCCCACAGGAGGGGCCGAGCCCAACGCAAAAGCCCCTGGGGAGGCAGGAGAAACCCCAGGCCCAGGGCCGCCAGGCTAGCGGCGAGGCGCAGGAGATGGCCTCCCAGGAGTTCGGGCTCGGCCACCCCCACCCCGAGGAGGCCAAAGGCCATGAGGAGGAGGGCGCTTAAGAGGAGGACGGGGTCCACGGTTCACCTCCTAAGGCGAACACCGCCTCCCGGAAAGCCTGGGCGCGGTCCTTGTAATCGCGGAACTGGTCAAAGCTTTGCCCCAAGGGGGCGAGGAGGACGGATCCCTCTTCCAGGCGCCTAAGGGCCTCGGCCACCGCCTGGCGCATGGCCGCCCGGCCATCCTCCTCCCGGATGGCCACCACCTCCACCCCGCCTCCCAGGGCCTCGGCCATCCGGGGCCCATCCCGGCCAATGGCCAGCACCACCCGCACCCGGGAGAGGAGGGGCTTGAGGGCCTCCAGGTCCGCCCCCTTGTCCTCCCCACCCAGGATCCAAGCGATGGGGGCCGGGGCGGCGGCCAGGGCGGCGGCCACCGAGGGGGTGCGGGTGGCGATGGAATCGTCAATGAAGACCACCCTTCCCTTGCGGGCGAAGACCTGGAAGCGGTGGGGGGGCATGGGAAGGGTCTTTAGGCCCTGGGCCAGGGCCGCTTCGTCCAGAGGGCGGCCCAGAAGGTCCAGGTAGGCCCGGGTGGCCGCCAAGGCCGCCCGCAGGTTGCTTTCGCTTGGGTTGGGCCCCGGGGTGAAGGGGTAGGGCCGGGCCGGGGTGCGGGCCGCCGCTTCCCGCACCCGGGGGTCGGCGGCGTTGTAGACCAAGGCGTCCTCCTCCGTGAGGTTTTTGAGGAGGTTCAGCTTGGCGGCGTGGTAGGCCTCGAGGCTCCCGTGCCGGTCCAGGTGGTCCACCCCCAGGTTGAGGAGGACGGCCACCCGTGGACGGAAGCTGTGGACCCGCTCCAGCTGGAAGCTGGAAAGCTCGGCCACCGCCACCTCGGCCTCGTCCACCACGCTCACCAAGGGGGGGTCCACGTTCCCCCCTTCCTTGGCCCTCACCCCCTGCCCCCGGAGGAGGTGGGCGGTGAAGAGGGTGGTGGAGGTCTTGCCCGCCGTGCCGGTGATGCCGATGATGGGGGTGGGGGAGAGGCGGTAGGCTAGCTCCGCCTCCCCCATGACCAAGGCCCCCCTTTCCTGGAGGCGCCTAAGCCCCGGGTGGGTGAGGGGCACCCCGGGGGCGGCCACCACCTCCAGGTAGCGGCCTTCCAGCTCCCAGTCCGGAGCAAAGCCCAAGGCCAAGGCTTCCTGCACCTCGGCCTCCTTGGGCCGGTCGTCGTAGAAGCGGGCAGGAAGCCCCCGCCCCTTGAGGAAGCGCAACACCCCCATCCCGCTCCGCCCCAGGCCGAAGACCAGGATCATCCCCCACCCCCCAGGCCAAAGGCCAGGGCCGTGGCCAAGGCGGTGAGGATGGCGAAGCGGAAGACCACCTTGGCCTCGTCCCAACCGGAAAGCTCCAGGTGGTGGTGCAGGGGGCTCATGCGCAGAAGCCGCCGCCCCGTGCGGCGGAAGTAGGCCACCTGGACCACCACAGAGAGGACCTCCAAAACGGGCACGATGGCCGCCAAGGGCAGGAGCCAGAGGTTCCCGCTGAGGACGAAAAGCCCGGCCACCAAGGCTCCCAGGGCCTGGCTCCCCGTGTCCCCCATGAAGACCTTGGCCCGGGGGGCGTTGTGCCAGAGGAAGCCCAACACCCCGCCCAGGAGGGTCTGGGCGAAGGGGTAGCCGTGGAAGGGGAGGAGGAGGATGGCGGCCACGCTGGCCAGAAGGCCGTCCAGCCCGTCGGTGAAGTTGAAGGCGTTGGCCGCCCCCACCACGGCCAGGGCTATAAGGAGGACGTCCAGGATGGGCCAGGGGGTGTAGGCCACCTGCCGGGCAGCCCAAAGGGCGAAGACCAGGGCCATGAGGCTTTGCAGGGCCAGCTTTTCCCGGGCCCTGAGGGGCCGGGCAAGGCTTCCCCCCAAGTCGTCCAAGAGCCCAAGCAGGGCAAAGCCCAGCCCCAGAAGCCAAAGCCCCAAGAAGGCGTCCTTTCCCGTGGCCAAATAGGCCAGGAAGGCGGCCAGCAGAAAGGCCACCCCGCCCATGCTGGGGGTGCCCTCCTTGGTCAGGTGGGTCTGGGGACCGTCCTGGCGTACCCTCTTCCCCAGGCCCAGACCCTTCATGAGGGAGATCCAAAAACCAGTAAAGATCCAGGATAGGAGGAGGGCTAGGGCCATACCACCTCCTTGCAGGAGAGGACCCTGGGGCCGGGGGTGAGGTACAGGGCCTCGCCCCAGGCCGCAAAGTCCTCCGCCTCGGCCACGGCCTTTACCCCTTCCGGCCGCACCAGGTAGAGCCTAGAGCCCAGGAGGGCCGCCACCCCGCAGGCGCTGGCCTGGGCTTTCCGCGGGGGCTCGGGCAGGGGCTGGCTTTGGCCTTCGGGGAGGAAAAGGGCCACCTCTCCCAGGGCTACCACCCGGCCCTCCCAGGCCACCACCTGGGTGAAGCGGCCCGGGCGGAGGAGACGGCCTTCCAGGTAGAGGCCTTCCCGCCCCACCCAGTAAAGGCCTCCTTCCGTCAGGACCCCGTCCAGGGCGGGGTAGGGCAGCAGCCCGGCCTCGGTGTACACGGCGTTTCCCAGGCCCAGGACCAGCCTGGGCGAGGCCCGCAGAAAGCGGGGCAGCCCCGGCAGGGGGAGGCTTTCCAGGCGCCCCTCGCGGAGGACCAGGAGCTGGTAGGGGTAGGCGGCGTAGAGGGCTTGCCCGTCCGCGTCCAGGAAGAGGGGAGGGCCGGGCAGGGCCGCTGGGAAGCGCCCCCCCACCAGGCCTCCCTGGGCGAAGCCTCCGGGGTAGGACAGGAGGGGGGCCTGGGCCTGCAGGGGGGCGCAGGCCGCGAGGAGGAGGGGAAGGGCGGCTAGGCGTCCCATAGGTCCAGGATGCGTTCCAGCCCTAGGGCCCTCGAGGCCTTGAGGTAGACCAAATCCCCGGGTTTTACCCGGGCCTTAAGCCACGCCAGGGCCTCCTCCAGGCTGCCTGCGGCCTCCCCGCCCAGGGCCGCTTGGGCTGGGGCGTAGCTTCCCAGGTAAAGGGGCCTGAGCCCCAGCCGGACCGCTTCCTCGGCCACCTCCAGGTGGAGCCGAAAGGCTTCTTCCCCCAGCTCCCGCATCTCCCCCAAGACCGCCCACTTGCGCCCAGGCTGGGCGGCCAGCCAGGCCAGCCCCGCCTTGACCGAAAGGGGGTTGGCGTTGTAGGCGTCGTGAAGGAAGACCACCCCCTCCTTTTCCCGCCGCTCCATCCGCCCGGGGGGAAGCCGGAGGCCCTCCAGGCGCTCGGCCACCTCCTTGGGGTCCCGCCCCAGGAGGTCGGCCACGGCCAGGGCCGCCAAGGCCCCCAAGGCCGGGCCCAGGCCCGGGTAGGGCACCCGCACCTCCAGGCCGCCGTAGCGGAAGCGGCTTTCCTCGGGGAGGAGGGAGAGGTCGTGGCCGGGGAAGGTGGCCTGGCCAAAGCCGTAGGTGGGCCAGCCTCCCCCCAGGCCGAAGGCCCCGAGCACCTCAGCCGCCTGCAGGCTCACCAGGACCTGAGGGGCTTGCAGGAGGCCGCTTTCCTCCGCCACCACCCCCTCGAGGCTGCCCAGGGCCTGGAGGTGCTCCTCCCCTAGGGCGGTAAGCACCCCCAGGTGGGGCTGGGCCAGGGCCATGAGCTCCGCCATCTCCCCCTTGCGGTCCACCCCCAGCTCCACCACGGCTCCTTCCGCCTTGGGGTCCAGGTGCAGGAAAAAGCGGGCCAGGGGCGGGGCGGTGTTCTGGTTCCCGGGTGGGGCGGGAAAGCCCAGGCCCTGGGCCAGGGCCTCCTTGGTGGTGGTCTTGCCCGAGCTACCCCCCACGGCCACCACCAACCCCGGGAATAGCCCCCGCAGGGCGCCTCCCAGGCGCAGAAGGGCCTGGGCCGTGTCCGCCACCTCCACCGTGGCCGGCCCTGGCCGGTCGGAGAGGACCAGGTGGGCCCCCCGGGCCCGGGCTTCCTCAGCGAAGGCCCGGCCATGGACCCTGGTCCCGGGGAGGGCCACGAAAAGGCTCCTTGGGCCTATTTCCCGGCTATCCCAATGGAGGTCCCTCACGGGCTTGCCCCCGGGGTGGAGCCGGCCCCCCGTGGCCTCGGCCACCCATTCCGGCGTTAGTTCCCTAACTTGAGCAAGATGCACAAGCCGCTCACCGCCCTTCAGCATAGGGGGGGAGGCCCCGGTAGGCCAAGAGCCTGGCGGCGATCTCGCGGAAGATGGGGGCCGCCACCTGGCTGCCGTGCACCTCCCCCTTGGGGTGGTGGACCGCCACCACCACGGTGTACAGGGGCCGATCCCCGGGGACGAAGCCGGCGAACCAGGCGGTGAAGACCTCCCGGGAGTACCGCCCTCCCACCACCACCTGGGCGGTGCCCGTCTTGCCCGCCAGGGGGTAGCCGGGAAGGTGGGCCCGGGGGGCCAGGCCCTCCCGCAGGGCCTGGCGCACCGCCTGGACCGTGGCCGGGGAAAAGACCCGCTCGGGCTGGACCTCCTGGCCTGCGAAGAGGCGGGGGGTGCGGTACAGGCCGTCCGTGAGGCTGGCGAAGGCCGCCGCCAGGTGCAAGGGGGTGATGAGGAAGCCCTGCCCAAAGGTGTGGTTGGCGTAGGCTACCCGGCTCCAGGCCTCGGGGGACTTGACCACGGGCGGCGTGGTCCGCACCCCAGGAAGGGGCGTGGGGTCGGTGAGGTGGAGCCTTTGCATGTAGCCGTAGAAGACCTCCTTGGGAAGCGCTTCGGCCAACAGGCTGATCCCCACGTTGGAGGAGTACTTGAGCACCTCGGCCAGGGTGAGCCGGGGCGGGTGGGGCACCACGTCCTGGATGGTCCACCCCTCCAGCCGGCGGGCCATGGGGGCCTCCACCCGGGTGTCCAGGGTGGCCGCGCCTTCCTCCAGGAGCATGGCGGCGGTCAGGGCCTTCATGGTGGAGCCGGGCTCCAAGGCCACCAAGAAGGCGTGGTTGCGCCAGGAGAGGTCCCGGGCGGGGTCTTTGCGGGGGGCCAGGGGGTCAAAGGCCGGGCCGTTGGCCACCGCCAGGAGCCTGGCCTCCCGGTCCAGGACCAGGGCGGTGGCGAAGGCCCCCCGGCTCTGGGCCAGGCCCTGCCACAGGGCCTGCTCGGCCATGGCCTGGATCCAGGGGTCTATGGTGAGGGTGAAGGAGCGCCCTTGGGAAAGGGCGCCGTTGAGGTCCCGCTCCAGGCCCTCGAGGCCCCTGCCCGAACCCCGCTCGCCAAAGCCCAGAAGCTGGCTGGCGCTCTTGCCCAGGGGGTAGTACCGCCCCTCCTCCAGGCTAAGGGCCAGGGGGGTACCGTCTTGGGCGTAAAGCCCCCCCCGGACGACCGGGGTGGGGGGCAGGTGGGGGGTGGGCCTGGGGGCGTGGGCCACCAGGGCGTACACCCCCAGGGCGAAGAGCACGAGCCACACGCTCAGGCCTACGAAGACCAAGGAAACCCGGCTAACCCCTACGGTCACGGCCCCCACCTCCCCTGGCTCATGGGCACGAAGCCCTCCTCCTTGGCCCATTCCAGGACCCGGTGGGGCTGGCTTGCCCGCCAGCCCTCCTTGAGGAGGGCTTCCTCTTGGGCCTGGAGTTTTTGTAGCTGGCTTTCCAGCGCGCGCAGGTGGGCCCGTTCCACCTGGTTCCGGTGGCCCAAGGTGAAGACCAGCAGGAGGGCCAAGAGGTAAAGCAGGCCGAAGCACCAGGCCGTCCTCATGCCCCCTCCTTCTCCGCGGCCCGGAGCTTGGCGCTGCGGGCCCTGGGGTTCTGCTCCACCTCCTTTGGGCTTGGCACCAAGGGCTTTTTGGTGAGGACCTTGAGGCCGCTTTCCCGGAGGAAGCGCTTCACCATGCGGTCCTCCAGGGAGTGGAAGGTGATGACCACCAGCCTTCCCCCGGGGGCCAAGGCCTCCTCCGCTTGGGCTAGAAACTCCCCTAAGGCCGCAAGCTCGTCGTTCACGTACATCCTCAGGGCTTGGAAGGTCTTGCGGGCCGGGTGGCCGGCCTTGCGGAAGCCCACCGCTTGGCGCACGATCTCCGCCAGCTGGGTGGTGGTGCGGATGGGGGCTTTCCGCCGGGCTTCCACGATGGCCTTGGCAATGCGGTAGGCCTGCTTTTCCTCCCCCAGGTCCCGCAGGATGCGGAAGAGCTCCTCCAGGGGCAGGCGGTTCACCGCCTCCTCGGCGGTGGGGCCTTCCCCGCCCATGCGCATGTCCAAGGGGCCTTCCTTCTGGTAGCTAAAGCCCCGCCTGGGATCGTCCAGGTGGAAGCTGCTCACCCCTAGGTCGGCCAGGATGCCCGCCACTTGCCTCACGCCGGCGGCTTCCAACACCCCCTTGAGGTGGCGGAAGTTGGCCTGGAAGACCCGCAAGCCCGGGAGGTTCAGGGCCTGGGCCCGGGCCACCGCCTCCGGGTCCTGGTCCAGGCCCAGGACCAGCCCCCCCCGTTCCAGGATGCCCCGGGCGTGGCCGGCCCCGCCCAGGGTGGCGTCCACATAGACCTCCCCGGGGCGTACCTTGAGGAGGTCCAGGGCTTCTCCGTAGAGGACCGGAATGTGCTGGGTAATGGGTTCCATCATCGCCTATCCGATAAGCCCCCGCAGGGCCTCCGGGGCCGGGGGGTTTTGCATAATGGCCTCAATGGCTTGCCACCACCGCGCCTGGCTCCAAATCTCCAGCCTGCCCGGGGCCCCGGCGATCACCACCTCAGCCCCCTCCTCCAGCCCGGCGAACTGGCGCAGGGGGGGAGGGATGAGGATGCGGGAGGCATTGTCCATCCGGGTTTTGTGGGCGCCCGAGTAGAAAAAGCGCACAAAGGCCCGGGCCTCGGCGTCGGTGAGGGGCAGGTTGACCAGCTGTTCCTCAATCTTGCGCCAGCGGTCCGAGGGGAAGACGTAAAGGCAGCCCTCCATGCCCCGGGTGAGCACCAGCCCGTCCTCGAGGAAGTCGCGAAAGGGGCCGGGAATGACCACCCGCCCCTTGTCGTCCAGGCTGTACTGGTACTCGCCGAAGGGCATCTCCCACCTGCTCCCACCTTCCGGGTCTGGGCCCTGCGCCCGTGCCGAGGTATTAGGCCGTACCCAGGGAAGGCTTTCGCAGGGCAGTATACCACGCTTCTCCCACGCTTTTCCACCAGGTCCCACTCTAGACCCACCTATACCCCACCTCGAGGGGCAAAAAAATCCCCGAGCCGAGGCTCGGGGGACCAGGACAGGGCGTAAGCCGGGTTCTGTTTTCTGCGGTCATCTCTCTGGGACCGGCGTCGCCGCCGGCCTCAAGCGGCCCATCCCAGGGGTTTTGGCGGGCCGGGCAAGCCCTTCCCCTCTACTGGGCCTTGCACCGGGTGGGGTTTGCCGTGCCGCCCCTGTTTCCAGGAAGCGCGGTGGGCTCTTACCCCGCCGTTTCACCCTTGCCCGCACCAGGCTAAGCCTGGCCGCTGGCGGTCTTTTCTCTGTGGCACTTTCCGTCGGGTTACCCCGCCCAGCCGTTAGCTGGCACCCTGCCCTATGGTGCCCGGACTTTCCTCACCCAGGGGGTACGTCCCCTAGGCGCGACCGCACCCCTGTCCTGGGGCATGCTTAAGTTTAGCAAAGCCCTTTTGGGCTTGTCCACCTGGTATGGTGAAAGGGTGCGGTTTCCCTGGTATGCCCCCCTCATCCTCCTCTTCTTGGCCCTGGTGGGCCTAGGGGTTTTGGGCCTTTTGTGGCTGCTAGGGGCCCTGGCCCTGGGAGCGGGGTTGTTGTGGCTGGCCTGGCGGCGGCTAGGCCGCCTTCTTGGCCCCCGTTGGCGACGCCTGCCGCCCCCCTAGGCTTGCGCTTTGGGAAGCCTGCGGGTACACTTAAAGGCGGTTTTCGCACGGCCAAGACCGTGCGAGAGGAGGCAGACGTGAAAGAGGGCATTCATCCCAAGCTGGTGCCCAGCCGCATCATCTGCGGTTGCGGCAACGTGATCCACACCTACTCCACCAAGCCGGAGATCCACGTGGAAGTCTGCAGCAAGTGCCACCCCTTCTACACCGGGCAGCAGCGCTTCGTGGACACCGAGGGGCGGGTGGAGCGCTTCCAGCGCCGCTTTGGCGATAGCTACCGTAAGGGGCGCTAGCCTTTCCAGGGTGGGCGGGGGCCTGGGCCTCCGCCCCCTCCTTTTAGAATGGCACCGGAGGAAGGATGCCGCCGGTTTTGCACCGCCAGGGTTGGATTGAGGTCATCGCAGGGCCCATGTTCTCCGGCAAAAGCGAGGAGCTGATCCGCCGGGTGAAACGGGCCCTCATCGCCCGCCAGCGGGTTTTGGTCTTCAAGCCACGGCTGGATAACCGCTACGGGGAGGGCCACGTGGTCAGCCACGACGGGGAGCGGGTGGAGGCCATCCCCATCGCCCGGGCGGAGGAGATGGAGGCCTACCTAAAGCCCCTGCCCCAGGTGGTGGCCGTGGACGAGGTCCAGTTCCTGGACCGTGCCCTCTTGCCCTTGGTGGAGCGGCTGGCCCAAGAGGGGGTGCGGGTGATCCTGGCGGGGCTGGACCTGGACTTCCGCGGGGAGCCCTTCGGCCTCATGCCCGAACTCTTGGCCCGGGCGGAGTTCGTGGAGAAGCTCACCGCCATCTGCCCCCGCTGCGGGGCTCCCGCCACCCGCACCCAGCGCTTGGTGGACGGAAAACCCGCCCGCTACACCGACCCCATCATCCTGGTGGGAGCCCAGGAGCACTACGAGCCCCGTTGCCGGGCCTGCCACCAGGTGGCCTACTGAACCAGAGGCAGGGCCGCTCCTTTGCGCTTGCGGAAGCGCACCTCCAGGACCCCCTGGCGCAGGCTGGCCTGGGCGGTACCCTCCTCAATGGGCCCGGGGAGGTCCAGGGTGCGGCGGAAGGTGCCCATGGGCCTTTCCTCCAGGAGGTAGGTCCCGGGAAGGGGGTGGCGCACCCCGGCCAGGGTGACGCGGTTCCCTTCCTCCAGGAGTTCCAGGTCTTCCGGGCGCACCCCGGGCAGGTCCACCAGGAGGACGTAGTGCTCCTCATCCTCCAGGAGGTCTACCCGGGGCGTCCAGGCGGCGGGTTCCTCCCCCGTGAGCTGGTAGGCCAGCTCGGCGATGCGCTCTTGCAGCTCTTTCAGTTTCCGCAGGGTTTCCAAGCGGTCCAAGGGCTCCAGCATGCCCTTAGCATAAGGGATGTGGAGCGCATACCCGTCCTGGCGGGCCCCACGGGAAGCGGCAAGACCCTCCTGGCCCTGCGCCTAGGGGAGGAGATGCCCGTGGAGGTGGTATCCGCCGACGCCACCATGGTGTACCGGGGCCTAGACGTGGGCACGGATAAGCCCTCGCCGGAGGAGCGCCGCCGCGTCCCCCACCACTTGGTGGACGTGCTGGAACCCAGCGAGGCCATGAGCGTGGCCCGCTGGGTGGCCATGGCCGAGGCCGCCATCGCCGAGGTCCTCTCCCGGGGCCGGCTGCCCCTGGTGGTGGGGGGGACGGGGTACTACATCCGGGCCCTTTCCGAAGGGCTTCCCGGGCTTCCTCCCCCGGACCCAGAGGTGCAGGCAGCCCTTTGGCAGGAACTGGAGGCCAAGGGGCTTGAGCCTTTGCAGGCCGAGCTGGCCCGGGCCAGCCTCGAGGACGCTCTGCGGGTGGGGAAAAACCCCCGCAGGCTCGTCCGGGCCCTGGAGGTCCTGCGCCGCACGGGTATCCCCCCTGCCCGTTTTCCCCGCCGCCCCCCCCGCTTTGGCTACGCCAAGCTGGTGCTTTGGCCCGAGCGGGCCTGGCTTTTCCCCAAGCTGGAGGCCAGGGCCAGGCGGCAGTTTGCCCAGGGCCTGGTGGAGGAGGTGAGGGCCCTCCTGGCCCGTTACCCCGGGATGCCCACCGCCCTCCAGGCCATCGGGTACAAGGAGGTGGTGGGCTACCTCAAGGGGGAGTATGGCCTGGAGGAGGCCATCCTGCGGGACATCCGGGCGGTGAAGGCTTATGCCAAGCGGCAGTACACCTGGTTCCGCCACGAGCCTGGGGAGGTGGTCTACCTGCCCCGGGGCGGGGAGGAGGCCTACCGGGGCTTTCGGGACTGGCTCCGCCTCCACTTCGGGCTATAGTGGGGGCATGTTGGCCTACGAGATCCGCGCCAAGGTGGCCCGAGGGGAGGTTTCCCCCCGGGAGGTAGCCCAGGTTTACCTGGAACGGGTTCGCACGTTGGACCCTAGCCTGGGGGCCTTCCTCACCTTGAACGAAAACCTCCTGGAGGAGGCCGAGGGGGTGGACCCCGGCCTTCCCCTGGCGGGCCTCGTGGTGGCGGTGAAGGACAACATCGTCACCCAAGGCCTGCGCACCACGGCGGGAAGCCGCCTTCTGGAGAACTTCATCCCCCCTTACGAGGCCACGGCGGTGGCCCGGCTTAAGGCCATGGGGGCCTTGGTCTTGGGCAAGACCAACCTGGACGAGTTCGGCATGGGCTCCTCCACCGAGCACTCGGCCTTCTTCCCCACCCGCAACCCCTTTGACCCCGGAAGGGTCCCTGGGGGTTCCAGCGGGGGAAGCGCCGCGGCGGTGGCCGCAGACCTGGCCCCCGTGGCCCTGGGTTCCGACACCGGGGGCAGCGTGCGCCAGCCCGCTGCCTTGTGCGGGGTCTACGGCCTCAAGCCCACCTACGGCCGGGTGAGCCGGTATGGCCTCATCGCCTACGCCTCCAGCCTGGACCAGATCGGCCCCATGGCCCGTTCCGTGCGGGACCTGGCCCTGCTGATGGACGCCATGGCGGGCCTGGACCCCCTGGACGCCACCAGCCTGGACCTGCCCCCCCGTTTCCAGAGGGCCTTGGCCGAGCCCCTTCCTGCCCTGCGCCTGGGCCTGGTGCGGGAGGGGCTTTGGGGAAATAGCCCCGGGGTGGAGCGGGCCCTGGAGGAGGCCTTGGCCGTGTGGCAGGGGCTAGGGTTTTCCGTGCGGGAGGTTTCCTGGCCCTCCTTGCCCCTGGCCCTGAACGCCTATTACATCCTGGCCCCGGCGGAGGCCAGCTCCAACCTGGCCCGTTATGACGGCAGCCTGTACGGGTACCGGGGGGAAGGGGAGGAGGGGGTGCAGGTGGTGGAGGCCACCCGGGCCCGGTTTGGCCTCGAGGTCAAGCGCCGCGTCCTGGTGGGCACCTTCGTCCTCTCCAGCGGTTATTACGAGGCCTATTACGGCCGGGCCCAGGCCTTCCGCCGGCGGCTCAAGGCCGAGGCCAGGGCCCTTTTCGCCGAGGTGGACCTTCTCCTCCTGCCCACCACCCCCCACCCGGCCTTCCCCTTGGGGTCCAGGCCCGACCCCCTGGCCATGTACCGGGAGGACCTTTACACCGTGGGGGCCAACCTGGCAGGCATCCCGGCCCTTTCCTTCCCCGCAGGGTGGGAGGAGGGGTTACCCCTGGGGTTGCAGCTCCTGGCTCCCTGGGGGGAGGATGAACGCCTGTTGCGGGCGGCTTTGGCCTTTGAGGAGGCCACGGACCGCGCCTTCTTGAAGGCGCCTCTGGGAGAAGCCCTCTAGTGGAGCCCGTCTTCCGCTACCGCCTGGCCACCCGCCTAGCCCGAAAGTTGCGGGCCCAGGGCCATCCCCTGCCCTTGCCTGCCCTGGGGGAGGCCTTGGGCCTTCGGGGTCCGGTGGAGCCCATCCTCAAGCCGCTTCTGGACGGCCGTTTCTTCCTGGCGGAAGGGGTGGGTCTGTGGGAGTGGCGCTACCCCTTTCCCCATCCTGGCGAAAGCCTGGTCTTCCTGGACCTAGAGACCACGGGCCTAGCCCCCGGCCTCCACGAGGTCATTGAGCTGGCCCTGGTGCGCCTGGAGGGGAACCGGCGCGTGGCCTTCCAGAGCCTGGTGCGCCCTGAGCACCCCCCAAGCCCCTTCATCCAGCGCCTCACGGGGATACGGGCCGAGGAGCTGGAAGGGGCCCCATGCCTAGAGGAGGTGCTGGAAAGGGCCTACCCCTTACTCCAAGGGGCCACCTTGGTCCTCCACAACGCCCCCTTTGACCTGGGCTTCCTGCGCCCGGCCCTGGAGGCCATGGGCTGGCGGCTGGAAGGTCCCGTGGTGGACTCCATCCCCTTGGCCCGGCGGGCCATGCGCGGCCTGAAGCGGTATGGTCTGGACGCCCTTTCCCAGGTGTTGGAGCTTCCCCAAAGGCGGGAGCACCGGGCTTTGGACGATGTGGAACGGACCCTTGCCGTGGTCTATGAGGTGTATTATATGCTCACTTCAGGGAGCCCCCGCCCCCTTCGGGACCTTGGGAGGTGATATGACCGCGCGTTATGTCCTTACGAGTACCTGTATCCAGTCCGGGACCATGGCCCTTACCCTCTCCCTCCGCCAGCACCTCCTGGGCCGGGAGCGGGTGCGCTTTGTGGACGAGGATGGGGAGGTGTACGAGGCCGAGGTGGACTGGAAAGGGGGGGTGATCCGGGGGCTTCTCCCTTACTACCAGAAGCGCCGCCTGGGGGTGAACGAAACGGTGTGGCTCCACTTCCGGGGGGAGGAGGTGGAGCTTCGGGCCACCCCCAGGGGCCAGCCCCGGGGGGAGTCCCCCCGGCCTGAGCGCCACGAGCCCTTGCAGGAGGCCGAGGCCCGCCCGGAAAGGCGCCGGGTGCGGGTCACCCCCTACCCCAAGGAGGTCCTTTTCCCCCATGGGCCCAAAGGGGCCTTGGAACCCCCGGGGATCACCGAGGACCTGCGCCGCTTGGGTTTCCTCCTGGAGGGGGGGCCCCCTTGGGTCTACAAGGCCCCCCTGGGCAGGCGGCAGGTGGCCCTGGCCCTCCTGCGCCTGGGGGAGGGGGAGGCGGCGGCCTTGCGCCCCTTGCGCCAGCAGGGGTTTTACACCGCCTTTTTGGCCCCGGAGTCGCAAAAGGGGGAGGTACCCCAGGGCGTGGGCTACCTCTCCCCTGAGGCGGTGAACCGCCTGGTGCGCCTGAAGGCCCGCTTTCCCCTCTCCCCGGTGGACGTGGAGGACCTCCTGCGCCAGGGCCGGGTGGACCTCGAGGCGGTGGAGGCCCTGGAGGACCGGCTGGTGGCGGAGCTTTCCGAACGGGGAGCCCTGGCGGCCTTGCTCCTCCTCCTGGCCAAGAAGCCCTTGGGGGAGGTGTTCCTCCTGGCGGACCTCGAGGCCGAGGCCCTGGAGGAGGGCCTGATCCCCGAGGTGGTCCGCCAGGGGGTGGAGCTCCTTTCCCAGCCGCCTTTCCTGCTCCTCAAGCGCCTTTCCCCGGGGGAGTTCTTGCTGCGGCAGGAGGTGGAGGAGGCCCTATCCGACCTCCAGGCCTTCGCCGAGGGGCTCAAGGGCCGCCTCAGCCGCGTCCGTGGGGGCGCTTGACCGGGGTGGCCTCCCCCAGGGCCAGGTCAAAGCTCTGCCGGGCCCGCTCCTTCAGGGCCGCCACCTTTTCCCAGTCGGGGATGCGGCCGTACATGGCCGCCTTGGAGAGCTTGATGGGGTCCCCGGGCAGTTCCTGGTAGTAGGCCCCCGTCTCCTTGGCAAAGGCGGCCACCTTGGGGTCGTAGGAGAGGGCGGCGAAGGGGGTGCCCGCGGCCGCGGCCAGGATGAGGCCGTGGAGGCGCATGGAGATCACGTACCCCGCCTGGGCCGCCAGGTACAGGACCCGCCGGGGGTCGGAGGTCTTCTCGATGCGGTGCAGGTAGAAGGTGTCCATGACCTCGTCGTCGTAGCCGGGCTGGAGGAGGAGGACCAGGACCTGCTTGCCCTCGTGCACCAGGTGGTTGGCGGTGATGTAGAGGTTTTTCAGGGCCTCCCGGTCCACCCCGGCCCGGGGGATGACCAGGACCAGGTCCTCCTCCCGTTTCACCGGGGGAGGGGTGAGGAGGAGGGCGGGGTCCGCCCCCAAGGCGGCGGGGAGGCCCAGGCGCTTGGCGTACTCCACGGAGTCCTGGTCGCGGAAGATGAGGGGCACGCCCCTCAGGGCCCGGGCCACCTGGCGCTCCCCCCAAGGGGAGAGGGGCCCCAGGGACTGGTTGAAGACCACCACCCGCTTGCGGAAGAAGCGGGCGGTCCTCAGCACGGAGAGGTAGTAGAGGAGGCTTAGGGAGCTGGTGGCGTCCTGCAGGAGGCCGCCGCCCCCCAGAAGCCAGAGGTCGGCCTGGAGGAGGGCCAGAGGGTTCAGGCGGTGGGCGGCGCGGAGGCCGTGTTCTTCCTGGGTTTTGCGGGGGTCCCCGGAAAGGGCCAGCACCCTGTGCCCCCTGGCCTTGAGCTCCCGGGCGATGGCCTCGAGGATGGCCTCGTCCCCGGCGTTTTTGAACCCGTAGTACCCGGCTACCCCAACCACCATGCCCTTAGCCTCCTTACCAGGATAACCCCCACCAGGCCCAGGAGGAGGCCCAAGAGGGCCCCGTTGACCACGCGGAAGAAGGAGATGGGAAGGGGGGTGTGGAAGTGGCTGAAGGTGTTCAGGATGGAGGCCACCCCCAAAGCGGCCAGGAAGAGGAGGCCATTTTGCACCCAGCGGGGCCAGGGGAGGAGAAGGGCGAGGGGAAAGAGGGCGTGGCCGAAGACCTCCTTGAAGCGGGGGCGTACCATTACGTCCTGCAGGAGGCTTCTCAGCTTGAGCTCCAGCTCGGGAACCAGGGGGGCCTCGTTCCCCCGCCGCAGGAGGGCCAGGAGGAGGAGGAGGAGGGCCAGGCCCGCCAGGCCCACCTCCCCCAGGCGCAAGGGGTGCTGGAAGAGCCGGGTAAGGGCGGCCCTAAAGTCCCTTTCCAGGAAGCTGTAGGCCACCAGCAGGGGGGGGAGGAGGAGGGTGAGGGAAACCCCCTTGAAGGGGGCCAGGCCCAAGACCGTGGCCGGGGTGGAGCCTAAGGCGGAGAGGAAGACCACCCCAGCCAGGGCGTACCCTAGGGTGCGCAGCCAGAGCCAAAGCCCATTCCTGGGCCCCAGGAAGCCTAAAACGGGGAAGACCAAGGCGGCGAGGAGGGCCCCGGCCTGGCTCCCCGCGTAGCCCAGGGCCAGGAGGAGGAGGAGGAAGGCCACCAGGGGTCCATACAGGGGAAGCCCCAGGGCCAAAAGCCCAAGCCCCGCCAGGACCCCTACCCAGGCGGCTAGGCGCCAGGGGCTTGGGGCGAAGTCCCGGGGGGCGGGGCGGCCTAGGGGGATGTGGCTGGCCTTGAGGCCCTCACCCAGCCGCTTCAGGAGGCGCTCGGTGTCCTGGGGGTAGGGGTAAGGCCGGAGGTAGAGGAGCTGGTGGCCCCGTTCCCGGGCGGCCAGCTCGTACTTGTCCGCCGCCTCCTCGGGGGTGAGGGTGAGCTGCCACTCGTAGCGCAGGCTAAAAAGGCGCAGGATCCCCTTCTCCCTGTAGGCTGGAAGCCCCGGCTGGGGCGTGCCCTCGATCAGGGCCACGGGCACCTTCACCAGGCCCTGGGCCTCCTCCAGCCGGTAGGGGTACCCTAGGGCCTCGAGGCCGGCGAAGACCACGGCGTCCGCCTCCTGGGGCACGATGGGCAGGCCTGGGTCCAGGCGGCGCAGGCGGTGGTTGATGGGGCGCACCGCCACGTAGAAGCCCGCCTCCTTGGCCGCCCGGATCTCCCCTAGGGGGTAGAAGGCGGGCAGGGTTTGGATGTCCACGGGGAAGCCCAGCCAGGGCCCAACCCGTTCGCTGGGAAGCTGGTAAGCCCGTTCCAGAAGGGCCACCAGCCACCCTTCCCCCTTCACGTAGTACCAGCCGGGCTTGGCGGGGAGGCCCATCTCCCGCAGCTCCTGGCCGGTGCGGTAGAGGAGGGCTCCCTGGGCTACCCAGTCCTTGACGAAGCGTTCGGGGAAGGCCACCCCCTCCACCCCTAGGGCCCGGTAAGCCTGGAGGGTTTGCAAAAGGCTTTGCCCCTGGGATCGGGCCTCTTCCCAGGCCGCCTCCGCGTCCAGCATCAAGACCACGGGGCCGGGCCGCTCCGCCCGTAGCCTGGGCCCCAGGGCCAGGAGGGAGGGGAGGAGGGCCAGGAGGATCAGGCCTTGCAGAAGGCGCTTCATGCCAGCTCCAGCTGGGCTAGGTGGGCCAGGGCCTTGGCCTTCAGGGTTTCCAGGGCCACGGGGTTTTGGCCGCCTCCGGGCAGGATCACGTCCGCGTGGCGCTTGCTGGGCTCCACAAAGGCCAGGTGCATGGGTTTGACCTTCTCCAGGTACTGCTGCACCACGCTTTCCAGGCTTCGCCCCCGTTCCTTCACGTCCCGCTCCAGGCGGCGGATGAAGCGCTCGTCGGCGTCGGCGTCCACGAAGACCTTGAGGTCCATGAGGGCCCTGAGCTCCGCAGGGTAGAGGACCAGGATCCCCTCGAGGATCACCACCGGGGCGGGCAGTGCCCGTTCCGTGAGGGGGCTCCGGGTATAGGCCTTGAAGTCGTACAGGGGAGCCTCCACCGCCTTTCCGGCAAGGAGGGCCTGGGCGTGGCTCAGGTACAGCTCCAGGTCAAAGGCCTCGGGGTGGTCGTAGTTGCGCTTGAGCCGCTCGGGAAAGGGCAGGTGGGAGAGGTCACGGTAGTAGTGGTCCATGGGCAACAGGGCTACCCGCTCCCCCAGGGCCTTGGCCAAAGCCTGGGCCAGGGTGGTCTTGCCGCTGGCGCTTCCGCCAGCAATCCCGATGACGAAGGGCCTGCTAAACCCGCTCACCCCTCCATGATAAAGGCGGGGGGCCAGCCCCCCCGCCTTTTGCCCGGCCCTTTTAGCGGGCTACCACCGCCCTTTCCTGGGCGTGGCCGATGGTCTGGTCGGTTTCCACGTCAAAGGCGTGCAGGCGCCCGGTATCCGCCAGAAGCTCCACCTTGTCCCCGGGCTTCACCGGGGCGTGGCCGTCCACCTTGGCCACCAGGACGGTGCCGTCCACGCTCACGTGGATCTCGGTCTCCGCCCCCAGGGGTTCGGCCACCTCCACCTCGCCCCGGATGACGTTTTCCTCTTCCGGGATCACCGTGTACCCCTTGAGGCCCAGGTGTTCGGGGCGGATCCCCATCCAGACCTCCTTGCCGGCGTAGGGGCGTACCGCCTGGGCCAGAACGGGGTTGGCCCGCACCCGGAAGCCGGGAGCGAAGAGGTAGACCTTCTCCCCCTGGACCTCCACCCGGGCGCGGATGAAGTTCATGGAGGGGCTTCCGATGAAGCCGGCCACGAAGCGGTTGGCGGGGAAGTCGTAGAGGTTGAGGGGGGTGTCCACCTGCTGCACCTCCCCGTCCTTCATCACCACGATGCGGTGCCCCAGGGTCATGGCCTCCACCTGGTCGTGGGTGACGTAGATGGTGGTGACCCCAAGCCGCCGCTGCAGCTTGGCGATCTCGGCCCGCATCTCCACCCGGAGCTTGGCGTCCAGGTTGGAAAGGGGCTCGTCCATGAGGAAGACCTTGGGCTCCCGCACGATGGCCCGGCCCATGGCCACCCGCTGGCGCTGGCCGCCGGAGAGCTCCCGGGGCTTGCGGTTTAGGAGGTGCTCAATCTTCAGGATCCGGGCCGCCTCCTTCACCCGGCGGTCAATCTCGTCCTTGGGGTAGCGGCGCAGGCGGAGGCCGAAGGCCATGTTCTCGTAGACGTTCATGTGGGGGTAAAGGGCGTAGTTCTGGAAGACCATGGCGATGTCCCGGTCCTTGGGGGGGACGTCGTTCACCAGGCGCTCGCCGATGTAGATCTTGCCCTCGGAGATCTCCTCCAGCCCGGCGATCATGCGCAGGGTGGTGGTCTTGCCGCACCCGGAGGGCCCCACGAAGACCACAAACTCCCCGTCCTCCGTCTCCAGGTTGAAGTCCTTGACCGCCACCACCTTGCCGAAGCGCTTCCACACGTGCTCCAGCCTGACCTTGGCCATGCCAAACCTCCTCTAAACCCCGCGCTTTGAGCACCCTTGGCCCATCGGGGGTCGGGCTTATTTTACCGGCTCTTGCCGATATACTACTGAGGACTGGGGCGGCTCAGCCCAAGGGCTATGAAGGTGATACGAATGTGGCAGGGGTTCAAGGCGTTTTTGATGCGGGGCAACGTGGTGGACCTGGCGGTGGCCGTGATCCTTGGGGGGGCCTTCGGCCAGGTGATGAACTCCTTGGTGGCCGATGTCTTAACCCCTTTGCTCGGGGCCTTGGGTGGGGTTCCTGATTTTTCCGCGGTCAAGCTGGGGCCCGTGGCCCTGGGGAAGTTCATCAACGCGGTACTGAACTTCCTAGTGGTGGCGGCGGCCATCTACTTCCTGGTGGTGGTGCCCATGCAGCAGGTGCAGAAGCGCCTGCGCAAGGAGGAGGCAGCCCCCTCAGAGCCCCCCGAGGAGGTCAGGCTTCTTCGGGAGATCCTCCAGGAGCTGCGGAAGAGGGCTTGAGGCGGTTCCACAGGAAAAGGGCCGCGTACCCTAGGCCAAGCTCCGGCCTGGGCTCGAGGGTGACCGAGAGGGCGAAGGCGTGGAAGAGAAGGCTTTCCAGGGCGTGCCGCGGGGTGCACAGCAAAAGGGCCTTCAAGGCCCCCCCTTGCCGTAGGGCCAGGAGGGCCAGGTAGGGCAGGTAGGGCCAGGGGCCCGTGGGGAGGCCCAGGGCCGAGGCCCCCAAGGCGGCGAAGGCCAGCCCCCGGGCCCAGGGCAAGGGGTCAGGGTCCAGGGGGTGGAGGCTATCCCAAAAGGGTTCCGTCTCCCCCGGCCAAGGGGCCTTGAGGAGGAGGAGCCTCCGCCCCTCGTGCCCGCCCAGATACAGGCTGGGCTCGGGGGCCACCCCCAGGGGGAGGAGGCGGCCAGGGTGCTCCCGAAGCTCCTGGTAGAGGGCCGGGTCCAGGGGGAGGCCGTCCACCAGGAACCAGGTGTGGGGGCGGCCCGAGAGCAAAAACCCCAAGGCCCTTTCCACCCGGTGCCCCCGGTGGGCCAGGATGCCCGGCCAGGCTTCCGGGGGCTCCCGGAGGAGGCTTGGGCCCCAGGGGGGGCGGTGGGTGAGGGGGCTGGCCCTTAGGCGGAAGCGCACCTCCAGCCTTTCCCCTTCCCCCAAGGCGAAGCGGGCCAGGAGGTTGTCCCTGGCCTCGTACACCGCCTCTGGCCTTTGGGAAAGGAAGAGATCCCCCACCTCCTGGCCGGCCAGGGACTGGGGCAGGGGAAGGAGGAAGCTTCCCGCATGGGGGGCTCGGAAGCGGAGGGCGAGCCGCACAGAGGATACGATACACTCTTCCCATGGAGTGGCTCCTCACCCCCGGACCTGTGCGGCTTCACCCTAAGGCCCTGGAGGCCTTGGCCCGCCCCCAGCTCCACCACCGCACCGAGCCCGCGCGGGAGCTTTTTCTGAGGGCCCGAAGCCTTCTGCAGGCGGCCTTTGCCACCCAGGGCGAGGTGCTCATCCTTACGGGAAGCGGCACCCTGGCCATGGAGGCCCTGGTGCTCAACCTCTTCGCCCCGGGGGAGAGGGTGTTGGTGCCCGTCTACGGCAAGTTCTCCGAGCGCTTCGCCGAGATTGCGGAAAGCGCGGGGCTTCGGGTGGACCGCCTCGAGCTTCCCTACGGCCAGGTGCCCACCCCCGAAAGGGTGGCCCGCCCCGGGTACCGGGGGCTCCTCCTCGTCCACTCGGAAACCTCCACCGGGGCCCTGGTGGACCTCCCCGCCTTGGCCCAGGCCTTCAAGGGGGAAAACCCCGAGGGCCTGGTGGGGGCGGACATGGTCACGAGCCTCCTGGTCTCCCCGGTGGCCCTCGAGGCCTGGGGGGTGGACGGGGCGGTCTCCGGGAGCCAAAAGGGCCTCATGTGCCCACCCGGCTTGGGCTTGGTGGCCCTTGCCCCTCGGGCCTTGGAGGGGCTTAGGCCCCGGGGGTACTACCTGGACCTGGCCCGGGAACTCCGGGCCCAGCGGGAAGGGGAGAGCGCCTGGACCCCGGCCATCAACCTGGTGGGGGCGGTGGCGGCGGTGCTGGAGGAGGTCCTGCCCCGCCTGGAGGACCACCTGGCCCTCAAGGCCTGGCAGAACGCCCTCCTCTACCGGGTGGGAGAGGAGCTGGGCCTAAGGGCGGTGCCTGTGACCCAAAGCCCGGCGGTGGCCGCCTTTTACCTGCCCGAGGGGGTGCCCTACCGGGCGGTCAAGGAGGCCTTTGCCCAGCGGGGGGCGGTGATCGCCGGGGGGCAGGGCCCCTTGCGGGGAAGGATCTTCCGCCTCTCCCTCATGGGCTCCTACGACCGCTACGAGGCCCTGGGGGTGGCGGCCCTCTTCAGGGAAGCCCTTGGCGATATTCTTCTACCTTCCTGAGCATCTCCTCCCGGGTGTAGACCGCCCGGGCCCCGCCCACCAGCTTGGGCCGGGTCTTGGCGGCGATGAGGGGTGCCTCCCCGATCCGCCTCGAGGGAAGGCGCAAGGGGACGGCCACGGGCCTCAGGTGCATGCCAATGAGCACCCCGCCGATGTCCATCCCCCCGTGGGCCTGGGCCCGGAGGGACTCCACCATCACCGGGTCCCGGAAGCGGAGGAAAGCCGCGGTGGCCAGGCTGCCCCCCGCCTTGGGGTGGGGGAAGACCGTCACCTCCTCCAGGCCGTAGGCCCGGGCCGCCTCCCGCTCCACCACCAGGGCCCGGTTTAGGTGCTCGCAGGCCTGGACCGCCACCCACACCCCCCGCTCCAGAAGGGGGGATAGGAGGCCCTCCAGGATGGCCTCGGCGGCCTCGAGGCTGGGCCTTGTCCCCACCCGCTCCCCCAGGACCTCGCTGGTGGACCCCCCAAGGACGAAAAGGGCGCCCCGCTCCATGGGGAAGAGTTCCAAAAACTCCCGGATGGCCCGTTCCGCCTGCCGCTTTAGCCCCTCCATGCCCCCAGGCTACACCTAGAGGAGGAGGTCCAAGACGAGGAAGAGAAACATCCCCAGGCTTACCCCTACGTTGGCCTGGAAGAAGGCCACGTCCACCCGGGAGAGGTCCCGAGGGGAGACCAAGCGGTGCTCGTAGAGGAGGAGCCCCCCCACCAGGAGGAGGCCCAGGAAGTAAAGGGGCCCAGCCCCGTAGGCCAGGCCCGCCTCGAGGAAGGCCAGCCAGGCCAAAAGGTGGGTGGCCCGGGCCAGGGCCAGGGCCCTAGGGATGCCGAAGCGGGCGGGGATGCTCTTCACCCCGTAGGCCCGGTCAAAGGCGTAGTCCTGGGTGGCGTAGAGGATGTCAAACCCGGCGATCCAAAGCCCCACCCCGGCCCAAAGCCAGTAGGCGGTGGGGGCAAAGCTTCCCGTGACCGCGATCCAGCCCCCGGCAGCCGCCGCCCCAATGGTGAGGCCCAGGACGTAATGGCAAAGCCAGGTGAAGCGCTTGGTGTAGGAGTAGCCGGTGAGGAAGAGGACGGCCACGGGCAAGAGCCTTGCGGTGAGGGGGTTTAGGGCAAGGCCGGCGTAGACCAATAGGACCAGGCCCAAAAGGGCCAGGAGGAGGGTTTCCCCGGGCTTGACCAGCCCCCGGGGCAGGTGGCGGTTTTGGGTGCGGGGGTTGAGGGCGTCGATCCGCCAGTCGATGAGGCGGTTCAGGGCCATGGCCATGGTCCTGGCCCCCACCATGGCCAAGGTGACCAGGAGGAAGGTCCGGAATCCCGGCCAGCCCCCTGCCGCCCAGAGCATCCCCCCGTAGGCGAAGGGAAGGGCGAAGAGGGTATGCTCAAAGCGGATGAGTTCCAGGTAAAGCCGGAGGCGCCTCACCCTTTGCGCACCTCCAGGATGCGGTTTTTCTCGTCCACCAGGACCACGGTGGGCTTCAGGGCCCGCGCCTCCTCCTCGGTGAACACCCCGTAGGCCACCAGGATCACCAGGTCCCCTGGGCGCACCAGGTGGGCGGCGGCCCCATTGATCTGCACCACCCCCGAGCCCCGGGGGCCAGGGAGGGCGTAGGTGGTGAGCCGGGCCCCGTTGCTGATGTCGTAGATGTCCACCTGCTCGTAGGGAAGGATGCCAGCGGCGTCCAGGAGGTCTTGGTCCACGGTCACCGAGCCCACGTAGTGTAGGTCGGCCTGGGTCACGGTGGCCCGGTGGATTTTGGCGTGGAACATCACCCTCTTCACGGGGTCTAAGTTTATCCCGCCTCCCCCTCCCCGGGAAGCGTGCCCTCCACGAAAAGGGTCTTGGCCCCCGTGTAGAGCACCTGCCCGGGGGGGGCTTTGCGGGGCCGCCAGACGTGCTTTTTGCGGGTGTAGTCCACGGGCACCTGCTTCTCCCCCCGGGCCTTGGAGTGGTAGGCGGCGAGCCTGGCGGCGAAGAGGAGGTCCTCTAGGGGCGGGTTTTTCCCCTCAGCCTTCAGGATCACGTGGCTCCCCGGTACCCCTTGGGCGTGGAACCAGAGGTCCTCGGAGTGGGCCAGGCGGGTGAGGAGGTCGTTTTCCTTGGCGTTGCGCCCCACCAGGACGGGGAAGCCCGAGGGGGAGGTGTAGCGCAGGCCCAGCCTGGGGCCCTTGTCCTCCCTGGGCTTCCGGGTAAGGGCCAGAAGCTCCCCCAGGTCCGCCCGGGCGATGCGGGCCATCTCCGCCTCCAGGGCCCGTACCCTTTCCTCCGTTTTGGGGATGAGGTCCAGGGCCCGCTCCGCCAGCTCCTCCAGGCGCCTGGCCCGCTCGTAGAGCTTCTTGGCGTTCTCCTGGGGGGTGAGGCCCGGGTCCAGGGGGATGGCCACGGGCTGGCCGTCAAAGCCTTCCAGGATCACCTCCTTGGCCCCCTTGGGCACGGCCTTGAGCCGGGCCAGGAGGAGGTCGGCCTTCTGGCGCAAGCCCGCCGCCTCCTCCAGGCGGGCCAGGGCCCCCTGGTAGTCGGCAAGCCGGGCAAGCAGGGTTCTCTTTTCCCGTTCCAGGGCCTCGAGGAGGGGCTTTCTTAGGGCTTCCTTCTCCTCCTCGGCCCACCTGGCCCTAAGCTCCTCCGAAAGGGTGGTGCGCAGCCTGGGGTCTTCCACCAGGCCTTTCAGGGCCTGGTAGAGCCTTTCCAGACCCGGTGGGTCCAGGGGGGTTTCGGGGGTAAGGCCGGCCCGCCGGGCCAGCTCCCGCATCAGCTCCAGGCCCACCCCGTCCACGTGGCGCACCACCGCCTTGAGGGGCTGGCCCAGAAGCCCCTGGAGGTCCTCTGGGGTAAGGGTCCTGGGGTCCAGCTTGGCGTAGGGGGGTGGGGGGGTGTAGGGGAGGCCGGGCCGCAGCTCGCGGTAGCGGTTCACCTCCTGGGTGATGACCCGGTCCACCCCCAGGATCCGCCCTTCCTCGTCCAGGAGAAGGAGGTTGGCGTTCCTCCCCGTGGCCTCAAAGACCAGGGTGGTGGGGGGGGTGTCCACGAACCCCTTTTCCCCGGCGAAGCGCAGGAAGACCACCCGGTCCAGCTTGAGCTGCTCCGCCTCCTTCAGGGGGCCTTTCACCCGGGCGGCGAGCTGGCGCTGGAAGGGGGTCTTGGCCTCCCCCAGGAGGGTGCCCTCCTCCAGCACCAGGCTTGGGCTTGGGGGCCGGTAGTGGAGGACCAGGTTGAAGATCCGCCCCGACCGCCCCTTGAGGAGGACCGCCAGGGTGCCCTCCTCGGGGAAGGCCAGGCCCAGGTTGAGGGCGGGCAGCTCGGGGAGGAGCTCCCGCAAGACGGCATGGATCAGGAGGCCTTCCATTTTCTAAAGACCACCAAAAAGGCCGTGTGCCCCACCTGCTGGAAGCGGGGGTGGGCCACGGGAGGGCGCACCTCCCACTCCCGCCAGGCCACCTCCAAGACCCTCTCCAGCCTAAGGGGCAGGCCCTCTGCTTCCCGCACCAGCTCCAGGACCTGGGTGATGTTGGGCAGGTAGGCGGCCAGGAGGCGGTCGGGCATCAGGGCCCGGGCCGCCTGGGGCAGGACCTTCCAGGGCTCCATCAGGTCCAGGGCCACCCCGTGGAAGCTTTCCCCTTCCAGCTGGGCTTCCTCCAGGCTTAGGGCGTGGAAGCGGACGTTTTCCACCCGCCAGAAGGCTCGGACGTTCCTTTGGGCCTGGGCCAGGTGCTGGGGGCGCTTTTCGTAGCTTTCCACCCAGCCCTCAGGCCCCACGGCCCGGGCCAGGAAGAGGGTGAGCCCTCCGGAACCGGTGCCGGCCTCGAGGACCCGCATGCCCGGGGCCAGGTCCAGGAGGGCTACCAGGGCGCTGGCGTCCTTGGGGTAGGTGGGGGTGGCGCTCCGCCGCATGTGGAGGACGTACTCCTCCAGGGTCGGGCGGTGCACGGAAAGCACCTCGCCCAGATGGGTGCGGACCTGCCCCCCGGGGCCGGCCTTTCGGATGGCCTCGTGGGGGACCGTACCCCGGTGGTGGTGGAAGACCCCGCCCTCCTTGAGCCACACCAAAAAGGCCCGGCCCTTTTGGTCCTTGAGGAGGAAAACCTCGCCTTCCACCCCGCCCACTTTAGCGGGCAAGCTCCAGGTAGTCCAGCACCTGGGGGAGGTCAAAGGGGTTGGGCACCCGGTAGGGGCCGGCGAAGACCGCCGGGGTACCCCGTAAGCCCAGCCTTAGGGCCAAGGCCCGCTCCTCCTCCACCTTGGCCCGCACCCCAGGGTCCCTTAGGCATCGGGCAAAGGCTTCCTCCTCCAGCCCCAGGGCCTGGGCCAGGCCTAGGTAGTCCCCCAGGCGGCCCGCCATTAGGCGGTCGTGGTAGGCCCAGAAGGCCCCCTGGCGGTGGGCGCACTCCGCGGCCATGGCCGCGGGCAGGGCCTCGGGGTGGATCTCCGTGAGGGGGAAATGGCGGTAGCTGAGGCGCACCTTCCCCCGGGCCGCCCGGGCCTTGAGGGCAGGGAGGACCTCCCGGGCCAGGCGTTGGCAGAAGGGGCACTGGAAATCGGAAAACACCCGGAGAAAAGGCCCCTGTTGCCCCAGGACCAGGCGGTCCTGGCCGAAGGCGCTTTCGGGCACGCTTACGGGGGCCACCCGGGCCCACAAGCCCTCACCCAGGGATAGCTCCAGCAGGTGGGCCTCCCCCAGGCGAAGGGTGAGGCGCTGGCCCGTGAGCCTGGGGGCGTTTTGCGCGTACCAACTGAGGAAGGCCTGCCCCAGGGCCTCCCCGGTGGCCTTTTCCAGCAGGAGGGCTAGGAAGGCCGCGTTCCTGGGCCCCTGGTAGGTGGCGGCCAGGAGGCGGCCATTCCGGGCTTCCACCTCCACCCTGGCCCCGGGCGGGGGTTCGCCCAGGGCCCGGGTAAAGGCCTCCACCGGCCTGGCGGTCTGGGCCAGGGCCAGGCCCAGGAGGAGCCCTAAGGCCAGCCCCCTCATACCTTGAAGAAGCCTTCCACCGGCAGGACGAAGACCACCGCCCCCCCCACCTGCACCTCCACCGGCTGGGCCAGGAAGGGGTCAGGGGCTTCGGATAGGGGGAGGCCCCGGGTCACCAGGCGGGTGCGGGTGCGGCACTTTTCCCGGATGAGATCCAGCACCTCCTCCACCCGGTCGTCCTCCAGGCCGATGAGCAAGGTGGTGTTCCCTTCCCGGAGAAACCCCCCCGTGGAGGCCAGCTTGGTGGACTGCAGGCCCCGCTCCATCAGGGCCTTGGTGAGCCCGGGAGCGTCGGTGTCCTGCACGATGGCCACGATGAGCTTCATTTGCGACCCATTCTACACCCTTGGGGTTGGGAGGGGCTTGGGCATCCGGTGCCACTCCTGCAGGCTTCGGGCCTCGGGGTCCTTTTCCCGGGCCCTTAGGATGGCCTGGAGGCTCCACCAGGCCCCCTCGAGGGTGGTGATGAAGGGAAGCCCCTTCTCCACCGCCCGCCTCAACTCGGGATGGGGCACGGGGCTGATGAGGAGGTCGTACGCGTCCTGGGCGAGGGAAAAGCCCGCTTCCAGGTAAAGGCGCTTCACCTCCTCCAGCCGCGCCCTTTCCCCTTCCGGGAGGCCTTCTTCCAGGAAGCGCACCCGCCCCGTGAGGGGGAGCTTCTGCCCGGCGCCAAGCTGGGCCTTGTAGTAGGCCAGGTAGGGGTCCTCGTCCATCCCCATGCTCTCCCCCGTGGAGCGCATCTCCGGGCCCAGGACCGGGATGACCCCGGGAAACTTGAGCCAGGGGATGACCACCTCCTTGACCGCGTAGTAGGGGGGCACGGGTTCCAGGTCCTCTATCCCAAGCTCCCTAAGGGTCTTGCCCACGGCGATCAGGGCCGCCAGCTTGGCCAGGGGTACGCCGATGGCCTTGGAGACGAAGGGCACGGTGCGGCTGGCCCGGGGGTTGGCCTCCAGGATGTAGACCTCTTCCCCTTGAACGGCGTACTGCACGTTGAGAAGCCCCTTCACCCCCAGGGCCAGGGCCAGGCGGCGGGTGTAGTCCTTCACCTTGGTCAAGGCCGCGGGGGAGAGGTGCACCGGGGGGAGGACCGTGGCCGAGTCCCCGGAGTGGACCCCGGCCCGCTCCACGTGCTCCATCACCCCGGCGATCATCACCTCCTCCCCGTCGGCTAGGGCGTCCACGTCCAGCTCCAGGGCCCCTTCCAGGTAGCGGTCCAGGAGGATGGAGGGCTTGTCCTGGAGGGGAGCGTAGACCTCTTCCAGGTAATGCCGAAGCTCTTCCCGGTTCCTCAGGACCCGCATGGCCCGTCCCCCCAGGACGTAGCTGGGCCGGGCCAAGAGGGGGAAGCCCACCTCCTCGGCCAGGCCCAGGGCCTCCTCGGGGGTGGCCGCTACCCGGCCCTCGGGCTGGGGGATGCCGAGCCGTTGGCAAAGGCGGTGGAAGGCCTCCCGGTCCTCCGCCTGATGGATGGCCGCGAAGGGGGTGCCGAGGAGCTTGACCCCGGCCTCCTCCAGCCCTTGGGCCAGCTTCAAGGGGGTCTGGCCCCCCAGGGTGGCGATCACCCCCAGGGGCTTTTCGTGCTCCACCAGGTTGAGGACGTCCTCCAGGGTGAGGGGTTCAAAGTAGAGGCGGTCGGCGGTGTCGTAATCGGTGGAAACCGTTTCGGGGTTGGAGTTCACCATGATGGTCTCGTAGCCCGCCTCCTTCAGGGCCCAGACCGCGTGCACCGTGGCGTAGTCAAACTCCACCCCCTGGCCGATGCGGATGGGCCCGGAGCCCAGGATCACCACCTTGGGCCTTTCCGAGGCCCAGACCTCGTCCTCCAGCTCATAGGTGGAGTAGTGGTAGGGGGTGTAGGCCTCAAACTCTGCGGCGCAGGTGTCCACGGTCTTGTAGACGGGGGCCACCCCGTGGGCCTGGCGGGCCTGGCGCACGGCCTCCTCCCCTTGGCCCAAGAGTTCCCCTATCCGCCGGTCGGAGAGGCCCAGGCCCTTGTAAAACCGCCAGTCCTCCCGGTCCCTGGGGGGGTGGCCCTTGAGCCACTCCTCGGCCTCCACCACCTCCTTCATCTGGTGGAGGAACCAGGGGTCAATGCGGGTGGCCCCGTAGAGCTCCTCCACCGGCATCCCCCGCCTGAGAAGTTCCAGCACGGCGTAGATGCGGTCAGGGTTGGGGTAAAGCTTCCCTTCCAGGGCCTCTGTTTTCACCCCTGCCAGGGCCCGCACGTCCCGCTCCAGGCCGCGGAGGGCCTTGAGGAGGGCCTCCTTGAAGGTGCGGCCGATGGCCATCACCTCCCCCACGGACTTCATCTGGGTGGAGAGCTCGTCCTTAAGCCCCCCCAGGGTGTTGGGCAGGTCCTGGAACTTCTCGAAGGCGAAGCGGGGGATCTTCACCACTACGTAGTCGATGGTGGGCTCAAAGGAGGCCGGGGTCTTGCGGGTGATGTCGTTGGGCAGCTCGTCCAGGCGGTAGCCCACCGCCAGGAGGGCGGCGATCTTGGCGATGGGGAAGCCGGTGGCTTTGGAGGCCAGGGCGCTGGAGCGGGACACCCGGGGGTTCATCTCAATGACCACCTGGCGGCCCGTCTTGGGGTCCACGGCGAACTGGATGTTGGACCCGCCGGTGTCCACCCCGATCTCCCGGATCACCGCCTTGGCCGCATCCCGCATGCGCTGGTACTCCTGGTCGGAAAGGGTCTGGGCTGGGGCCACGGTGATGGAGTCCCCGGTGTGGACCCCCATGGGGTCCACGTTCTCAATGCTGGTGATGATGACCACCGTGTCCGCGTGGTCCCGCATCACCTCCAGCTCAAACTCTTTCCAGCCTAAGACCGATTCCTCCACCAAGGCGGTGTGCACGGGGGAGAGGAGGAGGCCCCGGCCCAGCACCTCCTTGAGCTCCTCTTCGTTGCGGGCGATGCCGCCTCCGGTGCCCCCCAGGGTAAAGGAGGGTCGGACCACCACGGGGTAGCCCACCTCCCGGGCGAAGTGGAGGCCCTCCTCCAGGCTAGCCACCATCCTGCCCCGGGGCACCTCGAGGCCGATCTTGCGCATGGCCTTCTGGAACTCCTCCCGGTCCTCCCCCTTGCGTATGGCCTCGGCCTTGGCCCCGATGAGCTCCACCCCGTAGCGGGCCAGGATCCCCTCCTCGTAAAGGGCCATGGAGAGGTTCAGGGCCGTCTGGCCGCCCAGGGTGGGCAGGAGGGCATCGGGGCGCTCCTTGGCCAGGACCTTCTCCAGGTACTCCAGGGTAAGGGGCTCCACGTAGGTGCGTTCGGCCAGGTCGGGGTCGGTCATGATGGTGGCGGGGTTGGAGTTGACCAGGATGGCCTCGTACCCCGCTCCCCGCAGGGCTTTCACCGCCTGGGTGCCGGAGTAGTCAAACTCCGCGGCCTGCCCGATGGTGATGGGCCCCGAACCGATGATGAGGATCTTCTTGAGGTCTCTTCTCGGCGGCATCGCGTACCCAAGGGTAAAGCTTAGCACAAAGGCCCTGGACCGCCAAGGATGAGCCGGCGTTCTTATGCAATAAGGCCGGGAATATCTGCATAGACTTGCGGAGTGGGCGGAGGGGGCTGGGGTATACTCAGGCCATGCGCAAGGTGCCTCCCGAGGAGCTCCCCGCCCTTTTGGCCCAAGGGGTGAAGGTGGTGGACGTGCGCCCTGCGGAGCGGCGCACTTCCCCCTTGCCCTTTGCCGCCGACTGGGTGCCCCTGGAGAAAATCCAAAAGGGTGAGCACGGCCTGCCCCGGGTTCCCCTGCTTCTGGTGTGCGAGAAGGGGCTTTTGAGCCAGGTGGCGGCCCTTTACCTCGAGGCCGAGGGGTACGAGGCCATGAGCCTGGAGGGCGGGCTTCAGGCCTTGACGGAGGGGAGGTAGGCCCGTAGAATGGCGGATGCTGAGCGTGGTGAGCGTAGCTCAGCTGGTTAGAGCACCGGACTGTGGATCCGGGGGTCGTGGGTTCAAGTCCCATCGCTCACCCCAACCCCGCCACCCCGTAAGGGGTGGTATTTTGAAGGAGGGCCTCGCCCTCCTTGCGAGGATGGCGGAACCGGTAGACGCGCCGGACTTAGGATCCGGTGGGGCAACCCGTGCGGGTTCAAGTCCCGCTCCTCGCACCAGCCGGGCGAGGCCCTTCTCCATGGCAGATACGCGAGGTGAGGCGTGGCGGAGATCCTGGAGCGTTCCGGCTATCGGGTAAAGGTCCGGGTGGAGGTTCCGGCGGATAAGGTGCAGGAGAGCTACCAGGCCCTCCTTAGGGACCTGGCCAAACGGGTGCGGATCCCCGGCTTCCGTCCGGGGAAGGCGCCTTTGAAGGTGGTGGAGGCCAGGCTGGGCCGGGAGGAGCTCCTTTCCGACCTGCAGGAGCGCCTGGTGGAGGAGACCTACCCCGAGGCGGTGCGGGAGCTTGGCCTCCTCCCCGTGGCCGCCCGGGTGGTGGAGCAGGAGCTCAAGGAGGGGGAGGGCTTCCGCTACGTGGCCGAGGTGGAGAACTACCCCGAGGTCCACCTCCCCGACTGGCGAGGCTTCACCCTGGGGGTGGAGCCTCCCGAGGTCACCGAGGAGATGGTGGAGCGGGCCCTGGAGGAGCTTCGCCACCGCTACGCCGAGCTGGTCCCCGTGGACCGGGAGGCCCAGGAGGGGGACCACGTCTTCGTGCGCACCGAGGAGGGGGCCGAGTTCCCCATTGACCTGGCCAAGGCCCTGCCCCACGTGAAGGAGGCCCTTTTGGGCAAGCGGGCCGGGGACGTGGTCCAGGTCCCGGTGCTCAACGAAAAGGGCGAGAAGGTGCGGGAGGTGCGCACCGAGGTCTTGGAGGTGAAGGCCCTGGAGCTTCCCGCCCTGGACGAGGAGTTCGCGAAGACCCTGGAGGCGGCCAGCCTCGAGGACCTTAAGGAGCGGGTGCGGGAAAGCCTCAAGCGCCAGGCGGAGCGGGAGTACCAGGAGGCCCGGGAGCGGGTCTTCTTGGAGAAGCTGGCCGAGGGCCTGGAGGCCGAGGTGCCCCCCTCCATGCTGGAGGCGGAGGAGCGCCACCTCCTGGAGCACCTGGCCCAGGACCTGGCCCGGCAGGGGGTGGCCCTCGAGGCCTACCTCCAGGCCCTGGAGGAGCGGGGCGAGCTGGCCAAGTTCCGCGAGGACCTCAAGGCGGAGGCCCTGAAGCGGGTGCGCCGCTCCTTGGCCAAGGAGCGCCTGGCGGAGGAGCTCAAGCCTGAGCTCACCGAGGAGGAGTGGCAGGCCTACCTGCAGGCGGTGGCCCGCTCCTACGGCCTTTCCCTCCCCGAGTTCAAACGGGAGTTCGGGGAGCGGGGCCTGGCCCGCCTGAAGGCCGCCTACCTCCAGGACAAGGCCCTGCGCCAGGCGGTGGCCCAGCTGGCCTAAGGCGGCCAGGGTGGCCCAGGGGGGATTTCCCCCTGGGGTTACGGCTACAATGGGAAACGGTATGGTCATACCCTACGTCATAGAGCAGACCGCCCGCGGCGAGCGGGTCTACGACATCTACTCCCGCCTCCTCAAGGACCGGATCATCTTCCTGGGCACCCCCATTGACGCCCAGGTGGCCAACACCATCGTGGCCCAGCTCCTCTTTCTGGATGCGCAAAACCCCAACCAGGAGATCCGCCTCTACATCAACTCCCCTGGAGGCGAGGTGGATGCGGGGCTGGCCATCTACGACACCATGCAGTTCGTGCGGGCCCCCGTGTCCACCATCGTGATCGGCCTGGCGGCCAGCATGGCCGCCGTCATCCTGGCGGCGGGGGAGAAGGGAAGGCGCTACGCCCTGCCCCACTCCAAGGTGATGATCCACCAGCCCTGGGGCGGGGCCAGGGGCACGGCCAGCGACATCGCCATCCAGGCCCAGGAGATCCTCAAGGCCAAGAAGCTCCTCAACGAGATCCTGGCCAAGCACACCGGCCAGCCCCTGGAGAAGGTGGAAAAGGATACGGACCGTGACTATTACCTTTCCGCCCAGGAAGCCTTGGCCTACGGCCTCATCGACCAGGTGGTGACCCGTGAGGAAGCCTAGACCCACCTGCAGCTTTTGTGGCCTGCGCCCCCCGGAAACGGGGCGGCTTCTGGAAAGCCCCATCGCCGAGGCCTACATCTGCGAGAGCTGCGTGGAGCGGGCCGGGGAAGTGTTGCGCCAGGAACGGCGCCAGCCCAGGGGGCCGAGCCGCCTGCCCAGGCCCCAGGAGATCAAGGCCCACCTGGACGCCTACGTGGTGGGGCAGGAGGCGGCCAAGCGGGCCCTTTCCGTGGCCGTCTACAACCACTACAAGCGCCTCCTGCACCCGGAGGCGGAGATCGGCAAGGCCAACATCCTCCTCATCGGGCCCACGGGCACGGGCAAGACCCTCCTGGCCGAAACCCTGGCCCGCTACCTGGATGTGCCCTTCGCCATCGCCGACGCCACGACCCTCACCGAGGCCGGCTATGTGGGCGAGGACGTGGAAAACGTCATCCTCCGCCTGCTGCAGAACGCCGACTTTGACGTGGAGCGGGCGGAGATGGGCATCGTCTACATTGACGAGATCGACAAGATCGCCCGCAAGTCGGAAAACCCCTCCCTCACCCGGGACGTTTCCGGGGAAGGGGTACAGCAGGCCCTGCTCAAGATCATTGAGGGTACCATCGCCAACGTGCCCCCCCAGGGTGGCCGGAAGCACCCCCATCAGGAGTTCATCCCCGTGAACACCAAGAACATCCTCTTCATCCTGGGCGGGGCCTTTGAGGGCCTGGAGAACATCGTCAAGGCCCGCACCGAGCGCACCACCATCGGTTTTACCCGGCCCAAGGCCACCGGGGCCAAGGAGGAGGCCCTGGAGGTTCTCCCGGAGGACCTGGTGAAGTTTGGCATGATCCCGGAGTTCGTGGGCCGGGCCCCCCTGATCGTCCAGCTCCACCCCCTTTCCGAGGACGACCTGGTGCGCATCCTCACCGAGCCCAAGAACGCCCTGGTGCGGCAGTACCAGGAGCTTATGCGCATGGAGGGGATTGAGCTCCGCTTTACCCAGGCGGCCCTCAAGGAGGTGGCCCGCCGCGCCCTCAAGCGGGGCACCGGGGCCCGGGGCCTTAGGGCCATCCTGGAGAAGACCATGGTGGACCTGATGTTTGAGGCCCCGGGGAGTGGGGTGAAGGAGCTGGTCATTGACCTGCCCCACCTGGACCACCCCCTGAAGGCCCTCGAGGAGGCCAGGCTCAGGCAGGCCTCCTAATCCCGGCTGAGCCGGGCCACCATCTCCTCCTTGAGGGCAAAAAGCCTCTCCGTGAGGGAAACGTGGTAGATGTGGGGGTTCACCAGGCGGCGCACCCCGGGGTCCAGGCGCTCCACGTCCTTGCGCCGCCTCTCCTGCAGGACCTCGAGGGGCAGGGGAGGGAAGAGGCGCCGGCCCCGGTAGGCCTCCTGCAGCAGGGGTTCCAGGGTGAACTCCCCCGGCCTTAAGGTGCGGCGCTTGGTGGGGTCGGTGGGGTGGCGCAGGCAGAGGGCCTGGTCCTCCCGCACCTCCTCCTCGGAGGTGGCCAGGAGGTCGGCCGTGGCCAGGCCCCGCCGGTCGTAGACCCGGTAGACCTTCTTGTGCCCCGGGTTCAGGATCTTTTCCAAGGAGTCCGAGATCTTGATGGCTGGGGCCCAGGTGCCGTTTTCCCGGATGGCCACCAGCTTGTACACCCCGCCCAAGGCCGGATACCCCCAGGAGACCACCATCTTGGTGCCTACCCCGTAGACCAGGCGCTTCAGGAGGGCCTCGGGCTCCACCCCGTAGCGGGGGGCTTCCTCCAGGATCTGGCTCTTGATCTGCCAGATCACCAGCTCGTCCAGGTCCCCGGAGAGGACGATGAGGGTGTCGGGGAAGCCGGCCTTGTCCAGCTCCTTGGCCACCTGGATGGCCAAATAGGCCAGGTCCCCCGAGTCAATGCGCACCCCCACGGGCTTATGCCCCTTGCGGCGCAAGCCCTCAAAGACCCGGATGGCGTGGGGGAGGCCGGAGCCCAGGGTGTCCACGGTGTCCAGGAGGAGGATGGTGTCGTCGGGGAAGACCTCGGCGAAGGCCTGGAAGGCCTCCTCCTCCGAATGGCCTAGGGCCAGGAAGGCCTGGACCAGGCTGTGGGCATGGGTGCCCGAGGAGGGGAGGCCCAGGAGGTGGGAGAGGCTTACGGCGCTGGAGCGGTTGGCCCCGCCGATGAGGCTGGCCCGGGTGGCGCTTTCCCCCCCCTTGGCGGGGGCGCGGCGGAGGCCGAACTCCAGGACCGCCGCCTCCCCCGCCGCCTCCCGCACCCGGCTGGCCTTGGTGGCGATGAGGGTTTCGTAGTTGATGCGGTTGAGGAGGGCGGTCTCCAGGAGCTGGGCCTGGAGGAGGGGGCCCTCCACGCTGAGGAGGGGCACCTGGGGGTGGGCCACCCGGCCCTCGGGGAGGGCCCGGAGGGTGAGGCCGGAAAAGCCGCCCATCCCCTTGAGGTAGCGCAGGTAGTCCTCGGCGAAAAGGGGTTTGCCCGAGCGGCCCTTGAGGGCGCGGAGGGCTTCCAGCTCCGCTTCCCCGAAGTGGGCCCCTTCCATCCAGGAAAGGAGGGGGTCCAGGCCGGCGAAGACGGTGTACCCCGCCTGGTGGGCCCCGTAATCGGGGTTCTTGCGGTAGAAGGCCTCAAAGAGGGCCTCCTTCTCGTGGAGCCCCAGGCGGAAGTAGACCTGGCCCATGGTGAGCTGGTAGAGGTCGGTGTAGAGGATGCCGAAGGGGTCCATGGGCCTAGCATACCCCCCTCCTTTTCGCTACACTAGCGGGATATGGTGGAGGTCCACACCTGCAGCCCCGGCTGCCGCCACCACCTGGGGGGGGCGGGGTTTGGCGAGGCGCCCTTGGTGCGGCTCGGGTACAACAAGGAGGCCCGGGCGCGGAAGTTCCCCTACCTCAAGGCCCTCCTGGAAAGACCCCTGGTCTTTGACGGGGCCATGGGCACCGAGCTACAAAAACGGGACCTCTCCCCGGAGGACTACGGCGGGGAGGCCCACTTCGGCTGCCCGGAGGTCCTGAACCGCACCCGCCCCGAGGTGGTCCGGGAGGTCCACCGGGCCTACCTCGAGGCCGGGGCCGAGGTCATCGAGACCAACACCTTCGGCGCCCTGAGGCACGTCCTGGCGGAGTACGGCCTGGAAGGGGAGGCGGAGGAGCTGGCCTACCTGGGGGCCCGGATCGCCAAGGAGGCGGCGGAACCCTATGGGGCCTTCGTGGCCGGGGCCCTGGGCCCAGGCACCAAGCTCATCTCCCTGGGGCAGATCTCCTGGGAGGAACTCTTTGCCGCCTACAAGGAGGCGGTGCGGGGGCTTCTTAGGGGCGGGGTGGACCTCATCCTCCTGGAGACCGCCCAGGACATCCTCCAGGTGCGTTGCGCCGTCCTAGCGGCCCGGGAGGCCATGGCCGAGGTGGGGCGGGAGGTGCCCCTGCAGGTGCAGGTGACCCTCGAGGCCACGGGCACCATGCTGGTGGGCACGGACGAGCAGGCGGCCCTGGCCGCCCTGGAAAGCCTCCCCGTGGACGTGGTGGGGATGAACTGCGCCACCGGCCCCGACCTCATGGACAGCAAGATCCGCTACTTCGCAAAGAACAGCACCCGCTTCGTGGCCTGCCTGCCCAACGCCGGCCTGCCCCGGAACGAGGGGGGAAGGGTGGTCTACGACCTCACCCCCGAGGAGCTGGCCCAGTGGCACCGCAAGTTTGTCCTGGAGTACGGGGTGAACGCCGTGGGGGGGTGTTGCGGCACCACGCCCCAGCACATCCGCCGGGTGGCCGAGGCGGTGAAGGGCCTGCCCGTGCAGGCGCGCCCCCAGGCCTTCCCCCCCCAGGTGGCCTCCTTGTACCAGGCGGTGGCCCTGAGGCAGGAGGCGAGCCTTTTCCTGGTAGGGGAGCGCCTGAACGCCACGGGGAGCAAGCGCTTCCGGGAGATGCTCTTCGCCCGGGACCTGGAGGGCATCCTGGCCCTGGCCCGGGAGCAGGTGGAGGAAGGGGCCCACGCCCTGGACCTCTCCGTGGCCTGGACGGGGCGGGACGAGCTGGAGGACCTGAAGTGGCTCCTGCCCCACCTGGCCACCGCGGTCACCGTGCCCTTCATGGTGGACTCCACCAGCGCCGAGGCCATGGAGCTGGCCCTGAAGCACCTGCCGGGCCGGGTCCTCCTCAACTCCGCCAACCTGGAGGAGGGCCTGGCCCGCTTTGACCGGGTGGCTTCCCTGGCCAAGGCCCACGGGGCGGCCCTGGTGGTCCTCACCATTGACGAGAAGGGCATGGCTAAAACCCGGGAGGAAAAGGTGCGGGTGGCCCTTTCCATGTACGAGCGCCTCACGGAGCACCACGGCTTCCGCCCGGAGGACCTCCTTTTGGACCTCCTCACCTTCCCCATCACCCAAGGGGACGAGGAGAGCCGCCCCTTGGCCAAGGAGACCCTCTTGGCCCTGGAGGAGCTTCGGGAGCGGCTTCCGGGGGTGGGGTTCATCCTGGGGGTGTCCAACGTTTCCTTTGGCCTCAAGCCAAGGCCCCGGCGGGTGCTCAACTCGGTCTTCCTGGACGAGGCGCGGAAGAAGGGGCTCACCGCCGCCATCGTGGACGCGGGGAAGATCCTGCCCATGGACGCCATCCCCGAGGAGGCCTACGCCCTGGCCTTGGACCTCATCTACGACCGCCGCCGCGAGGGATACGACCCCCTCTTCGCCTTCATGGCCTACTTTGAGGCCCACCAGGGGGATTTTGCCGCCAAGGAGGACGCCTTTGCCGCCTTGCCCCTTTGGGAAAGGCTGAAGCGCCGGGTGGTGGAGGGGCGGAAGGGGGGCCTCGAGGCCGACCTGGACCAGGCCCTGAAGGAAGGGCACGGCCCCTTGGACCTCATCAACGGCCCCCTCCTTCAGGGGATGAAGGAGGTGGGGGAGCTTTTCGCCGCGGGAAGGATGCAGCTTCCCTTTGTCCTCCAGGCTGCCGAGGTGATGAAGCGGGCCGTGGCCCACCTGGAACCCCACATGGAGCGCAAGGGGGAGGGGAGGGGCAGGATGGTCCTGGCCACGGTCAAGGGCGATGTGCACGATATCGGCAAGAACCTGGTGGACATCATCCTCTCCAACAACGGCTACCAGGTGGTGAACCTGGGCATCAAGGTGCCCATTGAGGAGATCCTCAAGGCGGTGGAGGAGCATAAGCCCCACGCGGTGGGCATGTCCGGCCTCCTGGTGAAGAGCACCCTGGTGATGAAGGAAAACCTGGAGTATATGCGGGAAAGAGGGTATACCCTCCCGGTCATCCTGGGCGGGGCAGCCCTCACCCGAAGCTTTGTGGAGGAGGAGCTCCGCCGCATCTACCCCAACGTCTACTACGCCGAGGATGCCTTTGAGGGCTTGCGGCTCATGGAGGCCCTCACGGGCGGGGCCCCCTTGCCCGCCCCGGCCCAGGGAATCCCCAGGCCCAAGGAAGCCCCCCGGGTGGCGGTCCGCTCCAAGCCCGTGGGCGAGCCCCCCTTCGTGCCCCGCCCCCCCTTCTTCGGGGTGCGGGTGGAGGAGGGGCTGGACCTGGCCACCCTCGCCCACTATGTGAACAAGCTGGCCCTTTTCCGGGGGCAGTGGGGCTACCGCCGCCAAGGGATGAGCCGGGAGGCCTGGCAGGCCCTGGTGGAGCGGGAGGCGGAGCCGGTCTTCCGCCGCCTCCTGGAGGAGGCCATAAGGGAGGGATGGCTCCGCCCCCGGGTGCTCTACGGCTTCTTCCCCGCGGCCCGGGAGGGGGAGGAGGTGCTGGTCTTCTCCCCGGATACGGGGGAGGTCCTGGAGCGCTTCCCCTTTCCCCGGCAGCGGGGCGGGGGCCTAAGCTTGGTGGACTATTTCCGCCCCCGTTTTGCCCCTCCCCTGGGGGAGGAGGCCGCCTGGCTTCCCGCCTACGGGGCCGGGGCCCGGGACGTGCTGGGGGTGCAGCTGGTCACCATGGGGGAGGAGGCCTCCCAGAAGGCCCGGGCCCTGTTTGCCGCCGGGGCCTACCAGGACTACCTCTTCGTCCACGGCTTCGCCGTGGAGATGACCGAGGCCTTGGCGGAGTACTGGCACAAGCGCATGCGGCAGATGTGGGGGATCGCCGGCAAGGATGCTCCGGACATCCGCAGGCTCTTCCAGCAGGGCTACCAAGGGGCCCGTTACTCCTTCGGCTACCCCGCCTGCCCGGACCTCTCCCACCAGGCCAAGCTAGACCGGCTCATGGGCTTCCACCGGGTGGGGGTGCGGCTCACGGAGAGCTACCAGCTGGACCCCGAGCACGCCACCAGCGCCCTGGTGGTCCACCACCCCGAGGCCCGCTACTTCAACGTGGACTAGGGCCAGGTGTGGACGGTGCCGCAGTTGCCCACGGCCACGAAGCGGCCATGGCCATAGGCTGCGGCCTCGGGTTCGCTGTCCAAAGGGTGGACCTCCTCCCAGCGGAGGCCATCCGGGGAGAAGGCTGCCACCCCGGGGCCCGGGGCGGGGTGTCCCACCAGGAGGAAGCGCCCCTGGCCGTAGGCGGCCCCGGTGAGGAAGGGGGGAAGGTGGCCTACGGCGGCCTCCTCCCAGTCCCAGACCCGCTTGGCCACCAGGGCACGGCCGTAGCCCGCAACCAGGAAGCGGCCCCCGCCGAAGGCCAGGGCCTTGAACCAGGGGGTTTCGCCCTCCAGGACAGCCTCCCAGGTGTGGCCGTCCCTCGAGGCCCACACCTTCCCCTTCTCCCCTGCGGCCAGGAAGGTTCCCTCCCCGTGGACGATGCCCAAGAGGCTGTGGGCCTGGGGCAGGGGAAAGGCCTCCCACCTGAGCCCGTCGCGGGAAAGGAGGAGGGCTTCCCCCACGGCCACGAAGCGACCCTCCCCGAAGGCCACCCCATAAAGCCAGCCTGGGGTAGGGGCCTGCAGGGCCCGCCAGCGCCGGCCGTCCGGGGAAACCAGGACCAGGCCCTTCTCCCCCACGGCCACGAACCGCCCCTGGCCCCAGGCCACCCCGGTGAGCCAGCCCTGGACCCGGGCCGCCAGGTGCCAGGCAACCCCGTCGGTGGAGACCAGGACCACCCCCAGCCTGCCCTCATACCCCACGGCCACGAAGCGGCCCCCCCCGTGGGCTACCCCCAGGAGCCACTGGCCGGTGCCCGGATGGAGGGCCTGCCAGGAGAGGCCGTCTTCCGAGGTGTACAGGGCCCCGCCCCACCCCGAGGCCACGAAGCGCCGGCCATTCCAGGCTACCCCCGTGAGGAAGGGCATGCCCTCGAGGGCCACCTTGTGCCAGCGCTCCCCATCCGGGGAGACCAGGACCGTGCCCCGCTCCCCCACGGCCACCCAGCGCCCAGCCCCCCGGACCACGCCAAAAAGGCCGCTCCATACCCCCGAGGCCTGCCGCTTCCAGTGGTGGCCGTCCGGGGAGGTGAGGATAAGCCCGCCCCAGCCCACGGCCACCCAAAGCCCGTCCCCATGGGCCACCCCGTTGAGGATGCCGGGGGCGGAGAGGGTTTCAAACCCAAGCCCATCCGAGGAGACCAGAATCACCCCGTGGCCCACGGCCACGAAGCGGCCTTGGGCAAAGGCTAGGCCCCAGAGGTTGGCCTCGAGCCCTAGGTCCAAGGGCCTCCAGGTGAGGCCGTCCTCCGAGGCCAGGGCCATGCCCCCCATGCCCACCGCCACAAGGCGGCCCCTTCCGTGGGCCACGGCCCAAAGCCCCCGCCCCTCCTCTCCCCCTTGCACCCGGGTGGGAGGGTGGCCGGCCTCGGCCAGGAGGACCGTGCCCTTGCCCCCCACCGCCACCAGATGGCGCCCTGCCCGGGCGCAGGCGGTCAGGGCTTCCCGGGTGGGGGTGGGGAGGGGCTTCCAGCCTAGGCCGTCCCGGCTTTCCCAGAGCTGGCCGTGCCAGCCCACGGCCCAGAAGCGGTCCCCCAGCCAGCGCACCCCCAGCAAGGGGGTGGACCGCACGGCCCAGGCCCCTACCTCCTGGACCCCTAGGCCGTGGGGTAACCCCGAGGTTTCCATAAACCCCCCTTGGTTGGGGATATTACAGGTGAGACTGGCCCCAAGGCAAGGGGGGTGGGCTACGCCCCGGGTATACTTGGGGCCGTGCTGGGGCTTTACCATGCGGCCCGCACCCGGGGGCTTCGCCCGGCCCTCCTGGAGTCCTTGGGGCCCAGGACCCCCTTTTCCCGGCTTTCCCTCCTCGGGGTGCGCCCCCGGCACCGCCTCGAGGTCTGGGAGGGCAGGCTCTACCTGGATGGCCGGCGGGTGGGGGAGGCCTTGGACCTCTTCAGCTACCTGGAAAGGGGCCTGGGGAGGGGGTTTTTCCCCGCCTGGATGGGGTTTTTCGCCTACGAGTTCGCCCGCCACCTGGGCCTGGCCACCCACCCTCCTCTTCCCGGCCTGCCCGAGGCGGCCTTCTTCTACTACCCCGAGGGGTTCGCCCTTCTGGAGGGCCACCTGGTCCAGGGGCCTAGCCTTCCCCTGGCCCCCCTGGCCTACCGCCCCGGCCCCCTCCCCCGGCACCCCTTGGTTTCCGACTTCCCCCAAGAGGCCTTCGTGCGCGGGGTGGAGGAGGTGCGGGAGAGGATCCGGGCCGGGGTGGTCTACCAGGTGAACCTCTCCCACCGCTTCCGCCTCCTGGGCCCCGTGGACCCCCTCCTCCTCTACGCCCGCCTGCGGTCCCTGAACCCCTCCCCCTTCATGGGCCTTCTGGAGGGGGAGGGCTGGGCGGTGGTCTCTGGGAGCCCGGAAAGGCTTTTCCAGAAGGTGGGCCCCCGGGTCCGGGCCCGGCCCATCGCCGGCACCCGGCCCCGGGGGGGGAGCGAGGCGGAGGACCTGGCCCTGGAGGAGGAGCTTCTGGCCTCTCCCAAGGAGCGGGCGGAGCACGCCATGCTGGTGGACCTCCTGCGCAACGATCTGGCCCGGGTGGCCCTTCCGGGCACGGTGCGGGTGCGGGAGCTTTTCACCGTGGAGCGCTACGCCCACGTGATGCACCTGGTCTCCGAGGTGGAGGGCTATACCCGGGCCTCCTTGGGGGAGGTCTTCCGCAGCCTCTTCCCCGGAGGCACCATCACCGGGGCCCCCAAGGGGACGGTGATGGAGGCCATCCGCGACCTGGAGCCCGTCCCCCGGGGGGCCTACACGGGGAGCCTGGGGTACGTTTCCGGCCAGGGGGCGGACTTCAACATCCTCATCCGCTCCTTCCAGCGGGTGGGGGAGGAGGTGCTCTTCTCCGCCGGGGCGGGGGTGGTGATCGCCTCCGAGGCCCAGGCGGAGTACCGGGAAACCCTCCACAAGGCGGAAAGCCTCCTCCTGGCCCTGGAGCGGGGGAGGCCCGGGCAAAAACCCCTTCCCCCAAGGCCCACGGCCTCCTGGACCCCGCCCCCGCCCCCCAGGCGGCGGCGGGCCCGGGTCCTCTTCCTGGAAAACCGCGACTCCTTCAGCTACAACCTGGTGGACTACCTGAAGGCCCTGGGGGCCGAGGTGGAGGTGGCCGACCAGGAGGAGGCCCCCCGCTTCGCCGGCTTCACCCACCTCCTGGTGGGCCCAGGCCCTAAAGACCCCTACGGGGCGGGCCGGGTCCTGGAGTGGACGGAAGAGGCCCTGCGGGAGGGCATCCCCTTCCTGGGGGTCTGCCTGGGCCACCAGGCCCTGGGGGTGGCCCTGGGGGCGGAGCTTTACCGGGAGGCCCCGGTGCACGGGGAGGCCCACCCCGTCTTCCACGGGGGAGAAGCCCTTTTCCAGGGGTTTCCCAACCCCCTTCCCTTCGCCCGCTACCACTCCCTGGCCCTGAGGGGCCTCCCCCCCTCCCTTCGGCTTCTGGCCTGGACGGGGGAGGGGGTACCCATGGCCCTGTGGGACGGGAAGGTGGCCTTTGGGGTGCAGTTCCACCCGGAAAGCATCCTCTCCCCCTGGGGGATGGAGCTTCTGGCCCGCTTCCTGGAGGTGGGGTAGGTGGCTGGGCGTTGGGTGTTGCGCAAGGGAGAGCCCTTTTCCGAAGGGCTTCCTGAGGGCTTCCTCTACCATGGGCAAAGCGTCTTCACCACCCTGCGGGCCGAGGGAGGGAAGCCCCTTTGGCTTGAGGACCACCTGGGCCGGCTGCGCCGCCACGCCGAGGCCCTAGGCCTTCCCTACCCGGGGGATGGGGCCTTTTTGCGGGACCTGGAGTTCCTCCTCGCCGCCCTGCCCCAGGCCCCTTGCCTCCGCCTCCGCTTCACCGTGGGGGAAGGGGTCTGGCTTTCCGAGGCCAGGCCCTACACCCCTCCGCCCCCTTCCGCCTACCGCCAGGGGGTGCGGGTCCACCTCACCGCCTTCCGCGTCCACCCTGACCTGGCCCGCTACAAGACGGGCAACTACCTGCCCTACCGCCTGGCCCTGAAGGAGGCCGAGGCCCGGGGGGCCTTTGAGGGGCTTCTCCTGGACCCCTGGGGGTACGTGGTGGACGGGAGCCGCACCAGCCCCCTCCTCTACCGGGAAGGGGTGCTGTACCTCCTGGAGGGGGGCCTCGAGGGCCTCACCCGGGAGAAGGCGGCGGCGGCTGCCCGGGAGCTGGGCCTGAAGGTGGTGCGGGCCCGCCTGCGCCCCAAGGCCCTCCAGGGCCTCCTCCTCCTGGCGGGAAGCGGGGTGGGGCTATTGCCCGCAGGCCCCGCGCCCCCGGAGCTCCTTCCCCTCCTAGAGGCTTTTCGCCCCCCCTGCTATACTGAATAGCGGTACCTCCAGCCCAAGCCCTTGGGCTGGTCCCCTTTTTACGCGGAGGCAAGGATGAAAAAGCCGGTCTACCTCACCCCGGAAGGCTATCGGCGCCTTCAGGAGGAGCTGCATCACCTGAAAACCACCAAGCGGCAGGAGATCTCCGCCGACTTTGAGCAGGCCCTGGAGGAGGGGGATCTGCGGGAGAACGCCGGCTACGACGAGGCCCGGCGGGCCATGTGGCAGAACGAGGCCCGCATCGCCCAGCTGGAGGACCTCCTGAGCCGGGCGGTGGTGGTGGAGGGGAACGGCACCTACGAGCAGGTGGCCTTGGGCTGCCAGGTGGAGCTGGAAACCGAGGCGGGGGAGAGGCTTTCCCTGGCCATCGTGGGCAGCCACGAGGCGGACATCTTCAGCGGCAAGATCTCCGACGAGTCCCCCCTGGGCCAGGCCCTGTTGGGCAAGAAGGTGGGGGACGTGGTGGAGATCCGGGGCAAGAAGGGGGCCCAGGTTTACACCATCCTGGAGATCAAGCCCCTATAGGGCTAGGGCGCTGCGCAAGGGGCCAAGGGCTTCCTCCGCGTGGCCCTTCAGGGCCAGGAAGAGCCTTTCCAGGGGGGCTTCTTCCAGGTAGGCCAGGGCCTCCCCCCCGGGGAGGTGGAGGATGGCCCTTAGGGCCTCCACCCCCTTCTCCCCCAGGTAAACCCCTTCCTCCCCCAGCCGCCCCCCCTGGAGGTGGAGGCCCGGCCCCAGGAGGCTTGGGGCCAGGCCCCCGGCCTTCACCACCCGCCAGCCCGCCCAGACCAGGGGAAGGAGGGGCTCGGGGTGCTTGGCGATGCCCCGCAGGCCCGAGACCAGGACGGGGTAGAGCCTAGGGGCGGCCTCGGGGGAGGCCAGGCGGTAGGCCAGCTCGGCCAGGAAGGAGGCCAGGAGGAAGCGCCGGGGTTCTTCCAGGCCGTGGAGGCGGCCCACCAGCTCCGCCTGGGTCAGGGTGGGCAGGCCCTCGCCCTTGGCGTAAACCTGGAAGCGGACGTGGTGGAAGAGGGAAAGCCGCCCCGAGCGCCCCGTGGGCCTAAGGCCCTTTTTCGCCAGGGCCTCGAGGCTCCCCTTGGGCGTGACGAAGCGCAGGAGGAGGTCGCCTTGGGGAAGGGCCTTCCGCCCCACCACCAGCCCCTCCTCTAGCCGGTAGCGCTCCACCTTTCCAGTGTATGCTTAGGGCATGGAACGGACCCTGCGCGACATCCTGGAGTGGGTGGTCCTGGGCCTCTTGGTGGTGGTGGGGGTGCTCCTGGCCCTATGGGTGGGCGGCTGGGTCTTCACCTTCCTGGGCCGGGTCCTCCTGGCCCTTTCGGGGCTCATCTGGACCCTCCTCACCTACGCCATCCCCCTCCTCATCCTGGCGGGCATCGGCTATGGGGTGGTCTACTACCTGCAGCGGCGGAACGCCTAGCCCCGCTGCCGTACCCCGGGGGGCCTGCAGGCCCCCCGGCTCCGTATAATGCCCCCATGCGGGTTCTCTTCATTGGGGACGTGATGGCCGAGCCTGGCCTGCGGGCGGTGAGCCTGCACCTGCCCGACATCCGCGACCGCTACGACCTGGTCATCGCCAACGGGGAGAACGCCGCCAAGGGCAAGGGCCTGGACCGTCGCGCCTACCGCCTCTTGCGGGAGGCAGGGGTGGACCTCGTCTCCCTGGGCAACCACGCCTGGGACCACAAGGAGGTGTACGAGCTTTTGGAGCGGGAGCCCGTGGTGCGGGCCCTCAACTATCCCCCTGGGACCCCGGGCCGGGGCTGGTGGCGGCTTCCCGTGGGGAAGGAGAGCCTCCTCTTCGTCCAGGTGATGGGACGGGTCTTCATGGACCCCCTGGACGACCCCTTCCGCGCCCTGGACGCCCTCCTGGCCCAGGAGGAGGCGGATTACGTTCTGGTGGAGGTCCACGCCGAGGCCACCAGCGAGAAGATGGCCCTGGCCCATTACCTGGACGGGCGGGTTTCCGCCGTCCTGGGCACCCACACCCACGTGCCCACCCTGGACGCCATGCGGCTGCCCAAGGGCACCCTCTACCAGACCGACGTGGGCATGACGGGCACCTACCAGTCCATCATCGGCGGGGAGGTGGAGACCTTTTTGGCCCGCTTCCTCACGGGCCGTCCCCAGCCCTTCCGCGCCGCCCAGGGCCGGGCCCGGTTCCACGCCACGGAGCTCTTCTTTGAGGGGGGGAAGCCCCTTTCCCTCAGCCCCTACGTCTGGGAGGAGCCTTGACCCCGGAGCCCTTTGACCGCCTCAGGGCCGAGGTGGACCTCCTGGGCCGCCTCCTGGGGGAGGCCATCCGGGCCGTTTCCGGGGAGCGGATCCTCGCCCTGGTGGAGGAGGTGCGCCATCTGGCCAAGGCCCGCCGGCAGGGGGAGGAGGGGGCGGGGGAGGCCCTGGGCCGAAGGGTGGAGGGCCTTTCCCTGGCCGAGGCCGAGGCCCTGGTGCGGGCCTTCACCCACTACTTCCACCTGGTGAACCTGGCGGAGGAGCGGCACCGGGTGCGGGTGAACCGCCTGCGGGCGGAGGCGGAAACCCTGGAAAACCCCAGACCCGAGGGCTTTTTGGCCCTGGCCAAGGCCCTGAAGGAGCGGGGGCTTTCCCTGGAGGAGGCGGAGGCCCACCTGAACCGCCTGGAGCTTCACCTCACCTTTACCGCCCACCCCACGGAGACCCGGCGGCGCACCCTGCGCCACCACCTGGAGCGCCTGGGGGAGGAGCTGGAAGCGGGGGAGAAGGAGCGCCTCCTGGCCCGGGTGGCCCTGCTCTATGCCACCGAGGAGGTGCGCAAGGCCCGCCCCTCGGTGGAGGACGAGATCAAGGGGGGGCTTTACTACCTGCCCACCACCCTTTGGCGGGCCATCCCCCGGGTGGTGGCGGGCCTCGAGGCGGCCCTGGAACGGGTCTATGGCCGGCGTCCCCGCCTCCGGAGCCCGGTCCGCTTCCGCAGCTGGATCGGGGGGGACCGGGACGGGAACCCCTTCGTCACCCCGGAGGTGACGGCCTTCGCCGCCCGCTACGCCCGCCAGGTGGCCCGCGAGCGGTTTTTGCAGGAGCTGGAGGCCCTGGTGCGGGACCTTTCCCTCGCCGAGGCCCGGGTCCCCGTCCCGCGGGAGGTGCGCTCCGGGGGGGAGGGGGTGGAGCGCTTCCCCGGGGAGGCCTACCGCCGCTTCTTCGCCGGCCTTTACGGGCGCCTGGAGCGGGAGGAGCTCACCACGGAAGGGCTTTTGCGGGCCGTGCGCCTGGCCGAGGGGGGGCTGGAGGGGGTGGGGCTTGGTCCCGTGGCCCGGGCCTTCCTCCGGCCCCTCGAGGCCCGCCTGACCGCCTTCGGCCTGGAGCTTGCCCCCTTGGACCTGAGGGAGGAGTCCGCCAAGCTCCTGGAGGCGGCGGCGGAGCTCCTGCGCGCGGGTGGGGTCCACCCCGACCTCCTCTCCCTTCCCCCTGAGGCCCAGGAGGCCCTCCTCACCGAGGAGCTGGGGAGCGCAAGGCCGCTCCTTCCCGTGGGGGAGGAGCCCCAAGGGGAGGCCCTGCGGGTGGCCCTGGGGTCCATGCGGGCCTGGCGGGACAAGGGGGCCCACGTGGTTTCCATGACCCACCACCCCGCCGACCTCTTGGCGGTCTTCCTCCTGGCCCGGGAGGTGGGCCTGTACCGTCCGGGAAGGCCCTTGCCCTTGGACGTGGTGCCCCTTTTTGAAACCCTTGAGGACCTGCACCGGGCCCCAGAGGTCCTCCGCCGCCTCCTTGGCAACCCGGTGTTCCGCACCCACGCCCAGGGAAGGGGCGGGGTGGAGGTCATGATCGGCTACTCCGACTCCAACAAGGATGCGGGCTTCCTGGCGGCCAACCTGGCCCTATACGAGGCCCAGGAGGCCCTGGCCCAGGTGGGGCGGGAAGCGGGGCTTCCCGTCTTCTTCTTCCACGGCCGGGGGACCTCCACCGCCCGGGGCGGGGGGCCTGCGGGGCGGGCCATCGCCAGCCTTCCCCCCAGGAGCGTGGGCCACCGCCTGCGCCTCACGGAGCAGGGGGAGGCCCTGGCCGACCGCTATGCCCACCCCGACCTGGCGGTGCGCCACCTGGAGCAGCTCCTCTTCCACTTTGCCCAGGCCGCCTTGGGGGAAGGGCGGGAGCCTGAGCCCGCCTGGCGGGAGGCCCTAAGGGGGGCAGCGGAGGAGAGCATGGGCCGCTACAGGGCCCTCCTGGGCCAGGAGGGCTTTTTCCCCTTCTTTGAGGCCTTCACCCCCATCCGCGAGATCGGGGAGCTGCCCATCGCCAGCCGTCCCGTCTACCGCCATGGCCGGGTGCGGGAGATCCGGGACCTCCGGGCCATCCCCTGGGTCATGGCCTGGACCCAGGTGCGCCTCCTCTTGCCCGGTTGGTATGGCCTTTCCGCCCTGGAGGGCCTGCCGCTTTCCCTGCTAAGGGGGATGTACCGGGGCTGGCCCTTCTTCGCCACCACCCTGGAGAGCGCGGCCATGGCCCTGGCCAAGGCCGACCTGGGGGTGGCCCGGCTTTACCTGCGCCTGGTGCCCGAGGCCCTTCACCCCTTCTTCCACCATCTGGCCGAGGAGTACCGCAAGACGGTGGCCCTCTTGGAGGCCATCTTTGAGGCCCCCCTTCTCCACAACCAGCGCACCCTGGAGCGGCAGATCGCCCTGCGTAACCCCTACGTGGACCCCATCAACTTCGTCCAGGTGGAACTCCTCGCCCGCTACCGCGCCCCGGGGGGCCGGGAGGACGAGGGGGTGCGCAAGGCCCTCCTCCTCTCCCTCTTGGGGGTAGCCGCCGGCCTGAGGAACGCGGGCTAGGCCCCGGTATGATGGGGCCGATGGAGCCCCTTGGCCACCACCAAGACCAGCGGGTGGGGGTGTTCGTGGACACCCAGAACCTTTACCACTCCGCCCGGGACTACTACGAGCGCAACGTGAACTTTGAAAGCCTCCTGCGCTTCGCCGTGGGGGGAAGGCGCCTGGTGCGGGCCACGGCCTACGTGGTGGAGAAGGAGGGGGACACCTCCGCCTGGCCTTTCATCTACAAGCTCTCCACCATCGGTTACCGGGTGCGGCGCATGTATCTCACGGTGAAGGAGCTGGGGGAGGGGGGGAGGCCCATCTACGAGGGGAACTGGGATATGGGCATCGCCGCGGACATGGTGCGCCTCATGCCCTACCTGGACGTGGTGGTGCTGGGAAGCGGGGACGGGGATTTCGTGGAGATCCTCGAGGTCCTCATGGAGCGGGGGATCCGGGTGGAGGTGGTGGCCTTCCGGGAGACCACCTCCCAGAAGCTCATCGACGCCGTGGACCGCTTCGTTCACCTGCCGGAGATCCCCAACCCCTTCATGGAGCCCAAGGGCGGGGAGCGATGAGCCTGGAAGCCTACGATTACCCCCTGCCCCCGGAGCTCATCGCCCAGGAGGGAGTGGAGCCCCGGGACCTGGCCCGGCTCATGGTGGTCCACCGGGAGGGCCCTTTTCGGGCCCAGCACGCCCGGGTGCGGGACCTGCCCCTTTTCCTGCGCCCGGGGGACGTGCTGGTCTTCAACGAGAGCAAGGTGATCCCGGCCCGGCTCCTGGGGCAAAGGCCCACGGGGGGCAAGGTGGAGGTCCTCTTGGTGCGGGAAAAGGCCCCGGGCCTCTGGGAAGCCCTTTTGGGCCCGGCCCGCAAGGCCCCTCCCGGGACCCGGCTCCGCTTCCTCTCTCCCAAGGACCTCCGCCCGGTGGCGGACCTCGAGGCCGAGGTGGTGGGGGTGGAGCCCGACGGGGTGCGGCTTTTGCGCTTCCAGGGCGACCTCATGGCCCACCTGGAGGCGGTGGGGGAGGTGCCCCTGCCCCCCTACATCAAGGCCCGGGTGCCCCTGGAGCGCTACCAGACCGTCTACGCCAGGCGCCCGGGCTCCGTGGCCGCCCCCACCGCCGGCCTCCACTTCACCCCCGAGCTCCTGGAGCGCCTCAAGGCCATGGGGGTGGAGCTTCGCTTCCTCACCCTGCACGTGGGCCCCGGCACCTTCCGCCCCGTGAAAGGCGACGTGGAGAAGCACGAGATGCACGCCGAACCCTTTGAGATCCCCGAGGAGACCGCCTTGGCCCTCAACCGGGCCCGGGCCGAGGGGCGGCGGGTGGTGGCCGTGGGCACCACCGTGGTCCGGGCCCTGGAGAGCGCCTTCCGGGAGGGGGAGGGGGTGGTGCCGGGGGCGGGGGAGACGCGCCTTTTCATCCGCCCCCCCTACGCTTTCCGGGCCGTGGACGCCCTTTTCACCAACTTCCACCTCCCCAGGTCCACCCTGCTCATGCTGGTGGCGGCCTTCCTGGGCTACGAGAAGACCATGGCCGCTTACCGCCTGGCCGTGGCCGAGCGCTACCGCTTTTACTCCTTGGGGGATGCCATGCTCATCCTGTAGAAGGCCCAGGGCTAGGGGTCCTGGGCCTCCTGCAGGGCCTCCAACCAGGCCTGGGCGCTTTCCGGACCCTCCACCCGGGGGGCCCGTTCCCGGGGGAACCAGGACAGGAGGGGGGTAAGGTCTTCCCCGGCCAGGGCCTCGAGGCTGGGGGCCAGGAGGAGCTTATGGTCCCCGTCCGCCAGCCAGAGGAGGCCCACCACCAGCCCCTCGGCCTCGGTGCCTGGGGGCAGGGGAGGCCCCAGGAAAACGGCGTCCACCTCCTCCCCGTCCGCCGGGTTCAGGAGGCCGGGCAGAAGGCCGTAGTTCACCGGGGCCGGCCGGTCCCGCCCCACCTCTAGAAGCCGCCCATCCTTCCAAGCGAAGCGCACCGGGCTTCCCCGGCTCCATTCCACCACCATGCGCAGCCGCTTCATCCCAGGTTCAGCAGGAACCGGGCCAGGCTCAGGTAGATGAGGAGGCCCGTTACGTCGGTGAGGGTGGCGATCAGGGGGTTGGAGAGGAGGGCGGGGTCCACCCCCAGGCGGCGAAGGGCGAAGGGGAGGAGGGCCCCCACCAGGTTGGCGAAGAGGACGATGAGGAAAAGGGCCAGGCCCACCACCGGTACCAGGTTGGCGTGCCCGTCCAGGGCCACCTTGCCCAGGAGGAGGAGGGCCAGGGTCAGGCCCAGAAGCAGGCCCACGGCGCTTTCCTTGGAGAGGACCCGCCGCCAGTCCCTAAGGTCCAGGTCCCGGGTGGCCAGGGCGCGGATGATGAGGGTGGCCGACTGGTTGCCGGTGTTGCCTCCCGTCCCGATAAGCACCGGCACGTAAAAGGCCAGGGCGGTCAGGGCATCCAACAGGCGCTCAAACCCCTGGAGGATGGAGCTGGTGACCATGCCCGTGAGGATCAGGATCACCAGCCAGCGCACCCGGGCCAGCCACAGGGTCACGGGGGAGGCCTGGCTGTAGACCAGGTCGGGCACGTCCACGGCGGCCAGGCGGTGGATGTCCTCGGTGGCCTCGGCCTCCAGCACGTCCAGCACGTCGTCCACCGTGACGATGCCCGCCAGCTTCCCCTCCTCGTCCACCACCGGCAAGACGGTGAAGTCGTAGTCGGCCATGAGGCGGGCCACCTCTTCCTGGTCGGTGTCGGTGCGGACGTAGACCACCTTGGGGTTCATGATCTCGGCCACCTTGGTCCTGGGGTCGGCCACGATCAGGTCCCGTAGGGAGAGGACCCCCTTGAGGTGGCCCGCCTCGTCCACCACGTAGATGTAGTAGATGGTTTCCGCGTCGGGGGCGGCCCGGCGCAGGAAGCGGAGGACCTCGTCCACGCTCATGCCTTCCCGCACCGCCACGTACTCCGGGGTCATGAGGCCGCCCGCCTCGTCCTCCTCGTACTGGGTAAGCTCCTCCACCTCGGCCCGGGTTTCCGGGTCCAGGGCCTCCTTCAGCCGGCGGTAGAGCTCGGGGTCCTCCTCCTCCACCGCCTGCAGGGCGTCCGCCAGGTCGTCCAGGGAGAGCTCTTCCAGAAGCTCCCGCACCCGCCAAGGAGGCAGGGTTTTCAGGTACTCGGCCTGCTCCTCCGAGGGCAGGTGGGAGAAGACCTCCGCCGCCCGGTCCTTGGGCAAGAGGGTGAGGACCACGTAGCGGTGCTCCCCCTTGAGCTCGTCCCAAAGGGCCAGGAGGTCCTGGGGGTGGGCTTCCCCCAGGAGGGTTTTCAGGGCCAGGGTGTCGCCCTCTTCCAGGGCTTGCAGCAGGGGGGAAAGGGCTTTTTCCACAGGCGGCCTCCTTTCCTGCTGAAGGCCGCCTGGTGGCGGCCTTCAGGGCTTGGGACTCGAGGGCAGAGCCTCGCTCATACCTTCTCCAGCCTAGAGGGCTTCTGCAAGGGCGTCAACCTTGCCCGCTAGAAATGTAGGAAAAATTGAGGTTGACATGCTCAAGGGGGGTGGTCTATCCTGGGGCCTGGCCTTAGGGGGCCCAAGGGCATGTTCGGACAGCTGGCGGCGAGACTGCAAGAAGCCATCGATCGGCTCCGGGGCCGGGGCCGGATCACCGAGGAGGACCTCAAGGGGACCCTGCGGGAGATCCGCCGCGCCCTCATGGACGCGGACGTCAACCTGGAGGTGGCCCGTGCCTTCGTGGAGGGCGTGCGGGAGCGGGCCTTGGACCAGAAGGTCCTGGAAAGCCTGACCCCCGCCGAGGTGGTCCTGGCCACGGTCTACGAGGCCCTGAAGGAGGCCCTGGGGGGCGAGCCCCGCCAGCCCACCCTGAAGGAACGCAACCTCTGGTTCCTGGTGGGGCTCCAGGGTTCTGGCAAGACCACCACCGCCGCCAAGCTGGCCCTCCACTACAAGGCCAAGGGGAGGCGGCCCCTCTTGGTGGCCGCGGACACCCAGCGCCCCGCCGCCCGGGAGCAGCTTCGCATCCTGGGGGAGAAGGTGGGGGTGCCGGTCCTGGAGGTGATGGACGGGGAAAGCCCGGAGTCCATCCGCCGCCGGGTGGAGGAGCGGGCGCGGCTGGAGGTGCGGGACCTGATCCTGGTGGACACCGCTGGCCGCTTGCAGATCGACGAGCCCCTCATGGCCGAGCTGGCCCGCCTCAAGGAGGCCATGAACCCCGACGAGGTCCTTCTGGTCCTGGACGCCATGACCGGGCAGGAAGCCTTGGCCGTGGCCCGGGCCTTTGACGAGCGCGTGGGGGTTACGGGCCTGATCCTCACCAAGCTGGACGGGGATGCCCGGGGCGGGGCGGCCCTTTCCGCCCGGCACGTGACGGGGAAGCCCATCTACTTCGCCGGCGTTTCCGAGAAGCCCGAGGGGCTGGAGCCCTTCTACCCCGACCGCCTGGCGGGGCGGATCCTGGGCATGGGGGACGTGGCCACCCTGGCGGAAAAGGTGCGGCAGGCGGGCCTCGAGGCCGAAGCCCCCAAGGCGGCCAAGGAGCTCACCCTGGAGGATTTTCTCCGGCAGATGCAAAGCCTAAAGCGCCTGGGTTCCTTCTCCGAGATCCTGGGCCTGCTCCCCGGGGTGGGTAAGGCCCTCCCCCAGGGGGTGCAGGTGGACGACAAGGCCCTGAAGCGCCTGGAGGCCATCGTCCTCTCTATGACCCCGGAGGAGCGCAAGGATCCCCGGATCCTCAATGGTTCCCGGCGCAAGCGCATCGCCAAGGGTAGCGGCACCACGGTCCAGGAGGTCAACCGCCTCATCAAAGCCTTTGAGGAAACCAAGGCCCTGATGAAGTCCCTGGAGAAGCGCAAGGGCCGGGGACTCATGGGAATGTTTAGGAGGTAGTGCGCGCATGGTCAAGATCAGGCTTTCCCGGTTCGGCTCCAAGCACAACCCCCACTACCGCATCGTGGTCACCGACAGCCGCAAGAAGCGGGATGGGGCGTACATTGAGAAGATTGGCTACTACGATCCCCGCAAGACCACGCCCGACTGGCTCAAGGTGGACGTGGAGCGGGCCAAGTACTGGCTTTCCGTGGGGGCCCAGCCCACGGATACCGCCCGCAGGCTCCTGCGGCAGGCGGGGGTCTTCCGCCAGGAGGCCTAAGATCCCCCCTTGGGGGGCCAGGCGGCCCGCCGCCTGGCCCCTTGCCTTAGCATGGAGCCATGAAGGACCTGGTGGAATACTTGGCCAAGAGCGTGGTGGACCACCCCGAGGCGGTGCGGGTGCAGGAGCGGCGCACCCGGGAAGGGCCGGTCTACCTGGTGGAGGTGGTGCCCGAGGATAAGGGGCGCCTCATCGGCAAAGGGGGGCGGGTCATCGAGGCCATCCGTACCCTGGTGCGGGCTTACGCCAAGCGCAAGGTGGGGGTGGAGGTGCGCTAGACTAAAGGGTATGCGCCTGGTGGAGATCGGCCGTTTCGGTGCCCCTTACGCCCTGCAAGGGGGCTTGAAGTTCCGCGGGGAGCCGGTGGTGCTCCACCTGGAGCGGGTTTACGTGGAAGGGCATGGCTGGCGGGCGGTGGAGGACCTCTACCCGGTGGGGGATGAGCTGGTGGTCCACCTGGCGGGGGTGTCCACCCGGGAGCTAGCCGAGGCCTTGGTGGGGCTTCGGGTCTACGCCCAGGTGGAAGACCTTCCCCCCCTGGAGGAGGGGCAGTATTACTACTTCGCCCTCATGGGCCTGCCCGTCTACGTGGAGGGGCGGCAGGTGGGGGAGGTGGTGGACATCCTGGACGCCGGGGCCCAGGACGTGCTGGTGGTCCGGGGGGTGGGGGAGCGCCTGCGGGACCAGGCGGAGCGCCTTATCCCCCTCCAGGCCCCCTACGTGCGGGTGGAGGAGGAGGGCATCCACGTGGAGCCCATCCCCGGCCTGTTTGACTGAATGCGCTACACCGTCTTGACCCTTTTCCCCGGGCTCATCCAGCCCTGGCTGGAGGAGTCCCTGCTCAAAAAGGCGCGGGAGCGGGGCCTGATCCAGGTGGAGGTGGTGGACCTGAGGGCCTTCGGCCTGGGCCGCTACCGCACCGTGGACGATACCCCCTACGGTGGGGGGGCGGGGATGGTTATCCGGCCCGATGTGGCCGTGGCTGCCTTGGAAACCGTCCTCCCCGCGGATGAGGTGATCCTCCTTTCCCCCGCGGGGGAGCCCTTCACGCAAAGGCTGGCCGAGGAGCTGTCGCAAAAGGCCCACCTGGTCCTCCTTTCCGGGCGGTACGAGGGGGTGGATGCCCGGGTGGAGGCTTTCGTGACCCGGACCCTTTCCATCGGGGACTACGTCCTCATGGGGGGGGAGGTGGCGGCCTTGGCGGTCCTCGAGGCCACCGCCCGCCTCATCCCCGGGGTGATCGGGGACCCAGAAAGCCATCGCCAGGACTCCTTCGTGCGGGGGCTTCTGGACTACCCCCAGTACACCCGTCCCCCCGTGTTCCGGGGCCTTGGCGTGCCCGAGGTCCTCCTCTCGGGCCACCACCAGGAGGTGGCCCTGTGGCGCCGGAAAGAGGCCCTGAGGCGCACCCTCCTGCTGCGCCCTGAGCTTTTGCGGGAGGCCAGGCTTGGGGCCCTGGAGGCCCGGTGGCTTGCGGAACTGGACCGCGAGGACTAGACTAAGGGCTGTTTGCCCACGAACCCTTAAGGGTTCCTCTGGGACAGGAGGAAGGCATGAACCGAGGAGCGCTTCTCAAGGTGGTGGAATCCCGCTACACCCGCACCGACCTGCCCGAGTTCCGCCCGGGGGATACCGTGCGCGTGGCCTACCGCGTGACGGAGGGCAACCGTACCCGGGTGCAGAACTTTGAGGGCATCGTCATCAAGGTCAAGCGCAACGGCTACAACAGCAGCTTCACCGTGCGCAAGGTGAGCTATGGGGTAGGGGTGGAGCGCATCTTCCCCATGAACTCCCCCCTCATTGAGAAAGTGGAGATCGTGCAGCGGGGCCGTGCCCGCCGGGCCAAGCTCTACTTCATCCGCCAGCTTTCCGAGCGGGAGATCCGGCGCAAGCTGCGGGCCGACCGCAAGCGGATCGGCCAGGACCAGGAGCGGGCCAAGGCCATCAAGGAGGCGGCCCAGGCCGCCGAGGCCCAGCCCGAGGGCGGCGAGGCCCAAGCCTAGGGTTTTGGCGGAGGCCCTGGGGGCGGGTTTACCCGCCCCTAGGTTTTTTCCCGCAGGAACCCCAGGGCCCGGGCCCGTTCCAGGGCCTCCACCCGGTTGCGGGCCAGCAGTTTTCCGTAGATATTTTCCATGTAGTCTTTGACGGTGTCGGGGGAGAGGCCCAGGGCCCGAGCGATGCCCTTGGCGGAGAGGCCCTGGGCCAGAAGCCGCAACACCTCCTCCTCCCGGGGGGTGAGGTGGGGAAGGGAGGGGGGATGGAGGCGCTCCTCCCCCCGGGCCACCCGGAGGAGGCGGCTTCGGAGTTCCGCGGCGGAGAGCTCCTTGGAGAAGTAGGCGTCCGCCCCCACCAGCCAGGCTTCCCGCAACAGAGCGGGCTCCTGGTAGGTGGTGAGAAAGGCGATGATCCCCCGGTAGCCCGCCTGGCGCAGCCTTTTGGCGCACTCCAACCCGTCCATCCCCGGCATCCTGAGGTCCAAAAGGACGGCCTCGGGCTGGAGGGCCAGGGTCTTTTCCAGGGCCTCCAGGCCGTTCCCCGCCTCGGCCACCACCTCGAGGCCCTCCGCCTCCAGCCCCGCCCGCAGGCCTAGGCGGAAGAGGGGGTGGTCGTCGGCGATGAGGAGGCGCATCCCCTCCAGGATACCCCCGTATACTGGGGGCATGTCCTTGACCCTCAACGCCCTGGCCCAGCTTCCGGGCCGGGCCTCCGAGCACGTGCTACGGGAGGAGGTGGAGGAGACCGGGCTTGCCCCAGAGGAGATCCTGGGCAAGCTGCGGGAGCGGCTTGGGGTCATGCGGGACTCCATCCGCCGCGGCCTGGCCTCGGAGGCCCCCAGCGTGGCCGGAATGGTGGGCCGAAACGCCAAGACCCTCTGGGAGGCCCCTGACCCCCTAAAGGACCCCCTGCTCAGGCGGGTCCAGGCCTACGCCATGGCGGTCAACGAGGAAAACGCCCGCATGGGCCGCATTGTGGCCGCCCCCACGGCGGGAAGCGCCGGCACCCTGCCGGGGGCCCTCCTGGGGGTGGCGGACCACCTGGGCCTGCCCGAGGAGGACCTCCTCATGCCCCTGGTCCTGGCTGCGGGGGTGGCCAAGATCATCAGCCGGCAGATCTACATCGCCGGGGCCAGCGGGGGGTGCCAGGCGGAGATCGGCGCCTCCGCGGCCATGGCCGCTGCGGCGGTAACGGAGCTCCTGGGCGGAAACCCCGAGGCCGCGGCCCACGCCGCCGCTTTGGCCCTGCAGAACACCCTGGGCCTGGTCTGTGACCCCGTGGGGGGGTTTGTGGAGGTGCCCTGCGTGATGCGGAACGGCTTCTACGCGGTGCACGCGGTGAGCGCCGCCTCCATGGCCCTGGCGGGAATCCGCAGCGTCATCCCCCCCGACGAGGTCATCCTGGCCATGGCGGGCATTGGCCGCCTCCTGCCCCTGGAGCTGAAGGAAACCGGGCTTGGCGGCCTGGCCGACACCCCTACGGGGCGGCGCCTGGCGGAAGAGGCCCTGAAACGGGGGAAGAAGGCCTAGGCCCCTACTCCTCCCCCTTGGCGATGGGTACCCCCACCAGGTTCCCCCATTCCGTCCAGGAGCCGTCGTAGTTCTTCACGTGGGGGTAGCCCAAGAGGTACTTGAGCACGAACCAGGAGTGGCTGGAGCGCTCGGCGATGCGGCAGTAGACCACCACGTCCTTGTCCGGGGTGATGCCCAAGGGCTCATAGAGCGCCTTGAGCTCCTCGGCGCTTTTGAAGGTGCCGTCGGGGTTCACCGCCTTGGCCCAGGGGATGTTCCTGGCCCCGGGGATGTGCCCTGCCCGCAGGGCCCCTTCCTGGGGGTAGTTGGGCATGTGGGTGAGTTCCCCGCGGTACTCCTCGGGGCTGCGCACGTCCACCAGGGCCCCCTTGCCCTCCCGCACCTTGAGGATGTGTTGGAGGACCTCATCCCGGTAGGCGCGGATGGACTCGTCCCGGTAGGGTACCCGGTAGCTCCCCTTGGGGTAGCTGGGGACCTCGGTGGTGAGGGGGCGGCCCTCCTCCACCCACTTCTGCCGTCCCCCGTTCATGAGGCGCACGTCCTCGTGCCCGTTGTACTTGAAGAACCAGAAGGCGTAGGCGGCCCACCAGTTGTTCTTGTCCCCGTAGAGGACCACGGTGGTCTCGTTGGAGATGCCAAGCCGCTCCATAAGGGCCGCGAACCCCTCCTCGTCCACAAAGTCCCGCACCACCGGGTCCCAGAAGTCCCGCTGCCAGTCCACCTTCTGCGCCCCGGGGATGTGCCCGGTATCGTAGAGGAGGATATCCTCATTCACCTCGAGGATCCTCACCTGGGGGTCCTCCAGGTGCTCCTGTACCCACGCCGTGCTCACCAGTACCTCGGGGTGTGCGTAGCCCATAGGTCCCTCCCGCCCTCAATATACCCTTGAGTGCGTCAAAGGCAAGAAACCCCGGACACAATCCGCCCAAGGTCCTTGCCAGGGGGCCTGGGGTCTGCTATAAAGGTACCTGCGGGGAGTAGCCGCCCCTCCAAGGGGCCAGCCGGCCGTCAGTACGGGAACCCTCCCCGGTCGGCTGGGGCGCTCAAAGGCGCATGGCGAGACCACCAACAGGTGGCCTCGATCCTTTGCTGCTTCCCGTAAGGAGGAATCGCCATGGACCTGCTCGCGCTTGCGCTCATGGGCTTGGTGTTTTTGGCCAGCCTGGTCATCCAAGGAGGCCTTCAGGCTACCTTTGCCCGCTATAGCCGTGTGGCCAATGGCCGCGGCCTCACCGGGGCCGAGGTGGCCCGGGCCATCCTGGATGCCCATGGCCTAAGCCACGTGCGGGTGGAGCCTGTGCCGGGGGCCCTCACGGACCACTACGACCCCCACGCCAAGGCGGTGCGGCTCTCCGAGCCCAACTACGCCTCCCCCAGCCTGGCGGCCTTGGCCGTGGCCGCCCACGAGGTGGGGCATGCCGTCCAGGATGCCCAGGGCTACGCCTGGCTCCGGGTGCGGGCCAGCCTCTGGCCTGCCGCCAGCCTGGGGAGCAACCTGGGCCCCATCCTGGTGCTGGCGGGGCTTTTCCTGGGGGCCCTGGGCCTGGCCAAGCTGGGCCTGTACCTGTACCTGGCCGTGGCCCTCTTCCAGCTCGTCACCCTGCCCGTGGAGTTTGACGCTTCCCGGCGCGCCCTGGAGTTCCTGCGGCGCATGGGCTTTTTGGGCCAGCAGGAGATAACCCCTGCCCGCCAGGTTCTCACCTGGGCGGCCCTCACCTACGTGGCGGCCCTGGCCAGCTCCCTGGCCACCATCCTCTACTACGCCACCTTGCTTATGGGCCGGAGGGAGGAGTAGATGCCCCTGCTTCTCTGCCCAAGCTGCGGCGCCGGCATGCGGGAGGTGGAGCGCCGGGGGGTGCTCGTGGATGTCTGCCCCCAGTGCGGGGGGGTATGGCTGGACCGGGGGGAGTTGGAAAAACTCCTGGCCGAGGCCAGGGCTGTAGAGCGGGACTACGAGGAGGAACGGGAGCTTTACTACCGCAAGGAAGGTAAGCCCTACAAGAAGAAAAAGGGCTTCCTGGAGCTCTTTGACCTCTTTGACTAGCTTGCCTAGGGCAAGGCCCCCGGGCATACCCCGGGGGCCTTTGCGGTTAGGGCCTTATTCTGCCCTCTTCAGGCGCAGGTACCAGCGGCGGTACTCGGTGTATTCCGCCTTCTTGGCCTCGTCGGCCTTGAGCTCGGCCAGGGTGGCGGGGGGCTTGACGATGGCGGGTTGGCCCGGCTGCCAGTCCGCGGGGGTGTTGAGCCCGGTGCGGTCGGTGAACTGCAGGGCGCGGATGAAGCGCAGGATCTCGTCGATGTTGCGCCCGGTGGTGAGGGGGTAGTAGAGCATGCCCCGGAGGATGCCGTTGGGGTCAATGATGAAGACCGCCCGCACCGCCGCGGTCTCGCTGGCGGCGGGGTGGATCATCCCGTAAAGCTTGGACACCTTCATGTCCAGGTCGGCGATCACCGGGAAGTTGATGGTGATCCCCGACATCTCCTCCAGGTCCCGGAGCCAGGCCAGGTGGGCGTGGATGGAGTCAATGGAAAGGCCCAAAAGCTGCACCCCGAGTTCCTCAAACTCCTTCTGCCTCTTGGCAAAGGCCAGGAACTCGGTGGAGCACACGGGGGTGAAGTCCGCGGGGTGGCTGAAGAGGACCACCCACTTCCCCTTCAGGTCGGAAAGCCGCAGCTCCCCGGCGGTGGTCTTGGCCACGAAGTCCGGGGCGGGTTCGTTCAGGCGAGGTAGGGAGAAGGTTTCTTCCATAGCTTGACCTCCTGGCCGGAAGCGACCGGCCAAAGGCCAATATACCCCATACAGGTAATAAACGCAAGCGATTACTGCTAGCGATAATCCCCTGAGCCCCCCAAGGTACCCCGCTGGGCGCGGGCGCGGAGCTTGGCCAGGTTGCGCTCGGCCACCTCCTCCAGCCCCACCCCCAGGTCCGTGGCCACCTGGGCCAGGTACCAGAGCACATCCCCCAGCTCCAGGACCAAGGCCTCCCGGACCTCTGGGGTCAGGTTCCCCCCCTGGTCCCGCAGGACCTTCTTCACCTTGTTGGCCAGCTCCCCCGCCTCGCCCACCAGGCCCAGGGTGGGGTAGAGCAAGCGGTAGGCCTCGGGGTAGAGGGCGGTCTTACGGGCCTCCTCTTGGTATGCCTTCAGGGTCATGGACCACCTCCTTGCGGATGGAGTAGACCCGGCTCACCCCCCCTTGGGCGGTTACCCCGTAGAGGGCGTGGCAGGCCTCCATGGTGCGCTTCTGGTGGGTTACCAGGATGAACTGCCGCCCCGTGGCCAGGAAGCGGGCGAAGCGGAGGAGGTTGGCTTCGTCCAAGGCGGCGTCCACCTCGTCCAAGACCGCCAGGGGAAGACCCCCTTGCAGCTCCCCCAGGGCGAAGAGGAAGGCCAGGGCGCCCAGGGTTTTTTCCCCCAAGGAGAGGAGGCGGAGGTCCTGGGTGCGCTTGCCCGCCGGCACCAGGAGGAGGCGGAGCCCCCCAGCCTCCCGCCGGGCCTCGGCCTTGGCCCCCAGGAGGGCCTGGGCGTGGCTTTGGAAGGAGGCTTGGAAACGGGCAAAGCTTTCCCGCAAGCGTTCGCCGTAGGCTTGTTCCACCGCTTTGGTCTCGGCCTCGAGGCGCCGCAGGGCCTCGGTAGCCTCGGCCACCAGGGCTTCCTGGGCCTTGAGCCTCTCCTGGAGCTCGGCCAGCTCCCCCTCGGCCAGGGCGTTTACCGGGCCCAAGGAGGCCCGTTCCCGCTCCACCTGGGCGAGGCGGGCCTGGAGGCTCCTCGGGGTTCCGGGGAGGCGCTCCCCTTCCGGCAGCTGGGAGGCTTCCCGGGCCAGCTCCTCCAGGGTGGCCTCCCGCCTGGCCAGGAGGAGGCGGAGGTTTTCCCGCTCCGCCAGCAGGGCGTTGTGCCGGGTTAGGGCCCGGGCTTCCCCCTCCTCCACCTGCCGCCTTTCCCGCCGCACCGCCTCCAGGCGGGCGGTGAGGCTCTGGGCCTCTTGGGCCAGGGGGGTGAGGGCCTGGAGGCGGGCTTCCAGTTCCTCCAGCCGCTTGCGGATGCGCTTGGCTTCCTCTTGGCTATGGAGCCAGGCCTGGCGGGCCTCGGCCTGGAGCCGCCAGCGGGCGTGGGCTTCCGCTTGGGCCAGGGCCTCCTCCAGGGCCTGGCGCTCCCCTTCCAGGGCCTTTAGCCTCCCCTCGTCCCAGGCCTCGGGGGGAGGGGAGGGGGGTTGGGGGGGGCGTTGGGGCGGGGGGGGGAGGCCAGGCGGGCCTTTAGGGCTGCCACCTGGCCCCGGACCCCTTCCACCGCCTGGGGGGTGGGCAGGGCGGATAGGCTAGCCTCCAGGGCCTGGGCCTGGGCCTCGAGTCCCGCCTCCTCGCCCCTAAGGTCCTCCAGGCGCCGCCTCAGGAGGAGGACCTCCCCCCCTCCCCGGCTCCGCCCCCCCGTGAGGGCCCCGTTGCGCTCCAGCACCTCCCCCTCTAGGGTCACCAGGCGCTCCCGGCCCCCTCCCTTGCGGTAGGCCAGGGCGGCCTCGAGGTCTTGGAAGACCAGGGTATCCCCCAGAAGGACCAGGAGGATAGCCTCCTCGGGCAAGCCCAGGCGGCGCAGGCGGGCCAGGCGGAAGGCGGGCCCCCAAAGCCCCGGGGCCCTTGGCGGCCTGGGGGGGGGAGGGGGGTTGAGGAGGGGAAGGGGCAGGAAGGTGGCCCGCCCCCCTTCCCGCTTCAGGTGGGCGATGGCCCGCTTGGCCGCCTCCTCGTCCTCGGTGAGGACCCAGTGGAGCCGGGGCCCCAAGGCCACCTCCAGGGCCAGCTCCAGCCCGGGCTCGGGCCGGACCAGGTCCGCCACCACCCCGAGGACCCCAGGCAGGTGGCGGACCTTGCGGGGCCCCTCCTGGAGGTCAGCCCCCGAGGCCACCAGCCTCCCCAGGCGCTCCGCCTCCTGGCGGAGGGCCTGGAGCCCGGCCCTAAGTTCCCGCAGGCGGGCCTCCCCTTGGCGCCGCTCGGCCAGCCCGGCCTCCAGGGCTTCCAGCTTCGGCTTGAGGAGGGCAAGCTCCTCCTCCCAGGCCTTGCGCTCGGCCAGGGCCTTTTGGTACAGGGCAAGCCGCTCCTCGTAGCGGGCGGCCTCGGCCTCGTGGCGCCGCCAGGCCTCCTCCAGCCGCCGCCTTTGCTCCTCCAGGCGCTGCCTCTCCTCCTTGAGCCGGGCCAGGCGGGCCCGGAGGGTTTTGGAATCCTCCGGGGCCGGGGGGACGGGGGGGCCGGGGTCTGGGGGCTCGGGGCGTTCCAGGGCGCGGAGGACCTTGAGGAGCTGGGCCCTTTCCCCTTCCAGCCCCTCCCCCTCCTTGAGGGCCAGCCGCACCGCCTCCAGGCGTTGCCGTAGGGCCTCTTCCTCCTGGGCCAGGGCGTGGCGGCGGGCCTCGAGGGCCTGGCGTTCCCCTAAAAGGGCCTCTTCCGCCTCCGCCAGGGCCACCAGGCGGGCCTCGGCCCGGGCCCGCTCCTCCGCCACCTCCTCCTGGCGGGCCAGGAGAAGGCTTCGCCGTAGGGCCAGGGCCAGGAGGTCCAGTTCCCGGGCCCGCCTGGCCCTTTCCGCCTCGGCCAAGAGGCGCGCCGCCTGGGCCCTTAGGCCGCGGAGCTCCCCTTCCCGGGCCTCCAGCAGGGCCAGGGCCTCCGCCAGCCTGGCCTCGGCGGTGCGGGCGGCCTCGGCCACGGGCCTGAGCCCCGCCGCCTCCTCCAGGTGGGCCAGGAGCACCTCTTCCGGGGCCTCCAGAAGGGCCCCGATCTCCCCCTGGCCCACGATGGCGTACCCCCCGCGGCCCAGGCCGGTGCCCGCCAGGTGCAGGGCCAGGGCCTTGGCGCTGGTGGGGCGGCCATTTACCCGGAAAAGGGTGCGCTCCCCCTCGATCCGCCGCTCCACCAAGAGGCGCTCCCGGCCCCGGGAGAGCTCCAGCCGCACCTCGGCCAGTCCCTGGGGCGCGCGGCCATCCCCGCCGTGGAAGAGGAAGGTGCGGAGCTCCTGCCCCCTCAGCTCGTGGGCCCGGGCCCCGGTGACGAAGCGCAGGGCCTCCACCAGGTTGCTCTTGCCGGAGCCGTTGGGCCCGATGATCCCGGTGACGGGGTCGGGAAAGTCCAACACGGTCCGGTCGGCGAAGGACTTGAACCCTTGCAGGGTGAGGCGGTCAATCCGCCAGGCTTCCCTCATGGCAGACGGATGGGCTGGCTCAGGTCCAGGTGGGCCAGGCCGGGCTTGGCCTCCCCCTCCACCAGGAAGCGGACCTCCTCCGCGGGGGCGAAGGTGGCCAGGAGGGTGTAGGCCAGGCTGTAGAGGCGGAAGGTCTCCCCGGTGGCGTCCAGCCCCCTTGCGAAGTCCCCGGGAAGGTCCACCACCAGGCCTTGGCCCAGGCGGTAGAGGGCCTTGGGCGCCGGGGCTCCCACGGCCTCGGCCCAGGTCCCCAGGGCCTTCCCCTCGGGGGTTTCCCCGGGGGCCAGGTCCACGGAGAGGGTTTCCTTGAGGAAGCCCTTGGGGGGGTCTGGGCGGTAGAGGACCAGGGGGAGGCGGTTGGGGGAGGTGGCCTCCCCTTGGGGCAGGGGCAGGGCGTGGGGGGAGCCTCCCCCCTGGCCCTGCCAGTAGGCCAGGATCCCCACCAGGAAGAGGAAGAGTCCCAAGAGGTTCCAAGGGGTCAGGGCTTTGCGCATGGTCACTCCAGATAGCTACGGATGGCCTGGGCGATGGCCTCGGCCACCTGCTCCCGGGCCTGGGGGGTTTTGAGCCGCTCCGCCCCCACCTCCAGGAGGAGGAAGGCCCCCGCCACGTCCGTGAGGGCGTAGGGGCCTTCCGCCTGGGCCACCACCAGGCCCAGGGCGGAGAAGGCCTTTTCCAGGGCTTGGGCCAGGCGGCGGGGGTCTCCGGCGTAGACCCGGAGCAAGGCGGCCTGGGCCGGGGGGGCTGAGGCCAGGAGGGCTTCGGCGTTCTGGGCCAGGGGAAGGGAGCGCCCCTTGGGCAGGTACAGGTTTACCGCGCTTCCCGGGGCCACGTGGAGGGAAACCCCCACCGAGGCCGTCCGGGCCAGGGCCAGGCGGGCCTCCAGGGGTACGGTCTGGTCCCCCTGACGGGTGAGGCGGCTTCCCGGCAGGCGGGCCGCTACCCGGCGGGCCAGGTCCAGGGTGAGGTCCTTTTCCAGGAGGCCCCCGCCCAGAGGGACCCCGGGGTCCTGCCCCCCGTGCCCCGGGTCCAGCAGGATGGAGGGGCGGGGCCGGGGCAAGGGGCCCCATTCCAGGGCCACCTGGCCCCCTCCGGGGTAGTAGAGGCGGTCCGGGGGCGCCTCGAGGGGCAGGAAAAGCCCTAAGGCCTCCTGCCTAAGGCCCTCCCCCTCCCCCCGGGCCAGGAGGAAGAGCACCCCGTTCCCCTGGGGAAGGGCGTTCACCTCCCGGGAGAAGCGCAGGAGCCACCGTCCAGGCCCCCGTTCCACCCCCAGGAGCTGGGCCCAGGGCAGGGTGAGGGACACCCCCTCCTGGGCCTGGTAGCCCAACCCCAGGGCCTGGGCCAGGGGGCGCAGGGGAACCCAGACCTCCTCCCCCCGTCCCCAGGCGGCCCCCTGGAGGGCGGCCTGGGCCTCCTGGGCCAGGATGGGGAAGGGGCGGAAGCGGCTTCCCAGGCCCAAGGCCACCTGGCCCTCCCCGCGCCACAGGGCCAGGCCCAGCCCCCGGGCCACCAGGCGGGCCTCCCCGTAGGCCACTCCCCGGCCCCCGGGGTAGAGGGCCTGGCCCACCTCCCCCCCCACCTTGAGGGGCTTGGGGGCCTGGGCCAGGGCGGAAAGGAGGAGGAAGAGAAGGGGCCAAGGCCTCATAGCTCCTCCAGGGCCCGGCGTACCGCCCGGCGCTTGTCGTCTTCCTTTTTCTGGTAGGCCTTCTTCCCCCGCCCCAGGCCCAGGAGGACCTTGGCGTACCCCCTTTCGTTGAAGTAGATCCTCAGGGGCACCAGGGTGAGGCCCTTCTGCTCCACCTTGCCCCGAAGACGGTTCAGCTCGTGGCGGTGGAGGAGGAGCTTGCGCTTGCGACGGGGGTCCACGTTGGTGTAGGAGCCCTTTTCGTAGGGAGCAATGTAGAGATTTTCCAGGTAGAGTTCCCCATCCTCAAACTTGGCGAAGCTTCCGGTGAAGTCCACCTTCCCCGCCCGCAGGGATTTGACCTCCGTGCCCTTGAGGACGATCCCCGCCTCGTAGGTTTCCAGGATCTCGTAGTCGTGCCGCGCGCGGCGGTTCTCCAGCACGGGGGTCATCTTACAAGGCCTACCCCCAGAGGGGGTAGGCCCGGGAGAAGGGGGCTTACCGGCGCCCCAGGAAGCGCCAGGCGCTGGGCAGGAGAAGGGCGGCCAGGACCGCCTTGACCAGGTCCCCGGGCAGGAAGGGGAAGAGGCCCATGGCCAAAAGGGCCCCGGTGCCGGCGAACTTGCCCACCCCTGCGAGCCAAGCGGCCAGCCAGGGGAGGCCCAGGAGGTAAAGGAGGGCGTTGCCCAGGAGCATGGCCAGGAGGGTGCCCAGGGGCTTGCGGTCTAGGCCCAGGCGCTCCACCAAAAGCCCCACCAGCCCCGCCGCCAGGGGGAAGGCCAGGAGGAACCCTCCGGTGGGGCCCAGGATCTTGGCCAAGCCCCCCGTGCCCCCGGCGAAGACGGGTAGGCCCATGGCCCCCTCCAGGAGGTAGGCCGTGAGGGCCAGGAAGCCCAGCCGGCTCCCCAGGGCTGCCCCTACCAGCAGGACCCCCAGGGTCTGCAGGGTGATGGGCACCGGGGTAAAGGGTAGGGGGAGGGCCACCTGGGCGGTGAGGGCCACCAGGAGGCTACCCCCCAGGACCAAGGAAAGGTCGCGGGCCAGGGTGCGGCCAGGCCAGAGGGTTTTGGCCAAGGGCAGATAGGGAAGGGTTTGGGTATGCATCCTCACCTCCATAGGCGCCGCAGGGGCGGCGGTAAACCCAAAATACCCCTTTGGGGTTGACGAGGCAAGCGGGCGAGGGGGTTTTGCGCCAGGGGTATACTGGAGGCATGGCTTCTGTCCCTGCCGCGCCTGCTCCTCCGGGGGTAGGATGGAAGGGATGGAAGTACTTCCATCTAGGAGGGGATCTATGAAGGTTGGCATCAACGGCTTTGGCAGAATCGGCCGCCAGGTTTTCCGCATCCTTCACGAGCGGGGCCTGGAGGTGGCCCTGGTCAACGACCTCACGGACAACAAGACCCTGGCCCACCTCCTAAAGTACGACTCCATCTACCGCCGCTTCCCCGGGGAGGTGGGCTACGACGAGGAAAACCTCTACGTGGACGGCAAGGCCGTGCGGGCCACCGCCATCAAGGACCCCAAGGAGATCCCCTGGAAGCAGGTGGGGGTGGAGGTGGTGGTGGAGTCCACCGGGGTCTTCACCGACGCGGAGAAGGCCAAGGCCCACCTCGAGGCCGGGGCCAAGAAGGTCATCATCACCGCCCCGGCCAAGGGGGAGGACCTCACGGTGGTCATGGGGGTGAACCACGAGGCCTACGACCCCGCCCGGCACCACATCCTCTCCAACGCTTCCTGCACCACCAACTCCCTGGCCCCGGTGATGAAGGTCCTGGAGGAGGCCTTCGGGGTGGAGAAGGCCCTCATGACCACGGTCCACTCCTACACCAACGACCAGAGGGTCCTGGACCTCCCCCACAAGGACCTCAGGCGGGCCCGGGCGGCGGCCATCAACATCATCCCCACCACCACCGGGGCGGCCAAGGCCACGGCCCTGGTCCTGCCCTCCCTCAAGGGGCGGTTTGACGGCACCGCCTTGCGGGTGCCCACGGCCACAGGGAGCATCTCCGACATCACCGCCCTCCTCAAGCGGGAGGTGAGCGCCGAGGAGGTGAACGCGGCCCTTAAGGCGGCGGCCCAGGGGCCTCTAAAGGGGATCCTGGCCTACACCGAGGACGAGATCGTCCTCCAGGACATCGTCATGGACCCCCACTCCTCCATCGTGGACGGGAAGCTGACCAAGGCCATCGGCAACCTGGTGAAGGTCTTCGCCTGGTACGACAACGAGTGGGGCTACGCCAACCGGGTGGCCGACCTGGTGGAGATGGTCCTACAGAAGGGGGTTTAGATGCGCACCCTGAAGGACCTGGACGCCCGGGGTAAGCGGGTCCTGGTGCGGGTGGACTACAACGTGCCCCTCAAGGATGGGGTGGTAGGGGACGAGACCCGCATCCAAGAAAGCCTTCCCACCCTGCGCCACCTCCTTTCCCAGGAGGCTTCCTTGGTCCTCCTCTCCCACCTGGGCCGTCCCAAGGGACCCGACCCCAAGTACTCCCTGGCCCCCGTGGCCGAGGCCCTGGGGAAGTACCTCCCCCGGGTGCGCTTCCTACCCCATAGCCCCGGTTCCGAGGAGGCCCTCCGGGCCGTGGAGGGCCTGGCCCCGGGGGAGGTGGCCCTCCTGGAGAACGTGCGCTTTGAGCCGGGGGAGGAGAAGGACGATCCCGAGCTGGCGTCCCGCTACGCCCGGCTGGGAGAGGCCTTCGTCCTGGACGCTTTCGGCAGCGCCCACCGGGCCCATGCCAGCGTGGTGGGGGTGGCCCGGCTCCTGCCCGCCTACGCGGGCTTCCTCCTGGAGAAGGAGGTCAAGGCCCTCTCCCGCCTCCTCCACGCCCCGGAACGCCCCTACGCCGTGGTCCTGGGCGGGGCCAAGGTTTCCGACAAGATCGGGGTGATGGAGAACCTCCTGCCCCGCATTGACCGCCTCCTCATCGGCGGGGCCATGGCCTTCACCTTCCTGAAGGCCTTGGGGAAAGAGGTGGGAAAGAGCCTGGTGGAGGAGGACCGGTTGGAGTTGGCCCGGGACCTTCTCAGGCGGGCCGAGGAGCTGGGGGTAGAGGTCCACCTGCCCCTGGACGTGGTGGCGGCGGAGCGCCCCGAGCCCGGGGTGGAGACCCGCATCTTCCCGGCGGAGGCCATCCCCATCCCCTACATGGGCCTGGACATCGGCCCTAAGACCCAGGAGGCCTTCGCTAAGGCCCTGGAGGGGGCCAAGACGGTCTTCTGGAACGGCCCCATGGGGGTCTTTGAGGTCCCCCCCTTTGACGAGGGAACCCTGGCCGTGGGCCGGGCCATCGCGGCCCTCGAGGGGGCCTTCACCGTGGTGGGCGGGGGGGACTCGGTGGCCGCGGTGAACCGCCTGGGCCTCAAGGACCGCCTGGGCCACGTTTCCACCGGGGGTGGGGCCAGCCTGGAGTACCTGGAGAAGGGCACCCTCCCGGGCCTCGAGGTCTTGCAGTAAGGCCCCAAAGGGCCATCCCCGCCCCTAAAGGGGCGGGGTTTCCCTTATGATGGCCCCATGCGCCGGGTACTGGTGGCAGGAAACTGGAAGATGCACAAGGTTCCTTCGGAGGCCCGGGTCTGGTTTGCCGAGCTCAAACGCCTCCTCCCTCCCTTGCAGTCCGAGGTGGCCGTCCTGCCCGCCTTCCCCATGCTCCCCGCGGCCAAGGAGGTCTTCTTTGCTACCCAGGTGGCCTACGGGGCCCAGGACGTCTCCCCCCACCGGGAGGGGGCCTACACCGGGGAGGTTTCCGCCCGAATGCTGGCCGACCTGGGCTGCCGCTACGCCATCGTGGGTCACTCGGAAAGGCGCCGCTACCACGGGGAAACGGATGCCCTGGTGGCGGAGAAGGCCAAGAGGCTTTTGGAGGAGGGCCTCACCCCCATCCTCTGCGTGGGGGAACCCCTGGAGGTGAGGGAGCGGGGGGAGGCGGTGCCCTACACCTTGGCCCAGCTCCGGGGAAGCCTGGAAGGGGTGGAGCCCAAAGCCCCTGAGGGGCTGGTGGTGGCCTACGAGCCCGTCTGGGCCATCGGTACGGGGAAAAACGCCACCCCCGAGGACGCCGAGGCCATGCACCAGGCCATCCGCCAGGCCCTGGGGGAGCGGTACGGAGAGGCCTTCGCCCAGCGGGTGCGCATCCTCTACGGGGGGAGCGTCAACCCCAAGAACTTCGCCGACCTCCTCTCCATGCCCAACGTGGACGGGGGCCTGGTGGGCGGGGCCAGCCTGGAGCTGGAAAGCTTCCTGGCCTTGCTCAAGTTAGCAGGGTAAAGAGTCCCTGCCTAGAGTCCGCACCCCCTGGCCCAGGCGAGGGGGTGCGGGTGGCAAGCCCTTCTACGCTAGCACACCGGGATCACAACAATCTGCTTTGGGGCTCGCACATAGTGGCTCGCACATAGTGGAATCCGTCCTTTAGTACCCCGCTTCAGGGCCACCTGGCGTACAGGGGTGACCCCGCTGGGGCCGGGAAGAAGGCCAGGGAGTGGGGGTATCGGTCTATGTTCCCCTCCCTGGGTACCTGGAAAACCTGGGCTGGCGTTAGGGGGTTTTGGCTGCTCTGCCGAAGCTGGTCTGGGCTCAGACGGGCGAACTGCCCTGCGCCGTAGGCGATCCAAAGCCCTCCGCTTTCGTCAAAGGCCATGCCGCTGAGCCGGCCGTTGCCGAGGAAGATCCGGACCGAGGGCTCCAGGGTCTGGGTACCTACTCCCGAAAGCTCTCCTGGTGTGAGGCGGTAGAGGGTCCCCGATAGGTAGGACATGACCCAGAGGTTCCCCTCCCGGTCAAAGGCCAGGTCGCTGTTGCCGAGGCGGTTGTTCCGGTTCCAGTGTAGGGCGATAAGGGTCCGGTCAGGGGCCTCGGTGGCCGGGATGGAATGGCCTAGGCGCCCGCGGTCGTAACGGAGGAGGGCGGGTTCCTGCAGGGTTCCGGCTTCCCCACGGCCCACCCAGAGGTTCCCCGCCCCGTCAAAAGCCAAGGTGCTGGGCTCGTTCACGCTGACCTGCACCCTGGGTGCCAGGGTGGTGACGTTGCTTCCGGCTCCGTCAAGCTGGTCTTTGTCCAGGCGGAAGATGGTATTCGCTTGGTAGACTGCTATCCAGAGATGGCCCTGCTCGTCAAAGGCCAGGTCATTGGGGCGGGTGTTCTGCCCCAGGCCCCCAATGTTGATGCGACGGTCGGGGATGGGGTTTCCCCCTGCCAGGCCCGCGGCCGGGTAGCGGTAGAGGTGGGGTTCGGAGTTGTATCGCCGCACCACCCATAGGTTGCCCTCTTGGTCAAAGGCCAAGGCCATGTAGGCCTGGGTATTGGCGTTGGGGTCAGGATTGACGAGGCTTGGGGTGCCTAGGGCGCTCCGGGGGAAGCCGTAGACCCGGTGGCTCAAAGACTCCCCCATCCACAGCCGGCCGCTGGTGGGGATGAGCCGGTAGCCCAGGCTGAGGGTGGCCTCCTGCCCTCGGCGCACGCAGGTGGAGGCTTGGGGGGCGGTGGGTACAAAGGCCTGGCGCACGATGGGGTGGGTGTCGGCGGTTCTCTCGGCCCTCAAGGTGTAGGGGCCGGCGGGGACGGGGAGGGTCTGGCTTTCCCCAATTTCCCGGGAGAGATCCGGTCCTTCCAGTCGGGCCCGGGCCGGGACCCCGGGGGGAAGGCCGCTGAGGCTGACCCGGAGGGTACCCTCACCTCCGGTGGGGCAGTTCCCGCCTGGGGGGGGTTGGTCACCGGGGGGGGTCTGGTTGCAGGCGCTCAAGGCGCTGAAGAGGAGAACACCTAGCCAGAAGCTCGCTTTGGTCCAGGACATTTGGTCACCTCACTCCCTTTCCCCTGTTCACAGGGTTGGAAGGTAGGGGGTAGCGCTCCTCCAGGTAGCGGAGTAGGTTACCCCAGTCCTTGAAGCGGCGGACCCGGTCCCCCTCCTTGAGAACAAGGGGCAGATGGGCTTTGGGGAAGACCCGGAGGAGAAGCAGCTTTCCTTCCACGGGTCTAGGGTTACACGGGGTAGCGTTGCAAAAGCGTTGCAACCGGGTGGTTTGGTCCAGGGCCGGTTTGCAACGGCTTTGCAACGCTCTTGGGGGAACATTCCCCGTGGGGGTGAGGGAATGAAGGAGAGGTTAACCCTCAGAGGAACCATCGCATACCTGATGGCCTTGCTTACTTTGGTCTGGCCCCTGGCCGGTTGTGGACAGCAGTCCCCACCGTATGGGGGTGGAACGCAAAGGGTGGCCGGGCAGATTGGGGACTGGCAGGCAGGGTATGTTTTGGAAGCTTTCCTGGTGGCGGGGGAGCGGAGGCGCGGTTATGGCACGGTGAACGTGGATAACAGGGGAGGGTTCTCCTATCAGCTTCCTCTCCCTAACCCCGGGGATCTGGTGGGCGTTTCCGAGTTCATCCGTGGTTTTGTGGGCCTTTCCCCTTCTCCTGAGTGCCAGCTGCGGAACATGCCGAGGATATCCCCCTCCAATGGCCAGGCAGCCCAGCTATTGCTTGCCGTCACCCCTGGTCCCGGGCAGCCGCGGTTTGCCATCTTTGCCGCGGACCGTCAAGCGGATGGCCTTGGGGTTTACGTTTACTTTAGTCAGGCCACCCAAGTACAGGGCCTTTTTGAGGTGGCCTGCAGATTTGGGCCAACTTCCCGAGTCCAGTACAACATCGATGCCCCCAGCTAACTGGAGCTATGTGGTCATCAGGGGGCAAATATTGGGCGAAGGCGGCAATGGCGAGGTTGTTTCCAGGGCGGCTCCTGGGGGGGATTTACAGTGGTTGATTTTCCCTTTCCCCATCGAGGAGTAAGCTATCCAGGGCATTCCAGAGGGCGCGGAGGGGTGCTTGGTGGTCCTCGGGCACGCTGGCGTGCATCCTTTCCCTCAGGTTGAGCAACTCCTGAACAAGGGGTTGGCTGTCAAGGTTCATGGCCCGGCGCAGGGCGATGCTGGCCAGAAGGAGAAGGTCAGGAAGGAAGCCCGTGTAGGTGGGTAGGGCCTCCCTGGCCTTCTCTGCCCAGGTAGAAGCCTCCTCGGTGCGGCCCTTGCGGAGGAGGAGGAGGGCCAGCCAAGCCGCATCCACGGGCCAGTCGGGGCGGGGGGAGGCCAGGGCTTGGCGGAGGAGGTCCTCGGCGGCCTCTAGGCGGTCCATTAGGAAGAGGGCCACCGCCAGATCCGCCTTGGCCTCGAGGGCGCTCTGCCGGAGCCCAGCCCCTTCGGCCAGGGCCAGGCTTTCCCGATAGCAGGCCTCGGCCTCAACCAGGTGGCCTAGCCAGAGCTCCGCTGTGCCCAGGGCCCTTAGGGCCTCCGCCGTTCCCCGGGGCTCATCCCTTTCCCGGAAGGTGCGGAGGGCTCTTTCTGCCCAAGCCCCTGCTTCGGCAAAGGCCCCAAAACGAAGGTAAAGCCCGGCCAGGTTTACCTCCACCCCCGCTTGGAAGTGAACCCGGCCCAGCTCCTTGAATAGGGCGTGGGCCTCCCCATAGGCTTCCAAGGCCTCCCCATACCGGCCTAGGCGGGCTAGGGCCAACCCTTGGAAGTTGCGGAAAACCCCAAGGATTTCCCTGTAGCCAAGGGCTTCCGCCTGGGCGCGGGCTTGGGCGGCTTCCTTTGCTGCCTGCTCCCAAGCTCCTTGGGCCAGGGCGCGGGCGCAGACGAACTGCCGCAAGCGCACCTCGGCGAGCCCAGGGCGGCCCAGGCTGGCAAGGTGATCCAACCACGCTTCCAGGTCGTCCCTCTCGGTGATGACCGCTAGCTTGGCCAAGAGGTAAGCCGACGCGGCCATCAGGTTGCTGTCCGCTCTTACCCTCGCCCCTTGCCAGATGGCCAAAGCTTCCTCCCAAGCCCCCCGAAGCCCCAGGTTGGAAAGGGCATCGGCGCGGAAGAGGCGGAGGTGGGGATGATCTCCTTCGGCCAGGGCCCTTTCGGCCATGGCCAGGGCTTCCGCCCACCGGCCTGCCATGGCCAGGGCTCGCACCCGGCGGAAGGCCACCTCCTGGCGCAAGGAGGGGGGGAGGCTAGGGGTTAGCCTTTCCAAGGCTTGGAGGACTTCGGCCTGATCCTGAAGGCGAGCGGATAGGTTTAGGGCTTCCTCCAAGGCTAGAAAAAGCTGCGCTTTCTCCAGCGGGCTAGCGCCAACCTGCTCTTGTACGCGCTTTGCCCAAAGGAGAACCTCTGCGGCCACGGCCAGGGCCTGCCGTTCCAAGGCTCTCAGGCCCGCTTCCAGGGCTGCCTTCCAGGCTTCCTGCAAGCGGCCAGCTTCTGCCAGGTGCCTATAGGGGGTCTCCCCCTGGGCTAGAAGGTCTTCTGCCAAAAGGCCGTGGAGGACCCTGAGGCGGGTTTCGGGAATATCCGCCAGCACGGCCTGCCGGATGAGCTCGTGAGCGAGGGTGAACCCTTGGGCCTCCCCACGCAGGTAGCCTGCGGCCTCCAGGGTTTCCAAGGTTTCCAGCCAGGCCAGGGTTTCCCCTCCGAGGAGGCGGCGTAGGGCGAAGGGATCCAGGGGCTTTTCCGCCACCGCCAGGAGCTGGGCTGCCTCCTTTCCCCCCAGGGCCTCGAGGCCCCGTACCACCTCTTCCCCAATGCTCCGGGGAAGGGGTAGCTCCCGGTAGTCCTCGGTGGCTTCGTCAAAAGGGGTGTGCCAGCCTTCCTTGTCGGCCCAAAGTAGGCCTTGGGCGAAGAGGTGCTCTAAGGTGCGCAGGAGGAAAAGGGGGTTGCCCCCTGTGGCCTGATGGAGCCTGCGGGAAAAGAGGACCCCTCCCGAGGTCATCCCTGAGAGCAAGCGCACCAAACGTAGGACATCCTCCTCCCCTATCGGCTCGAGCCGTACCAGCTGGAGGAGGTCTTCCCGCCCCAACTCCCTTAGGGCCAGGGCGAGGGGATGGGGTGGTTTCAGGGCTTCGGGACGGGTTGCGCCCAAAACCCTGACCCCAAAGGCGGCGGCCCGCCGCACCAGGTAGGGCAGAAAGGCCAGGGTGGCACCGTCCGCGTGCTGAAGGTCATCTAGGGCTATCACCCCACCTGGGGGTAGGCCTTGGACCAAAGCTCGCACCAAGGCCTCATGGAGGCGGGAAAGGGTGAGGGAGGCTTCCCCACCTGCCGGAGGGGGAGGGGGTGAGCCCAGTTCGGGCAGGAGCCGGGCCAGCTCCTCCCGCCAAGGGCTCTCCATGACGCCCAGGTTGCCTTTTTGCAAGGCATCCCGTAGACAATCGGTTAGGCCACCAAAGCCCACCTCCCTCAGCCCTTCCCGGTGGGCCACCATGCGGTAGTCCCGTTGCGTTTGGGCGTACTCCTGAAGGAGACGGGTCTTGCCAAGGCCTCCTTCCCCCACCAGGAGGAGAAAGCCTTTCCCCTGCTCCAGGGCTTTCCAGGCTTTTTCCCGTCCCACCAAGGGGGGACGGCGAAGGGAAGAAGGGGCGGAGAAGCTAAGGGGAGGAAGCTGCCCTTTGCGTAGGCTTTCGGCCAGGGCATTTAGTTCAGGGCCGGGCTCGGTACCAAGTTCCTTCCAAAGTAAGTTTTGGTACGCCTGGTAGGCCTCGAGGGCTTCCTGTGGCTCCCCTAAGGCGGCCAGAAGGTATACCCGAAGCCCTTGGGCCTCTTCCCGTAGGGGGTCCAGAGCCAGAAGCCTTTCCAGGGTTTCCAGGGCCTCCTTAAGGGCACCTGATTCGCGCAGTTCCTTGGTCCTGTGGAGGAGGGCTTGCACGTGGAGTTCCCTTAGGTGCTCCCGTGTAGATTCTAGCCATTCCTCAAACGAGGGGGCCCCTTTTACATGTATTCCTTCCAGAAACTCTCCCCTTATCAGGGAGGTAACCTGCCCCCACTCCCTGAGGGCTACGGCTTTTAGAAGTGCCTCGAGGTCCGTTTCTACCCCTTTGAGGGCTAGCCGACCCCCTTTTTCCTCCACGCAAGGGGTTATCTGCCGAAGGCGGAAAAGCTCCCGGCGCAGATTGGCTCGCGCCCGCTCCTCTGGCAGCTCCCAAAGGAGGCCAGCCAGGTGGCCCCGGTCCTGGGGGCCTTCCACCGCCAAGTACCCGATAAGCCCCCAGAGCTTGGCTGTGGGTAAAGCCACCTCTCGGTTTTCTTGGAGAAAACGCGGAGGACCCAGAAGGCTCAGGAACCCCATAGGGACGGTTCACATCATAGCCTCCCTTCCTTCCCCTAGCCAAGGGGCCCTTGAGCCCCCCTTCCCCCTGGACTACCCTAAAGCCATGCGCCTTCATCCCCGCACCCAGGCGGCCAAGGAGAGCATCTTCCCCCGGATGAGCCAGATGGCCCAGCGGCTTGGGGCCGTCAACCTGGGCCAGGGCTTTCCCTCCAACCCCCCGCCTCCTTTCCTCCTGGAGGCGGTGCGGCGGGCCCTGGGCCGGTACGACCAGTACGCCCCTCCCGCCGGCTTCCCCCCCTTGCGGGAGGCCCTGGCCGAGGAGTTCGCCGTCTCCCCAGAGGCGGTGGTGGTGACCTCGGGGGCCACGGAGGCCCTTTATGTCCTCCTGCAGAGCCTTCTGGGCCCGGGGGAGGAGGTGGTGGTCCTGGAGCCCTTCTTTGACGTCTACCTTCCCGATGCCTTCCTGGCGGGGGCCGAGGCCCGGCTGGTGCGGGTGGAGTTGACGGAGGCCGGCTTCCGCCTGGACCTGGAGGCTCTGGCGGGGGCCATCGGCGAAAGGACCCGGGTCCTCCTCCTCAACGCCCCCATGAACCCCACGGGCCTGGTCTTCCGCGAGGAGGAGCTTAGGGCCCTGGCCCACCTGGCCCGGCGGCACGACCTGGTTCTGGTTTCCGACGAGGTCTACGACGAGCTCTACTTTGGGGAGAGGCCTAGGCGCCTGCGGGAGTTCGCCCCCGAGCGCACCTTCACCGTGGGGAGTGCGGGGAAGCGCCTCGAGGCCACCGGCTACCGGGTGGGCTGGATCGTGGGGCCGCCCGAGTTCATGCCCACCCTGGCGGGGATGCGCCAGTGGACCAGCTTTGCCGCCCCCACCCCCTTGCAGGCCGGGGTGGCCGAGGCCCTGAGGCTGGCGCGGAAGGAGGGGTTCTATGAGGCCCTGCGGCAGGCCTACCGCAGGCGGCGGGACCTCCTCCTGGAGGGCCTCAGGGCCCTGGGCCTGCGCGCCTTTACCCCGGAGGGCACCTACTTCCTCATGGCCGAGCTTCCCGGCTGGGAGGCCTTTGCCCTCCTGGAGGCGGCCCGGGTAGCCCTGATCCCGGCCTCGGCCTTCTACCGGGAAGACCCCCCGCCCCACCTTTTCCGTTTCGCCTTCTGCAAGAGCGAGGAGGAGATCGCTTTGGCCCTGGAGCGCCTGGCGCCCGTGGTAAACTCCCCCTCGTGAAGCTCAAAGCGGTGGCGTACCTGAGTAACGGGGAGTTTCCCGTGGCCGAGGGGGAGGCCCTGGCCCTGTACCGGGCCATGCGCCGGGCCCGGTTTTTTGACGAGAAGGCCATGACCCTGCAGCGGCAGGGGCGGCTTGGGGTCTATGCCCCCTTCATGGGCCAGGAGGCGGCCCAGGTGGGCCTGGCCCTGGCCCTGGGGGAGGGGGACTGGGTGGTGCCCAGCTACCGGGAAAGCGCCCTCCTGCTGGCCCGGGGCCTGCCCATCCACACCCTCCTCCTCTACTGGCGGGCCCACCCCGCGGGCTGGGGGTTTCCCGAGGGGGTGCGGGCGGTAAATCCCTACATCCCCATCGCCACCCAGATCCCCCAGGCCGTGGGCCTGGCCCTGGCCGGGCGGTACCGGGGGGAGGACTGGGTGGTGGCCACCTCCATCGGGGACGGGGGGACCAGCGAGGGGGATTTCCATGAGGGGCTGAACTTCGCCGCCGTCTTCTCCGCCCCCGTGGTCTTCCTGGTGCAGAACAACGGCTACGCCATCAGCGTCCCCCGGTCCCGGCAGATGCGGGTGGACTACATCGCCCGCCGGGCCGAGGGCTACGGCATGCCCGGGGTGGTGGTGGACGGGAACGATGCCCTGGCCGTCTACCTGGAGGCTAAGAGGGCGGTGGAAAGGGCCCGGCGGGGGGAGGGGCCTACCCTCCTCGAGGCCCTCACCTACCGCCTAGCCCCCCACACCACCTCCGACGACCCCTCCCGGTACCGCACCCGGGAGGAGGAGGAGGCCTGGCGGGCCAAGGACCCCATCCTCCGCCTCCGCAAGGCCCTGGAGGAGCGGGGCCTATGGGACGAGGGGCAGGAGGCGGCCCTTCTGGAGGAGCTGGAGGCGGAGTTTGCCCGGGAGCTTTCCCTGGCCGACGCCGCCCCCGAGCCGAGGCCGGAGGAGATCGTGGAGCACGTCTACGCCGCCATGGGCCCCGACCAGCGGCGGGCCTGGGAAGCCCTGAGGCGGGGCCAACACGTGGAGGAGGTATGGTAGCGGAAAAGGCCCGGGTCCTGAACATGGTCCAGGCCATTCAGGAGGCCCTGGACCTGGCCCTGGCCCGCGACGAGCGGGTCTTGGTCTTCGGCGAGGACGTGGGGCGCCTGGGAGGGGTGTTCCGGGTCACCGAGGGGCTCCAGGCCAAGTACGGGGAGGCCCGCGTCTTTGACACCCCCCTGGCGGAAAGCGGCATCCTGGGCCTGGCCATGGGCCTGGCCATGGGGGGGATGCGGCCCGTGGCCGAGATCCAGTTTGCGGGCTTCCTCTACCCGGCCCTGGACCAGATCCTCTCCCACCTGGGGCGCTGGCGGCACCGCTCCCGGGGGCGGGTGGGCCTGCCCGTGGTGGTGCGGGCCCCCTACGGCGGCGGGGTGCACACCCCGGAGCAGCACGCGGATAGCCCCGAGGCCCTCCTCGCCCACACCCCTGGGGTCAAGGTGGTCATCCCCGCAAGCCCGGAAAGGGCCAAGGGCCTCCTCCTCGCGGCCATTGAGGACGAGGACCCCGTCTTCTTCCTCGAGGCCATCAAGCTTTACCGGGGCGCCCGGGCCGAGGTCCCCGAGGGCTACTACACCTTGCCCCTGGGCAAGGCCCGCATCCTCCGCCAGGGCAAGGCCGCCACCCTCATCGGCTACGGCGGCATGGTGGAGGTGATGCTGGAGGCGGCGGAGGTGGCCCGCAAGGAGGGGGTGGAGGTCACGGTCCTGGACCTGGAGACCCTGGTCCCCCTGGACGAGGACACCCTCCTGGAGGCGGTGCGGGAAACGGGTAGGGCCATCGTGGTCTACGAGGCCATGCGCACCGGGGGGTTTGGGGCCGAGATCGCGGCCCGCATCGCCGAAGGGGCCATCGATTACCTCCAGGCCCCCGTCCTCAGGGTGGCGGGGTACGACGCCCCCTACCCGCCCTTCAGCGCCATCGAACACCTCTACCGTCCCAACGCCCGCCGGGTCCTGGCCGCCTTGCGCCGGGCCCTGACCCACTAGGCCCGTTCCTACCCCGGGGGAGGCGGGAGCTTCCCCCGGGCGTTTTTTCCGGACGCGGCGTGGGGCATTTGGCAAGGAGTTTTGCTATAAGAACCGATAGCAATGGATTAATGTAAGTATACATCTTGACAAAAAGCCAAAGCTATCCCATCCTTAAGCCATGAGCTGGGGACCGGTAGGCGCGCCGCTCCTTAAGGACTTGATGCGGACCGAGCTGGTGGTGGCCGAGCCCCGCATGTCCCTGGAGGAGGCCCACCGCCTCATGGTGCAGACGGGGGTGCGGTACCTGCCCGTGGTGGAGGGGAGGCGCTACCTGGGGCTTCTGGGGGAGCGGCACCTCCGCCTGCCCCTGGCCCCTTGGGCCCCCAAGCACCTCCAAGCCGACCTCAAGGCCCCGGTGGGCCGCTTCCTCAAGCCCTTTCCCGAAGCCCACCCCGACGAGCCCCCGGAGGAGGCGGCCTTTCGCATGGAGGCCGCCCGGGTGGGGGCCATGCCGGTGGTGGAGGAGGGGCGGCTTTTGGGCCTGGTCACCGCCTACGACCTCCTGCGGGGGCTTTTGGCCCTCTTCCGCCCCCAGGTCCCAGCCAGCCGCCTCGAGGTCCTGGTGCCTGACCTGGAGCGCCTCGAGGCCGTCCTCCAGGCCCTGAGGGCCACCCGCACCCCCCTTGTGGGCCTCCACGTGTACCCGGAGGCGGGGGGGCTTGGCTTCCGCCTCCTCCTCCAGGTGGGGGTCTTGGACCCAAGGCCCCTGCGGGAGCGCCTTTGGGCCCTGGGGCTTTACCCCTTTAGCCCCTAGGACCCCGGTTTTCCCCAGGGGAAGCGCTAGAGTAAGGGGGATGGAACGGCCCATCTCCCAAAGGCTCTTCGCCGAGGCGCAAAAGCACATCCCGGGAGGCGTTTCCAGCCCCGTGCGGGCCTTCAAGGCCGTGGGGGGGACCCCGCCTTTTCTGGTCCGGGGGGAGGGCGCCTACGTCTGGGATGCCGACGGAAACCGCTACCTGGACTACGTGATGAGCTGGGGCCCCCTCATCCTGGGCCACGCCCACCCCGAGGTGGTCCGGCGGGTCCAGGAGGTGGCCCAGGAAGGGCTCACCTTCGGCGCCCCCCACCCCCTCGAGGCCCAGCTGGCCCAGGCGGTGAAGCGGGCCTACCCCCAGGTGGAGCTGGTGCGCTTCGTCAACTCCGGCACCGAGGCCACCATGTCCGCCATCCGCCTGGCCCGGGGGTACACGGGGCGGAAGTACCTGGTCAAGTTTCGCGGCAACTACCACGGCCATGCCGACGGCCTTTTGGTGGAGGCGGGGAGCGGGGCCCTCACCCTGGGGGTGCCCAGCAGCGCCGGGGTGCCCGAGGAGTACGCCCGCCTGACCCTGGTCCTGGAGTACAACGACCCCGAGGCCCTGAGGGCCCTCCTGCGCGAAAGGGGGGAGGAGATCGCGGCCATCCTCTTTGAGCCCGTGGTGGGGAACGCCGGGGTCCTGGTGCCCACCCCGGACTTCCTCCAGGCCCTTCACGAGGCCAGGGCCTATGGGGTCCTCCTCATCGCCGACGAGGTGATGACCGGCTTCCGCCTGGCCTTTGGCGGGGCCACGGAGCGGCTGGGCCTGAAGCCCGACCTCATCACCCTGGGCAAGATCCTGGGCGGGGGGCTCCCCGCGGCGGCCTATGCGGGCCGAAGGGAGATCATGGAGAAGGTGGCCCCCCTGGGCCCCGTCTACCAGGCGGGGACCCTTTCCGGCAACCCCCTGGCCATGGCCGCGGGGCTCGCCACCCTGGAGATCCTGGAGCGCAACCCCGGATACTACGCCTACCTGGAGGGGCTGGGGGCGGCTCTCGAGGCCGGCCTCCGCCAGCTCCTCTCCCGGAAGGGCATCCCCCACGCGGTGAACCGGGTGGGCTCCATGCTCACCGTCTTCTTCGCCGAGGGGCCCGTGGTCACCTTCCAAGACGCCAAGCGCACCGACCTGGGGCTTTTCCGCCGCTTCTTCCACGGCCTTTTGGACCGGGGGGTGTACTGGCCTCCCTCCAACTTTGAGGCCGCCTTCCTCTCCGTGGCCCACCGGGAGGAGGACGTGGCCAAGACCCTGGAGGCCTTGGACCAGGCCCTCTGATGCTCCAGCTCAAGGACCCCATCTGCGCCATCGCCACCCCCCCGGGCAAGGGGGCCATCGGGGTGGTGCGGCTTTCCGGGGAGGGGGCCCTGGAGGTGGCCGCCCGGGTCTGGCGGGGGAAGGATCCCAGGCGCCTTCCTGGGGGCCGTTTCACCCTGGGGGTGGTGGTGGACCCCCGGACGGGGGAGGCCCTGGACCAGGCCCTCCTCCTGGTCTTCCGCGCCCCCCGCTCCTACACCGGGGAGGACGCCTGTGAGTTCCACACCCACGGCTCCCCCGCGGTGCTCCGCCGGGTCCTCGAGGCCCTGGTGGCCGCGGGGGCCCGGGTGGCGGGCCCCGGGGAGTTCACCCTTAGGGCCTACCTCCACGGCAAGCTGGACCTGGCCCAGGCCGAGGCGGTCTTGGCCCTGGTGGAGGCCGAGGGGGAGCTGGCCCGCCGGCAGGCCCTTAGGGCCTTGGAGGGAAGCCTTTCCCAAAAGATCGCCCAGCTGGAGGACCGCCTCCTCTCCCTCCTGGCCCACATCCAGGCCCTCCTGGACTACCCCGAGGAGGGGGTGGAGCCCCTGGAGGCGGAAAGGACCCTGCGCCAGGCCCTGGAGGAGGTGGAGGGGCTTCTGGCCCAGGCCAAGGCCTCCCGCCTGGCCCAACGGGGGGCCCGCCTGGCCCTGGTGGGGGCCCCCAACGCGGGGAAAAGCTCCCTGCTTAACGCCCTTTTGGGCTACGAGCGGGCCCTGGTTTCCCCCATCCCCGGCACCACCCGGGACTACCTGGAAGCCCCCCTGGAGCTTTTTGGCATTCCCCTCCTGGCGGTGGACACCGCCGGGGTGCGGGACACGGAGGACCCCTTGGAGCGGGCCGGGGTGGAGCGGGCCCTGCGCATCGCCGAGGAGGCGGACCTGGTCCTCTACGTGGCCGACCGCTCTGCCCCCAGGCCCTCCCCGCCCCCCCTGCCCTGGGGGCGCACCCTGAAGGTGGCCAGCAAGGCCGACCTGCCCCCCGCCTGGGAGGACCCGGACTTCCTCCCCGTCTCCAGCCGGACGGGGGAGGGGCTTGGAGCCCTTAAGGAGGCCATCCGGGAGGCCCTCCTGGGCGGGGGCGGAGGGGAGTACCTCCTCACCGAGCGCCAGGCCGAGGTCCTCACCCGGGTCAAGGAGCGCCTCGAGGAGGCCCTCACCCTTCCCGAGGACCTCATGGGCCTGGCCCTGGAAGAGGCCCTGAAGGCCCTGGCCGCCCTAAGGGGCCGGGGGGAGGTGGCCGAGGAGGTGGTGGCCCGGGTTTTCCAGAACTTCTGCGTGGGCAAGTAGCTAGGGCAGGAAGCCGTCCAGGATGGCCTCCACCTGGTCGGTTTCTATGAGGAAGGCGTCGTGCCCGTGGGGGCTTCGGATCTCCCGGTACCGCCCCCCCGCCAGCCTCGCCGCCTCCCGCACCTCCTTGGCGGGGTAGAGGAGGTCCGAGTCAATGCCCACGAAGAGGGAAGGCAGGCCCTGGAGCCTCCTCAGGGCCTTTTCCAGCCCGCCCCGCCCCCGGCCCACGTGGTGGGTGTCCATGGCCCGGGAGAGGACCAGGTAGCTTTCCGCGTGGAAGCGCCGGAGGAACTTCTCCCCCTGGTGGTCCAGGTAGGTCTCCCCCCGCTCCGGCTCCTCCCCCCAGCGGGCCTCAAACCCCTGGGGGGCCCGGTAGCTCATCATGGCGATGCCCCGGGCCAGGGCCATGCCCCGGGGGGCGGGGTGGCCCTTCTGGTACTCCGGGTCCTGCAGGATGGCCTGCCGGGCCAGGTGGTTGAAGGCCCGGGCCCAGGGGCCGTGCCGGGCCGGGGCGGCCAGGACCACCAGCTTCCGCACCCGCTCCGGGTACATGAGGGCGAACTCCAAGGCCACCATCCCCCCCAGGCTCCCCCCGATCACCACCGCCTTTTCCACCCCCAGGTGGTCCAGGAGCCGGGCCTGGGCCCGGGCCAGGTCGCGGATGGTGAGGGGAGGGAAGTCCCGGCCATAGGGCCTGCCCGTGCGGGGGTCGGGGGAGAGGGGGCCGGTGGAGCCGTAGCAGCTTCCCAGGTGGTTGGCGGAGATCACGTAGTAGAGGGCCGGGTCCAGGATCCGCCCCGGGCCCACCAGGGCGTCCCACCAGCCCTCCTTCCCGAAGGCCTGCTCCAGGGGGGAGAGGCTTTGGAAGGTCGCCTCGTCGTAGGTGCCCGCCAGGTGGGCGCTGCCCGTGAGGGCGTGGAAGACCAAGACGGCGTTGTCCCGCAGGCGGGAGAGGCGGCCATAGGTCTCAAAGCGCAGCCGCACCTCCGGCAGGTACCCCCCGAGCTCGGTGTAAAACCCCTCCCGCCGGGGGAAGAGCACCGCGGTGCGGGGCCTGGGCGGGGGGATGGAGAGGGGGGAGCGGGGGGGTTTGAGGAGGAGGGCCTCGTGCTCTCCCCAGGCCTCGAGGGCGATCTCGCTCATCCCAGGGCCTCCTGTAGCTCCGCCTTCAGGTCCTCCACGTGTTCCAGGCCCACGCTGAGCCGCACCATCTCCGGGGAAACCCCGGCCAGGGCCTGCTCCTCGGGGCTGAGCTGGGAGTGGGTGGTGGAGGCGGGGTGGATGGCCAGGGTCCGGGTGTCCCCCACATTGGCCAGGTGGGAGATGAGCTTGAGCCTGCTTATGAAGGCCTTGGCCGCCTCGTACCCCCCCTTGAGGCCGAAGGTGAGGACCGCCCCCGGCTTGCCCCGGAAGTACTTCTGGGCCCGGGCGTGGTGGGGGTGGTCGGCGAGCCCGGGGTAGTTCACCCAGGCCACCTGGGGGTGTTCCCGGAGCCAGTGGGCCAAGTGCAGGGTGTTCTCCACGTGCCGCTCGGCCCTCAAGGAGAGGGTTTCCATGCCCAGGAGGACCAAAAAGGCCTCAAAGGGCCCCAGGGCCTGCCCCTGGTCGCGCAGGCCGTCCACCCGGGCCTTGACGATGAAGGCCAGCTCCCCAAAGGCCTCGGTGAGCCGCAGGCCGTGGTAGCCGGGCTGGGGCTCGGTGAGGAGGGGGTAGCGGCCATTCTCCCAGGGGAAGTTCCCCCCGTCCACGATGGCCCCGGCGATCACCGCCCCGTGCCCCCCCACCCACTTGGTGAGGGAGTGGGTGACCAGGGCCGCCCCCCACGCGAGGGGCCGCAGGAGGTAGCCCCCCATGCCGAAGGTGTTGTCCACGATGAGGGCCACCCCCGCCTCCCGGGCGGCCTGGGCCAGGGCCTCGAGGTCGGGGATGTTGAGGGCGGGGTTGCCGATGGACTCCACCCACCAAGCCCGGGTCTTCTGGTCGGTAAGGGCCAAAAACTCCTCCGGCCGCTCTTCGCGGGAGGTGAAGCGCACCTCAATCCCCAGCCGCTTCAGGGTCACCTTGAACTGGTTGAAGGTGCCCCCGTAGAGGTTGGGGGTGGAGACAATGTTGTCCCCCGCCTGGGCCAGGGTGGTGAGGGCCAGGAACTGGGCCGCGTGGCCGCTGGCGGCGGCCAGGGCGGCCTTGCCCCCCTCCAGGGCCGCCAGGCGCTTCTCCAGGACCTCCACCGTGGGGTTCATGATGCGGGAGTAGATGTTGCCGAAGGCCCGGAGGGCGAAGAGGTCGGCGGCGTGCTCAGGGCTTTGGAAGACGTAGCTGGTGGTGGGGTAGATGGGTACCTGGCGGCTTAGGGTGGTGGGCTCGGGCGTGTAGCCCGCATGGAGCTGCAGGGTCTCAAAACGCATCTCGGCCTCCTTTCCCAATACCCGGCCTGGGGCGCTTGGGGAAGGGGCCAAAAACTAGCCCCTTCCGGCAAGAGGCACCGTTCTCTCGCCTAGAAGGGGTTGGGCGTGGCGCTTACCCCCCTCTCTTATCGTCCCCGGGCGTTTCCCCCGCCCGGGCCGGCCTTGGCACCAGCCCCGCCCGCATCCGGCAATGGGACGGAAGGGGCGGGAGGTTGCCGCGGTTTCGCAGGGCCGTACCCTCCACCGCTCTGGATAAGAGAACGGGCTGGTTTTCGCCGCGCCCCGGCGCGGTTAGGGGTTAGTGTAGGCCAAGGGGGGAGGGGCGTCAACCCCTTTGACCTTTTCCCCTCCCTCCCCTATACTGGACTCCGCTACGGGGAGTAGCGCAGCCCGGTAGCGCACCTCGTTCGGGACGAGGGGGTCGCTGGTTCAAATCCAGTCTCCCCGACCAGAAGGCCGGCCCTGGGGCCGGCCTTTCGTATACTCCGGGGGTGGAATTCCTGGCGGGCCTGGGCCTTTTCCTCCTGGGGCTGGAGCAGATCCAGGGGGGCCTGGCCCGCCTGCCCGGGCGGCGGCACCTTTTGGGCCGGGCCCTGGGCCGCCCCTTGGGAGCCCTCTTCTTCGGTTTCCTTCTGGGCCTCCTTTCTGGAAGCGGCTCGGGCCTAAGCCTCCTGGCCCTGGGCCTTCTGGAAGGCCGGGTCCTTACCCTCCCCTTGGCTGCCCTCCTCTCCTTGGCGGCCACCGCCGGGGCCACCTTCTGGGTGGGGGTGCTGGTCCTGGGCGGGCCTGGGGGGGCGGAGCTCCTTCTGGGGCTTGGCCTCCTCCTGGGCCTCCTGCCCTGGGGCCGCCCTTTGGGCCAGGTGCTCCTGGGCCTGGGCCTCCTCCTTCTGGGCTTTGGCCTCATGGGGGGAGGCGCGGAAGGGGTGGCCCGCCTCCTGGGGGGGCTGGGCCTTCCCCTTTGGGGGTACTACCTCCTGGGGGTGGTCCTGGCCCTCCTCCTGGGCTCCGCCAACGGGGTGGTGGCCCTGGGCTTGGCCCTGGGCCCGGCCCTTTCGGGGGCGGCGGGGGTGGCCCTGGTCCTGGGGGCGGGCGTGGGCACCACGGGAAGCCTGCTCCTGGCCGCCCTGGGAGGGCGGCGGGAGGCCTGGCGGCTTTTCCTGGTGGTGGGCGCCCACCGCCTCCTCCTCTCCCTGCCCCTTCTGGCCCTGGCCCCGTGGCTGGGCGGGGTGGGGACGGTGGGGCTTCATGCCCTTTCCCACCTGCTCTATGCCCTTCTTTTTCCCCTCTGGGCCGGGGCTTATGGCCGCCTGGCCGAGCGGCTTTTCCCCAGCCCCCAAGTGGCCCCCCGCTACCTCTCCAAGGAGGCCCTGGACAGCCCCCGCCTGGCCCAGGCCCTGGTGCAGCGGGAGCTTGCCCGGGTGGCGGATGCGGTGCGGGACATGCTAGCCAAGGCCCTGCGCATCCTAAGCCAAGAGGAGGGGGGGGAGAGGGAGCTTTCCGAGCTGGAGGAAAAGGTGGACCGCCTGACCCGGGAGGTGGTGCTCTACACGGCGGAGCTTTCCACCAAAACCCCGGACGAGCGCACGGTGCGCCTTTTCGTGGCCGCTTCCGAGCTGGAGCATCTGGGGGACCTGGTGCGCCGGGTGGTCCGCCAGGCGGAGCGGCTTTGGGCCCAGGGGCTTACCTTCAGCCAGGAGGGAAAGGAGGACCTCCTGGAAGGCCTGCGAAGGGTGCTGGGCCGCCTGGAGGGGATGGCCGCGGCCTTGGCCACCGGGGAGAAGGCCCTGGCCCAGGAGGTCTTGGCCCAAAGCAAGGAGGAGGAAGGCTTCCTGGACCGGCTGCGCCGGGCCCACCTGGCCCGCCTCGAGGGTGGCGGCCAGGAAACCCGGGCCACCACCCTGGCCCACCTGGACCTCCTCATCACCCTGGAAGAGCTTTCCGCTGGCATAGATAGGCTTTGCCGCCTGGTGCTGGAGCTTTAAGCTAAGGGGCGTGGTGAGGATCCTGGGCGGCAAGGCCAAGGGTGTGCCCCTCAAGGTGCCGGCCTCGGCCCGGCCTTCTCCCGTGCGCCTGAGGAAGGCCCTTTTTGACTACCTGCGCCTGCGCTACCCCAAGCGGGGCTCCTTCCTAGACCTCTATGCGGGGAGCGGGGCGGTGGGCCTCGAGGCCGCCAGCGAGGGCTTTACCGCCACCCTGGTGGAGAAGGACCCGCAGGCCGTGGCCCTCCTAAAGGAAAACGCCCGACGCACGGGGCTTCCCGTGCGCATCGTGCCCCTTCCCGTGGAGGTTTTCCTGCCCGAGGCCCAGGCCCGGGGCGAACGCTACACCGTGGCCTTCATGGCCCCCCCTTACCCCATGGACCTGGTCCAGGCCTTCCAGGCCCTGCTGCAAAGCGGCCTGGTGGAGCCTGGGGGGCTTTACATCCTCCAGCATCCCAAGGACCTGGTCCTTCCCATGGGGGAGCGGCGGGTCTACGGGGAGAACGCCCTCACCTTGGTGGAGGTATGAATGCACGTCGTCTATCCAGGAAGCTTTGACCCCCTGACCAACGGCCACCTGGACGTGATCCAGCGGGCCAGCCGCCTCTTTAGCCGGGTTACGGTGGCGGTGCTGGAAAACCCCAGCAAGCGGGGCCAGTACCTCTTTACCGCTCAGGAGCGCCTCGGCATCATCCGCGAGGCCACGGCCCACCTGCCCAACGTAGAGGCCCAGACCTTCTCCGGGCTCTTGGTGGACTTTGTGCGCCGGGTGGGGGCCCAGGCCATCGTCAAGGGCTTGCGGGCGGTTTCCGATTACGAGTATGAGCTGCAAATGGCCCACCTCAACCGCCAGCTCCTGCCCGGCCTGGAAACCCTTTTCATCCTCTCGGCTACCCGCTACTCCTTCGTGTCCAGCACCATGGTGAAGGAGATTGCCCGCTACGGGGGGGATGTGTCCAAGCTGGTTCCCCCCGCCACCCTGCGGGCCCTCAAGGCCAAGTTTGGCTAGGCCAAGCGGTGGGGCTTTACTTGAGAGGTTGAAACCAACTATACTTTTCCGCCTTGACCGACGGATTAGGCCTTTTTCTCGCTTTACCAAAGCGAAGCGATGTCCCAAAGGGAGCTGAAGGGGCAAACTTGTACCGGGTATACCGTTCCAGTAAGGTGGTAGAATAGGGGTGCCTGGAAGCCCAGGCGGGCATCTTGACAAGCAGTTTTTGCCTTACCCAAGGGCAATATGCGCTTTAGAGTTCTTATCGGCCCCTTCTCCTGCGGCTTGCCAACGGCCCAAACCCCGCAAAACCCCCGTTATACGGCGTGTGTATATTCCAAGCTTCATCTTTCTCACAAACCCCCCCTCTAAGAACCCCGTCCTGGACGGGATTATGAGAGGGGTACCGTTGCAAAAGTGGCTTCCCCGCAAGGGGATTGCGACCCCAAAGCATGGCCCAGATGAGGCTCGCAAGGGCGCTGGGTTGCAAAAGTGGCTTCCCCGCAAGGGGATTGCGACGTAAATGTCGCCACCCTGAACATGAATCTCCAGCCTAGGTTGCAAAAGTGGCTTCCCCGCAAGGGGATTGCGACGTAGCCGGGCGCACCTACGAGAGCCGCATCCTAGGTTGCAAAAGTGGCTTCCCCGCAAGGGGATTGCGACGCTAGGGGGCGCTAGCCCGCCAGTGTAGCCACATGGGCACTGGGTTGCAAAAGTGGCTTCCCCGCAAGGGGATTGCGACTGCCCCGGCATGTGGGTGCCCGGTACCTGGCGGCCCAGTTGCAAAAGTGGCTTCCCCGCAAGGGGATTGCGACCCGGTAGGCAGTCCGTTGAGCGCGTGGCCCCAACCCTCGGGATGTTGCAAAAGTGGCTTCCCCGCAAGGGGATTGCGACTGCAGATAGCCCCCTCACGAATAGTGACCCGCCCCCCACCGTTGCAAAAGTGGCTTCCCCGCAAGGGGATTGCGACTGCAGATAGCCCCCTCACGAATAGTCGACCGCCCCCCACCGTTGCAAAAGTGGCTTCCCCGCAAGGGGATTGCGACCTTGCAACATACCCGCCATCAGGGCTTGGGACGGCGTCATGTTGCAAAAGTGGCTTCCCCGCAAGGGGATTGCGACCTGTGGAGGCGGCCATTAGGGCCGAACTGGATCACCAGTTGCAAAAGTGGCTTCCCCGCAAGGGGATTGCGACTTCCAACTCCTTCTCCCCAAACATGGCTCACCCCCTACGCCGTTGCAAAAGTGGCTTCCCCGCAAGGGGATTGCGACTGTGTGCGGCAGTCCTTGCACCTGTCGGGGTAGCGCGTTGCAAAAGTGGCTTCCCCGCAAGGGGATTGCGACTTCTCCCAGGCCAGGTTCCACCTGGCCTCCAAGACCTCCGTTGCAAAAGTGGCTTCCCCGCAAGGGGATTGCGACGAATCCTACAGGGACTATTCCAAGAACATCATCAACTAAAGTTGCAAAAGTGGCTTCCCCGCAAGGGGATTGCGACTCTTTCGTAAAATCTTTTGGTGTGGATTTGCGGGGTTGCAAAAGTGGCTTCCCCGCAAGGGGATTGCGACAGCCAAGAACCCTAGCGGCGGTAGCGGCGTTGTTCCCCGTTGCAAAAGTGGCTTCCCCGCAAGGGGATTGCGACGGGTCACCCGTCTGCCCACCCGCCCAGGCCGCAAGGGCCAGTTGCAAAAGTGGCTTCCCCGTAAGGGGATTGCGACTCCTCGGGCAGGGACCAGTACCGCCGCATCCGCCGGGAGGGTTGCAAAAGTGGCTTCCCCGTAAGGGGATCTTCACCCCACCGCAGGCCATGGCGGGTGGTGGACCGGGCCCCATCCGGGGGTAAAATCCTCCCCGGAGGTCAGCATGAAGGCTTTTGCCAGCAAGTACGGGAATACCCTGGAGTTCGGCCACCTCATCGGTGGGGAGGAGGTGTGGGAGGGGGAGGCCCTGGAAAGGCATAACCCCTCCGACCGGGAAGACCTGGTGGCCCGCTTTCCCGAGGGCACCAAGGACACCCTGCGCAGGGCGGCCCTAAAGGCCCGGGAGGCCTTCGCCGAGTGGAGCCGCACCCCGGCCCCGGTCCGGGGGCAGGTCCTCTTCAACCTGGCCAAGATCCTGGAGCGGGAAAAGCCCACCCTGGTCCGCCTCATGGTGCGGGAGGTGGGGAAGACCTTCAAGGAGGCGGGCGGGGACGTGCAGGAGGCCATTGATACCGCCCTTTTCTTCGCCTCTGAGGGCCGCAGGCTCTACGGCCAGACCGTGCCCAGCGAGATGCGGGACAAGGAGCTTTTCACCTTCCGCAGGCCCCTGGGCGTGGTGGGGATGATTACCGCCGGAAACTTCCCCATCGCCGTGCCCAGCTGGAAGCTCATCCCCGCCGTCCTCACCGGCAACGCCGTGGTCTGGAAGCCCTCCGATGACTCCCCTACCCTTTCCTACGTCTTTGTAAAGCTTTTTGAAGAGGCGGGCCTGCCTCCGGGGGTCATCAACGTGGTCTTTGGCGGCGGTAAGGGCTCCACGGGCCAGTGGCTGGTGGAGCTCATGGACGAGGGGCTTCTCAACAAGTTCGCCTTCACCGGCAGCACCCAGGTGGGGCGCTGGATTGGGGAGGTGGCGGGGCGGAACCTCATCCGGCCCACCCTGGAGCTGGGGGGCAAAAACCCCCTGGTGGTCATGCGGGATGCTGACCTGGACCTGGCGGTGGAAGGGGCCTGGTGGAGCGCTTTCGCCACCGGGGGGCAGCGGTGCACCTCGGCGGGGAACATCCTGGTGGACGCCCCCATCTACGAGGAGTTCAAGCGCCGCTTCCTGGAGCGCACCGAGGCCACGGTGGTGGGCAACCCCCTCCTCCACCCTGAGGTGACCTATGGCCCCTTTCTCAATGAACGGCTTTTCCGCCGCTGGCAGGAGCACTACGCCTGGGGCCAGGAAGACGGGGCCACCCTCCTTTTTGGCCGTGGACGGATTGGGCGGGATAACCCCTATCCCCGTTTCCTGGGGGACCCCGAGGCAGGGCTTTACGGCTGGCCCACGGTCTGGGAGGCAGCCCCGGGCATGCGCCAGTTCCAGGAGGAGATCTTCGGCCCCACCATCAACCTGGTGAAGGTGGACGGGATTGAGGAGGCCATCGCCGTGGCCAACGCTACGCCCTATGGCCTTTCCAGCGCCATCTACACCCACCACCGCCACTGGGCCTACCTCTTCAAGGTGGGCATCCGCGCCGGTATGACCAGCATCAACAACGCCACCGTGGGGGCCGAGGCTCACCTGCCCTTCGGCGGGGTGAAGGCCAGCGGCAACGGAGCCCGGGAGTCGGGCATCTGGGTCATAGAGGAGTACACCTACTGGCACGCGGTGAACGAGGAGTATTCGGGCCGGCTCCAGCTGGCCCAGATGGACACCGGCTATGTGAGCCCCAAGCCCCCTACTCCCTGGGGGGAGGTGCTGGGGTTGTGAGCCGGTAGAGGAAGGCCGCCCCCAAGGCCCCGGCCACGGGGAGAAGGGCAGGCACCAGGGCGTAGGCGTTTAGGGCCCCTTCCGCGCCCAAAAGGGCGGCCAGGAGCCTGGGGGAGAGGTCCCGGGCCGGGTTTAGGGCAAACCCCCCGGGGCCCCCCAGGCCGTAGCCCACCGCGGCCACGGTGAGGGCCAGCCAGAGGGGCAGAAGGCGCTCCTCCCGGGCGGCCAGGATGACCCCCATGAGGGCCATGGTGCCCAGGAACTCGGCCACGGCGGGCCCCGCCCAGCCGTAGGTGGCTTCGGGCGGGGTGCGGAGGAAACCCGGTCCGGTGCTGAAGACGTTGGGCATCCCCTGGGCCCAAAGCCCCTCCCCATAGGCCAGGTAGGCCCCCAGGGCCCCCAGGAAGCCGCCCAGGAACTGGGCCAGCAGGTAGAGGGGCACCCGAGACCAGGGGAAAAGGCGGAGGGCCGCCAGGGCCAGGGTTACCGCCGGGTTCAGGTGGGCCCCGGAGAGGGGGCGGCTCACCAGGACGCCCACCAGGACCGCCAGCCCCGAGCCCAGGGCCAGGGCGTCGTACCCGTAGGCGCCGGGGAAGAGCCGGGGTTGCAGCACGGCGTTGGCGGCGCTACCCACCGTGAGGAGGACCAGGAGGAAGGTGCCCCAGACCTCCCCCCAGAAGGCCCTAGGGGCGCTGGGCATCGTGCCGCCCTCCCCAAAGCACCTCCTCCCCTTGGGGGGTGAGGAGGAAGGCGTTCCGCTCGTCCCGCACCTGGCGCTTCAGCACCTTGAGCACCTTCAGCTTGGCCTTGCGGTCCTCCACGGGGAAGAGGAGCTCAAAGCGGTTTTGGAAGTTCCGGGGCATGGCATCGGCGCTGGTGAGGTAGACCCGCCACCGCCCCCCGGCGCGGAAGGCCGCCACCCGGGCGTGCTCCAGGAACCGGCCCACCAGGCTCCGTGCCCGGAGGCGGGGGTGGAGGAGGGTGAGGGTGCTGCGCACCAGGAGGTCCACGCGGGCCCCCCTTTCCGCCGCCTGGACCAGGGCCTCCAGCACCTGGGGGTCGGTGAGGTGGTTGAACTTCAGGATCACCCGCCCTTTGGGATGGGCCTCGGCCAGGATGGCCTCCACCAGGCAGTGGCGGATGGCCTCTCCCGTCTTGAGGAGGGAAAGCTGGGGCGGGCGTTCCTCGCGGATGGCCCGGAAGAAGGCCCGGACCTCGGCCACCACCTCGGGCTGGGCGGTGAAGAGGGAGAAGTCGGTGTAGGCCCGGCCATTTTGCGGGTTGTAGTTGCCCGTGCCCAGGTGGACATACCCCCCTTCCCGGGTGAGGAGGAGGAGGGCCTTGGCGTGCACCTTGCGCTCGGGGAGGGGGAGGACCTCCACTCCGGCCCTGAGGAAGCGCAGGTACCAGAAGAGGTTGAGGAGTTCGTCAAAGCGGGCGCGGGCCTCGAGGAGCACGTGCACCCTCTTCCCCTTCTGGGCCGCCTGGAGGAGGGCCTCGGCCAGGGGGTTGGTTTCGCCGATGCGGTAGAGGGTGGCCCAGACCTCCTCCACCTCCGGACGGAGGGCCTCCTGGGCGAAGCGCTCCACCGCCTTGTAGTCCTCAAAGGGATGGTAGAGGAGGAGGTCTTTTTCCTGCAGGCGGGCCAGTGGGTTTTTCAAGAAAGCCCTGGGGCGTTCGGGGCGCAAAGGGGGGAAGCGCCACTCTGGGGGGCCTTCCGCCACCAGGGTTTCCACCAGGGCAAGGTTCAGGGGTGGGGGGAGGCGGAAGACCTCTTCCGGGCGCAGCTCCAGGGCCTGCCGTAGCCCTTCCAGCCAGGCCTCGGGGAAGCCCTCCTCGGCCACCAGGAGGGTGGGGGCGCCTTCCTGGCGGCCCTCGAGGGCCTGGGCCAGCTCGTCCCAGTCCGCCCGGGCCCGCTCGCTTTCCAAAAGCCGCAGCACCCGGAACTCGTAAAGGGGGCCCTCCTGGGGAAGGAAGAGGTCGCTCCTTGCCCGCATCAAGGCCCCCAGGCGCACGTACGTCCCTTCCCGCCCCGGGACGGGCAGGAGCCGGGGGAGGTCCTGGGGAAGCCGCACCAGGTGGCTCTCGGAGGCGAAGTAAAGGGCCCCGTGGGACAGGTCCGCCGCCGCCTCCCAGGGGATGAGGTCGGTCTTGGGGGCCACCACCTCGGCCAGGAAGACCCGGAAATAAATCCAGTCCAGCTCGTCCAGCTCCCTCACCTCCAGCACCCGCAGGCGGGGCCGGGCCTCGGCCAGCAGGGCCTGGTAGCGGGCCTGGGCCAGGCGGGCCTGGGCCAGGGCCTCCTCCAGGAGGGCGAGGTGGGCGGGGCTACCCCTGGCCTCCAGGAAGGGCTTGGCGATGCGGGCGGCGAAGAACTCATCCAGGTTGCGGTTCCAGATGGCCAGGAAGCGGAGGCGTTCCAGAAGGGGAAAGTCCGGGCGCTCGCTTTGCCTTAAGACCCTGCGGTTAAACTGGAGCCAGCTGGCTTCGGGAAGGAGGCGCATTTGCTTCAGATTAGGACCCAGCAAGGTCAAGAGGGTGTCAAGGAACGCTCCTTGGCGGTCTTGGACCTGGGCTCGGGCACCTTTCGCCTGGTGGTCTACCGCTACCGCCCCGGCCTGAGCTACGTCCTGGCCGACGAGCTGCGGGAGGCCGTGGCCCTAGGGGAGGGCTTGGCCCAGGGGCGGATCGGCCTGGCCGCCCTGGAACGGGGGCGGAAGGCCCTCCGGGCCTTCGCCGACTTCCTGCAGGCCTCCCCGGTGGACGAGGTGGTGTCCCTGGCCACCAGCGCGGTGCGGGATGCAGAAAACGGCGCCCAGATCCTGGCGGAGGCCCGGGCTCTGGGCCTGGACCCCAGGGTCCTCCCCGGGGAGGAGGAGGCCCGGCTGGGGGTCCTGGCCGTGGCCAACGCCCTGCCCTTGGCGGAGGCCTGGGTGGTGGATCAGGGGGGCGGAAGCGCCCAGGTTTCCCGCATGGAAGGCCGGGCTTTCCGCTGGGGGCGAGCCTTGCCCCTGGGGGCCCTGCGCCTTACCGAGGCTTTTCTGGCCTCCGACCCCCCCACCCGGGAGGAGGTGAAGGCCTTGGAGCGGGAGGTGGCGCGCCACCTCAAGGCCTTGCCCCTCGAGGGGGGGCTACCCCTGGTGGGCCTGGGGGGGAACATCCGGGCCATGGCCCGGCTCCACCAGAAGCGGCGCGCCTACCCCCTGGACCTCCTCCACGGGGCCTACCTCTCCCGGGAGGCGGTGGAGGAGCTTTACCAAGACCTCCTCCGCCTCCCCTGGCGGGCGCGGGCGGGGCTTGGCCTCCAGCCGGACCGGGCCCGCACCCTTCCCGCCTCCTTGGCCTTCTTCCGCACCCTCATGAAGCGCCTCCGTGCCCCCGGCCTCTGGGTGAGCGGGGTGGGGATCCGGGAGGGGGTGCTTTTCGCCCACCTCCTCCCCCCGCCCCACCTCCTCCCGGACCCCCGGGCCTTCGCCGTGGAGAACCTCTTCCAGCGCTACCCCTTCGCCCTGGCCCACCGGGATCGGGTAAAGGCCCTGGCCCGGGAGCTTTTCCTGGGCCTTCAGCCCCTGCACCGCTACGGGGAGGAGGAGGCCCGCCTCCTGGAGGAGGCCGCCCACCTGCACGACATCGGCATGCACCTGGGCTACCACGACCACCACAAGCACGGGGCTTACCTGGTCCTGGCCGAGCCCCTTTTCGGCTTCTCCCACCGGGAGCAGGCCCTTTTGGCTTTGCTGGTGCGCTACCACCGCCGGGGGGAGCCCGCTTTGGGGGGCTTGCGCCCCCTCTTTGGCCGGGGGGACGGGAGGCGGCTTTTGCGCCTTTCGGCCATCCTGCGCCTGGCGGAAATGCTGGAACGCTCCCGAGCGGGCCGGGTGCGGGGGGTGAGGGTGGAGCTGGGGGAGCGGATCCGCCTCCGGCTCCTGGCCCCGGAGGACCCTTGGGTGGAGCGGGTGGAGGCGGAAAAGCAAGGGGGGCTCTTCCTCCAGGCCTTTGGCCTTCCCCTGGAGGTGGTCTGGGGGGCATAATGGGCCCATGGAACTCTTCCTGGTCCGGCACGCCATCGCCCTGCCCGCGGAGGGGGAAGGGGAGGAGGCGGACGACGCCCGGCCCCTTTCCCCCAAGGGGGTGAAGCGGTTCCGCAAGGTGGTCCGGGGCCTGAGGGCCTTGGGGGTGGAACTGGACTACCTCCTCACCAGCCCCAAAAGGCGGGCCTTGGAGACGGCGGAGATGCTATCGGACCTCCTCCAGGGGGAAAGCCGGGTAACCCCCCACCTGGCCCTGCCCCCCTCCCCGGCCCTCCTGGAGGAGATCCCCAAGGAGGGCCGGGTGGCCCTGGTGGGGCACGAGCCCTACCTTTCCGGGCTTTTGGCCTGGCTGCTCCTGGGGGATTTCCTGGGGGAGTCGGCCCGGGGAGACCTGGGGGAGCGCTTCCCCCTGAAAAAGGGCGGGGTGGCCTGGCTGGAGGGGGAGGTGCGGCCTGGGGGGATGTGCCTGAGGGCCCTCTTCCCCCCCAAGGTCTTCCGCCTATGAGGACGCCCAGGGAATGGGTGGACCACCTGGAGGCCCACCTGCCCCTGGCCCTTTCCGGGGCGGACCCGGAGGGGGTGCACCAGGTGCGGGTGGCGGGGAGGCGGCTTCGCGCCTACCTGAACCTTCTGGGCTGGCGGGTGTTGCAGGACGATCTGCGCCGCCTGGTGCGGGGGGCGGGCCGGGTGCGGGACCTGGAGGTGGCCCTGGGCCACCCCCTCCCCCCAGGGTTCCGCGCCCACCTGGAGGAGGAGGTGCGCCAGGCCCGGGAGGCCTTGCCCCCCCTTCTCGCCTCCCCCTGGACCGCTGCCCTCCTCCGGGCCTTGAGGGTCCTCCCCCCCTTGGGGGAGGAGGCCTGGGGGCGGCTTCGCCGCCAGGAGCGCCGAGCGGAGGCCCGCCTAAAGGCCCTTCAGGCCGAGCCTAGCCTCGAGGCCCTCCACGCCTACCGCCGGGCCCTGCGGCGGGTGCGCTACGCCAAGGAGTTCCTGGGCCTTTCCGCCAAGCGGGAAAAGGCCCTGCAGGAGGCCTTGGGCGGGCTACAGGACCTGGAGGTCCTCCTGGGCCTTCTGGAGGGCTACCTGGCCCAGGCCCCAGACCCCGAAGGGGAGGCCTTGCGGGCGGAGCTTTTGGCCCGGCGGCAGGAGGCCTTGGCCGGGGTGCTCGAGGCCTTGCGGGAGGCCTAGGGGGCCTCACCAGTCCCTCAGGCCCTGGCTTAGGGCGTAGAGGTAGACCACGGTCCCAGCGTCCCAGGCCTGGGGGCGGCAGGCCACGGGGTAGGGGACGGGGGGTTGGTCCTTCTCCCGGGGGAAACCGCCCACCAGTTCGGGAAGCCGCAGGTCGGGCTGGCTTTTCGCCAAGTCGAGAAGGGCCTGGACCACCCTTTCCCCCTCTTCCTTGAAGCCATAGCGGAATAGGCCCCCGGCGAACAGGGCGGTGTCGTGGGGCCATACGGAGCCGTTGTGGTAGGAGAGAGGGTTGTAGCGCACCTCGCGGCTTCCCAGGGTCCGTAGCCCCCAGCCGCTCCAGAGCTCCTCGGAAAACAGGGTGTTAACCAGGGTTTTGGCCCGTTCCTGGAGTACGGCGCCCGCCCACAGGAGGTGGCCGGCGTCCGAGGCCTTCACCCGCAGGGGTTTCTTGTGCCGATCCAGGGCCAGGGCGTAGGTGTTTAGATCGGGAAGCCAGAAGTGCTCCTGGATCAGCTGGAAAAGGGTCTGGGCCCGTCCCTCATGGGTTTGGGCCTGGGCTTCCTCCCCCAAGGCCCGGTAGAAACCGGCGGCGGCCCGGTGGGCGGCGTAAGCGTACCCTTGGACCTCGCTCACGGCCAAGGGGGGTTCGGCCAGGCGGCCGTCCTGGTGGCTCATGGAATCGTGGGAGTCTTTCCACGAGTGCACGGCCAGCCCCCCGCCGGAGGGTTGGAACTCCAGGAGCCCGTCCCCGTCCAGATCCGCCCGGGAAAGCCAGGCCAGGGCGCTCTCCCAGGCGGGCCTGAGCTCCCGCACCAGGGCGAGGTCGCCGGTGAGCTCCAGGTAGCGGCCCAGGAGGACGAGGAAAAGGGGGGTGGCGTCCACCGTGCCGAAGTAGCGGGCGAAGGGTACCTTGCCCGTGCGGGAGAGCTCCCCCAAGCGCACCTCGTGCAGGATCTTGCCGGGCTCCTCCTCCCTGCGGGGGTCCACCACCTTGCCCTGGCGCTCGGCCAGATAGCGCAGCACCCCTTGGGCCACGGCTTTGCCCCAGGGCAGGAGCATGAAGGCGGTGAGAAGGCTGTCCCGGCCAAAGGGGGCCACGTACCAGGGGATGCCGGCGGCGGGAATGGGGCCTTCCGGGGTGGAGAGGAGGAGGGCCCGCAGGTCCAAAAGGGCCTGGCGCAAGGGGGCTTCCCAGGGGCCGGTGGCCTGGGGGAAGGCCTCGAGGAAGGTCTCGTATTCCGGCAGGTCCCCCGGGTTTCCCAGGGGGCTTTCCAGGGTTATCTCCAGGGTGAGGGAGGCCTCTTCCCGGGGAGGGAGAGGGAGGGAAAACCCCTCGGGGGGTGGGGTGGGGGAGATGTCCACCCGTTGCTCCACCCCGTCCTCTGCCCGGTAATGGAGCCCCCTGGGGCTTGGCGCTGTTGGATGCCACCCTCTAGCCTGAAATAGATCTACAAAGCTTCCCACGGCTTCCAGGCCGACCCGGAGGCTCTGGGCCTGATGGGAAAGGTTGCGAAAGGTCAGCCGGTCCCACACCCTGCCCCGGCCCACCCGCACCTCCCGCCGCAGGTAGATCTCCCCATCGGGGCCCTGGAACCGGGCCCAGTCCTGCACCAGCCGGTCGGGACGCGGGGATCGGCTTTGCAAAAGGGCAAGGCCCTCGGGCAGGAGGAGGCGGTAGCGGGCCAGGAAGCGGGTGTCGTGGCGGTAAAACCCCTCCGCCCCTTCCTCGGCGAAACCCCGGGCGTTCAGAACCAAATAGGTGTCGTCTTCCTTCAGGGGGATCATCCTTCACTCCTTCACCGCCCCCACGCTCACTCCCTCCACGAAGTACCGCTGGAAAACGGCAAAGAGGATGAGCACGGGGATCATGGAGAAAAACCCGCCCGCCAGGATCAGGCCCCAGTCCCCCACCTGGCCGTAGGCGTTGCGGAAGGAGAGGAGCCCGATGGGAAGGGTATAGATTTCCCTCGGGCTGGTGAGGACCACAAAGGGCCAGAAGAACTCGTTCCAGGTTCCTTGGAAGGTCAGGATGGCCAAGGCCCCCAGGGCCGGCGTGGACATGGGGAGCACGATGCGGAAAAGGGTTTGCAAGGGGGTGGCCCCGTCGATAAGGGCCGCCTCCTCCACCTCCCGGGGTATGGATTCAAAGAACTGCTTCATGATGAAGACGGCGCTGGCCCCTACCAGACCCGAGAGGACAAGGCCCGTGTAGGTGTTGAGAAGGGTATCCACCCCAAAGAGCCGGGAGAGGCCGAAGATCCCGTCCCGCAGCACGAGGTAGTTGGAGATGAAGGTTACCTGTCCCGGCACCATCATGGTGAAGAGCATGAAGAGGAAGAGGGCCTGCCGGCCGGGAAAGCGCATCCGGGCCAGGGCATAGCCGGCCATGGAGGCGAAGACCAGGGTGGTGAGGACCTTGATAAAGGAGAGGAAGAAGGAGTTCAGGGTCCAGCGCAGGAAGAGGCTTTCCCCGGTTTCCAAGCTCCGGGTTTCCCGGAAGGCCCGCACGTAGTTGTGGAAGAGGTAGCCCGCAAGCCCGGGGACCACGTTGTCCCAGCTGGCTACCCGGCCCCGCCGTTCAAAGCGGATGGGGTCCAGGGTGGCCCCCACCAGGACCACTCCCCGGGGGGCCTCGAGGTCCAGGGGTACCCGCTCCAGAAAGGGGCCTTCCCCGGGATAGACCAGGCGAAGGCGGTAGCGGAAGACCTCCCCCCTCACCTCCCCCAGCTGGGCCGGGCGCCGCTCCACCAGGGTGGGGCCTTCCAGGCGAACGTGGTCGGCGGCGTAAGGGGTTTCAAACACCGCCCCCATGCCCGCACCGGGTTTGCGGCGGGGGATCTGGGCCAGGAGATGGGGTTCCTTGACTTCGGGGCTGAAGTAGGCCACCTCCAGGCTCACCGCCCGCCCCGGGCGCATGCCCCCAAGCCAAGGGTCTCCCGAGCCTTCCCGGCCCAGACGCCAGGCGGCGGCCCAGTTCTTAGGGCTGACCTGGGCGAAGCGCAGGGTGAAGGGCCACTCCAGGGGGTCGGTTTTGAGGCTGGCCAGGAACCCCATAAGGAAAGGGCCCACGAAGAACACCCCAAAGGCCAGGAGCAGGCCGTACGCCCAGGCCACCCGGGCCCAACGGCGGCGCACGGCCTCCATCAGGACCACCCCCTTTCGCCCACCCCAAAGCGGCGTTGCAACAAGACGATGAGCAGGGTAAGGCCCGCCAGGACCAAGGCCGCGGCCGAGGCCAGGCCTACCCGGGGCGCGGCCCCCGAAGGGAAGACATTCCCGTAGACGTAGTAGGCCAGGGTAATGGTGCTCTCCAGGGGGGCTCCCCCGGAGCCGCCCACGAAGAGCACCTGGTCAAAGAGCTGTAGGGTGCCGATCAGGCCCATGGTGATCACCAGGAAGAGCACCGGCCGCAAAAGGGGCACGGTGATCCGGGTGAACATGGTCCAGGGGGTGGCTCCGTCCAGGGCAGCCGCCTCGTAAAGGGTCTTGGGTATGCCTTTGAGCCCTGCCAGGAAGAGGACCATGAAGGTGGGGATGGTGGTGTAGGTGTTCATGAGGATGATGGCCCACAAAGGATAGGGGATGCCGAGAAAGCTGGCCTGGGTGGGAAGCCAAGGGATTTCCACCCGCACTTCCCGGGGAGGAAGAAGGCCGGAGGCCCCCAAGGCCCAGGCACCCAGGAAGGCCACGAGGAGGGAAAGGGCGGCCAGGGCGGGGTCCCAGAAGGAGACGGCAGCCCCCTTTCGCCGTTCCCAGGCCACCTGAAGGGCCTGCGCGGCCAGGAACAACCCGGCGAAGCCTCCCAGCTGGCCAAGGTGGGAGAGGAGGAGGGAGAGGCCTTGGTTGACCAGGCCCGTGCGTTGGAAGAGCCAGAGGAGAAGGAGGCTGGCGGCGGCGGTGGAGATCACCGAGGGCAGGTAGTAGACGGTGCGGAAGAAGGTGATCCCCTTGAGGGGTTGGTTGAGGGCCACGGCCAGGAGAAGGGCGAAGAAGGTCTGTAGGGAGGTGACCACCAGGCTGTAGGCCAGGGTGTGCTTGAGAGCGGTAAGGAAGAGGGGTTCTTGCAGGAGGCGGAGGTAGTTGGCCAGGCCTACCCAGCGGGGGGGGTCGAAGAGGTTGTACTCGGTGAAGCTGAAAAAGACCGCCCGCAGGAAGGCATACAGGAAGAAGACCCCCAGGCTGAAGAGAAAGGGAAAGAGGAGGAGGAAGGCGTAAAGGCCCTCGAGGGTGCGCGCCTTGAGCCGCATGGATCCTCCTGGATTAGGGGGCGGCCTGGGGGCCGCCCCCGGCTGGGTTACCTGCCTCCGGTCAGGCGGTCCAGGGCGGCTTGAGCATCCCTAAGGGCCTGGTCCACGGTCTTCTGGCCGGTCATGACCGCCAGGAGGGCATCGTTGATGGGCCGCATCCAGTCGCCGCCAAAGGCTTGGAACTTAAAGGGGTAGACGTTGCCCCCTTGGGCAGTGGAGCCCTGGAAGACGATGCGGTTCAGTTCCGGTTCCTTCCCCGGGCGCTGGAAGTAGGGGTTGTTGGCCAGGGCCCGGCGGCTGGGGATGGCCAGACCCCGTTCCAGCACCCACTGCTGGGCCTCGGGGGAGGTCAGGGCCTTGAGGACCTTGGCCGCCGCCTGCTTGTTCTTGCTGGCGGCGTTCATGCTCCAGGATACGGTGTAGACAAAGTTCCCCCGCTTCTTGCTCACGGGGTCCAGGGGGAGGAAGGTGGTGCCGTAACGCATGTTGGGAGCCTTGTCCCGGAGGAAGCCGGCGATCCAGGCCCCCTCGAGGGCCGTGGCCGCCTTCTCCCCGCCGAAGCATCCCCCCGTCCAGCCTTCGCCTAGGTCCTGGGCGAACCTGGCCGCCCCCCGCTTGGGCAGGCCCGTGTACCACTCGAAGGCCCGGCGGAAGTTCTGGTCCAGCACCGTGCGCCCCTTTTCGTCGAAGGGCTTCCAGCCGGTGGCGAAGGCGAAGGCGCCAAAGCGGGCGAAGTCCGCCACCACGCACAGGCCTGCCACGTCCTTCAGCTTGCTCTGCACCTCCTTGAGCTTGGCCTCAAAGGTTTCCCAGGTGTCCTGTTGGTGGGGGTAGCGTACCCCGGCCTCGTCAAAGAGGTCCCGGTTGAACTGGAGGGCCAGGGTGTTGAAGTCCTTGGGGATCCCGTAAAGCTTGCCCTTGTAGGTGAAGGCCTGGATCAGGTTGGGCAGGAACTCCGCCACTTCCTGCCGGCTGAAATAGGCGTCCAGGGGTTCCACCCGGCCGGTGGCGAAGAGGCTTTCCGACCAGAAGATGTCCACGTAGAAGAGGTCAGGGGCGGTGCCGGCGGAAAGGGCATTGAACAGCCACTGGGTGTAGTCCCCTTCGATGGGTTCGTAAACCACCCGGATGCCTTCCCTGTCCAGCTTGGGTTGGACAACCTCCTTGAGGAGCCCGTTGACGATGGCGATGTCCGTGCCGCCCCAGCCCGAGATGCGCACCTGGGTCTGGGCCAGGGCCAGGCCCAAGAGCACGAGGATAGCCATCAGAAACCGCGCTTTCATGTTTACCTCCTTAGGGTGCAGTCCGCCTAAAGCCGAGGGGCCTACGGATTGGGTCGGGTTCCCACCCCCTTTCGCGCCGTGGTGCCTCGGGGGACAAGGTAAACGGGTACCCGTTTGCCAAAGGGTGGGCTGCCCTGCAATGCGGCCCGCAGGAGGGTTACCGCTTCCTGGGCTACGGTGGGGATGTCCTGGTGCACCGTGGTGAGCCGCTCCCCCAGCTCCGGCAGGTCGTCGTACCCCACCAGGCTGACCGCCTCGGGCACCTTCAGGCCCAGGTCCTCCAGGGCCGCCCAGGCCCCCAGGGCCATCTCGTCGGAGGCGGCGAAGAGGGCACTAAAGCGCAGGCCTCCCTCCCAGGCCCGCCGCACGGCCCGGTAGGCGGATAGGGCATCAAAATCCCCGTCCAATACCAGCTCCGAGCGGAAGGTAAGGCCGGCTTCCAAAAGGGCATTCTTGTAGCCCAAAAGCCGCTCCCTTCCCGCTTGGTGGTGGAGGTGGCCGGTGAGCAAGGCCACCTCCCGGTGCCCCAACTCCAGGAGGTGGCGCGTGGCCAGGTAACCGCCTTGGCGGTCGTCTGGGGCCACCCAGAAGACGCCGGGGTAGGTACCGATGAGGACGAAGGGCTTTCCTTGGGCTTTCAGCCCTTCTATCCGCGGATCGTGGTCGTGGGCCCCCAAGAGGATGTAGGCCAAAGCCTCCTCCCGGGGCAACCCCTGGGGGTCGGTGGATACCTCGGTCACGCGAAGCCCCTCGCGCCACAAGGCTTCGGAGAGGGCCTCGAGGAGGAGGGCGAAATAGGGCGTGTACCGCCTGACCCCTGGGGCGAAGAGGAGGCCTACCAGGGTGGACTTTCCCACCAGTTCCCGCGCGGCGGCGTTGGGCACGAAGCCCAAGGTTCGGACCGCCTCGAGCACCTTGGCCCGGGTGCCCGGGCTTACCCCCGGGCGGCCATTGAGCACCCGGCTCACGGTGCCGGTAGAAACGTTTGCTAACCGGGCGATTTCCTTTATGGTGGGCCGAGGTTTGCCTTGCATCGTAAACGCTTACATTAGCCTAAGCGCCTCCCCTTCCCCACGTCAAGCTCCCTCGGCAGAGCTTCGTCCGCAGCTCACAATTCCCTTTAGAGGTGGGGTCAGGATGGAATTATGGGAGTTTTTACCCAAGAGGAGGCCTTACGGGAAAGGGCCCTGGCCTTCCTGTCCCGCGCCACCGGACGGCGGAGCGCCCATACCGAAGACCTCTTTGCCCGCCGCCTCTACCTTTCCCCCGAGGCGGTGCGGGTGGTGAACTACCTCCGTCGTCGCCCCTTGGCGGTTTTCAACCCCGGGGCGGTGTTGCGGGATGGGGTGGTTCACCTTTTCCCCCGCTTGGTGTTTGAGTACTACAGCTACGCCTCGGCCATTGGCCACGTGGCTTTGCCCGTGGAGGACTTGCTCCGGGGGGCCATACCGGATCCGCTCCCGGTGGAGATCGTCCTCTACCCCACCGAGGGGTGGGAGGCCTCGAGGGGGTGTGAGGACGCCCGGGCCCATCCCTGGGGCGAGGGCTTCGCCCTGTTTTATACGGCGGTGGGCAAACTGGGGGAGGCGGCCCGCACCGACCACAAGGACGCCTTCTTCCCCGCCCTGGCCCTGGCGGAGCTGGGCCCGGATCTCCAGGTCCGGCGCAAGGGGGTGGTGTGGCTGGGTGCCGCGGAAGGGGCCTTTCTCCTGCCCACCAAGAACGCCACCTTCCTGGCTGGGGATGCCTTTCTCCTCAGGCCCAGCCTGTCGGGCGTGCCCGACCTGTGCTGGCGCGGCCGCTTGGACCGCCAGGCCCTGCGCGCGTACGACTTGGAACCTGTCCTGGCCCCCGAGGCCTTTGAGTTCAAGGTGGGCTGGTCCACCAACGCCCTTCCCCTGGGCGACGGTACTTATCTGGTGGCCTACCACGGGATCCTGCGCCAGGATCTCTCCTACCGCCACGGCTTTGCCCGCCTAAGCGGCGAGGGCAGGCTTTTGGCCCTTTCCTCCTACCTTCTCGCTCCCCGGGGGCTCCAGGAGTGCTATGGGGATCGCCCCCTTACCCTTTACGGCAACGGGCTTTTCCTCCATGGGGAGGAGCTTTGCTTCGTAGGCGGGGTGGGGGATTACGCCCTTGGGGTGTTTACCGCCCCCCTGGAGGAGGTGCTTCGCCGCTTGCACCCTGTGGAGGGAGGATGAACCCCCCTCTTCGCCTGGGTACGGAGGGCTTCCGGGGCGTGATTGCCCGGGAGTTCACGGTGGCTGCGGTGCACCGGCTGGCGGAGGCCTACGGGCGGCACCTGCTTTTCCGGGAAGGGGGCCGGGTGGCGGTGGGGCACGATACGCGGTTTATGGCCGGGCGGTTTGCCGAGGCCCTGGCGGGGCACCTTGCAGGCATGGGGCTGGAGGTGGTGTTTTTGGGGCAGGTGCCGACGCCGGTGCTTTCCTTCGGGGTGGTCCACCTGGGGGCGGTGGGTGGGGCCATGGTGACGGCCAGCCATAACCCACCGGAATACCTGGGGGTGAAGTTCAAGGACGCCAGCGGGGGACCTGTGGCCGCGGAGGAGGCCAAGGCCATTGAGGGCCTGGTGCCGGAGACGCCGGTGTACCGGGAGGGGAGGTACGCGAGGGCGGACCTGAGGGAGGCCTACCTGGGGGCCCTGGCGCGGCGGGTGGACCTGGAGGCCCTGGCCCGTTTTGGGGGAAACCTCTACCACGACGCCATGGGGGGGGCTGGGGCGGGGTACCTGGGGGGGTTTATGGAATGGACGGGGCTGGGGATCCCCGTGCGGGGCCTGAGGCAGGAGGGCCACCCGCTTTTTTACGGGGTGAACCCGGAGCCCATCCCCAAGAACCTGGCTCCTACCTTGGCGGCGCTTTCCGGGGAGAGGCCGCCCAGCTTCGGGGTGGTGACGGACGGGGATGGGGACCGGGTGGGAGTGGTGCTGCCCGGGGGCAGGTACTTCAACCCGCACCAGGTGCTTTTGGTTTTGGCCCGGTACCTGTGGGAAAAGGGAAGGCGGGGGCGGGTGGTGAAGAACTTTGCCACCACCTGGTTGCTGGAGCGGCTGGGGGCCCGGCTGGGCTTCGGGGTGACCACCACGCCCATTGGTTTCAAATGGATCAAGGAGGAGTTTTTGAAGGGGGGGTGTTTTCTTGGGGGGGAGGAGTCTGGTGGGGTTGGGTTGCCGGAGCACCTGCCGGAGCGGGACGGGATCCTGGCGGCACTTCTTTTGGCGGAGAGCGTGGGGGCGACGGGAAGAGCCCTGGAGGAGCAGTTTAGGGAGGTGGAGGGGTTGGCGGGGCTCTCCCACGCCTACGACCGGCTGGACCTGCCCTTACCCGAGGGGTTTGACCCCCTCAGGTTGCGGGAGCCCCGGTCCTTGGCGGGGCTATGGCCGGTGGGGCTGGAGGAGCTGGATGGGGTGAAGTGGGTGTATTCCGAGGGGTGGGTGCTCTTTCGGGCCTCGGGGACGGAGCCGGTGCTCAGGATCTACGCCGAGGCCACGGGTCCCGAGCTGGTCCAGGCCCTGTTGCGGGAGGCGCGGGAACTGCTCCTCAAAGGGTAAAAGGCCTGGGGACCCCGGGGTCCCCAGGCCCAGGTGCATCCCCTCAGAGGGAGCGCCGGAGCAGGTCCTCCCAGACCGGGTTCAGGGCCACGGTCCCGAGTTCCCTCACCGTGGCCTGCTTGGCCTCTTTCAGGGAGACCTGCCAGAGGCGCACCACCTTGGCGTTCAGGTCCAGGGTGACCGCATAGAGGTTTTCCTTGGCCCCCAGGTAGCGGGCGATGGCCGGGTCCTCCTGGGCCGCCCGGGCCACGAAGCCGGGGGCCCAGACCCGGAGGTGGAAGAAGATGGCCCCCTTGTACTCCGCCCGGGCCAGGGCCTGGAGGGTGTTGCGGGTGAGGGCGTAGTTCACCTCCGGGGTGGCCTGGCCGCCGAAGATGAGGGCCACGGCTTCCTCCCTTGGGGCAAGGGGCCCCACCTCTTCCGGGCTAGCGAAGGAGGTCACCGCCAGGCGCCGGCTGCCCTCGAGGTCCAGGTAAGCCGAGCCCAAGGCCCCCACCAGGGACCCGCAGATGGAGGTGTTGTTGGTGAGCACGTGGAGGCTCTTGAAGCCCAAGGGGCCGGCCATGGCCTGGCCGAAGGCCTTGCCGGTGTAGGACCTCAGGGCGTAGTGCTCCCCCAGGGTGAGGCCCTGGGCCAGGGCGGGAACCGTCCAGACCATCACCGAGGCCAATGCCGCCAGGATCGGCTTGCGCATGCTTCCACCTCCCCCCTAGGGAGGACGTTTGTCCCTAGGGTTATCTATACCTTACCAGGGCAGGGTATAGTTTCTGTCAAGTGGGCCACCTTGGCCCTCGAGGGCCACCGTCAGGTGGTCCTTGAGCGTCAGGGGGCCAAGGCCGTGCTTGGCCCGGAGGCGCTCCAGGAAAAAGAGGCGTTCCGCCCGCCTGGCCCCGTAGCTCTGGTTCCCCCCGTGCACCCGCACCCCTATCCCCCGCCCCTTGAGGTAGCGGAAGGGCAGCCCAGCCCGGTAGGCCCGCAGCCACAGGTCCCAGTCCCAGTAGTCCCCCATGGCCGGGTCCAGGCCACCCAGGTCCAGGAGGGCCTTCTTGGGCAAGGCCGTGCCCGAGACCAGGAGGCGGTTGTCCCATAGCAGCCACGCCCCCACCTCCCCGGGGAGGAAGGGTACCTCCTCCAGGCCCAGGAGGAGCACCCCTTCCCCGTAGACCAGGGCCGCCTCCCGGGAGAGGACCCGCCACACCCGGTAGAGGTAAGCGGGGTCCAGGAGGAAGTCGTCGTCGTCTAGGAAGAGGACCACCTCCCCCCGGGCCTGGGCCAGGGCGGCCAGGCGGGCCTCCACCTGGCCCTCTCCCGGGTTCCGCAGGGCCCGGAAGCGGGGGTCGGCCAGGGCTAGGGTGGCCTCCGCCCCTTCCCCCTCCCCGTCGTCCACCACCACGGCCTCAAACCAGGGAAAGGTCTGCCGCCCCAAAGAGGCCAGGGCCTCCTTGAGGAGGTGGGGCCTCCCCTTGGTGGGGATGAGGACGCTAATCATGGGCCAGGGCGGGCTGGAGCCGGGCCTCGTCCGTGAGGTCCAGGCGCAGGGGGGTGGCGGCCACGAAGCCGTGCTCCACCGCCCAGCGGTCCGTGCCCTCCTCCGCCTCCTTGAGGGGCCGGGCGGCGAACCAGTAGAGGGGCCGGCCCATGGGGTCCTCCCCCGGGACCACCACCCCCTCGTAGGCCCGCACCGACTGCCTGGTCCAGAGGAAGCCCTTGGGCCTTTGGGGCAGGTTCACGTTGATGAGGAAGGGCCTTTCCAGGCGGAGGAGGGTTTCCAGGGTGCGCACCAGCCAGGGCTTGAGGACCTCAAAGTCCGGGGTGGAGCCGTTCAGGGGCACGCTGAAGGCGGCGGCGGAGAGGCCGAAAAGCCGTCCCTGCTTGGCCGCGGCCACGGTGCCCGAGTGCCAGATCTCGTGCCCCAGGTTGCTCCCCAGGTTCACCCCGGAGAGGACCAGGTCCAAGGGGCCGAAGAGGTGGAGGCCCAGGGCCACGCAGTCCGCAGGGGTCCCGCGCACCCGGTAGGCGGGGAAGTGGGGTCCGGGTAGGGGGGCAGGGTGGGGGTAGGCCCGCACGGGGTGGGCGATGGTGATGGCGTGGCCCGTGGCGCTTTGCTCGGTGTCCGGGGCGGCCACGAAGACCTCGCCGAAGCGGCTGGCGGCCTCGGCCAGGGCCCAGAGGCCGGGGCTGTAGATGCCGTCGTCGTTGGTCACCAGGATCCGCATGGCCCCACCCTACCCCTCCCTCGTCAGGGAAGGGTCAAGGGGGACTTGACCGTTTTCTGACACTTGGGGGGGAGCCTGGCCCTATGGAAGCCCAATCCCTCCTGGATGAGGTGCGCCGCCTGCGCCAGGCGGTGGAGGCCGAGGCCCCCCGCTACCTGAGAGCCTGGGGCCTTTCCCCGCCCTTTGACCCGGCCCTCCACAACCTGGCCCGCTACCTGGCCTTGCGGCGGTGGGACCTGAGGCCCCTGCAGCGGGCCCTCATGCTCCATGGCCTTTCCTCCTTGGGCCGCCTGGAAAGCCGGGTGGCGGAGACCCTCGAGGCCCTGGAAAGGGCCTTGGCGGCCCTGGCGGGGGAGGGGTATGCCGGCCCCTTGGATCCCGGGCGGTTTTTCCAGGGGGAGGAAAGGCTTCGCGCCCGTACCCAAGCCCTTTTCGGCCCCCCTAGGGAGGGGCGGCTCACCCGGATCATGGCCACCCTGCCCGAGGGCGCCTGGGAGGTTTCCCTTTTGCGGGAGCTTGGGGAGGTGGGGATGGACGTGGTCCGCCTCAACCTGGGCAAGCTTCCGGAGGAGGCCTGGGAGGGGGCCCTGAGGAGGGTGCGGGCAGCCGGGGAGGCCCTGGGCCGCCCCCTGCCCCTGGTCTTGGACCTCGAGGGGCCCCGGGTGCGCATCCTCACCCGCTTTCCGGCACAGGTGCGCACCGGGGACCTGGTGGCCCTGGAGCTTTCCGGCCAGGCCCCAGAGCCCCTTCCCGCCTTTGCCCCCGACCGCCCCGGGCTTTTGCAACTGGAGGAGGGGGCCTTCCTCAGCCTGGACGAGGGCCGCCTCCTGGCCCAGGTGGAGGAGGCCACCCCCTATGGCTTCCTCCTTAGGGTGCGCCTGGCCCCGCCCAAGGGCTTCAAGCTGAAGCCGGGCAAGGCCCTCAACGCCCCCCTTACCCCCCAGGCCCCTTACCTGGGGGAGAAGGACCAAAGGGTGCTGGAGCTGGCCCAAAGGGAGGGGGCCTTGGTGGGCCTTTCCTTTGTCCGCCGCCCCGAGGACCTGAAGGCCCTGCCCCAGGACCTCCCCGGGGTGGTGCTGAAGCTGGAGAGCCGGGAAGGGGTGGAGAACCTCCCCGCCCTTCTGGCCACCTCCTGGGCCCGTTTCCCCACCGCGGCCATGATCGCCCGGGGGGACTTGGGGGTGGAACTTGGCCCCGAGCGGGCGGCGGAGATGGAGGAGGAGCTCCTTTGGCTTCTGGAGGCTGCCCATACCCCGGCGGTCTGGGCCACCCACGTCCTGGACCGCCTGGTCAAAAAGGGAAGCCCCAGCCGGGCCGAGCTGGCCGATGCCGTCATGGGCTCCCGGGCCGAGGTGGTCATGCTGAACCAAGGGCCCTTTCTCCGGGAAGGGGTGGCCCTTCTGGACGGGATCCTGCGCCGCATGGAGGCCCACCAGTACAAGAAGACCCCAAGGCTTCGCGCCCTGGGGTCCTGGCCCCTGCCTTAGGGCCTAGCGCTCGGCCACGCTGCGGTTATACCGCTCCAGGGCCTGGTCGGCCTTGGCCTTGGCCTCCCGCAGGGCCTCCCGGGCGGGCTTGCCCCGGAGGGTTTCCTCCCAGGCGGCCTGGACGTACTGGCGGATCTCAGGGAAGGAGCCCATGAGGCAGCCGGCGCTGGCCGTGTTCACCTTGCTGGTGAGGAACTGCTGGATGGCGGTGGTGTAGTTGGGCTGGCGCACGTGGCCCTGGCGCACGAAGGGGAGCTCCAGGGCCCCCTTGGCCACAGGCACGTACCCGGTGTTCAGGTGCCACCGCCCCTGGACCTCAGGCCGGAGCAGGTACTCCACGAAGCGCCAGGCGGCCTCGGTTTCCGCCTCGGGGAAGCCCTTCAGGATGTAAAGGGCGGCCCCACCCACGGCCACCCCGTTCCGCTCCTGGTGGAAGGGGTAGTAAGCGGTACGCAAGGGGAAGCGGCCCCCGATCTGCCGCAGGACCCCGGTGAGGCTGGCGGTGGAGTAGGCGGCGATGGCCGCCTGCCCCTGGGCGAAGAGGCTTTGCGAGTCGGCCCAGCCCCGGCCCGTGTTGGCCGCCACCCCCTCCCGCACCAGGCGGGCGTACATGTCCAGGAAGGCCACCGCGGCCTCGTTGTCAAAGGTGACGGCGGTGGCCCGGGCCTTGCGCCCGTTTTCGTTGTTGCAGAAGTACTCCCCGGAGTTGTAGGAGATCTGCTCCACAAACCAGGAGTCAATGGGGATGGAAAGCCCGTAGCGCACGGTTCGCCCTTGGGCGTCCTTCTTGGTGAGCTTGCGGGCGGCCTCCTCCAGGTCCTTGAGGCTCCAGGAAGGCTTGTAGGGCAGCCCCACCTCCTGGAAGGCGGCCCAGTTCAGGTAGAGGATGGGGTTAGAGGGGTTGAAGGGGAAGCCGAAGAGCTTCCCGTCAATGGTGTAGTAGTTGCGCGGCTGGGGGATGAAGCGGTCCATGTCAAAGCCGTAGCGCCGGGCCAGGTCCTCCAGGGGGACCACCGCCCGGGAGTCGGCCATGATGCGGGCCCCGATGTCGTAGACCTGGATCACGTGGGGGTAGCCCCGCCCGGCGCGCAGGGCCGCCAGGAGCTTGTTGATGCCATCGTCGTAGCTGCCCACATACTGGCTTTTCACCTGGATGCGGTCTTGGCTTTGGTTGAACTCCTTCACCAGGGCTTCCGTGGCCTCCCCCAGCACCCCGCCCATGGAGTGCCAGAACTCAATGGTCACCTTCTGGGCCTGGGCGGAGCCCAAGAGGAGAAGGCCGGCTAGGGCTGCTTTGGCTGCCAAAAGCTTTACCCATAGGCGCATACGCCACCTCCTATCCCTTCAGCCCGCCCATGGCGATGCCCCGCACGAAGGCCCGCTGGGCGAGCAGGAAGGCCAACAGGGTAGGCAAGAGGACCAGGATGGCCCCGGCGGCCACCACGTTCCACCGGGCCACCTCCTCGTTGAGGATGAAGTTCACCGCGATCTGGGCGGTCGTGTAAGGATTTATGTGTAAGGGTCCGTGTTTAATAGGGGGGCACACCTTAGCACGAGGAGGTGCCCCGTGGACCAGGATACCTTGCGGATCTTGCTGAGGGAAGCGGTGCGGGAGACAGTAGCCGAGGTTCTGCAGACGGTTCTGGAGCTGGACCGGACGGCCTTCTTGCAGGTGCACGGAGGCCGCAGGAACGGCTACTACCCCCGCAAGCTGGAGACCACCTTCGGCCAGGTGGACCTGAAGGTCCCTAGGGATCGGGAATCTCGGTATTACCCGGCTTTCCTTAAGCCCTACGTCCGCCGCCTGGTGGACGTGGGGGAAGTGGCGGTAGCCCTTTACGCCGCCGGGGTCAGTCAGCGCAAGGCGGCCGAGATACTGAGCCTGCTCTTAGGCCACCGCTACTCCCACGAGACCCTGAGCGCCCTGACGGACGAGGTCCTGGAGGCGGCAGGAGCCTTCCGCACCCGGCCTTTGCCCGAGGAGATGGCCTTCGTCTACCTGGACGGGCTTTCCCTAAAGGTCTTCAGGGAAGGAGAAGGGATCGTACGGGAAAGCGTGTATGTGGCCCTGGGCATCGCCCCTAATGGGGAGAGGCGGGTCCTGGGGTTTTGGCTGTTGCCCACGGAGAGCGCCCTGGGATGGGAGGGGGTCCTGGGGGAGCTTTGGCAGCGGGGCCTGCGGCGGGTATTGCTCTTCATCACCGACGGGCTGCCCGGGCTTCCTGAAGCGATCCGCAGGGTCTACCCTCAGGCGGAATGGCAGCGGTGCGTGGTGCACGGGGTGCGGTGGAGCCTGTCCCAGGTGCGGGCGCGGGACCGGGGCCTGCTGGCGGAGGACCTGAGGCGGGTGTACGGGGCGGAGAGCCGGGAAGAAGCTCTTGGGGCCTTGGAGGAGGTGAAGGCCGCCTGGGGTTCGCGGTACCCGGGGGTGGTGGGGCTTTGGGTACAGGATTCGGGGGCCTTCCTGCGGTTCTACGGGTACCCCAAGGTGCTTTGGCCGTACCTGCGGAGCACCAACCTGATGGAGCGGTTTATCCGGGAAGTGCGGCGGGGGACGAAGGTGCGGGACCACAAGTTTCCTAAGGAAGAGGCGGTGTACAAGCTTCTTTACCTGGAGTCGGAGAGGCAGGAAGGGAGGTGGGCAGAACGGAAACTAAAGGGGTTCTCGGAGGTGAAGGAGGTGCTGGAGAAGATGCTTCAGGAGCGGTATGCCCCCCGTACACAGACTCTTACACATAACTCTTGACACGACCATCTGGGCGGTCTGCATTTCCCGGCTTTTGGTCACCACCAGGGGCCAGAGGTACATGTTCCAGGTGCCGATGAAGGTGAGGGCCGCTAGGGCCCCTAAGGCGGGGGCGGAGAGGGGCAGGGCCACGTGGCGGAGGATCTGGGCGTGGTTGGCCCCGTCTATGCGGGCCGCGTCAAAGTAGTCCTCGGGGAGGGTTTTCAGGTACTGCCGCAGGAGGAAGACCCCTAGGGGGCTGGCCAGGAAGGGCACGGCCAGGGCCAGGTAGGAGTCCAGCCAGCCCAGCCGGTCCACCAGGAGGTAAAGGGGCAGGAAGGTCACCTCCCCCGGCACCAGGAGGAGGGCCACGGCCAGGCCAAAGAGGACCTCCCGCCCCCGGAAGCGGAGCCGGGTGAGGGCGTAGGCGGCGAGGAGGCTGGTGAGGAGGACCCCCAGGGTGACGGCGGTGGAGACCAGGAGGCTGTTGAGGAGGAAGCGGCCCAGGGGGAACTCCGTGAGGGCCTCCGCGTAGGCCTCGAGGCTCACCCTGGGGGGAAGGAGCCCGGGGGCGTACAGGTCGGCCTCGGAGCGCAGGCTGGCGGAGAGAAGGGTGAGGAGGGGCAGGACCAGGAGGAAGGCGTACACCGAGGCCAAGAGGTAGGTGGGGAGGAGGCGCCGCAGCCTACGCATAGTGCACCCGCCTCCCCAGGAGCCAGAACTGGAGCCCCGCCAGCCCCAGGAGGACCAGGAAGAGGAGGAGGGCCTCGGCGGCGGCTAGGGGCACCTGGAAGTTGAAGAAGGCGTCCTGGTAGACCCGGTAGATCCAGACCATGGAGCCTTCCGCCGGCCCCCCTCGGGTGAGGAGGTGGATGGGCCCAAAGGCGGTAAGGCTCTTGAGGACCACCAGGAGGCCCACCAGGAAGAGGGTGGGGGAGAGGAGGGGAAGGATCACCCGCCAAAACCGGGTCCAGGGGCCGGCCCCGTCCACGGTGGCCGCCTCCAGGACCTCCTCGGGGATGCTCTGCAGCCCGGCCGTGAGGAGGATGGCCGTGAACCCTACCCCGGCCCAGGCGGTGACCACGGCCAGGGTGGGGAGGGCAAGCCCGGGGTCGGTGAGCCAGGGCTGGGGGGGAAGCCCTAGGGCGGATAGGGCCCGGTTGGCCCAGCCCCCCACGGGGTGGAGGAACCACCCCCAGGCCACCGCGGCCACCGCCGTGGGCACCGCGGTGGTGAGGAAGAAGAGGGTGCGGAAAAGGGCTACCCCCGGATAGGTCCGGTAGACCAAGAGGGCGGCCAAAAGCCCCAGGAGGAGCTCCAAGGGGGCCACGATCAAGGCGAACTTCAGGGTGAGCCCCACGCTCTTCCAAAACTCCGGGCGGGAGAGGACCTCCAGGTAGTTCCCCAGGCCCACCCACGTCCGTCCCCGGCCAAAGAGGTCCTCCCGGTGTAGCGAAAGCCAGAGGGCCTCGAGGACCGGCAGGACCATGAAGAGGAGAAAGAGGCCGTAGGCGGGAAGAAGGAAGGGAAAAGCCTCCCAAGCGGGGCGCCCCAGGCGCTCCAGGGGCCGGGAAAGGACCCGTTCCATACCCGGGCCCAGGTTACCTGGGGCCTGTCAGGTTGCCGTCAGCCCCGCTCCGCCTTCAGGGCCAGGGAAGGCAGGGCCATGAGGACGGGCCGGCCCCCAGGGCCGGCCAGAAGGGTGAACTCCACCCCGTAGGCCTGCCCCAAGGGCTCGGGCCGGAGAACCTCCTTGGCCTCCCCCAGGGCCAGGGGCTTCCCCTCCTTGAGGAGGAGGACCCGGTCGGCGAAGAGGGCGGCCAGGTTGAGATCGTGGAGCACGGCCACCACCGACCTCCCCTCCCGGGTGAGGCGGTGGAAGAGGCCGAGGAGCTCCAGGGCGTGCCGGGGGTCCAGGTGGTTGGTGGGCTCGTCCAGGAGGAAGACCTCCCCCTCCTGGGCCAGGAGCCGGGCGGCCTCCACCCGCATGGCCTCCCCTCCCGAGAGGGTGGCGAAGAGGCGGTCGGCCAAGGGCCAGGCCTGGGCCGCTTGCAGGGCCTGGGCCGTCTTCTCGTGGTCCAGGGGGGTTTCCCGGCCCCCCAGGTGGGGCAGGCGGCCCAGGAAGGCCACCTCGTAGGCGGTGAAGGGGAAGGTCATCTCCCGGGTCTGGGAGAGGACGGCCCGCAGGCGGGCCAGCTCCTTGGGGCGGTAGAGGGCTAGGGGCCTCCCCTTGAGCCGCACCTCCCCCATAGAAGGGGAAACCTCCCCCGCCAGCAGGCGGAGGAGGGTGGACTTGCCGCTTCCGTTGGGCCCCAGGACCGCCCAGAACTCCCCCGGCCCCACCTCCAGGTCCACCCCCTTTAGGAGCCAGCGCTCCCCCACCCGCAAACCCAGTCCTCGGGCCTCAAGCACGGTACACCTCCCGCTTGTAGCGCAGAACCAGGTAGAGGAAGAAAGGCCCGCCCAGCAGGGCCGTGAGCACCCCCACGGGGATCTCCGCCGGGGCCGCCAGGGTGCGGGCGAGGAGGTCGGCCACCACGGCCAGGCCGGCCCCCAAAAGGGCAGCCCCCGGAAGCAGGTAGCGGTGGTCCGGCCCCGCCAGGAGGCGGAAGAGGTGGGGGGCCAGGAGCCCTAAGAACCCGATCCCTCCGGCCAGGGCCACCGCCACCCCCACCGCCAAGGCCGAGCCCGCCACCAGGCGGCGCTTCAGGGCCTCGAGGTCCACCCCCAGGTGGAAAGCTTCCCGCTCCCCCAGGACCAAGGCGTTGAGCCCCCGGGCGGTGGGCAGGAGGAGGCCTAGGGCCAGGAGGGCCAGGGGCAGGCTGCCCAGGAGGAAGGGCCAGGTGAGGGCGGCAAACCCCCCCAGGGTCCAGAAGGTAAGGCTCCGCAGTTCCTGCTCGCTGGCCAAAAAGGTAAGAAGGCCCACAAAAGCCCCCACCAGGGCGTTCAGGGCAATGCCGGAAAGCAGGAGAACCGCCACCTGCACCCCCAAGGGGGTCTGGGCCAGGCGCCAGAGGAGCTGGGTGGCGAGAAGCCCCCCCAAGAAGGCGAAGAGGGGAAGGGCGTACCCCTCCAGGGCCCCCAGGGGCGGGGCCAGGACGATGAAGAGGGCCGCCCCCAGGGCCGCCCCCGAGGAGACCCCGATGAGGCCTGGGTCCACCAAGGGGTTGCGGAAAAGCCCCTGCAAAGCCCCGCCCGCCAGGGCCAGGAGGGCGCCCACCAGGGCGGCCCCCAGGACCCGGGGCAGGCGCAGGCCGACCAGCACCTGGTACTCCAGACCCTCCCCCCGGAAGAGGAGGGCGGGGATCTGCAGCGGGGGTATGGCGTAGCTGCCCAGGGCCACTCCCAGGAGGAGGGCGAGCAGGAGGAAAAGGGCCAGGCCCAGGAGGCTAAGGCGGTACCGCCTGGCCCGGGAAGCGGGGAGAGCGGCTTGGTGACCCACGCCTTACTGGGCTATCTCCACGTACCCTTCGCGGAGGTAGGCCGCACGGAACAGGTCCAGGGCCGCCCGGCCCATGCGCGGGCCGATGTTGCCCAGGTAGTTCTCCTCCATGACCACCACCCGGCGGCGCTGGCCCGCGGGGGTCTGGGCTAGGCCCGGCAGGCGCAGCAGGCCCTCCAAGCCCCCCACCGTCTCCACGGTCTTCTTGGTGGTCACCAGGAGGTCAGGCCGGGCGGCCACCACGGCCTCGGGGTTCATGGGCTGGCACCCCCGCACCCCCTTGAGGGCGTTTTGCACCCCCGCGAGCTCCATCACCGCCACGAAGATGCTCCCTTCCCCGCAGATGAAGGCCACCTGGGGCGCGGGCAGGTAGACCACCAGGCCCCGGACCTTACCCTTGGGGGCCTGCTGGGCCTGGTAGGACTTTAGGGCGAGAAGCTCCCGCTCCAGGGAGCGGACCAGGGCCTCCCCCGTTTCCTGCCGCCCCACCGCCTGGGCCAGGAGGCGGATCCGCCGCTTGGCCCCCTCCACCGTGGGCTCTATGGAAACCACCACCACGGGCACCCCTGCCCCCCGGACCTGGTCCAGCACCTGGGCGGGCCGGGTGTCCTCCCGGGCCACCACCAAGGTGGGGCGCAGGGCCAGGATGGCCTCGGCGGAGTACTGGCCGGGCAGGCCCACGCTGGGGCGGCTCATGACCTCCTTGGGGTACTCGCTGGTGCCATCCCGGCCCACGATCCGGTCCCCCACCCCTAGGGCGAAGAGGATCTCCGTGTTCACCCCGCCCAGGGAGACGATGCGCTCGGTGGAGCGGATCTCCACGCTCCTGCCGGTGGCGTCCGTCACCCGGAAGGGCTGGGCGTAGCCGAGGGCCGCAAGACCGATAAGCCACAGGCTGATCCAGCGGGGTAAAGCGACCATATCCGCCCGCTAGCATACCCCATGGCCCCGGGGCGGGTCTTGGGGGGGGACTACGGTCGCCCTACCCCAATCCCCCGAAGGAGTTCCAGGGAGGGGCGGGGGTCCTCCCTCACCTCCAGCACCAGGGGATGGTCCAGGTAGGGGCCAAGCCAGCGGGGGTGGTCCAGCACCCCCCGGCCCAGGTTCCAATGGCGGTCGTAGGTCCCGTCCGTATCGTTCAGGTGCAGGTGCTCGGGTTCCAGGGCCAGCCAGGGCCCTGGCTCGGGGGTTTGGCTGAAAACCCGGGCGTGGGCGGCGTCAAAGCAGAAGCCCACCCCTTCCGGGTAGGCCTCCAGGACCGGGGCCAGGGCCATGGGGTGGGGCTCGTGGGTGTTCTCCAGCAGGAGGCGCACCCCCAGGGCCAAGGCCCGGCGCACCAGGGGCCTAAGGGCTTCCACCAGGCGCCCAGCCCGGGCCTCGGCTTCCTCCGGGGTGCGGCCATGGGGGATGCCAGAGTGGAAGACCGCCCGGTCGGCCCCCATCTCGGCTGCCCGTTCCAGGGCGAAGAGGAGCCGCCTTAGGGAGAGGGCCCGCACCTCGGGATCGGGAGAGAGGAGGTCCAGGTTCCAGAAGGGGAGGTGGACGGAGGGGGGGCGGGATAGGGCTTGGGCCAGGTCCTGGAACACCACCTCCTCCTCCAGGAGGGCGGGGTCCAGGTAGACCTCGAGGCCCACCCCCAGCGCCTCCAGCTCACGCAGCCGGGCCTTGGCCTCGGCCAGGCTCAGGGCAAGGCGAAGGTCCATGCCCCCACCCTAGGGGGCCTTGGTCAGAGGAGGGTTACGCCTACTGGGCGCTTTCCAGGTCGGGCCTGAGGCGGACAGCCTCCCGCAGGTAGACATGCCGCACCTCCTCCTGGGGTCTGTCCGTGTTCCAAAGGGCCAGGACCCGGATCACCCGGGGCAGGCTTCCCGGCACGGGCACCTCCCGGGCGGAAAGGAGGGGCACCCGGTGCATGCCGATCTGCCGGGCGGCCTCGGCGGGAAAGGCCGAGGAGAGGTCCTCGGTAACGGTGAAGATGATGGCCGCCAGCTCCTGATGGCTTCGGATGCCGTTGGCTTCCAGCATCTTGAGGAGGAGCTCCCGGGTGGCCTGGTGGATGGCCTCCGGCGTGTCCTCCTCCACGGTGATGGCCCCACGGATGCCCCGGACCATAGTTAGGCTCCATGCTAAGGGGCTTCGCAGACCAGGGCAAGGCGGGTAGACTCCCCCCTATGAGGCTGATGGCGGTCTTCGCCCATCCCGACGACGAGATCGGGGCGGCGGGCACCTTGGCCCTGCACGCCCGGCGAGGGGACGAGGTGATGCTGGTCTGGATGACCCGGGGGGAGCTGGCCAGCCAGTTTGGCGCGGCCCCCGAGGAGGAGGTGGCCCGGGTGCGGGAGGGGCATGGGGCCCACGTGGCCGGCCTCATCGGCGCCGCCTACCGCTTCCTCCCCTTCGCGGACACCGGGCTCACGGGGGGGCGGGAGGAGGCCTTGGCCCTGGCCCGGCTCATGGCCGAGTTCCGCCCGCAGGCCGTGATCACCTGGGATCCCCTGGACGTCCACCCCGACCACCGGGCCACCCACCAGGCGGTGCTTTCTGCCCTGAAGCTCTGCCGCATCCCCAAGCTGGTGGGGGAGGCCCACCGGGCCCCCATCCGCCTTTACCATTACCCCCGCAAGGACCTTGCCCGCCCCTGGGTTTACGTGGACACCACCCCTACCCAGGAGGTGGCGGAGGCGGTCTTTTCCTTTTACCAGGCCTTTTACCGCTGGCCCTTTACCCTGGAGGAGTTTCGCGCCCGGCGTCGGCTTCTGGGCCGGGAAGCAGGGGTTCGCTTTGCGGAGGCCTTTCAGACGGAGTCTCCACCGGCCCTTCCCGCTCTTTTCTAAGCCCCTCCTCCGGGTCGTGGGCCGGGGTGAGGGCGTAGGCCAGGAGGACCGCCGGCAGGACCAGGGGCAAGGCGGCATACCCGCCCCATTCCGCCGCCAGCACCGTGGCGGCGAAGGGGGCCCGGGCGGTGGCGGCCAGGAGGGCCGCGCCCCCCGCCAGGGCCGCGGCCTCCGGGGTGAGGGTCCAGGGGCCCCCGGGGGAGAGCTTGGCCAGCCAAGCCCCCAAAAGCCCCCCCAGGACCAGGGCCGGGGTAAAGGGCCCCCCGTAGGCCCTCACCCCCAGGGCCAGGACCAGGAGGGCCATCTTGGCCAGGAGGAGGGCCAGGGCGGCCCCCGGGGCCAGGAGGGGGGTGGTGGCCACCCCCACCCAGCCGAGCCCCGTTCCTAGGGCTTCGGGGAGGAGGAGGAGGGCCAAGGCCAGGGCCAGCCCCAAGAGGGCGTGCCGCCAGGGGAAGGCCAGGGGCTGGAGCCAGCCCCTCACCAGGCGGCTCCCTTCCAGCCAGAGGGAGCTTAGGCCCGCCGCCAAAAGGCCCAAGAGAAGGCCCGAGGGGATGGCCTCGAGGCCCACGGCCACGGGAAAGGGCAGGAGGGGGGTGTAGCCGTAAAGGGCGCCGTAAACGGCAAACCCCGAAAGGGCCCCGATGAGGGCCGGGGTTAGGGCCCGGACCTCCAAGAGGAGGCCCCGGTAGAGGATCTCCGTGGCCAGGAGGGCCCCCGCCACCGGGGCGTGCAGGCTGGCCGCAAGACCCGCGGCCAGGCCGGCGAAGGCCAGGCCTCCCCCCAGGCGGGGGAAGCGGCGGTCCAGGGCGCTTCCCAGCCACAGGCCGAGGACGCCAAAGGGGCCTTCCCGGCCCATGGGGGAGTAGAGGGATAGCTGGAGGGTGCCCCCCAGCACGGCCCGGGGGTAGGCCAGGTGGGGCGGAGGTTCCCCTTCCCGGGCGTGCCGCAGGAGGGCCGCCAGACCCCGCCCCGTGCCCAAAAAGCTGGTGAGGGCGAACAGAAAGGGCAAGGCCAGGGCCAGGGCCCACGGGCGGGGGCCCGTAAAGGCCTGGGCCAGCCCCCCTTCCCCGGGGGGCTCGGGGACCAGGTAGCCGAAAAGGAGGCCCAGGGTTTGCGTAAGCCTCTGCAGAAGGGCGTTGAGCAGGGCCACCAGCAGCCCAGCCAGGGCGCCGGTGAAGGCGCTATAGAGGATCAGGGGCCCGGTGCGGCGCACCTCCTCGTCCCAAAAGGGCGGGAGGATCAGGGGGGAGGTGCGGCCCGGGGGGCGCATCAGAGGGAGTGTACCAAAGCGGCAGGGGTACCCCGGGTGAGCCGGGGCGCAGGCAGGCCCAAGGCCCGGTACCCCCCCCGGGTGAGGGCCCGCACCAGGAGGCGGGGGTCCACCTTCCCCCACAGGAAGCGGGCCTCCTCCTTCACGTCCAGGTCAGGGCTGCTGGCCCGGGAGTCCGTGCCCAGGGCCAGCTCCACCCCGTGCCGGGCGTAGAGGGGGATGGGGGCCTCCCCCACCTCGAGGCCCCGGTTGGAGCGGGGGCAGAGGACCACCTTGGTGCCGGTCTCCGCCAGAAGCCCCACCTCCTCCTCGTCCACCTGTACCCCGTGGACCAGGAGGGTGGTGGGGCCCAAGACCCCTAGGGCGTGGAGGTGGCGTACCGGGGTGAGGCCCGGGGGGTCCCAAGGCGTGGAGCTGAAGCGCTGGTGCAAGGCCGCCAGGGGCCCTGTGCCCCGGAGGAGGAAGTCCACCTCCTCCCGGCTTTCCCCGGCGTGGACCATAAGGGGGATGCCCTCGGCCCTGGCGTACTGGGCCAGGCGCCCGAGGAGGGGGGGGCTTACCGAGTAGGGCGCGTGGGGCGAGAGGCCCACCCGCACCTTTCCTTCCCGCTTCCGCCAGGCCTCCACCTTGGCCTTCACCTTTTGGAAGACCTCTTCCGCCTCCAGGGGATCGGGGGCGAAGACCTCGTAGAAGGCCACCCCGGGGAGGGGGCTTTCGGCGAGGAGGAAGTCCATGACCTCGTCCTTGAAGACGATGTCGGCAAAGGCCCCCACCCCGGAGGCCACCAAGGCCCTAAGGCCCTCCCTGGCCCCCTCCAGGCCGCGAAGCCCCCGGTGGGCCACCACGTGGGGGAGGAAGCCGGCGAAGGGGCCTTGGTAGCGGGGGAGGAGGGAGAGGTCCAGGTGGGTGTGGGCGTTGACCGGGGGCGGGAAGAGGGCCTTTCCCCTTTCCACCACCTCCGCGTGGGGGAAGCGGGCCCGGAGTTCCTCCAGGCTCCCCTGGCCCACCACGAACCCCCCCTGGACGGCTATCCCCCCCCGGAGCATGGGGGTGCCGAAGCCCGTGTAGACCACCTGGGCGGTCCAGATCTCAGTCCTTAGCCAGGACATAGCGGTTGGGGTTCCGGGCCAAGTCCACCGCCCGGTACCCCTGGGCGAAGTAGTGGCCCAGAACCAGGCGGCTGTGTTCCCGCCAGCGGAGGGCCAGGGCCGGATCCTCCCGCAGGATCCTCCCCCAGTCCTCGGGGATCTGGAAGAGGAGGCGGGGGGCCTCTAGGTCCAGGCGGGCCTCCACGGGCGCCTCCCCCTCCACCCGGTTGGCCTGGGGCAGGCTTAGGACCTCTGGGGGTGGGGGCGGGGCGTAGAGGCGGGCGTAGACCCTTTCGGCCAGGAGGTCCCACTCGGCCAGGAGGCGGTCCGAAGGGGCCCCGGCGTTGATCCCCGTCATGGGGCCGTAGTGGTCGGGCAGGTAGGTGCGGGCGGTGGCCCCCAGCTTCCGCAGGTTGAAGTTGGCGTTGGCCCCCCGCAGGGGGTCAAAGGTCCAGACCACCTTGCGGATCCCCCGGGCCAGGCACCAGTCCCGCTGGAAGCGCTTGAGGAGCAGCGCGGCCCCCGTGCCCCGGTAGGCCTCGAGGACCCCCAGCATGTGGGAGTGTTGCAGGGTGGGGTCCCGGGTGGGGAAGCCGAAGACGAAGCCCACCGGCCTTTCCCCCGCGAAGGCCCCCGCCACCAGCCCTCCCTGGTCCTGGACGGCGATGAGCAGGCCCCTGGGCACCAGGTCCCGCTCCTCCCGCCCCCAGACCTCCCGCTGGAGGTCCACCACCCACTCCATCTCCTCAGGGCCCCTCAGCTCGCGGACATGTACCTCTGCCATAGAGTGAGGCGTTCCACCAGGGGTAGCTTCAGGTGCACCCCAATCCCCGGGCCCTCGGGCACGGGCATGAGGCCTTCTTGGGCCGAGAGGTCCTCCTCCACGATGTCCTCCTCCCAGTAGCGCCGGGCCGAGCTCACGTCCCCGGGCTTGGTGAAGCCGGGAAGGGTGGCCAGGTGCAGGTTGTGGGCCCGGCCCACCCCTGCCTCCAGCATCCCCCCCATCCAGAGGGGGATGCCGGCGCTCTCCGCCAGGGCGTGGACCTTGAGGCTTGGCCCGTGCCCCCCCATGCGGGCGGGCTTGACGTTGAAGACCCGCCCCGCCCCCAGCTCTATGGCCTTTCGGGCCTTTTCCGGGGAGGTGAGGCTTTCGTCCAGGCAGATGGGGGTGGAAAGCTCCCGGGCCAGCTTGGCGTGGTCCAGCAGGTCCTCGTGGCCTAGGGGTTGTTCCAGGTAGTCCAGCCCCAGCTCGTCCAGGCGCTTTAGCCTTGGGGCGTCGGCCAGCCGGTAGGCGCTGTTGGCGTCGGCGGTGAGGGTGGCCTCGGGGAAGGCCTGGCGCACGGCCTTCAGGACCTCGTAGTCCCAGCCGGGCTTGATCTTGAGCTTGATGCGCCGGTACCCCTCCTCCAGGTGCTTCTCCACCGCCTTCAGGGTCTCGGCCACCGAGGGCTGGATCCCCAGGGAAACCCCCACCTCTACCCGGTTCCGCACCCCGCCCAGCACCTGCCAAAGGGGCTTCGCGAGGCCCTTAGCCCAGAGGTCAAAGAAGGCCATCTCCAGCACCGCCTTGGCCATGGGGTTGCCGCGGAAGGGGGAAAGGGCCTGGGCGAGGGCCTCGGGGTTGGGCAGGTCCTGGCCCAGGACCCGGGGCAGGAAGACCTCCTCCAGGAGGTATCGGGCGCTGGCCACCGTCTCCTCCCGGTAGAGGGGGAGGCGCTCCATCACCCCCTCCCCCAGGCCCTCGAGGCCCTCCCCAAAGAGCCTTAGGAGGAGGATGGTCCTTCGGGTCTGCACCCCGAAGCTGGTTTCAAAGCGAAACCTGAGGGGCAACTCCAGGATGCGCAGCTCCGCCGCCTCTATCCGCATGGTTCCAGCACCTCCTTGCCCACGTAGGGCACCAGGGCCTCGGGCACCCGGACCCGGCCATCCTCCAGCTGGTGGTTTTCCAGGAGCATGACCAGGATGCGCGGGGTGGCCAGGGCGGTGTTGTTCAGGGTGTAGGCGTAGCGCACCTGTCCGTCCCGGTCGCGGTAGCGCAGGTCGGCCCGCCGGGCCTGCCAGTCCAGGAGGGCGGAGCAGGAGTGGGTTTCCCGGTAGCGCCCTTCCGAGGGCACCCAGACCTCCAGGTCCACCTGCCGCCACTTGCCCGGGCCCATGTCCCCCGTGGAAACCTCCAGGAGGCGGTAGGGAAGTTCCAGAAGCCTTAGGATCTCCTCGGCGTTGGCCAAAAGCTCGGCGAAGGCCTGGTCGGAGGCTTCCAGGCTCGCCTCGGTGAGCACGTACTGCTCCACCTTGTGGAACTGGTGCACCCGCATGAGGCCCCGCACATCCTTGCCGAAGCTTCCCGCCTCGGAGCGGAAGGCGGGGGCGTAGCCGGCGTAACGCTTGGGGAGCTCTTCCGCCTTCAGGATCTCCCCGGAGTGCAGGGCGTTGAGCACCACCTCGGCGGTGCCCGTGAGGTAGAGGTCCGTGCCCGCGATGGGCCAGACCTGGTCCCGGGCGGCGGGGAAGTGGCCGGTGCCCACGAAGGCCGCCTCCCGGGCGTAGGAGGGAAGGGTAAAGGGGATGAAACCCTTGTTCACCATGAAGTCCATGGCGAAGCGGAGGAGGGCCAGCTCATAGAGGGCCAGATCCCCCCTTAGGGCGTAGGAGCGGCTTCCCGAAACCCGGCTAATCCGGGGCTCCCACCAGCCGTTTTTCTCCATCAGGGCCACGTGGTCCAGGGGGGGGAAGGGGAATTCCCTGGGGTTTCCCACCCGGCGGATCTCCACATTGGCCGTGTCGTCCGGCCCCACGGGGCTTTGGGGCCAGGGGGGAAGGGGAACCTGGAGGAGGAGGGCGGTGAGCTGGGCTTCCTTCTCCTTGAGGACCTCCTCCACCCCCTTGGCCTCCTCGGCCAGGGCCTTGCCCCGGGCCACCAGCTGGGGCCTGGCTTCGGGGGAAGCCTGGGGCACCTCCTTGGCGACGCGGTTGCGCTCGGTCTGGATCTCCTGTAGGCGCGCCTTCAGCCCTTGCACCTCCTGGTCCAAGGCCAGGAGCTCGTCCAGGTCCAGGGCCACCCCCTTGAGGCGGATGGCCTGGCGGAAGACCTCGGGTTCCCTGCGGATGCGCTTGAGGTCTACCATCTTCACTCCAACACCGGGGGCACGCGGAAGAAGCCTTCCTCCCGGTCTGGGGCCAGGGCCAGGGCCTCTTCCTGGGACAGGGAGGGGCGGGGCTCGTCCTCCCGCAGGCGGCCCCTGGCCTCCTCCTCCCCGGTTTCCTCCAGCTGGGGAAGGGCGTCCACGAACTCCAGGATGCGCTTGAGGTCGGCGAGGAGGAGGGCCTCTTCCTCGGGCGAGAGGCGGATTTTGGCCAAGCCCTCCAGCTTGCGCAAAAGCTCGGGGGAAAGCTCCATGCCAGGCATTTTACCCCGCCCTCAGGAAAGCCACGCGGCCAGCCACCAGACCAAGGGGGCGAGGAGGAGGGCCGGCAGGAAGGAGGCCACGCGGATGCGGCCTAGCCCCAGCAGGTTGATCCCCACCCCCAGGACCATGAGCCCCCCCACCCCGGTCACCAGGAGGACCCGGGGGTCGGTGGCCGGCTCGGGGAGGAGTTGGGCCAGGAAGCCGGCCAGGAGGGCCACCCCTCCCTGGTAGAGGAGGATGACCAGGACGCTGAAGCCCACCCCGATCCCAAAGGAGCTGGTGAGGGCGATGGCGGAAAGCCCGTCCAGGGTGGCCTTGAGGAGGAGAAGGCTGGCGTCCCCGGTGAGGCCGTTTTGCATGGAGCCCAGGAGGGTCATGGGGCCCACGCAGAAGAGGAGGCTTGCGGCCACGAAGCCCTCGGTGAAGCTCCCTCCCCCCCGTACCGCCTGCTTGATCCGCTCCCCCAGGCCTTCCAAGGCCTCCTCAATTCGCCCCCATTCTCCCAGGAGCCCCCCCAGGACCAGGGCCACGAGCCCCAGGACCACCCCGTCCACCGCCCCTCCCTTGGCCTTGCCCAGGGCGCCGGCCATGGAAAAGCCGATGAAGAGGGTGGTGAGCCCCACCCCTTGGACCAGGATGCGGGCCATGGCCTCGGGGAGCCTTCCCCTTAGGGCCAGGCCCAGCCCCGTGCCCAGGACCACGGTGAGGGCGTTGGCCAGGGTTCCCGAAAGTTTGTCCAAAAGGGAGAGCTCCATGCCGGGTATTCTAGTCCAAGATGGAGCTTCTCCCCACGGGGGACGGCACCCCCACCCTTTTCCACCCCGGCTACCTCGAGGCCTACCATCCCCGGCAAGGGGCCCTCCTCCAGGCCCGGCGGCTCTACCTGGAGGGAAGCCGCACCCATCTCCACCCTGCTCCCCGGGTGCTGGAGGTGGGGCTGGGCCTTTTGGTGAACTTCCGGGTCACCTTGGAAAACGCCCTGGCCCGGGGGGTTCCCCTGCGCTACCTGGCGGTGGAGCGGGAGCCCCTGCCCGCCTCCCTCCTGGCCCAGGTGCGCCTGCCCCTACCCCGGGCCGAGGGGGTTTTTGAGGAGATCCTCGAGGCCTGGCCCGCCCAGCGCTTTGCCGGTCCCTGGGGGGAGCTACGGGTGGTCTTCGCCGGGGTGGAGGAGGCCCCCCTCCCTTTCCATTGGGCCAGCGCGGTCTACCTGGACCCCTTCAGCCCCCGGGTGAACCCCGGCCCCTGGGGCCTGCCCGTGTTGAAGAAGCTCCGCCGGGCCCTGAGGCGGGGTGGGCGCCTCGTTACCTACTCGGCCCAGGGGGCCTTCCGCCGGGCCCTCAAGGAGGCGGGCTTTGCCCTGCACCGGGTGCGGGGGGTGGGGAAGCGGGAGTGGACGGTGGGAATCGCCGTAGGAGTTCCTCCCGGCTGAGGTAACCCAGCTCGGCCCAGGCCCGCTCCCAGCGCGGGAGTTCCCCCCGGTAGAGCCAGAGGAACCAGGCGCTGCTTACCGTGGCCACCAGGCGGGGCCAAGGGGGCAGGGGGACCGTATGGAAGCCAAAAAGCCGGCTTCCTTGGGCCAGGTAGCTGTGGCCGTAGACCAGGCGCACCTCGGGGTCGGCCGCCACCTTGGCCGCCACCTTCTTGAGGCTTTCCCGTACATGGCGGATGGTTTCAAAGGGGGAAAGCTCCATGGCCCGCTGGCTCTCCAGGTGGAGCTCCAAGGCCAGCGTGCCCTTGGGGAAGCCAGGGAGGTCAGGCCCGGGAAAGGGCTTTTTCTCCACCCGGAAGAGGTCAAAGGGGCCAAGCCCCGCCCGCTCCACCCGGTGCTTCCGGTTGTACCGTTCCTCAAAGCCCTGGAGGGCGCGGAGGAGGGCAAGCCTCGGGGTAAGGGGCCTGGGGGAAAGCTCGTCCAGGGTCACGGGACGGTAGCCCAGGGCCAGCATCTGCGGCAAGGCGATCTCCAAAAGGCGCAGGGTGCGTTCGGGCCCGTCGTGGAGGAGGACCACCGAGCCTGGGCGCAGGTAGTAGAGGAGCCTTTCCGCCAGGGCTTCCGGGGATAGGGGCAGCCAGTCCTTGCTTTCCAGGTCCCACAGGGCGATCCGCTTGCCCAGGCGCCGGGCAAAGAGGCGGGTGAAAGGGGTGTGGAGGCCGTGGGGGGGGCGGTAGTAGCGCCCGGGGTTTTGGGCCATGTGCCGCCACTCCACCCAGGGGAGGAAGAGCCTTAGGGCCTGGTGAAGCTCCCCGTGGTCCTCCACCTGGTGGCCTTCGGCCTTCAGGGCCGCCACCAGGTGGGGGTGGGCCTTGGCCCTCTGTCCCGTGAGGAAGAAGGTGGCCCTGACCCCGTGCCGGCGCAACAGCGCCAGGAGGGCCTCGGTCCTTTCCGAGGGGCCGTCGTCAAAGGTGAGGGCCACCTTGGGTTCCCGCCGGGAGCCGTGGGCGTAGGCTCCCAGGCCCAGGAAGCGGAAGAGGAGGTCGGCGAGGCCATAGACGAGGAGGACCCCTAGGGCTAGCTCCACCGGCCCCTCCAGAACACCCAGGCGTAGAAGAGGCTTAGGGCCAGGAAGATGCCCCCTCCTACCAGGAAGGGAGCCCTAAACCCCAAGACCTCCCACAGCACCCCCCCGAACGCTGGCCCCAGGGCCACCCCCAGTCCCTCCGCGGTCATCAGCCCGCCCCAGATGGCGGCCCGGTTCTCCTCAGGAAGGTTTTTGGCCAGAAAACCGTTCCATCCCGGCATAAAGAGGCTGAAGCCCACCCCGGCCAGGAGGGCCAGGAGGGCCGTTTCCCCCACCGAGGAGGCGAAGCCCAGGCGGAACATCACCCCTCCCAAAAGGGCTAGGCCTCCCACCAAGGCCAGGCGGTACCCCCGGCGGTCCACCAGCCGGCCCGTAAGGGGTAGGAGGCCGAAGGCCAGCCCACCGCCCAGGAGCAAAAGCCCTCCCAGCTCTATGGGCTCGAGGCCCAGGCTCTCCTTGGCGAAGCGCAGGAGGAAGAGGGAAACCAGGGCCGGGGCGAAGGTCTGGCCGAAGGCCGCGGGCAGGAAAAGGAGCAGGCGCCCCCACGGGTAGGTTTCCCCCCGCTTCCGGGGGATGGGGATGCGGAAGGCGAGGAGGCTTAGGGCCAGAAGGAGGGCGACCCCTTGGGCCCCCAGGAGAAGGGTGAGGGCGGCTTCCGGGTGGCGCTGGGCCACCTGCCCTACCCCCACCAGGCCGATCCCCGCCCAGGGCAGGACCAGGGTGAAGGTGAAGGAAAGGGCCCGTGCCTCCCGTCCAGGTACGGCGATGCGGCTGGCCAGGGTCATGAGCCCGGGGTAAAGGGTGGACATGGAAAGCCCCCAGGCCAGACCCAGCCCCCAAAGGGTCCAGGCCGCGTGGGCCTGGGGGGTAAGGAGCAGGGCCAGCAGCCCAAAGGCAGCGGCCAGGGTGGCCGTCCGGCCAAAGCCCACCCGCTCCGCCAAAAGGCCCCCGAAGCTCTTGGAGAGGTTCTCCGCCAGCTGGTGCAGGGTGAAGGCCAGGGTGAAAACCGAGGGGCCAAGGTGGAGGTACTCGGGGGCGTAAAAGGGCAGGAGGCCCGCAAAGTAGCCGCTCCGCACCCCCTCCATGAGGCCCACGGCCAAGACCAGGCGAAGGAAGACGGAAAGCCCCTCCCTGGTCCACGGCAGGTAGCGAAACACGCTAAAGTATACCCGTGCGGATCAGCGTGGTGGTCCCCGCCCACAACGAGGAAGCCTTCCTGCCCCAGGCCCTACGGGCCCTCTTGGGGCAGACCCTACCCCCCTTGGAGGTCATCGTGGTGGACAACGCCTCCACCGACCGCACCCGGGCGGTGGCCGAGGCCTTCGGGGTGCGGGTGGTCCACTGCGGGCGGAAAGGGGTGGCCTACGCCCGCCAGGCGGGGCTGCTTGCGGCCCGGGGGGAGTGGGTGGCCATGACCGATGCCGACTCCCTTCCCCTCCCCACCTGGCTGGAGGCCCTGGCCCGCCGCGCCCAGGGGGCCGTGGCCCTGTACGGCCCCTTGCGCTTCTACGGGGTTTCCCCTTGGGAGGCGGCCCTTTCCGAGTGGGGCTACCGGGCCTTTCTCCACCTCATGGCCTGGGTGGGGAGGCCCAACCTGGCTGGGGCCAACCTCATGGTGCAGAGGGAGGCCGCCCTGGCGGTGGGGGGGTTCCCCGAGGTGGAGGCCCGGGAGGACGTGCTCTTGGGTTGGAAGCTTTCCCGGTTGGGGCCGGTGCGTTATGTGCCCGAGGCCCTGGTCCTCACCTCGGCCCGGCGCTTGCAGGGAGGCTGGGGGAGGTTCCTCCTCCGGCAGGCTAAAAACCTCCTGGGCGATCCTCGAGGCTACTTTGGGGAAGGCGGGGAAAGGGGAAGATGAGCCGCTTGGGTTCGGCCCGCAGGATCTCGCTGGCCTCGTCGTAGACGGCCACGATCTTCTCGGCGATGCGCTCCGCCGAGCGCTCCATGGCCCAGGCCCGGGCCAGTAGGCTCATGCGCCGCCGCGCTTCCTCGTCCCTTAGGAGCCCCAGGGCCTTTTCCGCCAGGGCCTGGAAGTCCCCGGGAGGAACCAGGTAGCCCGTTTTGCCCTCTTCCACCCCTTCCAGGGTTCCCTCCGCCCCCACGGCCACCACGGGCACCCCCATGGCCTGGGCCTCCCAGATGACCAGCCCTTGGGTTTCCGTTTCGCTGGCGAAAAGGAAGAGCTCCGCCATGCGGTAGTAGCCGCCGATGCGCCTGTAGGGCACAGGGCCCAGGAAGCGTACCCTCTCGGCGATCCCCAGGGCTTGGGCCAGGTGCTCTAGGGCCTGGAGCTCCGGGCCTTCCCCGATGTGCACCAGGAAGACCTCTTCGGCCTTGGCCAGCTCCGCCACCGCCCGGAGGACCACGTCAAAGGACTTCTCCTTGCCCAGGCGCCCCACGGTGATGAGCCGCCGGGTCCCTTCCGGCCAGGGGGAAGGGGAGGGGAGGGGGGCTTCCTCCAGGAGGCGGTTGTCAATGCCGGTGGGGATGACCCGGATGGGCCGCTCGATGCCGTAACCCTCCGCCAACCGCTTGACCGGCTCCGTGGGGGCGATGACCACCTCCACCCGGTTGTAAAAGGCCTTGGCCAGCCGGGGTACGATGCCCGTGTACTTGTCCAGGATGGCCAAGCCGGGCACGTAGTGGGCGTATTTCTCGTAATGGGTGTGGAAGGTGGACACGTGGGGCAGGCCCTTGTTGCGGGCGATCCTCAGGCCCCATACCCCCAGGGTCAGGGGGGTGTGGGTGTGGATGAGCTCAAACTCCGTGGGCAGGTGGCGCGCAGAAGGCAGGGCGATCTGCTGCCCCTCGTAGAAGGGGTAGGCTACCGAGGGGACCCGCACCACCCCCTCTTCGTTCTCGGGGGCCTCAGGGTGGCGGGGGGCCACCACCCAGGCCTCGTGGCCCATGCGCCTCAGCTCCCGCAGGAGGAGGTAAACGCTGGTGGTGACCCCGTTGGGGTTGGGGAAGTAGACATCGGTAAAGAGGCCTACGCGGTAAAGACGCATGCCCGCTTAGCTTACCTCAAGGTTGCCCCCCTGGGGGGAGCAGGTCCCGCCGGATATGCTCTAGCGTCCCCCTAATCCCGCCGGGGGGGCCGATGCGTTCCCGTCCCGCCTGGCTGGCTCTGCGGTAGAGCGCTTCCGCCTGGAGCAGGAGGAGGGCCTGGCCGGCGATGCGGTAGGGGTCGGGTTCCACCAGATGCAAAGCCTCGCCCAGCAGGCGTTTTTGCCTGCGGGCGAAGGCCCGGGTGTACTGCGGTCCAGGCGTGGGAAAGGCCACGATGGGGATGCCCAGGCCGGCGGCCTGTTCCGCCGCGGTACCTGCCGTGGCCAGGGCCAGGCGGCTTCGGTGCAGGATGGCGGAAAAGGCTCCACGCAGCACCCACACCCTATGGCCTTCCCTTTCTAGGCGTAGGCTTTGGGCATCCTCCCACTGGGGATTCCAGCCCGGCAGGGGAGGGAGGGCCTCCCAGGCCTTGGGCCAGGCCACGGCTGCCGTTAGGGGGATATGGCGGCTGGCCTCCAGCATCCGCGGCAGGCTGAAGGCCTCGTCCCCCCGGGTTCCCGGAAGGAGGGCCAGGAGGGGGGCTTGGCCCAGAAGGGGGGTGAGGTCCCGCTCGGGGGGGGAGAGGAGGTCCATGGCGAAACTGCCATAGAAGTAAGCGTGGGCCACCCCGAGGCGACGCAACCGTTGAAGGCTTGCCCCGTCGCGGACGAAGACCGCCCGCGCCCGCCGCTGGAGCAGCCGTTCGTAAGGGGTAAAGTCGCTGCCGCCCCAGTCCAAGAGCACCTCCCAGGGGCTGGCCTGTTCCAGGTAGTGGGCGGATACCAGGGGGTTGACATGGTATAGGGGTTTTCCCCGGGCGGCCAACAGGCCCACGCTAAGGGCATAGGCATCCCCCACCACCACCACCGCCTCGGCGGAGAAACGCCAAGCGGCGCGCCACTGGGCCAGGCTCATGGAAAGAAACCCCGCCCGCAGGTCGGCCAGGAGGTTGCCCAGGCTGCCGAAAAGGAAGCCCCCAGAGGGCATCTCCTGGCGGGGACCCAGGACTTCCCGGGCCACGCCCTCGTAGGCCAGGCCCCGGCCCACCAGGGGCAGGGCGTAGACCTCGAGGCCCAAACCCTGGGCGATGCGGGCGCCGATGGCATCTTCCGTGGGGCCGTTGGAAACGAAGAGAACCCTCACAGCATCTCCAAAAGCAGGCGTACGCCCCTGGCCTGCTCCGCCAGGGGGACATAGGCCGTGCCCTTCTTTTGGGCGAGGGTTTCGTCCGGGGGTAGGTGGACGAAAAGCACGGGTACCTTTTCAGGGAGGTGGTAGAGGGAAAGGTAGAAGGCCTGGTTGCAAAGGTAGCTCCCCGCCGAAAGGCTCTGCCGGGCTGGGATGCCGGCCTCCCCCAGGCGGCGCAGGGCTTCTTTCAGGGGAAAGCGCGCCGGTAAGGCCAAAGGGCCTCCCGGGACCACGGGGAGGTCTTGGGGCTGGACCCCGCGGTTGTCAGGGCGGTCAAAGTCCAAGAGGTTGACCGCCAGCCGCTCCAGGGTGAGGAGGGCTCTTCCCTCCGCTAGCCCCAGGTGGAGGACGGCTTCCGGCTCCCGGGCGTGGAGGGCGGCTAGGGCCTGGGGGAGTCCTTGGGTGTCCACGGGCAGCACCGCCTTATGCAAGGGCCTTCCCCTCACCGCCTCAGGGAGCAGGGGGAGGAGGGCGGCGGAGGGGTTATGGGCGCTTCCCCCAAAGGGTTCGAAGCCGGTCACCAGGATCATGCGCCCGCCATTATAGCCGCTTCACCTTTGACCGGGTATAAGATGGGGGGCGTGGAACTGGGCCTGATAACCGATACGGCAGCGGACCTTTCCCCCAAGATCCTTCAAGAGGAGGCGGTGGGCCTGGTGCCCATCTATGTCCACCTGGGGGGACGCAGGTACAAGGACTGGGAGGAACTCACCCCCGATGCCCTCTACCAAGCCATCCGGGCCGGGGCGGAGCCCGTCACCGAACCCCCTACGGTGGAGGACTTCGCCGAGGTTTACGAGCGCTACCTCCAGGTCTACGACCGCATCCTCTCCCTCCACGTGTCCGGGGAGCTTTCCAAGACGGTGGAGCGGGCGCGGGAGGCGGCCCTCAAGGTGGCCCCCACCCGCATCCGGGTGGTGGACACGGGGATGGTTTCCGCTGGGCTTGGGGCCATGGTCCTCCGGGCGGTGGAGATGCTCCGGCAAGGGGCCGAGGAGGAAGAGGTGGTCCGGGAAATGGAGCGCATGAAGCGCTCCAGCCTTTACTTCAGCGTGGCCGACCTCTCCCACCTGGCCCGCAACGGCCGCCTGCCCCGCTTTGGGGAGGTGGTGGGGAACCTTCTGGGCCTCCGCCCCATCCTGCGCATCGAAAAGGGGCATATCCGCTTTCTCAAGGTGGCCCGGGAGGCCGCGGTGCCCGAGGCTTTGGCCCGCTTGGTGTTGGAGGAGTTCCGGGGGAAGACGGCCCGCATCACCATCGCCCACACCGACGCCAAGCCCGAGTGGGTGGAGGGCCTGAAGCGGGGCCTGGAAAGCGCCTTGCGCCTGGAGCGGGGGCGGATCACCCGCTCGGGGGCCACCATCGCGGCCAACGTGGGCCTGGGGGCTTTGGCGGTCCATGCCTACGCGCTAGAATAGCCTTTGGCCCTTCGGGGCCTAGCCCATGGAAATGGCCCTGGAAGCGCTGTATGGCCACCGGGTGGTCCTGCCCCAGGTGGCGGCGGCTTTCCTCCTTTCCCAGGAGCGGAGGCCCGCCCTCCTCCTGGCCCCCGCCGACCGGGTGCGCCGTTACCGGGACCTCTCCGCCTTCGGCGTGCCCGTTTACCCCAACCCTGGCCTCGAGGCCCTGGAGGAGAAGGCCCTCTTCGTCCTGAGCTACGAGGAGGCCCTGGCTCCCTTTCCCGAGGACCCTACCGCCTGGCGCCTGGTCCTGGAGGTGGGGCGGCGGTACGGGCGGGAGGAGCTTTTGGCCCGCCTCCTCCGCATGGGCTACGCCCGGGACGAGGACTACCGGGTCCTGGGGGAGGTCCTGGAGCTTGGGGAGGTGCGGCTGGAGTTCTTTGGGGAGGAGCTGGAAAGGCTCCTCGTGGGGGGTGAGCCCCGGGGGCGGCACGTCCTCCTGCCCAAGCCGGGCAAGGCCGAGGGCTTCCCCAGCCAAAAGGTCCGCCACTTTCCTGGCCCCGTCTACCTGGACACCCCGGCCCTGGCCCCCAGGGAGCTTTGGCCCCTCCTGGTGGGGCGGCCCTGGGTGGCCCTGGGGAGCGGGGTGGAGCTGCCCCCTAAGGAGCTTGGGGTCCAGGCCCTGCCCCCCTACCGGGGGAGCCTCAAGGCCTTGGAACGGGACCTCTCCCGCTGGCTGGCCGAGGGCAGACGGGTGAGCCTCTTCGTAGGGCACCGGCGCACCCTGGAGTACCTGAAGGGGCGGCTGGCCCCTTATAACCCCCTGGTTCTGGAGCGCTTTCCTGGGCCCAAAGGGCGGCTTTCCCTCCTGCCCGGGGCCTTTGAGGGGGGGGCGGTCTGGGGGGAGGAGGTCCTCCTCACCGAGGCCCTGGTCTTCGCCACCGGGGGGGTGCGGGGAAGGCTTCGCCGGGGGGAGGGGCTTACCGACCCCGGGGCCCTTTCCCCGGGGGACTTCCTCATCCACCCCGAGCACGGCATCGGCCAGTACCTGGGCCTGGAGACCCGGGAGGTCCTGGGGGTCAGGCGGGACTACCTGGTCCTGCGCTACCGGGGGGAGGGGCGGCTGTACCTGCCCGTGGAGCAGCTTCCCCTCCTGAAGCGCCACCCCGGCACCACCGACGACCCGCCGGAACTTTCCTCCTTGGGCAAGGGGGAGTGGCAGCGGGCCAAGGAAAAGGCCAGGAAGGACGTGGAAGCCCTGGCCCAGCGGCTTCTCGTCCTCCAGGCCAAGCGCCAGGCCACCCCGGGCCGGTCTTTTCCCCCCCTGCCGGAGTGGGACCCCTTGGTGGAGGCGGGCTTTCCCCATGAGCTCACCCCCGACCAGAGGCAGGCCCTGGAGGAGGTGCTCCGCGACCTCGAGGCTCCCCGTCCCATGGACCGCCTGATCTCGGGGGACGTGGGTTTTGGCAAGACGGAGGTGGCCCTGCGGGCCGCCCACCGGGTGGTGGGGCATGGGGCCCAGGTGGCCTTTTTGGTGCCCACCACCCTCTTGGCGGAGCAGCACGGCAAGACCTTCCGCGAGCGCTTCCAGGGGCTTCCCGTACGCGTGGGGGTCCTCTCCCGCTTCACCCCGCCCAAGGAGGAGGAGGCCATCCTGAGGGGCCTGGCGGAAGGGGGGGTGGACATCGTGATCGGCACCCATCGCCTCCTCCAGCCCGACGTGCGCTTCCGCGACCTGGGCCTCCTCATCGTGGACGAGGAACACCGCTTCGGCGTGGCCCAGAAGGAGCGGATCCGCGAACTCAAGGCCGAGGTGGACACCCTCTACCTCTCCGCCACCCCTATTCCCCGCACCCTCTACTCCGCCCTGGTGGGCCTGAAGGACCTCTCCAGCATCCAGACCCCACCCCCGGGACGGAAGCCCATCCACACCTTCCTGGCCCCCTTTGACCCCCTCTTGGTGCGGGAGGCCATCCTCTTTGAGCTGGAGCGGGGGGGGAAGGCCTTCTACGTCCACGACCGGGTGGCCTCCATTGAGGGCCGGCGGCGCTACCTGGAGGCCCTGGTGCCCGAGGCCCGGATCGGGGTGGTCCACGGCCAGATGCCCGAGGGGCTTATTGAGGAGACCATGCTCCTCTTCGCCGAGGGCGCCTACGACGTGCTCCTGGCCACCACCATCATCGAGTCGGGCCTGGACGTGGGGGAGGCCAACACCATCCTCATTGAGCGGGCAGACCGGCTGGGCCTCGCCACCCTGTACCAGCTCCGGGGGAGGGTGGGGCGGCGGGACCAGGAGGCCTACGCCTACCTCTTCCACCCTCCCCGGCTCACCGAAGGGGCGGAGAAGCGGCTTTTGGCCATCGCCGACCTCTCCGACCTGGGCTCGGGCCACCTGCTGGCGGAAAGGGACATGGAGATCCGGGGGGTGGGCAACCTCCTGGGCCCGGAGCAGCACGGGCATATCCGCGCCCTCTCCCTCGAGGTCTACACGGAACTCCTGGAGGAGGCCATCCGCAGGCTCAAGGGGGAGGTCCGGGAGGAGCGGCCCCAGGTAACCCTGGACCTCTCCCTGTCCTCCCGATTGCCCGCGGAGTACGTGCCGAGCCTCGAGGCCCGAAGCCGCTACTATGGCCGCTTCGCCGAGGCCAAGGGCCTGGCGGAGCTTTCCCGCCTGGTGCAGGAACTCAAGGAGCGCTACGGCCCCCTGCCCGAGGAGGCGGAGAACTTTGTCAACCTGGCCCGGCTCCGCCTGGTGGCCGAGCGCAAGGGGGTGCTTTCCCTCACCGAGGACCTCACCCACCTGCAGGCGGTCTTCCCCCGCTGGCCCCTGGACTACGACGCCAAGGGCCTCCGGGGCCTCCCCTTCCGGGTGGAGCTCACCCAGTACCCCCCGGGCTTCCGCCTGGAAAAGAAGGGCCTAAGGCCCCGGGAGTACCCCGAGGCCTTGCTGCAGGTCCTCTACCTCTTCGCCGACCGCTAGTCCAAAAGGGGTTTCCCCCTTTGACAGCCCCGGGCAGTGGGCGTAAACTTTGACTCAGTATAAGGAGGTGGCCATGATCAAAAAGGTTGGCGTGGTGGGCGCGGGAACCATGGGTAGCGGCATCGCCGCCCTGGTGGCCAGCGCCGGGATCCCGGTGGTCCTCCTGGACATCCCGGGCAAGGAAGACCGCAACGAGTGGGCCAAGAAGGGGTTGGAGCGGGCGCTCAAGGCCAAGCCGGCGGCCTTCATGGACCCCGAGCTGGCCCGTTACGTGGAGATCGGCAACACCGAGGACCATCTGGGGAAGCTGGCCGAGTGCGACTGGGTGGTGGAGGCCATCATCGAGAAGCCCGAACCCAAGCGGGCCCTTTACGAGCGCCTCGAGGCCATCCTCAAGCCCACGGCCATCGTTAGCTCCAACACCAGCGGCATCCCCATGCAGGTCCTCCTGGAGGGGCGCTCCGAGGGCTTCCGCCGCCGCTTTCTCGGCACCCACTTTTTCAACCCGCCCCGCTACCTCCACCTCCTGGAGCTCATCCCCACCCCGGAGACCGCCCCTGAGGTCTTGGCGGAGATCCGCCGCTTCGGCGAGCGCATCCTGGGGAAGGGCACGGTCCTAGCCAAGGACCGGCCCGGCTTCATCGCCAACCGCCTGGGGGTCTACGGCATGGCCCAGGCGGTACGCCTCATGGAGAAGCACGGCCTCACCATTGACGAGGTGGACGCCCTCACCGGGCCCCTCCTGGGCCGGCCCAACTCCGCCACCTTCCGCACCGCTGACCTCACGGGCCTGGACGTGCTCAAGCTGGTCACCGAGGAGCTTTCCCACGCCACGGGGGAGGACTTCTCCCTGCCCCCTTGGGTCTTGAAGCTGGTGGAGGAGGGCCGGCTGGGGGAGAAGAGCGGGGCCGGCTTCTACCGGCGGGTGAACGGGGAGATCCACACCCTGGACTACCGCACCCTGGAGTACGCCCCCCAGGCCAAGCCCGACCTGCCCGAGCTGAAGGCCCTCCGCGACCTGCCCTTGGCCGAAAGGCTTCGGGGGGCTTTGGACCTGCCGGGCAAGTACGGGGCCTTCCTGCGGGAGCTTTTCGCCCGCACCTCCCACTACACCCTGGAAAAGGCCGAGGAGATCGCCTACGACCTCCTGGCGGTGGACCAGGCCCTGGAGTGGGGCTTCGGCTGGGAGCAGGGTCCTTTCAAGAACATGGACGCGGTGGGGCACGAAAGGCTGCGGGCCCTCTTCGCCGAGCACGGCCTCCCCGAGCCCGCCCTCTTCCAGAAGGCCCAGGGGGCCTTTTACCGGAACGGCACCTACCTGGGCTTTGACGGGGCCTACCACCCTCTGCCCAAGCGGGAAGGGGTCATCTCCCTCAAGGCCCTTAAGTCCGAGGGCAAGACCCTTTTGGAGAGCAAGGAGGCCGCCCTCCTGGACCTGGGGGACGGGGTGGCCCTCCTGGAGTTCCGCACCAAGATGAACGCCATCGGGGAGGGCGTGATCCGCACCCTCCAGAAGAGCCTGGAGTACGTGGAGGCCAAAGGGTACCTGGGCCTGGTCATCGGCAACGAGGACCCCCGGGCCTTCTCCGCGGGGGCCAACCTGGCCCTGATCCTCTCCACGGCCCAGGAAGGGGACTGGGACGAGCTTTCCTTGGCGGTGCGCCAGTTCCAGAAGGCCTCCATGTCCCTGCGCTACAGCCCCTTCCCCGTGGTGGTGGCCCCCTTCGGCCTCACCTTGGGGGGTGGGGCGGAGTTCACCCTGCACGCCGATGCGGTCCAGGCCCACGCCGAGCTCTACATGGGCCTGGTGGAGGCGGGGGTAGGGCTTCTCCCCGCGGGGGGCGGCACCAAGGAGATGCTCCTTCGCTTTACCGCGGAGCTTGCCCCTTACGAGGAGGCCGATCCCTTTGAGGGGGTGAAGCGGGCCTTCAACCTCATCGCCTTGGCCAAGACTTCCACCAGCGCCCTCGAGGCCAAGAAGATGGGCTTCCTCCGCGACCGGGACCGGATCAGCATGAACCGGGATTTCCTCCTGGCCGACGCCAAGCGCCGCGTCCTGGAGCTTGCCCCGGACTACCGCCCGCCCCTTCCGCCCAGGATCCGTGTCCTGGGTAGCGAGGCCCTGGGCAACCTGCGCTACGCCGTCTGGGCCTTCCGCGAGGCGGGGGAGATCTCGGACCACGACCTGCGCATCGGCCTGGAGATCGCCTACGTCCTTTCCGGTGGGGAGGGGCCGGCCCGGGAGGTTTCCGAGTGGGACCTTCTGGACCTGGAGCGGGAGGCCTTCTTGAAGCTCCTCGGCACCAAGAAGACCCAGGAGCGCATCGCCTACACCCTGAAGACGGGGAAGCCCCTTAGGAACTAGAGGTGGGACCATGCAGGAAGCCGTAATCGTGAGTGCCGTGCGTAGCCCCGTGGCCCGGGGCAAGAAGGACGGGGCCCTGGCGGAGCTCCACCCCGTGGACCTCTCGGCCCAGGTGATGCGGGGGGCGGTGGAGCGGATCGGCCTGGACCCCAAGGAACTGGAGGATGTCCTCTGGGGGTGCGCCATGCCCGAGGCGGCCCAGGGGCTCAACATCGCCCGGCTGGCCCTCTTGAGGGCGGGCTTCCCCGTGGAGGTGGCAGGGGCCACGGTCAACCGCTTCTGCTCCTCCGGCCTCCAGACCGTGGCCATGGCCGCCCAGGCGGTGATGACCGGGATGGCCGACGCGGTCTTGGCCGGTGGGGTGGAGATGATGAGCCAGGTGCCCATGTCCGGCTTCCATACCCGGCTCCACCCCGAGCTCACCCCCACCGCCTGGAGCCCCGAGGGCTACTCCACCTACATCGGCATGGGCTTCACCGCCGAACGGGTGGCGGAGCGCTTTGGCATCAGCCGCGAGGATCAGGACCGTTGGGCCCTGCGCAGCCACCAAAGGGCGGCCCAGGCCTGGGCCGAGGGCCGCTTCCCCGAGGTGGTGCCCATCCGGGTGCCCAAGGTGCGCTACCAGGGGAGCAAAAAGGTGGTGGAGGAGGTGACGTTTAGCCGGGACGAGACCGTCCGCCCGGACACCTCCTTGGAGGCCTTGGCCAAGCTCCGCCCCGCCTTCAAGAAGGGGGGCACGGTCACCGCCGGCAACGCCAGCCCCTACTCCGACGGGGCGGCGGCCTTGGTGGTCATGAGCCGGGAGAAGGCCGAGGCCCTGGGCCTAAAGCCCTTGGCCCGCTTCCTTAGCTTCGCCGTGGCCGGGGTGGAGCCCGACGTGATGGGCATTGGCCCCGTCAAGGCCGTGCCCAAGGCCCTCAAGCGCGCGGGCCTTACCCTGGAGCAGATCGACCTCATTGAGTTCAACGAAGCCTTCGCCGCCCAGGTGCTGGCGGTGATGCGCGCCCTAGGGATGCCCGAGGAGAAGACCAACGTCAACGGCGGGGCCATCGCCCTGGGCCACCCCCTGGGGGCCACGGGGGCCAAGCTTACTGCCCAGCTCATCAGCGAGCTCGCCCGCCGGGGCGGGGGGTACGGCCTGGTGACCATGTGCATCGGCGGCGGCATGGGGGCTGCCGGCGTGTTTGAGGTGTATCCGGCATAGGAGGCGACCATGGTGGAGGACAAGAAGCTTTGGCAAAAAGGCGGCGGCTGGCTTTTGGAAACCCCGGAGCGGGTCTACACCCCAGAGGACTTTGACGAAAGCGTCAAGGAGATCGCCCGGACCACCCGCACCTTCGTGGAAAAGGAGGTCCTCCCCCTCCTGGAGCGCATGGAGCATGGGGAGCTGGAGCTCAACGTGCCCCTCATGCGCAAGGCGGGGGAGCTGGGCCTTTTAGGGATTGACGTCCCCGAGGAGTACGGGGGGCTGGACCTGCCCAAGGTCATCTCCACGGTGGTGGCGGAGGAGCTTTCGGGCAGCGGCGGCTTTTCCGTGACCTACGGGGCCCACACCTCCATCGGTACCCTGCCCCTGGTCTACTTCGGCACCGAGGAGCAGAAGCGGAAATACCTTCCCAAGCTGGCCAGCGGGGAGTGGATCGCCGCGTACTGCCTCACCGAGCCCGGTTCTGGCTCCGACGCCCTGGCGGCCAAGACCCGGGCCACCCTCTCCGAGGACGGGAAGCATTACGTCCTGAACGGGGTGAAGCAGTGGATCTCCAACGCTGGCTTTGCCCACCTTTTCACCGTCTTCGCCAAGGTGGACGGGGAGCACTTCACCGCCTTCCTGGTGGAGCGGGGCACCCCTGGCCTCTCCTTCGGCCCTGAGGAGAAGAAGATGGGCATCAAGGCCTCCAGCACCCGCCAGGTGATCCTGGAGGACGTCAAGGTGCCCGTGGAGAACGTCCTGGGGGAGATCGGCAAGGGGCACAAGATCGCCTTCAACGTCCTCAACGTGGGCCGCTACAAGCTGGGGGCAGGGGCGGTGGGCGGGGCCAAGAAGGCCCTGGAGCTTTCCGCCAAGTACGCCAAGGAGCGGCACCAGTTTGGCCGGCCCATCAGCAGCTTTGGCCTCATCCAGCAGAAGCTTGCCGAGATGGCCAGCCGCATCTACGCCGCCGAGAGCGCCGTCTACCGTACGGTGGGCCTCATCGACGAGGCCCTTTGGGGCAAGAAGGGGGCGGAGGCGGTGATGGCGGGCATTGAGGAGTACGCCGTGGAGGCCAGCATCATCAAGGTGCTGGGCTCCGAGGTCCTCTCCTACGTGGTGGACGAAGGGGTGCAGATCCACGGGGGGTACGGCTACTCCCAGGAATACCCCATTGAGAGGGCCTACCGCGACGCCCGCATCAACCGTATCTTTGAGGGCACCAACGAGATCAACCGCCTTCTCATCCCCGGGATGCTCCTAAGGCGGGCCCTCAAGGGGCAGCTTCCCCTTTTCCAGGCGGCCATGAAGTTGCAAAAGGAGCTTCTGGAGCCCAGCTTTGAGGAGCCCGAGGATCTGGAGATGCACCAGATCGCTGGGCTTAAGAAGCTCGCCCTCATGGTGGCGGGCCTGGCCGCCCAGAAGTACGGCACCAAGGTGGAGGAGGAGCAGGAGGTCCTGGGGGCGGCGGCGGACATCCTCATTGACGCCTACGCGGCGGAGAGCGCCCTCCTCCGGGCCAGGCGGCTTGGGGGGGTGGCCTTGCCCATGGCCCGCCTCTACCTGGCCCAGGCCCTGGACCGGGCCCAGGCGGGGGCCTTGGCCGTCCTGCCCCGCCTGGTGGAGGGGGACGAGGCCCGGGTGGTCTACTCTGCTGCCCGTCGGCTCACCAAGCGGGAGCCCACCGATCTGGTGGCCCTGCGGCGGGAGATTGCGGCGGCGGTCCTCGAGGCCGAGGGCTACCCCCTTCCCCGCTGAGGTTTGGGGTTCCCCTTTCCCCGGGGGTTTCCCCGGGGATTTTTACCGGCTAGGCCTGGAGGGGGCCTATTGGAGCCGCCACCTGGGGCCTTCCTTGGTGTCCTCCACCAGGACGCCCAGGGCCTTAAGCCGCTCGCGGATAAGGTCGCTCTTGGCGAAGTCCCTGGCCCGCCGTGCCTCCTCCCTAAGCTCCAAGAGGAGGCCGATAAGCCCCTCCAGGAGGGGGCCCGAAACCCTTCCCTCCAGCACCCTTTCCGGAAAAAGTCCCAGGATGCCTTCCCCTAGGGCGTGGAACACCTGGGCTGCCCGTTCCAGGCTATCCCGCCCCGCCTCGGGCAGGAGGCGGTTCAGCTCGGGCAGAAAGGTGAAGAAGGCGGCCAGGGCCTCCGGGGTGGAGAGGTCGTCCTCTATGGCCTCCATGAAGGCCTTTTCCAGGGCATCCAGGCCTCCCTCTAGCCCCGGGGTGGTCCCCGGGGGAGCGCTTTCCTTGCGGGCCCGCACCTCCCGGTAGGCCTGGAGGAGGCGGGCGTAGCCGCGCTTGGCGGCCTCGAGGCCCTCCCAGGTGAAGTCCATGGGGCTGCGGTAATGGGTCTGCAGGAGATAAAAGCGCACGGCCATGGGCTCGTGGGCCTTCAGGAGATCGTGGAGGAGGACCAGGTTCCCCGTGCTCTTGGCCATCTTCTCCCCCTCCAAGAGCACGTGGTTGTGGTGCATCCAGTGGCGGGCAAAGCGGTAGCCCGCGGCCTCGGCCTGGGCGATCTCGCACTCGTGATGGGGGAACTGCAGGTCTATCCCCCCAGCGTGGAGGTCAAACCCCTCCCCCAGGTACTTGAGGCTCATGGCCGTGCACTCAATGTGCCAGCCCGGGTAGCCTTCCCCCCAGGGGCTTTTCCAGCGCATGAGGTGCCCCGGCTCCGCCCGCTTCCACAGGGCAAAGTCCAGGGGGTCTTCCTTCTCCTCCCGCACCTCCACCCGGGCCCCGGCGCGGAGCTCCTCGGTCTTTTTCCCGGAAAGCTTGCCGTACTCGGGGAAGGCCCGCACGCGGAAGTAGACGCTCCCTTCCCGCTCGTAGGCGAAGCCCAGCTTGATGAGGCGCTCCACCAGTTCCAGCTGCTCGGGGATGTGGCCGCTCGCCCTGGGGGCGATGGAGGGCCTCAGGACGTTGAGGGCCCCCATGGCGTCAAAGTAGCTCCAGGTGTACTTCTCCGCCACCTCCATGGGCTCCAGCTGTTCCAGCTTGGCCCGCCTTTGGATCTTGTCCTCCCCCTGGTCGGCGTCGTCGGTGAGGTGGCCCACGTCGGTGATGTTGGAGACGAAGCGCACCTTGTACCCCTGGTGGAGGAAGTAGCGGCGGAGGACATCGTAGACGATGGGCCCTCGGGCGTGGCCCAGGTGGGGGTCGGCGTAAACGGTGGGGCCGCAGACGTAGATGCCCACGTGCCCCGGGATGGCGGGGACGAAGGGTACCTTGGCGCGCTGCAGGGTGTCGTAGATGACCAGGCCCATAGGGCGATTATAGGGCCCCGTGGCATAATGGCGGGGTATGGGAAGGATCCTGAGGGGCTTGGCAGGGGAGGGGCACCTGCGGGTGGCAGCCGCAGACACCGCGGATGTGGTGGAGGAGGCGCGGCGGCGCCACGGCCTTTCCCCCACGGCCACCGCCGCCCTTGGCCGGGCTATGACCGGGGCCCTCCTCCTGGCCCAGCTTCTCCTCAAGACCCCCAAGGAGCGGCTCACCCTGCGGGTGGAGGGCACGGGGCCCCTGGGGGGAATGGTGGTGGAGGCGGACGCCCTAGGGCATGTGCGGGGCTACGTCCAAAACCCCGGGGCCGAGGTCCCCCTCCGCCAAGACGGCAAGCTCAACGTGGGGGAACTGGTGGGGGGGGGCTTCCTCCGGGTGGACCGGAGCCTGCCCAACGGGGAGATCTACACCAGCGCCGTCCCCTTGGTCTCGGGGGAGATGGCCGAGGACCTGGCCCACTACCTCTGGCAGTCGGAGCAGATCCCCTCCGCGGTCCTCCTGGGGGTCCGGGTCAAGGGGGAAGGGGAGGTGGAGGTGGCGGGGGGTGTGGCGGTCCAGGTGATGCCCGAGGCCCCCGAGGCGGTGCTGCGCCGCCTCGAGGCCAACCTGGGTGGCCTCGGCGGGATCACCCCCCTCCTGCGGGAAAGGGGCCTGGAGGGGAGCCTGGAGGTCCTCCTTGAGGGCCTGGGTTTCGCCCGCACGGACCTGCGGGCCCTGGGGTACCCCTTGAACGAGATCCCGGTCCGCTTCCGCTGCCGCTGCACCCGGGAGAAGGCCCTGGAGGCCCTGGTCTTCTTCACCCCCGAGGAGCGGGAGGAGATGATCGTCCAGGACGGGGGGGCGGAGGTGGTCTGCCACTGGTGCGCCGAGGTCTACCGCTTCTCCCCCGAGGAGATCCGCTCCCTGGTGGCCGAGGTGCGCTGCCCGGATTGCGGTACCCTCTGGCTTTACCCCAGGGCCGACGGCACGGTCTTCCGCCTCGAGGGGGAGACTTGCCGCTGCGGGCGAAAGGTGGAGCTCCCCGTGGGCCGGCCCCAGGCTTGATAAGCTAGGGGCATGTTCCGGACCATCCTCTTGGCCTACGACGGCTCGGACCACGCCAAGCGGGCGGCGGCGGTGGCCAAGGCCGAGGCCGAGGCCCATGGGGCCAGGCTGGTGGTGGTGCACGTCTACGAGCCCGTGCCCGACTACCTGGGGGAGCCCTACTTCGCCGAGGCCCTGAAGCGGCGCCTGGAGCGGGCGGAAGGGGTGTTGGCCGAGGCGGTGGCCCTGACCGGGGTTCCCCGGGAGGAGGCCCTCCTCCTGGAGGGGCGGCCCGCCGAGGCCATTCTGGAGGCAGCCCTGGGGGAAAGGGCCGACCTCATCGTGATGGGCACCCGGGGCCTGGGGGCTTTGGGGAGCCTCTTCCTGGGCAGCCAAAGCCAGAAGGTGGTGGCCGAGGCCCCCTGTCCTGTCCTCCTGGTGCGCTAGGACTAGGAGGGATAAGGTGGAGTACGAAACCCAGGCGGTGCTGGCCGGTCTGCCGGAGGACCCCTATGGGGCGGTGGGCCTGCCCATCTACGCCGTGGCCGCCTACGGCTTCCGCACCCTGGAGGAGGGGGCCGCCCGCTTCGCCACCGGGGAGGGCTACGTCTACGCCCGGCAGAAGGACCCCACGGGCAAGGCCCTGGAGGAAAGGCTTAAGGCCCTGGAAGGGGCCTTGGAGGCGGTGGTCCTGGCCAGCGGCCAGGCCGCCACCTTCGCCGCCCTTTTCGCCCTCCTCTCCCCAGGGGATGAGGTGCTGGCGGCCAAGGGGCTTTTTGGCCAGACCATCGGGCTTTTCCAGCAGGTCCTGGGGCCCATGGGGGTGCGGGTGCGCTACGTGGACCCCACCCCGGAGGCGGTGCGGGCGGCCTTGAGCCCCGCCACCCGGGCCATTTTCGTGGAGACGGTGGCCAACCCCGCCCTCCTGGTGCCGGACCTCGAGGCCCTGGCCGCCCTGGCGGAGGCGGAAGGGGTGGCCCTGGTGGTGGACAACACCTTCGGGGCCGCGGGGGCCTTGGCCCAGCCCCTCAGGTGGGGGGCCCACGTGGTGGTGGAAAGCCTCACCAAGTGGGCCTCGGGGCACGGCTCGGTCCTTGGGGGGGCGGTGCTCTCCCGGGCCACGGAGCTCTTTGCCCGCTTTCCCCAGTTCCAGCAAAAGGACCTGAGGGGCCAGGTCCCCTGGGAGGCCTTGGGCCCCCGCTGCTACCCGGAGAGGGTGCGCACCCTGGGGCTTTCCCTCATGGGCATGGCCCTTTCCCCCTTCCACGCCTACCTCCTCTTCCAGGGCCTGGAGACCGTGGCCCTCCGGGTGGCCCGGATGAGCGCCACCGCCCTCCGCCTGGCCGAGGCCCTCCTGGGCCACCCCAAGGTCAAGGCCCTGCGCTACCCCGGCCTGCCCGGCGACCCCGCCTACGGGAACGCCCAGAAGTACCTGGCCTCGGGGGGGCCCATCCTTACCCTGGACCTGGGGAGCCAGGAGGCGGCAAGCCGCTTCCTCGGGGCCATCCGCCTCCTCAAGGCCCCCAACCTGGGGGACGCCCGCACCCTCCTGGTCCACCCCTGGACCACCACCCACAGCCGCCTCAAGGAGGAGGCCCGCCTCGAGGCCGGCGTCACCCCGGGGCTGGTGCGGGTGTCCGTGGGCCTGGAGGCCCCGGAGGACCTCCTGGCCTGGTTTCAGGAGGCCCTGGCGGCTGTGTAGGGGAGAGGAAAAGCACGAGCTGGCAGTATCGTGTTTTTCTTCACAAGAAGGGCCAAGGCCAACCCCGGGGCTAACCCCGGGGCCAGGCCTTTAGATCACAAACCGCCCCTGGCGCATCAGGGGAACCCGGGTCCCATCCTCTAGGAGCCCATCCACCTCCATCTCCCCCGAGCCAATCATCCAGTCAATGTGCACCAGGCTCTCGTTCCCGCCCCGTTTCCGGAAGTCTTCCCCCGTGGGCCGGCCCTCGAGGGTTTCCGTGTAGGCCTGGCCGAAGGCGATATGGCTGGCGGCGTTTTCGTCAAAGAGGGTGTCAAAGAAGACCAGGCCGGTCTTGGCGATGGGGTTGTCCGCGGGCACCAGGGCCACCTCCCCCAGGCGCCTAGCCCCTTCGTCGGTGGAGAGAACCCGGCGGAGGACCTCCTCCCCCCGCTTGGCCCCCACCTCCACCGCGTAGCCCCCTTCGAACCGGGCCCAGATCCCCTCCACCAGCTGCCCTCCCAGGGCCAGGGGGCGGCTGGCCTGCACCACCCCTTCCACCCGTTCCCGGTGGGGGGCGGTGAAGACCTCCTCCGTGGGCAGGTTGGGGTTGCAAAGCCGCCCCTTCTGCGTGGGCGTGGCCCCGCCCCGCCAGAGGTGGCCCTCGGCCAGGCCCACGGTGAGGTCCGTGCCCGGGCCGCGGAAGTGGAGGGCCTGGAAGCGCCGGGCGTTCAGGTAGGCCACCTTCGCGTGCAGGGCGCGGTTGTGGGCCTCCCAGGCGGCCACGGGGTCCTCCTGGTCCACCCGGGTAGCCTGGAAGATGGCTTCCCATAGGGCCTTCACCGCCTCCTCCTCCGGCAGGTGGGGGAAGACGGCCTTGGCCCACCCGGGGTGGGCGAAGGGGACGATGGTCCAGTTGGTGACGAACTCGGTGATGGCTTCCAGGGCGGGCTTGTAGGCCCGGCTGTTGGCCTGCTGGGCCCGGCCCACCCGCTCGGGGGGCAGGCCCTCTAGGGCCTTGGGGTCGTTGCCGCTTACGGCCAGGCGGGCTGCCCCCTCGCGGAAGGCCTTGGCCATGCCCTCGTAAAGCCACCCCGGGGCCCGGTCCAGCCCCTCCTCGGGGGCCAGGGAAAGGCGCTTGCGGGAGAGGACGTTGTCCCCGTAGATCACGGTGAAGAGGCTTGCCCCCTCCCGGTAGGCCTTTTCCGCGAGGAGGCGCACGAAGTCCAGGGCCTCGAGGGGGGCGGTGGCGATGATCTCCTGCCCCTTTTCCAGGTTGAGGCCCACGCGGATGGCCAGCTCGGCCAGCTTCTCCAGCTTCTCGGCAAACGCGCTCACGCCCCCAAGTCTTTGCCTCTTAGGGCCTTTCCGTCAAGCCCGGGGGCAGGTCCGGGGCCTGCCCAAAAGGAGGGCCAGGCCCGCCAGGAGGAGGAGGGGGGCGCGGTGGGCCTCGAGGGCCAGGGCCAAGAGGACCAGGGCCAGGGCTAGGGCGTAGCGCCAGAAGGCGGGCATACCCTTATGCTACAGGCAAAGCCCGGTCGGGACATTCCTCACCCCAGCTGGGGTCTAAGGTGGAAGCGAGGTGAAGCCCATGCGTCCCATCACCGTGGACGGCAACGAGGCGGTGGCCCGGGTGGCCTACCGCCTGAGCGAGATCATCGCCATCTACCCCATCACCCCCAGCAGCCCCATGGCGGAGCTGGCCGACGAGTGGGCGGCCAAGGGGGAGGCCAACCTCTTTGGCCTGGTGCCCAAGGTGGTGGAGATGCAGTCCGAGGGGGGGGCTGCCGGGGCCCTGCACGGGGCCTTGCAGGAGGGGGCCTTGGCCACCACCTTCACCGCCAGCCAGGGCCTCCTCCTCATGATCCCCGATATGTACAAGATCGCCGGCCAGGCCCTGCCCGGGGTGATCCACGTGGCCGCCCGGGCCTTGGCCACCCACGCCCTCTCCATCTTCGGCGACCACCAGGACCTTTACGCGGTACGCTCCACGGGGTGGGGGATTTTGGTCTCCGACTCGGTCCAGGCGGCCCAAGACCTGGCCGCCATCGCCCACGCCGCGGCCCTGGAGGCCAGCCTCCCCGTTCTCCACGCCATGGACGGCTTCCGCACCTCCCACGAGGTGCAGAAGATCACCCCCCTCTCCGACCGGGAACTCAAGGCCCTCTTCCCCTTTGCCGCCCTGGAGGCCTTCCGCAAGCGGGCCCTCACCCCTGAAGCCCCCACCATCCGGGGCACGGCGCAAAACCCCGACCACTACTTCCAAAACCGCGAGGCCATCAACCCCTACTACCTCCGCTTCCCCCAGGTGGTGGCGGAGGCCATGGCCCGCTTCGCCCAGGTTACGGGCCGCGCCTACCGCCCCTACGAGTACTTCGGCCACCCCGAGGCGGAGCGGGTGGTGGTGGTCATGGGTTCGGCCTCCTGGGCGGTGGAGGAGGCGGTGGAATACCTCCTCAGGCGGGGGGAGAGGGTGGGGATGGTGCGGGTGCGCCTTTACCGCCCCTTCCAAAGGGAGGCCTTTCTGGAGGTCTTCCCCAAGGGGGTGCGCAAGGTGGCGGTTCTGGACCGGGGCAAGGAGCCTGGGGCGGTGGGGGAGCCCCTTTTCCAGGAGGTGGCCGCGGCCTTCGCCCTCAAGGGGGGTGAGGTGCCCCTCCTGGTGGGCGGGCGGTATGGGCTTTCCTCCAAGGAGTTCACCCCGGCCATGGCCCTGGGGGTGTTCGCCGAGCTGGAGGCGGAGCGCCCCCGCCACGGCTTCACCGTGGGCATCCGGGACGACGTGACGGGCACGAGCCTCACCTACCCCCAGGTGGACTTTGAGGACCCGGCCTCGGTGCGGGCGGTTTTCTTCGCCTTAGGGGCGGATGGCACGGTTTCCGCCAACAAGAACACCATCAAGATCATCGGGGAGGAAACCCCCCTGTACGCCCAGGGCTACTTCGTTTACGATTCCAAGAAGTCCGGCTCCCGCACCGTAAGCCACCTGCGCTTTGGCCCCAACCCCCTGCACAAGCCCTACCTGATCGGCAGGGCCAACTTCGTGGGCATCCACCAGTGGGGTTTCCTGGAGCGCTTCCCCATGCTGGAGGTGGCCGAGGAGGGGGCCACGGTCCTCCTCAACAGCCCTTACCCCAAGGAGGAGGTCTGGGACCGCCTGCCCAAGCCCGTGCAGGAGGCGATCCTCAAGAAGAGCCTCAAGGTCTACGTGGTCAACGCCTATGAGCTGGCCCGCCGGGTGGGCCTTCCCGGAAGGATCAACGTCATCATGCAGGCCGCCTTCTTCAAGCTCTCGGGGGTTCTCCCCGAGGAGGAGGCCAAGGCCCGCATCAAGAGGGGGATTGAAAAGAGCTACGGCAAGCGGGGCAGGACCGTGCTGGAGCGGAACTTCCAAGCGGTGGAGTTGGGGTTTGCTGCGGTGGAGCCCCTGCCCATCCCGGGCCGCATCACCTCGGAAAAGGGCCTTGTTCCCCCCATGGTGGGGGATGCCCCGCCCTTCGTGCGGGAGGTGCTGGGGCCCATCGCCCTGGGCCTGGGGGATACCCTGCCCGTTTCCGCCTTCCCACCCGATGGCACCTACCCCACGGGCACGGCCCGGTACGAGAAGCGGGGCATCGCCGAGGCGGTGCCCACCTGGGACCCGGGGGTCTGCGTCCAGTGTGGGAAGTGCGTCCTGGTCTGCCCCCACGCGGTGATCCGGGCCAAGGTGGTGCCGGAGGAGGCCCTGGCCGGGGCCCCGGAGGGCTTCCCCCACCGCAAGGCCATGTGGAAGGAGCTTTCCGGGGAGTACGTTTTGGCCATCAGCCCCGAGGACTGCACCGGCTGCTCCTTGTGCGTGGAGGTCTGCCCGGCCAAGGACAAGACCAACCCCAGCCGCAAGGCCCTCAATCTGGCCCCCCGCCTCGAGGTGCGGGAGGCCATGAACCGCCACTGGGATTTCTTCCTTTCCCTGCCGGAAACCCCTAGGGCCCCCCTCAAGCTCCAGGCGGTGAAGGACGTGCAGCTTTTGGAACCCCTCTTTGAGTTCCCCGGGGCCTGCGCCGGTTGCGGGGAAACCCCTTACCTGAGGCTTCTTTCCCAGCTCTTTGGCGACCGGCTCCTCATCGCCAACGCCACCGGGTGCAGCTCCATCTACGGGGGCAACCTCCCCACCACCCCCTGGAGCCAAAACCGGGAAGGCCGGGGCCCGGCCTGGGCCAACTCCCTCTTTGAGGACAACGCCGAGTTTGGCCTGGGCATGCGCCTGGCCTTGGACAAGAAGGCGGAGTACGCCCGGGCCCTTCTGCCCGCCTTCCGGGAGGTCTTGGGGGAGGACCTTGTGGGGCGGCTTCTTGGGGAGGTGGGGCCTGAGGCGGTGGAGGCCAGGCGGCAGGACGTGGCCCTCCTCCGCCAGCGGCTTCAGGGGCTGGAGGACCCCCGGGCCAGGGACCTCCTGGCGGTGGCCGAGGCCCTCATCCCCCACTCCGTCTGGATCGTGGGCGGGGATGGGTGGGCCTACGATATCGGCTACGGGGGCCTGGACCACGTCCTGGCCTCGGGGGCCCGGGTGCGGGTCCTGGTCCTGGACACCGAGGTCTACTCCAACACCGGGGGCCAGGCCTCCAAGGCCACGGGCCTGGGAGCGGTGGCCAAGTTCGCCATGGCCGGCAAGCCCACGCCCAAGAAGGACCTGGCCTTCATGGCCATGAGCTATGGCCACGTCTACGTGGCCCAGGTGGCCATGGGGGCCAACGACGCCCACACCGTGCGGGCCTTCCTCGAGGCCGAGGCCCACCCGGGACCGGCCCTCCTCATCGCCTACAGCCACTGCATCGCCCACGGCATCGATATGGCCAAGGGCATGGAGCACCAGAAGCTGGCCGAGCGCACGGGGTACTGGCCCCTCTTCCGCTTCCTGCCCGGGGAGGGCCTGAGGCTGGACTCCAAGCCCCCCACCCTCCCCCTGCGGGACTACCTCTACGCCGAAAACCGCTACCGCCTCCTCCTGCAGACCCATCCCGAGGAGGCGGAGGCCTTCCTCAAGCGGGCGGAGGAGGCGGTGCGGGCGCGCTGGGAGCGGTTGGAACGCATGGCGGCCAGGGCCGAGGCCGCCCTTTAGGGAGGGGAGGATGGACCTTCGGACCACGTACTTGGGCTTGGAGCTGGAGCATCCCTTGGTGGCCTCCGCCTCGCCCCTCACGGAGAAGCTGGACGGCTTCTTGCGTCTGGAGGACGGCGGGGCCGCGGCCATCGTCATGCACTCCCTCTTTGAGGAGCAGGTGACCCTCGAGGAAGAGATCCTGGACCACTACCTGCACTACGGCCACGAGAGCTACGCCGAGGCCCTGAGCTACTTCCCCAAGGCCCACGAGTACCGGCTCACCCCCGAGCGCCACCTGGACCTCCTCTCCCGGGCCAAGGAGCGGCTGGCTATCCCCGTCATCGCCAGCCTGAACGGGGTGAGCCGGGGGGGCTGGGTGGAGTACGCCCGGCTCCTGGAGGAGGCGGGGGCCGACGCCATTGAGCTCAACCTCTACTACATCCCCACGGATCCCGCCCTTTCGGCCTCGGAGGTGGAGGCCATGTACCTGGACACCATCCGGGCCGTGGTGGAGGCGGTGCGGGTCCCGGTGGCGGTCAAGGTGGGCCACGCCTTCACCGCCTTCGCCCACTTCGCCAAGCGGGTGGAGGCCACGGGGGCCAAGGCCCTGGTCCTCTTCAACCGCTTTTACCAGCCGGACTTTGACCTGGAAAGCCTTTCCGTGGTCCCCACCCTCACCCTTTCCCGGCCCTACGAGGCCCTCCTCCGCCTCCATTGGATCGCCCTCCTCTACGGCCGGGTGGGCCTGGAGCTGGCCCTTACGGGCGGGGTTCACTCGGGCCTCGAGGCGGCCAAGGGGCTTCTGGCCGGGGCCCAGGTGGTCATGATGACCTCCGCGGTCCTGGAAAGGGGCCCCGGGCACTTCCGCAAGGTCTTGGAGGAGCTCAAGGCCTTCATGGAGGCCAAGGAGTACGGGAGCGTGGCCGAGATGCGGGGGGCCATGAGCTACCAAAAGGTGGCGGAGCCCGCCGCCTTGGAGCGGGCCAACTACCTCAAGGTTCTGGGCTCGTACCGCCTTCTTCCCTAAGGGCGTAAAGCCCCTCCCCCAGGGCCACCACCGGGCTATGGTGCCAGCGGGCCAGGGCGGCGAGGCGCACCTTGGCGATCTTCTCCGGTTCCCGCACCCGGGCCCAGAAGCCCTCCTCCTTGAGGCGGCGGCCCACCTCGGCGTAGTGCAGGGGCCGGCCCGCCTCCCGCAACAGGTCCACCACCCTTTTGCGGAACCGATCCGGCCTGGGCACGCCTGAGTATACCCGTATAGTGGGGGCATGAGGAACCAGGAGCTGGCCCGCCTCTTGGAGGAGATCGGGCTCATGAGCGAGTTTCTGGGGGATAACCCCTTCCGGGTCCGGGCCTACCACCAGGCGGCCCGCACCCTTTACGACCTGGACATCCCCATTGAGGACCTGGCCCGAGGGGGCAAGGAGGCCCTGCTGGCCCTTCCCGGCATCGGCCCCGACCTGGCGGAGAAGATCCTCGAGTTTTTGGCCACGGGCCGCCTGAAAAAGCACGAGGAGCTGGCCCAGAAGGTGCCCCGCGGGGTCTTGGCGGTCATGGCCGTGCCCGGGGTGGGCCCCAAGACCGCCCGGCAGCTTTACCACGAGCTGGGCATAGACTCCCTGGAGGGGCTGAAGGCAGCCCTGGAGCGGGGGGATCTCCTGCGCCTCAAGGGGTTTGGCCCCAAGAAGGCCGAGCGCATCCGGGAAGGGCTTGCCCTGGCCCAAGCCGCTTCCCAAAGGCGGCCTTTGGGGGCGGTGCTCTCCCTGGCCCGGGGCCTTTTGGAGGAGATCCGCCGCCTGCCCGGGGTGGAGAAGGCGGAGCTCTGCGGCTCGGCCCGCCGCTACCAGGACACCGTGGGGGACCTGGACTTCTTGGTGGCCAGCCTCGAGGGAGAACGGGTGGTGAAGGCCTTCCTCCGCCTGCCGCAGGTGGGGGAGGTCTACGCCAAGGGGGAGGAACGGGCCACCGTCTTCCTGAAAAACGGTCTCCAGGTGGATCTCCGCGTGGTGCCTCCGGAGAGCTGGGGCGCGGGCCTGCAGTACCTTACGGGGAGCAAGGGGCACTCCATCAAGCTCCGTTCCCTGGCCCAGGATAGGGGCCTCAAGCTTTCGGAGTACGGGGTGTTCCGCGCAGGCGTGCGCCTGGCCGGGGAAACGGAGGAGGGGGTGTACGCCGCCTTAGGCCTGCCCTACATCCCCCCACCCCTGCGGGAGGATAGGGGGGAGGTGGAGGCGGCCCTGGAAGGGCGGCTGCCCCGGCTCCTTGAGCTAAGCCAGATCCGGGGGGATTTGCAGGTTCACTCCACCTACTCCGACGGCCAGAACACCCTGGAGGAGCTTTGGCGGGCGGCCAAGGCCTTGGGATACCAGTACCTGGGGGTCACGGACCACTCCCCGGCGGTGCGGGTGGCGGGGGGGCCCTCCCCCGAGGAGGCCCTCCGGCGGGTGGAGGCCATCCGCCGCTTCAACGAAACCCACGCCCCCCCCTACCTCCTGGCGGGGGCCGAGGTGGACATCCGTCCGGACGGCTCCCTGGACTACCCCGACTGGGTCCTCAGGGAGCTGGACCTGGTCCTGGTCTCCGTCCACTCCCAGTTCAAGCTTTCCAAGGCCGAGCAGACCCGCCGCCTCCTTAAGGCCCTGGAGAACCCCTTCGTCCACGTCCTGGCCCACCCCACCGCCCGGCTTCTGGGCCGCCGGGCCCCCATGGAGGCCGACTGGGAGGCCATCTTCCGCAAGGCCAAGGAGAGGGGGGTAGCGGTGGAGATCGACGGCTACTACGACCGCATGGATCTCCCCGACGATCTGGCCCGGATGGCCTACGGCATGGGCCTTTGGATCAGCCTTTCCACCGACGCCCACCAGGTGGAGCACCTGCGCTTCATGGAGCTGGCGGTGGGCACGGCCCAGCGGGCCTGGATTGGTCCTGAGCGGGTCCTGAACACCTTGGCCTACCCCGAGCTCCTGGCCTGGCTCAAAGCCCGGCGAGGGCCTTTGCCCTGAGGAGGATCTCCAAGAACATATCCCGGGTGAGCCTCCCCGTCTGGGTGTTCTGCCGGGAGACGTGGTAGCTGCTGAGAAGGTGCCTACCCCCGGGCAAGGGGTAGTGGGCCCCGTGGAAGAAGGGGTGGGTGCTCCGCCTGAGGCCAAACTGCTCCAGGAGGGCCTCGTGGGCCACCCGGCCCAGGGCCAGGTAGACCCGGAGTTCGGGAAGGAGGGCAAGCTCCACCCGGGTCCAGGCGCTGCAGGCCAGGATCTCCTCCCGGGTGGGGCGGTTTTCCGGAGGGGCGCAGCGGACCGCGGCGGTCAGGTAGACGCCCAGGAGCCGGAGGCCGTCCCCAGGGAGGCTTTCCCTTTGGCTGGCCAGGCCGGCCTCCCAGAGAAGGGGGTAGAGGAAAGCCCCCGAGGCATCCCCGGTGAAGGGCCGGCCCGTGCGGTTGGACCCGTGGGCCCCGGGGGCTAAGCCGACGAGGAGAAGCCTGGCCTTGGGGTCGCCAAAGCCGGGAACGGGCCTGGCCCAGTACACCTCCCCCCGGTGGGCCCGCTTCTTTCCCGCCACCCCCTCCCGCCAGGCCACCAGGCGGGGGCAAAGGCGGCAGGCCGTGAGTTGGCTGCGGAACTCGGTGAACCCTTCCATCGCCACGAGAATACCCCCTGGACCCTGGGGTCCAGGGGGCGGGAGGCTTGGGCTATTCGCTGCAAGGGCCGGGCCCCAGGTAGCCCTCGTTGTACTGGGCCAGGATGCTGGCGTAGGTGCGGGCTTGGTGGGTCAGGGTGCGGGAGAAGGGGCCGCTGGGCGTGTAGGCGCTGAAGAAGCCTTCGGCCCAGGTGAGGGCCTCGGCCACCGCGGGCGGGGTGGCGGCCCCGTTCAGCTGGTTGAGCTTGGCGGCGATGAACTGGTGGGCCAGCTGGTAGTAGGGGTTGCCCCCGGAAGGCGGGGTCCAGAGGACCTGGTAGTAAGTTTGGTTGGAGCGGTAGAAGTCGGTGTCCTCCCCTTTAGGACCCACCCGATCCCATGTGCTGTTCCGGGGCTTGGCGGGGCCGTACTTGGTGTGGGTCTTCCAGTAGCCCTGGGTCAGGGTGCACCCCTGGGCGCAGGCGGGTACCCGTACCTGCACCGTCCAGCTGGAGGTGGCGGTGCTCCCCGTGGTGTTGGTCCTGAGGGAGGCGGTGTTGGTGAACAGGTAGGAGGTGTCCTGGTTTCCGCAGGGGTAGGGGCCCACGTTGAGGGTGTAGGCGAAGGTTTTGGGGGCCTCCCCGGCGGCTACCGAACCCAGGGGGCCGTAGGGGTAGCGGTCGTCGAATACCTCCACCTGGCCGTCCACCACCTTGGTGGGCTCGCCGAAGGTCACGGGGGCGGTGGCGCTTACTTGGCGGAGCCGCTCCTGGCCCTGGCGCACGTAGGTGGCGGTGGCCGTGTTGGTACGGGCTTCTTTGTTGGGAAGGGGGGCTTGGTAGGTGCAGGAGAGGCTTTGCCCTGGCTCCAGGGTGCGGGGCAAGGGACCGCAGTCCACGCTGGCGGGCATATCAGGGGAAACCAGGTCGGACACGCTTTGCACCACGAAGGGGATGGGGGTGTTGTTGCGCAGGGTGATGGTGCCCCTTACGGCAAAGTCCCGCTCCTCGAAGCGGCTCACGGCCACCCGTACCTGGTAGTTCACGGGGAAGACCTGGCCGGCGCTCAGGGTGAGCTCGCTCCGGTCGCCCATCTTGTGAATTTCCCAATAGTACTGCCGGGTGTAGCGGGTTTCTGCGGTTTTCTCGGCGCTCAAGCGGTACTCCCAGCAGAAGGCCACGTGGCTGATGGCCGGGATCTGGCCGGATGTGGGGTGGTCGGGGGAGCGGAGGCCGATGCCCGAGGTGGCAGGGGGATCGTAGAGGTAGACGTTGGCCCCGGGGCCGCCCTTGACGATCACCGCGGCGATGGCCAGGTTGCTGCTCCAGTCCACGTAGCGGCCGTCAGGGGAGAAGTTCACCGTGACCTGATGGCCGTAGGTGTCTAGGGGGTAGGTTCCGCTCGTTGGGGGGTCGATCTTGTAGGCTCCGTCAAACGTCACCACGGCCTGCCTGCACTCGAAGTCTGCGTTGCCCGACTTCCAGTCGGGGTAAGGGGTGACCCTGGGGCCTTCGGGAACCGCCACCGCTGGGCTCAGGGGCTTGCCTCCCATCTGGCCGCCACAGGCGGCGAGGAGGAGGGCTAAACCTGCCCCAAGAAGAAACCCTAACCGCTTCATGGGTTTCATGACCGCCTCCTTTCCCCTTCATGATGGAAGCGACCTCGAGGCCCCACAACGGGCTTTGGTTCTAGAGCCGAGCTCTGTGGATGCGTGCGACTTGTGCAAAAAAAGTCTTAGGTCCCTCCTAGACCAGAAAGCGGATGTGGGCCAGCTGGGTCCGCTTCCTCACCCCTAGCTTCTGGAAGACCGCCGTCAGGTGGGCCTTCACCGTCTTCACCGAGATCCCCAGCTCCTGGGCGATCTCCTCGTTGGAAAGGCCGATGGCCGCCAATGCGGCCACCTCTTTCTCCCGGGGGGTGAGGGTGGGGAGGGGCTCGCCCACCAGGGAGGCCACCACTTTCCGCTCGGCCCAGACCTCGCCCCGGGCCACGGCCTGGAGGGCCCGGACCAGCATCGCCAGGCCCTGCTCCGGGTACAAGTACCCCCGGTAGCCCCGCTTGAGGGCCTGGGGGGCCTGGCTGGGGTCCCGCAGGAGGATCACCGCGGGCATGGGGGGAGGGGCGGGGATCTCGTGGTCGGCCTCCACCACCCCCACCTGGGCGGCGAAGGGAAGGTCCACCACCTCGAGGCCCCGCGCCCTAAGGGCCTCGGCCAGGGCCTCTTTGTGCACTGCCAAAGGAAAGTGAAGCCAGACCTTCAGCATGGCCTGGCCCTATCCTAACGGCTTAGCCCCGAGCGGGCCAGGTGGAGGCTGGGGGCCGCCCTTGGCGGCCAGGCCCCCCGAGGCCCTTGGGGAAACCTAGGGCTTTGGGCGGGGCCTTTCGGGTTTCAGAGGGGGATGTTGTCGTGCTTTTTGAAGGGCCGCTCCTCCTTCTTGTCCCAGAGCATCCGCAGGTGCAGGTAGAGGAGGCGCCGGGTCTGGGCAGGGTCAATCACGTCGTCGATGTACCCCCGGCCCGCGGCCACCCAGGGGTTGTCAAAGGCCCGCTTGTACTCCTCGATCTTGCGGCGGCGGGTTTCCTCGGGGTTGGGCGAGGACTGGATTTCCCGGCGGTAGATGATGTTGGCCGCCCCCTCGGCCCCCATGACTGCCACCGCCGCCGTGGGCCAGGCCAGGACCACGTCCGCCCCCATGTCCTTGGAGTTCATGGCCAGGTAGGCCCCGCCGTAGGCCTTGCGGGCGATGAGGGTGATCTTGGGGACCGTGGCCTCGGCGTAGGCGAAGAGCATCTTGGCCCCGTGGCGGATGATCCCCCCGTGCTCCTGGGCTACCCCGGGGAGGAAGCCCGTCACGTCCACCAGGGTGAGGAGGGGGATGTTGAAGGCGTCCATGGTGCGGATGAAGCGGGCCGCCTTGTCCGAGGCGTTGATGTCCAGGGCCCCGGCCATGAACCGGGGGTTGTTGGCGATGACCCCCACGGGATACCCTCCAAGCCGCCCCAGGCCCACGATGATGTTGCGGGCGAAGCCCGGCTGGATCTCCAAGAACTCCCCCTCGTCCAGGAGGGTCCGGATCACCTGGTGCATGTTGTAAGGCCGCCGGGCATCGGGGTGGACCAGGTCTAGAAGCTCAGGGGTCAGGCGGTGGGGGTCATCCTTGGGCTCCACCACCGGGGGTTTTTCCCGGCTGTTTTGGGGCAGGTAGGAGAGGAGCCTTTTGATGAGGTCCAGGACCTCCCGGTCGTCCTTGCCTTCCAGGTGGGCTACCCCACTCCTTTCCATGTGCACCTGGGCCCCGCCCAGCTCCTCAAAGCTCACCTCCTCCCGGGTTACGCTCTTGATGACCTCGGGTCCGGTGATGAACATGTAGCTCCCGCCCCGGCTCATGAGGACGAAGTCGGTCATGGCGGGGCTGTAGACCGCCCCCCCGGCGCAGGGGCCCAGGATGGCGGAGATCTGCGGCACCACCCCGGAGTAGATGGCGTTGCGGTAGAAGACCTCCCCGTAACCGGAGAGGCTGTCCACCCCTTCTTGGATGCGGGCCCCGGCGGAGTCGTTTAGGCCGATGATGGGGGCCCCCACCTTGGCGGCCAGGTCCATCAGGCTGGCGATCTTCCGCCCGTGCATCTTGCCCAAGGAGCCGCCTAGGACGGTGAAGTCCTGGCTGAAGACGAAGACCAGCCGCCCCCCGATGGTGCCGTAGCCGGTGACCACGCCGTCCGCGGGGGCCTCGAGGCCCTCCATGAGCCCGGTTTCCAGGTGCTCGGCGAAGGGCATGAGCTCCACGAAACTTCCCGGGTCCAGGAGGTAGTCTATCCTTTCTCGGGCGGTGAGCTTGCCCTGCTGGTGCTGCTTTCGGATGCGCTCCTCGCCCCCGCCCAAGAGGACCTTTTTCCGCCTCTCCTCCAGCTCGGCAAGAAGCTCGTCCAGGATGAGTCTGGCGTTGTCGGCCATACTGGCCGCATGATACACTAAGAAGCCGGGCATGCTTCCAGCAAAGGCCGCCCGGTCGGGAGGTGAACCATGGCGCGATGGCTCTTGGCTGCCCTCTTGGCGTTCCTTCTGGTGCTTGGCCTTTGGGCCGGGTACCAGGGCTATACCCGCTTCCTCGCCTTGGAGGGGAAGGTGGCGGCCTTGGAGGCCCGGTTGGCTGCCCAGGAGGAGGCTCTAAAGGCCCTAGGAGACCGGGTGGGCCGCCTGGAGGCGGAAGCCTTCCAGGCCCCCACGCCCCCCCTCTCCCTGCCGGAGGTTCCCGAGGCGCCAGGGGCCCCGGCCTGGCCTTACGCGGTGGGGGTGGTGGGGGTAGTCCTCCTCCTCTATCTGGCCCTGCGCCTTTGGCCTAGGGGGGAGAAGCCCCCTAGGGAAGGGGAAAAGCCGGAAGTTTCCCAGGAGGAGGCGAGGATGGAGGAGGAAGGGGCCCCGCCCAAGGGGTGAAAACGCCCAGACCCCTTGGGGGGGCCTGGGCGGGGAAAACCCCTAGTCCTTCAGCCTTTTCACCGCCTGGATCAGGGCGGGGAGCACCTGGTGTACGTCCCCCACGATGCCGTAATCCGCGTGCTTGAAGATGGGGGCTTCGGGATCCTTGTTCACGGCCACGATGAACTTGCTCTTGTTCATCCCCGCCAGGTGCTGCACCGCCCCGGAAACCCCCAGGGCGATGTAGAGGGAAGGCTGCACGGTCTTGCCCGTCTGCCCCACCTGCTCGGCGTAGGGCCGCCAGCCGGCGTCCACCACCGCCCGGGTGGCCCCCACGGCCCCGCCCAAGAGGGCCGCCAGTTCCTCCACCCCCTTGAAGGCCTCGGGGCTCCCCATTCCCCGGCCTCCCGTCACCACCACATTGGCCTCGGCCAGGGATACCCCCTTCCTCTCCTCCTGGACCCGTTCCAGTATCTCCACCGTGGGCACCGGGGGCACCGCCAGGGGTACCACCTCCCCCTGGGTCCCCAAGGGCTCGGCCAGGGGGGTGGTGTTGGCCTTCACCGTGAGCACCACGGGCAGGGGGGCCCGCTGCCTCTGGGTGACCCGGTTCAGGTAGGCGTAGCGGGTGGCGTGGACCATGCCCCCTTCGGCAGCGCTTTCCAGGGTGTCCTCCAGGAGGCCGGCCTTGAGGGCGTAGGCCACCCGGCCCAGGTAGGTCCGGCTCTGCCGGGAAGAAGGGGCCACGATGGCCTTGGCCCCGCCCTTGGCCGCCTCCAGGAGGGCCGCCGCCCACTTCTCCGCCGTGTAGGGGCCGAGCTCGGCCACATAGAGGACCTCCACGTAGCCTCGGGCCTCCTCCACAGGGGCAGGGCCTTCGGCAAGGAGCACCCCTGCCACCTTTTCTCCCAGGGCCTCGGCCAGCTGGCGGGCCCGGGTGAGGGCCTCGAGGCTGGCCTTCCGCAGCTTGCTGCCGTCGTGGTCCAGTACCACCAGTACCATGGGATCCTCCCTCAGATGACCTTGGCCTCTTCGTGGAGGAGCCTCACCAGCTCCTCCGCTGCCTGGACGGGATCCTTGCCGTCCAGCACCTTTCCTAGACGGGCCTTCTCCTGGATGCCCTCTTCCAGGATCTCCACCCGGGGGTTCCCGGCGAAGGCCACCTTCTTGATCTCCTTCTTCTTGGCCTTCATGATCCCGGGGAGGGTGGGGTAGCGGGGCTCGTTCAGGCCCTGCTGGGTGGTGAAGACCGCGGGCAGGGGGACCCTTACCCATTCCGCCCCCTCGTCCAGGTCATGCTTGGCCTTGGCGGTGGCCCCCTCCAGCTCGAGGACGGTGGTCCAGGCCACCACCGGGACCCCCAGGGCCTCCGCCAGGGCACCGCCTAGGGCCTGGCTGTCCCAGTCCGCCTGCTGCCCCCCGGTGAGGATCAGGCTGGGGGCCTCCTCCCGCAGCACCGGGGCCAAGGCCTCGGCGGCGGTGACGGGGTCGGCGTAGCCCTCGTAGACCACGTGCACCCCCCGGTCCATGCCCATGGCCAAGGCGGTGCGGATGGCCTCCTCGGTGCGCTCGGGGCCAAAGCCCACCACGACCGCCTCGCCGCCATGCTTTTCCTTGAGGCGGAGGGCCTCTTCCACCGCGTACTCGTCCATCTGGTCCAGGATCAGGGTGGCCCCGGAGAGGTCCACCCGGCCTCCTTGGACCTTGAGTCTGCTCTCCCCGTCGGGAACCTGCCGGATCACCGCTACGAACTTCATCCCCTTGCCTCCTTTCACTCCGCCAGGAGGTGCCTGGCGATGATGAGCCGCTGGATCTCGTTGGTGCCCTCGTAGATCTGGTTGAGCTTCACGTCCCTTAGGAGCTTCTCCACGGGGAACTCCCGCACGTACCCGTAGCCCCCGTGGATCTGGATGGCCTGGTTGGCGGCCTCAAAGGCCACCTCCGAGGCGTAAGCCTTGGCGATGGCGCTGGCGTGGGCGTGGGGCAGGCCCTGGTCCGCCAGCCAGGCGGCGTAGTAGGTGTACATCCGGGCGGTTTCCAGGCCGATGGCCATCTCCGCCAGCTTGAACTGGATGGCCTGGAACTCGGCGATGGGCCGGCCAAAGGCCTCCCGCTCCTTGGCGTACTTCCTGGCCTCGTCTAGGGCCCGCCGGGCCACCCCCACGCTGCCCGCGGCCACGGGGATCCGGGTCTTGTTCAGGGTGTTCATGGCGATCTTGAACCCCTCGCCCTCCTCACCCAGGCGGTTCTCCACCGGCACCCTCACGTCCTCAAAGACGAGCTCATAGGTCCCCGAGGCCCGCTGGCCCATCTTGCCGTGGATCTTCACCGCCTGGAAGCCAGGGGTGCCCTTCTCCACCACCAGGGCCACCACCCCCTTGTGGCGGAGTTCCGGGTTTAGGGTGGCGAAGACCACCACCCACTCCGCCTCCCCCCCGTTGGAGATCCACATCTTGGTGCCGTTGAGGACGTAGTGGTCCCCCTGGCGCACCGCCCGGGTTTTGAGGGCCGCGGCGTCAGAGCCGTTTCCAGGCTCGCTGAGGGCGAAGGCCGCCAGGGCTGGCTTCTCGGTGAGGGGGCGGAGGAAGCGCTCCTTTTGTTCGGGGCTGCCCGCTAGGAGCACTGGGGTGATGCCCAGGTCGCTGGCCATGGGGATGGTGTAGATGCCCATGCAGGCATAGGCCAGCTCCTCCCCCACGATCACCTCGTCCAGCATCTTGAGGCCCATCCCCCCGTAGGCCTCGGGGATGATGGCGTTTAGAAGGCCCACCTCGTGGAGTTTCTCAATGACCGGCCAGGGTACCTCCTCCTTCGCGTCGTACTCCGCCGCCACCGGCAGGATGACCTCTTTGGCAAACCGCCGGGCCAGGGCCTGCAGCTGCTTCTGTTCCTCCGTGAGGCTGAAGTCTATGGGCATGCCCACCTCCTAGAGCAAGGGGCCCACTCTTTGACCAAGTCTAAGATTTTGCCCTATGTACACGTCAAAACCTCCATAGGGCATAACCCCAAGGGACTTCCGCGCCTTCCTCCCCCTGCACCCCAGAGGGCAAGCGCCCAAAGGGTGAGCAGGTCCAGCCCCGCCCGGAAGAGGCTCTGTCCCAGCCTCCCGTGCTTCTTGGGCCTCACCGGACGCACCCGGTGCAGCACAAGCCCCGTCCGAAACGCCCACACGAAGGCCAGGCTCAAGGGGACCAAAAGCCGCGAAAGCCTCTCCCCCCGCGTCACGTGCGTGGCCTCCAGGTCAAATCCCCGCCCCTTCAGGGCCCCAAAGAGCCGCTCTATCCCCCACCTGAGCCCGTACACCTCCAGCACCCGGTGAGGGTCCAGGTCCGTAGCCACAATCAGCCACTCCCGGACCCCAAGGCGCAACCCCACCACCCACATGCGCCGCCCGTAGACCCAGTACCGCCGCCTGGGCACCCGGCTCTCTCCCACCTTCAGGGAGGCAAAGAGCTCCCAGGCCCGAGGGCCCGAGCCCAACCGCCACATCCGGGTGTTGGCCTTGATTCGGATGCACCGGGGGATGCCCTTCTCCTCCAGGTACCGGAACCACGCCTCCCCTATGAACTCCCGATCCGCCAGGAACCCCTCCACCCGGAGGTGGGGGAAGTGGGCCCTCAGGAAAGCCAAGGCCCTCTCCATCAGGGCGATGCGTTCGGGGGTGGAGGAGTTGCCGTCGTGGGGAAGGAAGCTCCAGAACAGGGGGACGGCCAGGCCTTGGTACAGGAAGGCCAGCATCAGGAGGTTGACCTTGCTCTTCCCCAGCTCCCACTCGGTCCGGTCCATGACCAGGAGGAGCCCTTGGGGTCGGAGGAGGGCGAAGATGAAGCGGGCATAGCCCTCCCCGTCCAGCCCCGGCCAGGCCAAGAACCGCTGGAACCTTCGGTAGGCGGAGCGGGGGTCAGGGCTGGCTATGGAGCCGAGGGAAAGAGCGAGTCTGGGGCCGCTTGTGGTGCGGGCGGTGACCAGAGCCATCACCAGGGCGGCCAGGAAGGTGAGGCGCCTGAGGTCGGCCTTCCAGTATCGCTTCAAGGCGTTGATGAGTGGGGTAAGCTGTTCCATGGGGACCACCTCCTATGGGTACCTGCCCATCCACGTGGGCGCAGGTCCATCCTAAAGGGGTGGTCCCACGTTTTGACGTGTACTGAGGATTTTGCCCTTCCCCTTGCAACCCAGCCCCCATGCTACCATTGGAGGCAGATGAGACTCGTGGGCCAGCTAGAGATTCTGGGGCGTTTTCAGCGGGCGCTGCTCAAGGAATTGGAACCCGTACAAATCTTACGCAACCTCCTGGAGGTGGCCACGGAGGAGGGGGTGGAGCGGGCCGCCCTCTTCCTCTACCACCCCGAAACCCGGGAGCTCATGGGGGAGGTGGCCTCGGGCCGGGGGCGGCACTACACGGTTTCCGCCATCGTCCTTCCCCTGTACCAAAAGGGACCGGTGCAGGAAGCCTTCTTCGCCGCGGGACCCGTCAAGCGGGGGGAGGAATGGCTTCTGCCCGTGGTGGGGGAGGAGGACTCCTATTGCTGGGCTGACCCCGAGGCCCGCTGCAGCGTCCGACCCCGGGCCACCCGGGACACCCGGGCCCTGGTCTGCCCCTCCTGTCCCCGTTTTGTCCCCAAGGGGGTGCTGAGCCTGGAGGGGGTTCCCCCGGCCTTGCAGCCCCTTCTGCCCCTTCTGGCCCAGCTCACCGCCTTGGCCCTGAAGAACGGGGAACTCCTGGCCGAGCGTAACGCCGCCTTGTCCCGGCTTTCCCGCCACGTGGAGGCCCTTTCCCACGTGAGCGCCCTGGCCCGCGAGGTGGCCAAGGCCCTGGAGCCGGATGCCGTGCTGGCCACCCTGGCCCGCTCCCTTTCCGAGCGGTTTGGCTTTTACCGGGTCACGGTGGCCCTGGTCAAAGGGGATCGCCTGGAGGGCCACCTGACCGTCAAGGGTTCTTCCTTGTACTGGACGGAGGGGCGAAGCCGTATCCACCTGGCCTGGGGCTCCTCCCCAGACCCCCTGGCCCGGGCGGTGCGGGAGCGTAGGACCCTGGTCCTGACCAAGGGGGAGCTTCCCCAAGGGGTGGCCCAGGAGGCAGGGGCCAGCGTGGCCTATGTCCCCATATTGGCCGAGGCCGAGGTTCTGGGGGCGGTGGCGGTGGACCATGGGCCCGGCGGGGGCTTGGTGAACGAGGACGAGGTGCGCTACGTGGAGCTCCTCTCGGGGGTGGCCGGGGTGGCCCTGAGGAACGCCCAGCTCTACCGGGAGAAAACCCAGCTTTCCCTGGCCTTGGCCGCGGAGCGAAGGCGGCTTTCCCAGGTGCTGGAGGAGCTTCCCGACGGGGTGGTGGTCCTCTTCGGGGACCGGGGCTTTGCCAACAGCCGGGCGCGGCAGGTCCTTGGGGTGGGCCCGGAGGTGGACCTTATGGACCTTCCCGGGGCCTTGGCCCCGGCCCTGGAAGGGGGGCGGTTGGAGCTGGCCCTGCGGGGGGGCAGCTACAGCGTCCGGGGGCGGCGCCTGGAGGAGATGCGCCTTCTCGTCCTCCACGACATCAGCGAGCGCACCCGCATGGAGCGGGTCTTGAGGGAGCAGGTGGCCTTCACCCAGGGGCTGGTGGACGTGGCCCAGGCCGCCTTGCGGCAGACGGGGATGCGTGCCTTGGCCGAGGCCATCGTGAGCCGCCTTCAGGCCCTTTTCGCTGCCGACGAGGGGATGCTCCTGGCCGAGGGGGAAGGGGAGCTGCAGGCGCTCTACAGCACCTGCCCCCTGCCTGCCCCCTTGCCCCGCCCCAACCTCCTGGAGCAGGCCTTGGAGGCCGGGGCCCCCTTGGGGGTGGAGGCCTTGCCTCCGGAAGCCTGCGCCTTGGCCGGGGGCCTGGGGTTAAAGAGTGCCTTGGTGGTGCCCTTCCGGGCCGGGGGATTTGAGGGGGGGCTCCTCTTGGGCTATCGGCAAGGGAGGCGTTTTGGGGAGCGGCTTTTGGGCCGTCTGCACCAGGTGAGCACCCTTCTCGCCTTGGTCTTGGAGAAGGCCCACTTCCTGGAACTCCTCGAGGCCGAGGAGGAGCGCCTGAAGGCCCTCATGGAGAACTCGCAGGACGTGGTCTATGTCCTGGACCGGGAGGGCCTGGTCCGCTTCGTGAGCGCCAGCGTCCGCACCGTTTTGGGTTACGACCCCGAGGGGTACAAGCGCGCCCCCGTGGCCGCCTTGGACTTTGTCCACCCCGAGGACCGGCTGGCGGCGGAGGAGCTTTTGCGCGACCTCCTGGCCCATCCTGGGGAGGTGCGCACCGGGGAGTTCCGCGTCCTCCACGCCGACGGCACGCCCATCCCCATGGAGGCTTGGGGGCGGAACCTCCTGGACGAGCCCCGGGTCCGGGGGGTGGTGGTGAACCTGCGGGACCTGCGGCCAAGGCTGGAGGCCGACCGCCTGAAGGGGGAGTTCATCGCCGCGGTTTCCCACGAGCTCCGCACCCCCTTGGCGGTGATCATGGGCCTGGCGGAGCTCTTGCGGGAGGAAGGGCTTTCCCCCTCAGCCCAGGAGTCGGTGGACCTGATCCTGGAAAGCGCCTTCCGCCTCAAGACCATGGTGGATAACCTCCTCGACACCAGCCGCCTCGAGGCGGGCCGCTTTGAGGTGGCCAAGCGGCCGGTGAACCTCAAGCCCCTCCTGCAGGAGCTGGCCCGAAGCTTCCAGGGGGTGGCCCGGCTTTCGGGGGTGGATTTCCAGGTGGAGTTGGGCGAGCTGCCCCTTTTGGAGGCGGATCCCGATCGGCTGGTGCAGGTGGTGGGCAACCTTCTTTCCAACGCCTTCAAGTTCACCCCCCCAGGGGGGCAGGTGCGCCTGCGGGCCAGGCCGGAAGGGGAAAGCCTCCTCCTGGAGGTGGCCGACACCGGCCCTGGCATTCCCCAAGAGGAGCTTCCCCGGCTTTTCCAGCGCTACGCCCGGGCCAAGAACGCCCGGGCCCGGGGGGTTTCCGGCACGGGGCTTGGCCTATTCATCTCCAAGCACATCGTGGAGGCCCACGGGGGGAGGATGGAGGTGGAAAGCGAGGAGGGGAAAGGAAGCCTCTTCCGGGTTATCCTACCCCTGTATGGCCCGCATCCTGTTGGTTGAGGACGAGCCCCTGGTGGCCCACATGGTGCGCCGCATGCTGGAGCGGGCCGGCCACCAGGTGGCCTGGGCGGCCTCGGGCCAGCTGGCCCTGGAGCGGCTCGCCCAGGAAGCCCAGGGGTTTGACCTGGTGGTCTGCGACCTGGTGATGCCCGGCGTCTCGGGGGTGGAGGTCATCCGGGAGGTGCGGCGCCGGGGAGGGCCACCCGTGCTGGCCCTTTCCGCCAGCGTTTCCGCCCAAAGCCAGGAGGAGGCCTTAAAGGCGGGAGCCCAGGCCTTTTTGGGCAAGCCCTTTGAGGGCCAGGCCCTCCTGGCCCAGGTGGAACGGCTCCTGCAGGGCACCCCGGGGGCAGCCGGGCCCTAGCCTGGTGGGGCTTTGACCTCCCGGACGCTTCCCGGTAAACTGGAGCCCACCAAGGAGGGAGCATGAAGCGGAGGGACTTCCTCAAGCGGGCTGGTGTGGGTCTGGCGGCAAGCCTCGCCTACACCGCCTACGCCCAGGCCCAGCCCCAGGTGCGCTGGCGGCTCGTCTCCAGCTACCCCAGAAGCCTGGATACCCTGTACGGCGGGGCCGAAGACCTGGCCCGGCGGGTGGCCGACCTCACCGAGGGGCGCTTCCAGATCCGGGTCTACCAGGCAGGGGAGATCGTGCCCGGGGCCCAGGTCCTGGACGCGGTGCAGCAGGGCACCGTGGAGGCGGGGCACACCTACGGGCCCTTTTACGTGGGCAAAAACCCCGCCCTGGCCTTTGACGGGGGCGTGCCCTTCGGCCTGACCTACCGCCAGCACAACGCCTGGATGCTCTTCGGCGGGGGGTTGGAGCTCCTGCGGGGGGTGTACGCCGATTTCGGCCTCCTCCAGTTCCCCGGGGGCAACACCGGGGCCCAGATGGGGGGGTGGTTCCGCAAGGAGATCCAGACCGTCAACGACCTTCGGGGCCTCCGCATGCGGATTCCGGGCCTTGGGGGGGTGGTGATGGGGCGGCTTGGGGTGGTGCCCCAGACCCTGGCCGCCGGGGACATCTACCCCGCCTTGGAGCGGGGAACCATTGACGCCACCGAGTTCTCCGGCCCCTACGACGACGAGAAGCTGGGCTTTTACAAGGTGGCCCGGTACTACTACTACCCTTCCTTCTGGGAACCCTCCGCCCAGCTTTCCTTCCTGGTCTCCCAGAGGGAGTGGCAACGCCTGCCCAAGGAGTTCCAGGAGGCCTTCCAGGTGGCGGCGGCGGAGGTCAACCTCACCATGATGGCCAAGTACGACGCCCTGAACCCGCCCGCCCTCCAGCGCCTGCTCAGGGCCGGGGTGCGCCTGAGGCGTTGGCCGGCGGAGATCATGCGCAAGGCCCTACAGGAGGCCCAGGCTCTTTACGAGGAGCAGGCGGCCAAGGACGCCACCTACCGCAAGGTCTACGCCGCCTACTGGGCCTTCCGGGGGGAGCAGTACCGCTGGTTTTCCGTGGCCGAGCTGGCCTACGAGACCTTCGCCTTCCCTTCGGCTTAAAGGGGTTTCAGTCCACCTTCTCCAGGCGCACGGCGCTCACCTTGTATCCGGGGATGCGGCTGATGGGGTCCAGGGCGTCCAGGGTGAGCCGGTTGGCGGGGGCCTCGGCGAAGTGGAAGGGGGCGTAGACCACGCCCTCCGGGGTGCGCTCCGTCACCCAGGCCCGGGCCCTGATCCGGCCCCTCCGGCTCACCACGTACACGGGTTCCCCGTCGGCGAGGCCCAGGCGCTGGGCGTCCAGGGGGTTCACCTCCACCTTGAGCTCGGGGTAGGCCTCCTGCAGGCGGCTGTTGCGGCTTAGGGTGCCCCCGTGCCAGTGGAAGAGGACCCGGCCCGTGGAGAGGGTAAGGGGGTAGTCCGGCGAGGGGGGTTCCACCGGGGGGGTAGGGTGGACGGGGAAGAAGCGGGCCCGCCCCGAGGGGGTGTTGAAGCGCTCCCGGAAGAGGACAGCCTCCCCCGGGTGGTCCTCCAAGGGGCAAGGCCAGCGCACCCCCTCCTTTTCCAAGCGGGCGTAGCTGATCCCCCCCATCATCTCCGGGATGGCCCGGCGCACCTCCTCCCAGATGGCCTCCGGCCCCGGGTATACCGGCCAGGGGCGGCCCAGGCCCCGGGCCAGCCGCCGGCCCAGCTCCTGGGTGATCCACCAGTCGGGCCGGGCCTCCCCCGGGGGGTCCAGGAGCCGGCGCACCCGCTGGACCCGGCGGTCGGTGTTGGTAAAGGTCCCCTCCTTTTCCAGGAAGCTGGCGGCGGGCAGGACCACGTCGGCGAGGGGGGTGGTTTCGTTCTCCAGGATGTCCTGGACGATGAGGAAGGGGAGGGCCTCCAGCTGGGCCTTCAGGTGGTCCTGGTAGGGCTCGCTGGTCACCGGGTCCTCCCCGATGAGGTAGATGGCCTCCACCTTGGGGATGGCCTGGAAGACCTCGGTCATGCGCAGGCCCGGCGTGGGGCTGAGGGGCACGCCCCAGAGGGCTTCAAACCGCTTCCGGGCTTCCCCATCCGCCACCTTGAGGTAGCCCGGGTAGACGTCGGGCAAGGCCCCCATGTCCCCTGCCCCCTGGACGTTGTTCTGCCCCCGCAAGGGGTTCAGGCCCGCCCCTTCCTTGCCCACCTTGCCGGTGAGGAGGGCCAGGTTGACCAGGGCCTGGGCGGTGGCCGTGCCGTGGGTGTGCTGGGTCACCCCCATGGCCCAGTAGGCCCCGGCCCGCTCGGTGGTGGCGTAAAGCCGGGCGGCCTGGGCGATCCTCTCCCGGGCTACGCCGGTGACCCGCTCCGCCTCCTCTAGGGTGTAGGCCTCGAGGGAGGCCCGCCACTCGGCGAACCCCTCCGTCCGCTCCTCCACGTAGGCGCGGTCCCATAGGCCTTCCTCCAGGATGTACCGGGCCATGGCGTTCAGGAGGAAGAGGTCGGTGCCGGGGCGTACCCGGAGCCACAGGGTGGCCGCCTCGGCCATCCCCGTGTACCGCGGGTCCACCACGATGAGCCCTGCCCCCTGGCGCACCCGCTTCTTGATCATGGCGGCGATCACGGGATGGGTTTCCGTGGTGTTGGACCCCACCACCAGGAAGAGGTCGGTCTTCCCGATGTCCTCCAGGGGGTTGGTCATGCTGGCCCCTCCCAAGGAGCGGCTTAGGGCGGCGGTGGAGGAGGAGTGGCAAAGCCGGGAGCAGTGGTCCACGTTGTGGGTGCCGAGGAGAACCCGGGCCAGTTTCTGGGCCAGGTAGACCTCCTCGTTGGTGGTCTTGGCGGAAGGAAAGACGGCCAGGGCTTCAGGGCCTTGGCGCCTTAGCACCTCCAGGAGCCGGGATGCGGCGTAGTCCAAGGCTTCTTCCCAGGTGGCCCGGCGCAGGGGCCTGCCCTTCCCTTCCCGGAGCATGGGGTAAAGGAGGCGCTTCCCCGAGAAGGGGAAGTCCAGGCCAAAGCGGCCCTTGACGCACAAGGCCCCATGGTTGGGGGGAAGGTCCGGGGCCAGGACCCGGACCACACGGCCATCCCGCACCTCGGGCTCCACCTGGCAGCCCACGCCGCAGTAGGGGCAGGTGGTGCGCATCATCCCACCTCCAAGGCCAGGGGCCGGAGGGCCCCTGTGGGGCAGACCTGGACGCAGTTGCCGCAGAAGACACAAGGGGTTTCCGGAAGGGGGCGGTCCAGGGGGGTGGTGGGGTGGGCCAGGAGGCCCCGGCCCTCCAGGGTCAAGGCCCAGACCCCCATGAGCCCGTCCCCGCAGGCGTCCACGCAGCGGCGGCAGTTCACGCACTTGGCGTAGTCCCGCAGGAAAAAGGGGTTGTCCCTCAGGGCCTCCCGGCCCTGCCGGCCAGGCACCTCTCCCCAGCGCCCCGGTTCCCCCCCGTGGCGTTCCAGAAGGGCTCTTAGCCCGGGGGCCTGGGAGAGGTCGGTGGTGAGGGCCAGCCACTCCAGGAGGGTTTTGCGTAGGGCGCGAAGCCCCGGGGTGTCCGTCCGCACCTCCATGCCCTCCTGGGCCCGCGTGGCGCAGGCGGGCAGGAGGCGGCCTTCCACCTCCACCAGGCAGAGGCGGCAGAGCCCCTTGGTTTCGCTAAGGGGGTGGTAGCAGAGGGTGGGCACCTGGACCACCTCCAGGAGAAGGGCTCCTTCTTGGGCTTCCACCTCGCGCCCATCCACCTTAAGCCGCACCTTCCACCTCCAAGAGGCTTTGGTAGGCCCAGTAGGCCGACTGGCCCAGGCCGCAAAGGCTCCCCTTCAGGGTCTGGGCCAGGTCGGCCAGGAGGCCCGGGTCCTTGGCCCGCCGCTTGACCATCTCCACCTGCACCGCCGTGCCCAAGGGGCAGGGGAAGCACTTGCCGCAGGACTCCTCCTGCAGGAAATGGGCCAGGCCCAGGAGGACCTCCCAAAGGTCCACCCCTGGGCCAAAGGCCACGATGGCCCCGGCCCCCAGGGGCCGCTTTTCCCGGAAGCGCAAGGGGAAGTCCCAATCCCGGGTAAAGACCCCGGCGGCTCCCCCCAGGAGGACGGCCTGGAGCGTCCCCGGCTCCCCTCCGGCCCGGCGCAGGGCTTCCCCTAGGGGGGTTCCCAAGGGGAGCTCGTAAAGCCCCGGACGGGCCACGTCCCCGCTGAGGGAGAAGAGCTTGGGCTCCCGCCTGCGCCAGGCTTCCGGGCCTTCCCGCAGGATCAGGGGAAGGTTGGCCAGGGTTTCCACGTTCTGCACCAGGGTGGGCCTTCCCCAAAGCCCACGCTCCACGGGGAAGGGGGGTTTCAGGCGGGGCTCGGCCCGCTTCCCCTCCATGGACTCCAGCAAGGCGGTTTCCTCCCCGCAGATGTAAAGGCCCCCGCTGGGGAAGACCTCGGCGGGAAGGGGAAGGAGGCCGGCCTCCTCCAGCTCGGAAAGGGCCCTTTGCAGGCCCAAGATGGCGGCCTGAAACTCCTCCCGCACGTAGAGGTAAAGGTGGCTAGCCCCCACGGCCAAGGCGGCCAGGAGGGCCCCCTCCAGGACCAGGAAGGGGTGGTGTTCCAGGAGGAAGCGGTCCTTGAAGTTGCCGGGCTCGGACTCGTCGGCGTTGACCACCAGGTACTTGGGGGCCTGCCCTTGGGCCACGGCCCGAAGCTTCACGTGGGCCGGGAAGGCGGCCCCGCCCCGGCCCAGAAGCCCCGCCTCCTCCACCGCCCGGAGGAGGGTTTCCGGGCGGAGGAGGCCTTGGGCCATGGCCTTCAGGCCCTCCATCCCCCCTAGGGCCCGGTACTGGCCCAGGGTGAGGATGGGCTCCGGGGGGAGGAGCCTTTCCCCGTGCCCCAGGGCGAAGGGCAGGCGGAACTCGGTGAAGGGCACCAGGCCTCCTTTCCACTCCACGAAGCGCCCCTCGGGGGTGAAGCGCAGGTACACCGGGGAGAGGGCCTCGAGGCCCAAGGGGGGATGGGTTCCCTCGGCCTCCTCCCGCAGACGGGCAAACCCCCGGGCGCGGGCCACGGGGTCATCCACCAGGAGCCGGCCCTGGGGCAGGCCCCGGTAGCGGGGGTAGTAGCGCACCACCCCCCAGGCCTGGGCCAGGGGTACCCCGGCCAGGCGGGCCGCCTCCGCCACCTTCTCCTCCGTGAGGGGAAGGCGCGCGTCCAGGAGGGGGAGGAGGCTTGGCCTTTCCATGCCCTTAGCTTACCCCTAGAGGAGGCGCAGGCCGGGGAAGCGGTCCCGGAGGGTTCTCTGGAAATCCTCCCAAAGGGCTTCCGCCACCAGGGCCACCACCGCCCCGCCAAACCCGGCCCCGGTGAGCTTGGCCCCAAGGGCTCCGGCCTCCAGGGCGGCCTCCACCAGGGCATCCAGCTCGGGCAGGCTCACCTCGTAGTCCTGGGCCAGGGAGCGGTGGCTTTGGGTCATGAGCGCGCCGAACCCCCCGGCATCCCCTTTCCGCAGGGCCTCCACCCCCCGCAGCACCCGCAGGTTCTCGCTCACGATGTGCCGGGCCCGCCGGTCCAGGGGGGAGGGGAGGCTTTCCACCAGGCACAGGTCGGCCACCTCCCGCAAGGAGCGCACCCCCAGGCGTCGGGCAGCCTCCTCGGCCTCCTGCCGCCTTTGGTTGTACCCCCCCTCGGCCAGCCTGCGGGAAAGCCCGAGGTCCAGCACGGCCACCCGGGTGCCCTGGGGTAGGGGCAGGTTCTCGTGCTCCAGGGTCCGGGTGTCCAGGAAGAGGGCCTGCCCCACCTCCCCCAGGCTTGCCGCCATCTGGTCCATGATCCCGCACCGCACCCCCACGTAGGCCACCTCGGCCCGCTGGGCCAGGAGGGCCACCTCCAGGTCGGAAAGGGGCAGGCGGTAGAGGGCGCGCAGGGCCTTGAGGGCCGCCACCTCCAGGGCGGCGGAGCTGGAAAGCCCCGCCCCCAGGGGCACCTGGCTCCTCACGTAGAACCGGGCCCCGGGCACAGGGTGCCCCGCTTCCCGCAGGGCCCAGACCACGCCCAGGAGGTAGTCCAGAAAATCCCCCTGGGCGGGGCTGGCCAGGGGCCTGGCCCTAAGCTCCCCCAGGGTTTCGCTGTAGGCTTCCACCCGCCCCTCGGCCCGGCCGGCCTCCACCTGGGTGAAGTACGGGATGGGGGTGGGAAGGACGTACCCCTCCTGGTAATCCGTGTGTTCCCCTAGCAGGTTCACCCGCCCCGGGGCCCGGGCGCTGGCCTCGGGCAGGGCGCCGAAGACCTCTTGAAAGCCCATGCCTCCATTATGGGCAAAGGGCCTTCCGGTTGTGGTCCAAAAGGGCCAGGTAGCTGGGCACCCTTGGGTCCAGGGTATCGGTGTAGAGCACGGCCACCTGGGCGGAAAGGGCCTCCGCCAAGGCCTTTAGGGCTGTGCCGCGGAACTGGGGTTCGGCCAGGATCAGGCGCACCCCCTCCCGCTTGGCCCTGGCCAGGAGGTTGAGGAACCCCCTACTCCCCACCTCCTGGGCCCCCCCCTGGCTCAGCACCCCCACCACCTGGAGGCCGTAGCGGCGGGCGAAGTAGCGGAAGGCGTCGTGCTGGGCCACCACCTTGACCCCCTTGAGGCCGCAGGCCTGGAAGGCCTGGTCCCGCTTTTCCACCTCCTTTTGGAAACGAACCAGGTTGCTTTGGTAGAGGGCTTTCCCCGCAGGGTCTAGGCGGGAAAGCTCCTCGGCGATCCGCTCGGCGTAGCGCAGGGCGTAGGTGGGGTCCAGCCAGAGATGGGGGTCGCAGGGGCCGTGGTCGTGGCCTTGGTGGGGTTTTTCCTCCCCTGGGCAGATGAGGCCGGGCTGGCCCTCCCCCAGGCGGACCACCCGGGCCCCCGGGGGCAGGAGGTTTTGCACCTTGGGCAAGAAGGCCTCGAGGCCCAGGCCGTTGGCGAAGAGGAGGCGGCTTTGCCCCAGGGCCTTGGCGGTGGAGGGGGTGGGCTCAAAGGTGTGGGGGTCGGCCCCCGGGGGCACCACGCCCACCACCTGGACGCGGCCTCCCCCCACCTGCTTCACCAGGTCGGCCAGGATGGGGGTGGTGGCCGCCACCCGCACCTGGGCCAGGGCGGGGGCTAGGGAGAGGAGGAGGATCAGGGCAGCCCTCATGACAATACTGATAAACTATTTTCACTTTCTGGTCAAGCCCCGGGCCCGCCCCGCGGCGTATAATCCCCCCAAATGGACCTCAAGGCCCTGCACAAGAAGCACGTCCTCACCCCCTGGGTGGCCCAGGCTGCCCTCAACCCCCCCCTTGTGGTGCGAGGGGAGGGGGTCTGGCTTTACGACCAGGAGGGGCACCGCTACCTGGACTTCTCCGCCGGCCTGGTGGCGGTGAACCTGGGCCACGCCCACCCCAGGCTGGTCCGGGCCATCGCCGAGCAGGCGGGGAGGCTGGCCTACGCCCCCCCCAGCTTCTTCCATGACGGGCGGGCCCTCCTGGCCCAGGCCCTCTCCCAACTGAGCCCCTGGCCCGAGGGGGGGCGGGTCTTCTTCACCCCTTCGGGGACCGAGGCCAACGAGGACGCCCTGAAGTTCGTCCGCCACCTCACGGGCCGGCCCAAGGTCCTGGCCGCCTACCGTTCCTTCCACGGGGCCACCCACGCCGCCGCCAGCCTGACGGGGGAGAACCGCCGCTGGCCCGCGGAGCCGGGGGTCCCCGGCGTGGTGCACTTCTTCGCCCCTTACCCCTACCGGAGCCCCTTCCACACGGAAGACCCCAAGGAGGAAACCCGGCGGGCCCTGGACCACCTGGAGCGGGTCCTCCTCCACGAGGACCCTGGGAGGGTGGCGGCCATCTTCCTGGAGCCCGTGGTGGGCTCCAACGGGGTCATCGTTTACCCCGAGGGGTATCTGCAGGGGGTGCGGGCCCTTTGCGACCGGCACGGGATCCTTCTGGTCTTTGACGAGGTGATGACCGGGTTTGGCCGCCTGGGTGCGGCCTTCGGCGGGGAGCGCTTTGGGGTGGTGCCGGATCTCATCACCTTCGCCAAGGGGGTGACCTCGGCCTACGTGCCCTTGGGGGGGGTGCTCCTGCGGGAGGGCCTGGCCCGGCGCTTTGACGAGGTTCCCCTGCCCACGGGCCACACCTACGCCGGCCACCCCTTGGCGGTGGCCGCGGGGCTTGCCGCCCTCCGGGCCTACCAGGAGGAGGGGATCTTTCCCCGGGTCCGGGCCATGGAGGGCTTCTTCCGCGAGGTGCTTGGGGACCTGGCTGCCCGCCACCCCTTGGTGGGGGAGGTGCGGGGGCTTGGGGCTTTCTTCGGGCTGGAGCTGGTGCGGGACCGCAAGGACAAGGAGCCCCTCTCCCCCTGGCACGGCCCCGTTAGCCCCCCCATGCAGGCCCTCCAGAGGGCCCTCCTGCAGGAGGGGGTCTACCTCATGGCCAAGCACAACATCCTCCTGGTGGCCCCGCCCCTCACCATCCGCGAGGAGGAGTTCCTGGAGGGGGTGGAGCGGCTTTCCCGGGCCCTGAGGCGGGTGGAGGTGGAGGTCCTGGGCTAAATGCGGCGGCTTTCCGACCTCTTCTCCCTTCTTGCCTCCCTCGAGGGCCGCCCCTACCCCCTGTACAAGGGCCTTGGGGGGGCCTGGCAGGGGGAGGGGTTTACCCTCTGCTTCGTCCACGTTCAGGGGGACCCCTTCGCCTCCCCCAGCGTGGTGGAGGTGCGCTACCCGCCCCAGGCCCTAGAGGGGCTTTGGGTCTTTACCCGGCCCGAGGGCCGGGTGGCGGTGGAGGACTTCCTCCTGCGCACCCTGAAGTCCCGCCTCCGCCACCTGCCCCCTGTGGGGGGGAGCGGCCACTCGGGGAGGGTTTGGGTGGAGGTGGAAAGCCCCAAGATCCTGAAGCGGGCCGGGGCCCACCTGGGGGAGGGGGGGCTTTACCTCCGCTTCCGCGTGGGCCTGCCCGCGGCGGGCCGGCGCATCCTGGGCAAGGAGGCGGAAAGGCTCTTCCGGGCCCTAGCGGAGCACCTCAGGGGCCTTCTTCCCGAGCTGGAGGGGAGGGCCCTCCTGCGCCATGTGCACCAGGCCGAGGACTTCGCCCACATCCAGGAGGGCCTGGCCGGGCGGGGCCTGGTGGCCTTCGTGGGGGAGGGGGCCATCCTGCCCCGGGAAAGCGGGGTGAGCCAGCGCCCCCTGAGGGGGGCCGTCCCCTTTCTCTCCCCTCCTGCCCTCCGGGTGGGTTTCCGGGTACCCCACGCGGGGGAGGTTTTCGGCATGGGCCTGCCCCAGGGCCTCACCCTCATCACCGGCGGGGGCTTCCACGGCAAGACCACCCTCCTGGAGGCCCTGGTCCACGGGGTCTTCCCCCACGTGCCCGGGGATGGGCGGGAGTGGGTGGTGACGGAGGCCCGGGCCCAGCGGGTCCAGTCCGAGGACGGCAGGAGCGTCCAGGGGGTGGACCTCAGGCCCTTCGTCCACGGCCTCCCCCTGGGCTTGGACACCGCCTTCTTCTCCACCGAGGACGCCTCGGGCTCCACCAGCCTGGCTGCGGCCATCCTCGAGGCCTTGGAGCTTGGGGCCCAGGTCCTCCTCCTGGACGAGGACACCTCGGCCACCAACCTCCTGGTGCGGGACGCCCGCATGCAGGCCCTGGTGCGCCAGGAAACCCTCACCCCCCTCCTGGACCGGGTGGCGGAGTTCAAGGCCCAAGGGATCAGCCTGGTCCTGGTGGTGGGGGGCGTGGGGGACTACCTGGAGCTGGCGGACACCGTGGTCCTCATGGAGGCCTACCGCCCCCAGGAGGTGACGGCGGAGGCCCGGAGGGTGGCCCAGGCCCACCCCACGGGCCGGCGCTTCGGCGGGCCCGGCTACCCCTTGCGGGTGGTCCCCCGGGCCCCCTTGCCGGAAAGCTTTGACCCCCGGCGGGGCCGGAAGGCCCGGGTGAGGGGAAGGGGCCTGCGGGAGCTCCTCTATGGGGAGGAGGTGGTGGACCTCTCTGCCCTGGACCTCTTTGAAGAGGCCCAGGTGCGGGCCATCGGCGCCCTTTTCCGCCTCCTGGAGCGCCGGGCGGACGGGAAGACCCCCTTGCGGGCCCTGGTGGAGGGGGTCCTGGGGGAGGGGGACCTTTTCGCCCTGGAGGAGGTTCCCGAGCTGGCCCAGGTCCGTCCCCTGGAGCTGGGGGCGGCGGCCAACCGCCTGCGGGGCCTCCTGGTGCGGCAGGTGGCGGGGGGGTAGGCATGGGCCTGCCCCTGGAGGAACTCCTCACCCTCCCGGCCCTGGCGCGGGCCCGCCTCCTGGGGGGTGACCCCAGGCGCCGGGTTTCCTGGGTGCACGTGGTGGACCTGCCCGACCCCGGGCCCTGGGTGCGGCCCGGCCAGCTGGTCCTCACCACGGGCTACGCCTGGCCCCGGGAGGAGGGAGCCCTAAGGGGCTTTGCCCAGGGGCTGGCCGAGCGGGGGCCCGCCGCTGTGGCCTTGGCGGTGCCCCAGTTCTTTGAGCGCTTTCCCCAGGCGGCCCTCGAGGTCCTGGTGCCGCGGGGGATCGCCGCCTTGGAGCTGCCCTGGGAGGTGCCCTTTGCCCAGGTGACCGAGGAGGTCCTCCGGCACCTCCTGGCCCGGCAGCTTTCCCTGCAGGAGAGGGTGCAGACCCTGCACCGGGCCCTGATGCAGTCGGTCCTGGACCGGGAGGACCTGGGGGCCTTTCTGCAACGGCTATCCCAGCTTCTGGGCCGGCCGGTGCACCTGGCCCAGGCCCCCCAGGGCCTGGCCGTGCCCATCCCCTTGGGCCGGGAGCGGGGGGGGTACCTGGTCCTGGAAGGGGAGGGGGAGGAGTGGGAGCGCCAGGCCCTGGAGAACGCGGCCTTGGTGGCCGGCCTCATCCTGGCCCACCAGCGGGCCTTGGCCGAGCAGGAGGCCCGGCTGGGGTACGCCTTCCTGGACGCCCTCTTGGAGGGCCGTCGTGAGGCCCTCACCCCGGAACGGGCCCGGGCCTTTGGCCTGGACATGGCGGGCCGTTACCGCTTGGGCCTCCTCTTGCTTCCCCTGCCCCTGCCCCTCAATGAGGAAGGCTTCCAGGAAAGGGAGCGGGTCCTGCGGGAGGTGCGGGGGATTTTGCGGCGCCGGGGCGGTTCGGCCCTGCTTTCTGTGAACCTAAACCAGGTGCGCTTCCTCCTGCCCGAGGGCCTGGACCCCAAGGGCTTTTTCCTGGAGCTTCCCGGCCCTTGGCCCCTTTACCTTTCCCGGCCCCGGACCCTGAGCGAGTTGGCGGGGGCCTTGGAGGAGGTGGAGCGCCTTCTGGCCTTTCGCGAGCCCGGGGTTTACCTGTACGAGGCCCACCTGGTGCCCCGCCTTCTCCTGGGGGACCTCGAGGCCCGCCGGGAACTCCTGGCCCGGCTCGCTGCCCTCCGCCAGGCCGAGCGGGCCTCCCTGCTGGCCTGGGTCCGCCAGGGCTTCTCCTACAAAAAGGCCGCGGAAGCCCTAGGGGTCCACCTCAACACCCTGCGCTACCGCCTGGCCCGGGCGGAGGCCAAGCTGGGCCTTTCCCTGGGGGACCCGGAGGACCGCTTCGTGGTGGAGCTGGCGGTCCGGATCTGGGTTTTAGAGCACAAAGAAGACGCCTGAACCTTGTGCTTTGCAGCCGTAGCAGCCGCCGCTCCCAGGGCCTAGCCTTTTAGCTCAAAGGAGGCAACGTGGCCCTGGTGGAGTCGCGAAACCAAGCCCTTTGGCAGTTGCGGGAGCAGTACATCCCCCGGGGGGTGGCCCAGGCCCACCCTATCTTCGCCGCCCGGGCGGAGGGGGTTCGCATCTGGGACGTGGACGGCAAGGAGTACCTGGACTTCGCCGGGGGCATAGGGGTGATGAACGTGGGCCACGGGCATCCCCGGGTCCTGCAGGCGGTCCGGGCCCAGCTGGAGCGCTTCACCCACGTGGCCTTCCAGGTAACCCCCTACGAGGTCTACCTCCGCCTGGCCGAGCGGCTGGCCCACCTGGCCCCCGGGGAAGGCCCCAAAAAAACCCTTTTCCTCACCACGGGGGCCGAGGCGGTGGAGAACGCGGTGAAGATCGCCCGGGCCTTCACCGGCCGCCCGGCGGTGGTGGCCCTAACCCACGGGTTCCACGGGCGCACCCTGCTGGGCATGTCCCTCACGGGTAAGGCGGGCTACTACAAGCAAAACTTTGGACCTTTCGCCCCCGAGGTCTACCACGCCCCCGTGCCCTACCCCTACCGGGGGGTTTCCGAGGCCCAGGCTTTGGAGGGCCTCGAGGAGCTCTTCCGCACCCAGGTGGATCCCGAGCGGGTGGCGGCCCTCATTCTGGAACCGGTCCTGGGCGAGGGGGGGTTTATCCCCCTTTCCCCGGACTACCTGCAGGCGGTGCGCCGGCTTACCCAGGCCCACGGCATCCTTCTGGTAGCGGACGAGATCCAGTCCGGGTTTGGCCGCACCGGCCGCTTCTGGGCCATCCAGCACAGCGGGGTGGTGCCCGACCTCCTCCTCTTCGCCAAAAGCGTGGCCGCTGGGCTTCCCCTTTCCGGGGTGGTGGGCCGGGCCGAGGTCATGGATGCCCCCAGGCCCGGGGGGCTTGGCGGCACCTACGCGGGCAACCCCCTGGCCTGCGCCGCCGGCCTGGCGGTGCTGGAGGTCTTCCAGGAGGAAGGTTTGTTGGAGCGGGCCCAGACCTTAGGGGAGCGTCTTTGGCAGGGCCTGGTCTCCCTGCAGGCCCGCTTTCCCCAGGTGGGGGAGGTGCGGGGCCTGGGGCCCATGGTGGCCCTGGAGCTGGTTCGGGACCCGGTGGGCAAGGCGCCCGCCCCTGAGGCAGCCCAGCGGGTCCTGGAGGCGGCCCGCGCCCGGGGCCTCATCCTGCTCAAGGCGGGGATGTACGGGAACGTGATCCGGGTGCTGGTGCCCTTGACGGCCGGCGAGGAGGAGGTCCAGGAGGGGCTTCGCCGTTTGGAAGGGGCTTTGGAGGAGGCCTTGACGGAGGAGGGGTGAGAGGAATCTTCGCGCTCGCCAGGCGGAAACGCAAGGGGGAGGCCGGAACCTGGGAGGGGCCTCCTCCCGGGGCCCAAGGGGGTGGCCGGGCCGAGGCCCTGGGGGCGGGGGCGGAGGGGCTTCGCCTCCAGGGCCTTAGGAAGCGCTTCGGGGAGCTGGAGGTCCTGAAGGGGATTTCCTTGGAGGTGCGCCGGGGAGAGTTCTTTACCCTTTTGGGACCCTCGGGCTGCGGCAAGACCACCCTGCTGCGGGTGGTGGCGGGGTTTGAGGTGCCGGACGCCGGACGGGTGGTGCTTTCCGGACGGGACCTCACCGGGCTTCCCGCCCACCAGCGGCCGGTAAACACCGTGTTCCAGAACTACGCCCTCTTTCCCCACCTCAGCGTGTACGAGAACGTGGCCTTTGGCCTGCGAAGCCGCCGCTTCCCCGAGGACCAGGTGCGGGCCAAGGTGGGGTACGCCCTGGGCCTTTTGCGCCTGGAGTCCTTGGTCCACCGCTACCCCCACCAGCTTTCCGGGGGGCAGAAGCAGCGGGTGGCCCTGGCCCGGGCCCTGGTCAATGAGCCGGAGGTCCTGCTGCTGGACGAGCCCATGAGCGCCCTGGATGCCCAGCTGCGGGCCGAGGTGCAGGTGGAGCTCAGGAACCTCCAGCGTCGGCTAGGGGCCACCTTCATCCTGGTGACCCACGACCAGGAAGAGGCCATGGCCGTTTCCGACCGCATCGGGGTCATGGAGGGGGGGCAGCTTCTGCAGGTGGGGAGCCCCGAGGAGGTCTACGAGAGGCCCCGGACCCGCTTCGTGGCGGAGTTCCTGGGGGCGGCCAACCTCATTCCTGCCCGGCGGACCCCCCTGGGGGTGGAAACCCCCTTTGGCCCCTTCCCCCTAAAGGTGCCTTGGGAGGAAGGCCTTTTGGCCCTGCGCCCCGAGCGGGTGGAGGTCTTTCCCCATCCCGTGCCGGGGGGGGTGCCCCTCCGGGTACGCCAGGTGGTCTACCGGGGGGCCTACCTCGAGGCCTTCCTGGAACCCCCTTTGCGTGTGCGCACCGCCTTGCGGCTGGAGCCGGGGCAGGAGGTCTTCGTCCGTTTGCCCCAGGAGGGGTTGGTGGTCCTCTATGGCTAGGCTTTTGGTTTGGTACGGGGAGCTCGCCACGGCCAGAAGCCTTTTCCTGCGGGGCCTCCTCCTGGTGTTGCCCGGCCTGCTTTGGCTTCTGGCCTTCTTGGTCCTGCCTGGCCTTCTCCTCCTGCCCCTCTCCCTGGCGGAGCGGGGGAGCTTTGGCGAGGTGGTGTGGACCTTCAGCCTGGAAAACTACCGGCGGCTCCTGGGCTTTGGCGTTTTGGGCTATAGTCCCGACAACCTGCTGGCCCTCCTGCGCACCCTCTGGGTGGCCTTGGTCACCACGGGGCTCTGCCTGCTCCTGGCCTACCCCATCGCCTTTTTCATCCGCTCCCAGCCCCCTAGACGGCGCTACCTCTACCTCGCCTTGGTCCTCATCCCCTTTTGGACCAACCTGGTGATCCGCACCTACGCCTGGCAGCTCCTCCTGGCCCCGGAGATGCCCCTGGCCCGGGGGTTTTCCGCTTTGGGATGGCTGGAGCCCGGCATGGCCCTTTTCCCCAGCGGCCTGGCCGTCTACCTGGGCATGGTGAGCGCCTTCTTGCCCTTCATGGTCCTGCCCCTTTACTCCAGCGTGGAGCGGTTGGATGAGAGCCTTCTGGAGGCGGTGCGGGACCTGTATGGGGGGCCCCTGCGCGTCTTCCTCCACGGGGTCTTGCCCCAGACCCTGCCGGGCCTGACCGTGGGGGTCATCCTCACCTTCATCCCCGCCA